>JADLKF010000020.1 GCA_015657475.1 Lentimicrobiaceae bacterium | reverse complement strand
AGAGAGAGATAACTGATCACAGGGACCAGTATTTTCCTGTGTCGTCTTCCGTTTTAAGCATATAAGGCTATCCGACCCTAGTAATATAACGCCGTTACGAATCGGAAAAACGATTCTTTTTTAACTCAAAACTTACCGCTGGCCACAGGTTCCAAAGGTTTCACACCATCATTGGTCTTTCAGCCGTAATCCATCTGCTGCCTACGGCAAAACCAAATGTGTATTCATCAAACGTTTAAGGTAATATCCGAAAGGTGAATATGAATTATGGCTAATTAAGGGGCAGGCCGTACTTTTCCGACCAATGTGTATCCGCCATCTGTTGGTTTTGCAGGATTGTTTTCAACTGCCTCCGAAAATGAATCCAATCGCTTTCGTTGAATAAAAAACAGATCGCATTACAGATGTTAATCATTGGTCCTTGCCGGCAGGATGCCAGTATAAGGTCCCGCAACGTTTGCACCGGCATTTGTCGATATATCATGCTAAGTAAGAACCTTCCACCACGCGTCTATTCCAAAATTGTTTGTTCCCGGAAATTTTGAGAATAATCATTTTAATGTGTTTTCCTTGTGGGCTTCCAGAGGCTACCCTGGTCCAATACATCTCTGCGAAAATGGCTGAATAGACGGAATACCCACACCGCCCGGGCAAAAAAGAATAATTGCCAGCCTTTTTCATGATAAAATACCTAAAATATTAATTTCTTTAAAAATAACTCCCTATTCCGGTCATAAAATCAATCCCAATATAAAAATTTCTGGCATAGAAATTTTTAAACAATATGCAATTAACCCAACAAATAAATACTTCAATCGTATTCATGCCGACACATTTCCTGCGTATTTTAGGTATTTGTTTCTCACGACCTTCCGTAATGGAGCCACAGCCTGATTTTCAGCATGATCCGATACAACGCTTATAACGCGGAAGGCTTATCCTGCGGNCTTTTGCTTTAACCGATGGGCCACGGNTGCGGGAACTTGCGNGAAATATAAAAGTTGCCGAAAACACGCTGAAACATGCCTCACCTTATCCTGCCGGTGCTGCAGAGGATTGGATAGCCACCNATGCTGAAGAATTCATCGCCAACGCAAACCTTATATTAGCCATTGCCGGAAAGACGACANGTGTGCTCTTAGGCTGTATCGGGCTTCAGCTTAACCTGGTGGTGGGTAAGTGCCGAGCTGGCTACTGGATTGGCGAAACATTACTGGAAACAGGATTTGCCACCGAAGCAGCAAAGGAANTGATCCGCTACGGTNTTAAAAAACTTGGGCTGCATAAGATTTACGCCATGTGTATGTTACCAACCCGGCTTCGGCAAAACGTCCTAAAAAAATGTGGCATGAAACAGGAAGGTTATCTCGAAAAACATGTCCGCCACTGGGCANACTACAAAGACCTGCTGGTTTTCGGCATAGCATCAGTATAATAAATCATCAATATCAATTCTGTCGTATAGACGTAAAAGGAGGAACGACATTATGAAAATTTCGCTGGTTTTCAAGGGAAGGATCGTTGCGCCGGACATGTGCAAGCGATACAGAAGCCTGCGTTGGTATGTGTGTCGGTGCGGCTTGTGTCGCGTTGAAGAGCCGAACCGTAGAAACAAGAAATTTTCATAAAGTCTTGACTTTTTCTTTGTTACTTTCTTTTGTGGGCAAGACAAAAGAAAGTAATTAGTTATCTAAAATTTAAATAATCATCTCTCAAAATGCCTGTAAATATTAGCAGAATTATAAAGTTCCCATTTTCCACAAATATTAAATAACCAGTAACTGAACACTCCCATGAAAAAAGCCCTCTATCTTCTCGTGCTTGGCGCCATCGTTATGGTATCATGCACCAACCAACGGACAATCAGGGTAAAAAAGACCAATTTCGATCCTGAGGCTCAGCGGGGACAAAACCTGGTCTTTACATTCAACCATGAGCTGATCTCCGATTCAGCGCTGCTAAATAAATGGGACACAACAGTCTATATTCAGTTTGAGCCAANNAAAATTAAAGGGCGTTTCATGTGGACAGGCAAGTCGGAAATTACCTTCTCACCTTCGCAGCTGCTGGCGCCGAGTACCGATTTCAAAGCCACCCTGACGGATGCCCTCCTCAAATACAGTAAGAAAAAACCCGGCGTTGACAGCAAACCGCTTCCATTCCATACGCCATATATCACGCTCGAAACCATCAGCAGTTATTGGGCTATGGCGACAGACCCCATGTCAAACGTCGAAGTAAGGCTGCTGCTTTCGTTCAACGGGCCTGTGTCGCCTTCGCAACTGGCCTCCGTCACCACCGTGGAAGTTAACGGCAAGCCCATGACCTACAGAGTAATTACTCAAAGCGATGCCGAGGTGATGGAACTGGCTTTTGCCGATCAGACCCGGACGCCGGACGATGTTTCGAAAGGCAAAATAACCTTCGGTAAAGGCCTGTCATGCGCAGGAAGCATTATAAAAACCACTGAACCGATANGTCAGGAATTCACAGTGCCATCGAAAGAAAAACTTTCCATCACGGATGTCGTCCCCGATTTTGAAAACGGCGAAGGGGTAATCACCATCACGGNNACGACACAACCAATTCTCGATGAAGGGCTTACGTCATTGATTTCGGTTGAACCATCCGTGAATTTCACAACAGAAATCCTCCCGAACGGTGTGAAGCTTAAAGGCGGCTTCCTGGCAGGCCAGGCATACACAGTAAAAATATTACCTGCCCTGAAAAGTGTATTTGGCCGCGAGTTGGGTGAAGAATTTGTGCAGGCAGTAGCCTTTGGTACCCCTGAACCTTACCTCGCATTCACTGAGNAAAATGCATTGTATCTCTCAACCAGAGGATCGCGAAACCTTGGTGTTAACATAATCAACATTCCTGAAGTACGAGTGAGCGTTTTCAAGGTTTATGAGAACAATCTTCAGCATTACATGCGCAGGGGCAGGAATNGGCGCTGGGACTATGAAGACGATGAATACTACGATTATTCCACCTATCCGTTCGATGAGGATTATGGACGGCAGGTAATGAGCAAAGTGATTAAAACCCGGTCGTTGCCAAAATCCGGAAACATGTCATTGCTCAACATTGACCTGGCTGATTTCCAGGTTACTGACAATTTCAGGGGCATGTATGTGGTAAAGGCTGAATCGAGCGATAAACGCTGGCTGCAGGATGCCGTTATGGTATCGCTGTCTGACCTCGGCATCATCGTGAAACAAGGCACCGACGACATCCTGGTATTCGTCAATTCACTCAGCGATGCATCGCCCATGAAGGGGGCAAAGATTGATTTTTATAGTTCAAACAATCAGAAGATATACAGCGCTACTACCGACAGCCGCGGAGTTGCCATGTTGAAAAATATCAAAACCCAGTCGCCGGGATTTACGCTAAGCATGGTATCAGCAGAATACCAGGGCGATTTCAATTTCATCCTGTTTAACAATTCGAGAGTGGAAACATCCCGTTTTGATGTCGGAGGCAAACGTACCAGCAACATCAATTACGATGTTTTCCTTTATGGCGACCGCGACCTTTACCGTCCGGGTGATACGGTGTATTACAACGCTATCGTGAGGACACTGCAATGGCAAACCGTGAAGGATCTGCCGCTTAAAATCAGGATTCTGGCACCAAATGGCAAGGAGTACCAGAGCCAGCGCAAACAACTCACTGCCGAAGGATCGGCATCCGGGTTGTTCTACATCCCTGCTTCAGCCATGACCGGAACCTATTCCATCGAAGTGTTCTCATCCAACAATGTGCTGCTTGCGACAAGGCGTATCGCCGTTGAAGAATTTATGCCCGACAGGATCAAAGTCACGGTCAAAACCGACAAATCAGTGTATAATTCTGGTGAGACCATACAAGCAGCCATACAAGCCGATAACCTTTACGGAGCTGCAGCTGCAAATCGCAAGGTAGAGGCTGAGCTCCGGCTGTCGCGAAAATTCTTTAAGCCAAAGGCTTTTCCCGACTACAACTTTACGGTTGAATCGAAAAACATGCCTTACCTGGCTTCGCTTACAACCAGTGGCATTACTGATGAAGCAGGTAAAGCCAGCCTGACCATCAGGCCTGAAACCTACGAAGGACTCGGCATCCTCGACGGAACCCTATTTACCACTGTTTTTGATGAAACCGGGCGTCCTGTAAACCGGTTAAGCAAATTCGACATTCTGACACAACCGGTACTTATCGGTATCAGGAATTTCGACAGGTGGGTGAGTACACGCAAACCCATGAATTTCAAGCTTATCGCTGTGAACCGTGAAGGCAAAGCCCAGGGAAATGTACAGGCGCAGGTCGTTATCTCGCACCTCAAATATGAAACGGTTATTGAACGCGATGGTGACCGTTATCGCTACATTTCACAGCAGAAAGAGACAGTTGAACTTTCGAAAACAATCACGATATCCGCATCAGGCGAGGTTTTGCCATTCACACCCCAGCAGTCAGGCGAATATGTCCTGAAGGTANATGCTCCGGGAAGCCAGAATTATGTCTCATCGGATTTCTACGCTTATAGCTGGAACGACACTGATTACACATCATTTGAGGTAAACCGAGAAGGCGAAGTGACTATTTCTGCCGATAAGGATGCTTACCAGCCAGGTAATAAGGCAAAACTACTGTTCAGCACACCTTTTGATGGAAAGATGCTGGTCACGTACTCCCGAAACAATGTGCTGGAATACAAATATATAGACGTTAAAAAGAAATCTGCGAGCCTTGTTCTGGATATTTCAGAGCAGCATCTCCCGAACGTTTATGTAGAAGCTACTCTTTTTAAAAAGATCACCGACACTGAGATGCCGCTTACCGTGGCCCATGGAGTGATCTCACTCAAGGTGGACGATCCGAAAACCAGGGCTGATGTCACGATCAAGGCTGCTGATAAGTCACGATCGAACATACGGCAGGTGATCACTGTGAACACTTTACCGAATGCCGAAGTTACAATTGCGGTAGTTGATGAAGGCATTTTGCAGGTAACCGGGTTTGCCACACCCGACCCCCATAATTGGTTTTTCCAGAAAAGGTCGCTTGAAGTGGCTTCCTATGACGTATACAAACAGTTGTTTCCCGAACTGAAAAGATCGGGCTCCAGCCCTGCCGGCAGCGAAGGTTTTGACCTGGCAAGGCGTATTAATCCGCTGACTTCCAAAAGGGTAAAACTAATTTCAAAGTGGAGCGGAGTGCTCAAATCTGACGGTAAAGGGCAGGTAAGTTTCCCGGTTGATATTCCCCAGTTTTCCGGTGCCCTGCGGGTGATGGCAATAGCATACAAGGACAGCCGCTTCGGTTCGGCAGAGAAAACCATACGGGTAGCTGACCCGGTGATCATCAGTTCGGCTTTGCCGCGATTTATGAGCCCCGGCGACAAAGTCACCATGATAGTGAACCTTACGAATACGACAAACAATCCGGCCAAAGCAACTATTGATGTTTCGGCAAACACTCCGCTATCAGTTTCGGGAAGTTCAAAACAGCCGGCAACCCTTGAAGTGAACCGCGAGCAGGCTTACACTTTTGAAATTGCGGCAGGAAACGGCATCGGGAATGGGGTTGTTAATGTTACGGTTAACGCCATGGGACAAAAATTTACCGAGAAGGTCGAATTGCCTGTCCGTCCAGCTGCCGGTCTGACATTCTATACAGGATCGGGGATGGTAAAAGGTGGAACCTCCAGGACTGTCGATTTTGCTGCAAGCCTTTTGCCACAGGGCATACGATCGCGTCTCATGCTGAGCAGGTCACCGGCTGCCGAATACCTGAAGAATCTCAGCGACCTGATCCGTTATCCTTATGGCTGTATGGAACAAACGGTTTCGGCCGCTTTCCCGCAACTCTACCTCCGCGATTTAGCTGCCGCTGCACACCAGCAACTTATCGCCCCTGAGGATGACCGGTATGGAACACCGGAGAACAACATCCAACAGGCAATTTATATGGTTGAAGCACACCAGTTGTATAACGGCGGATTCCCCATGTGGCAGGGTGGTGGCAACGACCAATGGTGGATATCCGCCTATATTGCTCATTTCCTCACCGAAGCCCAGAAAGCTGGCTATCAAATAAATGACCAGGTATATTCTAATGCACTGAAATATCTCGAACAGAAGGTGAAAAGCCGGCAGACGGAAACCTACTTCTATACCCAGCCTTCAGGGGTCGTTTCTTCGNGTAACAACCCGGCACAGGAGATCTTCTATTCAATTTACGTGCTTGCATTGGCCGACAGGGCTCAGATTCCCACGATGAACTTCTATAAATCGCAGGCAGCATCACTCACCTCTGAAAGCCGTTACCTGCTGGCAGCCGCATACATGATTGCCGGTGACCGCCGCAGCTACCAGGCTGTATTACCTCCCGCTTTCGGTACATCAAAGATTCAATCGCTGGCCGGAGGATCGTTCGCATCATACCTGCGCGACCGCGCTATAGCGTTGAATGCCTTGCTCGAAGCCGATCCTGATAACGCTCAGGTTGGACAACTCCTGCAATCAATCGGTAAGGAAATGAAGGAAAGGCGCTACCTGACAACGCAGGAAAACGCCTTTTGCATGACAGCCATAGGGAAGTTTGCACGGAAAACAGCAGGCTCAGATGTCAAAGCAAACATTTCGATCAATGGAAAGCAGGCGAAACCTTTTACAGGTGATGACCTGGTACTCACCAATAACCTGGCAGCAGCCAAAGCAACCATCAGCACAAGCGGTAAAGGCAACCTTTACTACTTCTACGAACTCTCTGGAATACCTTACAAACCTGCAACCGGTGACGAAGACCGCTCCATTAAGGTGAGGAAACAATTCCTCGACAGGACAGGACAGGTATTAAATGGTGATTCATTTAAAGTTAATGACCTGGTTATTGTAAAAATTACAGCAGAAACCGAAGGAGGAAAAACGATTGAGAATGTTGCCGTTACAGATTTGTTACCCGCTTGTTTCGAAATTGAAAATTCCCGGCTTGTGGCTGAACGAAATTACCCCTGGCAGCAAAACGCCACCACTCCCGACTACCAGGATATTCGCGATGACAGGGTAAGTTTCTTTACAACGCTGCGATCAGGTATTTCCACATTTTATTACACCGTAAGGGTAGTAAACAAGGGTACTTACACCATGGGGCCGGTGAGTGCCGATGCCATGTACAACCCTGAATTCAGGTCGGTTTCTGGTAGCAGGATGATCAGGGTGGATTGATGTTACAAACAAAAGCGCCGTCTGTTCATAACAGACAGCGCTTTTTATCCCGTTTTTTAACCTCAGAACGGCCAGAACTGGTTATCAAACCATATGCTCTCTTTAAGGGCTTCGTTGAGGTCGTGAAGTATTTTGTGATGTCCCCGCTCCCACTCTGCCAGCCAGGCATACATTTCTTTTTCATTCGGGTCTTCTGCTTCAGCAGCACGTTTGGAATACACTTCCACTGCCCTGGTTTCGAAATCCATAGCAGCCGAAATGGCAGCAGCCTCAAAACTGGCAGCCGAAATCTGCTTCACAATCTCCTTATTGATGATATCACCTGAAATATCATCGGCGATATCAGCTGAAGTATCAGGCTTGGCGAAGTGTTTTTTCTTTGACNNATAATGTGAGAACTGCTTCGACAGGTACTCCACATGCTCTTTCTCTTCTTCGGCCATTGTCATGAAAATCATTTTTGCTCCTTCGCTCTCCGTTTGTTCAGCCATTTTTTCATAAAATGCTTTGCCGCGCTTCTCCATCAGGATCGCTGTCTTTAGTATTTCCAATGCTTTACTTTCCATAATATGTCGGAGTTTTTAGTTTGTTGGCTTCTGTTAGAACAAAGATAGTAAAATTAAGTTTGAAGAAAAAGCAGTGGCGCCTCTCATGAAACCCGCAATTAATTATCCGTGATTTACGCAATCGTGACCTGTTTAACAAATTGAGCAGGCTTTTACCTTGAAAAGTGCTATTTTCGTAAAATCGCTTACAATTGATCAACACCAACAACAACATTTTATTAAGTGTCTGACAATCACATAGAAGACCTGAAGGATTTATTCCGGCACTGGTCGGGAGAAGAAGGTCTGGAGATAGAATCTCTGCCACAGGCAGGTTCATACAGGCAGTATTACCGTATATACGGGCACTGGCGACAGGCTATTGGTGTATACAATCCTGATAAACAGGAGAATGCGGCTTTCCTCTCGTTTACAAAACATTTCCTTCAAGCAGGTTTGCCCGTGGCAGAAATCTATGCAGAAAAATNNACTGCAAAAGATATATACCTCCTGAGTGAATNNCTCGGCACTGATTCGCTTTTCGACCTGCTTGAGCGTGATCCGTCTTCTGAGCGCCCTTCCGAAACCCTGCGCGGATTGTATCGCGAAACGATTGCGTTGCTGCCTCAATTCCAGATAGTTGCCGGCTCAGGAATCGATTATTCCGTGTGTTACCCGGTACAGTATTTCGATGCCCGGTCGATGCATTGGGACTTGAATTATTTTAAATACTTCTTCCTTAAGCTGTTGCGCATTCCTTTTGACGAATACGCCCTTGAAAAGGATTTTGAAAATCTCACGAAATACCTTCTTGAGGCTGACAGCCAGTACTTTATGTACCGCGATTTCCAGGCACGCAATATCATGATCAGCGATGGAAAACCATACTTCATTGATTACCAGGGCGGCCGGCGTGGTCCGTTGCAATACGACCTTGCCTCTTTGCTGTTCCAGGTGAAAGCAAACCTGCCTTTTGACTTCAGGGATGAAATGCTGCACTGGTATATTGAGAATGTGAACCGGTATACAAAAGTAGAAGAACAAGAATTCTTCGAAAGGTATAATGCTTTCGTTCTTATCAGGCTACTCCAGGTCATGGGAGCCTACGGTTTTCGTGGTTACTACGAACGACGGGCACATTTTCTTCAAAGCATACCTTTTGCTATTGATAATGTACGCTGGTTCCTCGACAATATCCATCTGAAGCCGGCCACTCCTGCTCTCAATGCAACCCTTGAGTACATTGCCAAACTCAACATTTCTTCACCTTCATTTGCACAAAGCCAGTCACTTACAGTAAACATCAACAGCTTTTCGTTCAAGAACGCTCCGCCTCCCGATTATTCGGGCAATGGTGGCGGTTTTGTATTCGACTGCAGGGCGTTGCCAAATCCCGGCAGATGGGAACATTACAGGCACCTGACCGGAAGAGATTCAGCGGTTATCCAGTTTCTGGAAAGAGAACCCGCTATTGAGAAGTTCATGCAAAATGTTTTTAAACTGGTCGACCAGTCAGTGCTCGAATACCAGAAGCGCGGTTTCAGGAACCTGCAGGTGAATTTCGGTTGCACCGGCGGGCAGCACCGCTCCGTTTACTGTGCCGACAGGCTGGCACGCTATCTCGAAGAACGCTATTCGCTTAACATTGAACTTATCCATACGCAACTTGAGCCTACCGGAAAATACAGGGCTCCGGGTGAAGAGTAAACATTTCTAATTGAACCAGAAACGATATGGCGAAAACCCTTTGCAAAACCAAAGACCCTGAGAAACTAAAGGATAAACAGAAAAACCCTCAGTTTGAATGCAAAAGGTGCGGCAGGCAAGCCCGGAAAGAGAAACATGTCTGTAAACCTAAAAAGATCAGTTGAAGGTGGAACAGTTTGATATTGAGCTATATAAAAACAAGTCAGAGATAATCAGTCAGACTGTGAAGCAGGTACAGAAAGATTTCGGAATGTTTGGTTTTGATGTCACATTCTCGGGAGTTGCTGAACTGGCATATGAGGAAATGTTCAGGCAACTTTCGGTGTATGTTACGCAACTCATTGAAAACGATTATCATAAATTAGCATCATTGCTTTATCATATCGACCTGGGTGAGGATAAAATTTCCCTGGCCAGCGAACAGCATCCCGAGTGGGGAGTTGCAGATATTATCACAGAACTGGTTATACACAGGGAGTTAAAGAAGGTGTTGATGCGCAACTACTTCAGGCAGAAAGGTGTGGAATCATGAAAGCAATGATCTTTGCCGCCGGTCTTGGTACTCGCCTGGCTCCTTACACCGAAACAATGCCCAAAGCACTGGTTCCGGTTGCAGGCAAACCAATGCTGCAATGGCAGATTGAAAAACTCACAGCCTTCGGATTCAATGAAATTATCATAAATGTTCACCATTTTGCCGGCCAGGTGATTGACTTTGTAAAAGCCAATAATTCCTTTGGGCAACAAATATTGTTTTCGGACGAAACCGGGCAGTTGCTTGAAACAGGAGGAGGTCTTTTAAAAGCTGCATGGTTTTTTGACGATAACAAACCGTTTCTGGTTCATAATGTAGATGTTATATCTGACATTGACCTCAGGCAGATGATCCGTTATCATATCGGGCAAAATGCTCTGGCCACACTTGCCGTGAGCGCACGCGAAACGTCCCGGTACTTTCTTTTTGATAATACACTCCAGCTCAGGGGTTGGAAAAATGTAAAAACAGGTGAAGAAAAAATCCCCTTGCCTGATCAAAAGCCTTTGCAGCCACTCGCTTTTGGCGGAATACATGTGATAAGTCCTGAGTTTTTTCAACTAATCACTGAAAACGGCAGGTTCCCGATTGTCGATGTTTACCTTCGGCTTTGCAGCCATTATCCGGTAAAAGCCTATCTTAGTGAAAATAAATACTGGTTTGATATGGGCAAACCGCAGGATCTGATCGATGCGGCCAGATATCTTGAAATTAATTTAAAACACAGTTAACCAGACTTTAAACACTGTTTTGAAACCATTTCTGCAACAGCTTGCCGATGAACTATTCCTCACTTATGGAAAAAACATAAGCAACTTGTGCCTTGTGTTCCCAAACAGGCGCGCAGGATTGTATTTCAAAAAGTACCTGGCCCATCACCTTGATAAGCCTCTCTGGTCGCCGCATATCTTTGCTATCGAAGACTTCGTGGCACTCAAATCAGGTTTGACGATTGCCGGCCAGCCTGCGCTGCTCATCAATCTTTATAAGCTTTATTATGCAGAATTTGGCGATAATGCGAGGCCATTGAAGGACTTCGTCACCTGGGGAAGCCGGCTGTTATCTGATTTCGATGAAATTGACCAGCATTTGGTTGACGGTTCAGCAGTATTCAGTTTCCTCACCGAAGCCCGGGCCATTGAACATTGGAACCCTGATGGAAAGCCCCTCACCGATTTTGAGAAAAGTTACCTGGAGTTTTACAAATCGCTGGCCCCGCTTTATGCACAGTTTAGGGCAGAACTCATCACCGGCGGACAGGCATACATGGGTCTGGCTTTCCGACGGCTAATTGAAAACCTGGGTGACACATCATTTGATGAGTGGTTTAAAGTGATCTTTGCCGGGTTCAATGCTCTTACTCCGGTTGAAGAACGTTTGTTTACCACATTGAAAAATAACGGTAAAGCTGATATATACTGGGATGCCGACAGTTATTACCTCGACAACAGCTTCCATGAAGCCGGTCTGTTCATGCGGAAATATCGTGAGAGCAGCAAATTTGGGACAATAAACTGGATATCTGATTTTTACAGGAACTCTGAACGTCAGATTAATATAACCGGGATTCCTAAAAACATCGGCCAGGCTAAATTTGCCGGTCAGTTGCTTGATTCGCTGGACAAGACAACAGCGGGAAGTATTGCCGTGGTGCTGGTTGATGAAGGTTTGCTGATTCCGGTACTTAACTCAATCCCGGCAGATATCAGCGATTTCAATGTCACCATGGGGTTTCCGATGAAGCTCACTCCTGCATACTCACTGATTGAATCTGTTTTCAACTTAGTAATAAACTCACAAAAATATAGCACAACCAGTGACAGCAACACTGGAAACAGGTACTACCGCAATGACATACTCCGATTCCTGAAACATCCGTACCTCGTTGGCCGCAGGATCATGAAAGGTGCAGCGTCGTTCGACGAATCCAAAGAGCTAAGCCGCTCATTTTACCAGGGTTACGATTTTCTGAAGGTTCTTAGAAACTACGATGAGTCGCTGGGTGATGTATTTGAGCCATTCATTCCATGTGCCAATAATTCGAAAGATCTGCTGACACTTTTACAGCGGCTGATTTATTTTGTGAAAGTTATTGCAGAAGAAGTTGATAATAAGGCTGATCAGGTGGTTTCAACCGGTTCAGGCATTGAAACTGAGTTCCTCTTTGGAATTGCAGGCATCATCCACGATCTTGACATATTAATCGCTGAATTACCACAATTACCTGATATAGAAACCCTTCACGTCCTATTTACAAGTCTTGCCGGAACCATGCGGCTTCCATTCTATGGAGAACCGCTAAAAGGAATCCAGGTAATGGGTGTGCTTGAGACTCGTACGCTTGATTTCGACACGCTGATCATGATCTCAGTGAATGAAGGGCTGCTGCCTAAAGGCAAAAGGCAGGATTCGTTTATTCCTATTGATATACGGCAGGAGTTCGGATTACCGGGCTATCGTGAACACAATGCCGTGTTTGCGTACCACTTTTACAGGCTTCTGCAAAGGGCTAAAACAGCCTGGCTGCTTTATAACACCGAAGCCGATGAGATGGGCAACGGCGAAAAAAGCCGGTTTATCACCCAACTGCTATACGAACTTCCGGTATACAATCCTGATGCTGTCATTAAGGAGAATGTTTTAGGGTCAGTGGCGGTGGCAAATAACCGCNCGGTTATCACCATTCCAAAAACAGCTTCATCAGTTCAAAGGTTAAAAGAAATTGCAGTCAGTGGATATTCACCTTCCTTACTAAGCAGTTACCTTAATTGTTCACTACAGTTCTATTTTTCGGCCATTCTCGGTTTGCGGGAGCCCGATTCAGTCGAAGAAACCATTGATGCAAGCATGCTGGGGAACGCCGTTCACAGTGTTTTCCAGAAAGCATTTCAACCATACCTCGGCAAAACAATTGATGCCTCTGTTGTTCGTTCACTCATCGAACCTGCCACCGGAATGGTAAAGCAAGAGCTTTACAATCAATTTTCAGGAAGCGACCTTGACACAGGCAAGAACCTGATCATTGTGAATGTAGCACGCAACATGGTGCGCAGTTTTCTTGAAACTGAAGCCGAGCAGCTTTCCCGCGGTAAGGCGTCGCTCAAAATACTTCACCTGGAAGAAAAATTCCGGGGCCGGTTAACTATTCCATTCGCAAAAAACGGTGAAACTATTCAGGTAATTATCAAAGGCACCACGGACCGTATTGACATGTTTGGGAGCCAGTTGAGGATTATCGATTATAAAACCGGATCGTTGCAGCCATCAGAACTCAGTATTGATGATCCCGGCAATCTGTCGGAGATCAGAAAACCCCAGAAATTATTGCAATTGCTCTGTTATGCATGGCTTTACTACCAGAATCACCCGGGTGAACCGGTTTTTGTCTCTGGAATTGTATCATTAAAAACACCAAAACGATACCTTCAGAAAGCCAAAATCAACAAATCGGAATCATTAAACGCCGATATCCTTCGAAGGTTTGAGGAATATCTTGAAGGCTTGATGATAGAGATTTTCGATCAGGCAATACCTTTTCAACAAACTGAAAACCAGGAAAATTGTACGTATTGTCCGTTTATTTCGATCTGTAACAGATAGTTTCAATTTCAGGCAAGAAAAATTTTCCTGTATAAGTTTGAATATTCATGGAAAGTATTACCTTTGCGCCTCGTTAAAGAACAAATGCTCTTTGAATCGGTTCGGTAGTTCAGTTGGTTAGAATACGTGCCTGTCACGCACGGGGTCGCGGGTTCGAGTCCCGTCCGGACCGCTAAAGCCTCGGAGTTTTTCCGGGGCTTTTTTTATTTTACTCATAATATCTGTTCTTCATGATGATTTCATATTCTCCTGGTTTCCTTTCTTTTATAAGCCGGAATTAAGCAGTTACCAGAAACAACTATCACATGCTTGCGAGTCTCTGAGCTTTTGCTCTGTCATGGTTTGCAGCGTGATTTTCAGCAAAAATGCAGAAAGAGAGAACCTGTTTCCATAATCAATATTAATTAATCAGGTATAAAACATCTATTTGTTTTGTATATTTACAAGGGCTATGCGCAAAACGTATTTTATATGCCTCACTCAATTTCATATTTCGAAGAAGATAATTATTTAACAGCCAGTTATAAGGGTATTGTTGATGCAGGTGAAATAAAAACAGCTGTTAAAGAAATATCAGAAGCAGCCCGGATTCATAATTGCTACAACTGGCTGATTGATTTCACGGAGTGTTCAAACCTGCGGTTCTCAGTTGTTGAGATGGTCCGTTTTTCAGAAAGCTTCTATACTTTGAATGATAATTTGGGCTCTAAGAAATTTCTGATAAAAAGAGCAATAATTTTCTCGGAGAAACAAACTGACTTTAATTTCATTGAAGTCCTGTCATCCAACAGAGGACAGGATGTCAAAGTTTTTCGAAATCAGAAAGAAGCTGTGCAATGGCTGCAAAGTGAAAGTTAACCGGTTGTGATATAAGAATTGACTTAGATCATTGATTGTTCTGTTCTCTCTCTTTCATTTCAGGTAATTATTCACCCTTGAAATTAATAATTCCACATCGATTGGCTTGCTTAAATAATCGGAACATCCGGCAGCAATTGCATTGTATTTTTCGCTGCTGCTTGCATACGCTGTTTGTGCAATGACAGGCAATTCAGGTGAAAATTCACGTATCCTTCGGGTAGCTTCAATACCATCAAGCACCGGGAGTTTGATATCCATCAAAACGAGATCGATCCCCGGATTATTCCTGCATATCTCAACAGCCGCGGCTCCATCTGCAGCCCGGATCACTGATACATATTCCGATCTAAGTATCTCATCCAGGAAAAAGAAATTTGCATCGTCATCTTCAACAACAAGGATGGTCTTCTCCCTATCAGGGTTCAGGATAAAATTTCCTGCCCTGTCTTCCTTAAAAATTTGATCCTTTTCAATTTTTTTCAATGGTATTGTAAAATAGAATGAGGATCCTTTTCCGACTTCCGATTCCACCCAGATCCTTCCTCCCATCAATTCAACATAAGCTTTTGAAATTGACAGGCCCAAGCCTGATCCTCCCGCATTACTCCCGGACGGATTATCGAGTTTGCTAAAACGTTCGAATATAATTTTTTGCATTTCAGCAGGAATCCCCATCCCCGTATCTTTCACAAAGAACTCAATTTCTTCCTCCTTCAGCGTATAGCCGAACAGCACCACTCCTCCTTCGGTAAATTTGAGTGCATTGTCTATCAGGTTTACCAAAACCTGAATAAACTTTGTTTCATCCGCAGATATATAAATTTCATCACCCTCCGGCAGCGGTTCAACAGTGAGAATTATTTTCCGGCTGTCGGCTTTGCTTAAAAATTGTTCAAACAACAGTCTGAATGTTGCTTTAAGTCCGAAACTTTTTTCGTTTATATTTTCCTGCCCCGATTCAATATTGGCCATTAAAACAATAGAATCAATAATTGATAGCAATTGCTGGCTGCTATGCGTAATGACATTTGCAAATGAAGCAGATTTTTCAGGAGAATATACCGACTTGCAGAGCAGGTTTGTAAATCCCACAATTGCGTTGAGCGGAGTACGGATTTCATGCGATATATTTTGCAGGAACGCTGTTTTCAGCCTGTCACTGCCTTTTGCTTTCTCAATTGCCAATAAAAGGTCAGCCTCCATCTTTTTCCGTCCCTCAATATCTCTCATTGATCCCTCAATACCAATTGGCCGGCTATTTTCGTCCAATAAAAGATGAACATTTACCGAAGCCCATCTTAATTCTCCTGTTTTTGTCCTGAGCCTGATTTCGAAATCCCAAACCTCGTGCTTTTCAGCCAGTAATTCCAGGAGTACATTTCTGAATTCAGGGTCTTCATAAAAATCTTCCGACTGTTTGCCAATGAGTTCTTCCCTCTTAAAACCTGATATCTTGTAAATTGAAGGGCTCATTTCAATAATCACCCCGTCGCTGTCAATCTGGTAATATACATCCTGAATATTTTCAAATATTTTGCGGTATTTTTCCTCGCTTTTCTGCAAATTGATGCGGCTGGTTTCGCGCTCAGCTATAAGCTTCCGGTTCTCTATAACCAGATCGATAGCCGATGCAAGGCCACGAATGTGCCTTGCTGATTTTATCACATAGTCGGAAGCACCCATTTTCATGGCTTTGATGGCAACTTCCTCCGAGCCTGTACCAGTAACTATGATAACAGGAGTTTCAGGCTGTTTTTGCTTAACGATCTCCAGAACCTGCAAACCGCTGAATCCTAAAATATTGAAATCACTCAGAATCACATCAAACTGCATGCTTTCAAGACAAGCCAGCAGTTCCTCCTGATCCTCCGCTTCGGTAAGCACAAATCTGTCATGCTCTGCCATAAGGGCATCCCGCACAAGTTGCCTGTCGAAACGGTTATCATCAACATGCAGCACACGTACCAAATCTTTCATCATTTGCCGTTTTACTTTAATAACAAATAGAAAACAGAAAATGCATTTAATAGATATTCTTTTNACGATAGTATTATCTCAATCATGAGAGCCTACATTCAGTGAAAACCAGTAATCATCAATCTTTTTAACAACTTCAACAAAGCCAATAAATGAAATAGGCTTCAACAGGTAGCTATTGGCACCGTAATCATAGCTGAGAGCACGGTCACCTTCTTCGCGCGAAGAAGTAAGAATAATAACCGGAATCCGTTTAAGTTTTTCTGTTGATTTGATTTGCCTGAGAACCTCGAAACCATCGGTACCCGGCATTTTGAGATCAAGCAGCACCAGCGATGGCATAGGAAACTGTTCCCTGTCAGCGTATTTGCCTCGTCCGAACAGATAGTCAAGCGCTTCGTCCCCGCTGTTGGCTACATTGATATTATTCTGCAGTTTAGCTTCTCTGAAAGCATCCCGGGTAAGCACGATATCCATTGGATTGTCGTCTACCAGCAGTATTTGTGTTTGATTACTCATAACATGAATTTTCTGGAAAATCAAGGATAAATATACTTCCTTTTCCAATCTCTGACTCAACGGTTACACTTCCGTTAAGCATTCTTACAGCTTTTTTAACGGTTGCCAGGCCTATACCGGTCCCGGGATATTTACTTTCACTATGAAGGCGTTGGAATACATTAAAAATCTTCTCGTGATATTCAGGTGCAATTCCTATTCCATTATCAGCCACCCTGATGACACACCCGTTTAAATGTGGTTCGGCTGAAATTTTAATCAGCAGCGGTATATCAGGATGCCTGTATTTAATAGCATTGCCTATAAGATTGGAGAATATCTGCCTCAGCAGTGTTTCATCACCTTCAATACCGGGCAGATCGTTCATCATTTCAAGCTTACCCCCTGCCGCCTCAATATGCATCTGGTAATCAGAATATACATTCTCAATGATTTTTCTCAGCGAGACCGGGTTCATAATGAGAGGCTTCCGGCTCAACCTTGAATAATCGAGCAAATCATTGATCAGTTGTTCCATGCGTATACTCGATGATACAATATAATCCATGTACTGTCTTCCTTCGTCATTAAGAGCCTGCCGGTGGCGTTCTGACAATATCTGAGAGAAACCATAAATTGCCCTTAGCGGAGCCCTGAGATCATGTGATATTGAGTAGGAAAATGACTCAAGATCTTTATTGGCATCGCGCAACCTGGCGGTACGCTCAGCTACACGGTCCTCGAGTTCATTATTGAGCTTAATAATTTCCAGTTCAGCCTCTTTACGGGCTGTAATATCAATAAGGCACCCTCTTCAGGATNNCAATGCATTACCTTCGGAATCCCGTTTAACAACCTGTCCTATCACATTAAGCCAGTGCACCGACTGATCAGAATGTACTACCCTGAAATCAAACACAAATTGATCCTCACTTGAAGGCAGCAGAGCCGCTTTTAACCTGGTTTCTGTTGTCTTCTTGTCGTCAGGATGAGCGATCGTGATTATTGTACTGAACTTCCATTTATCGCTCCATTCAACTCCATAAAGTTTGTCATGATTTCGCGACCTTGATAACTTGTTGCTTAAGACATCATACTCCCACACGGCAACATCAGCCAGCTCCGTCGACAGGCGAAGCCGTTCTTCACTGGTCCTGAGAAGCTCTTCAGCTTTCTTTTGCTCAGTAAGATCTCTGATGATTATGCTGGTCAACTCCCTTCCTTCGCTATCGCTGAACAACACGGATGAAACCTCTGCCCGAAACCTGCTGCCATCTTTTTTAATAAGGGTAACTTCTCTTGTAGCATGCCCCAGTTGTTTTCTTTCCTCGAGCAATCGTTGCATTCTGGTATCAGTAGTATCAGTCAGTCCATGCCTTCCGGCCAGGCATATTTCTTCTTCAGTCATACCATAGAGCCTGCAGGCAGCCTCATTGGCCGAATGGATGGTGCCATCGGGTGATGACAGCAATATTGCCACTGAACTGTTTTCAAAAACCGACCTGTACTTTTCTTCACTTTCCTTCAGCTTCTTTTCCGCCCTTATTCGCTCAGTGACATCAGTTACGATTGCCTGAATCGCTTTCTTCCCGTTGTACATAAGCGGTGAAACCATTATTTCTACATCTACAGGCGTGCCGTCGGCTCTCAAGTAAACACTCCTTACAGGATAATCTACGAGTTCTCCCCTGGCAAGCTTATCAGCTCTTTCCATGGTTTCTTTACGCCAGTCGGGATGGATCATTTCCATTACAGGTTTGCCTATCAGGCTGTCCTGAGCTGTCAGTCCAAACATTTTCATTCCTGCAGGGTTGGCAAAAGCAACTTTTNNTCCATCGACATGCACAGCCACGGCAACCGGCGAATCGTTAAGGATTGTACGGTACCGCTCCTCACTTTCCGATAACAACCGCAAGGCCAGCTTCCGGTCTGTAATATCGGTCATGGCTATTATATTGCATTGGATTCCGTCAAAAAGCATTGGCTTTGCCGAGACCAGTATATCTTTTTGCTTGCCCGATTTTGTTGTGATCGCCATTTCATAGTTATGCAGTGCCCCATCTTTCCTCATCTTTTGCACAAACAAACTCCTGGTTTGGTGACTAAGAATCCCAATATCTGTGGACAAATGTCCGATTACATCGGAACGCCTGTACTCTGTCAGCNNTGAAAAAAACGGTTGGTTTGCATTGATAATCAGCCCATCGCTGAACCTTGCAATAACCAATCCAGCCGGTCCAAGCTGAAATGCCTGTGCAAACTTCTCCTCCGATTCTTTGAGTGCAGCTTCGGTATTTTTACGTTCGGTGATATCATGCGCTACCACCAGGCCCATTTTTTCACCATCAATTTCCACAATTTCAATCGAAGCCAGGACATCCTTTGTTTCATTTGACTTGCAGCGAAATTTGGCTTCGACATCATATACTCCACCTTTCTCCATCAGCTCTTTCATCCAGATGTCTCTTGCTTCCTGATCAACAAAAAGGTTGAGTTCATAGGCCGTATGGCCTATCATTTCGTCCCTGCTATACCCTGTAATCCGGAGGTATGCATCATTCACATCCAATGATTTACCGGTTTTCACACTGAACAGATTTGTACCTATTGGGCTGGAATGAAATATTGTGAAGAATCTTTGTTCCGATTCCCGTAATTTCCTTTCTGTTTCTTTTTGTTCGGTGATATCCTGAAACGACCCCCTTACCTTTGTGACCCGGTTGTTTTCGATGACCGGATGCCCAATGGTCCTTATCCACTTCTTATTCCCTTTTGCCGTATTGATTTGCAACTCCAGGTCATAAGGTTTGCCACCAACAACCGCCTCGTTAACAGCATCCTCAATCTTCCTTTTATCGGCATCCTGGTAATAGCTCAGGCCAATCTGTACGTTTGTTTCAAAACCCGGTTCAACATCATGAATGCGTGCCACTTCGTCTGTCCAGGTACCTTTTCCTGTTATTGCATCAAATTCCCAGCCCCCAACTTTGGCTATTCTACCTGTTTCCTCAAGCAATTCCTGGTAATAAGATAGTTCGTCCTCCAATTTCTTTTTCCCGGTAACATCAATAACGGTTGTGATAAGGCATTGCAAACTGCCATCTTTTTCAAGGCATACTGCTGTATAAATATTTGCGTATACAGGCGAACCGTTCTTGCTAATTAGACAAATGGAGGCTTTGAACCCTTCAGACTGGCCATTAAATACCTGTTGTATAAGCAGTTTAAGCGATTCAGCTTCATCAGCAGGTGTGATATCCTGCCATGTAAGTTGTTCCAGCTCCTTTACAGTGTACCCTGTCAGTTCACAAAAAGCATTGTTGACATGCAAATAGCCTGTGATTCCGGTTATACAGACCGCAACATTTGATGATTCAAAGGCTGTCTTATAGATGTCTTCGTTCAGCATGGAAATATAATTACAATATGACCGGTACCTCTGTTTACTGACTCCCTAATAAAAAAGTTCTTCGCAGTAACATATATCAAACATACAAGTTGCATTCAAAAATATGATAAATATGTAACTACCTACTCTACAAGAGAGTAATCGTCATTAAAAAACTCACTTTCGTCAAAAGAAATGCCCAGAAATCTGCAACAAGCATCCAGCGTACTGAAAACACCGATAATATCACTGAAATACCGGTCACCCTGCACCAGCGTTGAGAATGCCGCCTGCATAGGATTACCGGTAAGGATTGCCCACCTGAAATCAGGTTCAGGATCAGGAGAACTCATCATCTCAATCAAGCCCTGTAGCTCGGTAAGTGACAGATCCGGCTGAACATTTACAACATTAGACAAAGCCCTTCTCACGATATTAAAGTCGCAATCCTCCATCTCGTGGCGTATCAGGTTTTGCATTTCCTTCATTCCTATTTTGCCATTCAGCACATCCACAATCAGGCTCCTGTCGGGAAATATTTTATACTTCATGCTCATAGCGTGGAATTGATTTGAAAAATATACTGGTTATCATTCCCTCTCCGGCATACACTCAGATGATTGATTCATAAAACTATGCAATTTACGGGTAAATATTTTAATTTCTGCATATCAAATATTCGTACCTGATATTTTTTACAATAAATGCTTTGAATGCCTGTTCCAGCGCTGCCGGAAACCTGAGTAACCATAAAAACATTGTACCTGAAATCAATTTTAACTGCTTTCTGAGAATATTTTAAATGCGCAAATTTATTATTTCGTATTTTTGCGAAATACTAACAATTCACGTACATGAAAGTTTCATATAGCGATGAGCAAGTCAGGCTGGCGCGTTTTGCCAAGGCTATGGGCCACCCGGCGCGTATTAAAATACTTGAAATCCTGGCCCGGCAATCGTGTTGTTACAGCGGGAATATTGCAGAGGAATTCCCCATTGCTCTCTCCACGCTTTCGCAGCATCTGAAAGAACTGAAAGATTCAGGCCTGATACAGGGCGAAATCAACCCACCGCGAATCAAATATTGCATTAACCAGGAAAACTGGAAAACCGCCGGTGCGCTGATGGAAAATTTCCTTCACCTGAAAAACGACTCATTTAACGACACCTGTCAATGATTACTGTATCAATCAAACCATTAAACAAGCGGCGGTACATTCTTCTACTGCTCCTGCCGGCATGGTTCCTTCTTTATCATTATCTACAGCCATTAACCGACCTGCTGGTTGACCGAGTGTTTAAACTTCCGCGTGGCGCTCACCTCACCGAATCGGTACGCTTTTTTATTTACGAAGTTCCTAAAGTGCTGCTACTCTTATCATTAATAATTTTTTGCGTTGGCATTATTCGTACCTATTTCTCCCCTGAGCGGACACGCAAAGCCCTTGAAGGCAAATCGCTTTTTACCGGCAATATCCTTGCATCACTGCTGGGAATAGTAACCCCGTTTTGCTCCTGTTCAGCCATTCCGCTTTTTCTCGGTTTTGTTGAATCAGGAATTCCTTTGGGAGTAACCTTTTCTTTTCTTATAGCTGCCCCAATGATCAACGAAGTAGCCGTCGTATTGCTTTTCGGCCTGTTTGGCTGGAAAACAGCCTTGATTTATGTTGTTACAGGGCTGTTTATTGCTATCACTGCAGGTTGGGTAATTGGTCGGCTTCACCTGGAAAAATGGGTGGAAGATTGGGTATATAGAATACAATCAGGCAATCACCCTGAAGATGAAGTGATGCGATTTCCGATCAGGATCAAACGGGGCCTTGAAGCAGTGAAAGAAATCGTCGGTAAAGTCTGGCTCTATGTTATGATTGGCATTGCTGTGGGTGCCGGAGTACATGGATTTGTACCACAGGATTTTATGGCTTCATTCATGGGAAAATCAGCCTGGTATTCTGTCCCGCTTTCAATACTGATAGGCATCCCTCTTTACTCTAACGCAGCCGGTATCATCCCGGTCGTTTCGGCGTTAATCGAAAAAGGTGCCGCTCTTGGCACATCTCTTGCATTTATGATGTCGGTCATCGGGCTATCACTGCCTGAGATGATCATACTTCGTAAAGTGCTAAAGCTCCCGCTCATTTTCACCTTCATTGGTGTTGTTGGCACAGGCATACTCCTCGTCGGATTTCTTTTTAATATGATTTTCTGACGCGTATTAATAGCTGTCGGTAATAAGCATTTTGCTTTTATCCTTCAGCCTCATATTCTTCAAACCTTCAAATCAATAAAAAAATGGAAATTAAAGTCTTGGGTACTGGATGTACCAACTGCAAAAACCTCGAAAAAGCAACCATCAATGCCGTAGCTGAAATGGGCCTTGACGCGAACATCACAAAGGTCGAAGACATTCAGCAGATCATGAGCTATGGAATCATGCGCACCCCCGGCCTCGTGGTGGATGGTAAAGTGGTAGTCTATGGCCGGGTTCCGTCCGTCAGCGAGATAAAAGAAATACTTCTCAATGCCATTCAATAGATAAAAGCAAAACAGCAATCCTTAAATTTATCTGTTAATACCTGTTAATCATGAAAAAGTTCTTGCCATTCATCCTGTTGATCGCTTTAAGCTTATCGGCTTTCAGCCAGAAAGCCCCAAAACTGACGATTGTTTATTTTCATGCCGAGCATCGCTGTCCAACCTGCATCTCTATTGAAGATAATACCCGTAAAACACTGGATACTTACTTCCCGAAACAGCTGAAAGAAGGAGTTATCACCTTTCAGGTACTAAATGTTGAGGATAAGAAAAATGAGAAAGCAGTAGAAAAATACCAGGCAGATGGCTCCGGCCTTTTCCTGACATATAAGCTCAACGGAAAAGAGAAAACCAACGATATGACAAATTTTGCATTTAGCTACTCCCGCAACCAGCCTGAGAAATTTATAGCCGGACTCAAAGATGAGATTGAGAAGGAATTGAAATAATTTGAAAATCCAAACTAATTTGAAAATTTGAAAAATTTGAAAATGAATTAATTTGATTGTTATGAGAAATGATAAAGAGAATGTTGTAGTAAACAAATCACTTCAGTTTGCTATTGACATGATTAAATNNTTTTCAGAAAAACTTGAAGACGATAAAAAGTATGTAGTTGCTCGTCAAATACTTAGATCCGGGACATCAATAGGTGCAAATATTCGTGAAGCCCAAAACGCTGAAAGTAAAGCAGATTTTATTCATAAGATTAAAATTGCTGCTAAGGAAGCTGATGAAACAGATTATTGGCTGCACTTGTGTAAACTCTCTGAATCTTACCATTACGATGAATTACTTCATCAAAAGCTGGTGGAGCTGATAAAAATCCTATCAAAAATAATTAGCTCTTCAAAACAATAATTTGAAAATTTGACAATGAAGTAATTTGAAAATTATGAGAAATGATAAAAAGAAGGTTGTAGTAATCAAATCACTTACGTTTGCTATTGACATGACAGAATTTTCAGACAATCCTGAAAATCCATTTTCAAATTTTCAAATTTTCAAATTCATAAATTAAAAAAATGGAGTTCCTTCAAAACCTGATAGATCAAAGCAATATACCGCTGCTCACAGCTTTCCTGCTGGGATTGATGACAGCAATCAGCCCTTGTCCGCTGGCCACAAATATCACAGCCCTTGCATACATCAGTAAAGATGTGGACAACCGTAGGGCAGTGTTTTTAAATGGCTTGTACTACACATTGGGCCGGGCAATTACCTATACAGGCATTGGACTGGTACTTTATTTCGGTGCCAGCAAATTCCATGTGAGCAGGGCAATACAGTCTAACGGGGAAAGGTGGATAGGGCCTCTCCTGTTAGTAATCGGCATCCTAATGCTTGATTTTATCAAACTGCCAGGTTCATCGGGCAATCTTTTGCAGCGGGTTGCCGACAAGGTAAAACCAGGCAATGGCTGGGGCAGTTTATTTCTCGGCATACTATTCGCCCTGGCGTTCTGCCCTTACAGTGGTGTTCTGTACTTCGGCATGCTTATACCAATGGTACTGGCAAACACCTCAGGCCTCTTACTTCTGCCAGCTTTTGCAGTCGCAACCGGATTACCTGTCCTGCTGCTTGCCTATTTCATAGCCTTCAGTATTGGTGGTGTGGCAAAAATGTACAATAAAATCAAAACATTTGAGGTCTGGTTCAGGCGGCTTGTCGCGGTGTTGTTCATAATAACAGGACTCTACTTTATCCGTATCTACTTCTTTTAACCATTATAATTGATGAAAGTCCTCATTCTTTGCACAGGGAATAGTTGCCGCAGCCAAATGGCGCACGGCTTCCTTCAATCGTTTGATAAGAGTCTCACTGTCTGTTCTGCTGGCACAGAGGCTTCAGGTAAACTTAACCCAAAAGCAGTTGCCGTGATGAAGGAGATTGGCATCGACATAAGTCATCATACTTCTGACCCGGTTGAGATGTACCTTGACCAGGAATGGGATTATGTGATCACCGTTTGCGGAGGTGCCAATGAAGCCTGCCCGGCATTTACAGGGAAAGTAAAACACCGCCTTCATATGGGATATGACGATCCTTCGCAACTCACCGGAACCGATGACTACATCTGGTCCGGATTCCGGAAAACCAGAGATCAAATTAAAGATGGTTTTTGGAATTTCTATGTTGAAAAAATTCAGCAATAAAAATCCTGCCATTTTCAAATTATCAAATTATCAACCATGCCTTCCCAATCACGTTTGAAATTTCCTGACAGGTATCTTACCCTTTGGATATTTCTTGCCATGTTCCTCGGAGTAATGTCTGGCTACTTATTCCCTTCTATTGCCCGGTTCTGGGAATCACTGAAGTCATCACCCGAAAGCACAACCAATATCCCGATCGCCATTGGACTCATTTTGATGATGTACCCGCCGCTTGCAAAAGTGAAATACGAAGAACTGGGCGATGTCTTCCGCAACTGGAAAGTCCTATCACTCTCTCTGGTGCAGAACTGGATTATCGGACCGGTTCTCATGTTTGCTCTGGCTATCCTGCTGTTTAAACTTTTCCCGGGTGAGAACAATGCAAACCTGCCATACATGTATGGCATTATCATGATAGGCCTGGCACGATGCATAGCCATGGTAATAGTCTGGAATGACCTCGCCAAAGGCGACACTCAGTATGCCGCAGGGCTGGTCGCTTTCAACAGCATTTTCCAGGTACTATTTTTCTCTGTTTATGCTTATTTCTTCATAGCTGTATTACCCGGCTGGTTTGGCATCCCAACGAATGATGCTGTTGAAAAAATCACGATCAGCCAGATTGCCAAAAGTGTGTTCATATACCTTGGCATACCATTTATTGCAGGGTTCCTCACCCGTTTCATTCTTATCCGGGTCAAAAGTAAGACCTGGTATCACAATAAGTTTATACCAAAAATCAGCCCGGTCACCCTTATAGCCCTGTTGTTTACAATCATTGTAATGTTCTCCCTCAAAGGGGAATACATCATCAAAATACCGCTTGATGTCATCCTGATTGCAATTCCCCTGCTACTCTATTTTGTAATCATGTTTGCCGGTTCGTTTTTTATGAGCAAACGTGTAGGGGCCAATTACGAACAATCGGTTACCTTATCGTTTACAGCAGCGAGCAATAATTTCGAACTTGCCATCGCTGTTGCAATTGCCATCTTTGGCATGAATTCAGGAGAAGCCTTTGCCGCTGTTATCGGGCCATTGGTCGAAGTGCCTGTAATGATAGCACTCGTAAACCTGGCTTTCTTTTTCAGGAAAACATATTTCGGCGACGCTGTTCCCCGTTGACATTGCCCGTACTCTTATCCTGGGGAAGTTTTTACTCCTTTTTCATTCAACGCTTGCCGGTGAAGTTACCCTGAACGAAGCAGCTAATTGCACATGCTTTCGTTTGATTCCGGCAGGTGTGGCAGTTGACTCCGGGATTATGAATTCAGGACCAGGGAAAGTAAGAGTATCACTTTCTCGTCGTGCTCAGCTTAGTCACTGCCACATTTCTGAAGAATGAATTCGTGGTTGTAACCAAAAACAGAATCGCCACCTGAATGCTTAAAGTATTTTTTACCAGTCATCATACGAGAACTTTAATGCAGGCGTTAAAGAAACATTAATGGTCAACACCAGCAGATTCCTGAATGAAAAATCACCAGACAAAATCAATGAAGCCAAAAACAAGACTGTTAATAATTCTGCTCACCGCTGTGGCATTGTTGTCAGTTCCCCTTATTGCCATGCAGTTCACAAACGAAGTGCAATGGACAGTGTCTGATTTCGTAGTAGCCGGCATCCTTCTCCTGGGAGCAGGCCTGGTTCTGGAACTTATCCTGAGAACTATTAAAAAAACTGCATTCAGAATATTAACGATTGCCATTCTGTTACTTGTCTTCCTTTTGATTTGGGCTGAACTGGCAGTTGGCATATTCGGGACACCTTTTGCAGGAAGTTAATAATCAAGGCAGGACCCGTTGTCTTAATCGCCCTGATCAAACTGTGCGCAGCAGCCGGTCTGGTTAATCGCAGCATCGGGTACCACAGGTTTTATTTGACAGAAGATTGGGCATCGACTGCTTATGATGGCTATGTTACCAGGCTTCAATAAATTCATTTGTTTTAGTGCGATCAATAGTAGGAAATCCATAACTTTGCATCATCTAAAACACTGGATGTTCAACATTAGTTCGGATAGGGTGAAGTAAATAACTTCGGGCGAAGCCTGAGGTTATCCCTTTGTAAAACCCGGCACTCTCCTGCCGGGAAATAGATTTTTAGCTTGTTTAATAATTTCTGAAACCAGTATATTCCTGGCATTATTGCCATTCCTGGTTTCATCATAAAACACTTCACCATGAGCGACGAAAATAAATCAATTCATGAATTCGATTTCAGCCTGATATGCGAATACTTCTCAGGAATGGAGCGACAGGGGCCCGGCAGTCCGGAAGTCACCGTCAAAGCTTTGAGTTTCATTGATAATCTGACAGAAAAATCACGCATAGCAGATATCGGATGCGGAACCGGCGGGCAAACCATAGTTATGGCAAAGAATGCACCGGGAACCATTACCGGTGTCGACCTCTTTCCTGATTTTATCAAACAGTTGGAAAACAATGCCGTAAAGCATCATCTCGGGGACAGAATTAAAGGAATCACTGCTTCGATGGACAATCTGCCCTTTCAGGAGGAAGAATTTGACCTGATCTGGTCAGAAGGCGCCATCTACAATATCGGATTTGAACGAGGGCTTAACGAATGGCGGAAATACCTGAAACCCGGCGGCTATATAGCCGTAACGGAAGCATCGTGGTTTACCAATGAGCGGCCTTCAGAAATCGAAGAGTTCTGGATTGATGCCTATCCCGAGATAAACACCATTCCTGCAAAAGTAACGCAGTTACAAAATGCAGGCTACATCCCTGTTGCCACATTTATCCTGCCCGAGAACTGCTGGACAGATCATTTTTATGCTCTCCAGGTTCAGGCTCAGGAAAATTTCCTGAAGAAACACACTGGCAATAAAGCCGCCGCTGAACTGGTTGCCAATGAGTGTCGTGAAGCCCGGTTGTACAGCCGGTTTAAAGAATATTACGGCTACGTTTTCTTTATCGGGAAAAAGATCTGATGTACTCTCATAAGAAGGATTATTCCGGAGATCACGGGGTAATCCTTCTTTATAATCCTGCAATCCGGCAGCAGTCAGTCAGCCGGATTGGGATTCTATTTCGTTGTTGTACAGCCCAGTTGCCGTCCTAATTTTTCGTACTCAATGTCATTGGGCTCCCATAGCTCCACTTTGTTGCCTTCAAGGTCAAGTATGTGGACAAACCTGCCATATTCATAGGTCCCGATGCTGTCGACAATTGTTACGCCTTCCCGTTTAAGCTGAACCACAAGCGCCTGCAGGTTCTCAACCCGGTAATTGATCATGAAATCACTGGCGGAAGGTTCAAAGTATTTCGTTTTTTCATTAAAAGGGCTCCATTGAGTGAATCCTTTCCTGGTGCTGTCAGCGCCCTGGTACCACTCGAATACAGCCCCGTATTCGTTAGTGTTCAGGCCGAGATGCGTTTTATACCATTCCCTCATCTTTTCAGGCTCCCTGCATTTAAAAAATATACCNCCTATCCCCGTCACCCTTTTCAAGGATTTATCGCCATCGGGCCGGTTTGCAATTATTGAATTAAAGGCGAATCCAAAACCGAACGATATCGCCATTGCCAGAAAAATCAATGCCTTTTTAATCATTTGCTGGTCCTCTTAAATTTTTAATGCCTTTGTTTCGTGTTTCTCACAGCAGGCTATTACCTCTTTTGTGTATCATACAATTGTAAAAACAAACAGCTGATTCCTGCTTAATTCGGCGAATAACAGGAAAATAAAGATATGTATAAAACGTGGTTATTCACATGTACCCGCTGAAAGACTGATGCCCGGTTATTTTTTCCCAATCCTGAACAACCACAGTTAACCATTGTCAGTCAGCCGTTTATTATCCTTACCGGCTTACAACTTCTCTATGCCTTGTGACGGTTCATATTCGCTTAAGACATTCTTCCAATGAGGACACATTACTTTTAATAGAAAACCGGAGATAATTACGAGTCGAATTACCGCTATGAATTATCTTCAAGTTCAGGAATATACCTGACTGGCAAAGTTCAATGAAGAGCGGTCACAGGCCGTAAAATCTGCTATTTCTGTTGGCAGGGATTTATAATGATCAGTATTCGCCTTTGATCACAAAAAATGACCCGCGAATTGTTCCGGCCAGTTTTGATTTCTGCTTTGCAAACCTGAACCTCGCTTCCAACTCGGGCGGTATTTCCATATTCTCAGAAAGTTTAAAGCCAACGGCTCTTTTCTTGGGATCAACCAATGAGTACATGACGTTGATCGACAGGCCGCTTTCATAAAAGACATAAGCAAACTTAATGTTATCAACAACAAATTCTGAGGTCTCCAGCGGTTTTGATGATATTGTCAAGTTGCGTTCAATCCGGAGGATATTGTTGACGTATTCAAGTGTTTGCTTACTGTCAGCTGCCGGAATCACAGCAAAGTCGTGATTGTATTTATTTTTAAAATACCGTGATTCATTGGCGCGCAATCCGGCCAGTGATACTGAAACAGGAGATGTCTCAAGCCCCGTAAGGGATACATTTTCAAAATCAACAATCATTGCCATAGCCGACTCATGAATTTAGTTATTCGTTATTGAATGAAATTAACATTTTAATTCTCAAGTTGTTCGCCTTAAATGAATAAAATTCATCCCAGGCAGCCTGGCAATGAAATTGGTATTCCTCCGATCATTCGACCGGAGGCCGGCTATTACCGGCTCCTGTTTTTATAATACCGTTCTGCAAAGACCGGGCGCGGTGAAGATATTAGGAAGGTATCTTTCTATATAATTCCAGCATCCCTGTTTTTGATGTAAAGATGAGCCTGTATCCCCGGTTAATCTGTGACCTGTTGGCTTCTATTTCCTGCATGTCCGAATTTTCTACCCACCTCAGAAAGCGACCCATAAATGAAGCGTTTCGCTTTGAATCATCAAAGAATTTATAGTTCCACAGGATCACATAATCTATCTGCCCTTTTGATTTTGAATGATAACCTTCAATATCTTCATATCCTATCCAGTAGTGCCCCGCATCACCATGCAACAACGTGGCAGGGTTGTAGCCAGGCCTGTAATCGAGAATGCCGTAACCGGTCCATGCCATATAATTGGAAAGGTCGACAACCGGTTTATAATAATTAATCCTTGAACCTATGTTCCAGAAAGGTGCAACTTTATCAGTCATGAGTGACCCGTCAGGATATCGTGCCCGCTGACTGCCAGAAATATTCAGAACTACCGAGTTTGAATCGATTTGTTGTATGCAGGTGACATACTCATCAATCTGACGGTTCACTTCATGGTATTTGTAAGTATAAATCCCAGTGTATGCCGCTGTAATGATGATACCTGCAATGGTGATAAACCGCCTCATGAATGGGTTGTAACTATAATCACTGACCCACAGTATCAGAATAAAGAACGGGAACAGGAGCAGCCTGATAATAAGCAGTGAACCACCTGCAAATGCATCCGGCGACAGAAAATAGATAATTACATAAATGGATGCAACGACAAATAACAGGTCGGTTGCATCATATTTACCTTTATTCCTGATACGCCCTGATAATTTCACTATTACCAGAATTGCGATAAGTATTGACAATATGGTTGACAGCACCAGTTCCCAGGCAGTGAAAGAGTAAAGCGAAGCCAATGTTACAAGATCAGGAATTCTGCCCTTTATCTGCATGAGATCAGGGTAATACGGCACACTGACACCCTGCCTTTTGAGGAAAAACAGGAACAGCACAATGGCCGGTAATAAGGTGATGACATACCTTAAAGAATAGTATAATCCGGCTAATGCTTGACTTCGTTTTGATTGTGTGCTGTCATGACGGGCCATAATTCCCTGAACTGCCATGCCTGCAGCCATGGTTCCGCTGGCAATAAAATACATAATGAGTGATACGGGATGGAAAAAGAAAATGACAACCGGCAGCAGTGAAAGAATTATGACGTGACTCCAGCGAAGTTCCTTGTAGTGCCGGATCCAGTATCCAAGAGTAAAAAAATAAAGTGCAAGGCTGTAACAAAAGTTGTAAAACCCGAGGTGAATCATGTAATTCATAATGAACGGGAAGAAAATAAATATCAGGAACCTGTTTTCGCTGCCCACACTTTTTAGCAGGTAACCAAATGAAAAGAACATAAGAACTATGTAAAGGATAATAAGCACTTTCTCGCTTGCGGCCGGACTCAATACTTTCTGAAAAGAGGAAAGCATCAGGTAAATGAACGTATTGGGTTCAGGATTCGAATTCTTTACATAGTACTCTTTAAATACGGGAGTTGCAGGGTTGTCATAGTTCAGGTATGCCTGTGCATTATCAACATGAACAGGCCCGTCTTCCGAAGGGAAGTATTTATTTGAAAGAACCGGTATAAACAGCAGCAGCAATAACAGGTAGCCGGCATATTTACTTATGAACGAATATTCTCGCATAGGCATCTGATTTCAAACCAGTTCTGTATAATAACAAATTATTCCATGATTTGTCAATTCAACCAGTCCGGGATTCACCTGTTTCTTTCACTCACCTTTCCACAATCAGGCCTGTAACTGCCTGAGAGATTTTCAGACTAACCAGCATTTCGCTGTTTTTTTATTTATGTACAATTTATTAATGTCGGTAAAGCAGAATGGTGATGCGTTGAATAAGTACAAAAACATTCTGAATATAAAGATCTTAGTGATTATTCATATCAAGAAGCGATTTAGCTGAGTCCTTAAGCAGTGCCACTGACCATTTAATAATTACCATCGAACTGATGATTGCACCCAGCGCATCCAGCCACATGACGTTCCAAAGCATTGCACCGATTAATGCAACGATTGCCGTTAAGCTTGTCAGCGCATCGGCGAGCACATGAAGGTATGCCGCCCTTATATTATGATCAGAGTCCTCATGCCTGTGGTAAAGTATAACTGCGCTGGCTATATTGACAGCCAGCCCTATGACTGCTACCAGGATAGCTTCCCTGTACATGATAGGCGAGGGATTCATCAGCCGGTTAATGGCTTCATACAGGATCACGAAGGCAAAGATCAGCAGCATCAAACCACTGCTGTATCCCGAAAGTGAAAGTATCTTATTCCTGTCGCCCGTGAACTGCCGGCCGGAGGCTGCTTTTCGCACCAGGACGTATGCTATCCAGCTCAATCCAATGGCTAACACATGCGAACCCATGTGAATACCGTCAGCTAACAGAGCCATCGAATGGGTTGATAAGCCAAATACAATCTCCACCACCATGGTAATGGCTGTAATAATTACAACCCAGAGAGTCTTCTGCTCGTGATTATGTGTATGTGCCATAACTTTAATATGATACAAACATATTAAATACTCTTCTTATAATAATTAAGGCTTCGTGTGGTCGAGGTACGAGACCCAGCATGAAGCCGTGTTGCACGGAATCCCGCAACGCTGTTTTTTTATGGAGTTTCAAATCTTTTGAGTGATTTTGTAAGGCAGCTCTGCGAGCTGGTTTTTAACTGTTATACCTGAATTTGGATACTGAAAAAGTGATAATTGTTTGATTTTATAAACATTAGGTTACTGTTCATTCATAATCGGACAATATAATACCAGGCCCTTTCTAAGGACAGTTTGATCAATTGGTCTCATTGTGTTGTTGGTTTCTGGTGATTAAATGCAGCGGCGGCGGCCTACCGGCTTCAAACCATTCAATCGTTATCATCAGCCCCTTACCACAGCATGGGCACAGGTCAGGATCATAACCTAAGTGTTCGCGGCACAGCTCCTTCCAGTGTTTCTTAGGCTTTTGAAGCACGGGGTTCATGCCAAAGTCCTTTTGAAGGGTACGCAACTCCGGCCGGCGCCTGGTGGACAGCAATCCGTAATGCCTGATCCTCACAAACCGGTGTGGCATAATATGCTGACAGAAACGCCGCAGGAATTCAACACCCTGCAAGGTCATCACCTTTTCACGATTATCCCGGTAATCGCGCCAACGGAATGTAACGCCGCTTTCATCAACCTTTATCAACCGGTGATTGCTGATGGCCACCTTGTGCGTATAGCGTCCCAGGTATTCAATCACCTGCTCAGGCCCGGCAAACGGCTCTTTGGCGTAAACCACCCAATTGGTGCGTTTCAACTCCCGGATGAATTGCTGATCTTGTGGCAGTCGTTTCTGCAGCCCTGTAATGAATTTGGCGCGGAATACTGACGAAAGATTTTCAACCCTGAACAGAAATACTTTGCCGTTGGCCGATGTATTTACCTGCTTCCATTCTCCCTTATAGTTGATACCGCCGCCCGGAACTATACAATGCAAATGCGGGTGAAGGCTCAGGTTCTGACCCCAGGTATGCAATACCGCCACCATGCCTGTCTCGGCATGCCATTTTGTGAATGAAAACTGTGCAATCGTTTCCCATACACTGCTGAACAGCAGGTTATACATCCCTTGCGGATGATGCAGAAACAGCTCATTCAGTACTTCAGGAACCGTAAATACTACATGAAAATACGGAACCGGCAGCAAATCCTGTTTGCGGCCTTCTATCCATGCCTCGCGCTGTATATTCTGGCATTTGGGACAATGACGGTTGCGGCAGGAGTTGTAGCTGATGCGTATATGCCCGCATGTATCGCACCGGTCAACATGCCCACCCAGTTCCGACGTCCGGCAGCGGCGTATCGCACTTAACGTCCTCTGGATATAACTGTTGGCTGCATGTTTCTGCTCATACTCCCTGCCAAAGCGGCTTATGACCTCTGCCAGTTCACAGGCCGGCCTCAATCTTTGCCGTACAACCTGTCGAACGGGCTGAACAGGTTACTCCGGTTTGGTTTGGCTACATGCAGATAGACCAGCGTCGTCTCAATGCGCTCATGTCCCAGCAGTTCTTTGATCGAGACTATATCCATCCCGTATTCAAGCAAGTGCGTGGCATAGCTGTGACGCAACGTATGAAGGGTTATGCCTTTTTGAAGCTTGCACTTCTTAACCGCTTCACGCAATGCCCATTGCATACCCCGTACACTCAGCGGGCTGCCCGGCGTGTTGCCATTAAACAGGTATTCTACCGGTTGGCAAGCATAATAATATTTACGCAGCCCTTCCAGTATCAGCGGCGACAAGGGCACATACCGGTCCTTGTTATATTTGCTCTGGCGAATGTGGATCATCATACGGCCTGAATCAATGTCACTTAGGTGTAAGCGGCTCACTTCACGCGCACGCAACCCGGCCGAATATATCAGGGACAGCAATACCCTGTGTTTTAACAGTTCCGGAGCTGAAAATAATGCCTTGCACTCCTGGTAGTTGAGCACCACCGGTAACTTGCCCGTATGCTTGATCTGTGGCAGCTTTACCGCTTTTTCATTCATCCCCAGCAAACGATAGCAATAACGTAATCCATAAACCGCAAACTTGAAATCGCTCAGCGATGGCGTTTTGCTTTGCCTGGCTAATTGAGCCAGGTAACGGTTCAACTCTTTCTCACTGATGTGTTGTGGTAACTTACCGAAATGAAGGCTTAACTGTGCCAGTTTACGGGCATAATTGCTGAGTGTACTGGGCGATTGTCCTGATAACCGCACTTTATCGTCTAACTCCTGATATAGGCTGCGAAACCCATGTACCTGATGAATGGCTTGCTCTACAATAGTGAAACTCTTTTTTCTTAATTTTGGTAGTGTTTCCATAATTCAAATGGTTTTGGTGAACCTTTAAATTATGAAACATGCTACTATCCCGCCCCTTTTTCGGGCGGGATTTAGTGCAACAGCAACTACCTCTCAGACCTGGTATAACAAACCTGAAAACCTTATCCGAATGTACAACACTTCAAATCCGGAACATGTCGGATTAATAAGAATGAGCATTCGCTGAATCCATCATGGGTTATTCCCGGTATGCAAAAGTTAATAATCCGTAGCGAACACCGGATATCTAATCAAGATGATATTCCTTTTTGAAGTATTCAACCAGGCGGGTAATATACATCTTATATCCCCGGATCGATTTCTGATACACATATTCTTTGTTTGCCTGCATTTTTACATTATAGCTGAAAGTATGTAATAATGTCTCGTCAGTGGTGAGCAGCTTAATAGGGTATTTATATAAATAATCGGCATCAGCCCTGATCCAGTTTATGTTCGGATCAAAATACTTCGCATCGTAAATGGTTGAAGCCTGCCTTACATTATCGTATGACCATTCACGGCATTCTTCGATGACTGCATTGCATCCGTTATATGCGGCATCAAGTCCGATAAGGCTGTCGACCACCGACCTGTTTCTTATCAGGCGGAGGTTGCCCGAATTCTTGAGCTGCATCATCGTCGTGTTTTTGAATATCACATACGAGTCAAATTTCAGGCTTGGGTATAGCCAGTATATTTTCCTGATTACATCCTGCGAACGGTCACTGCTCATCAGCAGCATCGAAAGCGTATCCAGGTGCCCGCATCTGATGCTGTCACCTTGAAAGCGATTGATCCAGTACAGGTCCGATTCCATTTCTTTTATAGCAGCTATGATAAATTCTTTTTCCCTGTCTCTCTCAATCCTGTGTTCCAGCTTATATTCGGCAAGGAAACCGCAGAAGACCGCAAGGAAAAGCATCAGAAATTCGAACACATAATGCCATACTCCCTTCCGGGAGCTTTGTGCAGGTGGTCAGCATGGGTTTCCATAGGCGACAGATCAGTTTGATTGTTATTTTCTTGCAGTTTCTCAGGCTCAATGGCCAGTATTTCCGGATCTGTTTTCTCCGGTTGCGGAGCCTGGCCGGCTGTTATTGCTGGTTTTTTACTCATCTGCAGGTCGGGCATTAAAATTGACAGCGTTTATCATCGCACTCATAAAAAGGATACGAAATATACGAATAAATGACGGAATTATTAATATATTATTCAATAAACACCTGGTAACGGGTCAGACGGTTCAGGAAGGAATACTGTAATGTTCCGCCCTTCCGGCTAGCAATCCGGAGCATCCTCAATCTGTGATACCCGGCAAGTTAAGCGTCTGAAAAACGAAACACCAGTTAACCAGGATGCCGGCAACAACCGGCAGAATGATTGCATACCTAATTTACCATGAACAGCCTGAAAAATAAAAAACCGCGGAGCCTTTCTGCCTGGCATCCAGGTAAGAAGAGACTCCGCGGAGAAGTAACTCAATTTATGATTCTTGACAATTACCTCGGAATCAGAGTAATCTTATCAAGAACCGTGGTTTCACCGTTGATTACATCCACGTTATCAATAACAGTACCGTTAAACAAACTGCCTGAGGATGTTGTGATGATCACTTTATAAGAACCTGAAGGCACGCCGGATACAAGAAATATTCCGCCTGATTCGTCAGAATAGGTTGAAATGGTATCGGTAGTGCTGACAGGCACCTGAACGAGTACTTTTTCAGTCGCAGGTTCGATACTGCCTTTAATACTTCCCGTGTTTGCTTCGAAATACAACCTTAACACAGGCTTCAGGATAAACTTGCCCGAATTGCCTGCTCTCACAATTGACCTCGACGCATCAAAATCCAGATAAGCTGTGTATTGAACCCCTTCACTCAAAGTCTGGTTAACTTTTAACTTCAGTCCGCTTTGCTGCGCACTTGGTGTATCCAGCGGGTATTCTACACTATCAATCATCACGGAATTGTTATCGCCAAGTACAAGGCGAATCTGTCTGATGGCCGGAACATCTAAAGGAGCAGTAGCTATTAATTCAGAATTCCCCGCCGTATAGTCAAGCACATTATACACACCGGGAGTGGTTTCAAGCTCTATCCAACCATTGTTTTCATCATCGGTTGAATTGATAAGGACCTTTTGAACATCAATATTAACGGCCTGGTAGTCAGCCGGAGCGTCGGTAAGCCGTATGTTTAATACCGCTTTTTCGTTTTTGTTGCATGAGGTCAGAGCTAATCCTGACATGGCAACAACCATAAGAAAGGTGTTGATTTTCATATGTTTAAGTTTTAAGGGTTAGCGTTAACAGAAAAACTTAAGCAATAACTATGCCAGTGCCAGCCTCTTTAAAGTGATAATGTTTCTGTTAATGTTTGCTTCCCTAAACCCACAATACCAGGACACCCGTTAAACAAGCATTCCGTGTTTCTGGAACGGCGGATAAAAAATCCTTTCCACCCCGCGTTGTATGCAGGTGGAAACTTTGGAAATAATACTGACTGAATTTTACTGCTTTATAATTTTCTTTACCTCAGCTTTGTCACCATCGCTGTAGCGGACAAAATACAAACCTGCCGGCAGTCCGGCAAGGTTGATCATGGTTACCGGACTTACAACCTGTTGGTTCAATATGACCTGCCCGGTGACTGTAACGATCGAAATGCAGCTGTTGCCTGTCATCCTGCCGGCTTCGATACTGACCATATCATGCGCAGGATTTGGGTAAAGGCTAAATGCAGGAATTGCCCGGTTGTTCTCAAACCCGATATTTATATCCTGTATGCATCTCACGCTGAGGCCGTATTTCTTCGGCGCCGGGTTGTGATCGACCCCTGCAAAAAGATACCACAGATATGTACTCCAGGCATATTGACTGGTGGTGGTTGATGTCCACCAGAGTCCGTTCTCAAAAATCGTGGAAAATATCTTATTGACAGGATCGCGCATCCCCCGGGCAAACCCGTAAAACGGCTGGCGTTGGTAGCCCCGGTATTGGGGCTTAGCCAGTGCAGCGTGCCTTCCTCTTTCATCTTCCCGCCGGCTATGACATCGCCGCCGAGATAATTTTCAGCCGCCTGCCATTCGGCGTTGCCCGATACATGCCAGCCGGCCGGACAAAGATGCCTCGAGTCCGATACCGCATACCAGTTGTAAAGAACCCCATATACCGGATCGTAAGAGGCAGAGTCATTGTTATAATAACACCTGGCACCGGTAGCTGTGGCGGCCCATTCGGTATTGCCGGTGATGTTGGGAATAAGGTCACCGTTGTTATAATGCGTGACCCTGAGATTTTCTTTCAGCCATACCTGTGTGCCGATCATGACTGTGTCGTAGGCATTTCCGTCGTAATCCCATACAACCTGTGCCTGGTTCCTGCATGACAATAGTGCAAGAATCACCAAAAGAAACAATGCTTTTTCCATTTTTACAGTGATTGATTAATTGCAGAATATATTGCCTTAAAACAGTCGTAAAAGACTGGAAGAGAATACATCCCGGATTCCAAAAACGGTCTGTAATGAGGAGGACAAGCAGTGCGGAAATCAAACAGAAACAAATCCGGAGTCAAAGGCGCTTAATAACCCGTATCGGTACCGGGAATACGAGGATATGAGCTTAGAAGAAGATTCAAAGAATCAGCGCGGTGCTGACTGATTTACAGTAAATATACAAAGAATATCGATAAATTGTACTTTCTTACTCAGAATTTACAGGCAGCACTCACACATGATTTGAAAGACGGCGTTCTGGCCAGTTAATAGTCCTGACTTCAGCTCTTAAAAGAAAGAGTTTGTCCTGTAAGCTGATATAAGGCAGGCTAATCTTTAACGCACCGAACGGATAGCCCGTCGTGTTTATTATAAGGGCTTCTGTCGACTTTGCCATTGAAGTGAAAAAGTGATCGCAGCCAGGCATAAGATTCGTCAAATTCCGAGGAACTCCACCAGGGCGCAAACTCTCCCAATCCAAGGAACCTGCCTGAGTTGCTGCGCGCACCGCCGGGCAAAGCATTGAATCCGCTGGCATTGGAACCGTTGCCATTATCGAACCAGCCACTGTCGGATTTCATGAGGGTGCCGGCCACACTGTCACCGCCCAGTACTGTGGTCAATGTTCTCCATCCAGCATCCGAAGGTATATGCCAGCCCGCAGGGCACAACCGGCGGCTGTCAGTAACAGCATACCAGTTGTACAAGGCGCCGGTTGTGTTTTTGTACGTCAGCGAATCGTTACTAAACCAACAGTAAGCCCCTTTGGTAAAGCTAACCCAGGCAGCGCTGTCTTCCACTTCGTCTATTTGGCTTCCATTCCGGTAATGTGTCACTCTCAGATTTTCGGCCATCCAGGTCTGGGTCCCGATCTTTATAGTTTTATACACATTGCCATCGATGTCGGTCACAGTATTGTTGATAACGCCTCCATCAGTGCCGGTTGTAAATTCAACCTCGTTGCCGTACCCGGTACCTGCTTTGTTTACGGCGTATGCCCTCGCATAGTATTTAGTGTTTTGGTCCAGCCCCGGTATTATACATTGGTAGTCCCCTGTACCAGGGCTTTCAGAAACTTTAAGGTCCGATACTACGGGGTTGTGGCCTTTGCTGCAGCAAATGCCTCTTTCGGTGACGACTGATCCGCCATCCGATGACACGTACCCGCCAACAGTTGCTGCCGTCGCTGTAACGGATGATGGTGGCCGTGTGACGAGCTCCGGCACATCAGCAACCGGTTCAGGTTTTTTACAAAAGGTAACGGTGCTTACAAGACTAACAATTAAGGCTATCTTTCTGACAGAGGTAAACTTCATACAATCAACGGGTTCTCAGCAACTCTAACAATCCTGTTTTACAGCTTCGCATCAGCGGCTAAGTTAGCTCTTTCAAGCTAATGCTCACCCATGGCATGTATTTGTTATGAATCCTGAGATAACCGGGCCCGGTTTTTTTATGTATCCGGAATTTGCAACAGGGAAATAACAGTAAATCAGCTTACCCTGCCATCAATCCGGGCAGGGCTCACACGGTGCTTAACCGGATCACCGGGTAAAGTTGTGCCGGGAGGTATTTCAATGTATGACCTCTACCTTTTGCACCCCGTTGTTGTACCCTTTGGCTACCCTGACCAGGTATGTACCATCGGGAAGGCTGCTTACATCAATCCCGCGCGTACTTTGCGCCGCAAACCGGTCATGGTAAACAGCCCTGCCTGCGCTGTTGACGAGATAAACATCGGCAGCCTTCCCGTTGTTGCCCTCAAGATTGATGTTGATGTAATCCCTTGCCGGGTTCGGGTAGATTGAAAAAACCTTTGCCTGTTTCTCACCAACCGAAAGGGATGATGTGACAGTGAACGAACCTGTCATTCCCATGGATGCGTGGGGAGTGCACTTATAGTTATAGGTGCCTGATGTGGTAACTACGTATTCAAACGAGGGCACGGTGCTGCTGATAGCGCTGTTCCATGTCGGGGCGCCCTCGGGAATGGTAGTGGAAGTGGTGGTATGTGTACCCGAAACCCATACCCAGCGGATGGTGTCACCTATGGAGACTCCTTCGAGAGTTGAAGGGCTGAAGGAATAATTCTGAACATTGACCACATACTTTTTTGCCAATGCAGAGCTCACGCCAAATACAAACAGCGCGAGAACAATCGTGATAGTCATCAGTTGTTTTTTCATAGCGCCTTAATTTACAGGGTTATGAATATATAACAATCTGCATATAAAAGAGTTTGGGAATCTGCTGTGGCAGAATCTTCTTAGTCATTTGGTTAATAGCAAAAAGCCTTCCCTTGCTCTGACTGACCTAATACTGGTAATAAAGATGTTGGACAGGCAGCTTTTATAGATGGCTAAACATACAGGAGCCTGCCTGATGCATTTAATCCTGTTAAAGGCATTTTGAGGCTCTGTAGAAAGGAGCTTTATCAAATCGCTGAGTAATTAGTCCCTGCACCGGAGCATTAAAAATTCTGTCCGGTGAACAGCCGGTAGCCAATGATGTATGCGATTTCAGGATTGTTGCGGCTGAAACTCACTGTTTCAGGGCGTTCTTTATGGCTATGATTTTGCTTTCCCGATCCATCGAATATGTTCTGCTTTTCAAATCGATAAGCTCGTACAACTGAAGCGCCTTTTCAAGATACCTGCCCGATCCCCCTGATTTGCCGTTAAATCCAATCAGGGACAGGCAATCTGCCAGTTGTTCAATATTCCCGGTATTGAATCCTTTTATATTATTCAGGTATTTGCCGGTCTCTTCAGCGTTTAACAGCAGAAATTCATCAAGGTCAAAATTTAATTCTGTCAGCAGCATTTCCCTGGCTTCTTCCGCCTGTTTGTCAATACTTATTGCAAAACTTTCCGTTCCGCCAAAAAGTTTCAGCCGGATTGCCCTGAATATCAGCCCGATTTTTTCAATCTCCCGCAATAAGTAATCTTCCTGTTCCATTATTTTATTGTGTAACGGTTTGGCGTTTTGAAGCAGTTGGCGATTTCAATGCTCCTCACTTCTAANCCAGAACATAAGTTAAATAGGAATACTCAGCTTCAATTTTGNCACGTCACCACCAATTAAGGTAACAAGCTGTTAACAACTTAAGTTCTTTTCCAACATCTCTATAAACCACTGTCATTGTTAAGTATCATTGTCTTTGTCGTGTTAGTCTGCGTGTTGGGTGTTTTAATCTTTTTAGAAGGCAGGGAGAAAAAACATTGTGTTTCTTCTTGGATCGGGAAAAGCACACTCTTTGGCAAGTTTTGGCTTGTGCGACTTGGCTATGTGTGTGCTTGTTGTATGGCTTTTCTTTGCTGCTATATATTCTTTTGATTTATTCTGACATTGGTTTAATCATACTTTCAACAAAATCAATCTCCTCCTTAATCAATTTGTACTTTTTGTAAAGTTGCTTGTCAATATCGGCAATCGATTTAGTCCAATCTATATCTGATTTTGAACTAAAGTCTTGAAGCGGAACAAATTGGTATGTTGTCGAGGTGCCGTGTTGACTTATTTTTGCCAAACTATGCATGAATCTTGCAAACTTAGTTCTAAGATATTTAGCAAGACTCTTACTAGATGTTTTATTAAGCTTTAGATCTGCACCTACTACTAAAAATGTTTCAGTGCAGATAGTTCCAGGTCCACCTACAAAGGAGTTTTGATTGTCATCATTCAATTCAGTACCAATATTGTTGGATTCTGGCATAAATACTTTCCAAACGTCAATCCATTCCTTATGTGATAGAACTTCAGATCTGTTGACATAGCCAACAGCATTTCCTCTTCCGAAACAAGTTATTGGCTCTTTAAGTCCGCTAGGGTTAACTCTGAATTTTTTGTCTAGAATAAAGTAAGTTCTAAAACCAAAAGCTTTGGCAGCAGAAACATGAACCGAAAGGCTCTTAAAATTGTCATTCTTGGCTAATTTTTCAATAATAGAAACTCCTATGCTATGACGAATTAAAATGGATGAATTATTTGTTTTTAAACTTCTTAACTTAATATTAGGTGTTAAATCATCTTTGTATGTATAAACACGTGTCAATTCTTTTTGATTGTTATAATTTATATCCCATAGAAAATAACAAATGCCTCCTCTAATATTTATATTTTGAAAAAGTAATTCTGGATTAAGGAAGTCATGTAGTTCAGAAATGCGAGTGTCATTTAGCATTTCGTCTCTAAAACTATCTAATCCTCTACCTCCAGCATACCATCTTGTTGGAATAATTAAGGAGATGTATTCTGGTTTGTGCTTCTTAGCTAAATCAACAAATTGATTATAAATAGGTAGTGCAGTGTTGATATTTGCACCTCCTTCTTTCTGTTGATAAGGTGGGTTACCAACGATTACATTGAATTTCATGTTCTTTTTATTGATGTTAATTGTGCCCTTTTGAATTGCTGTGGTTTCTTTAATAATATCATATGATGTGTAGTTTGCTTCAATAAGATATTCATTTAAGTCTAGAAGCTTGTAAACTTTCCTTGTGAACTCATAAGCAATTTTTGAAGTAGGTATTGAATAAAGTCTGTTAGCCATATCTTTACCGAATCGCTTATAAATCGAATAAACAAATTCTCCTTGCTTTGATGCAATATCTAATAACAATGTCGATTTGTTAACTGCTTTAGGAGGCAACCCATTGATAATTTTATCGGATACAGTTTCAGGTGTCACAATTTCGGAATCTGATAAGCGACTAAATTTCTTCATCGCGTTACTGGCCCTCAATATTGGAGAAAGAGTTGTATCAGTAGCCAACGTATTTATATTGTGGATTTTATAGTCTAATTCACTCAATACAAATGGGTTAATATGTTTTTCAAAAAGGGAAAGTATTTTACTATCAAGATTTAGATTTGATGCAATCCGATGATTGTTTTGATTCTCTTTAATACATGCAATGATTTCTTGTAAAGATTTGACTTTTGTGTCCGTCAGAAATGCGAAGAATAAAATTCTCGCATAATACATTGCAAATTTACCTTTATAGTCATTTTTGTCGTCATCATTCGATGTTGAAGACTGTGAAGAACTGCTACCTTTATCTTCTATCCCGTCAGTTTCTGATGTTCCATCTAAATCAAGTTCTTCGCCATCACCTTTTACCCCTGCGATTTCTATACCTTGTCTGGATCCAATTATACCCTGTTTATCAATTTCAGCTTTAATCACTGCTATATCTAATAATGAAAAATCAACAGCAATTGAGGTTGCTTCATCTAGTACACTTCTACTACTTGAATATTCACGAACTGCATCCAGAATATCAGTAGGCTCAATTTTTTGTATCTTGTTTTTATTAAGTACGACAATTGGAGATATTTCAAGTTCTTTTCGAATTCTTTCCTCCAGTTTACTATTGCCGTTTTTCTCGGTATTTACATTGTAGATTTGAGATTTATGTTCCTGCATTTGGAACATTCTGTTCGGATTAAAATCAACAAGTAAGGTTTGTGGTTTCATGTTGAATTTAACCACATCTCCATTAGGTTCTTTAAATACTCTGATATATTGATTTTGTAAACGAAAANNAATGGCTTGGTCATATTCTTGTGGGGAGGCAGTATCCTTTAGATAAAGCATAGTATCCCACTCATGAACTGTGCTTCCAGTTAGCATTCGGTTTACTGTTAGCGAGATAGTTTTTTTATTCTCGCTTTCACACCTTCTAATTTTTGACTTAACTGTTTCAGTGTCTTTATAAATCTTCTCGCTTTCTAATCCAGAAATATTTATGATTTCGTAGTTACTAAGGTGCTTAAACTTGTTTTTACTTATTAAAGCTTCTAATGCGTCACAAGATGCACGGTAAGGTAAAACACAAACTATATGTCGGCACATTTGGCCTTCTTTGATTTTGTCATAATCTAGGAAGCTTAATAAATTTTCATCCTTTTCTGTGCCGTCTATTACTCTTAGTAAATCAAGTATTTCTTTATCATACTTGAATTCTTTATGCAGATTTTTTGTTTTGTCAAGTATTATTGATTGAGGTCTGAAAAGTTCAGAGAAGGCATAAGTTACTCCGTGCTTTTCCATTTCCTCCATCTTTCTTCGGGAAGATTCGTTTGGATTAAAAGCAAAGCGAATCATTTGAGGAAAACCGTAATATGGATTATCCCATTCTTTTACTTCATCTTTATTAAGATTTTCTAAATCCCATTTTTTCTGGTCTTCAGCAATGTTGGAAAATTGATAGAATGCAATAATGTCATCACTCGTGAATTCGCTATTCATCAAAATTCTGTAAGGTGTTCCCGAAAGATGAATCCTTGCTTTTGCATTAAAAGCTTTAGTGTTAATTTCTATCTCATCAAGGTCAAGGTCATTAAATTTTAATTCATTTTTTATTTCCTTTTCACTTAGTTTTTCCTCTCTCAGAACTTTGCCATATTCAGCAGATCTTGCTCCAAAATGTGTTTCGTCAATTAGTAATAAGTCTACCTGACTTTGAAATATTTTTTCGTGCTTTGGTTTTATGATGTCGCCTTGAAGGTCTTGAAGTGTGAGAAACAGAACTATGTTTTTGTTGTTTTTTTGCTTCTCGGTAATAATATTTTCACTTTGAAGAAGCGAGTCGCTATCTAGAAAACAATACCTGTCAAACTTAACATGGCTTTCGGTAGTCCTTTTCCATTCTTCTTTTACATCTGCTTTTGCTGATACAACAACTACTAGTTTGGCACCCATTTCAACAGCACAACACATGGAAGTGAAAGACTTTCCGAAACGCATTACAGCATACATTAAAAGATTTTTCCTGCCTTTTGTAAGAGCATTTTTAAAGTTCTTAATTGTGGCGTCTTGATTTGGTCTTGGTATGTATGTTTCAGTTCTTCTATATGTATGCGTTATTGGTACGTGACTTTCTTCAAACCGATAATATTGATATTTAGGATCATTGTTCTTATGACCTATTTTAATATCCTTTATCGCTTCTTCTAAATCTTTTTCTGTTGCGTTTTTAAAGAATTCGTTTGAATAATGTGGGATATTAATAAAAGTGCTTTTTTCTAATCGTGTTCGCTTCAGTTCATTTTCCAAATAATAATGAACCGCATAATCTCTAAAGAACGTATCATCGTCAACTTTTGCTACATCTCCAAATTTTTTTACAAGTTTAGGNAAGTGCTTCCTCCACTCATTCAATCTTACCTCTAATTGTCGATATGTGTCTCCTACTTTAAGATAGTTGGGCACAGTTTCAGTAGTAAAAGCATAAATCTGAGGTTCGACCCTACCTATTATCAATTCATTAAGTACATCTACATTTATTTTTTTTGCGTTAGCCATATTCAGAGTTTCATTATTTATTAAGCAGGTCTACAAACCTGATCCTTTTTCCAATTGTTTTTGTCACTGGATCTTTTTCATCCCAATTCATAATAATACAGTAGTTACCATTGTGAGTTAAAATATTATTGGACTTGCAACCATTGCATTCTTGTGTCTCTTCCGTTTTATTTCCAAATAAATCTTCAGATACTTTAATAGTTTCTATACAACTATCAGGAATTACACCTTTTAATCCATCCATTTGCCAAACATTCCATGATACTATTTCTGCAATGTTTTGAATATTCTTCAATAAAGGTTCTTTGTCAAATTTATATTTGTAGTTTTCAATAAATGTAGTGAGCATAGCTTCACGTGCAATGAGCAAACTATCACCTTGCCATTCATAAGCGTATGTGTTTCTATATGCATCGAGTGTAGCTTTAAACCATTCGGCTTCCGTTTCAGTATTCTCGTTTGTTACTCTTAATTTTCTGTCTAAAATTCCGATACGATTGCTCACGAGGATAAACTCGCCAGTTGTACTGTCATATCTGCTTGTTATATAAGGCGCTTCCCCGCAAGAAATTTCTAAGCGTTTGTCTTTAACGTAATCTTTCCATGTTTTTGAATTTTGGAAAGCTACTTTATCAGGGTTTACTTCCCAGGATTTTGTTCCATTACTTAAAACTATTTCAGAATTAAATACTCCTTCTCTNTCAAACCAAGCGTTATCAATTGAATTATTTTGAGCATTACAAATCCATGAAGGAGTAAATACTTCTGCCATTTCTTTTGACCTGTTTATTTGAAGTATTTTGTCCTTGTGAACCCTTGGCATTATAATACTTCCATAGTCTCCTGTAATTAAATCAGGGTAAATTTGAGAGCGGTAGCTATATGACTCTCCAAGATGTTCATAGTTATCAGTTGCCCATATAATATTTTTCCANGTAGTATGGTCAAATAACAAGGTTTCAAGAACTTGAGGATATTTCTCAACTAATTCGTTTTCTAATATGTCAATCCCTGTCCTCATTTATTTGGTCACTTTATTAGATTGCAAAAGCTCCTTAACGTCTATTTCAAGTATGTCAGCTATTTCGTAAAGAACCTCAAGTCTTGGTTGTTGTCTGTTTTGAACATAAGCATTCACCATGTTATAGCTTTTCCCTAACTGTTCAGCAAGCCAAGTTTGCTTAATGCCTTTTTCGTCCAAAACTTCTTTAATCCTATTCATTTTTTTCTTTAATTAGTTATACAAAGATAGATTATAAATTTCTACTATCTCATTTAATAAGATAAAAAGTCACCAAAATATTTCAACAATAAAGTCAGTGTGTAAGCTTAAAAATGGTACTTTTTCTTATGCTGAAGGGTCGGCTTATGCGTTTGGGGCAAAACCAAATATTCCATGTGTGCGGTGGCAATAGAAATTCAATTTTTTTGTGCGATAGAAAAAAAATAAAACACGAAAGGGTTGTCAATGAGTGTCGGCTAACACGCTGTCCGTTTTTAATATGATTTAAATGTCTGGATTCACCTGTAAAAATGGTTTACTTTTTCCTCATATAAGTTCGTGTCTGTCTGCTATGTCGTTGTCTTTTTATGCTTGCTGGTAACATTTCCTAGCTTTGCGTCTGCTGCGATGCCAACGAACTGCGTACTTTCTGCTAAGATAAAGTTTTTTCGTGGAAACAGAGTTGAAATCAAGAAAATCCAGCAATAGTTCAAAACCGCTGTTGCACTAAATCCCGCCCCGAAAAAGGGGCGGGATAGTAGCATGTTTCATAATTTAAAGGTTCACCAAAACCATTTGAATTATGGAAACACTACCAAAATTAAGAAAAAAGAGTTTCACTATTGTAGAGCAAGCCATTCATCAGGTACATGGGTTTCGCAGCCTATATCAGGAGTTAGACGATAAAGTGCGGTTATCAGGACAATCGCCCAGTACACTCAGCAATTATGCCCGTAAACTGGCACAGTTAAGCCTTCATTTCGGTAAGTTACCACAACACATCAGTGAGAAAGAGTTGAACCGTTACCTGGCTCAATTAGCCAGGCAAAGCAAAACGCCATCGCTGAGCGATTTCAAGTTTGCGGTTTATGGATTACGTTATTGCTATCGTTTGCTGGGGATGAATGAAAAAGCGGTAAAGCTGCCACAGATCAAGCATACGGGCAAGTTACCGGTGGTGCTCAACTACCAGGAGTGCAAGGCATTATTTTCAGCTCCGGAACTGTTAAAACACAGGGTATTGCTGTCCCTGATATATTCGGCCGGGTTGCGTGCGCGTGAAGTGAGCCGCTTACACCTAAGTGACATTGATTCAGGCCGTATGATGATCCACATTCGCCAGAGCAAATATAACAAGGACCGGTATGTGCCCTTGTCGCCGCTGATACTGGAAGGGCTGCGTAAATATTATTATGCTTGCCAACCGGTAGAATACCTGTTTAATGGCAACACGCCGGGCAGCCCGCTGAGTGTACGGGGTATGCAATGGGCATTGCGTGAAGCGGTTAAGAAGTGCAAGCTTCAAAAAGGCATAACCCTTCATACGTTGCGTCACAGCTATGCCACGCACTTGCTTGAATACGGGATGGATATAGTCTCGATCAAAGAACTGCTGGGACATGAGCGCATTGAGACGACGCTGGTCTATCTGCATGTAGCCAAACCAAACCGGAGTAACCTGTTCAGCCCGTTCGACNAGGTTGTACGGCAAAGATTGAGGCCGGCCTGTGAACTGGCAGAGGTCATAAGCCGCTTTGGCAGGGAGTATGAGCAGAAACATGCAGCCAACAGTTATATCCAGAGGACGTTAAGTGCGATACGCCGCTGCCGGACGTCGGAACTGGGTGGGCATGTTGACCGGTGCGATACATGCGGGCATATACGCATCAGCTACAACTCCTGCCGCAACCGTCATTGTCCCAAATGCCAGAATATACAGCGCGAGGCATGGATAGAAGGCCGCAAACAGGATTTGCTGCCGGTTCCGTATTTTCATGTAGTATTTACGGTTCCTGAAGTACTGAATGAGCTGTTTCTGCATCATCCGCAAGGGATGTATAACCTGCTGTTCAGCAGTGTATGGGAAACGATTGCACAGTTTTCATTCACAAAATGGCATGCCGAGACAGGCATGGTGGCGGTATTGCATACCTGGGGTCAGAACCTGAGCCTTCACCCGCATTTGCATTGTATAGTTCCGGGCGGCGGTATCAACTATAAGGGAGAATGGAAGCAGGTAAATACATCGGCCAACGGCAAAGTATTTCTGTTCAGGGTTGAAAATCTTTCGTCAGTATTCCGCGCCAAATTCATTACAGGGCTGCAGAAACGACTGCCACAAGATCAGCAATTCATCCGGGAGTTGAAACGCACCAATTGGGTGGTTTACGCCAAAGAGCCGTTTGCCGGGCCTGAGCAGGTGATTGAATACCTGGGACGCTATACGCACAAGGTGGCCATCAGCAATCACCGGTTGATAAAGGTTGATGAAAGCGGCGTTACATTCCGTTGGCGCGATTACCGGGATAATCGTGAAAAGGTGATGACCTTGCAGGGTGTTGAATTCCTGCGGCGTTTCTGTCAGCATATTATGCCACACCGGTTTGTGAGGATCAGGCATTACGGATTGCTGTCCACCAGGCGCCGGCCGGAGTTGCGTACCCTTCAAAAGGACTTTGGCATGAACCCCGTGCTTCAAAAGCCTAAGAAACACTGGAAGGAGCTGTGCCGCGAACACTTAGGTTATGATCCTGACCTGTGCCCATGCTGTGGTAAGGGGCTGATGATAACGATTGAATGGTTTGAAGCCGGTAGGCCGCCGCCGCTGCATTTAATCACCAGAAACCAACAACACAATGAGACCAATTGATCAAACTGTCCTTAGAAAGGGCCTGGTATTATATTGTCCGATTATGAATGAACAGTAACCTAATGTTTATAAAATCAAACAATTATCACTTTTTCAGTATCCAAATTCAGGTATAACAGTTAAAAACCAGCTCGCAGAGCTGCCTTACAAAATCACTCAAAAGATTTGAAACTCCATAAAAAAACAGCGTTGCGGGATTCCGTGCAACACGGCTTCATGCTGGGTCTCGTACCTCGACCACACGAAGCCTTAATTATTATAGGCAGTTACTTTTTAATAACTTTTCTATCAAAAGCTTTATATCTCCGTTTCATATCGGTTATAATCCATTCATATGAAACCGCATGAGTATGTTTGGTAAATTCAATTTTGTGGACGTATGAATCATAAACTTTGTTTAGGTTATCTTTTGATGCGATTAGACATTCTGTGATTTTTAAATAGTTTTCGACGATATTCTTAACATGTAAACAATCTTTTTTTGACAGCGTCCATAGCTTGGTTGTAGTTTCTTGGATTTTATCAGTTCCTTCGTTGTTTAACGCAATAGCCCATTGACCATGCGCAAGTTTGTTTCTTATTCCAATGAAACTTGTAATTTCTGTTTCTAGGAGTTTTTTTATATAAAGATATCTACTATGATTTGTAAGTCCCAAGTCCACAAGGTCAAGATTTTTAGATGTTTTTCCAGCTAAATAATTGTTTCTAAACGCTAAATCAATTAGTTTATTCCACTTTTTCTCTTGACTCCCTTCAGTTAAAATGCTATTTAAATCACGAATATTTATCTGCTTGTGGTAATAATAAAGTAGAAAATTTAATGAAGTTTCTAGTAGAGCTAAATACAGAAAGATATAAATTCTCAAACAAAGATGTTCTTGTAATTTATTACCTGTTTTTATAGCATTATTTAAAATCAATTTTTGTTGATTTAAAGCTTTTCTGAGTTGCGCTTTATTTTTAGCATGTGTCTTAGCTAATTCATTTCTATCCATTGTTCTCGGTGTAATCAGGTTAGTAATTGCCCATAACGGTTTGAATATGGTGCGTTTGGCATTTCAATGCTCCAATTTTCCAATTTATTACTATTTATATTAATTGCTATAATTTGCATTTTTAGCACTATCTGCCAAATGCACTTTATTTTTTGTTAGTTGCCGTAATTTATTGNNATTATTAAAATAGTTCATTGCATAATCAACTAATTCACTATTTCTTATGCTGTCGTTAACAACCCCTCTGTACGCATAAAAGTCATCATCTTTCTTTTCTAAATCTGATATTCCGTTTTCAAAAAATGTGACAAGATTGGTAAGTTTGGCAATAACAATTTTAATGTCGCTGAATGCACGTTTAACAAATATATTATATTCTGCTTTTGAGATTGTATAATTTGTTCCGCCTCCCATATATCTACTTTTCAATGTATTGAATATGTCAATGTTTGTAAATGTCTGAACAAGCTTTTCTATAATCTCGCCAGTTTGAATAGAAAGTTTGATGTATTCAGGCTGCACATACCTTTCCGTTTCAAGGTCAAAATAAGAAAACTCTCCTTGAGCAATGTAAATGAATATTCTTTGAACTTTTTGAATAAGGTTATTTTTATTCTGGAAAAATGCAATCAAAGCTATTATCGAACCTGCAACTTTTCTATCTATTAATTGCTGGTCAATAATATCTCCATGAAATTTTATTTCAGGCAGGTCAATTGTGTCAGTAATGCATTCTATTGTTTTTTCATCTTTTGAAAAGAACATTCTATATATTTCTAAAAATTCCTTTCTTAAATATATTTTATATAATGATTGTTTTCTTGTGGTATCAATGAAGAGTCCGTTTTGATTTGTTTCTAAGACTTGTATGATTTCACTAAATTTATCAAAAGAATATCTCCATCTGCCCAATATTTTATCTTCTGTATTATTCAATATTTCATTAATAAAATCTATTTGTATCTGACTAATTTTTGTGGTGTCATTATTCTTATAATTCTCCCAGGCTTGTTTCCTAACAAATACAATGATGTTCAATCTTAAGCCACTTTTTCTTAATTTTAAAAAATGCCTGAATTCTTCAATAGTTACTGTTGTTTCTTTTCCATTATCATAAAATATCGTGCCTGGGTCATTACCAACAATAAGCAAATAATAATCTGACTTCTCAATTTGCATTTTACATGTTGGTAAGGAATCTTTATTACAGTTTACTCCAAAATCAGGTTCTTCAGACATTAATACTCTAAATCCGTTTTTCCCTAAAAAATATTTAAGTGCACCTCTTAAGTCGTAAAATTCAGAGATTATCGAACTAATAAATATTGTTGGTTGTGGATTCATTGTCTTTTCTTATTATGGCAACTAACTAGTTAATACCCTCAATTAAAGTTGGGGTTAGCACTCCCATACTGGGCGGATAACTTCAACTACCGATATCTTATACTGATTTCAAATATACGAAAGAGGCTGTGAACTTAGCTGCCGAAAAACATAAAAATTAGACCGCAGAAGTAAAAGCAAGAAAGCCCCATAAAGAGCCTGCCAATAAACTTCATGAGCTATGTTGTCGGGGCAAAGGTTGTGGTGAACCGGAAAAGGATAGTGATGCCGGGAAGGTGACTGGTGAGTTCGAAAGCCTGCCTGCAGTGCTAATGCCTGCCGCTGCTTTTGGATTGCTGACTGTCCGGATCACCCGCCTGCTGCCGGTACCAAAAAAAAATCCGGCTGTTCCCAGCCGGATCTCCTGCATTTTAATTAACCGGATACTTTTACTTCATGTCCAGGTTTTTATAAATCATGTACCAGGTAAGCGGGTACAGGCCCGGGTCGATATCGGGTGACTCGCTTCGGATTTCATCATACGACTCAATGTACGGCAACAGCACCCGTTCGCCGGGTTTCCAGTTGGCGGGCGTAAGAACGGTGTTCTCACGTGCGGTCTGCAGCGCCTGCACGGTGCGGATGATCTCATCCATGTTGCGGCCCACATAGTTGGGATAGTAAAACATGGCGGCCAGCTTATCATCGGGGTCAATGATAAATACTCCCCGCACATCGCGTGAGGTCATGTCGTTTGAATGGATCATGCCGTAAGCATAGGCTATGGATTTGTTCTGGTCGTCGATCAGCGGAAAATTAATGCTCACCGGGTCCTGGCCCTGGTAATGGATGGATTCGAGGGATTTTTTCCAGCTGTAATGCTTGTCGAGGGGGTCGGTCGACACGACAGCCAGCTTCACTCCCAGCTTGTCGAATACCTTTTGATCGGTTGCCAGTTCAAGGATTTCCGATGAGCAAACGGGTGTAAAATCGGCAGGATGACTGAACAGTATCTTCCATTTCGATCCGTAATCGGCCGGGAAATTGAGAACGCCCTTCGTGGTTTCTGCGGTGAACGAAGGTACTTCTTCACCAAGAAGCAGGCGGGGAGACTGCTTTACGGCCTCTTGTGCAAAACTGACGGCTGCAGTAAAAACCAGCGCCAGCATCAGTACAATTTGTTTTTTCATGATCTGTGGTTTTTCTGGGTTTAGTTATTCAGAAAAAACAATTAATACCCCGCAGAGTTTATTCAACTTTATAAATATGTTGTTATTTAATTGTTAAACCCATTGCTGTTCATACAATGCAGCGTTTACACTTTATAACGTTTGTATCAACAAAACAATACTAACCCTCAGGTGCAGTCTTTCCTGTATGTCCCGTGATGACAGAATTTCTGCCGGCGGAGCATTGCCTGACATAATGCGGCTTCACGCAAAAGTTTAAACAAACCGGCATTTTCCGGGTCATAACTGCCTAACACTATCTGACTTGCCGTGCCTCTCCCCTGTCGCGGACTATCGCTGCATGCATGTACCGGCAGGTATGGCATATAACAAGGAGCGGGTGCAGGCAGGCTTGAATTGATACCCATCTCCCTCAATAAGTACCAGGAAACGAAGCCTTTGCATTGCAATTATTGGCAAACGGTTAACAATCCGCATCGTTCGGATAGCAATCCGCATTAGTCGGATAGCAATTCACGTTAGTCGGATAGCAATTCGCATCAGTCGGATAGCAATTCGCATCGTTCGGATAGCAATCTGCATTAGTCGGATAGCAATTCGCATCGTTCGGATAGCAATCCGCATTAGTCGGATAGCAATTCACGTTAGTCGGATAGCAATTCGCTTTAGTCGGATAGCAATTCGCATTAGTCGGATAGCAATCCGCATCGTTCGGATAGCAATACGCATTAGTCGGATAGCAATTCGCATTAGTCGGATAGCAATCCGCATCGTTCGGATAGCAATTCACATCGTTCGGATAGCAATTCGCATTAGTCGGATAGCAATTCGCATTAGTCGGATAGCAATCCGCATCGTTCGGATAGCAATATGCATTAGTCGGATAGCAATACGCATTAATCGGATAGCAATTCACGTCGTTCGGATAGCAATTCGCATTAGTCGGATAGCAATTCACGTTAGTCGGATAACAATACGCATCGTTCGGATAGCAATTCGCATTAGTCGGATAGCAATTCGCATCGTTCGGATAGCAATTCGCATTAGTCGGATAGCAATCCGCATCGTTCGGATAGCAATTCACATTAGTCGGATAGCAATTCGCATTAGTCGGATAGCAATTCGCATCGTTCGGATAGCAATTCGCATTAGTCGGATAGCAATCCGCATCGTTCGGATAGCAATTCACATTAGTCGGATAGCAATTCGCATTAGTCGGATAGCAATTCGCATTAGTCGGATAGCAATACGCAACACCCGGAGAATTACACCATCAATTCAGGTCGCAACTTCCGCTATTCAAGTCGGTGTCTTCGCAATTCAGGTCGGTGTCTTCGCAATTCAGGTCACAACTTCCGCAATTCAGGTCGGTGTTTCCGCAATTCAGGTCACAACTTCCGCAATTCAGGTCGGTGTTTCCGCAATTCAGGTCGCAACTTCCGCAATTCAGGTCGGTGTTTCCGCAATTCAGGTCACAACTTCCGCAATTCAGGTCGGTGTCTCCGCAATTCACGTCACAACTTCTGCAATTCAGGTCGGTGTCTTCGCAATTGAGATCGCAACTTCCGCAATTCAGATCGGTATTTCCGCAATTCAGGTCACAACTTCCGCAATTCAGGTCAGTGTTTCCGCAATTCAGGTCGCAACTTCCGCAATTCAGGTCGGTGTTTCCGCAATTGAGGTCAGTGTCTTCGCAATTGAGGTCGGTGTTTCCGCAATTGAGGTCGGTGTCTTCGCAATTGAGGTCGCAACTTCCGCAATTCAGATCGCAACTTCCGCAATTGAGGTCAGTGTCTTCGCAATTGAGGTCGGTGTTTCCGCAATTGAGGTCGGTGTCTTCGCAATCCTTGTTGCATTTTCAGCAATACTTTACAGTCATGGCTTCAAACTGCACAGAACAAGCCTGAAAATGCACGGATTGGTTTACAGAATACTACGTAAAAAAGGAATTCCGGTTACAGCTTCGGGAGGTTGCACACTTGCCGGGGATTTTAAAGTGCATGGTTACCCTGATCACGGCTGCGCGGTGAGTTTGCTTCTTTCTGCTTGCCGCAGGCCTCGCAAAGTAGCGGCGTCCATTCTCTGTTCTCCATTCTCCGTTCTCCATTCTCCATTCTCCCTTCTCCGTCCTCCCTTCTCCCTTCACCCTCACCCCTGCGGAATCAGTCGTCTGATTGTTTTAAGCAGTCGCTGCCGGCTAATGGGCTTGGGTACAAACTCGTTGCATCCCGCCTTGAGCGCCCTTAATTCATCAGCCGCCGATACAAATGCCGTCAGTGCCACAATCGGCAACTCCTTGTTGCCTGACCTTATCTTCTCCGTGGCCTCTATTCCGCCCATAAGCGGCATTTTAATATCCATCAGAACCAGGCTTATGTCGCTGTTTTCATCTACTTTTTTTACGGCTTCAATCCCGTTTACCGCCCGCGTTACCTTGAGTCCGATCCTTACGAGCACCATTTCCAGGTATTGGTAACTGAATTCATCGTCCTCGGCCACCAGCACCAGCAAGCCTTCCTTTATACTTTCATTTTCAGGCGTTTCAGCGATGTAGTGATCGGGCATATGTATTCCGGATGCGGGGAGCCTGAAAGATATTTCAGTCCCTTTGCCAAATTCACTCCGGATTACGAGGTGGCTGTTCAGTAACTTTGCCAGCCCGTCGGCTATTGAAAGCCCGAGGCCGCTGCCTTCATATCCCCTGGTTATGGCCGAATCGGCTTGTGTAAATATGCGGAAAACCTCTTCAATTTTATCCTTCTCAATACCGATGCCGGTATCACGGACAAAGAATTCGGGTATTCCCTGGCTGAACCTTATTCCGTAGACCACCTTCCCCCGTTCGGTAAATTTGAGCGAATTATCGATCAGGTGGATGAATATCTTCTGCAGAACATCATGATCGGTTTCAAGCATAACACCTTTCAGATCGGCAAGGTATTCGCAGCTTAGCTGCAGACCCTTTTCAGAAAAGGCGGCTGAATACATCCGGTGCAGGTCATCAAAGAACTCCCTGAGCGAGAATTGCCTGGCCGAAACAGCCATATTGCCCGAGACGACCATAGAAATGTCCATGTAATCGGTGATGGTTTTTAGCAGCCGGTTGCTGCTTTTCTTGATAATATCCAGGAATAGCTTCTTCTTATCAGGAGTGGTTTCCTGGTTCACCAGTATTTCGCTGAATCCTATGATGCCGTTGAGAGGCGTACGCACTTCATGCGAAATATTGTTGATAAAGGCCGACTTCAGTTCATCGCTTTTCACTGCTTTTTCCCTGGCCATGATCAGGTCAAGCTCGGTTTGTTTTTTTTCAGTAATGTCGATATTGGTTCCGTGAAGCTCGGTGAGTTCACCGTTCTCATATACCGGCGTGACGTTGTTCTGTACCCAGAGGATACGCCCGTTATTGAGCTGATAACGAAAATCGAAGTTAACCGGTCCCTTGGTTCTCCTGATCTCTTCAAGCTTTACATCAAACAGCACCCTGTCATCAGGATGAACAAGCTGAAGCAACAAATCGTAGGAAGTGACGGAGTCGCCTGCAGGGAAACCAAGCATGAGGCCCATATTTTTTGACCAGGATATGTTTCCGCTCGATAGGTTGACTTCCCAGTTTCCCATACGGGCTATTTCCTGGGCCTGGTTCAGTTTGGCCTCACTTTTTTTCAGCGCCTCTTCAGCTATTTTTTTCTCAGTGATATCCTTATCCACTCCGCGGTATCCAAGCAGGTTTCCATTTCCGTCAAGTATGGGTACGCCGTTCGTGAGCAGGCATATCAGCTTCCCGTCTCTGCCGGTATTCCAGTTTTCGAGGTCGACAATCGGTCGTTTTTGGGCAACAATACCGGCAAACATTGCCTTTATCCTTTCAGCCTCTTCGGGAGGCATGAAATCAAAAGGGGTCTTTCCTACAATATCAAACCTGCTGGTATCAAGCAATTCATCTCCCTTTTCACTGCTATAGATGTAAACACCGCTTGCATCCACTTCCCAAACCCAGTCGGCCATGCTGAAAATGATATCACGAAGCCGTGATTCACTCAGTCTCAGGTCCTCTTCCGCCTGCTTCCTTGCTTTACGCAACTTAGCTTCTTCCAGTGCCCGGATGAAAGCCAGCGGCAGTTTATCGGGTTTATCCTTTAATACATAATCTACAGCCCCCTGTTTGAGGAGTTCGATGGCTGTTTCCTCGCCAATATAACCCGATACACAAATGAAGGGAACATCGGGGCAAATTTTCCGGCTGATTTTCAGCGCGTCGAAACCATTGAAATCTGACAGTTGAAAATCTGACAGTATCAGGTCGTAGCTTTTGGCTGAGAGCAACTCAATGTACTCCTGCTGATTAACTGCCCTGTCGAATGTTATACTGTATCCGGCCAGTGATAATTTCTCACTGATGAGTTCAAAATCGGCATCGGAATCTTCGAGCGACAATACGTTGTAAAAATCGTCGGCCATGTTGATGGAAGTTTAGGTTCGTGAACCGGGAGGCAGTTCGTTTACCAGTGCCCAGAAAACGCCGAGCCGCCTGACAGCGGAAACAAACTCCTTGAAATTTACTGGTTTAACTACATAGGCGTTAACGCCCAGGTCGTAACAAGCCTGAAGGTCAGGCTCTTCACGCGATGAAGTAAGCATCACGATGGGAATGGATCTGAGCGCCGGGTCGCTCTTTATTTCCCTGAGTGCTTCAATACCGTCTTTCCTCGGCATTTTTATATCCAGCAGGACAACGGCAGGCTGGTCAGGTTTCCTGCCCTGGTAATTGCCCCGGCACTTGAGGTAGTCGAGAAGTTCGTCGCCGTCGTTCAGCACCACCACATGGTTTGCGAGGTTATTGCGCGACAAGGCCTCTAAGGATAATTCGGCATCTTTCGGATTATCGTCGACCAGGATTATTGATTTCAGCTTGATCATTTTTCTATGCTCTGCATCAGGTGATTGGTATTGAGAAATGGAAGGCTGCTCCTTTACCCGGCTCGGATTCAGCCCATACTCTGCCGCCGTGTTTGCTGACGATACGCTTTACATTGGCCAGCCCAATGCCGGTCCCTTCAAATTCGGCCGCGCTGTGCAGCCGCTGGAATACGCCGAATAATTTATGGGCATATTTCATGTCGAAGCCGGCCCCGTTATCGCTGATGGTGAATATATGCTCCTGGTTTTCATCATACGCTGATATTCTGACCAATGCGTTTTCCTGCTTCCGGGTATACTTTATCGCATTGCTGACCAGGTTTTGCCATACCTGCCTGATCAGCGAGAGGTCGCCCGTTATCTCGGGAAGCTTTTCGATTTCCCATTGTATATTTCTGCCGGAAGTTTCCTGCTCCATGGATTCCTTCACTTCGTCAACCAGCAGGTTCATATTCACCCTTGATTTAGTCATCTCCTGCCGGCTTGTGCGCGAAAAACGGAGCAGATCGTCAATCAGAACTCCCATTTGCCTTGATGAGCCTGTGATGGTATCGAGATAGTAGTGTGCTTTTTCGGGCAGCTCGGCTGAATATTTTTCGGTAAGCAGCTCAATGAACCCGTTGATATGCCTCAACGGCGCCCGCAGGTCGTGCGAGACAGAGTATGAAAACGCTTCAAGCTCCTGGTTTGTCTCTGTCAACTGCCGGGTACGTTCAATAACCCTTTCCTCCAGTTCGCGGGTATACCTGAGGTTCTCGGCATGCATGAACGCCTGTTCAATGGCCAGGCTGAACTGGTTGGCAACTTCGGTAACAATTTCAATTTCGGCGCGGGTTATTCTGTGTGGTTCGTTCCAGCCAATGTTAAGAGTCCCATAAAACGCCTGTGCAGAAAACATTGGGATATTAATAAATGCCTTGATATTATTGGCTTTCAGGGATTCTGCCAGTCCTGCCGGCAATGCTACAGCCGAAACATCATCCACTGACTCAAATTCTCCGTCAATCATCCTGGTCACATCACCGTAACTTTCCCTGTCGAGGCTGAATACCATGCTGAGCGGCCCTTCTGCTGAGCCTGATGGCGAGTAGAAGTCCATATTCATGGTGACCGGATCGAAATACCCGACTGCCGTGTCATGGCAATCCAGTAATTTTTTCAGTTTTCCGAGAGCGTTTAATACTATTGCCTGCGGTGAATCAAGCGATTGCAGGACGGCATTGTCAATTTCATGCATAACCTGCAGTCTTTCTTTCTGAATCCTCAGTTCATGCTCGACATTCTTCCTGGCAGTGATATCATTGAATGAACAAACTACCTGCCGTACACTTCCATCAGCATCCAACTGGGGCAGGGCATCTACCAGTATCCAGGCCCTGTCCCTGGTGACAGGACGATAGACGCCCATCACAACATTGTTTACAGGCTTGGCTGTAGTGATAGCGATTGGCACCGGGTGATCCTTTCCGGGGAAAGCAGATCCGTCTTCATGTATCACTTTCCACTCAGGGTCATAGGATGTCCTTCCAAGCATCTGATCTTCAGTAAGGCCGAGCAACTCCAGCGCTTTTGGATTGCTCAGTATAATTTTCGACCCGGCATCCTGCAAAATAACCCCAACCTGCATGTCCCATACCAGGTTTCTGAACCTTGCTTCACTTTCGCGTAAGGCATCTTCAATTTTACGGCGTTCCGAAATATCCTGAAACGACCCGTATACCCTCACCACTTTCCCGTTCTCAGTCACCGGGTGGCCGATGGTACGTATCCATTTTCGTTTCCCCGTGGCGCTGATGATCTCGAGCTCCAGGTCATATCCTTTGGCTTCATTTACAGCCCTGTTGAATGCTTCGAGGACTATTTCCTTCGATTCATCGGTATAATATTTCAGTCCGAGTTCCACGCCACTGGGAGCATCCCTGTCAAGCTCATAAATATTGTAAACCTCGTCGGACCATATACCCACATCGGTTTCCGGGTCATATTCCCACCCNCCGATGCTGGCAATGGTGCTCACTTCCCTGAGCAGTATCTCACTGCGAAGCAGGCTTTCCTCAACCTGTTTCAACCCAGTAATATCGGTACCCATGCTCAGCATATAGTGTTTCCCGTCGAGTTTCACAATCTCGGCTGACAGCAGAAGAATACCTTCCGCTCCGTTTCTGGCCTTAGCATGGAGTTCAAAATTGCTTACCCGGCCATCCTGCTTAAAAATTGCCTGAAACTTTGCATACTCTTCAGGGTATTTCCACAAACCAAGGCTCAACCCATTGCTTCCTATCACTTCTTCAGAAGGAATACCGGTAAATGCTTCAAAACTCCTGTTCACCTCAACAAACCTGTTGTCCTCAAGATCAGAAAGGGCGATGGTATTAGGACTTGCATTGAAAATAGTTGAGAAGAGTTGTTCTCTTTCACTAAGTGCTATCTGCACTTTCTTTCGCTCCGTTTCGTCCTGGAAAATCACAAGTATTTCAATAATTTTACCCTCCTGGTCATGCAAAGGTGTAAAGGTGAGATAGAAATGCCGGTCATGATGAGCTGTTTCAAAAGATCCGGTCTCTCCGGTAAACGCAGCATCAATGTATTTCTTTGCAATAGAAAAAGTGGATTCTGTGACCAGTTCATTGAATGACTTGTCTTGTATTCCCGGGTGGGCATTAGCCATCTCAGCAGTAATAGCTCCAGCGGCAAATTTCAGCCGGTAGCTTCGGTCCAGGACTATTACGGTGCTGTTAGGATAGTTGTTCACCAGTTGTCTGTATCTTTCCTCGCTGGCATGCAGTGCCTGTGCTGTTTTCTTCTGCGCAGTGATATCCCGGCCAACCACAACCGAGCCTGTAATTTTTCCTTCTGCATCCCGTATAGGCGCAAAACTGTAACTGCCAATCCAGCGTTCTCCTGTATCAGTTCTCTCTAAGGCATATTCTGCATTAGTCTCTACCTCTCCTCTTAAAGCCCTGGGAACAGCCCACTCATTGAGCGGTGCGAGCCTGCCGTCGGGGAAATACACGTTGAGGAAGCCGGGGTATTCGCTAAGTGTTTTCGCGCACTGTTCTTTATTTCTGAACTTATGAAATGTAGCAAAAGCTTCGTTGAAGTGAAGGAAGTTGCCTTCAAGGTCAGATATAAATATGGCATCCGTCATACTCTCCAGGGCTGCATCAAGCAATAGCTTGTTTTCAAGCAAAGCTGCCTCCATGGTTTTTCGTTCGGTAATATCATAATTCACACCGATTATTCCGGTCACTTCTCCTTTGCTATCGGTAATCGCCTTGCCACTGGCTTTCAGCCAGTGAACCGAACCATCAGGCCACACTACCCGGAATTCATTGTCATATTCACCCTTGGCAGCTATTGTTTCATTTACTACTCTTCCGCTCATCTCCCGGTCATCAGGATGTACAAGCTCCATCCAATTTTCATACTTCAGGTCAGCTTTGCTTTGATCTATGCCAAAAAGCTTGTACATCTGCTCGTCCCATATCAGTTCATCCCTTTGCAGATACCACTCCCATACACCGATATTTGAAACACGGGTTGCAAGTTTTAAACGCTCTCCTGCCGCCCAGGCCTTCTCTTCTGTTAACCTGTACTCTGTAATATCCTCGATGATTGCCAGGTTATAAAGGAATTTATGATGAGCATCAAAAATTGCTGAAGCTGTTAATGAAACCCAAATCATCCCGCCATCCTTCCTCACAAATCGCTTTTCTGTTTTGTAGCCCGGAATATCTCCCCTGATAAGCTTATGCACGTTGGGAAGATCTATGGCCAGTTCCTCCTCCAACGATATCTCGGGGAAGGCAATGTTCTGCAGCTCCTCCCGGGTGTATCCTGTCATCTCACAGAATTTTGGATTTGCCAGGTGAAATTTGAAATCAGGGCCAACGAGCGCCATCCCGAACGGGCCGCTTTCAAATATGATCCTGAACCGGGTTTCGCTTTCGGTGTACTTTTCTTCAAATGCTTTAATATCCGAAATATTGCGGGCTAAGGCCGATGCACCCGTCACTTTTTCCCCTTCCTTTACCGGGTTCCAGTATACTTCATAGATGCTTGCTTTGAGCGGATGATGAATTATAGATACAAACCGTTCGCCCGACAGTGCGCGGTCGATGTTTTTCTTTAAAGTAAAAACATATGGTTTATCATTGATAAAATCGAAAATGCAGTCTCCTTTTTGAATTTCGGCGCCAAAGTCTGTTAACAGGGCAAGGCGATGCAGTTCATTAAAAGCAATGTATTTATATTCCCGGTCAAGTGAAAAGACGAAAATATCATTGCTGCTGTCGGCGGCTGCCGACAGAGCGCTGTTCTCAAGGCGAAGCTGATCGATTTCCCGTTGCAGCCGGGCCAGTTTTTCGGGAGAGATATTTACGCCTCCGGGCATACTATTAACAGTTGGTTGATTCAATTTAACCGCTATAAATCAATCCCCTGTTCCCCCAAATCAAGTCAATTGATGTGGCCCCCGGCATTCACATATTTCGTTCTTAAATATACGAAATAAAATGAAAAAACCAGCTCTGCAATAAAAAAATTTGCAAAATTGTAAAGTACTGCCATCAGCTTTACTATGAAGGCCTGAGCAACAGAGGATGACAAAGAGCGGAATGTTAAACAATTATCTGAGATAGAATGCATCAGGGAATATAACCAGCCTATGCTCCTGTACCACCATCAAATCAGGCAGTTATAAAATTTTCAGACTAAGAAATCCGAACGCGCCATTTGCAATATTGACTGAGCGATATGTAGTCGTTGTTTTGCAGGAATATCTGCCGCGGTCCTGTTTGTTTCCCTTCCTCAGGATAATTTGTTAATTAAGAAGTTGTTTTTTTCTTACTGTCAAAATCCTTTAACTGCCTTCGCATCTTTGTGAAGAGGATTGACGCATCAATGGGTTTGCTGATAAAGTCGCTGCAGCCGCAGGCAAATGCCTTTTGCCTGTCGGTCACCGAGAAATAGGCGGTGAGTGCAATTACAGGCATCGATGGGCAGAAGCTCTTTATGCGTGTTGTCGCTTCATAACCGTCCATCAATGGCATTTTAATATCCATGAGCACTATGTCGGGTTTGTGGACTTTGCACATTTCAACTGCCTCCTCCCCGTTTACAGCCCTTATGAGATCAGCATTAAAATGTGGCAGAATATGCTGAAGCAACTGGTAATTAGTATCGATATCCTCGGCAACCAGTACCCTGATCCGGCGTGAGAACCTGTAAGGCTCTTCGCTGGCCGAAACTGAATTGTCTTTCCCTGAATCATTGTTGCTCCTGGGAACAGTAAAATAAAAGGTCGTGCCCTTATCGGGTTCCGACTCCAGCCAGATCTTACCTCCCATTAGTTCCACATAAGCTTTGGCTATCGACAATCCAAGTCCCGATCCGCCGAACCGGCGCGACAAGGCATGATCAACCTGCCTGAAGCGGTCGAAGATAACATCGTGATATTCACTTGCTATACCAATGCCGGTATCTTCAACCATAAACTGTATATGATCTTCCTTCAGCTGATAGCCGAACTTCACATACCCTTCTGAAGTGAATTTAATGGCATTGTTAATGAGATTTGTAAGCACCTGGATCAGCTTCACCTGGTCGGAAAACAGGAAAACATCCCTCTGTTCCTCCATTGGGCTTGTCAGCAGTTCCAGTTCATCACTCCTGCTATTGATTGAGAGCTGTTCCTTCAGCATTCGGAGTATGTCGTTCACCTCAAATTCGGTCAGGTTAAGTTTTTCCTGTCCTGATTCTATGGTAGCGATCTGGATAATATCTGTGATAATCGACATGAGCTGCCGGCTGCTTTGCTCGATGATCTCCGAAAATTGCTTTCTTCTGTCATCGGTAATGCCCGGATCGTTGATAAATTTTGCAAACCCCACAATGGCATTCATGGGTGTTCGTATCTCATGTGATATGTTGTTCAGAAATGCTGTTTTCAGATTATCTGACTCCTCAGCTTTATTTTTGGCGCTGATAAGTTCCTCAATCATCTTTTTCTTTTCGGTGATATCCTCCTTGATAGCGACGAAGTTGATGATATCGCCCTTTTCGTCAGTGATTGGAGATATCAGGGCATTTTCCCAGTATATATCACCGTTCTTTTTCTTGTTCCTGAGTTCACCCACCCAGTTTTGACCACCGAGGATCGTCTTCCACAATTCTTCGTAATACTCACGATCATGATATTCCGATTGAAGTATGCGCGGATTCTTTCCCAGGGCTTCAGCCCTTGTATAACCGGTAACCTCAGTGAATTTGGGATTCACGTATTGAATATCGCCGTTCCTGTCGGTAATAACAATTGACACCGGGCTTTGTTCTATACCTCGTCCGAGCNNAGGCAGCGACATGCGTTCTGCCTTCTTTTTCTCGGTTACATCGAATATGATCGAGTGGAACGATAGGCTTCCCCCGGATGTTCAACCTGCTGACATAGACTTCNNAACATTTTGCAAGGAACCGTTTGCGATCCGGTGAACAGTTTCAAACTTTTCCTGCTCAAGGCGTGACTGCATCCATGACCGGAGATCCTCTGAATCACCGCTGACCCTTATTTCCCTCAGGTTTTAATCTTCAGTNTCCTCGCGGTTCTAGCCGTAGAACTCTTCTGCAGCCTTATTTGCATCAATGATTTTTGCATCAAGAGGATCGACCAGCAGCATAACCGACCTGTTCTGCTCAAAAAGCGTCCTGAATCGTTCCTCGCTTTCGTTAAGGCTGTTTTCAATCAGTTTTCGGGCTGTCACATCTCTGAAAGCGCCATCGACATAAAGCGGATTTCCATCATTGCTGCATACAAGCCGGGCATTCACTGAGAAATATTTCCATTCACCGGATTTAACCTTCATCGACAATTCGTAATTATCGAGATAGCCCTTTTCGAGCAGTTGCCTGGTAGCTGCTTTGAAATTTTGAACATCTTTTTCGAATGTGGAAATGTTCACACCTATCAGTTCCTCCCGGGTGTAACCTAGTAAGCCGTATACTGACGGCGTTAGTTCAAGAATTACGAGGCGGGGGCTCAACTGAAAGAAAACATCGCTGACATTTTCAAATATCGACCTGTATTTTTCTTCAACTTAATCTAAGAGCTTCTTCAGCCTTTTTGCGTTCGGTAATATCCGATACCATCACATGCCTGCCTTACGGCCGTGAAACTTCACTGCATGTGAAATAATCTCAACAATTCTTAGTTGCCCGTTTTTTGTTACATGCCGCCACTCTCCCGACTGGGTGACTATATCAGCTGATTTTTCAACATCAATCATCAGCATGGGAATATCTTCCTGCGGCCTGATATCTTTGAGGGTCATTTTTAAAAACTCATCCCTGGAGTATCCGTATCGCGTAATAGCGGCATCGTTAACCTCGAGAAAAGCAAGGGTCTCCAGGTCATATATCCACATCGGCTGCGGATTATTACCAAACATATAGCGGTAGCTTGCCTCATTCTGCCTCCGTTCGTCTTCTGCCTTAATCCGGTTGATATTCGTTTTATGCTGTTCCAGCGCATTGAGCACAGCAGGGCCCAGCCTTTTCATGTGTTCTTTGATCACATAATCATGTGCACCGGCACGCATACATTCAACTGCAATGTCTTCATTCATTGAACCGGTAAGAATAATCACCGGGACTTCAGGCGACTTTTCAAGCACAATTTTCAATGCCTGCATACCATTGAAATGAGGCAGCCGGTAGTCGGAAATTACCACTTCAGGCTTGAACTCACCGAGTTTAGAGATGAACTCGTCCTCGCTTTCTACCACCTTCAATTCGTACTCATCAATCACCCGGGCTATCTCAATCTCTGCCAGCACTGCATCGGTGGCGACGTCTTCAACGTGAAGTATCCTGATTGTGTGTTGCATGGCGAATGAATTTTGAGTTGTTCGAGTGTTATCCGTTTAACTTCGTCGTAAGCTAAAGATAAACAATTGACAGCTTACCCGTTTTTAAACAATACTCTTTTTACAGGACAAATATCCTATGCTGGTAAATACGCATCAGCAATCACTGTTATGAATTTCCTGGTCAGTATAACCATTTGTGACGTTATTCGGGCATCAAACCGGGCAACTTGTTCTGAACAGCAAACCTGCACTGCTGCCGGCATGGTTTAACCTTTTAACAAAGTTAACTAAAACGAGGGGAAGCCGGTACACTTCACTTCTAATCTTTTGTAAACTCAGTATTATGATGTTTTCAAAGGGGTCTGGCATGTTTCTCTGTTCCTGATTTCAAGTCATATCTTGTAACATTATTTACATTTATTCACAGGTAGTATACCATTGAACATCCTGAAAAGTAACCTGGTCGCCGCTTGAAGAGGATGTAACCCCAACCTCAAAATAATCACCATTGGCAACCGAAGGCACTTCAATGACAGTCGAAAACTGGAATGGTTGGTTTGAAGTGGTTATTCTAAGGTTTGTCTCACCCNNATATCTGGTTGAAGTGGAACCATTTTTAAATATTGCAATAGTCACAACCCTGTTTGAGTTGTTGACTGAAACGTTTCCGGTTATAATTGCATAAACCTCTAATTTACTTTTTGGTTGATAAGTTATTNNGCGGTTATCAGTAACTGTCCATTTAACTGTATGGTATGAAGAATTTGTCCAGGCTGCTTTATAGTATGTTTCCGGAAGAACTAACATAGGTTTTGGTTACTGTGTGTCATTCACACTTATTTTACAATGGGGGCTTCTGATTTCNTCAATACCTACGTTATTCATCATAAAAACATCAGCANNTTCTCTTCCATCACTTCTGGTGAAATCGAATCCCGAGTAAAANGATCCCTGGTTGTTCCATGCATTATTGGAGATATTCATCGATACAAATGACTTATAGGTGAGTGGAGAGTATGAGATGCCAATANNTTCACTTCCCTGATGTTGTATTGAAGAAAGTGCAATTTGTGACTGAAACGGTTGCCACCGGTACCCGACAGGAAGATTGATTCCTTTAGCACAGTCCACGAAATCAACTTCCGAAAACCCTGGTTCTGCCGGCACTGCCGGNAGGCCTGCAGCAATTTCTATTGCAGCCGCCGAGCAATTGTCAAAGTCAATATCAAAGAACCATGTATCGGAACTGGTTGTTGAAACAACACCTTTGTTGAAGCCATCGAATGAACAGTCTTTNATTTCATGGTACGTATCAGCNCCGTTGAGCCTGATGGCATCGCTGCCTGAAGCATTGTCATAGGCTTCAAAAATCAACATTTTAAAATAACACTCCGACCTGCAATCGAACAACGGGTGGCCGGAGGTACCGGAGGTGCCGTCAATCATTGTCTCTCCATATGAAGACCCTTCAATTGTAACCGGGTGAGGCAGGTCAATTACCAGTGTTTCATCAATTTCGTAGTGTGCGCCACCCAGCCTGATGACAGCGTGATTATTCATGTGAAGGTTTAGAAACGCCAGCACTTCATTAATCGTAGTAAAACTACCGATAGGGCTGATGTCATAAAGGTTATCGGACCGGGGTTCTTTTTCTTTTACGACCCAGTTGGTACCGTATGCCACGAATGTACGGCTGCGCCACCTGGTCAGTTTCAACNNCGCCGGGCAGGCATCAACCATTTTTCCTGATTGAGGTACAACCGTCACAAGGTCAGTGTAGGTGCCTATATTTTTTACACAGATTTCAAGGCCATTANNTTCAGCAGCAGTTACTGTTGGCAATGTAAGTGTGATATCGCCTGTAGCGAGCACCATATTTTCTGTTTTAAGCAACGTAACGCTGCTGCTTTTCACTGCCGGAACCACAGTTGCTGCCTGCCCGGTACCTGAAATAAGCCGCTGCCATCTCGAGGTACCATCCCAGTAATAATACCCCGGAATTACATCGCTGGTTGTTGCTGTATTATAGATAAGCAAACTGGCAGCAGGGTTGCTCACGGTAGTAACATCTGTGGCAGAGGTGAGTGCANNAACCCTGGGTATGAGTAAGCCTTTGGAAGACGAGTTCACATCGAGCATAGCCGAAGCAGCCGGGTCAGTATTGTTGTCGCTGATGCCCACATTGCTTTGTGCAAATGCCTGTGTAAAAAGCAGTATGAGTGAAACGAGAATTATAAGCAGGCTTTTCATGGAGTATTTTTTTACAATTGAATTGGGTTTGATTGTCATTTCTCTGTTCAAATCTCAGTCTCTGACTGCTGATCTTTACTTTTAAGTTTTAATATTCCGGATATCGGATACTCAGGGCCATAGTTACCAGTTTGATCTACCTGAAGCCTGGGAGCGTACAACCAGCGAAGTTTGCCGGCCGTGCGCCTTATCGCTTTTCCGGTTCCGTCATATACCAGGTGCAGTGCATTTGAATAATTAATAGCTTTTCGCTTCATAACAATAAGTTTTTCAATTATTTCTATAATACAATTTCGTATTCAGGCAGCCATTCGAATTGGTCAGCCTTACGATTACTATCTGTGAAGCCGTATGTATTGTTCTCTCACTGACAGAATTTCCGGCAAGTGTTGTGCTGTAAATCTTTCTTCCAGAAACATCAAATACTTCGAGCAATGTTTCTCCGTCAACTTTTGAGAGGTCAGCCAGCAGTGAACCGTTCCCGGCCGATACAACTGCCGGTAACTTGCTTTCTGAATGACCGGTTTCTGCACTTAAGTGAAGGATAAACCTCTCGGGATCATCACCTTCCGAAGCAGAAAAACTGTAAACAGGGTTAGACAAAAGGTCCTGCGTGAAACCGGTCTTTCTGTCCTCAAGGAATAAGGTATCAAAATCGTCGTGCTCCAGGCTGACAGATAATGCAAATTCACCGTTGTGGCCACCTTTGAAATCAAAAGGGATCATTTTCGGGTCGCCTAAACTGGCAATCGAATAGCTTTTATTTTCGTCAGCGAAATACAGACCAGGCGCTGTAGCAACCTGGCTGAAAATCTTGTACGATCCTCGCTCTCCTGCATGACGTCCTAACCTCAGTTTTAATTCGTCATATCCCCACCCTGGCTCCGAACTCACAGTAATACCAATTTCTTTCGGTTCAAGGATAACATCCTTAAACCATGTTGCCCCGGTTTCGTGTATTCTTGCATCATTATTCACCACCATGCTTCCCTGTTCCGATGCCAGCACAAAGAATGCCTGCATGGGAGAAATATACCTGGTCACACCGTTGGTACGNCTTCCGCCGGACGAATTGATAACTCCATAATTCTTGGCATCGTCACTCCATATCCACATATCGTAACCTCCGCCTGTTTCAGTAAGCGAACTCCTGTCCCATCCTGATGCCGATTGCCAGTCGACAGTGCTTGGAAAAGGGTTACCGGCAAGATTGAAACCCTTGTACCCGTTGCTGGCAGCAGTATAATTTAATGTGCAGCTTACCGAACCATTGTTAAGCAAGCCCGCGAATTCCTTTACCGGATTCAGCGCCTGAAATGAGTAAAGGTAACCCAGGCCCGGTACAAAGTCACTCCCGGGGTGCACCGTAGTCCAGTTCACTGCAGAGGTCAGATTCAGATTATAAATCCAGCAATCAGCGGGTTCGTACCACACGTACAGGTCGTACCCGGTACCATTTCCATAGGTGCCGGTCGGAGTCCACCCATCGCTTATCTCCTGGCCAGAAACCGGTGCCGAGAGTAAATGCCAGGCTTCTGAAGGGCCTGTAATATAACGTTCAGCTGTTGCAGGGACATCCTCAGAGTTATGCAGCAGGGAAGCTGTGCCTGTAGCGTCAGATTTAAGAAGCAATCCGCTGTTCCCGGCATTGTTTTCAAGGGTGTTGTCAACTGTCAGGGCTTTTGCGGCACCGACGATGTATTTGCATCCGCTGGACACCGTAAGATTGTTGCACGACAATAAGGAAACCTGTTGTGTAATGCCTCCCTGATTGCTGATGAGCAGATTGTAGCATGTGTCATTGCTGGTTCCCGAGATAGAAGCTGCTGAAGAACCTGTGAATATTATTTGTTCATGGTCTCGTGAATAACTCCCTGAATTTGACCAGCTACCGTCATTTATTTTTATTACAGGGCTGCCGCTGACTTTCAGCGTTGCTCCGGACTTTATCGAAATCCCCTGGGAAAATGACAATTGGTGAGCCACCAGCAGGCCTATGATGATATATTTTGTCAATTTTCCGTTCATGGATTATTCGTGTAAATGAGCCAGTGAGTTATTTTTCGTATCGATTGATCATAAGGTTTATACTTCACATTATCAATGCTTTCTGATCAGTTTGGCAGCACCGGCAGATTAAGCATGGATTTCCATATACTGTCATCTTTCCGGCTATGTAAGCCGCTGCCGTTGCCCATGTCTGCAAAGCCTGAAGACTTAATTTCCGCGGTTTGGAATTTTTCAGGTACCTGAGAAGAATATTCATCCGGCCTGTAATTTTCAACCAAGGTTTGAACATTCACCCGACCATGTGCTTTCAATATCATGTGAGAATCGGGGGTATTCGTTTTTAACTGCGAGTGGATATCCTGGCCTTCATTAATATGGCTGTCTTCTTTCAGGATAAAATCTATGTTTTTCACAATATCTCCTTCAACCGAAGGGTTTATGCTGAATTCCAGGCAGGCGGGTTCAGCTTTTAATCCCAGCCTGTGCATCTGCACTGAATCGATACAGGCATAATAGTTACCCGGCCGGAGTCCCAGGTAATAAACACTGCCGTCGGATTCTGACATTGTTTCGGCGACAACAGTTGAGGAATTACGCCTGAAAATTTTTACTATGATTCGTCCATAACCGGTAAGCGTCCCGTTTCGGTCAAGATTGATGCGGCCGTTCATTTCTGCAACCACTTCCACCGGCACCTCTATTCTCCTGTACTGGCTTGGATCAACAATAACCTGGTATGATTTCTTGCTGAAATGCCAGGCTATATTTTCAAGGTCGCTATCACTGAAGTTAATCCGGTACTCGGTAAAATTGTTCAGGTTAGGAATCCTAATAACAGTGTCGTGAGTATCGAAAACCGGCTGCGCGCCGTTTACTTCAACTGAAGGCACAAGTACCTTTGGTTCACCTTTATCAAAAACTCCATTGCCGTTAATATCAAGGAAAGGAGAAAGCAGGATTCCTCCCTTGCCAGATGAAGAATTAAAACTTTTATAAGTATATCCGTCACCGCCGAACGCCAATGAACCCTGGGCATTTTCATTCATGATCACTTTTCCCTGGTTGGTCGACATGGATACGCCTGTCCTGGCAAATGGCAGGTCGTACTTACACCCTACTGTGAAATAATCGCTTTTGTACTGGGTGTATCTTTCATATGCGACGGTCAGATAGCCTTTCCTGAATCGCTTCTCAACTTCACCCCTGTAGGACATCAGTTGATTTGCCGAAACATTGTATCGCAGTGACGGCCTGACCATCAGGCTTTTTTTCGTCCGGTACGAAAGCATAACATCCATTGTGCTAAAAATTGCAAGACGATCAATTTTGTTAGCCTGTGCCGTAATACCGGCGCTAAACTGCTTGTAAAAAGCTGAAAAAGCGATGTTTGCCGTATTGTACGTGAATTCGCCATAATCCAACCGTGAGACACCAATCTTCCCGAATCCCGAAAAACCACCTGCCCTGAAAGGAACGAACAGCTTTGCCTTTAATTCCTTTTCAGCATTGAAACGAGTTGCAAGTTGTCCCTTTTGATACGAAGCGTATTCCAACTCCAGCAATGATCCTTTGTTCAGGTAATAATCCATAAGGCCCCTGTACCTCACCCCATGATCATACTCCCCTTTAATGAGAAAACTGTTTGTAGGCTGAAAGGTAACATTGAAAAAAGGTATCGACGGATTTCCGGGTATTGAAGAGAGGTATTCACAACCGGCGCCGGCAGTAATCATGCGGTTTATTCCGTAGTTGATTTCAGCGCGACCGTAAATGCTTCCTGCACTGTCTTCGAGAAAACCTCCTGTAAGATTATATTCCAACTCCCCTTTTGGAAGCAGTGTATATGGCATAAAAATGGTTCGTTCCTCGGTTTTTTCCTCACCGGCAGGGCTATAAAACCGCAGCTTCACTGATGTATTGCCGTACACCAAAGGAATTCTGAACATATACTGCCCCGCTGCATCAGCCCTGGTGAAGCCAGCAAGTATATCGTTAATATAAAGTTCCACTGTCCAGTCGGGTTCAGTTACATCGCTGATCGTATAGTAACCGCTTGCCTTACGCATGGTGGCAGGAGTATTCCTGACAGATGCCCCAATTACCGGAGTACTCAGGTAAGCGATAGCTGGAGTATAAAGTTTGCCGATCAGAGCCTGGCGTAATATTTTGTTGCTGTTATCAACCCACTTCCATTGGTACCGGATCATTCGCTCATTAAAGTCATAACGGTCGTTATATGTTGCAGCAACATACGCTTCACCAAAGAGCAATTCCGATCCAAATGCAATTCCTGCAAGGTTGTGAACCCCTTCATCCGTTGCCTGAGAGGAAGAAAAGGCCCAGTCAAGGGTTCCCGCCTTAAAAAGGTGGTAACTTCTGCCTATCACAGTATCAACAGGTTGATCATTCCTGGTCCCGACCATTTTGCTGCGGACCTTTTCAAGCCTGGCCTGCTTAACTACCGGCAACTCAAATGATGAAACCAGCCTTATGGAGAGCGCCCGGAAATTAAAGACCATCTTCATACCAAAAGCATCTTCGAACAGGCTAGATTCAATAAACAGAGCCCCGGATTGCCGGGTCAGTTTCTGTTCGGCATCGAATGATCTTTTGCCAACAATAATTTCCTTTTCACGATAATCGATAAAATACCTGGAATCACTGCCGTTAAGATAACCGCTGAGTTTATTGCCGTTATCATTTGCTATGCATTGTATACCTGTTATCCTGAAGAAATCCTCAACATTGATGTAAAGCATTTTATCCTCGGTATAGATCACATCCAGGCTAAAAGTACCAGCTCCATCTATAACAAGGTTTACAGGTATCTCATCAAAAACCAGGCTGAAGGGATCAGGACCATGTTCGAAACGATCTTGCGCATTTACCCTGTATGCCATCAATAAAACCATTACCACAGACAGGATCAGGCTCTGTTTCGCGAACCGGAATGCAATACCCGATTCAGCCAGTTTAGCCAGGGAAAATGCATGGTTTGTATCTTTTTTGCCCATTATTCCTGGTTAAAGGTTATTTCAAATGAGCCGGTGTAAGTTCCGGGAATTGCTGATCCGTCGACATACAGCGTCCCGCCCACCCGCAGGGGTGTAATGAAATCACAATCTCCTTCTGTGACAAAGCTTGAACCATTACCACCTTTTTCAGTAGGCCCGATGTCAAGAGCCAGGGTGCCGCCATTGCTGCCGGTAAGATAAACTGTTGGTGAATAAGTGATATTTACACTTCGGCCCGGACAAAGCTTTAACTCAAAAATTGCAGGTTGCGGAGAAGGTATGGCGTTAATTAAAATCAGGCTACCTGTAGATGACCAGGTACCGTCGTATGAAACAGTTGCACTTCCGCCAGCCCCGCCTGTAAGACAAATGGTTCCGAAATGAATTGATTGTACCGGGTTGACAGTGAGAGTTCTTTGAGGCAAAACCGGTTGCGAAACAACGACAAAAGCATTCGCTGCAAACAAAAGTGTTATGCAGAAATATTTTATATGAATTGCTCTCGTATTTTTTCGTACCATGGATTGTCTATCAGATTATAATGGGCATTTCTTTTACGTGGCAAAAACGTCTCAGAATATCTACTGTATTACTAATTCTTTCTGCGCAATAAATGAATCCTTCACATTATCAGGACTTCGATACGTAACCCTTATAATTCCGTTATGCAGGTGCTCTGAATCAATTGATTTTAATGGAATGGTGATATGCCGTTTGTTGATCTCGGTATATATGCCAACCCCTTGAATGACACCAATTTCTGTAGATTTTGAACCAGGGTCCGTCAGAAATTCCGCTTTGATATTGCCAAATAATGACATGTCACCTGATCTGATAATGTCAAGGCTCAGGTTGTAGTTTCCACTCAATGTCTGATCAAGTTTCATATTCTCTAAAAGTGCCGAAGCCTTCAGATTCCCTGATCTGACAATAGCCGGAATTGAAATACCATAAACAGGTATTAATTGAACACTCATCAACGTGGTGTCGCTCCTGCCTTCCATTCCTACCGGTTTATAATTCTTCTCTGATCGGAAGTAAATATGAGAACGATATTCACCTTCAGGAATCTCGCTGGTACGCCTGCATTGTACAAAAACCACCTGAGATTCGTGAGGAGCTAGCGTTACCTTACGGGGGAAAATCCTGAGATACTTATCAGCTGAAGAACTATCTGCTTCATTCCCTTCAACCGGTTTGAAACTTCCATTTTCAAGCATCCTGAAGTTTTTAAGTGATATTGAAAACGTAGTCGTATCATTGCCTAAATTGACCAGGTTAAGTTCTTCCTTAAATTTATTACCACTGAAAATCAGACGATTTGGAGTAACCAACAGGTCACCCTGGGCAAAACCGGATTCTGAAAGAAGCAGTAACCCGGTCAGTATGGCCGTAATAAAGCACTTCATGATTAAAAATTATCTGGTTGTTTTTAGAAAAAAACATCCTGAAAGTGAGGGGGTCGCTGACGTAAGCCAGCGTTACCCCTCAAATCAGGCCTGCTGTGTGATGTCTCGTGGAAGGTGTTCCTCTGTTGAGGAAGTGAGAACATTGTTGAGGTTGGTAGCAGAACAAAAAGCTGTCATCAGGGGTATGGGGGGGGGCGACAGCATTATGTCAGGCAACCAGGTTATCACCCCTGTTCCGGGCTGTGATCCCTATTCGATTTTTGGATGAGTTTGTAACTCAGATAAAGAACTCCCATGCCGATAAGAAACATTGTTCCGTCTTCAAGGGTGGGTACAAAATCTACCCTGTAAACAGGGAAGGTATTGATATCACCCGGAGGTGGTGGCGGTGGATTAGAAAATACTCTGCTTACCGGAATGATTATCATCGTCATCACCATTAATACAAAGCTGAATCTCCGCTTCCTGTTCTGCTTTTGCTGAATGTAACTTTTTTGCATGGAAATAATATTATTGAATTACTAACTTGAATAAGGTATCTGAATCTCTATCCACAAAACACAAAGAGACTAGTTGTAATCGACAGTAACATCAAAAGTGCCGCTGTATACACCGCCTGCCTGGTCAGTACTTACGGTCAACTTTCCACCAAGGGTGAAACTATCCTGGCCTAAGGCACTCAGTGTACTGGTAACGCCCTCATCTTCCATATTGGTGATATACGCTTTGAGGTCGGAAATTGTCATTGTTGCCACACCGCCATCAAGAGTAACTGTTATGGTCTCAGGCAATGTAATAGCATAATTTGTAGATAACGTACCGGTAACATTATAAGCTGCATTTGAAGCGGTTGGTGAAACCGGGGAAAGAAGCACTCCACCAGTCACAGTTCTGTCTGTTGAATTGGAAGGGAGTACGCATGTACCTGCTGCAGTATATACCAGTGTACCGAAATGAAGAGCTGAAGTCTCAGTAATGGTCATCGGGACTACGATTTTGGCACCGGCATTGGTGTTCTCGGTAGCGTCAGTGTTGGATTGAGCAAAAACATTCGTTGTAAAAGCTGCAAGAATCATTATGGCAGCGGTGATGATAGTTTTTTTCATTTGTCAGAGTTTGGGTTGTTAATACGAGTAATTCTTGAATTTTGTTTTTGGTGATGGGGGCTGCCCCATTTAATTGATGATTTATTCTTGAAGTGCGATTTGATAAAATCGGCTCTTCATGTTAAACAGGCTGTTTCCTTTATTTTACCATACTTAAATATTTGGTTAACACTAGTTTTATTTAAAGTTTGTTTGAATATTTGGTTAATTGTTCATGCAGAATAAATATATCATTGTTCTCAACCGGCCTGGGGGCAGGGAAGTCCTTGCGAAGACTCCCTGCCATTGCCGGTTACGGTACCGCAAAACAACCGGTACGAAACGATACCGCTGAGAACTGTTGTCCCGGGAACAATGCAATGATTACGGCTGGCCGGAAATGATGGGGGAAGCATTTCCAGGGCATTATCTATGCCGGGCCTAGTTACTGACTGATGAAGAGAATACGAGAAATTTACTCCGGATCTCATTGCGTTCATTTTTTGTAGAGGATCAACGATACAAAAATAGAACGGGTTCCAGACCCGGATTGTAAGCCTGCTTCTAATTGAATGTAAGTAATTTTAGCAAATCTTTGTAAGGGAAATCCTACAAATCGTCAATAAAAATTAAGAGTGAAGAAAGCCTGGTAGTCTTATCGCCGCTGCTGGCAGGATTAATGCATGAAAATCGTTGTCAATATCCTGTATGAAGTTCGACCTGCGTTAATTATGCTATTACTATAAGAGGGAATTATTATCGGTTGATTACTCGTTTTTCATATAAGGTTATTCTCAAGGCAATACCTGGTGAGTTCCGAGTTCTTGTTCATACCCATTTTTTCGAGTAGGCGGCTACGGTACGTACTAACGGTCTTGGCCGAAATAAAAAGTTCATTGCTTATATCCAGTAATGATTTACCGTTGGCAATCCTTGTCATTATTTCGAATTCGCGAGCCGATAAAGCCTCATGCCTTGGGCCATCGGTATTTCGATTGAGATAAAATGCCAGGTTTTCAGCCATTGACTGAGAAATATATTTACCTCCTTCTGATGCTTTTCGCACAGCCAGCAATAACTCCTCTGTAGCAGTATCCTTGGTAAGATAGCCTGACGCCCCTAGTTTAAGCGCTCTCATGGCATACTGTTCCTGCGGATGCATGCTGAGCATGAGCACATTGGTGGCGGGCCACTTCATCTTGATGCTCTCAAGTATTTCAAGGCCATTGCGGTCGGGCAATGAGATATCGAGAATGACAATATCAAAAGGTTCTAACTTCTGTTTAGCAATAGCTTCGATACCGTTAGCGGCTTGTTCAACAATATACGACGGCCCCATTTGCTTTAAGATATGCTCAAGCCCGTCACGTACAATTTTATGATCATCACAAATCAGAATTCTCATTTTCAAGAGTCGGGTTAATAGGAATTGTAATTTTAATAACTGTTCCTGAAGGTTTGTCCGGTTGTATATCGAATTTACCACCGATTGAAGCTGCTCTCTCGCTCATGCTTATGATGCCGAACGAACGTTTGGAATTTATCTGCTCTACTGATATACCGGAACCATTGTCTGAAATCTGAAGGTTGACGGTGTCACCTGATGTGAACAGTTTTATTACTACCCGGTTAGCGCTGGCATGCCTGGCTATGTTGGTAAGTGACTCCTGCATGATCCTGTAGAGTATTTTGGAGGTATCAGGCAATAATGGAATTCCGGGTTCAATATCAAGCTCAAGTTCAGTGTTATATCTCCTTGCAAAGTCTCTTGCATACCACTCTATCGCGGCATCAATGCCCAGGTCATCAATGATCTGAGGCCTCAGCTGCGAGGTTATTTGCTGCACAGTCTTGATCGTTTCCGAAATATGTAACATCACATCCTTGAGCTTCTGATTGATTTCCTGGTCATTGATCTTCTGCCTTACTGATGACAAGTCTATTTTAATGGCTGTTAGTGCCTGGCCTATATCATCATGCAACTCTCTGGAGATTGAAACCCGCTCTTCTTCTCTCACTTTTTCAATGTATTGGGTGAGGCTGTGCAACTGCGCCAGCGAATCTTTCAGTTTATACTCAGCTTTTACTCTCTGTGTGATGTTTTTGGAAAATCCAAGAAATGATCCTTCAGGAAGTTTGACAACCTCAATTGACAGCCATTTTATATCCTCATGGTCTCCCGAATGCTTGTAATCTATCCTGAATGTCTCTTCTTGTTTATCTTCGGAAAAGAATTCCAGAAGGTCATCCCTGAGAGGCGGTTGAAAAAAATTACTGAAAGGCTGCCCGGCAATTTCTTCCTTCGGCAAGCCCATGAACTTTGAAAAAGCATCGTTAACCACAGTAAAAGTCCATTCGTCATTAACAACGAAAACACCGTCAGGGGCATTCCTGATATAGCTTCGGTATTTCTCCTCACTGGCACGAAGTGCTTCATTGGCTTTAACCAGTTTTTCTGATGCAGATTTCAGCTTCCTGGTAGAATCAATAATGATTTGCTTGTTATAAAACAGCTCAATGAATACCCTTATTTTACTCAACAGGATCAGGTTATCCACCGGCTTGATGATATAATCTACAGCACCTGAATTATAACCTTTCGAAACATCAATCTCGCTGATATAATTTGCCGTGAGAAATATCAGCGGCACCTGGTTCTCTTTCCTGTTTTCATTGAGCTTAACCGCCAGTTCGTACCCGTTCATCAGAGGCATGCGTACATCGATGATGGCCAGCGCCAGGTCTACCCCGTCAACTTTCCTTAATGCTTCTGGTCCCGACAATGCACTGATGATATTAATATCCATCGAACTCAGCAGTACTTCCAAATACAGGAGATTCTCCTTTAAGTCATCAACTATGAGTATGTTAGGAAAGATTTTCATGTATCTTCTGCTGATGTTCAAAGGGTTACTAGTCAGATACAAATATAATGTAGGTTTTTAGTAATTGCTACATAATTGATCAATATCAAATAATTCTTTTGTTAATACTAATTACTTGTGGTGATGATGCCATTTTTATGAAATCTTTATCAAACCATATCTATTACCAGGCTCAGCTTTACTTTTAAGATCAGAACAGAATATTTACCAAAGCATTAACTATCAGGTGTTTTTTAACTACTCTGAAGCCTGAAAATGCATCTGACTCGTTATACTGATTTTACCGGAGTTTTATGCAGGATAAGCCATCATTATTCAATTTAAAAGTTATTAATAATTATAATGTATTAAATACACTAGATAATACCAAAGAAATGGTCAAAATATCACACTAAAAGGGGATGGCTCTTTATTGTATGTTATATTGTTTTTTACTTCAATTATTAATATTTCCAGGCTCCCGGAAATTATAACAACCTGTATTATGAGTATTTCTTAATGCCAGGTGACTCAGATTGAATTGATTTTATTAGAAAATTATACTAAAGTAGAGTAGGTATAGCTCTCATTGTCAGCTATCACCAAAGACCACTTCGAGCAATTTCTCAACATTCGTTCCGTCGGAATAATTTGCTCCCAGCAATGTTTCGCGCTGCTTTATCCTGGCGGCATCAAAGGTTTCATTAAAAAGGTGTAATAAAGATGCCTTAAGTGACAATGCATCACTGGCAATTTCGCAAAGCGGATCAAGTCCGGTACCTGCGAGCATATTCGGATTAACGAGTACAAACCGCCCGTTGTACAATGTGTTCAGCAATTTGAGCTTAAGCCCTGTTGGCTGAAATGTAACCATCACATTAACATGAGCTTCTCTTACAAGTTCCACCATCCTTCCCTCGTCGGGACTGCCAATAAGGGCGATATTACCGCATTTGTCAACAAGTTTTTTCAGCGATGCGGGTGGGTTGAGCCCCGCTATTTTAAAGGGTATATCTATATCATTAAAAACTTCCCTGATAAGGAACTCAACTGCTTTGAGATTCTCTGCGACAGCAAGGTTACCATGATACAACGCATAAGTACCGCCGCCCGGCAACGATAGCACCTTACTGTTTCCATGAAAACTGGGCAGATACACAACCCGCCCTGAGGGGAAACAGGAATGCAGGTAGGATGCATCCTGCTGTGATACTGCAAGCATTGCAGAAGCGTGTTTCAATACACGCTGGTAAGCTGAAAGCTTCATAGCTTCCTGCAACATGTATATTTTGATAAAAGGATTATTTTCAGCCCTGGCAAGATGCCGGTAATAATCATGCTCAATGTTGCTTTCGCGATATATCAGCCTGCGTCCCGACAGTGCCGGGTGCGGTAAATAATAACAGGTATGCAACCCCTCGAAAATGATGGGGTAATCATTGGCTGAAAGGTTATTTAGCAATTCATTGCTCTTTCGGCTTTCAACAATATAAGGCTTCACCGAAAGCACTGAACCAGGCCCGGTGTGCCTTGGATAATAATGTACTGATTCACAAAGATTTTCGAGCTCAACGGCAGGTTTCCTGTCATATTCAAAACAATGAAGGTGAATCCTTACCCCCATTTTTTTCAATGCTACCAGCTTGTGGTAAACATCAATTACGCCCCCGTAATTGGGAGGATACGGTATTGCAAACGAGACAATATTCAGATGTCGGTCAGGCATATTTTGAGAAAATTTCAACCAATACCTGTTTTTCAGTTTCCCAGTTTAGCTCACCGGCAACTGATTTCAGGTTATATTTCCAGGTGGCAATACGCTTCTCATCCGTGAGCATTTCCTGAATTTTAAATGCAATATGTTGCGGATCATGGCTTTCGATGAGATCACCCACCTGGTATTGATCAACAATCCGCTTGATTTCGGGCAAAGGCGAAACCAGCACCGGTATTCCGGCATGAATATAATCAAAAAGCTTGTTCGGCAGACTGAACCTGTAGTTGATGTTGGTATCCTTATCAATGGCCAGGCCCAGATCGGCATTTGCAGTGTATGAAAGAAGCTTTTCAGGTAACTGCTTTGGAATGAACTTCACCTTCTCTTCAAGTCCTGATTCAGTGACCTGAGTTTTAAGCAGAGGCAGCACATCGCCTCCGCCAACTATCACCAAAACAACCCCCTGGGTGTATCGCATCGCTTCAACAGCCTCTTCGGCTCCCCGCTGGATGTTGATTCCCGCCCCCTGCATCAGAACAATCTTTTTATCTTCAGGCAGTCCAAGTTCCTTCCGTGAAAGAATTCCCTCATAATTCCTCCTTGCAGGAATATTCCTCACGACATGAAAATCAACTCCGTACAAATTCCTGAACAAGCCGGCAATCGACTGATTCACGGTGATACAATCTTTCAGTTTCGGCACAATCCATCGCTCAATTCGTTTCCAGACTCCTTGTACCCTCGGCCTTCCGACAAGTTCAGGCGTTTCGGTAAAGTATTCGTGGCTGTCATATACAAGTGGAATTTTTAACAATCTGCTCATGAGAAAATTGGGCAGCAAAGTATCCAGGTCATTGCTCACAAGCAAGTTTGAACGATTTGACAGAAGGTAGAAAAAAAGCCTGGTATTATACTCAGCATAAAAGAATAGCCCTTTTTCCCACAAGAGCCTCATTCTGTGCGTTTCATATGGCCTATCGGGCATGCGCATACTGTCGTGCTTCTGGCGTCCAACCATCACAACATCAAAACCCAGATCCAGCAGAACCCTTGCCGTCTTGTCAACGCGCTGATCGGTAACGAGATCGTTGATAACCGATATGATGACTTTCTTCTTTCGCATGATCGTTTTGCGAAATTAGTTTATTCGGTTCAATTATTGCCATTGACAGGCGATTTCACCGGGAATAGACTAATTTTGCCCGTCAGGAATAACGATTCCGACAAAACCTTATTTCAACGATGCTCAAAATCCTTGAAAACATACAGCTGAAACCTTACAACACTTTTGGTATTAGTGCCGTTGCAAGAGAATTTGCGGAGATCAGGAGTAAAGATGATGCCATAGAACTGGTGAAGAGCGGAGTGCTGAAGGGCAAACTTCATCTTGTGCTCGGGGGTGGAAGCAATATACTGTTTACCGGTAATTTTGACGGAATAGTAATCAATGTCCTGAACAAAGGAATACAGCTAATTGAAGAACATGACGACTATGTGCTGGTTGAAGCGGCCGCCGGAGAAGTATGGCACGACCTGGTGATGTGGACTGTGGCCCAGGGCTGGGGTGGTCTTGAGAACCTTTCCCTGATCCCCGGCAGTGTTGGTGCCGGACCTGTACAAAATATAGGCGCTTATGGCGTTGAGTTGAAGGATTGCTTCCATTCGCTGAAGGCTATCGACCTGGAAACAGGAAAGGAAATACAATTTAACAAAGCTGAGTGTAGTTTTGGTTACCGAGACAGTATTTTTAAAAGAGAACTAAAGGGCAGGATTCTGATACACGCCGTTACGTTCCGCTTGTCAAAGCGCCCTCAGTTGAAGCTTGGATACGGAGCCATAAAGCAGGAGCTTGAGTTCACGGGTATCAACAAACCAACGGTTGCTGAAGTGAGCGATGCCGTTTGCCGTATCAGGCGGAGCAAGTTACCCGATCCGGCAATTACCGGCAATGCCGGCAGTTTCTTCAAAAACCCTGTGGTTTCAGCCACATCCGCCAAAATTCTTCAAAACCAATATCCGGGAATGCCTGTGTACCCGCAGCCCGATGAAACTATAAAACTTGCTGCCGGCTGGCTGATAGAGCAATGCGGAATGAAAGGATACCGTGAAGATGATGCCGGTGTACACCCGAAACAAGCTCTTGTACTGGTAAACTACGGCAATGCTTCAGGTTTCGGCATCATAAGCCTGGCGGGTAAAATCCAGAATAAAGTGCTTGAAAGGTTTGGTGTGAAGCTGGAGATGGAAGTCAATATATTCTAATACTTCTAATTTATCATATCCCTACAATGGAATCAGGATATGCTATAAAGTAGTAATTAAGCCTTCTTTTATACTGTGCAATAAATTCATTCTTTGTCAGTTCGGGTTTTCCTCTCAACCATCTTTTCATTAGAGAAATCTTGAGACCACAACTGCTTAAGAAATCAAATACTTGCTCTGGTTTGGTTCCATAATATTCAGAAGCGCCAAGCCCATGCTCAAAAACGATCACAGGCTTACAACTGTTTATCGTTTCAAAAGAGCCGTAAAAAACTTGCATCTCCCCCCCNTCAACATCTATCTTTATAAAATTGACATTAGTGTTAGGAGGAAGAACTTCATCAAGCCTGTCGGTTTTTACAGTTATTGTTTGCGATTCAAAGCTCTTATCATAATCTCTCTTTTTCAAACCACTGAAGGCCATATCATCCAGCACCAGATTAAAATCCGCTGTTCCCTTGTTATCAGCTAATGCAAGATCGAAGAAGTGACAGTTTTGATATTTTAGATACTTCGCCTTCAGCAACCTGAATAAATCCGGTATAGGTTCAAAAGCATAATACTGACCGTTGGGAGCATACTTAAGAAAAATATCCAGTATTTCGCCTTTGTGGCATCCAATATCAAGGGCTACAGTATCTTCACTGAAAACTCTTTTAATAACCTTCCTTGTTTGTCTGTCATACTCCTGATTTTTAGTAATTGCGAGAGGAGAAAACCTGAGCAATTCTTTCAATAAGCTTTTTAATGTCATATTAAGGTTTAGCTTTTTCTATACAATTCCAGAGCAATTCCGCTGACCTGTCCCAGGAGAATTTCCTGCATTGCTCCTCCCCTTTCCTGACCAGCTCACTCCTTAATTCCGGTTCACCGGCAATGCGCTGAAGAGCAGCAGTAATTTCATTGATATCAAACGGATTGACCTGAATAGCCGCATCTCCGGCTACTTCAGGCATTGAGGTTACATTTGAAGTAATTACAGGAGTTTTACATTGGAAAGCTTCCAGTATAGGTATTCCAAAACCCTCAAAACCTGACACATAGGTCAGAGCCAAAGCTGATGCGACAAGTTTAACCAGTTCTGTATCATTCACCCTGCCGGTAAATATTACATCATTGCGGTGCTGCATATTTTCATAGGTAAACCGCATATCGTCAGTCCACCACATGCGGGCGCCTGCAACAATAAGCTTAATATCCCCGGTATCGTTTTTCTTGAATTCATCAAAAGCCAGGAAAAGGTTTTTAAGGTTTTTCCTGGGATTGAGCGATCCAACAAAAAGGAAATATGGCCGGTTAGATGAAAAGCTGCGTCTGACTGATTCCTGCTCTGCCTCGCTTATAGGGTGGAAATGGCTGGAAACACCATTATAAACAACATCAATCTTTTGATGGTCAACCAAATACCGTTGAATAATATCCTTTTTCGAATACTCCGATACAGTGGCAATACGCCGGGCTTTCCTGGCAAAACGGGGAAACATTTTCCGGTAGTACCGGCTTACCAGCCAGGGAAGATCTTTGGGATAGTGCTCAAAATTAAGGTCGTGGATCACAGCAACGGATGGCACCCTTGTGCGGAGTGACAGGTATCCGTCAGGCGATACAAAAAGATCGGGTTTTATACGCCTGAAAAGCAGCGGGACCGAAACTTCGAACCACATGAGATACAGGAAAGGATGCCGTGCCTGAGGCGGGATGATGTAAGGATAAACATTGTCAGAAAACACGAAATCCTTATCAAACTGGCGGTCAAAAATGAAGTGAAATTCATGCTCGGGATGCGCAACTGCCATCCGGCGCAATGTTTCAGCCGAAAACCTTCCAATTCCGTCGAGGCGGTTATTGATAAGCAATCGTGTATTAACTGCTATTTTCAAGTCGATTTTTTTACAAAGATATTCATTTAGTTGAAATATTACCACTTTGATTAACCATAACTAACTCTGGCTTATTTTTCTTGAAAAGCCGAAAAATTCAATTGTTAACGGCTGCTGTGTTTATTTGAACCATTACTTGCGATTTTGCAGAATAAGAAATTTACTTAATTTTGGGCTATTCAAACAAACACAAACCGCGTTACGCTCTAAGGCGACTGCCAATGCGCCGTAAATTTCTTACCAATCTCGGGCTTCTGCTTTTCCTCAATTTCCTGGTGAAGCCTTTCTGGATATTGGGAATCGACCGTACTGTACAAAACATTACCGGCCCTGATCAATATGGATTTTACGCCTCGTTACTTAACTTCACTTTCCTTTTTAATATCCTGCTCGACTTCGGCATTACCAGTTTCAACAACCGGAATATTGCCCAGAATTCACATCTGCTCAACAAGCATTTTTCAGGTATAATTTCCTTTAAGCTGCTTCTCGGCATTCTATATTTTCTGGTGACTTTTATCGTCGGACTTATCATCGGATATAAAACCCGGCAAATGCAATTTATTGCCATCCTGGGATTTAACCAGTTCCTGACCTCTTTCATTTTGTACCTGAGATCAAACATCTCAGGCATCATGCATTTTAAAACCGATAGTATTATCTCGGTCCTCGACAGGATACTCATGATAGCGATTTGCAGCGTATTACTGTGGGGCGGCGTGACCGATCAGAAATTCAAAATCGAATGGTTTGTGTATGCCCAGACCTGTGCATACATGCTTACAGCAATTATTGCCTTTATTATTGTGCTGAGAAAAGCAAAATTCAAAAAACTGAATTTCAACCTGAATTTTGCCCGGGTTATTATCAAGCAAAGCTTTCCTTTCGCAGTACTCACCCTGCTGATGACATCATACAACCGGACAGATTCCGTAATGATAGAAAGGTTGTTGCCCAGCATCGGTGAAATGCAGGCTGGTATATACGCTTCAGCTTACAGGCTGCTTGATTCTGTAAATATGATTGCTTACCTCTTTTCGGTGATTCTCCTGCCGATGTTTGCCAAACTGATCAAGGACAAAGATTCGGTTGAATGGCTTGTCAAGCTGTCGTTTACGTTGTTGTTCACGGCCTCCATTATCGTTTCAATAGGTTCATTTTTCTACAGTTTCGAACTTATGGATTTACTCTATGTGAGCCATGTAGAAGAGTCAACGGCAATCTTCAGGCTGCTTATCATTGGGTTTGTACCCATTGCCACTACCTATATTTTCGGCACGCTGCTTACAGCCAATGGCAATATGAAAGCGCTCAACATCATGGCTTTCTCAGGCATGATCATCAACATCGGGCTTAATTTCCTGCTCATCCCGAGGCTATTCGCACTGGGTTCAGCCTATGCGAGCCTGGTTACACAATTTATCACGGCAATTATCCAGATTATAATAGTACAGCGATTATTCAAATTTCATGTTAACACGAGGTTCCTTATAACGTTGCCTGTATTTGTATTGGGTGTCATCCTTATCAATCTTGGCACAAAAAGTATGACCTACAGCTGGCAAACACAATTCATTGCAATGATCATTCTCTCATTCCTTCTGGCAACTGTGCTTAAGCTTTTCAATTTCCGTTCTATGTTTGACCTTATTCGCAATAACCAGCGTTAATTGCCTGAACCTGCAAGGGTATAATAACTTCTGATTGCTCAATTCTCACTGTTTCCTTGCTATTAAGCGAATTTATTCTAATTTTGCCAAACTCTAAAATTCAGCCCGGTAAAAGCATGTCTGTTTCCCAACCTTCAACTGAAATTAAACCGGCAAGTGCTATTGGTTTTATTATAAAGTGGAGAAAGGTTATCACAATAACCTGCCTCGCCGCCGGATTTCTGGCATGGCTTCTCTCCTCTTCGCTTTTTATTGCACCGCGTTACCGCTCGACCGTGATTATGTATCCGGCAGCAACAAATTCCATTTCCAAAGCTTTGCTTAGCGAAAATCCCAGCCCCGATCAGGACCTGCTTCAGTTCGGTGAAGATGCCCAAACCGAACAGATGCTGCAAATTCTAAACTCAGGCAGGCTTCGCGACAGGATCATTTCTAAATATAATCTTGCTGATCATTACGGCATCAGCCAGGGATCAAGATTGTATCATACCCGCCTCTACAAAGAGTACGAGCAGAATATTTCTTTCAAGCGTACTGAATACATGGCTGTGAAAATTTCGGTGCTGGATAAAGATCCGCAAATGGCTGCCGACATTGCAAATTCAATTGCATCGCTCCTCGATTCGGTGAAGAATGACATGCAGAAGGAACGCGCAATGGAAGGATTCAGAATCGTTGAAGAAGAGTATAATAAACTCCAGGCTGAAATAAGATCAATGGAGGATTCTCTCACCGAGATTCGTAAGAAAGGTGTTCATGATTATGAAACACAGGCTGAGATGATCAACCAGCAACTGGCCATTGAGATTGCTCATGGTAACCAGTCGGGCATCAAAGCACTCGAATCAAAACTTGATATTCTTGCACAATATGGCGGCGCCTATGTTTCGCTGCGCGATGCACTTGAGCACGAAAAGAAACAGCTAAGCTATGTTAAGGCTCGTTACGATGAAGCCAAAATAGATGCACAGCAAATTATTCCTCAGAAATTTATCGTACAAAACGCATACAAAGCTGAACAGAAAGCTTACCCGGTAAGGTGGCTGGTTGTGGTCACAACAATTATTTCCACCTTTTTAATTACAGTATTGGTGATTGTCGCTATCGACCGTTGGGGAGATGAACTTTCGAAGTACGTCAAACTTCCGGAAAATAAGGCCGGACGCCATCAATGACTGAACGCTCCTGATACCCTACCCACAAATTTAAAAACAAGAAAAAACAGGCATAGACGAATGGAAAATTTCTTTGACAACAACAACTTGCTGAGAATCCTGGCAAAATGGAAATGGCACCTCATTATTATATCCGTTCTGGCAGCGCTCGTTTCGTTGATTTTCTCAAGCTCAATGGTGATGAAGCCCCGTTTTAAATCAACGGCTGTAATATACCCATCGAATGTAGCTCCATATTCGGATGAGAGCGAAACAGAACAGATGCTGCAATGGATCAATTCCAAGGACGTGAAGGACAGCGTGATGAGGAAATTCGATTTACCTAAGCATTATGGCATCGATTCATCGTACAAGTACTTCAGCTCAACCATGTCGTACCTCTACGACAAGTTTGTTAAGGTTGCGAAGACTCCGTTTGAAAGTGTTGAAATAACTGTGATTGACCGTGACCCGGTTTTTGCCCGCGATATGGTGAATGCGATCATCCATTATACCGATTTAAAAATAAGGGCAACCCATCATTCAAAATATGTTGAAGTTGTTGAAAGTTTAAAAAAAGCACTTGTAATAAAACAGCAGGAGATAGACTCAACCAAAGCCTTGCTTAATGCTCATGGCGGTGCTGGTAATTTCCTTTCAAAAAGTGCCGAAACCATGGGAATAATAGGTGCCCAGGGACAAGCCAGCGCACCTGCCACCAAAGGTGACGGCGACCTCATTTATCTCACCTACCGGATGTTCGGACTTGCTAATGAGTTTGACCTGATCATGCAGAAATACGACCTGGCTGTATTTGATGCCAAGAAGGAATTTACTTATATCAATGTTGTAACTCCGCCTCAGGTTGCCGATAAAAAATCGTACCCAAAACGCCTTCTTGTGATGCTCTACTTTGTTGCCGGCGCACTGCTTCTCAGCCTCGTTGCCATTTCTTTCGTCGAACAGAAGAAATCAACCGGGGAACAGGCCTGATCCTTAAGGGAATACAAATAAACGAAGTCCAGAAAAGCTTTGACCGACAGGGTAAAAATATCGCTTGTTTATATAATCACTGCCATGTTCATCATACTGAACACATGGCTTGTGGTCAACAAGGAGTATTACTGGGGGATTTTTATCCCGCTGGGTATAATGCTCGTATTACTTTACATCTACAAGTTCGAAAAAGCATTTTTCCTGGCAATTCTGGCCACGCCGCTTGCTGTAAATATCGGGAATTACGACCTTGGTATCAGCATCTCCATCCCTTCGGAGCCCCTGCTGCTAGGAGTATTATTGATTTTCCTGCTGAAAGTAATCATTGAGGGATATCCTGATAAACGAATACTCAGGCATCCGGTTACAATCGTCATTATGATCAGCCTTCTGTGGCTCTTCATCACTTCCTGTACGAGCGTGAGGCCGGTTGTTTCATTTAAATACTTTGCCGCCAGGCTGTGGTTTGTAATTCCGATGTTCTTCCTGGGAGCCATACTTTTCAAAGACATAAAAAAAGCAAAAACCTTTGGCTGGGCTTATGTGCTGCCTCTTATCATTGTCATTGGAATCACCACATTCGAGCACTGGCAGTATGGTTTCAGCGAAAAATCGGGTCACTGGGTGATGCAGCCATTCTACAATGACCATACTGCATACGGCGCTATACTCTCTATGTTTCTGCCTTTGCTTATCGGTTACTCCATCGACCGAAAAAATACCGCCACAACAAGGACCTTTGCCATCATCACCACCCTGATTCTTTTCATTGCCCTGTACCTTTCATTCAGCAGGGCTGCATGGGTTAGCTTCGCCTTTGCTGCCGGTGTGCTGCTGCTTATACTACTGAAGATCAAATTCCGCTGGATAGCCATGACAGTTGTGGTATTGCTGGCAGTATTTTTCACTTTCAAATTTGAGATACTCGACAAACTGGAGAAGAACAAGCAGGATGCTTCGGCTAATTTTATCGAACATATTGAGTCCATCTCCAATATTTCTTCCGACGCATCCAATCTTGAACGCATCAATCGCTGGCAATCTGCGCTGCGCATGTATCATGAAAAGCCTGTTTTCGGATGGGGACCAGGCACTTACCAGTTTGAATATGCGCCTTTCCAAAGTTCGCGCGAAAAAACTATCATAAGTACGAATCTTGGCGACCTCGGCAATGCCCACAGCGAATATATCGGTCCTCTGGCCGAAACCGGCCTGCCAGGCCTCCTCATTGTTATTGCACTAATGGTCATAGTATTATATACAGGCCTGAAAGTATATAGAAAGTCAGACGACAAACAGGTTAAACTGCTTGCACTCACCATTACCCTTGGTCTGATCACTTATTATGTTCACGGGGTAATGAATAACTTCCTTGACACCGACAAAGCTTCAGTANCTTTCTGGGGATTTATAGCTATACTTGTTGCGCTTGACATCAATTCAGCGAAGAAGGATGAAGAGGTAATAATTGGTGCCGGAGAGCCCGATGCAGCAGCTAATGAACCCGGCGCACAGGAATAAAAAAGCCCTCTCTTCAGGAAGGCTTTCATACATATCTACATGTTTTGATTACATCCGGCAGTTTTCTCAACGCCGCCATCTCACGCCACTTTTTAATGACTTCTTCGGCAGGGATACCGAAATAGGTTTTACCTCCCTCAAGAGATTTATCTACAGCAGATGTTGCAAGTATGACTGCTCCTTTGCCGACAACGAGATCCTTGTTAACCGCTACCCGGCCCCATAAGATCACATCATCCTCAATGCGNGTCACACCGGCTATGGCTGAGTGAGCACCTATGAGGCAATTGCGGCCGATATATGTATCATGTCCTACCTGAACATGGTTGTCAAACTTCACNCCGTCGCTGATGGTGGTATCGCCCGAAACACCCCTGTCAATCGCACAGAGCGCTCCTATTTCCACGTTGTTGCCAATAACAACTTTGCCACAGGATTCCAGTTTACGGTAACCATCGGGTTTACGCTGAAAATAATACGCATCAGCGCCTATAACGCTGCCTGAATGGATGATAACATTATCACCGACGACCGTGCANTCATATATTGAGACGTTGGCGTGAACCAGACAGTTTTTACCAATTACAACCTTGTTGCCGATAAAAGAACCCGGCTGAATCACTGTACCCTCTCCTATCCGGGCGGTTGTGCTGATCATTGCAGTTGCAGGCACAAACGGTTCATGAAGTCTTGCCAGCTTAACATAACAGCCGAAAGGATCATCCGAAAAAATAAGGGCTTTTCCGTCGGGACAGTCGACCTTTTTTNNATTGATCAGAACCACCGATGCACTGGATGAAAGGGCTTTACCGTAATATTTGGGATGGTCGACAAAGGTGATGTCACCATTGCCCGCCATGTGGATCTCATTGATCCCGGTCACCTGCATCATCGGATCGCCGGTAAATTCTGCGTTCAGCAAGCCGGCAAGTTGTTGCAGTGAGTATGGAACGGCAAACTTCATAGGCCGTAGTTTGATGAAATAGATTCCCGGTGAAGAGACTGGTTACTTGGCGCGTTCGATGTAGTCGCCTGAGCGGGAATCAATACGGATGCGGGTTCCGGCTTCGATAAAGAGCGGCACACGAACAGTGGCGCCGGTTTCAACGGTTGCCGGTTTCATGGCGTTGGTAGCTGTATCGCCGCGAAGGCCGGGCTCGGTGTAGGTGATCTCCAGTTCAACGACGGTGGGCAGTTCGCAGGTAAGGATCGATTCGGTATCGGCATGAAACATGATTTCAACTTCCTGGCCTTCTTTCAGAAACTCGTGCCCGTCGACCATTTCTTCCTCAACGAAAGTCTGTTCGAAAGTCTGAGTGTTCATAAAGTGGTAACCTGAATCATCTTTGTAGAGGAACTGGTAAGGACGGCGTTCGATGCGGGCAACATCCACACGTTCACCGGCGTCGAAAGTGTTATCAAGCACCTTGCCTGACTTAAGGTTTTTAAGTTTTGTGCGAACATAGGCGGCGCCTTTACCGGGCTTTACATGTTGGAACTCAACAATTTTATACAGATCACCTTTGAATTCGAGGCATAATCCGTTGCGGAAATCAGCTGTTGTAGCCATAAAATGGGACTTGGGTTAAAAAAGTGTGCAAAAGTAAGCATTTTCCCCGAAACGGTAAAATACCGGTAATCATTAAAATACAGAAAATATAGTCTTTGTGAGGTAGATTTCTTAGGGTAGTGCAGGAAGAATAAAGAGTGATTTTTTTATAACTTCGTGAAATGTTCATAAGTAATTATTACGGTGCAGATATTGAAAAAATATACGCAAATATTCGTTTAGCTGCTCGTTATGGACTAGTTATGAAACCAAGACCAATTAAATTGATCCTAGCTCGTGGAATGAAATTTAGCCGTTAGACTATTATTGAAAAATGAGATTTGAATAAAGCAGATAAACTAGCAACAATAGATTATTATTAACAAATTGATTATAAAACATGCTGTTCAATAGCCAGACATCCACTTTTATCCAAAAGATTACGATAACGATATGTGCATTAACATATATTTTATCCTCTAATTGCTCAGATATTGATGATGATAGGAATGATACGGTTCTATATTTTTATTATAAAGGACATGTAATTGATCAATCGTCAGGTAAAATTCTCTCCGGACTAATCGTAACGTGTGATAATCCTACAAGTACAGAAAGTGTCGACACGGGAAGAAACGGTTCTTTTTCTGTCTTTGATGCATTAAATACAGATCGTCATTCAGCAAAACATGATCAATCATGGCTATCAGCATATAATTTTGAGTTTTTCGGAGATACGTTGGTCAATTTTCCTAAAAGTAATGATACATTAATCGTTGATATTTATGTTAAACCCGTTGGAGTAGTTGTTTTATCACTTCATCAACTCATTAATATTAAGAACATTAATGTCAGTATTTCTGATGGCGCAAACGCTTTCGGGCCGCGGCATGTCACTGCCTATCAATTTAGTCCATCAAATACTGACACCACTGTGATACTTCCAACTCATCCCGGAATATCCAATTATATTGATTGTTATTTCAATAAATCAACGGCAAACGAAACCCGGTATCATAATGTCGTAAGCGTAGCAAGTAGAGATACTTTAGTACTAAATGTAACTCCATAGTCCAATTTTAACATTTGATTTCATGACAAATGAAACCTGCCCATAACAGCACCTACCCTTCTACTTCCCCTTATAATCATTAATTAAAATAGACTCCCGGCAGAAGTCGTGTTCGGCAGGCTGTGAATTGGAGCAAATGATGAATATCCTGTCAGATGCATGTCCAGTTACCAGGTCTCGGTACCAGGCGATACCGGCTGCGTCAAGGTTGGAAGCAGGTTCGTCGAGAAGCACCAGCGGCACATCGCTTAGTATCGCCAGGGCCAGCTTCACACGCTGTTTCATTCCTGAAGAATAATATTTCAGTGCCTTGTTCCTGCTGCGCCCCAGCCCGGTGATATTAATGAATTGCTTTGCATCGAGATTGTCCCTGAACTTTCTGAACTTCAGGTGGAAGGCAACCATTTCCTCAAGGGTAAATTCTTCAATAAGTTCCATGTACGGCCCTGATATTGAGACATAACGGAATATCTCTTCAACAGGCACATTTGATCCGTCGACATTGTAATTAACCGTCCCCGAACTGGGATGCAGATGCCCCGAGATGATCTGCAGCAATGTAGATTTCCCCGACCCGTTTGAACCCAGGATTGCATAAGCATTTCCGGATGTAAAACTGTAGCTTACATTCCTGAAAATCCATTCGGAATTGTATCTGCGGCTTATCTTATCCAGGGTTATGTCCATAGGATTCCGGTTTGGGAAAAGGAAAAGGTTAATGGTTAATAGTAAATGGTTAATGGTAAATAGTTCGTTGAAACCGGGAGAATTTCGGAAGTGAATTATTCTTTTTTCGCTTGTTCAAAAGTTTAACTGTTTGTCAGTTACCATCCATACCACAACAGGTATTTGCTCTCAAACTTCCGAATCTAGTCCCTGCCCGAAGCGTACCCTCTCATGATCCCCCTGGTCGACCTGGAGATAAAGGAAATTATCTCATCGCGTTCGGCAGTGGGTGGCATGGTGGTTTCAATAACACCCAGCGCCTGGGTTACATTATAACCTTTCAGGAATATGATGCGGTAGATATCCTGTATTTCATTGATTTTTTCGGAAGAGAATCCGCGCCTGCGCAAGCCTATACTGTTTATACCAACAAACGATATCGGTTCACGGGCTGCCTTGGTGTATGGCGGAACATCCTTACGCACAAGTGCTCCGCCTGAAATCATGGAGTGCTGGCCTATGCTTACAAACTGGTGCACAGCCGAATGTCCGCCGATAATCGCCCAGTCCTCAACAGAAATATGCCCGGCCAATGCTACCGAATTGGCCAGTATGCAGTTGTTACCCACAACACAATCGTGGGCAATGTGTGCATAAGCCATAATAAGGCAGTTGTTGCCTATCACCGTTTCCCAGCTTGCTTTTGTCCCCCTGTTTACTGTAACAAATTCACGGATAGTGGTATTGTCGCCAATGCGAACCACTGTTTCCTCCCCGGCATACTTGAGGTCCTGGGGAATGGCAGCAATGACCGCACCGGGAAATATACGGCAGTTTTTGCCAATGGTGGCGCCCTCCATGATGGTAACATTGGAACCTATCCAGGTTCCTTCGCCTATCTCAACATTCTTTTCGATGTTGACGAAAGGTTCAATAACTACATTCTTGGCAATTTTTGCCTGAGGATGGACATATGCTAAAGGCTGGTTCATTGTTATTCGGTATTAGAATCAGGAGTTTTCTTCCTGACGATCTGTGCCATGAGTTCTGCCTCAGTGACAAGAGTATTGTTTACGTAAGCGTTTGCTTTGGTATGGAAAATTCCGCGCCTGACGGGCGAAATAAGTTCGAGTGCTAAAAACAATGTATCTCCGGGAACCACTTTATGCCTGAATTTTACATTGTCGATCTTGAGGAAATAAGTAGCATAGTTCTCAGGATCAGGAACATTGTGAAGCGCCAGTATGCCTCCTGTTTGAGCCATGGCTTCAAGCTGCAGTACGCCCGGCATAACCGGTTCATCAGGGAAATGTCCTGTGAAGAACGGTTCATTCATGGTAACATTCTTCAGCCCGATGACATGATTATCACTGATTTCGAGAATCTTGTCGATAAGAAGAAACGGAGGCCTGTGTGGCAGGAAACGTTTGATATCGTTGATATCGTAAACAGGTGTTTTGTAAATATCGAATGAAGGCTTCTGCTTCGACTGTATCACCTGCTCGCGGACAAGCTTGGCAAAACTGGTATTCACAGCATGGCCGGGTCGTGTAGCAATTACATGTCCTTTGATAGGCATACCGATGAGTGCCAGGTCTCCTATAACATCGAGCAACTTATGCCGTGCCGGTTCATTATGATGCCGTAACTCAAGATTATTGAGAATTCCCTCTTTAAGTACTTCGATTTTTTCTTTACCAAAATATGTGGCAAGCCTGTCGAGTTCAGGCTGTCCGAGCAGCCTGTCAACAAATACGATGGCATTGCTTATATCGCCGCCTTTTATCAGGTTGTTGGCAATGAGGTATTCAAGTTCATGCAGGAAGACGAAGGTGCGGCAATTGGCAACCTCATTGCTGAAGTTTGAAATATCGTCGAGCGATGCATACTGGGTTCCCAGGATACGTGATTCGAAATCAATCATTGTCGACACCCTGTACTTATCTTCAGGCACAAGGATCATTTCACTCTTACGGTTGGGATCGGAGTAGGTAAGCGTTGTTTGAACCTCGAAGTATTCCCTTTCAGCATCCTGCTCCACTTTACCTGCTCCGGCAAGCGCTTCGGCAAATGCAGCAGCACTGCCATCCATGATAGGCATTTCGGCGCTGTCGACATCAATTAAAATATTATCGATACCCATGCCAACTACAGCTGCCAGCGTGTGTTCTATGGTTGAAACTCTTACTCCCTGGTGCTGAATCGTGGTTCCCCTTGAAGTATCGACAACATAATCGGCAATAGCATCAATAACAGGCTGGCCTTCCATATCAATGCGGCGGAATTTTATGCCATGTCCCGGGCCTGCAGGCCTGAAAGTGAGGTTAACGTCCTGTCCTGTATGCAATCCGGCACCCGAAAGGCTCACCGGCTCTTTTATCGTGCACTGTTTTTCAATCATTCCTGTTGGTTTTCGTTATCTGTCAGAATAACTGCTTTTTACTTTTTCTCTTGCTGACCGTTTACTTCAGCCAGTTTTTTTTCGAGTTCCGATACCCTTTGAACAAGTTTCTCAAGGTTATTAAAAATGGCAATTGACCTTCTGAACCTGCCAATTTCAATGGCCGGGGCTCCCAGCAAAATCGTTCCTGGTTTGGTTACATTATTGGGAACACCTGCCTGTGCACCGATTTTTACATCATCGGCAATTGAAATGTGCCCGGCAAATCCCACCTGCCCGCCAATCATGCAGTTGCGGCCTACCCGTGTGGAACCGGCAATGCCTGTTTGAGCTGCAATCACTGTATTTTCACCCACCTCACCATTATGCCCGACCTGTATAAGGTTATCGAGTTTGACACCCTTCCTGATGATTGTCGAACCCATAGTAGCCCTGTCTATCGTCGTATTGGCGCCTATTTCGACATTATCCTCAATGATCACATTCCCGATCTGGGCTATCTTCATGTAATTATTATCATCCTGGGGTGCAAATCCAAAACCGTCGGCTCCCAGTACAACACCAGCATGAATTGTACAATTCCTGCCAATTTCGCAATTATGGTAAATTCTAACCCCGGGATAAAGTATTGAGCCTTCGCCTATTTTAACATTATCGCCAAGATACACCTGGGGATATATCTTAACATTGTCAGCAATCACCACGTTTTCACCGACATATACAAACTCACCGACAAAGACATCTTTACCGGTTTTGGCAGAAGCCGAAATAAAGGCCAGACTGCTGATTCCTGTGCGCGGTTTGTACATTTTGCTGTACATGTCGAGAAGCACGGCAATGGCTGTATAAGGATCATCAACTTTGATCACTGAACAGGGAAGCGGGTGTTCTGCCTTAAAATCACTCCGGATTATTACAACCGCGGCTTTTGTCGTATAAATATAAGGTTCGTACTTGGGGTTCGCCAGAAAACTCAGTGATCCGGGTTCGCCGTCCTCAATTTTTGAAAGTTTTGTAATGACTATTTCAGGATCACCTTCAACTTGGCCACCGATCATGGCGGCTATCTCTCTGGCCTTAAATTCCATGCGAAGGAATGTTTTCGTTGATAATTAAGAGATGACAAATTTTCGTTGCAAAGATAGAAATTTAACTTTTAGTTAATATTCTGTATCAAATACTCAGGTTACATATGTTAGCCGTTACCGGAAACAAGTTCTTTAGGATAACTAATGAAGTATTTTGTCACTGTTTTCGAAAGAATGGCAACATTTAACTGGTCAGATGCCGAAGCTATATCCGTGATATTACCTTTCTTGTCAACAATATTGATCTTGTCGCGAAACGGGATATAGGCATCATTAGCTATACTTCCAGTAAAAATAAAATACCCGCTTTCTTCTTCATTGAAACCCATACGTTCTTTGAGGTTTCTTTTCAGGCTTTCGGTATACTCCGCTTCAAACGGCTCCGACCGAAGCTCAACTCGTGGCAGCGTTCTGTAAACCAAGGCTTTGCTCAGTTCTGATAATACCTTGTCCTGGTGTCCGGTCCAAACTTTGATGGCAGAAAAGATGTCGAAATCGTCGAGTTGTGAAAAGAGTTCCAGTACGTTGGGATCTAAGCGGAAATCATCAGCTGTGATATGATTAGCCAGGAAGAAAGCCAGTGCAGGCGATGCAAAAAGAGCGGCCCCGTTTTCGCTGAGGTATTTGGCCCTGCGCAGCACATTTACCAGTGTATATTCCGCCGCCAGCACTGTTTTGTGATAATATACCTGCCAATACATAAGCCTGCGTGCCACTACAAATTTTTCGACAGAATAAATCCCCTTTTCCTCTACGGCAAGCTCTTCTCCGGCTACCGTCAGCATTTTGATGATACGATCGGTGCTGATAACTCCTTCGCTTACCCCGGTGAAAAAGCTGTCGCGCATCAGGTAGTCGAGGCGGTCAACATCAAGCTGCCCTGAAACCAGCTGGTGCAGGAACCGAAGCGGATAGGTATCATTGAATATCCTGATAGCTGTGTCCAATTCTCCTTTGAGGTGCTCATTCAGCCTCTGCATAAACAGCCCTGAGATATCCTCATGGTTCAAACCATAAACCAGACAGTTCTCAAGAGCATGAGAATAGGGCCCGTGGCCAATATCATGCAGCAATATGGCCAGGCTTGCTCCCCTGGCTTCAACTTCACTGATCGGGAACCCTTTCAGCCGCAATGTTTCTATCGACTGCCTCATGAGGTGCATGGCACCCAAAGCATGATGGAAGCGGGTGTGCAACGCTCCCGGGTACACCATGGAAGTAAGCCCGAGTTGCTTGATGCGCCTGAGCCTCTGGAAATAGCGATGCTCAATGATATCGAAAGTCAACTCATCGGGGATGGTGATGAAGCCGTGCAAGGGATCATTGATGATTTTTCGCTTATTGGGAGTGAAATGGTTCACAAAAATTGTTAAATTTGTATATGATACAGTAAATTTCCGCTGAGCATCCGGCAATAAAAACCAAACTTTGGCATTATTGTTCTAATGAATGACAAAACTCGGATAAACCGGTTTTATTGCTAAAACAAAGGTACAGAATAACAGGCGAACCTAATCATTTGCCTTACATATTAAAACATGCATTATGGAAAACGGGGTGATTCTTTGGGCTGACGACGAAATTGACCTGCTTAAACCACATATACTCTTCCTCCGTGAAAAAGGTTACGAGGTATTCACAACCAACAATGGTGATGAAGCCATAGACCTTTTAAAAACACAACCTTTCGACATTGTTTTTCTGGATGAAAACATGCCCGGGCTTTCTGGAATTGAAACACTCACCATCATCAAAGCCAATTACCCGAACCTTCCGGTAGTGATGATCACCAAAAGTGAAGAAGAACACATCATGGAGGACGCCATCGGATCAAACATCTCCGATTACCTGATAAAGCCTGTTAACCCGAAACAAATACTGCTAAGCGTTAAGAAGAATCTTGAAAACAAGCGGCTTATCAGCGAAAAGACAACATTTGCCTACCAGCAGCAGTTCAGGAATATCGGCATGGAGATATCAGGTCGACTCAACCATGAAGAGTGGGTGGAAGTTTATAAGAAGCTCGTTTTCTGGGAACTGGAACTCGNNAAAAAATCACAGGACCAGGGCATTGTTGAAGTCATGCGCCTGCAGAAAGAGGAAGCCAACCAGGTATTCAGCAAATTTGTTGAGAACAATTACATCGACTGGGTAAACGGCAAAACCGAAGCCAAGCCGGTTCTGTCACNNAACACCTTGCTGCGTGACAAGGTTTTCCCTTTGCTGGGAAATGACCAGAACCTCTTCCTCATCCTGATTGATAACATGCGCTACGACCAGTGGAAGATCCTGCAACCGATCTTCGAACAGTTTTACCGTGTTGAGCGCGACGAAGTTTACTATGCCATCCTCCCTACAACCACACAGTATGCGCGTAACTCCTTGTTTTCAGGGCTCCTGCCAAGCGAAATTGAGAAGAAGTACCCGAAATACTGGGTTAATGAAGATGAAGAAGGCACTAAAAACCAGTTTGAAGGTGAATTGCTAGGTGAAAATCTGAAGCGTCAGGCAAAAAACGTTTCCTATTCCTATACCAAGGTTCTCAACCTTGCAAGCGGACGAAAACTTGCCGAAAACATCTCGAACCTGCTCAGCAACAAGTTCAATGTGATCGTCTACAACTTTGTAGACATGCTTTCGCATGCCCGTACCGAAATGGAGGTAATACGCGAACTTGCCGACGACGAATCGGCTTACCGTTCACTTACCTTATCGTGGTTCGAGCACTCGCCTCTTTTTGACATTATCAGGACTCTCGCCGAAAAAAAAGCCAACCTCATCATCACCACCGACCATGGATCGGTAAGGGTGAGCAACCCCGTGAAGATCATCGGCGACCGCAACACCAACACAAACCTCCGGTACAAAAACGGACGCAGTCTCAATTACGACAAAAAAGAGGTTTTCGAAGTGAAAAATCCCGCTGACATCTTTCTTCCAAAGACAAGTATGAGTTCAGCTTATGTATTCTGCCGCAGGGACGATTTCTTCGCTTATCCAAACAACTACAACTATTACGTGAACTATTACCGAAACACGTTCCAGCATGGCGGTATCTCCATGGAGGAAATGATTGTTCCGGTTGCGTACCTGAAAGCAAAATAGAACAGCCTATGCCGCAGACAATTACCTGTCAAAGTCTGAACGAACTCCCCGGTATTGTCCGTCTACTGCTTAATACCTGGCCGAAGGAACGTGTCTTTGCCTTTTACGGCAAAATGGGAGCGGGTAAAACCACCTTTATCAAAGAATTTTGCAGGCAGCTCGGGGTCGAAACCATCGTAAACAGTCCTACATTTGCTATTGTAAATGAGTATGTTTCGAATGACGGGCAAAGCATTTACCATTTCGACCTATACAGGCTTGAGAGGTGGGAGGAAATGCTCGACATTGGTTACGAAGACTACTTTTACAGCGATAATTACTGTCTGCTTGAATGGCCTGAAAAAGTCGAAAACCTTCTCCCCAACTCACATGTGAAGGTGATGATTGAATCGGACCCTGACAGCGAGGCAAGGTTTTTTACATTCTGAAGATAACCCCTCATGGACTTATCGAACAACCTACCGGAATTTATGCATGGCTCCGCTTACATGCCCCGTGAAGAGACGCTTGAAATAAAAAAATCACCCCGGCAACTTGTTATTGGCATACCCCGGGAAGTATCGCTGAACGAAAACCGCATAGCATTGGTCCCCGATGCCGTCGGGTTGCTGGTACAACAGGGACACCGCATTATTATCGAAGATTCAGCCGGTGAAGCTGCCCGTTTTTCCAACCATGAATACAGCGAAATGGGTGGAGAGATTGTTCATGACACCCGCCAGGTCTATACAGCCGATATTATCCTGAAAATTGCCCCTCCCACCTGCAACGAAGCTGAAATGATAAGTAACCGGCAGGCAATTTTTTCATCGCTGCACCATCCCGGACTCTCCGAAGATTTTTTCAAGAAGCTCGCTGCTAAAAAAGTTAATGCTCTGGCGTTTGAATTATTACAGGACAAAATCGGATCATTCCCCATTGTTCGTGCCATGAGCGAAATCGCAGGTAATACTTCCATCCTGCTGGCTGCCGAATACATGAGTGATTCAGAATATGGCAGGGGTAAAATGCTCGGCGGATTTTCGGGCATCTCCCCTACCGAAGTGGTGATACTTGGTGCAGGCACTGTCGGGGAATTTGCCGCCAGGGCTGCCCTGGGAATGGGTGCTTTGGTCAAGGTGTTTGATAACTCAATATATAAACTCCGCCGCCTGCAAAACAACCTGAGCCTTCGTATCTTCACTTCAATACTGCAACCCCGTATTCTGCTCAACAACCTCCGCACAGCCGATGTGGTGATAGGCGCCGTTCATTCCACGGCAGGCCGCACGCCCTGCCTGGTGTCGGAAGATATGGTACAGCAAATGAAAGAAGGTGCCGTTATCATTGACGTCAGTATTGACCAGGGAGGATGTTTTGAAACATCACATCCTACCGATCACCAAAACCCGGTATTCAGGAAATACGGAGTCACTCATTACTGCGTTCCCAACATACCTTCAAAAGTACCGCATACAGCTTCGTATGCCCTTAGCAACTACCTCACGCCCATCCTCGAAAAAATTGGCGATGAAGGCGGACTTGAACATGTACTAAGATCTGACTTCGGGCTGCGTCAAAGTGTTTATCTTTTCAACGGAATTTCAACCAACCGGTTCATCAGTGATACGTTTCATCTTCCTTTCCAGGATATTAACCTGCTGATGGCTGCTTTTCATTGATTTCATCGATATCCTTTACACAACATTTTCGACAGATTGCTGTTGCTTTCTCAGCAAATGAAACTTTTATGGAATACCTGACCCGGAAACGAATCTTACTGATGCTGGCCTGCCTGTTGATTATTTCATCAGGATATGCCGCTGCACCTTCCGAGGTGAAGAAATTCACCCTCAGCGGCACGGTGCGCAACGGTTCAAACGGGGAATTACTGATCGGAGCCACCATTTATTGTCCTGAAATACAGTCAGGTGCCGTCACAAATTATTATGGTTTTTACAGCCTCAGCCTGCCAGGAGGTGAATACACCGTTCGCTATTCATACATTGGGTACAAGGTGACTGAAAAGAAAATCCTGCTCCAAAACAACCAAAAACTTGATATAGAGCTTGAACCCGATGAAGAACAACTTGAAGAAGTCGTAATTACCGGCAAGCGCGGAGATGAGAATGTGCGTGCGCCTGAAATGAGTATCGTGAAGCTTGATGCCAAAACCATCAATAAAATACCGGCATTACTTGGTGAAACCGATATCATTAAAGCAATCCAGTTACTTCCTGGTGTGCAGTCAACCAGCGAAGGAAGCACCGGCTTCAGTGTCAGGGGTGGCAGCCCCGACCAGAACCTGATCATACTCGATGAAGCAACCGTTTACAATGCTTCCCACCTGATGGGCTTCTTCTCAATCTTTAACAACGATGCCGTGAAGGATGTAGCACTATACAAAGGTGACATCCCGGCTGCATACGGCGGAAGACTCTCGTCGCTGCTCGATGTAAGGATGAAAGACGGTAACAACAGGAATTTTGCCGCTACAGGTGGTATAGGTACAATTTCAAGCAGGCTGACACTAGAAGGACCTGTTGTTGATGATAAAACATCCTTCCTTCTTTCCGGTCGCCGCACCTATGCCGACCTTTTTCTTCCTTTCGCAAAAAACGATGACCTGCACGGTAACAAGCTCTATTTCTACGACCTGAACGCCAGAATTGCCCATACCTTCAATGAGAGTAACCGCATTTACCTTTCGGGATACATGGGGCGCGATACTTTTAAAAACAAATATGCGCAGATGGGATTCGGCAACAGGATGGCTTCAATCCGATGGAACCACCTATTCTCGCAGAAATTGTTTCTTAACACCACTGCTGCTTACACCAATTATGAATACAGTGTGGGAACGCCACCGGGTGAGGCCAGTTCATTCCTCTGGAAATCAACCATGGACGATTTTTCGCTGCGAACTGACTTTACCGCATACCCTAACCCCAGAAACACCACAAGGTTCGGGNTTTCTTCAACACTGCACAATTTCTTTCCGGGCATCACCAAAGGGCAGGGAAGTGAAAGCCTGCTTATCGAATTTAAACTTCCAAGGCAATATGCCCTTGAACACGCGCTCTATGCCAGCAACGAGCAAAAAATTTCACCCCTTTTCACACTGAAGTACGGCTTGAGGTTCACGGCTTTTCAGAATATTGGCCCCGGCACTTATTATACCTATGATTCGTTATACAACCCTGTAGATAGTATAGCTTACAACAGTTCCGAAATTTTCCATACCTGGTTAGGGGTGGAGCCCAGGCTATCCTTCGTGTGGATTCTGAATGAGCAATCCTCAATAAAAGGAAGTTATTCGCATACTGTTCAGTATCTGACGCTTGCGCAAAACAGCACTGCAGGTACCCCGCTTGATGTCTGGTTCCCTGCATCACCAAACGTAAAACCGCAGAATGCCGATCAGTTTGCCATAGGGTACTTTAGGAATTTCAGCAAGAACCGCTACGAGGCTTCTGTTGAAACATACTACAAGAAGATAGGCCATGTTATTGATTTTAAGGATCATGCCATGCTGCTCATGAACGAATACCTCGAAGGCGAGCTACGGGTAGGAAAAGGCATGGCCTATGGCCTGGAATTCATGATCCGCAAGAACACCGGACGGCTGGGTGGCTGGATCAGTTACACATGGTCACGGTCGTGGAGAGTAATCCCCGAAATAAACGACGGCATGAAATATCCGGCTCCTTATGACAAACCCCATAGCATCGCCGTGGTGCTAAATTACACCATCACTCCGCGGATTGAAGCGTCAGCCAACTGGGTGTATTCAACCGGGCTGCCAGTTACTTTCCCTACCGGCAGGGCTGTGATAGGAAACGCTGTTGTGCCCGTTTATTCTGACCGAAACGCATACAGGATGCCCGATTATCACCGTCTGGATTGTGCAATTACTTTTAAAGAAAAAGATAAACCCGGTANNAAAAAGTGGCACCAGGAACTGAATTTATCAGTTTACAACGTCTATGCGCGCAAGAATGCCTGGTCGATCAACTTTGTGCAGGATAAAACCGATCCTAACGTCACGTTTGCAGTTAAGATCTATCTCTTTTCAGTAATTCCGGCAATAACCTATANNAACTTCAACTTCTGATGGAAACCAAATCACTGAGAAAGAAAGATTTGTGGATGTTTGCCATCTTGGCTTTCATGGCTGTCTCATGCACCGAAAAAGTTGATATTCAGCTTGATGAATCATACACCCGGCTTGTCGTTGACGGTTGCATCACCACCGACACAACAGCACATACCATAAAGCTTTCAACCACCTCAAGCTATTATTATAACCAGCCTGCACCGGCGGTAACCGGCGCAACACTCACCATCACCGACGGAAGTTCAATTTACCCGCTCATCGAAACGCGGCCGGGCATTTACCAGACGGCCGACACTGTAGCGGGAATGCAGGGACACACTTACACACTCAATATCAGTCTGCAGCAAGAAATTGGCGGCTATAGCGAGTACAAGGCTGTCAGCCAGATGAACACTCTTAGCACTCTTGATTCAGTGGGGCTTAAATTTCAGCCTGATTGGGGTGAAAAAGGGTTCTATGAAGTGAAAGTGTATGTGCAGGAACCACCTACAGTTGACTTTTACCGGTTCATGATTTATAAAAACAACCAGTTGCTCACCGATACCATAACCGAATGGTTTGTTACCGATGACAAATTTTTCAATGGCAGCTATACCAACGGTGCGGCGGTTGCTTATCTTAACCAGCGCAACCCTTCTGAGCATCTCGATCCGGGCGACATTGTGACGGTTGAAGTTGATAATATCGGAAAGGAGTATTGCACCTTTATATGGAACACGCAGAGCGAAATTCGAGGTTCCAATCCGCTCTTCAGCGGTCCGCCGGCTAATGTTGAAGGCAACATCAGCAACGGCGCTATCGGGTTCTTTGCAGCATACGCCAATACAAGGTCCTCAGCGAAAGTCAAACAGGAATTTTAGTTCTTGTTTCAAGATTCATGTTTCCAGTTTCCAGTTTTTTACACTGAGCTTGCCGAAGTACCAGTTTTCCGGTTTATTTCTCCTTTCCTCAAAAACCACAGCATTCTCTTACTAATTTTAACCTCGGTTTTACCAACTACCCCGCCATGCACGACATTGAGCCATACTACTCCTGGAGGATGTTTTATGTAGCTTCTGAGGATCAGCGTTCCCCGTTTTACGGCAAGGAATATTCGGAGTTTGAATTCACACACCAGGTTTACAATTATCTCATTCATCCTCAATGGGATGAGTTTGGCTCGGCTACGCTTTACCTCAAGATACTCTTTGCCGATTACGACCGGCAATTCTGTATTATTGAACTCATCGGTGAATGGAACGACTGCCTGTACAATGACGTTATGTACCTGAAACGCAATGTGATAGAGCACCTGATTGAGCAAGGGATCACTAAATTCATACTCATCGGTGAGAATGTACTTGATTTTCATGCATCTGACAATGATTACTACCAGGAGTGGTTTGATGAGATTGATGACGGATGGATAGTATTCCTAAATTTTCGTGAGCATGTGATCCGCGAGATTGAACAGTCAAATATCGATTATTACCTTGCCTTAGGTGGAAAGTTCAATGAGGTGCCCTGGCGGGTGCAAAGCCCTCTGAAACTGTTTGCCATGATAGAGAACCTGATTACGAAAAGGCTGCAGGCGTGATTGGTGAATAGTAGCCAAAGACGGTGCGGGTGTCCAATATTTGTCTGCAAGGTGCCATCAAATAGATAGTTAGAACAATTATGAAGAAGCTAATCAGATTAAAAACCCTAGTTATTGGTTTTGTAATATGCGTCATTTTATATTCTATTCTTGAAATAATCTTGAATTCAATTAGAACTGCACCCTGCGATATGGATTTAGTTTTTGACTCTGGAAAAAGGTGCAGTCATCTTTTTCAGGATAGCATAAGAGATGATTTAAATTGTATCTATTCTGCCGGAAATTCTTCTGGAGCAAATTATGCATACTTGTTAAATAACAAATACAGATATGTAGTATGGGAATTAGGCGATTTTAGTAATGTAAATCTTAATAATATTCAGGTCAATAGAGGCTATGATTTCGAAAAAATTCAGACAAAAGTCATTAATGAAATTAAGGTTGGTGGTCGTCCAGCAATATCTATTCAAGACCGAATCTGCTTTTCAATGGATTCAATACTTATTTTTCAGTTAGGGGATGGCAGTATTTAAATTTATTCTCATCGAGAATGAATTATCGTATCTATTTTGGTTCAATTAATAATTTGGGAATAGCAAATGAAAGGTATGAGAACCAGATTGCTTTTACATTTGATTTTATACCAGTAAACTGTGGCCTTGTATTGATTAGAAAAAATGGTACTTTCTTTATCGTGTTGCTAAACTCATTTGATATAGGAAAATCTCCATTAGAAGCATTGAATTATCTAAAGCTTGAATGACACTAAACCACCATTAATCACGGTATGATGCCCACTGACCGCTATGTGTTTACGCACGTCGCGAGCTTTCCCTTGGAGTTTGTCATCCCCCCTATAACTTTCGTGAAACTTAACTTTTCATTACCACAAATCTGTTTGCTATTCAGAACATTACGATCTAGTCGAAACAAAGCTAACACATAGACTTCACTATTCAATATTCAGACCTCCCCGGATTTTTAATTTATTTTTATATTTACAGGAAATCATAAAGCATCCCTTAATCAGAAGCAGCAGGATCATTCTTATCAGCGATTTATAAAGCTTAGAAATTATTTCGCATCTCTGCCTTGATTATAAGCCGGTTGAAATGATTTTTCATAAAGCCGAATAAAACATTACAAACTCCGCCTATGCGAAAACTAATTACACTCTCACTCCTGACGTTGTTTTCCTTATGTGTCAGCGCACAGCAACTGAAAATTACCGGCACGGTCACCTCCGCTGACGACGGCTCTACCCTTCCGGGAGTTTCCATCCTGGTGAAAGGTACTTCGCAGGGAACAACTACCGATCTTAGCGGAATTTATTCCATTTCTAACCTAAAGCCCACGACAGTGCTTGTATTCAGTTTCCTGGGTTACCAGAAACAGGAAGTTACGGTGGGTGATAAAGCAGTGATCAATATTGTGCTCCAGCCGCTTGCAACAAAACTCGATGAGGTGGTGGTTACTGCCCTTGGCGTCAAACGTCAGAAACGCGAGATCGGCTATTCAACAGAAAAGATCGGAACCGACGATATCACCCGTTCGGGTTCGCCAAACGTGATAAGCGCCATTGCCGGACGGTCGGCAGGTGTGCTGGTTTCGCAGGGTGATGGTGTTGAAGGCGGTACCACCCGTATCACCATCCGCGGCAACAACAACCTGAATGGAAATAACCAGCCCCTGATCGTTGTTGACAACGTACCTATGGAAAACACTCCGGGGCTTGAAAACATTGGCCGCGGTGTTGACTGGGGAAACGGCATCTCTGACCTCAATGCTCTTGATATTGAAGAATATACAGTATTGAAAGGGGGCGCAGCCTCCGCTCTGTATGGTGCCAGGGGTGCCAACGGTGTCATCCTGATAACCACAAAAAGAGGCAAGAAACAAAAAGGTCTAGGCGTAACCTACAGTTTTGAACATAAGATAACTCATCCTTACCGCTTCCGTGAAGTTCAGAACAAATACGGCCACGGTGGCCCTGTTTCATTCACCGAACCCGAGTTCCCTGTTGATGATGAAGGTACACTTCTATATCCGGGCATTTATGGCAACGATAAACTGGTTATCAACCAGGCAGGCCAGACCTCAAGCACTTCCGAAGAGTTCGGTTACTACGGTTCTGCCGTTTCCTGGGGGCCTGAGATGAAAGGGCAACTCATCAAATGGTGGGATGGCGAAATGCGCAACTATTCACCGCAACCTGATAACTATAAACAGCCTTTTCAGGACGGGTATACACAAACGCATAACATCTCAGCAGCAGGTGGCAGCGAAAAAGGCACCTTAAGAATCTCTCTCACGCGCCAGGATCACAAACCCATTATTGATAACAGCAATTACAACCGAACAACCATCAACGTCGGGACAACCCTCAATGTCTCTGATAAAGTGAAAGCCGATGCTGTGATCACTTATGTGAAATTCAATAGGTTAAACAGCCCAATTCTTGGAGAAGACTGGAATTCGTTCAGCAAAGGATTTCTTTACTCGTGGCCACGCAGCTACCAGGGAATCGATATGCAGAACTATCAGTTAGCCGACGGCTCACGAAACACGCTGGAAGGATATCCGTTCCTGTATGTAGATAAATACCTGTGGTGGAATTATTACAACAACAACACAGAACTCGAGCGTGACAAATACACCGGTTCACTGGCTTTAACGTATAACATTACTCCCTGGCTCAATTTTACCGGGAGGGCCGGCCGCGATTATACCCTCGAACACAAGACAGCCACCAGCAGACCTACGGATGTGCTTGGGCTGCAGAACGGTTCATACTCCAGCGACCTCTCCAAGAACTTCAGTGATAACTTTGAGGCAGTGCTCACTGCTGAAAAGAAAAAAATATTCGGAACAGATATCAACGTCAGGCTCACGGGTGGCGCTAACCGCTGGGACTATAACTATTACGGCATCTATGGACATTCGGGTACCTGGTATTATCCTAACATGTATACTTTTTTCAACTATACCGAAGCAACCTATATCAAGGATGAGAACGGTGAAATAATGGTTGAAGAAACCGGCGATGCACTGTCATCCGTTGCCGCCCAGGAGCGGATATCAAAAATCAGGAACAACTCAGTTTATTCCTTCCTGAATATTGACTACAAACAGTATCTCTTTCTGGAAGTTACCGGCCGCAACGACTGGTCGTCAACGCTGCCGGCCAACAGCAATTCGTACTTCTACCCTTCGGTATCAGCCAGTTTCATTGCTTCGGAAGCCTTTCACATACAGAACCATTTACATTGGTTCAACTTTCTGAAAGTCAGGGGTGGGGCATCACAAACTGCGTCAGGAACCGACCCGTATCAGACAGCATTTTATTACAGCACCAGCCTTTTCGGCGGTGATCAAACCTCGTATTTCCCTTCACTCATTCCCCCTTACCAGCTTAAGCCCCAGCGTGTGAACTCATACGAAGGCGGTCTTAACATCGGCCTGTTCGAAAATCGTATCGACATCGATTTTACCTATTACTACAAATACTCTTTCGACCAGATACTCGATCTGCCTTTGCCCACCAGTTCAGGCGCACCGGGCATCAGGATCAATGAAGGTATCCTGTCGAACCGCGGTGTTGAGCTCATAATCAATACAGTACCCATACAAACCAGCCAGGTTATCCTGAAAGCCGGATTGAACTTCTCGCGCAACAGGAATAAAATCATCAGCCTTGGTGATTACTCCGACACCTACCTGCTGGCTGACATCTGGGGGTTAAACGGTCCTGCCATGGCGCTGAAAGAAGGTGACGACTATGGTACGATCATCGGTTATGATTATATTTATAACGAGAAAGGCGAAAGAGTTGTGAATGATGCTGGTACAAAATATCTCATTACCGATACCCGGGTTCCCATCGGCAATGCATCCCCTGATTTCATTGGCGGACTGCATACAGAACTTTCATGGAAAGGCTTTCGCCTGTTTACGCTCATCGATACCAAATGGGGAGGAGACATTTATTGCGGTTCATATGTTATCTCACTGCAAACCGGGCAGAGCCCTTCCACTCTTCTCGAACGCGATGGCGGAGGCTTGCCATATACTGATCCCGATGGCAATGTGCGGAATGTGGGAATAATACTGGATGGTGTGTATGCTGATGGCACTAAAAACGAAAAAGTAGTGCATTATTACTACAAATACCTCCCTAATGCCGGCGGCTGGGGAAAATTCATTTCAACACCAGGTATCCTGGAAAACACATGGGTAAAAATGCGTGAAATATCACTGTCATATTCCCTGCCCGTCAAACTTATCAGTAAACTGAAGGTATTCCAGGAGCTATCGCTCAACCTTACAGGCCGCGATCTTTTCTATATCTACACAACGCTGCCCGATAAAATTAACCCTGAAGGAATCATGGGCTCAGGAAATGCCCAGGGTTTTGAATGGGCCTCCTATCCCGGCACCCGTTCGTTTACATTTGGCGTTAATGCGTCATTCTGATAATTAACCATCTGATTGACAATTAATCACCACAAAAAGCTAAATCATGAAACGATATATTTCACTCTTCATTCTTCCGCTTCTTATTACAGTCAATTCCTGCACCAAGGATTTTGAAGAAATAAACACCAATCCGCAGGGATTTACCACTGCCAGCGATGGTTCACTCTTCAACGGGATTATTGAATCGCTTGTACTCACAGGCAACGAACAGTTTTACATCAACAACGAGATACTGTACAAGCAAACCCAGCTAGCTGCTCTCACCAAGGAAGCCTGGGGTAACTATACCATCGGCACTGAAGCGCTGTGGGAAAACTACTACAAAATACTTCCTTCGGTACGCGAACTTGAAAAACGGTTTGATGCGGCAGAACCTTCGGCTTCAGTTACCAACATGAAAGCCATGCTTTACATAGCATTCGCTTACAAAACATTCAAGATGACTGACCTGTTCGGCGACATGCCTGTAAGCAAAGCAGGATATGGTTTCCAGAGTCTTGAAGACCTTCACCCGAAGTATGACACCCAGCGGGAAATCTACCTCAGTATGCTTGACAAACTGCGGGTTGCCGATTCGCTTATCAACGACACTACAGTCCAGGTTGAGCCATTCCTGAGTTTCAAATCGTTTGACAAACTTTTCAAAGGCGACCTCAGCATGTGGCGCAAATTTGCCAACTCACTGCGCCTCAGGTATGCCATGCGCATGGTGAACAGGGAACCTGAAATTGCCGGGAGTATCATCAGCGATGTCATCGGGAACAACCGCCCGGTATTGATAGGATATGATTTCACCAGCCCTCTGCTCGAAAGTGCCTGCCTTTGGCCTGCGGCAGCAGGGTTTAAAAACGAAAGCCTCAACTGGTCGTTCAGGGAGCATAACAACCTACGCATGGGAACAAACCTGTGGCACCAGTTATCGGCCAATGACAATGCCGACGGAAGCGGCATCTTTGACCCGCGGGCTTACATTTTCTTCGAACCGGACGGCAACAACCTGTGGTCGCCATACCCGCAACTGCCTGATTTGACGACACCATCATCAGGGGGTGTGCCTTACGGCGAACACCGCGACGATGCAGGCAACTTCAATATTAAAGGTGAAAACTGCATCTATTCGCCCTTTAATTATTTCCTCATCCGCGACCAGGACTATATTCCGATTATATTTATAACCGGTGCTGAGGTGCATTTCATCAAGGCAGAGGCATACTTCCGTGGAATTGGCGTTGCCCAGGACAGAGATATGGCTGATATTGAATATATGAACGGGATTAACGCTTCGGTTGAATGGTGGAGGAATGTCGCTCAATCTTCACAACTCCCGCTTTCCGGATTAAAGTTCAAGGATATGGTTTCCATTCCCCAGAACCTGAATGCCGCTAAAGTGCTGATGCATTTCGGCTCCTGGAATGCAACCAGCGATGAAGAGTTCCTGGGCTTCATTTACACGCAGTGCTGGATTGACATGTTCAGGCAGCCCTGGGATGCCTATGCACTGTCGCGCCGCACCGGGATGACTCCACGCGAGGGAGATGCACTCAGCCATTTCAGAATGCCGTATCCTCCTTCCGAAAAGCAATACAATACCGAAAACTGTAACGAAGCCATCTCAAGACAGGGCGGCGATTCGCCACAATCAAAGATATGGTGGGTCAAGTAAGGAAAGTTAATAGTGAATAGTGAATAGTAAATAGTGAATGCCTGCCCGCCTGGCGCAGGCTTGCAGGTGGCAGGCATGGTTAATAGCTGATCTACAACTCCTGACTCCTGAAAGTAATCATAGAAAAATTCATACAAACAATCAAACCATGAGAAAATCTACCAAATTCATCCGAAATGTGCTGGCTTTACTGCTGATGCTTACCGGCACTTTGTGCCAGGCACAATCCAACCAATACCTCGATTTTGACGGTGTTGACGATTATGTAATCCTCGAAAACGGGGCTTCGTACATTACCAATTCAACCCAGGGCATCACCATGGCAGGTTGGTTTTATACCAATGCCCTTGTCTATGGCCAGGGAATGATGGGTTTCAGAGGCGGCGCCACTGAATTTTATATGATACAGCTTGCCAGCGGAAAAATTGAATGCCGCTATAAAAGCTCCACAGGGTCACTCTATGAATATGTGGCTCCCAACAACACTGTCATCCCGCAGGTATGGCAACACTTTGCATGGGTATTCGACGGGTCTGCAGTAAAGCTGTATGTTAACGGAAACCTCAAAGGCTCTAAAGCCGCCACCGGGACCATGACTGACGGCACAGTTCCATTTGCTATCGGCAAAAGCCTTCTAGCCGGTTTCAACTTTATATTTGGCGGCAGGGTGGATGAACTCTCCGTGTGGAAACGCGGACTCACACAGACTGAAGTACAGGACCTGATGAACAACGAACTTACCGGTACTGAACCCGACCTCCAGATGTACTATAAATTCAACCAGGGGGTTCCTGGTGGCGACAATACCTCCATCACCCAGCTTGTTACCGAAGTCTATGCTCCAGAACGCAATGCCGACCTGATGAATTTCGCCATGAACGGAGAGACTTCGAACTTTAATGGCACACTGGATCCTACTTACCAGGCTATCTCATTTCCGCAGATTGCAAACAGGCTCAACAGCGCACCGCCTTTTGAAATATCAGCAACATCCACTGCAGGCTTACCTGTCGAATTCAACATTCTTTCAGGGCCCGCGACAATAAACGGAAACATCGTCACTCTAACCGGTGATACGGGGCAGGTTGTACTTGAAGCCACGCAACCAGGCAATTCACAATACGATCCTGCCGTTCCGGTAGTCAATTCATTCATGGTACTCGATCCTGCTCTGCATGTTCCTGAAATTGAGCTTCGCAACCCTCTCGCCGGCAATGTTTATGTGCCATCACTATCTCAGATTCAACTGGCTGCAATCAGCAAAATCACCTATCCCGAACTCTTTCATGTGACAGGCGTTCAGTTTAAAATCAACGGCCAGACTATACAGGCACAGGACTTTTACAACACCCATTACACGGGCTGGTGGACACCCCCTGCTTATGGAACATATTCGCTCCAGGTGCTTGCTACCAACAACTACGGCGCAACCGCAACAAAGACATATTCTATTAACATCCAGCAAGATATGGAGGATATGGAAGTACAGGCTGTTAATGATGTCTGGCTAAGTTCAACCAAAGTAAGTCAGGAAGTTGAAGCAGAATTACCCTCTTTCCTTGGCGCATTTGATAAAATTACTGCAACATTAACACTTCAATGCCCATCAGGCGGATGTGGCGAATGGGACAGGGTTGCATGGGTTGAAGCACAAGGACACGATGGCAGATGGTTTGAAATAATAAGGTACATAACACCGTATGGAGTTCCCTGCTCACACAGCATCGACCTTACTGACTATATGTCGATATTGCAGGGCAAGATCAGGTTCCGGCTTAATTGTACTACTCTCGATAACGGTTATCTGTATGACCTGACTTTCAATTACAAGTCCGGTGCACCAGCGCACAAATACAGTTATATCACACAAGTGTGGAATGAGATATTCCCATTTGGAGACTATGCCAACCTGCAGCCTGTCGATACTTTTAATTATTCTTATCCTGCAAACACAGTGGCTTCAACACTCAAACTGGTTTCAACCGGCCATGGTTGGGGAGATCTGAACACCGGCAACGCCGCCGAGTTTTATAATGCGACACACCATATCTATGTAAATGGTGTAAACACATTTACCCAGCACAACTGGACCGATTGTAATCCCAATCCGGATGGATGCCAGCCACAAAACGGTACCTGGTACTATGATCGTGCCGGCTGGTGCCCCGGTTCCATTGCCAAATGGTTCGATTTTGATATGACACCGTTTGTTGCAGGAGGAGATATTTCGCTCATGTACAAGTTTTATGAGCAATACATGGATTACTGCCATCCGAACAATCCTGACTGCGTGACCGGCGTTACCTGCAGCGACTGCAGCGACGGATTTAACCCAACACTCGATGTGGCCTGCAACCTGGTAGCATTTGCCGACAATCCCATTATTATCGTGGGAGAAAACGAGCCATTGAAATATCCCGTCGGAACGCTGAGGGTCTCACCAAATCCTTCTGACGGCAAGTTCACAATCAACTCCTCGAGAGAAAAAGCATTCAGGAATTCACAACTATACATTTACGACAATACAGGAAAACTGGTCATGAAGACTAACTGGAACGGAGAAACGACCGAGCTGGATCTCTCAAACCAGAATCAGGGCCTGTATCTGCTAAAAGTTGTAAATCCGCTGGGAAGCGAACTGGTGAAACTGATCAGAAATTAATTTTGCTTTTCTATGCTGTCCTGGGTCTGTGACTCAGGACAGCTTTTTTATTCCTTATTCATTTCTAGTAAAGTGCCTTTGGTTTTAAAATTCGACAGATTGATTATTCGTTGAATTTTAGTTCACTTTACCTTCCCCCTGCTTTGTGATATATCTGATATCTATTTGCTATTGCTGTGCCAGATAGCTGATAATATTATTTTGTCAATCCTTATTATATTTGTATAAACTTTCTCTTAGCCATCTACACAACTGATATTATAAAAAATCATGCGAAGCGTTGAAATAACCATTCGCGGACGTGTTCAGGGTGTCGGGTTCAGATACTACACCCTGAGGATCGCCGATGAAAAGCATATTACAGGCTACATTCGAAACAAGCCTGATGGCAGTGTTTTCATTGAAGCTGAAGGTGAGAAAGAAAACATCGAGTCGTTCCTGATGTGGTGCCGGGAGGGGCCTCCCCGCGCCAGGGTTGATGAACTTATTGTAACAGATTGTCCGCCGGCCGGATACCTGAGGTTTGATATCCGCTGATTATTTGGCATTATTTCTTTGCCCTTAACATATGCCTTTTACCGGCAGCGCCTGGCAACCTTTCAACCGTATACCCAGCATTGCGCAGCGCCTGCTTCACCGTTCCCTTGCTGGAATAGGTGACCAGGATTCCATCCGTTGCGAGCGCTGAATAAAGTTTCCTGAAAACATTATCAGTCCACAATTCGGGCTGGACATCAGGAGAAAAAGCATCAAAATAAATAAGGTTAAACATCCCTGCTGACAGTGAAACCTCTTCCAGCCGGGCTTCTATTTTATTGAGCAGAAACCGTTCGGTGATGTATGAAGGATAAACCCAGTTGGCGTCGTGAATTTTTCTGAATAAATCAAATGCCTGTTGTTCACCTGTTGCTTCGGGATAGTTCAGGACTTTTAATATATCATCCGGCAACGGGAAAGCTTCTATCCCGACATAATTCACCTGGATATTGGCTTTTTGCGCTGCAAGGCATGTAAGTAAGGCGTTCAGTCCCGTACCGAACCCCACTTCCAGTATGTTAATTTTTCCGCCGGGTTTCAGGCAATATTCAAATCCAGCCTTTATAAAAACATGCTTCGACTCTTCCATCGCACCGTTCACCGAATGATAATGCTCATTCAACTCCGGGACAAAAATGGTAAGCGATCCATCTGCTGTTTGTTTTAACACTCTTTCCATCAATCAATTGATCATAATAAATTCCTTGTTTATAATAAAGTTTATTCATTTCGGCTGTATCTATTTAGCCAGTACAACTTCCCTCTTCTGTTTTCCTTCCTCCGCAGTCTCACTTGTTATAAACCAGGTGTACATCCAATAGTTCGCCATTAAACTGCCACGAAGCATCCACTGAACCATTCTGAGCATTTACAAGAAATAATGTATTTCCGGATGCTACATACAATTTATCATTCAGGCTTTCACAGGCGATCTTTCCGTTCTCAAACCCTGGAACTATCGGGAATACGCTGTTGTTCAGATAAGTATAACGAAACAATTCATCTCCGGCTGACAGATAGAATACATTATCACTCATACTGTCCACACTGCAGATTTTTCCCCCTCTCACCCTGTTGATTACCGCCAGGGTACTCTCATTAAGGTCATAGATTGCGATAACACCATCGCTGCCCTCATTTCCAAAAACAAATACTTTATTGGTTCCAGCTTTGGCAAAACCCACGGGCACGAAATTGAGAGGCTGAAGGTCGAGAAGCTTACCGCCTGAAACATGAAACACCGCAAGCTGACGGTTATCTGTCGAATACTCTTTCAGGCTTGCAAGTACATAATCCTGCATAGTGCTGACAAGTTCAGCATAATTATTGGCAACCGGTTGCGATTTAAATTGCTGAACACCATATCGGTCGTAGCCTCTTACATAACCATCATATTGCGAAGTGAATAACCACGGATAACCAAATTTCAGTGTCTCAAACCAGTGACCGGTTGGTGACTGTTCACATGGCACCGACCAAAGGATCCTGTTTTCAGTCAGGTTGAATGCCTGCAGATCAGCCATGGTTTTACCTGAAAAGAACAACATCCAAATGCGNGTGCTCACATCCGAAGCAGCATAATCACCCTGGTACAAGTAAATTGAATGAAAAGCATCTGACGTATCGCTCCTCAGTATCCTGACCTGGTTCGATCCTTCCTTAGTCACAACTACAGAATACAATAATTGTCTTTCAAGTTCATCAAGGTTCACCTTCACATACTTGCTTGTTGTATTCACCCCGTCGCATGCCTGAAACCGCAGGTTGTAAATGCCGCCTTTGAGAGAAGCATCATCAATAACCATCTCAGCATCAAGCTGGTAAGGATTTGTAGTTGGTGTAAGCGATACCGGGGCAATCACAGGATTGTCATATGCATCAACCAGTGATACTTTTACATAACTAAGGGTAACATCATCACTGAATACTGCTTTAAGCAGAATAGTATCGCCCGGAGTGTAATAACTATTCGCTGGTGGAGAGTCTATAACTACTTCAGGCCAAACTTCATCTTTCTGTTCCCTGCACGCTGAGAAAAATCCCCCGGTAAAGGAAAGAAGAAACAGAATAAGTAAGATGCCCTGATCTTTCATTGAATCAAATACAGGTTTTAAATGGTAAAATTACCTGAATTGATGATGATCATGAAGATTTTATTTTCATAATTTTAACAACCAAATATTTTTACCATGTTAGAATCTATTAACCCCGAGAATGTATTATTTATTGATATTGAAACTGTTCCAATCCAACCAGGTTTCGAGAAGCTCCCTGAAAGAATGCAAAAACTTTGGGAGAAGAAAGCCGAAAGGCTTAAAAATACTGATACCGATACCCCTGTATCGCTTTATACGAAAGCCGGCATTTATTCCGAATTCGGAAAAATTATCTGTATCTCTGCCGGTATGTTCAGGCAGGGACATTTTCGAATTAAATCATTTGCCGGCCACGATGAAAAGCAATTGCTGGCCGATTTTGCTTCGTTACTTAATCAACATTTCTACAAACCCGAACATCTTTTGTGTGCACATAATGGCAGGGAATTCGACTATCCATATATCGCCCGCCGGATGATGATCAATGGTGTACATATACCTGCAATTCTTGACAATGCAGGGAAGAAACCCTGGGAAGTTGGCCTGCTCGATACCATGGACTTATGGAAATTCGGCGACTATAAAAATTACACTTCCCTTGAACTGCTTGCCGCTATTTTTGACATCCCTACGCCAAAGGATGATATTGATGGCAGCATGGTAGCCGTTGTTTACTGGGAAGAACACAACTTGCCGCGAATTGTGGAGTACTGCTCAAAAGATGTCCTCACCATTGCGCAATTATTCAGGCGTTTCAGGTATGAGCCTTTGCTTGCACCGGATCAGGTGACTATAGTACAGTAAAAGCTGATAGCAGAGGCATACTTTTTCGAGCAGGCTATGCCGCAGAATGGTGAAGTACTTTTTTGTGCTATTAAATCATTATATCCTGCGCAGGCTTGTCCTGGGGACATCAATCAGTAAACTCTGCCCGACGCATTCTATTTCAACCTTTACCCTGTGTTTACCGTGGAGATTGATCAGAATACCAGTCAGTCCCATCATAGGCCCGCGTGTAATCTCAATATTGACACCGGTTTCAAGATCAGTGCCGGAATCGTCATACTCAGGTGCACCCTCACCAAGAAATGCCTTAATCGCTTCTATCTGTTGGGGAGGAATGGGGACAGCCTTGCCTTCGAAAGTCACAAATTTTACAACGTTATCTACCTGCAGCACCGGGAGGCGCTGAGAACCTAAAATATTGACAAAAACATAAGAGTTGAACAAAGGCACCTCAACTTTTTTCTTCCTGTCGCTCCACTGCCTGATGGTGGTCCTCATCGGAAGAAATGCATTAATATTCCTTTTCACCAACTCATTATATACTTTCTTCTCAGATCGGGAGCGAGTATATATGGCGTACCAGACAAAATCGTAGTATGGTGCTTGATTCAGCATAGATAAAAGAAGACGTGGTTTATTAAAATTGAAAAGTGCAGGTCAGAATGAGGCTACAAATTTACATGATTGTTTCATGATTGTCACAATCCTGGCAAATCACCGGTAAGATTTTAAAATGGTGAATAATTTAGGAAAGATAATGGTCGTAAACCCTTTGTATTCCATCGGTCAGTTCAACCGAATACTTCCAGCCAAGATTTTCCAATTTACTGGTATCAAGAAGTTTGCGCGGTGTACCGTCAGGCTTGGAAGCATCAAATGTCACATTTCCTTGAAAACCTGTAATTTGTTTTATGGTCATTGCGAGGTCATGAATTGAGATCTCTTTACCAGTGCCAATATTAAGATGGGTATTTCGTATCTCTCTTGAACCATCTTTTACCAGCCCGCTGAAATCAACATTATTCATGATATATACACAGGCATCTGCCATATCGTTGGCCCATAAGAATTCGCGCATTGGTTTGCCGGTGCCCCAAAGAGTAAGCGTTGCCGAAACGCCATCCTTAGTTATTCCATGCATTTTAAGAAACTCAAGAACAGCACTATCCGGAGCATCCCAACTTATTTCTTCCATCGGGCGCTTCTTCAGGTCATACCTGATTGCATCCATATCTCCCGCATCCAGGCACTTGGCCAGGTGCATCTTCCTGATCATGGCCGGTAAAACATGCGATTTACTAAGGTGGAAATTATCGTTCAGCCCATAAAGGTTGGTAGGCATTACGGCAAGAAAATCAGTTCCGTATTGCAGATTATAAGATTCAATCATCCTGATACCGGCAATCTTGGCGAGAGCATATGGCTCATTGGTATATTCCAGTTCATCTGTCAGCAGATACTCCTCTCTGAGTGGCTGGGGTGCTAATCGCGGATAGATGCACGAACTCCCAAGGAACAAAAGTTTCTTTACACCGGAAATCCATGAACTATGTATCACATTGTTCTGTATCTGAATATTTTCATAAATAAATTGAGCTCTGTATGTATTGTTCGCCATGATACCCCCTACTTTGGCCGCCGCCAGGAAGACATAATCAGGCTTTTCCTGCTCAAAAAAGTTCCTTACAGCCTGTTGATTCGTCAGGTCAAGTTCCTGGTGTGTCCGGGTTAAAAAGTTTGAAAATCCCTTCTCCCTGAGATTATCAAGAATAGCGCTGCCAACAAGGCCACGATGACCGGCGATGTATATCAGTGATTTTTTCTCCATACTAATTTATGCACGAATGTTAACGAATTGATTTTCTGATTTTCACTAATTTGCAATGAAGAACAATTTCGATAAAAGAGTGTTTGACCGTGTTCCGTAATTTTTCAGAAGATACCCTGAATATAACGCCAACCTTTACATCTTAACCGTAATTCTCGGAAATTGATCAGGAATTCCAGTTCATTTTTCTTAGAAAAATTACAAGATTATTACGAATGCCTATTCTCTGAAAACCTCTTCTCTGTATATAATCTTTACTGCTTCTGATTCTGTTTGCTGATGCTGACCAGTCATTTGTACACCTTAGTGAATAATTAATGTTTTTCGTGGTTTATATTATTCAAAGTAATTATTCACCCGGAATCCTCCGTCCTTCAGATACTTATCTTTCTTAGCAAGTTTGAGGTCCGATTGCATCATATCTTTAACAAGCGCTTGCAGGTTGTATTCTGGCTGCCATCCCAGCAGGTTTTTTGCTTTAGATGGATCTCCCAGCAGCAGGTCAACCTCAGTTGGCCTAAAGTAAGCCGGATCGACCTGTACAACTATCTTGCCTGCAGGGAGATTAAATTCTCCTGAACATTTCGTCACAAAACCTTTTTCATTCACTCCTTCTCCTTTGAATTCCAGTTCAATACCTGCTTCGGCAAATGCCATCCTGACAAATTGCTTNACCTCGGTCGTTACACCTGTGGCAATCACAAAATCATCAGGCTTATCGTGCTGAAGCACCTTGTACATGGCACGCACATAATCTTTTGCATGGCCNCAGTCGCGCTTTGCCGACAGGTTGCCCAGGAATAACGTATCCTGCATACCAAGCGCTATACGCGCAGTTGCCATTGTTATTTTCCTGGTGACAAATGTTTCACCCCGTATCGGTGACTCATGATTAAAGAGAATACCATTTGAAGCAAACAGTCCATAAGCTTCGCGGTAATTCACTGTAATCCAGTATGCATATAGTTTTGCTACTGCGTATGGACTGCGCGGATAGAATGGAGTGCGCTCAGTTTGAGGTGTTTCCTGCACAAGTCCGTAGAGTTCACTAGTTGAGGCCTGGTAAATACGGGTTTTATCTTTTAAACCAAGCAAGCGAATAGCCTCAAGCAACCGTAATGTACCAACTGCATCAGCATTAGCAGTATACTCCGGTGTGTCAAAGCTCACTTTAACATGGCTCATGGCAGCCAGGTTATATATTTCGTCTGGCTGAACTTCCTGCACTATCCTGATCAGGTTCGACGAGTCCGTCATATCGCCGTAATGAAGAAACAGGTTTCTGTTNTCGGTATGAGGATCCTGGTAAAGGTGGTCGATGCGGTCAGTGTTGAATAGAGAACTACGGCGCTTTAATCCGTGAACCGTATACCCTTTNTTCAGCAGGAATTCTGCCAGGTATGCGCCGTCCTGTCCTGTAATTCCGGTAATTAATGCAGTTTTCATAAAATATGATTAATATTTCAAGTTGTTATCAGTTTCCTGTTTTTAGTGCTTAGTGCTTAGTGTTTAGTGCCTGGAGTAAGGAGTAAGGAGTAGTGAACGATGAGCAGGGAACAGTTTCATTTTTATGTCTCATATCCCATGTTTCCTATTTCCGGTTTCTCATTTCCTATTTCCTGTCTCTTTTTTCCAGTTTCCTCCTTCCAGTTTTTACACTGAGCTTGTCGAAGTGCCTCTCTCCAGTTTCAATAAAATTAAATCTGTGTCCTGATATCATGCACTATTTCAATGCTTTTCCTGGATCTTCCAATCCGNAAGCCGTTGCCTTTGAAAATCTCTTCATAGCTCCTTGTATGAAGTTCGGTAAAGCCTTCGCTGAATTCNAACTCCTCACCGTCAACAGTAATCGACCTGAATGTTCTTTTCCCNGCAACTAATGCTGATTCGGGAAGATAATCAGCGTTGATACTCAGAAACCAGTTGACACGCGCTTTNTCAAGTTGCAAAAATCCGGAAGCATGGTCGGCATGATGAACCTCTACCTTATTCTCCTTCACATCGCCAAAGATCCAGGTAAGCATATCAAAGAAATGAATACCAATATTGGTTGCTATACCACCCGACTTCTGAATATCACCTTTCCATGAAACATAATACCAGTGTCCGCGCGAAGTAATGTATTTCAGATTTACATCAAAAATTTGTCCGGCTGGAGCTGCAGCAATTTTTNNTTCACGAAGTGCAATAATTACAGGATGTAATCGCAGCTGAAGTATTGTAAATATGCGCTTACCCGTCTCCTTCTCGAGTTCGGCAAGTGCATCAAGGTTCCATGGATTTAGCACCAAGNNCGGTTTTTCACATATAGGCATTAGNCCTGGTTTGCGCAATGCAAGACGCATATGGGCATCGTGCAGGTAGTTTNNTGGTGAACAGATTGAAACATAATCTACCTTCTCTCCAGGGCCCTTTNNGCGGCGAAGTTTATCCAGGTGCCGGTCGAAACGTNNTTCCGGTTCGGTGAAAAAATTACAGTTTGGGAAGTAACCTNNGTCGNNCATAATACCGAACGCATCAAAGCGATCGNNAAGTGCTGCAATTAGTTTATTACCTGTTTCTTTTATAGCTTTTAAATGCCGGGGTGCAATATAACCGCCCGCACCTATCAGTCCGAAATTAAATGAGTTATTCATTTGAAATGAGTTGAAAAACAATTCCCGGTAAATATAACCAGGGTTAAAACGCTTCAAAGGTTAGAATAAGTTTAGCAATGATGGACAATGAACAAATCCAAACGATAACCTGGCTGGACTACATTATCATACCTGGAATGTTGTCAATGTTTTTCCTGAATATTCTTTCAGTCAATTCTCCGGGTTAATGGTTTATCAATATTTGAAATTCATCAACTTCTCAGGTATCATAAATTTGTTATGATTGCGTCTTACCGTTAAAAACTTACATTTGTTCAATTCAAAAGATACGGAAACATGCCTGACCTTATAATCCTCGGTTCAAAATCCCCGCATTAAGAATATTGTTGCTTTACAGACAAAAAGCCGCGAACGGCGACAGCAAAATATGATTGTAATTGAAGGTTACAGGGAAATCTCAAGAGCTGTCGCTTCGGGAGCTAAACTCACTGAATTATACTACTGCCCTGATTTTGAAGAAAAAATCTCTGCCAAAAGTCTTGTCAATATTGCCGGCGGAGCTTCTTTAATAGAAATAAGCAGAGCTGTTNTTGAAAAATTTGCATATCGTGAAGGTTCCGACGGACTCATTGCAATTGCTCAACCAAGGGAATTTACTCTTGAACAGCTGCATTTCTCANAAGCTCCGCTTATGATCATACTTGAAGCGGTTGAAAAGCCGGGCAACCTGGGTGCAATTATGCGCACGGCTGATGCAGCGGGTCTTGACGCAGTGATTATTTGCGATCCTTTGACCGATATTTATAATCCTAATGTTATACGATCAAGTGTGGGCTGTGTATTCACCGNNTTCCCGATAGTTGCTTGTGCTACAGATGATCTTCAGCACTGGTTGAAAAAGCAGAAGATTCAATCATTCGCCGCAGCCTTAACCAGTAAAGCTGTCAATTATGCCAACTATNCGATTATTTCACCAGCTTGTGCCATCGTATTGGGAACCGAAGCCACTGGGCTGAGCTACAACTGGTTAAATTTCTGCGACAAGCNNAAAATTATTATTCCCATGTATGGAATTGCCGATTCACTGAATGTTTCAACCTCGGCTGCTATTATTGTCTTTGAAGCAATCAGGCAAAGGAAAACAAACGAAATTTAGAATATTTCTTATCGTAATAAGAATAACTCAACATGCGTTGGTGCAGCAGAAAATTCAATCAGTTATTTCGCTAATATCTATCATTATCCATCAAACTTCAAATATCTAATCATTTCCAAAGACACAGGCAATCAGTCAAAGAACACCCAACTCACCCCAAATTTGAGGGAAGCGTCTGCCTGGGGATATCCCGGTACCATCATATAGGTATAACCAAGAAGACCTGCATTGGCATGCTGGTATTTGACAAATATCCTAGCACGTTTTACTTTAAAATTCACGAAAACATCTCCGTAAGGATAGTTACCAAACTTCTCCTGATCCTGAAGAAAGAAAGAACGTAAGGCAGGATTGTAAGTATTNGCATAATAAGAAGTATTGAAAAGCACCNNATTAATACCGGCCTGGGTTTTGAGGACGTTTTTAAAAAGATCAATATTGTAACAAATTGTTAATCTGGTTATTATTGAGGGGAGANNACTCAAAACCGATTCTTTTGTTGACTGTTGCCATGTTNNCCAAAACCCACCCACTATCCAGCGTCCCAGCCTGAAATCTTTATTAATATTGAAAGAGATTACTCCAATGCCATCCGTTAACTGAGCCGGAAGCGACTCCTTGTCCAGATATACGAAATTGGATATCCGGGANGATCGTAGCCGAAAGTTTGATCCCTTTGATATCCATTCCTGCAGTTCCAATCTGGTAACCCTGTGCCTTAAAAAATCATTATCNCAGTAATACTGAGTCGAAATATAATGCTGGAGGTAATAATCAGGATGGATCAAATCCATTGCTGGCGAAACCCACAGCCGGTATTCGTTTTTCTTACCAATGAATTGATTAAAACTCACACTAATATCGAAATCACCATTATAATAATCTCCAGAAAAATTCTGCCATTGGCCGTAAAGAATGTTTTACCTGCTATTATTCCTCGCAAGGTGCCAAAAGAACTATATGGTTGAACGTCCGTGAAGCAGTGTCATTAAACAATTTGTCATGTTGTTGCTTATGCCAAAGGCATATTGGAGCGGAAACACTTTTGACGAAGTATCCGGTTCTATATTTGAGTACACGAGACTATTCTCAAAATGACCACTGCTGACGTATCAAAAACTTGTTTCGAAATCAGAGTAGCAGAAGGCAACGCTATTGTATNNCATTAAAAATATCTTCGAATACTGCCGAGAGGTCCTGTAATACTTAAAAGTATGAACAAACCGGCCGGCATCAAACCGGCGTGTTTTAACCGGCTGCCCAAGGCTGTCAATCTCCCCGATTTTGGTCTTTCTGAAGATTAACATACTGCTGAAACATGAATCCCCGGTTTTGTTCCGGTTCATAGCTTCATCATAATTTATAAGTATTGCTTTCCTTTTATTTTCAACATTATCAGTGAATACAGTATCAAACTTCAACCCGCCATTTTCGTAAACCTTGAAACGATCGTTAAGGTAGGTTGCANNAACAACTCCATACCGATTGCCAGGAACTAAATAACTTGCATTTGCTGTCATACCTGTATAGTAAGTTCTTTGCCTTTCATAAATACCCGGCGAATTAGCGAATCGGGCATTCAATCCCAGTGAGAAACCTTTTCGAACCTGTTGACTGTGAGTAACCTCAAGGTGCTGTTCCTTAGCGCTTCCNATCGTATAATTCAGTCTTGTATAGGGCGAATCTGAAACATAATATTTATTGCTGTCGAACGTAAGTTGGTATGGTCTAAAACTATTAAGCCATAAATCGAAAGCAGGGTTTGTGTTAAACGAAAAGTTTAGAGGCAAACAGGCGGTGCCGGTATTTCCCAAGTTGGCATATACTGCATTTGTCTGCTGAATCGCATCATAATCCTGGAGATGATAAAGTGATGCGTTGGAAACTGTCTTCAATTCATATGATCCCTGGGTATTCGGGTAAAAATATCGAATATAAGCTGAGTCAGGACTTTCCTTTTCTTTTTGGGTATTATCACCTGTCTGAGGATTTCACCATCATGCATCGGAATGTCAGCCTGGGAGTATAGCAGGCATGGGTAACACCACTAGTAAAGAAGCAAGCCAAACAGTAAACGATGATGCGAGTGTATGTTGATCATAAGGACTGCAAAAGTACCTAAATAGGGAACCTATAGTTTTAAAGAGTACGTTTTAAGCAGTGTTTTCAACATGTTTTGAAGCAGAGTGAAATAAAAAACCCTGCCGGTGAGGCAGGGTTAGGAAAGGGGGCGGCGACATACTCTCCCGGGGTTAACAGTACCATCTGCGCGGACGGGCTTAACTTCTCTGTTCGGAATGGGAAAGAGGTGAGCCCCGTCGCTATAGCCACCAAAGATCTTAAATATCTTAAGTGAATGACATATAGAGAAAGAAAATACACAAGGTAGAAGAAGCAAAATCTTGACTACAATAGAAAGTTTACGGGTAATTAGTACTGCTCGGCTTTGCCATTACTGACTTTACACCTGCAGCCTATCAACGTCGTGATCTACAACGACCCTTAAAGGAAGCCTCATCTTGGGCTGAGTTTCGCACTTAGATGCTTTCAGCGCTTATCTCATCCATACGTAGCTACCCTGCAATGCGGCTGGCGCGACAACAGGTACACTAGCGGTATGTCCGACTCGGTCCTCTCGTACTAGAGTCAGGTGCCCTCAAGCTTCCAACGCCCATAACAGATAGGGACCGAACTGTCTCGCGACGTTCTGAACCCAGCTCACGTGCCACTTTAATCGGCGAACAGCCGAACCCTTGGGACCTTCTCCAGCCCCAGGATGTGACGAGCCGACATCGAGGTGCCAAACCACTCCGTCGATGTGAGCTCTTGGGAGTGATCAGCCTGTTATCCCCGGNNAGTACCTTTTATCCTTTGAGCGATGGCCCTTCCATGCGGAACCACCGGATCACTATATCCTAGTTTCCTACCTGATCGACTTGTAGGTCTCACAGTCAAGCATGCTTATGCTATTGCACTCTACGTACGGTTACCAAGCGTACTGAGCATACCTTTGAAAGCCTCCGTTACTCTTTTGGAGGCGACCACCCCAGTCAAACTACCCACCATGCACTGTCGCNNCCGATTACGGGATTAGGCTTCAAATAAACAAAGGGTGGTATTTCAAGGTTGACTCCACGAAAGCTAGCGCCTCCGCTTCACAGTCTCCCACCTATCCTACACATCGTTTAGTCAAAGTCAATGCAAAGTTATAGTGAAGGTTCACGGGGTCTTTCCGTCCCGTTACGGGTATCCGGCATCTTCACCGGAACTACAATTTCACCGAGCTCATGGCTGAGACAGTGCCCAGATCGTTACACCATTCGTGCAGGTCGGAACTTACCCGACAAGGAATTTCGCTACCTTAGGACCGTTATAGTTACGGCCGCCGTTTACTGGGGCTTCAATTCAAAGCTTCTCCCGTGAGGGATGACCTCTCCTCTTAACCTTCCAGCACCGGGCAGGTGTCAGGCCTTATACGTCATCTTTCAATTTAGCAAAGCCATGTGTTTTTGATAAACAGTCGCCTGGGCCATTTCTCTGCGCCCNGTCAAAGACGGGGTCCTTTATTCCGAAGTTACAGGACTAATTTGCCTAGTTCCTTAGCCATGATTCACTCGAGCACCTTTGGATACTCTCCTCGACCACCTGTGTTGGTTTCCGGTACGGGCAGCACTAACCTGAAGCTTAGGGGGTTTTCTTNNGTGAGTCTGATTAGGGACGCTATCCGCTTGCCCGAGGGCTTGCGGTACTATCAGGTTCGANCATCCGAAGCGGATTTGCCTGCTCCGGATATATCTACACCCTTCNAACGAACTATTCCGTCAGTTCGCGGTCCTTTCACACCTCCTCCACCCCATCGCAGTCGTGCTGGTACANTGAATATTAACATGTTGTCCATCGTCTACCCCGTTCGGGTTTGACTTAGGCCCCGACTAACCCTGATCCGATTAGCGTTGATCAGGAATCCTTGGTCTTTCGGTGTGCGGGTTTCCCACCCGCATTATCGTTACTTATGCCTACATTTGCTTTTCCAGACGCTCCAGCATGCCTTACGACACACCTTCGACGCGGNNACTGGAATGCTCCCCTACCAGTAAATATTACTATTTAATCCACAGCTTCGGTACTATACTTGATGCCCGATTATTATCCACGCCCGATCGCTCGACTAGTGAGCTGTTACGCACTCTTTAAATGAATGGCTGCTTCCAAGCCAACATCCTAGCTGTCAATGCAATCAGACCTCGTTNAGATCAACTTAGTATAGATTTAGGGACCTTAGCTGATGGTCTGGGTTCTTTCCCTCTCGGCGCTGGACCTTAGCACCCAACGCCTCACTCCCGAGTATATTTTATAGCATTCGGAGTTTGTCTGGAGTTGATAGGCGGTGAAGCCCTCGCATCCAATCAGTAGCTCTACCTCTATAAAACTCTACCTCGAGGCTGCCCCTAAAGGCATTTCGGGGAGTACGAGCTATCTCTCAGTTTGATTAGCCTTTCACCCCTACCCACAGCTCATCCAAAGACTTTTCAACGTCAACTAGTTCGGACCTCCAGTCTGTGTTACCAGACCTTCATCCTGGCCATGGGTAGATCACTAANNAGTTTCGCGTCTACTCCCTCTGACTAAGCGCCCTATTCAGACTTGCTTTCGCTTCGGCTGNCTCCGTCTACGGATTAACCTTGCCAGAGAGAAGTAACTCGTAGGCTCATTATGCAAAAGGCACGCTGTCATNCCCATAAAGGGACTCCAACCGTTTGTAAGCGCACGGTTTCAGGTTCTATTTCACTCTTCTGTTCGAAGTACTTTTCACCTTTCCTTCACAGTACTGGTTCGCTATCGGTCTCTCAGGAGTATTTAGCCTTGCCAGATGGTGCTGGCAGATTCCCACAGGATTTCTCCGGTCCCGCGGTACTCAGGATACTACTAGGTAGTAAAATAATTTNNCGCTTACAGGACTATCACCTTCTATGGTTCAACTTTCCAGGAAATTCGGCTATTATTTTACAGTCCACATTGCAGTCCTACAACCCACACTTGCCGTAACACGTGTGGTTTGGGCTGTTCCCCGTTCGCTCGCCACTACTTGGGGAATCACTATTGTTTTCTCTTCCTGCAGGTACTAAGATGTTTCAGTTCCCTGCGTTTGCTTCCNCGCTGAGCGGGATATGGCGTCTTCAACGCCATGGGTTGCCCCATTCGGAAATCTCCGGATCAAAGGTAGTTTGCACCTCCCCGAAGCTTATCGCAGCTTACCACGTCCTTCATCGCCTCTGAGAGCCAAGGCATCCGCCGTACGCTCTTAATAACTTTCTTATTGTGCTCGATGTCAAAAATTTTACAACTTTTAACTTGAGTATTCTCTTTCAATATGTCAAAGAACTTATCCTGAGTATTCAGGACCGGCTGTCGTTGCGGAAGCGTTGACAGCCTTGCTGTGGAGAATAAGGGATTCGAACCCTTGACCCCTAGCTTGCAAAGCTAGTGCTCTAGCCAGCTGAGCTAATCCCCCTAAACGATTTTTGTAGTCCCGCGCAGATTTGAACTGCGGACCCCTACATTATCAGTGTAGTGCTCTAACCAACTGAGCTACGGGACTATTTAGTAACTCCTTTTGCCCTGGAGGCAGAGCCCTCACTCTCGTTTGGGTTATCAGCGAAATAATGAAACTAAAAACACAGTAGTGAATATCATCCCGATGAATCGGGACAGAAATAAATCACTCTAGAAAGGAGGTATTCCAGCCACACCTTCCGGTACGGCTACCTTGTTACGACTTAGCCCCAGTCACTTGTTTTACCCTAGGTCGCTCCTTTCGGTCACGAACTTCAGGTACCCCAAGCTCCCATGGCTTGACGGGCGGTGTGTACAAGGCCCGGGAACGTATTCACCGCATCATGGCTGATATGCGATTACTAGCGAATCCAACTTCACGAAGTCGGGTTGCAGACTTCGATCCGAACTGAGACCGGCTTTGGAGATTTGCATCCTGTCACCAGGTAGCTGCCCTCTGTACCGGCCATTGTAGCACGTGTGTAGCCCTGGACGTAAGGGCCGTGCTGATTTGACGTCATCCCCACCTTCCTCACTACTTGCGTAGGCAGTTCCTTTAGAGTCCCCAGCATTACCTGATGGCAACTAAAGGTAGGGGTTGCGCTCGTTATGGGACTTAACCCGACACCTCACGGCACGAGCTGACGACAACCATGCAGCACCTCGTAGGAAGTCCCGAGGGAAGACCACGTTTCCGCAGCTGTCCTCCTACGTTCGAGCCCAGGTAAGGTTCCTCGCGTATCATCGAATTAAACCACATGCTCCTCCGCTTGTGCGGGCCCCCGTCAATTCCTTTGAGTTTCAATCTTGCGACCGTACTCCCCAGGTGGAACACTTAATACTTTCGCTCAGACGCTGACTGTGTATCGCNCAACATCGAGTGTTCATCGTTTACAGCGTGGACTACCAGGGTATCTAATCCTGTTTGATCCCCACGCTTTCGTGCATGAGCGTCAGTTATTGCTTGGTAAGCTGCCTTCGCGATTGGTGTTCTGTGTCATATCTAAGCATTTCACCGCTACATGACACATTCCGCCTACCTCAACAATACTCAAGACTAACAGTATCANNATGGCAGTTCTACAGTTGAGCCGTAGGATTTCACCACTGACTTATTAATCCGCCTGCGCACCCTTTAAACCCAATGAATCCGGATAACGCTTGCATCCTCCGTATTACCGCGGCTGCTGGCACGGAGTTAGCCGATGCTTATTCTTACGGTACCATCAGCTCCGATACACGACCGNNGAGGTTTTTTCCCGTATAAAAGAAGTTTACAACCCATNNAGGGCCTTCATCCTTCACGCGGCATGGCTGGGTCAGACTTGCGTCCATTGCCCAATATTCCTTACTGCTGCCTCCCGTAGGAGTCTGGTCCGTGTCTCAGTACCAGTGTGGGGGATAATCCTCTCAGAACCCCTAGACATCGTAGCCTTGGTGAGCCGTTACCTCACCAACTAGCTAATGTCACGCATGCCCATCTATAACCGCCGGAGCTTTAACTGCAATGTGATGCCACATCGCAGTGTTATGGGATATTAGCCACAATTTCTCATGGTTGTGTCCTAGTTAAAGGTAGGTTGCATACGCGTTACGCACCCGTGCGCTACTCTCATCCAGGTATTGCTACCCGAAATCCCGTACAACTTGCATGTATTAAGCCTGCCGCTAGCGTTCATCCTGAGCCAGGATCAAACTCTCCATTGTAAGAATGATCTTTAATGTCTCAAGATTTATTCCTCACTTCTCAATTAATTGAAAAGGGATATTCGCTACTGTGATTGTTTTTAGCTTCAGTCTTTCAAAGAACTTTTGATCTATATTTTCCCCGAAGGGATTGATCTTACTTATGTTTATTAACCTTCCCCGCCTTCACACTGCTTTATTTTAACCCCGAATTTGGGACTGCAAAATTAAACAGATTTTCTTATTTACCAACTTTCTTTTTAGGAAAGATATTAACAATTTGTTGAAGAACGGTGTTCGTTATTGAAACGGGCTGCAAAGGTAAATCATATTTTGACATCTCCAAACATTTTTACAAAAAAATGTAACTTTTTTTTTAATCTTTCAAATTCTCAACCTGTTACATTATTATTTGGAATTCCAATGAATCCTTTATTCAGCCTGTTAAAGAACGTATTCCCCGAAATGGGAGTGCAAAGGTAGAACTAATTATTTAATGTGCAACAGTTAAATGAAAATAAATTGAAAATAATTTATCCAATCTTTATTTCTATTTGATATACTGCTATTTACAACTTAAAATATTTTTGGATTAACCGGTTTCTTATAATAATGTTTATGCTTTGTACGGAAAATAACGCTATAAAGACTAAAAATCTTTAGTTCAAGAAGCCCGTAATAGCAATTATTCAGAGAAACTACTCCTACCCGCTGGTGCGGTGACAAATGGTGATGACTCCTTTAATTATAAGGTATATACCGGTGATCTCTCCTTATTATTGCCCATCCCAGCGTTTGCCATCCATAAATGTGACAACAAANGCATCGTTGAATCCAAGGTTGAGTATGTAATTCCGGTACCTGCGGGCCTGTTCCATGTCGCTGAAGAGACCGGCCGTGAATTTATATAACCCGTTTTGCCTGTACATATAGACACTCTCCAAGCCTTCAAATTCGGAATCAGTAAGNGGTTTATCGTTTGACAAAGCGAATAACTGTACCCTGTATGATATTTCGCCATTGTCCTGCGATATTTCAACATTCTTGGTTTCCTGGCTCACTGTCTCTGACGGAATTGATACAAAATCCGGCTGTTTAACTTCGGGTTCTGGCTTAACTTCACTAACAGCATCACTGCTGGTTTTTCTGTCAGCCATCTTTTCCTGCAGGCAATTGATGAAGAAATCCCTATCGAACATGTAAACCGGGATACTTTCGCCATCAATGAATTTATCCATATCAAATGTATTTCGGGTATCTGAGCTGTTGAATCCCGTTACTTTGAATTCGGTCCTGCGGTTGGCCTGATGTTCCTCCGGAGTACAATAAACACCATCGGCACAATGATTGACCCGGCGCGACTCGCCATATCCTTTTGCAGCAATTCTTGAAGCATCTATGCCCTGCAGCACGATATATNNGCGAACTGCTGATTCAGCTCTTTTTTGCGATAAATCAAGATTGTACTCATCACTGCCACGACAATCAGTGTGTGATCCAAGTTCGATGGATACCGGATTCTCTTTCATTACCTGGACGAGTTTGTCAAGTTCTTCTGCTGCATCGGGACGGACATAATACTTATTGAAATCGTAATAGATATTCTCAATTTCATAATCCATATTGTGCATCCTGAAAATTTTATTCAGCGACAAACTGTCAAGCATGAGCTCCCGTGGTGCCGTAACATGCGAGACTGTATCATCCGTTGAAAAGTTAAAAGTCAGGCAGTCGGCCAGGTAATTATTCTTCATTGCTTTAGCCACATACATAACTCCCCGCTGTATCGTTGATTTGTACTGGCCGTTTTCATCGGTTTTAAGCACCTTTACTTTGCCCGTGTTAGTATTAAGCAGAAATACAGTACTTCCACTCATTGGTTGCATTGATTCCTTGTTCTTTACTACTCCGGATATTTCAGTAGCCAGCATCTCATCGCCTTCGCCCATCACTTCACCTTCATCCGAACTTTTCACCTTCTTCTTTTTAGTATCTTTCACCGGGATAGTCTTGAATGCATATATGTCATCACTTCCGACACCACCCGGACGTGAGGATGCAAAGAAACCCGATTTCCCAGTTTTATCAATGATAAATGAAAAATCATCGAATGAGGAATTAATAGGAATACCAAGGTTTTCGGGTACTGACCAGTTTCCATCTTTCAGGGTAGTACTAAAAACATCGAGACCGCCAAAACCCGGGAAGCCATCAGTGGCAAAATAAAGTTTGTCACCAACTATTGTTGGGAACATTTCATTGCCAAATGAATTCACTTTATCACCGAGATTGACCGGTTCACCCCAATGTCCGTTTTGCCATTCGCATCTGTATATATCAGTACCACCCAGTCCGCCCGGCATGTCGGAAACGAAATAGAGTGTTTTACCATCATCGGTAAGCGAAGGATGCCCGACTGAATAACTGTTTGAGTTAAGGAAGAACGGCTCCGGAGTACTCCATGACCCGTTATTTTTCGACCAGAATAACTTCAGTTTGATCGTGCGAAAATTGTCGTTATCCCTTTTTTCGTTCCCAATCTCAGTGCGCGAAAAATATACCAGGCTGTCGTTGCATGCAAAAGCTGCCGGTCCGTCGTGAAATGTCTGGTTGAATTTACCGGAGAATGACTTCGGATCATTCATATCCTGGAAATAGTGGTCAAGGTACTTAGGTGTTGCATAAAACAAGTCGAGGTAATTGAAGTTGGTCCATTCATAACGTTTATCATCAACAAAATTCTGCCTGCGGTCAGATGTATATACGATTCCATCAGAATAGAAAGCCGGACCAAAATCAGAATGTTCTGAGTTCAGGTTTCTTACATTTTTTATTTCAAATCCTGCTGGTATATCATTGAGTTTATCAATCTGGGTACAGAAATCAGCATAAGCTTCACCCCTTGGGTCACTGGGAACCAGTTCGGCATATTTCTCATAAGCTTCTTTTGCAAGATCATACTCCTGGGAGCAACGAAGTGCCTGCCCGTAATAAAACCAGTTAATATCCTGGCTCGAAGCTAATTTAACTGCCCTGGCATACCACGCTTTTGCATTCAACTGGTCATTGGTAAGCCTGTAACAATCGGCCAGCCTGACAATTGCCTTTTCACGGTCCTTGTTTTTGGCTTTTTGTGCGACTTTCAGATAGTATGGTATTGCCAGAGCATAGCTGTAACTCTTATATAATTTATCAGCTTTTTTGATCTGTGCGGTCGCACTTTCAGCAAGCAAAACAAGAATCAGCAGCCATGTTAAGTATTTTGTGTTCATATCCGGAGCATTGCAAAGGTTAAAGAAATCTATTAAAAGTACCTGGGTGTAAGCATCCTTACTCTCAGCAGATCAAAGTCAACACCCAGCCTTATCTCGTGCGAGCCTGAATTAAAGTTTCTCAAAGGACTGAGATTATAATCGTAAGAATATCCTATCCTCAGGCTCTTGCCAACGAGAAGCTCTGCCATTCCGACAAGTGTGTTATCAGTCCTGTAAGTAGCTCCAATCCAGAGAATATCATTGATCAGGAAACTGGCATTCAGGTCTATCTGCCATGGAGCGTTCTTTACAAACTTTACCAGCGTTGATGGTCGGAAGATCACATTGTCGGAAACAGGAATCGCCAGCCCGGCCATACCATAGAAATGACGTACAAGCCTGGAATAAGATGTTCCATCACTGGTATTGACAAGTGCGTACTCGTTTTGCAGCAGTTGTTTTGACGACAAGCCTGCATAAAGATGATTGTTATAATAATAGATCCCGAAGTTTGCATCGGGAATTATCTTTTTCTCCTGCTGCCCATAGAAGAAATAATCAGGGTCTTCAACGTAAACTTTGCTGAAATCAATGTTATAATATTTCATTCCTGCCGAAATCCCCAGCGAAAGTTTGCCTTTTGGCAATATAATCCTGTAAGCATATACTGCCTGGGCTCCCTGATCGAGAGTTGCACCAATGTTGTCGCTGTAAACATAGCAGCCCAAAGCCATATGCTCGTTTTTAAGCGGAGAGTGCATACTCAGTGAAAGCGTTTTAGGGGCACCATCGAAACCCACCCACTGGTACCGGCTTATCAGATCGGCACTGAACACCTCCCGGCTGCCTGCATAGGCAGGATTAACCGTGAGTTTATTGAACATATACTGGCTGAAGAGTGCATCCTGTTGCGCCATTCCGTTCAGTGCGGCCAGCATGGAAAATATCAAGATCAGTTTTTTCATTGTGACGAATTTTTTAATCATGCCTTATTCCTCCCCTCTAATAAGTATCCAACCTTTCCTGATGCCAACGTCCTCAATTTCCAGTACATAGAAGTATGTGCCATTCGGCATAAGTTTACCATCATCATTGGTTCCGTCCCAGGAACGTGTTGTATTGTTGTAATCAGATATTTTGCGTATCACATCACCCCAGCGATTGTATATTGTAACATTGTTGTCAGGATAGTTTTCGATTCCCCTGATCTTCCAAACATCATTATTTCCATCCCTGTTTGGCGAAATGCCATTGAAAATGAACAAGTCGCTGATATCGGGTTGCTTAACATGGATATAAACATTTGTATCGGAACACATCACAGGCTGTTCGCTGGTACATATCTGGTAACAGAATGAATCATCCCCTTCATAATCGGGGTATGGAGAATATGTTATAGTGTTGTCTGAATTGATGATCACTATGCCATGAACAGGGAAACTACAGAAATTAACATTTAACAGAAGCTCATCCGGATTTACATCATTACCTAATACGGCAATCGTAGTTGGTGTGTTGACAAGGGTTGTGTCAAAATCGGCGATTGCTTTGATTCCGCTACCTGTTTCGCCTACATGGACAGTTATTTCATCTGATGCCACACAACCAGTAGCCATATCAAGCACAGAAAGCGTAAATGTTGTTTCAGAGTACAGTGGTACTGTTAACGAAGCAGAAACTGCCGGATCGGTAACCATATCAGCAGGTTGCCAGTTCCAACCATAAAATCCTGAAGCCCCTGAAGCTGTGCCATTCAGGAGTGCCGTTGCACCCGGTTGAATGGTCTGGTCGGGTCCTGCATTGATTAACGGACGCTCTTTAACCGTCACATACATTTCATCAGAGATAATATAACTACCGCAGGCAGATTCACCCTGAATATTCAGGATAATCGTGGCAATACCTGAGAAATCAGTAGCCGGTGTGAACGTTGGTGTAAGAGTGGTTTCATCTGTGAGTGTTCCGGCTGACGATGGCACAACTGACCATTGTAACGAAGCATACGCTGATGCTGAAGCCCCGGAAACTGTATAAATACTACCCTGGCAAATCGTTGCATTGACTCCGGCTTCAGCTTCAGGTAAAGGTACCAGTGTAAGTAATAGTTGATCAGTCGTATCTCCGCATCCTCCAACTCCGGTTGCTTTCATTGTGAGTACAACCATACCAATATTTACATCGGCAGTACTCGGCGTGTATACCGGATTTAACTGCGCCGGATCATCGAATGACCCTGATCCATTGCTTGTCCAGTAAAGTGACATATAATCGACAGCAGTCGCACCTGTGATTTGGATTGGCGTAATATTACAGGTGGCAATATCAGCTCCTGCATTTGCAGTAGCGGTAGTATTAATTGTCAGGATCATATTGTCAGAAACATCGCCGCAGTCACTGCTGCTCGCTGTGATTGTAAGTATGATCTGACCTGTCTCACCTTCTGCCGGAGTGTACGTAGGAGTAAGTGTTCCTGGGTCAGATAATATGCCTGAGCCATTTGTAGTCCATTGTATGCTTGAATACAATAGTGCCGTAGCACCAGAAACTGTGAATGGTTCACCTTTGCAAACCGATGCATCAGGACCTGCGTTAACAGTAGCCGGCTTATTCAGGGTAAGCTTCATTTCATCAGCGTCATCGGCACATGGCAGATATGCGCCTGCAGTCAGTGTGAGGAATACGAAACCATCATTCAGATCGTTCGGGCTTGGAGTATAGACCGGATTCAGGATTTCATTGTCATCAAAGCTGCCTGTACCGGAAGTTGTCCACTTCAGCATGGTATAGTTAGTCGCAGAACTTCCTGTCAGAGAATATGTTTCTCCCTGGCAAACCGCAGCATCAGGCCCGGCACTAACCTGAACAGGCAGGTTGATCTGCAATAACATGGTATCTGCTACAGTTCCGCATGATGAATATCCTGTCCCGGTGAGAATCAGGCTAACCGTTCCTGTCTCGCCAGTTGAAGGTGTGTATGTTGGTGAGATCGTAGTTTCATTACTAAGTAGACCGGTGCCGGTGGTTATCCAGACAAATGAAACACAATTCAAAGCCTCAGCACCTGCAACAGTAAATGACATATCCTGGCAAGTCTCTGCATCGGGGCCGGCATTCACTAAAGGCAATCCTACAAGTGTAAGGATCATTTGATCAGTAGCATCACCGCAAGGTCCCTGTCCCAATGCAGTCAAAGTGAGGGCAACGGTTCCGTTCTGTATATCCGAATTGCTTGGAGTATAAACGGGGTGAAGCATCGTTGGATCATTGAAGAATCCTGTTCCACTGGTTGTCCATAGCAAAGAGCTGTAATTGTTTGCAAATGATGTTCCCAGAGTTATTGGAGAATTACCACAAACTGATTCATCTTGTCCGGCATAGGCGATAGCAGGAGAATTAACCTGCAGCGCCATGGTATCGGAAACCGAACCACAGGTAGAATTTCCGGTACCATATATAATAAGGTATATTATGCCTGACTCTCCAATAGCCGGGGAATAGGTCGGAGAGATTGTTGTTGAATTTGACAGGGTTCCGCTCCCCGTGGATGACCATGATATTGAGGAACAGTTCAGAGCTTCGGCGCCGGTGACGGTGTAAGGCTCATTCTGGCATGTGGTACCATCTTCACCGGCGAATACCGATGGCAATGGAACAATGCTCAGGATCATCTGGTCCGAGGCATCATTACAAGGCGCGATGGCTCCGGCAGTAAGTGTGAGAGCAACTGTACCGTTAAGAGCATCGGTTGCACTTGGAGTATAGACCGGATTCAGAATTGCAGGATCATCAAATACTCCGGTACCCGAAGTCGTCCAATAAAGTGTGGTGTAACTTGTAGCTGAAGATGTAGTAAGGGTTATCGAGGTGCCGTCGCAAATGGTGTCATCTTCACCGGCATAAGCAGTTGGCGGCGCATTTACAGTGATGTAAACAACATCGTCGGTAACCTGGCAGATTCCGTTGGAAATCATCCACTGGAAAGCGTATGTACCATAAGTGAGGCCTGAAACATTTGTTGCAGGAAGCGTCGGATCTGAGATGACAGCTACCGACGGACCCTCCATTTGAGTCCATAAACCAGTTCCAAATACCGGAGTGTTACCCGTTAGCACAGTGGATTCATTACCTGTAACACTGCAGAATTCCTGGTCAATACCGGCATATGCAGGTGTCGGCGGGTTGAAGTTTGTAACCATCAGTGTGTCGGATCTGACACAGCCTAAATGATCAATAGAGTAGCTGAAAATATAAGGAATCGGGCTTGGGATGAGTCCTGCAACAACAGCTACACTTCCCACCGGCGGGAAGATTGTCGGATTGTTAGGACCTGATATCAGCGTCCATCTGCCTATACCCGGTTGCGGGTCATTTCCAACGAGGAAAGTCACATCAGCGTTGCAAAGTAACTGGCTGGGGCCAGCATCAGCAATAATCGGCTCAATTTCGGTGATCGTCGCCGAAGCGAAAGCACTGCATCCGTTAGTATCGGTCACAATAACCGTAAATGTACCTGCGGGAAGATTGATTGCAGTTTGAGTGGTTTGAGGCGGAATTGTATTCCACAGGTAAGTATAACCGGGTGTTCCTCCTGCTGGAGTCACTGTAACAAATCCGGTAGAATCACCAATACAAATATTTGTACTTTGAGCAGTTATTGAAGCCGTCAGAATAGGAGGTTCAGTTATNATCGAGCAGGCCTGTTACTGGGCCGCATCCATTGGCATCAGTGACACTCCAGGGATAACCTGTTCCGGCGGGAATTCCGGAGAATATGCTGTCGCCTGTNNCTGGGTAATCCCATTGAAAGTATAGGTATATGGAGCTGTGCCGTTGACGGCTGAAATAGTCACAGAAGCAGTCCCGCCGTTGCAGGGAACCGGTGATGAAACATAGGCTGTAGCAGCAGGAACAGGAGGTACGTCAACAGTTATTGTACCGGTTACCGGAATACAACTGTTGGCATCAGTAACACTCCATGCAAAAGTCCCTGCCGGAATTCCGGTAAAGATACTGTCACCTGTCTGAGTTATACCGTTTAATGTATAAGTAAATGGAGGAGTTCCTCCGCTGGCTGAAATTGTGATAGTAGCTGTGCCGCCCACACAAATCACCGGTGAAGTAACTGTTGCAGTAGCAGATATAGGGAGCGGTTCTGTTACATCTAAGGTTCCGGTGACCGGCCCGCAGCCATTGGCATCATAAACAGTCCAAACGTACCCTGTTCCTGCCGGGATTCCTGCAAAGACTCCATTCCCAACCTGTGTTACACCGTTGAAGGTGAAAGTGTATGGCGTATTACCACTGGTAGCTGTAATGGTGATGGTTGCTGTACCTCCGGCACAAAGAATATCACTTGTAACAGCTGCAGTAGCTGCCGGTATGGGAGGTTCAGTAACATCCAGTGTTCCTGTAACGGGCCCGCAACCATTGGCATCATCAACACTCCAAAGATAGCCGGTGCCTGCTAGAATACCTGTGAACACACCATTACCAACCTGTGTTACACCATTAAAGGTGAACGTGTAAGGAGCAGTTCCACCACTTGCAATAATAGTTACTGTTCCCGTTGCTCCAATGCAGATAACAGGTGATGTAACCGATGCTGATGCCGAGATTGTGTCAGGTTCTGTCACATCAAGCACCCCGGTTACAGGCCCGCAGCCGTTAGCATCATAAACTGACCATGCATATCCTGTACCAGCCGGAATTCCAGGAAACACTCCGTTTCCAACATGCGTTACTCCATCGAAGGTAAAGGTATAAGGTGCAACTCCATTCACTGCTGTAATTGTCACTGTAGCAGTCCCACCATTACAAAGAACAGGAGTTGTAACGGCGGCAGATGCTGCCGGAATTGGCGGTGCAGCTACTGTCAGGCTACCGTTCACAGGGCCGCAACCATTGGCATCAGTTACTGACCAGTTGTATGTTCCGGCCAGAATTCCAGTGAACACACCATTACCCACCTGTGTCACCCCGTTGAAAGTAAATGTATAGGGCTCCACTCCATTGCTTGCGATCACTGTGACAGTGGCTGTACCTCCAACGCATGGAATCGGAATCGTTACGGAAGCCGATGCCATAGGTATCGGAGGTTCAGTAATATCAATGGTACCGGTTACGGGCCCACACCCATTGGCATCCGTAACGCTCCAGGACAGACCCGCACCTGCAGGTATTCCGGTGAAAACTCCATTGCCAACCTGAGTAATTCCGTTTAAAGTATAGGTATAGGCAGGCGTTCCTCCTGTAGCAAAAATTGTTACTGTAGCTGTACCACCAACACAGGGAACCGGTGTTGTTTCTACCGCACTGGCTTCAAGGGTATCTGGTTCAGTGATATCCAAAGTGCCGGCAATCGTACTGCATCCATTNGGCATCTGTTATACTCCATAAGTAACCGCTCCGGCTGGAATACCTGTAAAAACCCCACTGCCAGTTTGTGTGACACCATTAAAGATATAGGTATACGGTGCAGTGCCACCTGTTGCTGAAATGGTTACTGCTGCTGACCCACCCGCACAGGCTATCGGTGTGGTGACAGCAATTGTAGCATCAATAGGCTCAGGTTCAGTGATCTGCAGTGTACCTGTTACAGGACCGCAACCCAGAGAATCAGTTACGCTCCAGTTGTAATTACCTGCAGGTATTCCGGTAAAGATACCATCTCCGGTTTGTGTAACACCATTAAATGTGTAAACAAGGGCTCCTGTGCCTCCTGATGCGGTAATTGTCACAGTGGTGCTATCACCCGGGCATTGTACAGGCAGAGCTGAAGCGGTTGCTGTTATTGGCAAAGGTTCGTCAATCGTTACCGAGGCTGTCACGGGCCGNCAGTTATTGGCGTCATCTACAGTAACGGTATACGTTCCGGCAGTCAGGCCTGTTGCTGTTGCAGTAGTCTGAACAGGCACTGTATTCCATGAATAACTATATGGCGCAGTTCCTCCTGTAACAAGGGCTGTTGCCGATCCATCGGACTGGCCGGCACAAAGTATATCATTATAAGTATCAATGACAACGGTAAGGGCTGTATCAGGTTGTGTTATCGTAAAACTTAATGTGGTATCGCAACCATTTGCATCTCTTACGAACAAAGAATAATTGCCAGCAGTTAAACCGTTGAAAATGCCGGATGGCTGATAGTTTATACTATCAATACTGAACTGGTATGATGGTGTTCCGCCACTCGCAGTTGCAGTTACCGAGCCGCTCGGATCACCATAACATATTACATTAACGATGTTGGTTATTGATGCTGATAATGATGTAGCCGGCTGGGTTACCGTGATGCTGGATGTTGCTGAACAACCATCGGCATCATTAACTGTTACGGTATAGGTGCCTGCCGTGAGGTTTATTGCAGTAGCTGTAGTTTGCACCGGAACTGTATTCCATGAGTATGAATATGGCGGAGTGCCATTGGTCACCGATACGGTTGCAGTCCCGTCATTTCCATTGTGGCAGTTTACCGGTGTCATACTCATGCTCAATGACATAGGCGGAGCCAGCACTACCGTAACTATCTGACCGCATTGGCTGAAATTACCATTTATATCATAAACTGTCCATATCACGGGAGTGTCACCCAGTGGGAACTGGGCAGGAGCATCATTTGTCGGATCCAGGTACCCGCAGGGATCATCAACCTCAGGCGGAGTTAGAACAACCCCGGTAGCGAATGTTTTACAACTGGCAATTAAAATTGTTGTATCTGGCGGACAAATAATGGAAGGGTTCTCACTATCGTAAACATCAACTGTAAAACTACAGGATGCGGAAAGTCCTTCAGAATCTGTTACTACGTACGACACATCCGTATGACCGAAATTAAAGATGTAGCTCGACAGGTTATTTATACCTGTTGCAGGAGAACTGGCTATCGTCGCACCGGTCATTTCCCATGTTAACGAAATTATATTACCGTCGAGGTCGAATATATTGGCAGATATGTCGTTTGCTTCTGCACCGCAGATGCCTACATCGGTCCCAGAATAAACATTTCCGGGACAGGATATGGTGGGTGCGTAATTTACTTCAGCTATATTAATTCTGACTATACTGGTATCGCAATTGCCTGCGGCATCACATATCCGGTAGACAAAACTGTCTTCTCCGTTTACATTCGGATTGGGGGTATATGTGAAAGTACTGTCAGGATTCAGAACAACCGTACCCTGTGCAGGGTATTCAACCAGGCTGACAGCATTGGTAGTTGAAGGTCCATAACAACCGTAGTAGTCATTATGTAAGGCTGCTACCGTGACATCTGTATTTTCAGGTATAGTAACTGAATTTGGCCTTGCCAGGGGCCCGTCTATGCCAATGACCTGGAAATTATCGATAAATAACCTGTTATCGCCTGCTCCGCCTGTTCCGTTACTGGCAAAGAGCCTTATATAAAGATTTGAAGGGTTATTTATCAGGTCAATAGCTGACCAGTCCACAACTTTTTCATACCAGGTATTGCTTAACACCATCGACATGGAACCGTTGGCAGTATAACTTACCGGATCAGTGCTGTAAGAGAAGTTGATAGCCTGAGCAGCCCGGCTTCCCCTGCGTGCCTGCACATACAACTGGAACTTTCGGTATTTGTAAAGACTGTCACCACTGAGGTGAAACTGCCAGTATCTTGTATTTGTCCCGTTCGAAGGATCCATATAAATGGAAGGGTTAGCCACTGAATTCTCAACAAAAGCAAGGCTGCCTGTAATGGTTCCCATGGTTGACAGCACATTGAAGGGTTCAGTCGACGTGGCTTCGCAGGTAATGCCGGTGGCGTTGTAATTCGGGCTGACTGGATATGCCGTGGCCCCGACAAAACTATAATTTGTTAGAATGACGCCTTCGGTGATACGTACAGTCTGGGCACATGTGCTCGTAAGACCATTAACATCGGATGCTGTCCAGTTGATGGTGGTTGTGCCCGGGGTAAACGGATCACCAAGCGGCATGCCATCGCTGCGAACTCCCGTAACCGACAGAACACCGCAATTGTCAGTTGCTGTTGCTGTACCCGGGCTGATAAAAGCACCACAGTCACCTTCGGTATACGTTGTGACGATATTTGCCGGACAAGTAATTACCGGTGGCTGATTATCATTTACCGTTATTGTGAAACTGCATGATGCAGAAGCACCGAGAGCATCAATAACCGTATAGGTCATTGTAGTGACTCCTTCATTGAAAGTGTAGACACTCAGATTGTTAATTCCTGTAAGCGGAGAAGCAGCAATAGTAGCTCCGGTCATTGTCCAGCGCAGGATGGTGATGTCACCGTCGGGATCGGAGATCGTAGCAGTTAAGCCGTTTACATCAGCGGTGCACAGACCGCTTTCAGTAACTGCGGTCTTGTTTCCGGGACAGGTAACTGCAGGTGCAGCAGGGATGGCAGGATAATATTCCGGATATTTACTCTCAATAACCGAATTCACAGGAATTGTTGAAAACCCTGCATGCATTTCGGGAACAGCAATCTCGTTGAATGAAAAAACAGACAAACCCATATAAACCGGCTCCGCATTCGGCACTGCTATTTTTATCAATGCTGCGTCACCAGGCATTCGGGAATTACTGCCTTGAGCCTGGTCCGGAAAAAAGACGAAAGGCATGAGCAACAACAGGGTTACGCATGCCTTTCCTATTCTTGAAATCAATAAAGGTTTTTTCATTTCGCTGATTATGAGTCAGTTATTGTTATGCCTGCTACCGTTCAACGAGTGATTGGTTGAAACTGCGCATGATTAGTTTCTCGAGTGATACAAACATCCTGAAAAGTGCATGAATCGTGCTGTCGTACAAAATTTTTCAGGACGGTATATTCCTTTGTTAAATTTAAAGCTAATTGAAGCCTGCATTTTTTTGCATTCAAATAGTTATTAAATGATTTATTAACAATAATTGTCATTTAAATAAATGTATATCAGTAAATTATAGTAAAAAAAACGATTAAAATCGGCTATTGTTGATAAGATATTCATGACATTTGGAAGCAATTATCAGACAAGGGATTACCAAACATCCTGTACCTGTGAATTGCACCAACACATTACATATGTTCAGATCTAAGGCTAGTCTGCTCAAAATCGCTCCTCCTTTCAAATAATTGTACGTTTGTATCGTTTTTCAGTAAACTGCGAAATGATGATAAACAGCTTTATAAAATGCCGCTTCCTGATCCTACTGGCTTTTATTCTGGCCGGGATACAGGCATTCCCGCAAAACGATCATGAAGGCAGTCTTAAAGGGGCTCCGCTGAGTGAACGACTTTTTTTTGGCGGCGGACTTGGGCTTCAATTTGGTACAATGACACTCATTGATGTTTCACCAATGGTTGGCTACAAACTCACAAACCGTATCGGCATCGGTGTGAGCCCGACTTACAAATTTTACCGGTACAGAAACTATTTTGCAAACAACCTTGACCTGAAAACCAACGTGCTGGGCGGATCGGTGTTCACGCGTTGTTACATCTATAACGGCTTGTTTGCCCAGGCCGAATATGAATACCTGAATTACAGATACAATGATCCGTATGCATCAGGCAAACTGAGTAAAGATATCTGGAGTTTGTTTCTTGGCGGCGGATACAGCCAGCCCGTCGGCGGACGTGCCTCTTTGTACCTGATGGTTTTGTGGAACCTTCACGACACAGCCGATTCGCCTTACACTAATCCTGTAATACGGGCCGGTCTAAGTCTTGGTTTCTGACAATAATCTTCGATTTTACGATATCTCCCTTTCAGGGACGTTCTTCAGAATTTCCACCGTGAGGTCCCAGAATCTCTGAACAGTATCAATTTTTAGCCTTTCATCGGGAGAATGTGCTCCTTTGATGGTCGGCCCGTAGGAAATCATATCAAGTCCCGGGTATTTTTCACCGAAAAGTCCGCATTCAAGGCCTGCATGGATTGCCAGCACTTTTGGCGGCGAACTGAACAGATCGGTATATGCTTTCCGTGTTATCTCGAGTATGAGCGAATTCGGGTTCGGAGTCCAGCCCGGGTAACCGTCACCATGGGTGATCTTTGCCCCGGCCAGCTTAAATACACTGGCTACCATGCTTACAACTTCAGCTTTCCCCGATTCGGATGAACTACGCTGACTGGTAGCTATCTCTATGCATTTATCAGTGATCTTCACCGAGGCAAGATTGGTTGAAGTATCGACGAAATTCGGAATATCGGGTGACATGGCTATCACACCGTGCGGACAGGCATACAATGAGTTTAAAAGCCGTTCCTGTGAAGATAAGTCGAGCACAAACGAAGGCAGTTCTGCAGGAGCATAACTAACCAGCAGCCCGGGCTCCGTTGTTTTAAACTCTTTTTTTACCATCAGGTTGAATTCCCTTACATAATTGGTAAAATCTGCCTGGAAACGTTTTGGTAATGTTATCAGCGCATATGCCTCCCTGGCAATAGCATTCCTGAGATTGCCTCCCCTGAGGTCAGATATTCGGGTCTCAAACTTCTGGCAGGTATTCCAGAGGAGTCGGTTGATTATTTTATTGGCATTTCCGAGTCCTTTGTTGATATCATCACCCGAGTGGCCTCCTTTGAGGCCGGTAACATCTATCTTGTATGCTACTGAATCATAGTTTACCGGAACCTTGCTGTAATTCATACATACCATGGTATCCTTACCCCCGGCACAACCAATAAATAACTCACCTTCATCTTCCGAATCAAGGTTGAGAAGTATTTTGCTGTCGAAGAAACCGGGTTTCAATCCGTAGGCACCTGTTAACCCAGTTTCCTCGTCCACGGTAAAGAGGAACTCGAGCGGCCCGTGTTCAAGGGTTTGGTCTTCCATCAGGGCCAGTTCAATCGCAATACCGATGCCATCATCAGCACCAAGGGTGGTTCCTTTTGCCTTTACCCACTCGCCATCGACAAACGGTTGAATAGGATCGTGATCAAAGTCATGATAGGTGTCGTTATTTTTTTCGCACACCATATCCACATGACACTGCAACACCACGCTCTCCCTGTTTTCGAACCCCGGCGTGGCCGGTTTTTTCACCACCACATTACCGGTTTCGTCAAGCGAATTTTCGAGTGATAAAGAATCAGCTACTCTACGGATGTAGCGTGTAATCTGTGTCTCTTTTTTAGAAGGACGGGGAATTTTGCAGATTTCGGCGAAATAGCGCCAAACGCTCTCAGGCTGCAAACCTTTGAAGACTTCGTTCATGGGAAAAAGTACTGGAGGTTGGATGACAAATATAAAAAAATCTGATTTGAACAGGATTAATAATGAAAGGTTTTAACCCAAATATTTTCAGACTTTTGAAAAATCGTGTCCGTACAATTCCTTCTTACAAAAATCAGGGCAGGAATAGGGCTGAATTACACCTTATCGCATTCGCTAAGTTGATGTATTGTGGTAACAGGATCAGCGGAAGATATTACGGCATTCCCGGCAACAATCACATCCACACCTGCCTCTGCCAGGAGCCTGGCGTTACCGGTGTTCACACCTCCGTCAACTTCAATGAGCGTAGTCAGGCCGCGGCTGTCAATCATCTTTCTCAACTCCCTTATCTTGCCGTAAGAACTTTCGATAAATTTCTGTCCTCCGAAACCAGGGTTTACGGTCATCAGCAAAACCATGTCGACATAAGGAAGAATATCATCAAGCAGATGAACCGGAGAATGAGGATTGAGCACAACTCCCGGTTTCATTCCAAGCTCCCTGATGTGCTGCACCGAGCGGTGCAAATGCTGACAAACTTCATAATGGATTGTGAGCATATCAGCTCCTGCCCTGGCAAAGGATTCGAAATGGCGCTCAGGGTTAACAATCATCAGATGGACATCGAGCGGCTTTATTGAGATCTTTTTAACAGCTTCAACAATCGGAATGCCGAATGTAATGTTGGGAACAAACACTCCATCCATCACATCAATATGCACATAACCGGCATCGCTTTTGTTAATCATTTCAATCGTTGATGAGAGATTTGACAGATCGGCTGTGAGAATTGAAGGTGAAATTATCGGCATGACTGTAGTGTTTGAAGTTTCTCGTTTGAAGTTTTAAGTATTGACTTTTAACATTTATAAGCTATTATCTCAAGGCTACCGCGAAAAATCTGCATCGGAGAGATTAAAATTAATAATTTTCAGGATATGCAAAAAAAAGAGCGGCAGTTAGCCGCTCAAAAACTTATCCCAGATAAGTTTTAAGAATCTTACTCCTGGAAGTATGTTTCAGCCGGCGAATTGCCTTCTCCTTGATCTGGCGCACGCGTTCACGGGTCAGGTCAAATTTCTCGCCGATTTCCTCAAGGGTCAGAGGATGGCTGCCATTCAAACCGAAATAATACTTGATCACTTCCGATTCGCGGGTTGTGAGTGTTGAAATTGCACGGTCGATTTCCTTGCGCAGGGATTCATAGAGCAGGCCGGTTTCAGGGGTTGGGCCGTCATCACTGCGCAGAACATCATACATTGTATTGTCTTCGTCCTGTACCAGCGGGGCATCCATTGAAACATGCCTCCCTGAGTTACGCATTGATTCCTTCACTTCGTTTTCGCTGATTTCAAGCATCGAAGCAATTTCATCACTGTTTGGTTCACGTTCAAACTCCTGTTCGAGCTTGGCATATGCCTTATTGATCTTGTTGATGGCGCCGATCTTGTTCAGCGGAAGCCTTACAATACGCGACTGTTCGGCCAGCGCCTGCAGGATTGACTGGCGAATCCACCACACGGCGTAGGAGATGAATTTAAAACCACGGGTTTCGTCGAAACGCTGGGCGGCTTTGATCAGGCCAAGGTTACCTTCATTGATAAGGTCGGGGAGGCTGAGGCCCTGGTTCTGATATTGTTTCGAAACCGAGACTACGAACCTGAGATTTGCTTTTGTCAGTTTTTCCAACGCTGCACGGTCGCCCTGTTTGATGCGCTGTGCCAGCCTTACTTCTTCTTCAGCCGTGATAAGCTCCACCTTCCCTATTTCCTGCAAATACTTGTCGAGCGAAGCGGTTTCGCGGTTGGTAACTTGTTTGGTAATTTTTAGTTGTCTCATACAGAGATTTCAGAGTTGCGAAAACTTTTACGAAGAATCCTTCGACAGGGTTTCACTATGTTGAAAAAAAATAGCCTTTCGCGGTAAATTACCACGAAAGGCTATGATAATTAAGCTTTTTCGTTCCTATCTTCCCCTTCGGGTTTTGGAAGCAACACTTTACGTGAAAGCTTTAACTTGCCGGTTTTGCTGTCAACGTCAATCAGTTTGACATCAATTTCGTCACCAACCTTCAATACACTCTCAACATCTTTAAGCCTGCGCCATTCAATCTCGGAGATATGGAGTAAACCATCCTTGCCGGGAAGAATTTCAACGAAAGCGCCAAATGTGGTGATAGTCTTCACTGTTCCGTGGTATACCTCACCGATTTCGGGAACGGCAACTATCTTCTTGATCTTTGCTTTCACAGCTTCGATGGATTCGAGGTTGCTCGAAACGATGTCGATCACACCGAGTTCACCAACTTCTTCGATCACGATGGTTGAACCGGTTTCGCGCTGCATCTCCTGGATAATCTTACCGCCGGGGCCTATCACAGCACCGATGAATTCGCGCGGAATGGTAATCTTTATGATACGGGGAACATGCGGTTTGTAATCTTCGCGGGGTTTTGTGATGGTCTTGGCCATCTCACCAAGTATGTGAAGCCTTCCGAGCCTTGCCTGTTCAAGCGCTTCGGCAAGGATGTCGTAACGCAACCCGTCGATCTTGATGTCCATCTGGCAGGCGGTGATTCCTTCAGAAGTACCGGTAACCTTGAAATCCATATCGCCGAGGTGGTCTTCATCACCAAGGATATCGCTGAGTACAGCATATTTCTGTCCGTCGGTAATAAGTCCCATGGCAATGCCTGCGACGGGTTTAACCAGTTTCACACCTGCATCAAGCAAAGCGAGAGTACCGGCGCAAACTGTAGCCATCGAGGATGAGCCGTTTGATTCAAGGATATCTGAAACAACGCGAACAGTGTAAGGATTTGTCTCGGCGTCGGGCATCATGGCTTTCAGAGCGCGGAGTGCCAGGTTGCCATGTCCGATTTCGCGGCGGCCAACACCACGGATAGGTTTGATCTCACCGGTGGAGAAAGGCGGGAAATTGTAATGAAGAATAAAATTCTGTTTTTCTTCGATCACAGCGCCGTCGATCACCTGCTCGTCGAGTTTGGTACCCAGGGTAACTGTGGTGAGCGATTGTGTTTCGCCGCGGGTGAATATTGCGGAACCATGAGCTGCCGGCAGGTAATCCACTTCGCTCCAGATCGGGCGGATCTGATCGAGTTTGCGGCCGTCGAGGCGTTTGCGGTCATTGAGGATCATGTCACGCATAGCCTTTTTCTCAACATCATGATAGTAGCGGCTGATTAGAGCTGCCTTTTCTGATGCTTCCTCATCGGTGAGGGTGCTGACGAATTCCTGTTTTATGGCGTCGAAACCTTCTTTGCGTTCCTTTTTACCAAAACCTGAAGAAGCAATTTTGTAAATTTTATCGTAGCAGAATGCAGTGAGCTTTTCGCGTAGTTCCTCATCATGCTTTTCGTGGCAGTATTCCTGTTTTGGATTTGCTTTGGCAACCATCTGCCCAAGCTCTTCCTGTGCCTTGCAGGCAAGTTTAATATGCTCATGAGCGGTTTTAAGCGCCTGGAGCATGGCCTCTTCACTCACTTCCTTCATTTCGCCTTCTACCATCATGATGTTATCCATGGTGGCAGCAACCATAATATCGATATCGGCTGAGGGCAGGTCGGAAGCTGGGGGATTGATCACATATTTATTATCAATACGAGCAACGCGTACTTCGCTTACCGGTCCATTGAACGGAATATCGGAAACTGCCAGAGCACCGGATGCGGCAAGGCATGCCAGTGAATCGGGNAGAATATTGGTGTCGGCCGAAATCAGGGTAATGATCACCTGGACTTCAGCGTGATAATCATCGGGNAAGAGTGGNCGGAGAGCTCTGTCAACCAACCTTGAGATCAGAATTTCATGATCTGAAGGCCGGGCTTCGCGTTTGAAGAAACCACCCGGGAATCGTCCCGAAGCGGCGTATTTTTCCCTGTATTCAACACTCAGGGGCATAAAATCAACATCTTCTTTAGCCTCTTTCGCGGCTACAACAGTGGCAAGCAGCATGGTGTCACCCATCTTTACCACGCAGGCGCCATCGGCCTGTTTGGCAAGCTTGCCGGTTTCAATTGAACAAAGGCGACCATCGCCTATGTCGAAGGTTTTTACAATTCCTTCCATAATTTACCTCTTTTCTTTTTAGCGTATGCGCCGTTGACATCTGTATGGGGAGGCTGAAAACGGCGCCCTGATTCAGCATCCCGGTTATGATTTGGTTTTCTGTTTAAAATTTCAGGTTAATAACCATGAAGTCAAATGATTGTTGTGAAGCCTGACATTTAATACAAAAAAAGGCAATTTGAAAATTGCCTTTCCCTGTGTTTTGTATGTTGTACAACCTGCGTTATTTGCGGAGACTTAGCTTTGCAATAATAGCGCGGTAACGTTCAATGTCTTTTTCTTTCAGGTAGTCGAGCATACGGCGGCGTTTACCGACAAGGCGGAGCAGCGCGCGCTGGGTAGCCAGGTCCTTGCGGTTGGCTTTAAGATGCTCGGTCAGATGTTTGATACGGTATGTAAAAAGAGCAATCTGGCCCTCGGCTGAACCGGTATCAGCATCGGATTTACCATTTCCCTTGAAGAGGTCTTTCTTAATTTCTGGCGTTAAATACATATCTTTCTGGCGTTTATATCCTGTTTTTCAGAATCGGGCTGCAAAATTACTACATTTTATCAGACGAACAAAGTTTTCTGATTTTTTTCTTATACAATTTTTATCTTCAATCTTCACTGCAAAGTTAACATTTTCAGCGACATGCAGTCCACTCTTACTGATAATCAATACTTCGCCGCCTTTTTCATGCTATTTCGCTGTGATTCAGCGCTCAGCCAAGAGCCGGAATACCCTGGCGCATATCATTTCCTGAAGGGCTCTGGAAGACAAAAAGCTCAAATTCAGGCACGATGGCCAGTATGTGATCGAAAATGTCGGATTGCACATTTTCATAACTCGACCATTGCGTTTCGGTGGTAAACGCATAAATCTCAATCGGAATACCTGTTGCTGTGGGCTGCAATTGCCTTACCAGCAGATCGAATTCCTTATGGACGTGCGGATGCGACTTAAGATAAGCCTCAAGGTATGCCCTGAAAACACCGATATTTGTCTGGCGGCGGCCGTTCACAAGTATGGAATCATCAATGCGGTTCTCAGCATTATACTGCTCAAGCTCTGCCTGCTTGGCATCAATATAATCCTTCAGAATCTTTATCTTCCTGAATTTCGCCAGCATATCGGGAGTACAGAATTTCACGCTGGCCATATCGATATTGATTGATCGTTTCATTCGCCTGGCGCCTGATTCCTTCATTCCCCTGAAGTTCTGGAACGACTCCGAAACCAGAGAATAGGTAGGCAGGGTGGTCACCGTGTTATCCCAATTCTGAACTTTTACAGTAGTGAGTGATATTTCGAGCACTGTGCCGTCGGCGCCATATTTCTGCATATTTATCCAGTCACCCTGCCTTACCATATCATTGGCTGAAAGTTGTATACCCCCGACAAACCCGAGGATGGGATCTTTAAAGATCAGCAGCAGCACTGCCGAGAAAGCGCCCAGCCCGGTGAGCATGACCAGCGGTGACTGGTTGAAGAAATAGGACAGGATAAGCAGTGTCCCGATCGTGAACACGATCATCTTCCCTACCTGTATAAAACCTTTGATCGGGTGAAATTTTGCGTACTCGGTGTCCTGGTAAATGGCATACAGCGCATTGAAAAAGGAATTGATCACCATCAGGAAGATGATCACGATATATATATCAGTCAGTTTGATGGCCAGTTTAATAAATTCAGGGGCGAATTCATCAAGTGTCGAGGGAATAGATTGGTAAACCAGGATGCCTGGCAGCAGGAATGCCATCCTGTTGAACACCTTTTTTTCGAGTAAAATGTCATCCCACTGGCTTTTTGTCCTTTTGGCCACTCTTCGCAGTATCCTGACAATGAAAAACTTGGCAGCATAATAAAGCAGGCAGCCAATGATGAGCACGATGATAAAATCGCTCAATCCCGCAGTCATCTTCGCGAAACTCTCCTGAAACCCCAGGTGGGTCAGCCATTGTTCAATAATTTCTGCAAGCGATGTAAACATCTTCAGTTGTGTTAATGAATGAATGTATTTCTTTCTAAGATAGTGGGGTTAGGGGATGTGAATTGAAAATTGAAAATTGACAATGGACAATTGACAATTATAACTCCAGCATCCAGTCGCCAGTTCCAGTTTCCTGATTCCTATCTCCAGTTCCAGTTTATTGGTGCCTGATGCTTAGCGAGTCGAGCGTTGAGCAAGGAGCATGGGGCGTGGTGTCGGATTTTATGGTCAACTTTCCTATTTCCTATTTCCTATTTCCAGTTTCCTATTTCCTGATTCCTATCTCCAGTTTCTCCCACTCTCCCACTCTCCCACTCTCCCCTTCTCCCCTTCTCCCCTTCTCCTTTCTCCCTTCTCCTTTCTCCTTTCTCCCTTCTCCCTTCTCCCTTCTCCCTTCTCTCACCCTCCCGATTGCTTCACCTTATACCCTGCCACAGAAAGGAACTCCATCACCTTAGTCCGGAAATCGCCCTGTATTAGAATCTCGTTGTCCTTCACTGTTCCTCCCGTACCACACTTGTTTTTCAGTTGCTTGCCCAATGTCTCCAGATCAGCCTGCTTTCCTGTAAATCCAGTTACCAGTGTTACCTGTTTCCCTCCCCTTTGTTTCCTGTCCAGCGATACCCTGAGATTTTGCATCTGCGGCGGCAGCGTATCAGGTTCTTCAACTTCGTCATACCGGTATTGAAACCCGGCATTCGTGGAATAGACAATACCTGAGGGCTTATTCTTCCTGGACATCTGATATAATTTTCTGGATGAGCGGTGAATTATCAGGGAACTATAACATTGAGTGTATGCGGTTTGACTTCAAGGTGCAAATCACGCTGAAGCCGTGCAGGTTCTCCGTCAATATTCACCACGCTGCCGGCTGTTCCGGGCATATCAAGTGTCCTTACACGAAGGTATTCAGCATAGTTCGTTTTCCCCAGCCCGCCTGTGAATACTCTTGGCACAACGACAAAGGTGGCTTTGAACAATGTCGGTTTCCTGACGATACACACATCAAGCCATCCGTCGCTGCTGCAGGCATGCGGGGCAATGCGGGCATGAAATCCGAACTGGTCGCTGTTGGCAAAGGATACCATCATTGCCTCCCGTTCATATTCCTGTCCATCGGCTATGAGCTTGTAGGATTTGCATTGATAATGCCGGTAATCTTTAAGAATGATGGCCGTATAGCTGAGCAACCCCCTCACTTCCGATTTATCGAACTTCTCGGCTACCACTGCGTCATATCCTATACCGGCTATGCTTGTAAACAGGCGGTCGTTGATCTGAACGGTATCAATAAACTGCGTTTTGCCCCTTGCTATCACCCGCAGGGCCTGGATAAGATTCAGGGGTACTTTGAGGTGCCTGGCCAGGCCATTCCCCGAACCGAAGGGCAGGATACCCATAGGGACACCCGTTCCGTAAAGGGCAGTGGCAACCTCGTTGATCGTCCCGTCACCGCCGCCGGCCACTATAACATCATAACCGTCGGCTACAGCCTGTTTTGCCAGTTCGGTCGCATTGTGCGGGTATTTTGTGAAAACTATGGATTTCTCGCTGCCGCTGCAAACAACAATCCAACCTGCAACCTCAGCAGGGTCTCAATTTTTTAGAGTGATGCCCGCTTTGGGATTAATAATAAACAGTACCCTCTTTTCCTCTC
>JADLKF010000009.1 GCA_015657475.1 Lentimicrobiaceae bacterium | reverse complement strand
TGAAATATTATCAATTGTAACATGAGAAAAAAAGTAATAATAACACCTTATGGCATTGTGTATTTATCATGCGCGGGTTCCAGGGCAATGTGCAAGTTCATCACTCGCCGGCAGGGGCAGTAACGGCTGACAGTAAAGTGGCCACCAACTCCCGCACGACACCATACCATCACCGCTGTCAGCGGTAATTACGTTTTCAAAATTTTGATAATGCTTACTTATTGAAAATGATCATTAACAAAAGAGATCAAATTGTGAATAAAAAATCAAACGCATCTGTATTTGAAATAATAGGGATACGATTACTCAATAAAATTATCATGGCTACGATAGGTAAGGCCATATTGCAAGTCAATCCAAAAGAAAAAATGCCATCCTACTATGTTGGACAACCTTTTCAGATAAATTCCTTATTATCGACACTGAAGTGGTTGTGCTTTAATGAGGCCGTACACTTTTTTCTTATCCTGGTATGTGCGATAATTGGATATATCTTCTTTAAAAAGGGTTATAGTAGTGGAGTCATTATTATTATTTTAACCGTTATCCTGAATATTGGATTAATTCTCATGCAACATATGAACCGAATTCGAATTAAAAATGTAATATCGTTGTTGAAAAAGAGAGAACAAAACAGAAATACTGAAGCATTATAATGGAACGTAAACCAATAACTATTGTCATAAATATAACTTACTGCCAACATGCCGCTAAATCGCAACAAAACCAGTATTAACAGAGCTTTTCAGAGATTCTGTCTTTGCCGGGTATAGCCGCCGGCCATTATGCAGTATTGAAGAATTTGGAAGTTCAGTTTTACTCATTACAATATTTTAAAAAGAAAGAGATGAAAAAGAAACATGGAATTTTATTTTTTCAATTTGCTGTGCTTGTATTTGTAATACTTGTCCCGGGTAGTTGTACAAAAGACGACAATAACAAACCTGATAACCCGACCAATGGTAAAACAACTGCAATCTTTAATTCCGGATTGTCATACGGTACACTCACTGATCAGGATGGAAATACCTATAGAACCATTGTGATTGGCACACAAACATGGATGGCTGAAAACCTGCGCACAACCAAATACCGGAATGGTGATGACATACCTGAAGAAAAGGAAAATAGCGACTGGGCCAATTTAAAAACCGGTGTGTACTGCAACCCAGTTAGCATCGACAGCATGGAAATTGTTGCAACTTATGGCAGACTGTACAACTGGTATGCGGTTTCTGACAGTCGTAAGTTAGCCCCTTCAGGTTGGCATGTGAGTACATTAGATGATTTGACAGAATTAATTGATTATTTGGGCGGTTTGAATGTGGCAGGTTGTAAATTAAAAGAAGCCGGCACTGCACATTGGAGCCTCAGCATTGAAGCAACCAACGAAACCGGTTTTACGGCTCTTCCGGCTGGCTACTTAAATCCCGAAGCCACTAGTATTCCCGGTGATATTTTTGCAATTGGCCACAACCTTTACGGATACTATTGGAATGCTACTGAGTTTAATAACAATGAGGCTTCGGAGTGGGCTATAACCTACGACGGAGGTGGTATGTGGTTATATCAAACCTCAAAAGAGTATGGCTGTTCTGTACGTTGTGTAAAGGATAAGGATGACTATCCGGTTAATTTTTACAAGTAAAACACAAATCAACGAAACGCTTACAAAGTCTATAAAAGATGGTAGGTGAAGCACATAATAGATCCCGATTGCTATCGGGATCGTAACCCGCAACGGCATTTCCCGATAAATCGGGATAAGCTGTGTTGGCTGACAGCGGACAACCACGCAACTTAACAAAGCGATCTCATGAGCGAAGCGAATAAACCGCCACTATTTATAGACTCAACCGTCAGGTTTAACCTAAAACAAAACAGAAACCATGAATTCAAAGGTGTTAATAATAATTGCTTTCTCATTCTTGTATGGATTCTTTGAGGTTTTCATGAGCATGAGACAAAGAAATAAAAGGAGCGTTATTAAAACAGGTGACAGATTGAGTATCTGGATTCTTATTATTTCTATTTCAATAGGTTATTGGCTGTCTTTTATTTTTGGCGCATCGAAAATTGGCAGGATTTATCATTGGGATACCTTTTTCTTAATCGGAGCAATATTGACAATAGCAGGACTGGTAATCAGAATAAGCGCGATAATTACTCTTAAACAACAATTTACCTATACAGTGGCAGAAATTGAGAATCATGCGTTAATTGAGAATGGCTTATATAAATGTATCAGGCATCCGGGTTATTTGGGACAATTAATTATTTTTCTCGGAATATCTGTCTCCTTATCCAATTGGTTGTCAATAATATTCATGAATCTTCCGGTATTAACAGGATATATTTATCGAATAACAGTGGAGGAAAAATTCATGATTAAGCAAATGGGTCAGAAATACCTGGATTACAGTAAAAGGACAAAAAGATTGTTACCTCTGATATATTAATGCGAATCAAGGGTTAAAACATCTCTGTGTAACTCCGTGGTTCTCAGTGCACCTCTGTGAAATAATTAAACATTAGCACCCATACTGAAAGAAAACCCAAATGCCACTGAGTAAAAACTTTTTACATAAAGAACCCGATTTTATAGAGCTTTCCAGATTCAGATTGATAGTCGGAGGAATCATGGGACTGCTATTTTCATTTTCTTTCTACTCATTCCTTTATATCATCAGAGAATCATTTAGGATTCTTTCTGTTACAGAAAAATATGATTTGTGGGTACTTACAGACAGGGAGGTAAGTTTTTACAATCTATTCTTTGCATATTTATCTGTTATCATAGGACAATCAGTTTGTTTCGTTTTCTGGTTTGACCAACCTAAAAAGATATTTGGAAGGCTTAACTATAGAAAGACATCAATTGTGAACGACCAAAGATTTCTAAACTGGTATTTCTTAAGTTGGTTTTCAAAATCAGCAATCGTTNTTGGACTCTTTTTCGGATTCATATTTCATGGAAGCTGGCATTTTTTTAGCCTCTATCCCGACTACAATTATTTATTTATTCTTATAATAATCACANTTTTTTTTCAAACCTGGAATACAATAAGGTTAACTTACATTCGAAAAAGTTTAAAATGGTTGTTTGCTTCAATAGTATGTGTTTCGGTCCTTTCGTTCGGGTTGTCAATGATAAACCTGACAAATTATAAAGCCATCAATAAAAGTATTCTCAGTAAAAACATTCATTATCAATATAAACTTGACCTTCCATTTTCAGGTATTTTTGAAAGACCAGAAAAACTTTCCCTAACTGAAGATATTTATGTTGTATGCCCTAATGATGACAAGTTAAGTTTGCACCCAATTATTGTAGCTGACAATAAAAGAATTTCATTAGACAGTTTGTATTATAAAATTAATGATTGGCAGTCAGAAAGAGACGATGCCGAAATTCCTTTTTTGGTTTACCGTCTTTATATTCATCGTGGCATTAAAATGGATTTTATTAATAAACTAAAAACAGAACTGTCCAGGTTGGGGATTTATCGCATTTCATACGCTGTAATTCCATTCAATGCCAACTTTGATACTCGTTACTATCCAGATGTTTCATTCCCGGCGAGAATACCCAATTGGTATTCCGATATGACTAAGCTGAATGAAATTGAACAGGAAATAAATGAAACACCCAATATTATTAAAATCAAACAAAGTGTAAATGGCATAATTACGGTTAATGAAAAAGCTGTTGAGATTGCCATGTTGAAATCTACAATAGAGCGATTGCTTAAAAATAACTCAGAATATTTAATCAAATATTATATCAATGACAGTATAAATTTTTCCAGTTACTTTACGGTATTATCAAAATCAACAGAGGCAATACACGAAATGAGAGAAGAATATTCACAATGGAAGTATGGGCAAAAATATGATTGGCTTAATTATGAGGAGCAAAGAGAAGTTGGAGAGAAATACCCACTGAGAATAATAGAATTGATAAAGAAATTTGAAAATAAATAGAGCACAAGGTGCTAACAGCGTACAAGCGCATTTGCCTGCCGCAGGCGCAACACAGACAATATACGCCTGTACGCAGAACGAATTACACAAAGAATCAAAAAGCAGACACAGAGAAAGAGCAGCTATCAGCAGTTAATCAGTTACCTGCATTATAAAAAAGAACTTGTTATTTTCAATCCCCGATTCGCATGATTAATGAAATGCTGCACCCGATAACTAAGGCTTCCCCGCAACGCCGCTTTCATATGTATTTTTAATTATTCCCTGATTTAAATGGCCACAGTCCGGGGGAATTTTACACTACTATATTGTATATTTGAAAACAGGCAACAAAAACAGAGGTTTTTCACGAACACACTTCCGCCTTACTCTTGAAACACCAGACAAGATGTTTAAACCGGCATACCTGTTCGCAATCATGCTTATGCTATCCGCTGCACCAATACTGCTGTATGGCCAGTACTCATTAACCATTGAAATTGAGGGATTAAGAAACAATAACGGCGAGGTGCTGCTGGAATTAAGCAATGCTAAGGGAGAAAAAATTAAAGGGATGATACAGCCTGTCGTGAACAAGAAATGTGTCATTGTTGTTGAAAACCTCAAGCCGGGCAGCTACTCTTTCAAATATTTTCACGACGAGAATAAAAACCGGAAATTAGACACTAATTTTATCGGCATACCGACCGAAGGATTTGGATTCTCGAATAATGCCATGGGGAGATTTGGCCCGCCTNCCGCCGGAAAAATAATATTTATCGTTGAGGGCAATACCTCATTAAAATGTACCACCATCAATCTATAAACCAGAAATGAGCGGCTTATGGAAACTGATAACTCGGCACTTCAGAGCAATTTTGAAAAAAAACCGGTCACAGTTGAACTTATAAAAGAGCTGTGGTCCAAAACGTACAACACGGCAGGTAAACCTGACTGGTCGCATATACTGCCCTATTACGACCGCAACATTTATTTCAGGGACACCATACAGGAAATAAGGGGAATTGAAGCATTTACCGCTATGACCCAGCGCCTGACAAAGCGGTCAAAGGACCTGAAAATGAACCTTGTTCATGTTATGATGGAAAACAATATACTGTTCATGGAATGGGAAATGACACTCAGTTTTAAAAAATATCCCAGTTCCATTTTATATGGGTCAAGCCGGTTAACGATAAATGAAGAAGGTTATATTGCAGAGCAAAGAGATTATTATGACTTGTGGGGAGATATTTTCGACAATATTCCGCGGTTTGGCAAAGCATACAGAAGGTTCATGATTAAAAAGTTCGGCTGAGAATCAGTTATGGAGAACAAAAACAAGTTCGTTCAATATTTCAGGGCGTACAAGTGGTCGAATATATTCGCGATGATCCGCAATAGCCGAAAAAGCCCTGAGATCTGCACCGGTGATTTCAATAACAAGCTGGTGGTGATAACCGGCGCCACCTCAGGAATCGGCTATCATACAGCCCGGAAATATGCTGCACATGGAGCAAATATTTTATGCATCAACCGTAATATTCAGAAATCGGAGGCTCTGCGTAAAGAAATCGAAACCGAATTTAGTGTCAGATGCAACTTTATCATTGCCGATCTGAGCTCCCTTGCCGACATATACCGGGTTGCATCGGAGCTTGCAGCCTTAAATTCGCCGATAGATGTGCTTATACACAATGCCGGCGTTTACCTTACTAAAAAAGAACTGACTGCCGACGGACTTGAAAAGGTATTGGTGGTTCACTACCTCTCTTCTTTTATTATTAACCACCGGTTAACCGCAAAGCTGAGTTCGCAGAACAAAGCAAGGATTATCATGGTGAGTTCCGAAGGCCATCGTTTTGCCGCCTGGGGTTTGAGGCTTGATGATATGAACTGGGAAAAACGCAGGTACTCCGGTTTAAAAAGCTATGGCTCTGCAAAACTGGCACAGCTCTTATCGATGATAGTTTTCAGCGAGCACTTTAAAAACACCGGGGTAACCATTAACTCAATGCACCCCGGGGCCGTAAAAACGGAGACCGGCCAGGAGAATGGGCCGGTATACCGTTGGTTTAAAAGGAATTTCTTTGATAAATCCTTAAAGTCGCCTGAAATATCAGCCGAAGCATTATACTACCTCGGAGTGTCAGAACAGGTTGAATCGGTCAGCGGAAAATTCTTTAATTTAACTACCGAAGAAGAACCTGCTCCGCCGGCGCTGGACCGGGAAGTGGCGACTGAACTTTGGGCAATCAGCCTGGGACTGGCAGGTTTAAATGATACGGCTATAACCGGTTAGTCAGAAACTTTGTTTAAAAACCAGGAGCATAATCGTATGACGCAAAACCATTATGATACAATCGTTGTCGGCGGAGGAATTGCCGGATTAACTTCGGCGGCGTACCTGTCGCGTGCCGGGCAAAAAGTGCTGCTTATCGAGAAAAACAAAGAGTACGGGGGCCTGGTGAATACATTCACCCACAACGGGTTTCGTTTCGATGCCGGTGTAAGGGCACTTGAGGATGCCGGTATTATTTTCCCGATGTTAAAGGATTTAGGCATCAGCCTGGATGTGGTTAAGAGCCCCGTTTCGCTTGGTATTGAAAATGAGATCATACATATCGATAGCACCAGTGGCCTGGTTAAATACAGGCTGCTTCTGATCAATTTGTTTCCTGACAGTGAAAACGAGATTGATAAAGTCTTAAGAATTATCAGGAAAATAATGAAACACATGGACGTGCTTTATGGCATCGAAAATCCGGTGTTTAAAGATCTGAAAAACGACCGGAGATATATTTTCAGCACACTCCTGCCCTGGCTGCCAAAGTTCATCTTTACCGTTGGGAAGATTAACCGCATGAATGTTCCTGTCGAGGATTTTTTAGCCGATATTGTTAAGAATCGTTCTCTCAGGGATATGATTGCTCAGCACTTCTTTAAAAATACACCTGCCTTTTTTGCACTCAGTTATTTTTCGCTGTATCTCGATTATTTCTATCCGGCCGGAGGCGTAGGAAAGCTGTCGGAAGCGCTGAGAAATAAAATCGATGAACTGGGAGGCAATCTGCTGAACGAAACGAAGATTGAGAAAGTAATTCCCGAGAAGAAACAGGTAATTGACCAAAACAATATCATCTATCAATACGATAATCTCGTATGGGCTGCCGACCTGAAAACATTTTACAGGATTGCTTCAACTGACGGTTTGGCACCGGAAACCGAAACCCGGTTTGAACAGTCAAAGTCAAACATGTTGCAGAACCGGGGTACTGATTCTGTTTTTTCGCTCTTCCTTGAAATTGACGAACCACTCGATAGTTTCAGGGATATTGCACACGGACATTTCTTCTATACCCCATCCGGTCAAGGATTAGGGAAAACGCACAGAGGAGAGCTCAGCGATTTGCTCGCTGATTTTCAAAATCTCAGTAAAGAACAGGTATTATCATGGCTTGACAGATTTATCCGTTTAAATACTTTCGAAATTTCAATTCCGGGACTGAAAGACCCGCAAATGGCGCCTCCTGGCAAAACCGGCATGATCATAAGTGTTCTTGCAGAATACGACTTATTTAAAAAAATAAGGGAAGCAGGATGGTTAGATGAGTTTATTCCGGAAGTGGAAAAACGAATGATTGAGGTAATCTCCAATTCAGTGTACCCGGTAATTAAAAATAAAATCACCGCCCATTTTTCATTCTCCCCGCTCAGTATCGAAAACAGAACAGGAAGTTCGGAAGGGGCTATCGTGGGTTGGGCGTTTGTTAAGTCAATGCCTGTTGTGAATAAAATTCAAATCTCGGACCGGTCGGTTCTCACACCGTTACCTTCGGTTTTCCAGGCAGGTCAATGGGCCTACAGCCCTGCCGGGGTGCCGATGTCGATACTTACAGGCAAAATGGCAGCGGATAAAATTTTAAAGAAATAAGATGCTATTTGCCGGGCACAGGTGATATCATGTTGTGAGATTCTGCAGGTGAGTAGGAGCATGACTTATGACATCACACAATATCATCACCGGGCTATAACACTGTGTTCGCTAAACATGGAGCAATCGTGCATGTTTTGTAATTTTAGTTCAGAAGAATAGCGAAGGCATTTTCCCGTTGATTTGCATAATATTGCATGACAATAAAGCAACACTGGATACAATTCCGGTTTATAAAACATACAGGTACAGGCAGGTACTCAGGAGAAAAACGGCCGGCAGATTTGTGAACAGGAATGCATTCACTGCTGCGAACCAGCACAAAACATCATAACCTCTTTCGATCCGTCATAAAGATGCAGGAATTCTGGGAGAAAAAGTTCAGAGAGATAAACCTGATCTGGGGGCTGGAGCCTTCGGACAGTGCATTATATGCCTTAGACTTTTTCCGATCACAGGGTATCAGTAAAATTCTGATTCCCGGGACAGGGTATGGCCGAAATGCATTGCTTTTCTATAACAACGGGTTTCAGATAACAGGTATTGAGATATCAGGCTATGCCATCGAACTGGCCCGGAATTCACTGAAACTGCCATTCAAAATTCACCATGGCTCCGTTACCGGCATGCCTTACGACGATGAAACCTATGACGGAATATTCTGCTATGCTTTGCTTCATCTGCTAAACAAGCGCGAAAGAGCACGGTTCTTACAAAATTGTTACAGCCAGTTAAGAACAGGGGGCTACATGATATTCACCGTTGTTTCGAAGTCATCAGCACAGTTTGGTAAAGGTAAGCTGATCAGTAAAAACAGGTATGAAATGGACAAAGCGATAAATGTCTTCTTTTATGATGTTGAAACTTTAAAACATGATTTTAATAAATTCGGATTGGCAGAAGCTTTTGAAATAGATGAACCGGTAAAGTTCATGGAGAACGAACCACCCATGAAAATGATTTTGGTAAAATGTAAAAAGCTATAACTAAGCAGGCAACAGGCAGCGCCTGCCCTCTTTATATGCATCACCTGGCTGCACTTGAATAACAACCCTGGCATACTTATGCTACGGTGCATTGCAGCTTTTCTGTGATAGCCTGCCCGAACAAATCAGGCAAAGGCGGGTTTCAATCGTTTAACTTTGCATGTAACAAGTGATTATTGCAAATCAAACATTGTCGATGAGAAAGATCATTATCACATCATTCCTGACACTGGACGGTGTTATGCAGGCGCCCGGAGGGCCGGAAGAGGATACATCAGGCGGCTTCAGCTATGGGGGCTGGACAGCCCCATACGGCGATGAGGTTTCAGCGGCAATCATTCAAAAGCAGATGGAACCGTCTGACCTCCTCCTGGGCCGTATTACTTACCAGATCTTCGCTTCCTACTGGCCCGGCCACGCTGACTACTGGCCGGGTATTAATGATGTTACGAAATATGTCCTGTCGGGGACCATGAAAGAATCGGACTGGAAAAACACGGTTTTCCTCAATAGTGTGGAAGATATTGTACGGCTGAAAGAATCAAACGGCCCCGACCTCAAAGTATGGGGAAGCAGCCGGCTGGTGCAACTGCTGCTTAAGTATGACCTGGCAGACGAACTCTGGCTGAAAATCTTCCCTTTAACACTCGGCCGGGGGAAAAAGTTGTTTGGCGAAGGTACTGTTCCGGCGGCTTTTACATTGACGGAAAGTACTGTAACTCCCGGCGGGATTATTTTTGCCGGTTATACCAGAGCCGGTGAAGTGAAGACAGGGGCTGCGGGAGCCTGAAAAAAACTTAGGAAAGCCCGGCTGCAAACATTGTGATTGAACTCCGTTCAAACCGTTGTGGAGAGCGGCAGTGAAGTAATTACCGGGATATCAGCATTCAGGATACTCATTCAGCGTGAGCCAGTAGGTTCCCAGTTGTTTGATGGAGTTCATAAACTGCCCGAAATCAACAGGTTTGCAGATGTAGCTGTTGGCTCCCAGTGCATAGCATCTTTCCAGGTCGGTTTCCTCTTTTGATGAGGTGAGAATAATAACCGGAAGCTTCCTGGTCCTGTCATCTTCACGTATTCTTTTCAAGACTTCAAGGCCGTCAATTTTTGGCAGTTTTATGTCGAGCAGCACGAATTGCGGAAGGGTATGCTGCTTTCCGCCGGGGTCAGGATTAAGGAGATAATCCAGCGCTTCCACCCCGTCGTGCGCTACCATTATATCATTCGCCGCGTTGCATTCCTTCAGTGCAGTCACGGTAAGAAACTCATCGTTTGAGTTATCCTCAACCAGCAGTATTGATTTTTTCTTCTCCATTGGATAGTCCGGTTAGTGTAAAGTAGAAAGTTGTGCCTTTGTTTATTTCGCTTTCAGCCCATATGCTGCCGCCGTGCTTGCCAATAACCCGCTGAACTATGGCCAGACCGATGCCGGTGCCTTCAAATTCCGAAGTACTGTGCAGTCTCTGGAATGCACCAAAGAGCTTATCGGCATATTTCATATCGAACCCAACGCCATTGTCGCGGATGAAAAAGCAGGATTTTCCCTTCTTTGTCACTTTGCCGAATTCGATTACCGGGTTTTCATTTTTCATGGTAAACTTCCATGCATTCTCAAACAGGTTGTTCAGGCAAATCCGCATAAGTGAAACGTCGCAGTCGGCATACAAATTGTCCCTGATGAGTATGTTTATTTTCCGGTCAGGGAAGGCAAGCTGCTTATCATAGGATACTGTTTTAACCAAATCCGACAGGTTAACTTTCGTAATTGTAAGCTCTGACCTTGTTACTCTCGATAATTTGAGTATATCGTTGATGAGTGTGCTCATCAGGTTGGCGGCATCGTTGACCCGGTGCAGGTAATTAGCGCCTTCAGTATCCAGTTTATCGCCCAGCCTGTCGGACAACAGCCGGCTGAAGCCTGATATATGCCTCAAAGGCGCCCTCAGATCATGGGAAACGGAGTAGCTGAAAGCCTCCAGCTCTTTGTTCGAGGTCTCCAGTTCTTCCGTTCTTCTCACCAGCAATTCATTGAGTCCCGAAATTTCTTCCTCTCTCTTTTTAATAGAGGTAATGTCCTGGTATGTCATTATTCCCCCAATAATCTCACCCGATTGGTTCTTTACGGAAACTGCATTGCAGCTCATATGCACCGGGGCTCCCTGAGCGTTAAAAATCAAAACCTCAACATTTTCAACCAGTATGTCATTTCTGACAGCCTTTACTACAGGGATTTCATCATAAGGTATGAGTGTCTTTGTTTCGGGATGATACATGGGTAGCATCTGAACGCTTTTTCTTATACTATCCTTCTCGCTGATACCCAAAATAGCTTCTCCCGCCTGGCTGCGCCAGATAACGTTTATATCGGTATCCACTATTGTGACACCCAGCGGAACATTGTTCATCAGGGCATTCACCAGCCTCCTTGACTCTTCCGCTTCCTTTTCCGCCCTTTTCACTTCGGTAATGTCGTGAACGGCTATGATTGCATAGGCTCTGTCGCCTGACATGATCTTGTAAAGTACAATCTCTGCCGGGAAATCACGCCCGACCCTGCATTTGATGGTGTGCTCAATTCTTGCAGTATTTCCGACCAGAAATTGCTTTGCCACTTCCTCGCTGCCCGTAAGCGGATATATGGATACATCGGAAGGCGTAAGCCTGAGAAGTTCCTCTCTCGGATAACCCGTAATCTCCACTGCCTGATCATTTGCCTCAATGATACGGCCCGGGACTCCCCTGTCAGAAATTTCGGTAAGCAGGGTAATGTCTGTCTTGCTGTTGAACAGGGCAAAATACTTTTCCTCAACTTGTTTAAGAGCACCCTCAATATTCTTTTTTTCGGTGACATCTTCGTATATAGCAGCAAAATAATTCCTGGCAGGGCTGTATACATGTACATTAAAATGCCGTCCGGTATTAAAACGGATGATCTCAAAGCTCCCCTCCGAACCATGCAATGCAGCATCAGCACAAATCTTCAGACGTTTTGCCCACTCGGTACCATATGATGTCCTGATTTCAGATCCCTTCTTATTGATCAGTTCAGCCTTTTTCATGCCAAAGACTTCTTCAACCTCAGTATTTCCTTCCAGGATCAGGAAATCAATGGCTACGCCATTCTCATCTGTAATAATTTCGTTCAGGGTATAGCCGTTCTTCACTTTTTCGAAAAGCAGCCTGTATTTTTCCTCACTCTTTCTAAGGTCTTCCACTGCTTTCTTTCGCTCGGTGATATCGGTGATAAAAGCATAATAGTGTGTCACCTTACCATCAATGCCAATAAACGGATGAACCACGAGTTCAACCGGAATCCTGTGGCCATCCTTGTGAATATACTCTTTCTCATAGGTAACGTGATGCTTTGTACGGTTCAGCACCGACAGGGCTTTTTGTTCGCTCCTGAGCCATTCGGGCGGTGTCAGCACCTGGTTCCAAGCAATGTCCCGGAGTTCCTCCGATGTATACCCTGTCAACTGCTGGAATGCAAGGTTGCTCATTCCAAGGCTTCCGTCCTGAAAACCGACCCCAATTGCAACGGAAGCATTACGCAAAAGGTCTCCCAGGAATTGTTCGCGTTCCAGGCTTTCACGCAGCCTCTCCTCCGCCTGTTTACGGACTATCGCCGCGGTTACCTGTGTACTCAGGCTGCTCATCCTGAGCAAGTCCGGCTCCTGCAGACGGCCGTGGCTGTACATTTCCAGGGTTCCTATCACTTTATCGCCATATGTCAATGGGATAACGATTGCCGAATGGATGTCGAGCACCTTTACTATGACAGGAATGAATTTTCGCAATAAAACCCTGAGGGCCGGTGTTAGCGAAGGCGTTTCGGCGGTGCCTGAAATCCAGCGCCTTATCTGCTTCTGATCTGTAAATAATATCCCCTTCTTGTTTTGGAACAATTCCCTGTACGAATCAACCCTGTGATGTGGAATTTTTAGCTCCGGCAGGTCACGGCCTATTACCCGTTCAATCTGGTGGCGGATCTTTTCAGGCATTGAATTGTCGATAAGTTCAAGGAATTGGTCATCTTCACTCACCAGGTATATGGCAGAGCTGAAGGAATTAAATATATCCAGCGACTGGCTGGCAAAAGTCCTGGCAATATGCCTGATGTTTTCTCCACGGTTAGCTGCCTCGTTCAGCGTGTTTATAAATTGCAGGTCCTCATTTTTCTGCTGTATCTCCAGTTGCACCCGTTTACGGTCAGTAATATCCACCGAATTTACAAGGGCCAGATTCACATTACCGGATGCATCAACCAGTGGCTGAATACTCGTGCGAAGCCAGCGTTGTTCACCTTTCATAACATTCTCAGCCTCATTTACCTTTCCTTTGCGACTCGAAATCACTTCCCTTATATTTTTCATCTGGCTTTGAGCGACCTCAGGCGGAAATAGTTCATACATACTTTTTCCTGTTAGTGCTTCGGGGGTCATATCATATGCCCTGGCTGCAGCCTGATTGGCATAATGAAATACCCCGTCAGCATCCACAGTCACGATGATCGATTCAAAGCTTTCGGTAAGGGTACGGTACTTCTCTTCGCTTTCGAGCAAAGCCATCTGGACATGTTTGCGTTCTGTAATATCGCGGGTTACATTCAGAAGATGCGGCACATTATTGAGCATGATAATGGATGCTGACATCAGTCCGACTATCATGCCGCCATCCTTTTTTCTGAAAAGCGCTTCCATGTTCTCAACATGGCCAAATTTATTCAGACTCTCAACCAGCCGTTTTCGATCGTCAGGATTCACCCAAATATTCCGCTCAAGAGATGTTTTTCCAACCACCTCGTCTTCGGTGAACCCGGTAATCTGAGTAAATCCCTGGTTAACTGCAATGTACAATCCATCTTCCAGCCTGTTAATATTAATTGAATCGCGGCTGGTCATAAACGCTTTCCTGAATTTTTCCTCGCTTTCCTGCAGTTCCCTCTCCACCTTTTTACGTTCGGTAATATCCCTGGTGATGCTCAGTATGACTTCCCTGCCATTATATGACACCATTCCGGAACTAATTTCGACCGGGATGGTTCTGCCATCGATTGCCTTGTGGACGGTTTCAAATACCTGCAATTTTTCATCAGGCAAACTGGCGGCAAGCTGCTTTATCTGTTCCGGTGTGAGATTTACATCAATATCAAAAATCTTTTTCGAAAGGAATTCATTATGGCTATAGCCTAAAAGCCTGGTAGCAGCTTTGTTGACATCAAGAATTGACAGATCGTGATTGATAACATAAATGGCGTCGTTCATGCTATTGATCAGGTCGCGGTACTTTTTCTCGCTTTCGCGGAGAGTTATTTCCGCTTGTTTGCGCTCGGTAACATCCTGAATAAATCCATGCCAGGTGAGGCTTCCGTCAGCCTCGCGCACCGGAACCGAATGCCCTTCAATCCATACCTGACCTTTTAGCGGATGCTCATAACGAAACTCATCCTTCCATATCTCCATCGTTCGGCCTGATTCGGCAATGGACAGCAGCATATGCTCCATATCCTCAGGCAGAATTCTTGAGAAGACGGGGGTCATATCATCAGCAATTTCCTTTGGATCGAAACCGTAAACATCCTTAGATGCTGGGCTGGCATATGGCATACTCACCTGTCCTGTTAAGCTTTGGTGAAATGAGCACATAACGCCCGGCACCGATGCAGCTATTTTATCGAGTTTCTCCTTCTCAATTCTCAGCTTCTCCTCAGCCTGCCTGCGTTCTGTGATGTCGAAGATGATAGAATACAGAAGAGCCTTGTGATCGCGGGTGATGGGATGGGAATGTACTTCAACCGTACGCAAATCGCCATTGGCCAGCCGGTGAGGAAAGACAAAGTAATTTCGTTCAGCCTTGATCGCCTGCCGGCGTTCTTCTTTCACAACATCAGGCGGTTTTTGATTAATCTGGGCAATATTCATGGTAACAAGCTGTTCACGGGTGTAACCATAAAAGCTTGCAGCGGCATCATTGGCTCCTTCTATACGGCCTGTATCAGGCTCTATCAGCAGCATAACCACTCCGCTTGATTCGTACAAAGTCCTGAAACGCTCTTCGCTTTCACGCAACCTGACTTCTGCCTGTTTTTGTTCGGTTATCAGCTCTGAAAAGAAGATAAGTCCTCCAATGCTGCCATTCACCTCATACCAGGGACGCAGCTCATAGCGAACCCAGTCAAGAGTTCCGTCAACACGCATCAGCTGATCCTCCTCACATTTCACCACCTCCCCGGCAAGACACTTCCTGTGTACCTGCTTGCGGGCCTCATCCATTTCAGGAAAGATATCGTAATGCGAAAGGCCTTCCAGGTTGGTTTCTGTCAGTCGATAATCAGATATATAGCGATGACTGACGGCAATATAACGCATTTCTGTGTCAAACATGGCAATGGCTGCCGGTGAATGTTCCACGAAGAGGCGGAGAATATGTTCACTCCTCATCAAGGCGGCTTCAGCCAGGTGCCGTTCAGTTACATCAAGCATCTGAACGATATAGCCGATTTGAGGAGATATTTCATATCTGATTGGAGTCGTGATAATGTGGTAATAAGCAATCCCCGACTTGTGAGTCAGGTATGGTGTTATATCATAGTCAAACCTTATATCATGCCTTACTACTTCCCCGCGTTGCAGTTTTTCCCAGACTTCCGGATACTGGTAATTGGGATCATCTTTCAGACAGAATTTACCAATCAGGGTATCGGTATCTACTCCAAACATCTCAGCCACCTTTTTATTGCACCTCAACAGTATGCCTTCGTGGTCGTAAAGTTCAATCGCGACAGGTGAATTGTCATAAACAGTCCTGAACATTTCCTCGCTCTCATGCAGTTTATCTTCGGCCAGTTTACGGTCAGTTATATCCTGAACCGTAGAAATCATGTGCACAGCCTTGCCTTCATCGGAATACTGAACGCTCCCGTGCTGATGCAACCAACGCTGTTTGCCTGATGGCAATTTGATGAAGAACTCGTAATCANNATATCGGTTTGATTTGCAAAAAAACTGACGGTCAAGAGACTTCAGACGCTGAACTTCTTCAGGGGTTAAGAATTCAGCAATTTTATACTGGGTTAATGCCACACTTTGCGGCTCAAGTTCAAGAAGTCGGTACAACTCATCGGAACATATCAACGGCTGATCCTTGCCATTCCATTCCATATGCCCGATGTGTCCTACTTTTTGCGCTTCTTTAAGCAATTCCTGGTTTCTCTTTAATTCTGCATCGGCCAGTTTGCGTTCATGGATGTCGCGAAAATTTATGATTATACCAGCAACCCGGGTTCTGACAACAGGTTGNTTTATGGTGCTTTCAATCCACCGCCAGCTGCCGTTTTTATGTAAAAAGCGGTATTGAATGGTTGGAATATACGCTGGATCATGCAGGAGCTTTGTTATCTCGGCCAGCACTGCGGGCAGATCATCAGGATGCGTCATTTCGGCTGAATTCAGATACGGTATATCCTCCTGAACATATCCAAAAAGTCTCTCAACCGATGGGCTTGCATATTTATACTTCCCTTCAATATCTATGATGACAAATCCGTCAGGGGCATTTTCAATGATGGAGCGGTACCAGTTTTCAGTATTGCGAACCTTTTCTTCCGCCAGTTTACGCCCGGTTATATCGGTAATGTAGCCTTCAAGGGCTTCAAACCTATCATTACTATAGACACTCCGGCCATGCTCCCAGACCCATTTCTCAGCCTTGTCGCGGGCAATGATACGGTATTCAAGTTCATAAGATTCCTTTGAAAGGATTGATTCCTGAATCTTCTCCCATACCATTTCGCGGTCGGCAGGATTGATTATATCATTAAACGCGATTACGCTGTTACCTAAAAAATCCCCGGGTTTATAACCAGTAATGGCCTCACAGCCACCACTGATAAATTCCATCGTCCAGTTCCGGTCATTCATACAGCGGTAAGCAAAACCCGAGAGATTGCCCAGCAGTGTTGACAATTTTCGTTCATTTTCCTGCAAAGCTTCCTCTGTGAGTTTACGTTCCGTGATGTCTTCAACCGTACCTTCGTAAAACTGTATATGGCCTTCCTCATCCCTGATGGCTTTTGCGCTTTCTCTTACAAAAACCGCTGTTCCGTCTCTGCGTGTCCAGGCTGACTCNAAATCCGTGAACTTCATGATTGCGTTCGATTTGTTCCTTGAATTTGCTGCGTTCGTAGCTGGGTTCATATCCTTCTGCCTCGAGCGAACGTGCTTTCAACTCATCATATGAGGAATAACCAAGCATGTGCACCAAAGCCGGGTTTGCAAGCAGTATTTGCCCATTGGGGTTGTACGGTACATACCAATAGTAGCATTTTCGTACAAACTGCGAAAGCGCTGCTCGCTTTCACGAATTTTGTGTTCTGCCTGCTTTCGCTCAGTGACATCCAGCAGCGTGTTGAGAATAAATGTTTCACCATTGAATTCGACAGGCTCGGATGTTATCAGCACCAGCTTTTCCTCACCATTTCGCGTGTAAAGAGAGATTTCAAACTCCTTTAACGAATCATAGACCTCCAGCCTGTCACGAACCTGCTTTATGGTCTGAGGCCGGGCAATCCCTAATTCCGTTGATGTCCGGCCTAATACTTCTTCACGTGAATAGCCAGTGAGCCTGCACCAAACGTCGTTAACAGCAACAATGCGAAAATCCGAAGATCGTGTTATGCCTAATGGAGCAGGATTCGAATTGAATAATTTAGAAAAACGGGCCTCACTCGCAAGCAAGTTCTCACCTGCATAATTTGTTAGAATAGTATCATGAAACGATATCACAACACCCGTAGTAACACCCTGAGAGTTAATTACAGGAACAGCACTGCCTGAAACCTGAATATCTGATTTACCGCGGCTGATCAGTTGTACCTCTTTGCCATGAAAACATACTTTGCCTTTCTGCAATATCATTTCTGCCAGGTGATCAAAACTCTTGATATCAGGCAGGTTGATTGTTTTCAGTATTGATTCCAGGTGCTTTCCCCTGAGATCCTCTGCCCTAACACCCACCAGGTTTTCGGCAAGAAGGTTCAACCAGGTTATTACTCCTGTAGTGTCGGCAGTTATCAGTGCTTCTCCCAGCGATCTGAGGATATCTTCCGGGTGAATAGTCGTTTTCATATTTTCACGAGTAAATCCTGAGTCAGTTATGTAGCGTTAAAGGTATTAAATAAGAGGGCTTTTAACAAGAGAAAAATCATTGAAAGAATTCATAATCTTACACATAGTGAAATACTTTATTCTTCAGGAGGCCAAACCACAAAATCACGTCCGGAAACGGTAATTGAAACTTTGTTCAATATATTTGTCATTGGAAATATGAACCGTATATTTTCAATGTCAGGCGGAATGAATTCGTTATCTATGTTCAGTTTTTTATAAGATAGCGTATAGAAACCTCTTTTTTAAGTATTTACCTCTCAGATTGCCAATTCATTATATGGGAACTGTTATTTGTAAGATGGAAGGTTATTCCGAGTTTTCGGGAAAGCAGGAATTGCCTGAAATGCCCCGGCAGGTGTTACATCTTGCCGAAAAAGCCCTGAAAACACTGATAGAATCAGGCCTGCCCGATAACCTAAGCCACCTGGTGGTGGCTACTACCTGCCCCGATTCCCTGGCACCGTCGCTCGGACAGACAATCATAGAGAAATTCAACGATTCGCTTTCCTCCTGTCATGCTATTGATATTGTGCAGGGGTGTGCCGGGGGTGTCACCTCGCTTATACTCGGCAGCCAGCTTGCCGAGTTCAATAAATCATCGGTAATCGTAGTTTGTGCCGATGCCGCCAGGAAGAGCACATCCAAAACCAGTCCGCTCAGCAGGATATTCGGCAACGGGTCTTTTGCCTGTGTTATCAGTTACCGCGATTCAGAGAAGGGACTTTCGATGTCGGGGTCGCACCAGTACAAAGGGCTTTCAGAAGTAGTCAATATTAGGCTGGGGCACGATGCCGACCATGTCATCAACAGGGAAAGCAAAACTGTTATTACTGATCCGAGAAAACATCTTGGCCTCAGCATGAATAATTTGCTTGCTATCAAACTGATGAAGAAAGCCGAACAGTTTTACATTGACTTTGTAAGAAAAAGCGGCAAACCCGACATCATGATACTTCACCAGGTCAATCCGTTGATTTTGAGGCATCTCGCGGCTGTATTCAAAAAACACGATGTTGAGTTCATCAATATTGTTGAGAAAACAGGCAATATCGGGGTTGCATCGGTGGGTGTTGCACTTAATTCAATCAAGGATTCGATAAACGATAAAAAAGTATTGCTGTGCAGTTTTGGAACCGGAGGAGTTATAACTGCCGGACTCTGGAACTTTTGAAAACCCGTGATTATGAAGCCGGCACCGGGGACATTTATTGTTGTATTTTTTATGCAGATTTTTGCGGTGCTGACATGCTATTCCCAGCCCTGGCAATTTGTAAAAGAGAAAGACGGCATCAGGCTGTATCTCAGGCAGGAAAGCAGTTCCTCTTTCAAAGCCTTTCACGGTGTGACGGAGTTCAGGGGGAACTTCGAAAAGGTATGCTCGCTCATTGGCGACCCGCGTAACCTTGACTGGTGGGGCGATGATGTGAAGAACATCAGGGTACTTTCCTATGAAAAGGACAAGCAAATCAGGTATTATTTTGTATATGACACTCCATGGCCATTCACCGACCGCGACCTCGCAGCCGAAGTCCTTTTGTCAAAAGACCCTGTGACCGGTACAAAAACAGTGTTTTCAAAACAGCTTCTCAATGTGGTTCCGCAATACAAGGGCTTAGTCAGGGTCACAAATTTCTGGCAGAGGTGGACAATACAGCCCATGAAAAACGGAATGATCCACGTAACGCTGGAAGGTTTCATTGATCCGGCAGGCGATATCCCGTCCTGGCTTTATAATATGGTCATCATTGATATACCGATGAGGTTGCTCCGCGACATAAGGCTGCGGGCCGGGGCCACCGGTTAACTAATAATCAACCCAGTGTTTTTCAGCAGCTCTTACTGGTGAATTATTACAGTGAATATATCATGAACCTGTGCGCACATAGCCTGTAATAATGTTTCAGCGTTCAGGTGTGAGAAATGTTTACGTAACCTGAACAACTAAAAAACCGGATATTTATACACAATACTGCTTCCTCTTGCAGAGGTATAAAAATAAATTTGCATTGGAATCCAAAAGACTGAAAAATGCAAATATTTTAATAACACTTTAGTTGGACAAAAAAATAAGTTGTTCTATATTTGCGGAGGCACGAACCTTTTTTTTACAACTCGAAATCACTATTCTGACCATATGGCACTATTTTCTTCATTTCGAAACAACGGCGAAACCTTCGATGGCAAAGGCGAAGATCGCAAAGGACTGATAGACAGGATAAAATATGACGGTTTGCAGGAGGACCTGGTATGGAAATTCCCGTATGAGAACCTTACCATGGGTGCTCAGCTGATTGTAAATGAGAGCCAGGAAGCCCTGTTTTTCAAAGGAGGCAAGGCGCTTGATGTCTTTGGCCCCGGAACCCACACATTATCCACCAGTAATGTACCGATTCTGCAGAAACTGATAAACCTTCCTTTTGGCGGACAATCACCTTTTACCGCCGAAGTGTGGTATGTAAGCAAAACAGTAAAGAGAAACCTGAAATGGGGAACCAAAACCCCCATGAACCTGCGTGATCCTCAGTGGGGAGTTATCATTCCGGTTAGGGCTTACGGAGAATTCGGTATACAGATACAAAACTCGTCAGTTTTCATTAACCAGATAGTAGGCACACAGCATATCACTGACACCGAAACGATTCTGGATCAGTTTACATCGCTCATTATCACCAAGACGAGCGACACCATTGCAAAATATATCGTTGAGAAAAAGATATCAATCATCGACCTCCCTGCAAAGACTGATGAAATCTCGCAGGCGTGCAAGGATAGAATAACCGAAGAATTTGATAAATACGGCATCCTGGTTACAAACTTTTATGCCGAATCCATCAACTATCCTCCCGATCATCCGCAGGTTGAGCAGATTAACCAGGCGATGGCTAACAAAATGCAGCGGGAGATCGAAGGATTTACTTACACCCAGGAACGTTCGTTTGACGTACTTGAAACGGCAGCCGGCAACGAAGGAAACACAGGCAACCTTATGGGCGCCGGAATAGGGCTGGGAATGGGAGTCGGTATCGGAGGCTCATTCGGCAATCAAATGGGCAATATTGGCAACCAGATGAATGTAAACCAGCAGGGAATGCAGGCACCCCCTCCGCCCCCTCCACCTGCCGCTTACCATGTCCTGATAAACAATGTACAACAGGGCCCCTTCGGAATACAGCAACTGCAGGCAGCCATACAACAGGGACAACTCACTGCCGGTACCCTGGTATGGAAACCGGGAATGGCACAGTGGGCTAAAGCAGGAGAACAGCCTGATCTGGCCGGATTCTTCAATGCAACCCCTCCTCCTCCGCCTCCTCCTCCGGCACCAACTCTTTAACAGCCGATTCATATGAACAAAAGACTTCCGTACATCTCTCTGGGATTGTGTGTCGTTTCATGGGCACTCACCATCTTCCTGTTCTTCTTCCTGAACACCACTACTGAAAAATCCGCGGTTTTCTATTTTAACCTTGGATATTCGCTGTTGCTCGAATTACTCTTCTTTGCATACATCGGTTTTATCCGCATGATAAAAACAGGGCACACAAACGCGGTGTTTGCCCCGGTTTACGGTATAATCAATATCTCGTATATCATCACAGGGTTTTTACTCCTGCTTGCTTGGAACCTGTTCTTCCCGCAATTCGTCACATTCAGGCTCTTCATAGCTATCCTGATCATTGTAACCGTAGTATTTATCATTGTCGGCAGCCTGGTAGCAAAGACCCAGACCAGCCACCAGGAAAACTTAGCCATTGAAAACAAGAATGCTGCTGAAGTCAAAGACCTCAAGGCCGAATTTGCTAAGGCTGATCAGAGATTCATGTCGATCATGAAGAAAAAACTTACCGGCAATGAAACACAGAGCTCTGTTCCGGCAAATCTTTCCAACCTTCTGAATCCCGTGAAGTTTCTGCCAGCCAATGCACTGGCAAACTATGCTGTACAACAGGGATTACTTGAAGCGCTTCAGGCTATAAATACATGGCTTGATAACATTGAAAAGCCGGAATATACAAGGGAGCAAATGGAGACAGATATCCCCCGATTTATAAGCGAGACGAAGTCGAAAATCGAGTTCATTATTCAATCAGGTCGTAAATAGAAATGGCTAAAGTTAGTATTCTTCAGTGCAGTGGTTGTGGCGCCAGTCTCTCACCCGATAACAGTAAATGCGCTTATTGCGGAAGCGTAAATGTCATCACAGCAGAAGTTGACCCCTTTAAACTGGACGCTGACCTTAAAAGCAAATACACCTCATATTTCAGGGAAAAGGCTGCTTCCAATCCCAGGGATGTTTCAGCATTGTACTCAGTAGGGCTTTTCTACCTGGAACTAAAGAGTTATGACCTTGCTGTAAAGAATTTTTCGGAAGCCATCAGTCAGTCACCGGATGACCCTGACGTTTATTACTATTACGTGCTGGCGCTTAATGGCGGTAAAAAGCCCAGAAAGCTTATGCTCAAAGATGCCTCAAAGATGGAAGAGTACCTGAATACCTCTCTTCAGCTCTCAAGACAGGCCAAAACGCTCTATCTCTTAGCACTGATAAAAGAAGATTTTTATACCGGCAATTGCCTCAAAATGCCCGGCCAGGATACTGCAAGCCTGGTATCAGAAGCACGTACACTGCCGGCTGCAGACGAAGATATTAGTTTTATGCTGAACCATGTACTCATTAAAGACGATAACCTCCTCTCATTAATTAATAACCAATAATTATCACTACAATGGACAGAGAAAAACAACTAACGAACTACTTCACCGTCGAAAAACCTGTTTTTAAAACCAAAGGTTTAATTTACTTCCTGATCATCTGGCTGGTTATTGCCTACATCTTCTCGCTTATTGCAAAAGAGACACTTGTTTTCAAAGTCCTTGTGTACGCAGCAATTGCTGTAGCAGCATTCTTAAGATATTTCAGGCCGTATTTCAAACAGTTGTCACTATACAACAGCCGCATTTCTGACAAAGAAGTTGATGATATGTTTGAGAAGGCTCTTGAAAGCACTATCAATAATATCATCAAAAAAGAAGGAATCGATGAAGATGACGACGATGAATTGAAAGCGCCCACTTTTATCAGTTGCTATTCTCACAACGGATATAACAGGGTTGGATTTGACGGAAAGAAAAGATGGGCCGTATGGAAAATACAGATGCTATTTTTCAGGGAAGACAGCGCTTTATACTACGAAGGAGAGTACGGTCACATTTCTGAAGAACTTTTAAATGAAAACACCCACAGGGTCTTCTATAAAGATATCATCAGCCCGAAAGTCACCAGGGAATCAGGCAATACCAAACTAGAACTTACCGGAACCGATATCGTGATATATCATTATCCTGATGAATACGTTACGCATGGTAAGAACCGGACCAGCGACATCAATTTCCTGATCAAGGCGCTTGAAAAAATGATGTATTCAACAAAATACAAGACGGTAAACTAGAATCCGGCTATTCACGGGACATATCGGTGCCGTGATTAACACCTGCCGGTCAAATCCTCCCGGTTCTGTCTGGTGTAATAAGACAATTGAAGGTTTGATATACCGTAAACAAAAAATGAAGGTTGCCAGGGCAACCTTCATTTTTTGTATTATAAGCCTTTCCTATCAAAGGCTCCACTATTTAGCTTCCGGATTAAAGAATAATCAGCATGCCTTGTAATAAAGCATACTATTCTTTACTTCAGCAATTTCTCAAGATACTTATCAATATTTTCAGGTTTTGTAGCCGGTGAAAATCTTTTCACGGGTTCACCTTCAGCATTGACCAGGAACTTGGTAAAGTTCCATTTTATCCTGCTGCCAAAGAGGCTTCCCAACTCACTCTTCAGGTACTTGTAGAGCGGGTGAGCGGTCTCACCATTCACATCGACCTTTGAGAACATCTGGAATGTGACCCCGTAGTTCAGTACACAACCTTCTGCTATCGATTTCTCATCCCCCGGTTCCTGGTTGGCAAACTGGTTACAGGGAAATCCCAGGATCACAAAGCCTTTGTCCCTGTACTTCTTATAAAGTTTTTCCAGCCCTTCAAACTGTGGAGTAAATCCGCATTTACTGGCAGTATTTACTACCAATACGGTTTTACCCCTGTATTCAGCCATGCTGATCTCTTTACCCTGCAGGCTTTTAGCTGAGTAACTGTAAAAATCGGCTCTTTTTTGACCTGTATCTGTCATATAGTGTTTAATGTTGTATTGCTGTTAATTTAATGAAATGAAGGAAACTGCCTGATCTGTCTAAATATGTCTATTAATCATTGACAAAGATTAAACATAAAATCACTTCAATTGTTCAAGCCATTGTGCAACAATGAATCTAAGTAATAAATCACAGTTAAACTGATACTTCTCGGGTATGATCAAAAACTTCATTCATATTCGGAATGAAGCCTTTAAACCGGGGCAATATTGTCCTGACGGTAAAAGTACCGACATTTGCATAACAGTAGTTAAAGTCCGAAGAGGTTAATGGTTTCACTGCATCAGAAATATGCCTGATGAAAAATTGAATAAAGCATAAGATGGACGAAAAGACAAGCATTCCGGTGATTCTGGTTGATGAAAACGATAACCCGACCGGAGTGGCAGAAAAGTTTGAAGCTCACCGCAAAGCCTTGCTGCACAGGGCTGTATCGGTATTTATCTTCAATACTTCCGGACAATGGTTGTTGCAGCAAAGGGCAAAGGGAAAATATCATTCGAACAGTTTGTGGACAAATACCTGTTGTACTCATCCATTACCCGGTGAATCGAACCCTGATGCCGCACACCGCAGACTGAGAGAGGAGATGGGCCTTGAATGCGAATTGCAGGAATCTTTCCGGTTTATTTACCGTGAGGCACTTGATAATGAGCTCACCGAGCATGAACTTGACCATGTGTTTACCGGAATCACCGATGATCTTCCAGTCATAAATGAAGCAGAAGTGATGAATTACAAATACATGACAACAGCAGATCTGAGAACTGATATTGCCCGGAATCCTGAAATTTACACTGTCTGGTTCCGGCGAATTTTCGGGCAGTATCAGCATAGCCTCCGGAAATCTCTTAACCAAGGTAGCGGGAAACCCGAAAAATGATAGACAATCCTGCGAATATTACAATCTTCTGGTTCCGGCGAGACTTGCGGCTGAATGATAATACGGGCCTCTACCATGCCTTGAAAAGCAGCGACAGGGTTCAGCCGCTGTTCATTTTCGATACTGAAATCCTTGATAAACTCACTGATAAAACCGACAAGCGGGTCAGCTTCATTTATTCAGCGCTCGAAAAGCTCCAATCGGAAATTGTTGATACCGGTAGTTCCCTACTGGTCAGGTATGGCAAACCGGTTGATATTTTCAGACAATTGGTTGAAAAATATGATATTGAGTCGGTTTACACCAATCATGATTACGAACCTTATGCTTTAGAGCGTGATGCTGCCGTAGCTGACTTGTTGAAAGCCAAACAAATAGCTTTTCATTCATACAAAGACCAGGTAATATTTGAGAAGCAGGAAATACTGAAAAATGATGGTTCTCCATACACTGTTTTCACTCCTTATTCCAGAGCCTGGAAACAAAAACTAGGATTTCAGGGGAATAAATCCGCACCAGGTGAGAAATTAAAATCAAACTTCCTCAAAACCGCTCCCCTCTCCTTCCCGTCGCCTGAGTCAATGGGATTTCAATGGTCACAGCGTTCTTTCAGCATTCCAATAATTGATGAAGCCATAATTCGAAACTATCACCTGACTCGCAACATGCCTTTTATTCAGGGCACTTCAAACATGAGCACTCACCTGCGCTTCGGCACGGTCAGCATTCGTGAACTCGTGAACAAAGCACTTGCTTTAAACGAGCAATGGCTGAACGAGCTGATCTGGAGGGAGTTCTTCATGATGATCCTTTCGAACTTTCCGCATGTGACCAACAGGAACTTCAAACCAAAGTACGACTTCATCGCCTGGAGAAATAACGAGGGAGAGTTCCTGAAATGGTGCAGGGGTGAGACGGGTTACCCGCTGGTTGATGCCGGTATGCGTGAACTCAATGAAACAGGACTGATGCACAACAGGGTGAGGATGGTTGTTGCCGGTTTTCTCACCAAGCACCTGCTGATTGACTGGCGCTGGGGTGAAAACTATTTTGCTGATAGGCTGCTTGATTACGAACTTTCATCAAACAACGGCAACTGGCAATGGGCAGCAGGCACAGGTTGTGATGCAGCACCGTATTTCAGGATTTTCAACCCGGTGGAGCAAGCGGCAAGGTATGATCCTGAATCGCTCTATATTAAAAAATGGGTAAAAGAAACCGGTACCCCTGCTTATCCTGATCCAATAGTCGACCACAAATTCGCCCGTCAACGGTCGCTGGATGCATACAGGAAAGCGCTAAACCTATTAATCTAAGCTTAATCGAACAACCCGAGCATTGCTCCTGTAATGGCCGATTTTACAGTGGCAGCCTTGTCTAGTCCGGTTTTGTAAACTCTGAAAGCCTTTTCATGATCGCCGCTGTTTTCGAGGCATAAGCCAAGTTCAATTAACCTTTTCAGGTAACTGTCCTGCAACTGTAAAAGGTCTTCCAACTCAGTAAGATGCTTATCCATAACATTTGGTTTTCAATTCTGCCAAATGTAAACCGCTTATGTTAACGCATGTTTAACCAATCATTAGATATGCGTTAATCCTTTATCTTTACAGGCAAAACAGCAGTTCCGGGATGGATATCGCAATCAAAACGCGGCTTGTTGATGCCTGCCGCAAAAAGCTCACTGATTCAGGGCTGAACCTGCAACAGGCCATGGACGACCTCCAGCAGCAATCGAATGATTATGGCGCACCCAAAGACCGCTATGATCCATTCAAGACACAGCTACTGCGCCGGCGCGATATGCTTGCCCAGCAGCTCGCCAAGGAACTGCAGGAACTCAAAATACTTGAAAAAATAGACCTTAACAGTCAGTGCACTGATATACGTTTCGGTGCAATCGCAATGACCCCCGATTATAATTACTTCATTGCCGTAGGACTTGGAAAAATTGAGACAACTGACGGGGTGTTTTATGCTATATCTATGCAGGTTCCGCTTTATGAAGCTATCAAGGGGAAAAAAGCCGGTGAAAGTGTTATATTCAGAGGTAAAAAGATTGAAATTCAGAAAGTTGTTTAAGGAGGAGTTAGGAATCTACGATATTTAGTTGTCATTCAGTTGTCATTCAGTTGTCATTCAGTGGTCATTCAGTGGTCATTCTGTGGTCATTCTGTGGTCATTCTGTGGTCATTCAGTGGTCATTCAGTGGTCATTCAGTGGTCATTCAGTAGTCATTCAGTAGTCATTCAGTTGTCATTCAGTTGTCATTCAGTTGTGGTCATGGGTTTAGGGTAAGGGAATTTGGGCAAACAGAAATGAACATCCGGTTTCCTGTTTAGGTATACTCTATCCAGATTCCAGTCCCGATAGCTATCGAGACCAGCCTCCAGTCCCGATAGCTATCGGGACCAGATTCTACAACGCTGAATTATCTTTTTTACATCAGTTGTAGAATGTTTTAGTACTTTCGGAGCATAATTTTAGCAATATGGCAAACAAGATCATGGATCCTATCGGCAAACTGATGGGACTCAGGTATAAATCGCATCCATGGCATGGCGTAGAAATTGGTGATAAAGCACCGGAAGTGCTAACCGCATTCATCGAAATGGTTGCAACAGACACAGTAAAGTATGAAGTTGACAAAGTCAGCGGATATCTCCGCCTCGACCGGCCACAGCTTTATTCGAATTTCATCCCGGCGCTGTACGGTTTTATTCCTCAAACGTACAGCGGCAAACTGGTAGCAGAATTCTGCATGATGAAAACCGGCATGGAGGGCATCAAAGGGGATGGTGATCCGATTGATATCTGTGTTCTTACCGAAAAAGACATTTCGCACGGTGATATCCTCGTACGCGCTATACCTATCGGAGGTTTCAGGATGATCGACGGAAATGAATCCGACGACAAGATTATCGCTGTTCTGTGTAATGATGCAGTCTACGGGACCTATAACGACATTTCGGAACTTCCCCATCAGGTCACCGACAGGCTGCTGCATTATTTTCTCACTTACAAAGACCTACCCGGACAACAACGGCGTGTTGAAATCAACCAGACCTTCGGGCGTGAGGAAGCACTCGAAGTAATCAACCGTTCCATGGACGATTATCGTAAGCGGTTTGAGAATCTTGAATCGATTCTCAGAGAAGTGTAACCCGACTGGCTTTTTTACTGTTCTGATTCTCTGCACATTATTTTGAATAATGGATATCCATACAAAAAAAACGCTGGTTCTCGGAGCAAGTCCCAATCCATCGCGCTACTCGTATCAATGTGTCGTATCACTTACTGATCACCACATTCCGGTGGTCGCTGTCGGGCTGCGTGAAGGCATGGCAGGTAGAGTGCCTATACAGCGCGGACTGCCTTTGGAAAGTGGAATACATACTGTAACGATGTATCTCGGGGCACAGAATCAAACCGGATACCGGCAATATATACAGTCGTTAAAGCCTCAGCGCGTGATCTTTAATCCTGGCAGTGAGAATCCGGAATTTGCTGAAGATTTGCGAAAAAGCGGAATATCCGTTGTTCATGCCTGCACACTAATGATGCTTGATTACGGCGATTTTTAACCACGAAGACACGAAATCGGCATACGGAACGTTAATTGTCCGGGACCAACAACTTTTTCGAGTACATTTGCTTTCCAGTAAATTTATGAACATAGCTGACCGGATGTTTTCCATCAAGAACAGATTCCTGACTTATCTCTGTACTATTATACTTATCGTTCTGGTAACCGGTACGAAAAGCTCTCTTGCCCAGCCGCTTACTATTGAAACCGGAACTATCGGAAGCAACAATTGTCCCGGCATAAACCTGGCAATTCCTGTTACTGTGCTGAACATGATAGGTGTTGATTCGTTGCAGCTCACATTGACTTTTAATCCTGAGGTACTTACATATAAAACATACCGGGCTGTCAATCAACAGATCGCTGGCGGCTATTTTAACATCGAGAACCTTACCGACAAAGTGGTCATTTCCTGGAAGCGAACATCACCGGCAAGCCTTATCAATGATACACTGGTTGAACTGATCTTCTACACTGCACCCGGCACTACCGCACTGGGTTTTGACGAGGAGAACTGTTTTTATTATGACCCGGAAGGGACCCTGATGCCCGACGAATATACTGCCGGAACTATTAGTATTTTCGGAAAGATGAACCTACTGATTACTGAAATTGATGCAACCTGCACTAATTCCTGTGATGCCAATTATATGGTTAACACTACCGGTGGCCAGGCTCCGTACAGCTACCTGTGGAACGGTACTCCCGGCAGATTCGATTCGATACAGACAAACCTGTGCAGCGGGTATAATGAACTGCTGGTAACAGATGCCAATGGCTGCGAAGTCGACTCCCTGTTCGTGGTGAACGGAATGCCCGGTGCCAACGTAAAGATAGTGATTGAACCAGATTCGATCATTTACCTGCAGAACCCTACCCTATCATTCCGCTTCGACGAAATTTCCCCTACCCATGTCACCGAAGCTCCTCTATGGGATTTCGGCGACGGTGACACCGCCCGCTCTTTTAATCCCACGCATACTTTCACAACAGCCAACATCAACCAGGACGGTTACTTTCTGCTGTCGTTACTTGTTAAGAACGAAAATGGCTGCGACAGCCTTATACAATTAAGACTGCCAATCAAGGAAGCAAAGATCAGGATACCCAACGTAATGACTCCCAATGGAGACGGTGCGAATGATGCTTTCATGGTAATCAACGAGGACAAAAACTCTGACGACTGGATTATCAGCAATGAATTCGAACGGCTTGAATTATATATGTTCGACCGCTGGGGACGAAGGGTATATGCCAATACTGATTATAAAGGCGACTGGACTGCACAGGGCATGCCAGACGGTGTTTATTATTACGTGATTAAGACAATAGGGTATTATAAAACAGAAAAATATAAAGGCTCACTAACCATCCTGGGAAGCAAAGTAAAATAAACAGCGGCCTAAGCGTTATTTCTTGCGGAAAGTCATCTTTTGCACTTCCACATAATCAATTCCAAGTAATTCATTTTCAAGGCGCAAAGCCTCTTCCGGATCGCCAAACAATTCAAGAAGGATCAGTCCGCGATCATCATAATATTCATCATCAGTATCGTGGAGTCCCAGTCTTGTCCTTATCGAACAACCATAACGGGTCAGTATTTCCTGTATCCGGTTCGTGTCGTCTTTGGCACGGTTTACATATATCCCGAGTATTTTTATCTCTTTCATANNATTCAGAATGTTTGAGGAAGCTTTATTTACCGCATGTTAACCACAATTGCTGACGCTTATTTTATCGAGATCGAATGACATCTCGCGAACTTCAAGTCCGCCGATAGCTTTCAGATCACTCATGATGGCATCCTGTTCTTCAACAGTTCCTGTAAGGTTAAGGATGATGATCCCGTTGCGGCTGCATATGTCTTCGTTCAATTCATGGAAGCCAAGCCTTGAACGGATAATGCGGGAATGTCGGGCCAGAACCGACTGGGTGCTTCCTGCTTCCTTAATTCGGTCGGCAATGAGCAGACCTATTATTCGGATTTGTGACATGGAGGAATGTTAGAGGTTAATGGTTAATGGTTAATGGTTAATGGTTAATGGTTAAAATTTAAAGTCAAAGTTCTGATGGCTGAGTAACTAAAAATTATTCATTTTCAATTGTCAATTTTCAATTTTCAATTTTCAATTTTCAATTACTCAGAAGTAGAGGTCCCTTTCTCCTGCTTTTATTTTATCTATGCGCCGGCGGATTTCGGGAACGTTTACTCTTTCAGTTGCAGCTTCCAGTTCAACCAGGTTCTTTTCAATGGCTTCGTATCCTTTTTGTTTTGTTTCAGCCGGTGCATAATCCTCAAGATATTCAGTGAGGGTAAGTATAGCATTGGGCGAACAATATCTCTTGATAAAACCGGGTACTGAGAATTCCATAAAGTGCTCACCGGTACGGCCCAGCCTGTAACATGCCGTACAGAAAGAAGGCATGTAACCTGTATTTATCAGTTCATCAATGATCTCGTTGAGTGAACGGCTGTCAGCGATATGGAACTGTTCACGGTTAAGGTTTTGTTCTTCGTTCAGGCTATCGGAATAACTGCCCAGTTCCAGTTTTGTACCACCATCGATCTGGGATACACCAAAACGCATCACTTCCCTTCTCACTTCCGGATTTTCACGGGCAGTGAGTATCAGGCCTGTATAGGGCACCGCAAGACGCAGAATAGCAACCAATTTGGTGAAGTCGCGGTCTGATACCCGGTATTTACCGTCGAAATTGATGGCAGATGCTTCCTGTATGCGTGGGAAAGAAATGGTATGAGGCCCAACATTATAGCATGCTTCGAGATGATTTGTATGTCTGATAAGTCCCATGACTTCAAACCGCCAGTCGTAAAGCCCGATCAATGCGCCGATGCCCACATCATCAATTCCGGCTTCCTGTGCGCGGTCAAGTGCTGTGAGCCTGTATTCGTAGTTGCGCTTTGCCCCACCGAGATGGTAATGAGTATAAATTTCAGGGTGGTAGGTTTCCTGGAATATCTGGTATGTTCCAATTCCTGAAGCCTTTACCGTTCTGAAACCTTCAATTTCAAGGGGAGCAGCATTAATATTTACACGGCGTATTTCTCCATGACCTTTTTTCACTCCGTAAACCACGTTCACCGTATGGGCAATAAACTCAGGGCTGTATTCGCGGTGTTCGCCATAAACGAGGATAAGTCGTTTCTGTCCGTTATCCTCAAGAGCTTCCACTTCATGTACCAGTTCCTGGTCGGAAAGGGTCTTACGAATGGCATCAGTATTTGATGCTTTAAATCCGCAGTAGCTGCAATTATTGCTGCATTTATTACCGATGTACAATGGGGCAAAGAGTACAATACGGTTGCCATAAACCTTTTCTTTGAGTTTACGGGCACCTTCTTTGATCTCTTCCACAAGATCGTCATCGGTTGCATTGATCAGTACGGCAGTTTCGGCCAGCGTGAGCCTTTGTTTATCCAGTGATTTTGCTATGACATCCTGCACCTGCTTACGGTCGGGCTTTGTATTGTTGAGGATGTCCCAGATTTCGTCCGCATCGATGAACGGTTTCATCCGCTGATCAGGTATGCGGCATTTTTCAGGCGTAAATTTCATTTTTAATATCTCCTATGCCTACAAAATTACGAAACCTAAGGAAATTCAGGTATTATAATACCGAATTTATTTTTATCAATTCAACTGGGTTCCGGTATTTTTTTTCGGCAATTAATTGGTTACTTATCAACACTTTAACTAGATATCAATCACAAGATTATCATATGCCAGGCGGATATGCGGCGGCAGTTTCTTCTCAACGTCCTCCTGCTTGCCCAGGAAATGGCTGATATGTGTAAGGTATGCCCGCTCGGGTTTAAGGTCTTCCAAAATATCGAGGGCTTCGCCGAGCGAGAAGTGAGATACATGTCGGGAATTACGTAAGGCATTAAGAACTATCACTTTAGATCCTCTTACTTTATCCAGTTCGGCGGCATCAATATGGTTTGCGTCGGTTATGTAAGTAAAATCGCCAATTCTATAACCGGTTATAGGCAAATCCTGGTGCATGATCCTGATCGGTTTGAACTCAATACCGCTGATAGTGAACGGTTCATCACCAATTGTATTGAGTGTGATCTGCGGTACACCGAAATAACGCCCGGAATAAAAAATGTAAGGAAACTGTGTTTTGATCGATTCGAGTGTTTCGTGCGTACCGTATATGTTAATTACCTTGTTGAGGATGTAGTTAAATGCCCTGATATCGTCAAGACCGGCAATATGATCACGGTGAGCATGTGTAAAGATCACTGCATCAATGTTTTCAATCTTATTCTTCAACATCTGGCTTCTGAAATCGGGCCCGCAATCGATAACGACATTCGTGTTTCCGACAGTGAGCATAGCAGAAGTCCTGTACCGCCTGTCATGAGGATCATCGCTCCTGCATACATCACAATTACAGGCAATTACAGGAACACCGGTTGATGTTCCGGTTCCAAGAAAAGTAATTTTCATTTTGCTATCTGTCGACACCTGTCTGTATTTATTTCACTATTTACAATTATATCCTACTACTTAAAAAATCAGTTCTTCTACAAGTTCCCGGTCTTTTTCAAGCTGGCGTTTCAAGTCGGAAGCATCGATGAATGTAAATTCATCCCGAATCTTTTTAGCAAACAACAGCTTCACTTCAGATTCCCACAAACCCGGCTGTTCAAACGGAAAGACTTCAATTGACATAGCGTTAAAATCACGTTCTGCTCCATACCGGTTGTTCCTGATGTTGACGATGGCTTTTGACGACTGCCCGCCATTTTCAACCTTTACGGCATAAACTCCATCGGGTGGTACGAGCTTGCATTCCTCGTCAATGCTGATAAAATATGTAGGAAAATCAAGGTTCGTAAGCAATCTGCTACCCTTCACTGCTTTGCCGATGATCATATAGTGATGGTCGAGGTAAGCATTTGCCCGTTGGATACGGCCTTCCTGCAAAGCTTTCCGGATGAGTGTTGAACTAACGGTTTCATTATGGATATCCTGTTCAGGAATTTCCTCAACATCAAAACCATAATACTTGCCTAATTCGTTGAGATACTCAAAGTCACCTTCCCTGTTATGACCGAACTGGTGGTTAAAGCCGATAACGATTTTCCTGGCATGAAGTTTTGCCACCAGCAGATTCCGGATAAAGTCAATAGACGATATTTCAGAAAACTCCCTGGTGAACTCCACCACAATCAGGTTGTTAAGTCCTGATTTTGTGAGTAATTCCACCTTTTCACGCTGCGAGTTGATCAGAAAGAGATCTTTACCCGCTGTCTCCGGAAATAAGACCTTTCGGGGATGCGGATGAAAAGTTATGAGTACGCTCTCACCTCCTATCTGTTTTGCAAGCCAGTTAATCCGGCTGATGATCGCTTTATGTCCCACGTGTACGCCGTCAAACGACCCGGTTGTAACAACCGGATTAGGAATGGCAGCAAGTTCGTCAAAACTGTGGAATACGCGCATAAAGCTGGATACAAGTCATTAACAAGATTTTGTAAAGCCCCAAACAGGTTTTGGGATCATTACATTTTCTTAACGAAATAGGCTATTTTTTCAAGAGAGGTAATAATGTCATACTCTTCGAGATATACACTTGAAGGCACATTGATCGGTTTTGGGGTAAAGTTGAGGATACCCTTCACTCCTGCCATCACCAGTGCTTCGGCTACAGCCGGAGCTTCGGATGCTGGCACCGTGATTACGCCAATGGTAATATTTTCTTTCCTGATTATTTCAACAAGCCGGCTGTAATTATAGCACCACACACCGGCGTATACGCGGTCAACTTTTTCAGGATTGATATCAAATCCTGCGACTATTGATAATTTGGTGCGCTTACCGCTCAGATATCCGATAATGGATCGGCCCAGGTTACCAATCCCTACAACGGCAACCCGTTGTCCTTCGCGGCTGTCGATGATCTTACCGATTATCTCGATAAGCTCTTTAACATCATAACCTTGCCGTAATGTGCCTGAATAGCCGATGAGCATGATATCGCGCCGCACCTGCACAGGAGTAATATGCAGCAGGGCTGCCAGTTCGTGTGAGAAAATATGGTGTTTGCTGTCACCAAGAATATTGATAAGGGTTCGGCGATATTGGCTAAGCCGTTCAACGGTTTTGTCAGGTAGTTTCTTCATCGTATTCTTATTGGTTTTTACAAACTGATTATACTGGTTTATTTTAATCTTCGGGTATTGGCAATGTGATTATAAATGTTGTCCCTTGGCCGGGATTGCTTTGCACATTGATTGATCCCTTGTACATATCAACGATCTTTTTCACAATTGACAAACCCAGTCCGCTACCTGTTATACCCCTTGTTTGCTGGTTCTTGATACGTACGAAATCATCAAATATTTTTTGTGCATCTTCATTTGACATGCCTATGCCTGTATCGGATACTGAGATGCGGATTGCTTCGGGCAATTTTTCAATGAAACAATCGACTCGTCCGCCGGCTTTGTTGTATTTTACAGCGTTGGATATCAGGTTATTCATAATAATCTCTATCTCACCCGCATCGGCCTTCATCATAACAGGCGATTTGGTGTTGAGGTATAGATCGACATCCCTCTGGATAGCATATGGACGATTGGTATCAATCGCCATCTGAACTATCTGCCTGAGGTCAACCTGCAGTAATTTCTGTGTTGGTTTGCCTGATTCAATCTTGGTAAGGTCGAGCAGGTCAAGTATGAGTTGCCGCATTCCTTTTATTCTTTCGATTGAACGGTCAAGCATTTCAGCGTATGCATCAACATTATTGCCGAACTGCTTTTCGCGGATCATGTGAAGATAGCCGTCAATTGCATTCAGGGGAGCTTTGAGTTCATGCGAAAGCACCGAAAGAAACTGAAAACGTATCTGTTTGCCGGTGCTGTTGAGAGACTGGGTCATACGTTTCAGGAAAAGCTGTTTGGTGATATTTTCGATGCTGGCCCTTATTTCCTGCGGAGTGAAGGGTTTCGGGATGAAGTCGAAAGCTCCGTCACGGGTTGCTTTCACAGCAAGCTCCAGCGATGCATAAGAAGTGATCATTACGACTACAATGTCATAATGCTTGTTTTTGACATATTCAAGTACCTCCACTCCCTGGATATCGGGTAGTTTATTATCAAGCAACAGAATATCAGGCTGCTGTGTATCAATAATTTCTATCCCTTCGCTGCCGGTAGCGGCTTCCAGTATCTCAAAATCGATCTGCTCATCCATAAATGGATAATCAACCTTAAAATTTTGCAATATACGCCTTGTCCCGTCACGTATTCCCTGCTCATCGTCAACAACCAGAATCTTGAATGTAGCCATGCTTTACATTTTTAACAGTTTCTTTATCTCCCGGTGCAGCTGGTCAGCCCTGATCCCTTTATCGAGAAAGAGGTCAGCATTTATCCAGCGCTGGTTTTCCTGGGCCATCACATCGAAAGTCATCCCCGTTTCGGCTGTAACGGCTGTTGCTATGATGATCGGAACATCAGGATATTTGCGTTTGATTTTATAGCTAAGAATAAAACCGCTGTCGTCGGTTTCCATCATCAGGTCGAGTATACAGAGATCGGGCTTCACCTCTTCAATTACTTTTTCAGCTTCTTTCTGGCTCTCGGCTGTTATAGTGTCGAAACCCATCTGTTCGACCTTCATCTTCATCTGGAAGATGTAATCGATGTCGTCATCAACAATTAATATTCTCTTTTTCATCACTTTACTATAAACTTGAATATCATTATCCACTGTTTGTTCATTACATCCGGTTATTATGCCATCCTTTTACGCGGAATCGTAATCGTAAATGTAGTTCCTGTTGGCCCTGCTGCCGGATCCGGATTTGAATCAACCCTGACATCGCCCTTATGCATTTTAACAATCCCATAAATAATGGGCAGCCCAAGCCCTGTGCCTTTCCCGATGCCTTTGGTTGTAAAGAAGGGTGTGAACAGCTTGTCCATATGCTCCTTCGCAATGCCGGAACCGTTATCTGTAACCTGAATCATAATATTTTCATGGGTATCAGTAAGTCCCAGGGTTATTTTACCTCCATCAGGCATGGCTTCTATTGAGTTCTTCAGCAGATTGGTGATAACCTGTGTCATCTGGTCAAAGTCGAGCATTGCACCCGGATCAGAAAGATTGTTGCTCAACGACAGGCTGATATTCGACGGAACTACCACTGAGTTAATGCTGTGTTCGGCAAGCGCTGTCACATCTGCATCACTGAAATTCACCTGGTTTTTGCGTGCGAAATTAAGCAGTCCTCCTACTATTTTCCGGCAACGGTCGGCCTGTTCCACAATGAGGTCAAGGTCTTTATGAATGGGGTTCTCTTCAGGCACTTCCTCTTTCAGTATGTTGCTATACATTGTGATGACGCCCAGTGGATTATTCAATTCATGGGCTATGCCGGCTGAAAGCTGCCCCATTCCGGCAAGCTTTTCCGAATGTCTGAGAGCCTCCTGGACAGTAGCAAGTTTTTCATTTGATATATTCAGGTCCCTGATGTACTTGTGAAGTTTTTCGATGGAGTATGGCAGGCACATTTCCGATTCAGCCAAGCCGCTGAGAATCGCTATGGCATGTTCTTCACAGGAATCATAACCGCACGCGCCACAATTCAGATAATCACCGGGCCCGAATTTTCCCATCCTGAACATCACTTCCTTGATTTGCTCAGCCGATGGTTTTACCACTCGCATATCGTTTGCTTTAAAAGTCCTTGACAGGTCAAGTTTTATGCACTCGTCAAGGTTCTTCTGCCACTCTTCACGGTCAAGCGTCGCCATTTTGGCATTGGCGTACCGTATAATACTTGCCTTTTTTGCATAGCGGTTGCTGCTGGCGGATGTATTCATGTAAGGCGACATCCCCGGTCCCATGATGCAGCCTTCGCAACACAGAAGGTGTACATGATGCCCTCTCAGGTTGCCCTGCTCATACTCCCGTAATGCATCCTGAAAATTACTTTTGCCACCTGCCACGATTACGTTCTCGCTCAGAATATCCTCGGTAACTTCCATGGTATTCAGCAGCCCGTGACTAAGAGGGAATATTGCGCCGCGGCCTGACAATGGTGGATCAAATTCAGAGAACTCAACTGATTTTGGTGTGATCCTGTTTAATTCAAACATTTCACGCAACTCCCTGAAAGTAATCGCATTATCAATTTCTTTCGATTCAGCTTTTTTGGCCAAACAAGGTCCAATGAATACAAGTATTGAATCAACCCCATATTTGTTTCGTACAACCCTTGCCATAGCAACCATAGGTGAAACCACCTCTGCCATATTTCCGACAAGATCAGGGTAATAGCGCTCTATGTATGAAACGATAGCCGGACAATCGGACGATATGGCCGGTGTGCCGCTGTTCAATTGTTCTTTATACTTCCGCGCAACAAGATCGGCGCCGAAAGCCACTTCGGTCACATACCTGAAACCAAGTTTGCGAATCATACCGACAAAGGTGCGATGATCGGATATTTCAGAAAATTCGGCCGGGAAACTCGGAGCTACAAGGGCAATTACTTTTGCACCGGATTGAATAAGTTTAGTAACGGGGTCTATTTCCCGGCGGAATACTTTTGCTCCCTGGCTGCAAACCTTAATACAGTTTCCACAGGCAATACAACGTTCGGCAATCACTTCAGCCTGTCCGCCAACGATGCGTATAGCTTTTGCAGGACATTCCCTGACACAAGTATAACAAACCCTGCATTTTTCCTTAATGGTAAAAACCAGTTTTGCTATTGCCGGGTTTGGTTGGTTAAGGTTGTATACCGAATCTTCCATTCTGTTTATTCGCTGGGGTAATAGAGTTTATAGCAGTACTTCTCTCTTCTGATAGTTTGTCTGTAAAAGATTCACTGATTCATCGCTGCCGGGTTCAATAAGAAACGTTTCATACAAAGCGTTGAGCGAAGGGTTTTTATAAGGAGTTTTCACCGGTTCTTTGTCGTCGATTTCATAAATTGCCTTAATTCGGTTCCTGACTGATCCCGCGTTTTTCCCGGCTGGTTGGCCGCCGCCCCCGACACATCCTCCCGGACAAGCCATTACTTCAATAAAATGCAGGTCATTGCGGCCTGATTCAATTTCATTGAGCAACTCCGGCGCATTGCCCATACCATTTATCACAGCGAATCCTAATTTGAAATCTCCGATCTTAATCGAGAATTCCTTGACAGCTTTTGATGACCGAAGTTCAGGAATTCTTTTAAGCGGAAGGTCTTTGCCTGTAATCCGGAAATGCAAAGCCCTGATAACTGCCTCAGTAAGACCTCCGCTTACTGCAAGCATTTTCCCTGATGCGCTGCGCGTTCTGTAAGGCTGATCAGCCATTTCCGATTCAACCTGCTGAACATCGATGCCATTGAGCCGGATAAGCCGCGCCAATTCGCGGGTAGTGAGTACCATATCAACATCGGTTATCCCTTTGTGTGTCATTTGTTCGCGCTGAGCTTCAAACTTTTTAGCTATGCAGGGCATAGCCGAAACCGAATAAATGTTCTCAGGCTGAATCTTTTTAAGCTGCGTAAAATGATTGCTGATGACCGAACCCATCATTTGCTGCGGTGACTTACATACAGATATATTTCCAAGCAATCCGGGCCTGAACTGCTCGGCATATTTTATCCAGGCAGGGCAACAACTCGAGAACATTGGCAGTTTTCCCCCGCTGCTGATTCTATTCAGCAGTTCATTGGTAAGTTCAGCTATATAAAGATCGGCTGCGAATGATGTATCGAAAACATGGTCAAAGCCTATTTTGCGCAATACCGCATACATTACGCCTTCTATATCTTTACCAGGCCTGAGGCCAAATTCTTCAGCCAGGGTCACCGAGAGTGTAGGTGAGCATTGGATGATGGTGTTGATAGCCGGGTTGTGAAGCATTTCCTGCAATTCGGCCGGATGTTTTTTCTCAGTGAGAGCACCGGTAGGACATACCATAATACACTGCCCGCAGTTGATACAACTTGACAGGTTCATGCCTTTGTTGAAAGCTGGTCCCACCTGCATTTCGTTTCCACGCCCGATAAATTCCAGGGCTGTGATATCCTGAACTTCTTCACAAACCCTAATGCAACGGCCACAAAGTATACATTTGGCCGGATCACGAAAGATAGCCGCACTCGACGGGTCTGTTTTATATTTGTTTTTCTTGCCGTAAAATCGCCTTTCTCTTACATAGAGATCTTCGGCAAACTTTTGTAATTCGCAATTGCCGTTGCTTTCACAATAAAGGCAGTCGTCGGGGTGATTGCTCAATAGCAGCTCTATATTCGTCTTGCGGGCTTTAATTACCCGTGGCGAGTGCGTACGTATCTTCATCCATTCCTCAACAGGATGCGAACAGGCCGGAATTAGCCCCTGCCTGCCTTCAACTTCTACAACACACATACGGCAGGCACCTGAAGGCTGCAATCCACGGATATGACAAAGCGTGGGCACACTGATTGCATTCCGTTCGAGGGCCGAAAGAATGGTTTCGCCGTTTCGCGCTTTAATCGTTTTCCCGTTTACCTCTATATCAAAAAACATCATGGATGTTATTCATTAATGTGCAGATGATCTGATTTTTACACTGTGTTATGGAGTTACTTTATCGTTATTGCCACAAATTTGCATACATCGTAACAGATTCCGCAGCCAATACACTTATCCTCAATGATAAAATGCGGCTGACGCGGCTGACCCACTATTGCATTGGTAGGACATTTGCGCAGACAGGCCACACAACCTGTACATTTATCCACTTCGATGTAGAAAACCCGGAGTTCTTTACATACCCCGGCCCGGCACTTGCGGTCGAACACATGCTCTTCAAATTCGTCGCGGAACCACTTCATAGCACTGATTAATGGATTTGGAGCTGTTTGCCCCAATCCGCATAATGATGTATCGCGGATTACTTCGGCCAGCCCATCAAGTTGCATGATGCCTTTAAACCTTTCGAGGACTTCATGCCCTGTTTCACTTGGCGGACGGCGGGTAATATTTTCCAGGATCTCATGAATGCGGCGGGTGCCTTCCCTGCAGGGAATACATTTGCCACAGCTCTCCTGCTGCAGAAAGTTCATGAAAAACTTTACCATATCCACCATACAGGTATTTTCATCCATTACTACCATGCCTCCGGATCCCATGATAGCGCCGGCCTCCCACAGTGATTCATAATCTACAGGCAGATCCAGCTGCTGCTCAGGAACACAGCTTCCCGAAGGGCCGCCAATCTGCACTGCCTTAAAATGCTTATCATTCTTTATTCCGCCTGCTATTTTAAAAATAAGGTCTTTGAGCGTTGTCCCCATCTCAATTTCGATGAGTCCAGTGAGCGCTGATTTCCCGGTAACGGCAAATACCTTTGTTCCTTTGCTGTTAACAGTACCAATGCTATTAAACACCTGTGGCCCGTGTCTTAGTATAAATGGCACATTAGCAAGCGTCTCCACATTGTTTATTACAGTAGGTTTTTTGAACAGCCCTTCAATTGCCGGGTACGGTGGCTTGGGTGCCGGCATTGCCCTTTTGCCCTGAATACTGTTGATAAGTGCCGTTTCTTCGCCGCATACAAACGCTCCCGGGCTAACCACCACATTAATCTGCAAATCGGTGCCGCTTCTGTAAATATTATAACCTGACAGCGCATACTCCTTCATCTGCGCGATAGCAAGCTTAAGATTTTTAATAGCCTGCTGATAGTCAGCCATTATGTAGATGTATGCTTTTGTGGCACCAACGGCATAAGCTGCAATGGATATACCTTCGAGTAAAAGGTGCGGGTCGCCTTCAATAATGGCGCGGTCCATAAATGCACCCGGGTCACTTTCGGCGGCATTGCATACCAAATATTTTTGATCACTGACTGAATTATGGGCTGTTTTCCACTTGCGGCCTGTAGGATACCCTCCGCCTCCACGCCCGCGCAGACCACTCTCATCAATTATATCACAAACTTTTTCTGCAGTATAGTTATTCAGGCATTTCAGGTATGTCTGATATCCTCCGCGGGCAATATAGTCAGAAATGCTCTGTGGGTCACTCTTACCGCAGTTTGCAAGAACAATCCGGTGCTGGTACCTGAAAAACGGCAACATGCTGATATCCTCAACACTGGTCCAGGCTTCATGTAAAGGGTTTAAAAACTGCCCTAATACATTTCCTGAAGGCACAATACCATTGAATATGTCGTTCAGTATGGTTTCAACCATGGTTGAATCCACATTGTTGAATGAAATTCTTGATTTACCAGGTATCTGAACATCCATCAGGGGTTCAGAGGAACAAAGCCCGATGCAACCAACCTCCACAATTTCGGCATCAATTGATTTTTCATCAAGGTATTGTTTCACAGCCTTCAGCGTCTTACCGGCTCCTGCTACAAGCCCGCAACTTCCTGTCCCAATATATATTACCGGCTGTTTGATCCTGTCGCGGCGAATCTCTGCCAGCCGGCCATTGATAGAATGAGCCGGTATAAGTGACTTTGAGGTAAGAACTTCAGAAATCAGAAAATCCCTAACATCCATGCGATTTAACTTACAAGTATTATTGCCGCTTGATTAACCCTGATTTTTGCGAATATCATTAAAAAGCAACGCCAGGTCGTCAGGCGAAATCACCGTGTGAAATTCACCATTAATACATATGACCGGAGCTTTGCTGCATGCTCCCATACAATTTACAACCTGCAGGCTGAACACCCCATCACGCGTCACTTGTCCGTCATGAATTTTAAGCAATTTATCGATTTCCCTCAGCAGTGTCATCGATCCTTCGATATGGCATGTTGTTCCACCACATACGCTGATGTGAAACCTTCCACGGGGAACAAATCTGAAATGGTCATAGAAAGTGGCAATACCATAAACTTTGCTTGACGGCAGGTTCAGGTGGCTGCCCACATAAACAATCGCTTCTTCGGAAAGGTATCCGATATTGTCCTGAATCTCCTGTAATACAGGCAGTAAAGCCTCACGACTACCTTTTTTATATTTCAGGCAAATCTCTTCTATGCTTGAAGGCATGTCTTATGTGTTGGAGTATCAGGTACAAAAATAAGCATTCTCTAAGATTGGCAGTAACAATTTGTGAAAAAAATAACAATGTTATTTAAATAACAATCAACCTGCTGACTAATTTTATTAATTTTGTTATCAATATAATGTAATTTCACCTCCTTTCAGAAGATTGCATTCGCTATAAAATGGAAAACCAGAAGAAAGAGATCATAATTTGCCTGGGAAGTTCCTGCTTTGCCCGCGGTAATAAAGCCGCAGTTAAAATAGTTTCGGAATTTCTTAAAGAGCACAACCTGCAGAATGACGTCAAATTCCATGGAGAACGATGCTTTGGCAAATGTGCTGACGGCCCGATGCTGAAACTCGGCGAAAAATTCTATGAAAACACTGACCCTGAGTCAATTGTCAGGATTCTTGAGGATTATATCGGGAACCAATAACCCGGCTCTTACGTTAAAAGAACCATCCATGCTTGAAAGACCCCTGCTAAAAATAAATCCCGACCTCTGTAAGGAGTGCTATGCTTGTATCCGCATATGTCCGGTGAAAGCAATCGAGCTTCGTGCCGGTGAGAATGTACCTTTCATTGCTGATAACCGGTGCATTGGTTGCGGCAGTTGCCTTGAAGTATGCCATCCGAATGCTATAATCTATTATGATTCGCGCAGCGAGGTTAAGGAAATTCTAAAATCAGGAGATATCGTTACTGCAGTGCTGGATCCCAGTATTTCAGCTGAATTTGATGATATTACCGACTACCGGAAATTTGTTGCTATGGTCAAACAATTGGGCTTCAGGTATGTACACGAAGCGTCATTCGGCGTTGACCTTGTCGCTATGGAGTATCACGAGATGGTGAGCAACTTCCTTGGTAAATATTATATTCTGGCAAACTGCCCTCCCATAGTTTCGCTCATAGAGAAATTTCATCCTGAACTCCTTGAAAACCTGGCCCCTATCGTTAACCCAATGATAGCATCTGCCAAAATCCTCCGGAGCATTCATGGTGAAGATACAAAGGTGGTTTTTATCGGGCCCTGCCTGGGTGCAAAAACAGAAGCACTAAGACACGAGGGTGATGGACGCCTCGATGCTGTCCTCATGTTTGATGAGCTCAGACGAATGTTTGATGAAGCGGGAATTAAAGAAAGCACTATTGAATTTGCTGATTTTGAGGAACCATCAGGTTATAAAGGTTCGCTATATGCGCTGAGCGACGGGATATTGCAAGCCGCAGGGCTTAGCCAGGACATGCTCAGCGGAACCATGGTCACTATTGACGGACGTGACAGGGTATTGCAGGCGATCAGGCAATTTGAGGAAAGCATTGATTACATCAAGAAAAACTTCAACATATTTTATTGCGAAGGATGTATAATGGGCCCAGGCATGAAGCCAAACGGTATGAAGCTGAAGCGTCGAACCGAAGTTGTGAGCTATGCAAACAAACGACTGGCCAACTTTGAGAAAGGCAAGTGGATCAAAGAGTTAAACAGGTTTAGCGGAATTGACCTGAAACGCACATTTGCCGCCGATGATCAGCGCCTGCCTGTACCTCCTAAAGAAAAAGTTGAAGAGATCCTTAAAATCATCGACAAAGGTGATGGAGAGCACGATCTTGGTTGCAAAGCCTGTGGTTATGAAAGCTGCCGTGCCTTCGCTGAAGCTGTTGCCAATGGTATTGCCCGCACTGATATGTGTATCAATCATTCGCTACGGAGCAAACAGGAATACATCAAATCGCTCAAAGTCTCGAACGAGAAACTTGCAAAAACCCAACAGGCGCTTCAGGACTCGGAAAAACGGGCCCTTGTTGAAAAGCAGGCAACACAGGATGCACTGGAAACCACTCAGACCATGCTGAGAAAACTACCGACGGCTGTTCTTATTGTTGATGAATCGCTGAAGATCATTGCTTCTAATGAAAGTTTTATAACGATACTTGGCGATGAAGCTGCTGACATTAACGAGATCATCCCGGGGCTGGTAGGCGCCGATCTGAAAACATTGTTGCCTTTCAATTTTTATAAACTCTTCTCCTATGTGCTTACAAGCGCCGAAGATATTATCGGCCGCGATGTCCACCTTAATGACAAACTTTTGAATGTCACCATATTCACAATTAAGAAAAACAAGATAGTCGGTGGCGTGGTTCGTGATATGTACATGCCCGAAGTGAGGAAAGAAGAAGTGATAAACCGGGTAACAGAGGTGATTGAACAGAACCTGGAACTTGTACAGCAGATTGCATTCCTGCTTGGAGAAGGAGCTTCCAAAACAGAAAAAATGCTGAATTCAATAATCGAATCCCATCAATCGAAGGAAGAATAATTCGCACGAAAACATCCATGACTGCATCCAACAACCAGATTAACACCAATCCGTTCTATGTTGAAGTAAACGTGGTACAGAAAAACCACGACCTGGAGCGCATCTGCGGTGACCACTTCCTTTCAAAAAGAATTTATGAGGAGAACAGGATCATCGTGGTGCTTAGCGACGGAATGGGACATGGTGTGAAGGCGGCCATGCTCTCCACCCTCACTGCAACAATGGCTTTGAACCTCACCGAAGAGCACAAGGATGTGCAACGTATCGCCGACATTATTATGAATACTCTTCCGGTGTGCAGTGAGCGCAAAATGAGCTACAGCACATTCACTATTGTTGATATAGAAATTGACGGCTCCACCAGAATACTTGAATATGACAACCCACAGACCGTAATCCTGAGAGGCAGTAAGATTATTGACCCTGATTGGCAGACAATTACACTGGTATCGGAAAAGAACTCCGGTAAAGAACTGAGAACCTGCACATTTGTCCCGCAAAAAGAAGATCGTATAATTATATGTTCCGACGGAGTGGCGCAATCAGGAATGGGTGGTGCTAAATACCCATTTGGCTACGGTCAGGACAATGTAGCCAAATATGTTCAGGAACTCATCGGGAACGATAAAACCATATCTGGAGCTCAGCTTGCGGCCAAAGTGGTAAACATTGCCGTGATGAACGACAATTACCATCCTAAAGATGATACGAGCTGTGCTGTGATATACTTCCGTGAACCAAGACGGCTGCTCATCTGTACCGGCCCTCCATATGAAGAGCACAAGGATACCGAACTGGCCGGTGTGGTAAGGAATTTCGACGGCAAAAAGATCATTTGCGGTGCAACCACAGGTGATATTGTTTCCCGTGAACTTGGCATTCCTATCATTGACAGTTTTGAATTTGAGGACACTGACCTCCCGCCTGTCTCATTCATGGAAGGTATTGACCTTGTTACAGAAGGCATCCTTACACTTGGTAAAGTATCTGAAATCCTGAAGAATTATTCACAGAAGTACAAACTGGGTAAAGGCCCTGCCGACCAGATCGTCAGGCTGTTGCTCGACAGCGACGATATTCATTTTATCATTGGAACCCGCATCAATATTGCGCACCAGGACCCGAGCCTACCGGTTGAACTTGAAATCAGGCGCACCGTCGTCCGACGCATTGCCAGGTTGCTTGAGGATAAGTTCCTGAAAGAAGTAACCATGAATTTTATTTGATTAGCTTGGGATCCGGTCAATTTACATTATGATCATCAGGGAAATAAGGTCAAAAACCATACTCTCGGCATCAAAGATCCATAATTATGTGATCAATCCTTATATCGGCTGCCATCATGGTTGCTCTTATTGTTACGCCCGTTTCATCAAGAAGTTTACCGGGCACGAAGAACCGTGGGGCGAATTTGTTGATATCAAAATCAACGCGGCCGAATTATTGCATAATGAGATCAGGAAAAAGAAACCAGGGACTGTCTGGGTAAGCGGATTGTGCGACCCATACCAACCCCTGGAGGAAAGTTATAGAATAACACGAAATTGTCTGGAAGTGCTTATTGAACATCGTTGGCCTGTTGTGATTCAGACCCGTTCTCCGCTTGTTCTGAGAGATCTGGATATTATCAGAAAGTCTGAGAGAATTGAAGTTGGATTTTCAATCACCACGGCTGACGATGATGTTAGAAAGATATTTGAGGCTGAAGCACCTTCCATATCCGACAGGCTGGCTGCACTAGAACGTTTGCATGACAGCGGGATCAGTACCTATGCCATGATTGCCCCAATGCTTCCGGGAGCTGAAGAACTCGGAAAATTATTGCCCGGTAAAGCTGACAGGGTCCTCATCGACAAAATGAATTACCACTATGCTGATCATATTTATCATAATAGCCGGCTTGACGATAAACTCACTGATGAGTTCTTCCGGTCAACAGGCAACAAAATTGTAAAGGATTGCAAAGAAGCCGGGCTATGTTGTAACCTGGTTTTCTGACATATAAAAAATCCGGTGTTGCTGCACCGGATTATGAAGATCACTTCAGAGTATATACTTTGGAGTACCCAGATTGATAGTCCTCTGAATTTCTGCTATTCACATACTATATCAGAATGTGTTCCATCCCAGCAATGCCAGTTAGAATCGCTGTAATGTGCAGGGTCTTTGATGCGGCCATTCTGGTTCGTGCGATGCCACTTGATTTCCGTAAGATTTGAGTTTGTTGAGTAAAAGATATTGTAGTATGCATTAAAATCGGCATCGTTGTTAATTCCGTACAGTATATAAGTGCCTTTATTACTGCTTGTTACCAGTACATTTTCGTACTTTATGTCGGCAATACCATTATTGTCCTTATGCCAGGTGATTTTTATAAAATCCTGGTTGTTTGCAGGGTCGTTTTTTAAAATCCAACTTCCTTCAGTTCCTGCAAGATTAGACTCTCCAGTATACCAGACAAAGTCGTCAAACGAACCGCTTCTGGTGACATACATTTTCCATTCGACACCATCACCTACATAACTGCCGTGTAGCTCGGCCAGATAGGTGTCGCTCCCGACAACAACATTGTATGACCAAACCCAGCTTTCAGTTGCCGGATCGTAAACAGCCTGGTGGTTAAATGCTTCCCTGAAGGATGCCACCGGAACAGCAAGATTTACCGTAAGAATTGTATTCCAGATGCTTACGTTGGCCACAGCCCAAAGATAATGAAGATGAGTGGCGGCATCTGACTTGCTGGTACCGTTAAAATCACTCATATCCATGATAAATGTCGATGTCGGCGGCACTGTCGGTGCAGTTTTCTGTTCATCCTTTTTACAGGAGAACTGGGTAGTTGCAAGTACTGCTGCCAGAGCAATTGACAAAAAAGCTTTATTTTTCATAAATTAATGATTTAAAGAGTACAAAATTAACGTAAGCTCAATGATTTTGTTTCAAACAATAAGAATAATACACCCGGCTATTGATATTAAAAATTTAAAGCAGGGTTTCCGGTTTTTCCAGCTTCATTTTCTCGTCCGGATTGAGATTCATTTCTGATGACATCTTCTCAACCGAAGGCCACATCATTGCGAAATAGGCAATAATGGCAATGGCTATACCCAGGATGATCATATTACCAGTGAACATATAGGCAATGATAGCAAAAAACGAAGGTGCTTCAGCCAAAGCATACTTCACAATAGCGGCTGCGCGGTAGTCAGCGAGTTTATCAGCCATGTCTGTTTTTTCTGCCACAGTGGCCATCCTTTGTTTGAAAATAAAAAGTCCGGCGCCTATTGCTGAAGCTGTAATCAGCAATACCGCTAGAAGAAAAATATTTGCATCTTCAAAAAGCGTCGGAAAAGCTCCTGTACTCCGAAGGATAAAGGCTACGACTAAAAAAAAGATCTGACCTGCCAGTAATGCAAGATGTATTAACCTTTGCACTTTGATGTAGGCACCTGTGGTTGAGAGAAGTGAGGTATTGTCCATAAACTTTAGGTAAATAAAGTTTTAAAGATTTCTTTAAATCTCAAGACTCAATCCATCTCTAGGGATATTAAAAATCAAACAATTAATTCTCAATAGCAACTCCAACTCACAAGTGTTAACTGGTTATCGAGGAAGTAGAAATCGATCTGCGCATCGTCGAACGACACACGCAACTCGCCCCAGGTTTCCTCGTCATCTTCCATGTCGATATAGCCTTTTTCATGCATCAGCCCGATAATTTCTTCCTGTTTCATGCCGAAAATTTTCTTACCAAACAGGGTAGTTTCCATGTTATCCGATTCAATAGTGCATAGAAGCGGTTCAACGGCAGTAGCATCGAAAAAAAAGTTAAGCCCTGAGTCGGGTAATTCCAGACTATGCTTTCAAGTGTACCATCGCAGGGGTTATCAAGTTCTTCCATTTCGGCAGGATCGCCATACATTTTGCGAACATCTTCGGTGGTACTGTTAAAATTCAGTCCGGCCAGACCTTCTTTGATTTTAATGTCTATGGTCATTTTGTGCAGGTTTATATTTTTAGGGATGAGTGATGAGGAGTCGGAGGTTAGGAATATTTTTAAGTTGTTGATTCGGTGGTCATTCAGTGGTTAATTCGGTTGTCATTCAGTGGTCATTCAGTGGTCATTCAGTGGTCATTCAGTGGTCATTCAGTGGTCATTCAGTGGTCATTCAGTGGTCATTCAGTGGTCATTCAGTGGTCATTCAGTGGTCATTCAGTGGTCATTCAGTGGTCATTCGGTTGTGTTTTGGGTTATGAAATTAGGTGATAACGAATATCCCAATACCTTTTAACCTTTATATTTCTCTTTCATTTTTTACTTTTTGTGTGAGCCTTTTCTTCTTTCTTTCAAACCTCACCTATTTAATCAGCAACATGATTTACTTCAGCTTTCTGCAATGGCGAGTCGTGTTCGCGCGAAAGTCTTCTGAAAGAAGCTCTTTCAACAAGGCCCGGAAGCCATTTAGAGAAAAAGACTGTAAGTTTCCCTTCAACCAGGGTAAGTATCAGGCTTCGCCGGCGATGCACAACAGCGAGGTAAATCTTCCTTGCAACAGTTTCGGCACTCATCATTTTTGACTCGTCACGCGGTGTTTCACCCTGCATTTTGCCCGTGGCAGTGAGTGCTGTCATCCGGATGTTGGACGCTGTAAACCCCGGTGAAACAATCAGAACATGTAACCCGGTTTTCAGGTTTTCCACCCTCAACGTCTTCAGGAAACCATGCATGGCAAATTTCGAGGCTGAATAGCCTGTCCGTGCAGGCATTCCAATATGACCAGCAATTGAGATCACTCCTACAACCGATCCATGTGAATGAAGCAGGTATGGCAAGGCAAACTTCGTACAATACACTGTTCCCCAAAAGTTTACATCCATCAACCGATGAAGAACTTCCATTTCAACATCCTGAAATAGCGCCCTCATACTTATACCTGCATTATTAATCAGGACATCAATCCGGCCGAATTCATTGATGGTTTTCTTCACCATATCGCGGCATTCGTCTTCCTTACTCACATCACACTTAACTGCAAGTGCTGAGCCTCCCTGGTTTATAATAGCTGCTTCAATGGTTTTCAGGTCTTCAAAATTCCGGGCGGCAAGCAATACTTTTGAACCATGCCTGCCAAATTCGAATGCCAGCGCCTTCCCAATACCTGACGATGCGCCTGTTATGATTACAACTTTATCTTTCATAAGTAAAACGATGTTACAATAATACAGAAATATTTACCGGAATACAATCAACTGCAGATTACTTAGAATATTTTAACATTCATTAATAACGATCATACCTGAATTTCAGCTTTACCTCATACTGCAACTTACTGGAGACTATAATCGCGATTCAATGTCGGGCCTGAAACATCCAACATCTTCCTTCCCCGAACGCTTACTCTTATTATCTTTGAGATCAAAATAAAAAGTAATGCTAACCAACAGGGAATTGTTCTTCAGGTTTTTGGCTCAAACCAGCGATGCTCCGCTTGCCATTGAGATTGAACATGCCGAAGGAATCTGGCTTACAGGCGCCGACGGCAGGAAATATATCGACCTCATATCTGGAATTTCAGTCAGCAACACCGGTCACCGTCATCCTGCTGTCGTCAAAGCCATAAAAGATCAGGCTGATCAATATCTCCACCTGATGGTTTATGGCGAATATATTGAAGCTCCGCAAGCAAAACTGGCTTCCAGGCTTACTTCACTCCTGCCGCCGTCATTGTCAAACGTATACCTTGTTAATAGCGGTTCCGAAGCTGTGGAAGGCGCCCTGAAACTTGCAAAACGTTATACAGGTCGTAAGGAAATAATTGCCTTTAATAATGCTTATCACGGAAGTTCACACGGAAGCCTTAGCGTGATGGGCAATGCAGATATGCGGGACCCGTTCGGCCCATTACTGCCGGGCATTAAACACATCGATATCAATAATATCCCTAATCTGGAAGCTATTACAACAGAAACAGCCTGTGTGATCATTGAGCCTGTTCAGGGAGAAGCCGGTGTGATACCCGGCAGCCATGATTTTATTACCTCTTTAAGAAAGCAATGTTCCGAAACCGGCTGCCTGCTTATCTTTGATGAAGTCCAGACTGGTTTCGGGCGCACAGGAAGCATGTTTGCATTTGAGCAATACGGCATTGTACCTGATATTCTTGTTGTTGCCAAAGGAATGGGTGGCGGAATGCCCATTGGAGCTTTTATTGCTTCACATGAGATTATGCTATCCCTTAGCCACGACCCGGCGCTTGGACATATCACTACTTTTGGCGGCCACCCTGTAAGTTGTGCAGCTTCACTCGCCAATATCGAAGTGATAATCAATGAAAAGCTGGTTGAACAGGTCGAATTAAAAAGTTCTCTTTTCAGGAAGATGCTCGCCCGGCATAGGGCTGTGAAAGATTACCGTAGCGCCGGATTGCTTATCGCTGTTGAGCTGGAAAACGAAAAGGCTGTCCAGACAGTTATTCATCATTGCCTTGCTGATGGACTGATCTTAGACTGGTTTCTTTTCAATCCAAAATCAATACGCATTGCCCCGCCCCTCATTATCACAGAAGAAGAAATCAAAACCGCCTGCCAAAAAATCCTTAATGCTTTTGATAGTATTGATTAACATCTAAACGATTTTAAAATGATCCATTATAAATTCACCACAACATTTCTCTTAATCCTGGCTGGCATAAGCCTGAAAGCCCAATACACCGGCAACAATTATGTAGTGATTCAAGCCAACAGTACACCTGAACAGGTAGTTGAGATAGCTGCCGGCGTCACGCCGTCGCAACGCCAACTCAACTGGCAGGAAATGGAAATGACGGCTTTCATCCATTTTACCGTAAACACCTATTATAACCAGGAGTGGGGTCAGGGCACCGAGGACCCTAAAAAGTTCAATCCTACAGAATTTGATGCCCGACAGTGGGTACAAACATGCCGTGAAGCGGGATTGAAATGTATCATTATGACAGCCAAACATCATGACGGGTTTTGCCTGTGGCCCAGCAAATACACCGACCACAGCATTGCTGCCAGCCCCTGGCGCGACGGCAAAGGCGACCTTGTTAAAGATGTTTCCGATGAATGCAGAAGGCAAGGGTTAAAATTCGGAGTTTACCTTTCGCCCTGGGACAGGCACGAAAAATCATATGGCACTGATGGTTACAACGAGCATTTCAGAAATCAGCTCACTGAACTGCTTACCAATTACGGCCGAATTGACGAGGTGTGGTTCGACGGAGCCTGTGGTGAAGGTCCGAATGGGAAAAAGCAGGTTTATGATTGGGAATCTTACTACAAGGTCATTCGAAGGCTACAACCACAAGCTGTCATAGCCATCATGGGACCTGATGTACGCTGGGTGGGTACCGAAAGCGGTTACGGGCGCGAAACCGAATGGAGTGTCGTTCCGTTTGAAACCTCTGACCAGGGGATGATTGCCGCTAGTTCGCAGCAGAAGGCTGAAACCGAAGGATTCAGGCCTCCCGGCGATATGACTGATTTTGATCTTGGAAGCCGTGAAAAGATCGCCAAAGCAAAAACGCTTATCTGGTACCCGTCTGAAGTTGATGTCTCAATAAGGCCGGGATGGTTCTGGCATGAAAGTGAAAATGACAGGGTAAAAACACCTGAAAAACTGCTCGATATCTATTTCAGTTCCGTCGGCCGTAATTCATTGCTGCTGCTCAATATACCACCCGATACCCGCGGACTTATCCACGAAAACGACATCAAATCACTCCACGTATGGCGAAAAGCAATCGATGACATCTTTAGCAAGAACCTTGCCGATGGTGCTGAAATCCGGGTACTGAAAGGCGGAAACCCAAACGCAGTAAAGAATCTGCTTGATAAAAACAATGCCAGTCACTGGACAACTGAGGGGCAGCCTGAAGCCGTCCTGGAATTTGACTTGCCTAAGAGTCAGACATTTGATGTACTCATGCTCAGCGAAAATATACGCGTCGGGCAACGCATCGAAAAATTCAGGCTCAGTGCATTTATTGGAGGTGAGTGGAAAAACATTACTGAAGGTACAACTGTGGGATACAAAAGGCTCCTGCGTTTCCCGGTTATCACTACCAGTAAAGTACGTCTCGAAATACTGGCATCACGGCTCAACCCGGCTATTGCCGAATTCGGACTATACAAACTAATTCCGGAAGTAAAAGCCATTCCTTCAGCAGCTGCGTTCACCGATTCAACGAGCGTAACACTGATATCCGACGACAAAAATGCTGACATCTTTTACACACTTGATGGTACTGAACCGGGAAAAACATCAACACCCTACAGGCATCCGATACTGCTGAAAGAAAGCACGACTATAAGGTTTATCGGTTTCAGTCCTGACGGCAGGCAAAATTTCGAGCGAAAATCATACTATTACAAAACAAAATACGCCATCACGTTTACGAATGCCCCCGACAGCAGGTACGATGGTGGTGGTCCTCTGGGACTTATTGACGGAGTCCGCGGCAGTCTCGATCATGCCGACGGCAAGTGGAGCGGTTTCAACGGCACCGATATGGTTGTTACCATCGACATGGATAAAGTACAGCATATCAAAACAATAGCTGCAGGATTCCTGCAATCGACCAAGTCGTGGATATTTCCGCCGTCAAAGATTGATTTTGAGATTTCTGCTGATGGAGTTAATTTTAAACAGGTTGGCAGTGTCATTCTGGAACAACCGAACAATGATGTTGAATCAGTGCTAAAAGCTGCGACAGAAGTTAATGCCGAAGCAAGATTTGTGAGGGTAAAAGCCACTAATCATGGGCTTTTGCCAGACTGGCATCCCGGGCATGGTGAACCTGCATGGCTGTTTTGCGATGAGATTGTCATCGAATAACTAATTTTGAGATATGGCTTTCAAACTCTTTCAAAAAACGCTATCATTTCCCGATCCTGAAGAGGCTGATGATTCCGGGTTGCTGGCTGTGGGTGGTGACCTGAGCGTTGAACGCCTGAAACTTGCATATTCAAAAGGAATATTTCCCTGGTACGAAGAGGGTATGCCGGTGCTATGGTGGTCACCTGACCCACGCATGGTACTCTTCCCTGATAAAATGATTGTGTCACACAGCCTTAAACAAACCCTGAAAAAAGAGCTCTTCACAGTTACATACGACACTTGTTTTGAGGAAGTTATAGATCAATGCTCGTCAACACCACGTGCAATGCAGGAAGGTACGTGGATAACCCGCGAGATGAAGTCAGCCTATATCCGGCTTCATAAAGCCGGCTATGCTCATTCCGCTGAAACATGGCACAACGGTCAGTTAGTTGGTGGTTTGTATGGTGTGTCTATCGGAAGGGCGTTTTTTGGCGAGTCAATGTTTCACCGGATGACCAATGCATCGAAAGTGGCTTTGTACTTTTTCCTTGAAAAATTACGAGCGATGAATTTCCAGATTATTGATGCACAGGTATATACCAATCACCTGGAGAGTCTTGGCGGAGAACTAATCCCAAGGAACAAGTTCATGGAGCTACTGAAGAAAGCGATTAACGACACCTCGCTGACTGGCAACTGGACAGAAAATTCCAAATAAAATATTCCCAAACAGATTTGAATAATAAAAAAAGCAGTCATGAAAATGTCATAACTGCTTGATTTTCTTCAGGGTGAAAGACGGGGCTCGAACCCGCGACCTTCAGATCCACAATCTGACGCTCTAACCGACTGAGCTACGATCACCGTGTAAAGAGGCGCAAAATTAATAAGAATCTTTATTGCCACAACTTAAAAGCCCATTTTTTTGTATATTCCCGATAATCAAGCAGTTTGTCTCCTGAAAATTTCCCTTACAGTTATCGGGCTAATTAGATAGATTTGCATAAAAAAAGACAATGACTGATATCATTGATTACACTATTTATGGCGACGACATGCAGATCGTCACCGTTGAACTTGACCCATCAGAAGGTGTACGTGCCGAAGCAGGTGCCATGATGTTTATGGAAGCCGGCATTCAGATGGATACGGGTACAGGCGGAGGCCTGTTCCAGGGTTTTAAAAGAATGGTCACAGGAGAAAGTTTCTTTATAACAACTTTCATCAACAGTGCAGGTGTAAAGAGGAAAGTCGCCTTTGGAGCCCCCTACCCAGGCAGGATCATTCCCCTTGACCTGAGAAGTGTTGGCGGAACTTTTATCTGCCAGAAGGATTCATTCCTATGCGCTGCAAGAGGTATTGAAATTGATATAGCGTTTACGCGTAAAATTGGTGCAGGCTTGTTCGGCGGTGAAGGGTTCATTTTGCAGCGTCTTACCGGTGACGGGCTAGCCTTTGTCCATGCAGGAGGATGTATCATAGAGCGTGAACTTAGTGCTGGCGAAAGTCTCCGCATTGATACCGGCTGTATCGTTGCCTTTGCTCCTACTGTGGATTATGATATTCAGTTTATTGGCGGATTCAAGAATGCTCTTTTCGGAGGTGAAGGCCTATTTCTTGCTACCTTGTCAGGACCAGGAAAAGTATATCTGCAAAGCCTTCCTCTATCACGCCTGGCTGACCGAATTACGGCTGCGTCGCACACCAACAGGGAGCAATCAGGCGGTGTTGCCGGCGTTGGCGGTAACATCCTTGGAAGCCTGCTTGGCGGTGATCGTTCATTTTAATAAAAATATACAGGGTGGGTTTGTTTAGCAGAAAACAATACCAGGCAACCGGCTCTCTTGGCCGGCTTGCATGGCGAAGGCTGTTGAAAAACCGCATGGCTGTTGCATCTGTGGTAATCATCTTACTCACCGTCCTTATTTCGGTTCTGGGTTACCTGATCACTCCCGACAAAACACCCTATGCCAACGATCAAAACCTTGCGCTTACCACCAAGAAACCGGGATTCAGGATTACCATGTTAATGGTGAGAAAAAACGAACCGGATCCGGGGTACAATTTCCTATCGCTTATGATGTTTGGCAGGAAGTCAGAGTACAGGCATATCCCGGTGAAAGGCTACAGCTTCAATGATTCAACAGTTGTGGTTACTGAATACGAAGGCGAAGGGATAACCGGGAAACAGACAACTTTCAACCTGGCTGATGTAGTGTATCCGGTTGAAAGTAAACCCTCATTCAGCAGATCGGATGACAGGATAAGCTTTATCACAATTGACGGAATGAAACTTATTAAAACTTCCGCCGGGCTCAGGGATGAAATACAAAAGCACAACCTTGTAAAAAAGAAATATATCCTCGGAACCGACCGTTATGGCCGTGATGTGCTCAGCCAACTTATGATCGGTGCCCGTGTCAGCCTGTCGGTAGGTTTCATTTCAGTAATAATTTCACTGCTAGTCGGGATTTTTATGGGCGCCATTGCCGGTTATTTCAGGGGCTGGGCAGATAATATTATTATGTGGTTCATCAATGTGATATGGTCAGTACCAACACTATTACTGGTTATTGTGATAACCTTTACGCTTGGCAAAGGATTCTGGCAGGTATTTATCGCCGTTGGGTTAACAATGTGGGTTGAAGTTGCCAGAGTTGTCAGAGGACAGTTTATCAGCCTCAGGGAAAAGGAATTTGTTGAAGCAGGTAAAGCGCTTGGATTCAGCAACAAAAGGATAATTTTCAGGCATATTTTACCCAATAGTATGGCACCTGTTATCGTGATTTCTGCCGCTAACTTTGCCTCGGCGATTCTGCTCGAATCAGGGCTTAGTTTTCTGGGAATCGGAGTACAACCGCCCATGCCTTCATGGGGAACCATGATCAAAGAGAACTATGCATATATTATCCTTGACTACGCTTACCTGGCAATTTTACCGGGTGTCGCCATTATGGTCATGGTACTGTCATTCATGATATTAGGGAATGCTCTGCGTGATGCGCTCGATGTAAAGACTATTGACTGACACCCAGTCCCATTTTTGGTTTTTCCTGCTTTTTCTTCCTGAACTTCGAATACTCTTCTATAGTGCAATCGGTCGGTGATGATTTGCCACAATCACCTTTAGCAAGAGATATCCTGATTCCCATGTAGAAATCGAGACCGGTAAAATCAGAAAAGCTGAAGAACCCTGCCGGATTCTCACTACCTATGTAAAAACCTTTATATCGTAAAGCTATCCCGATCCTCGGGTCATAGAAATTGAATAAACTCACAGGCAGGCTGACAGCAAAATCTTTGCCTTCATACCGCGGGACAATTGCCAGCAGAGATTCGCGTGTTACTGAGTTTTTGTACAACCTGAGAGGCATCACTGCCGTACCACTCACATACCAGTTTTTATAGAAATTATAATCACCCTGGAGGCTTAGCGCAGTCGGTAAACCAACGCTGAAACTGTTGCCTTTGATCAATGCTGATGAATCTCCGAGAAAATGATAACTCACTTCACCGAGCGTTCCATTCATGGTTGTATAATGAAAATCGCTGAACCCGGGCCAGAAAGTTGAACCATTATCAATAGTCATATAGTAAGCATTGCTGTTAAACCTTATCCTTCCAATATCCAAAACCGACACCCCTATCCGGTAAAGATATGGTGTATATGGTTGTGAACAAAGTGAGTAGTGGTCCCAATTCTGGTAACCTTTTACCTTTCTTTCGTACACAATTCCAAGATCAAGTCCTAATCCTCTGCCACGGAACAGAGGTGAAGCCGAATAATTATCTGTTTCATAATCCAAAGGGGCCGAAATTCCTGCCTCACCATCTACCCTGTTTACTTGCAAAGTATCCAGATCATAAACAATGTAATCGAAATAATCCACCGATGTGAATGCACCTGCATAGCCGGCCAGGTAACGCAGGTTAACACCCGCAGACCATTGATTATAGCCTTCCCGGCTGAATATATATGAATAATTTGCTCCAAACTCAGCCCAGGATAATGCTGCGCCTGAGATGAAATCAGTATGAACAAAATTTATATCCTGAAGTGGAACATAATTGAAGTCATCATAGAAGAATTTAGCAACATCATATGGTATTTTCGATGCTGATACTACTGTTCTGAAACCAGTAGTTATACCAAAGGCGTGGCGATCGTGCACCAGCATGGCCGAAGGCCCCATAACCCGCAGGTTTCCGTATCCCTGCTTGTTGGTAGTGTTGTAATAATCGTAGGTTGTCTTTTCGTTGTCACCATGCACAGGGAACTCTGGATTCTTTTGAAAGAACCTTGAAAACTTATAAACACTATCGTGGAGATAGATGTAGTTATTCTCGGCAAATGCATCAAAAGTCAGAATGTTAACATCGATATAATATTTCGAAGTGACGGTATTTGCCGGATTTATCAATGAAGATGATATCCCAAGCGAGTTGCTGTTCATGATCCCAAGCATCTCCTGTGCTGTCACGGAATGGGTCACAGCAGTCAAAAAGATAAAAATTATTGGGACAAACAGTTTCTTGATCGCAGTTTTCATTCTTCCGGCTGAATAGATCATGCTAAATAATAGCAGGTAAACAAGTGAGATATTTTTCTGTTTATAAACGAAAACAGGACATAAAAATTGCCTTTACAATGGTTGTATGCAGTTTCTTTCATTTTGATATTCATCTAAATGTTTGTAATCTTGCATACCCTATCAGCCTTTTGCTTCCCGAAAACCATTAAAACCATTTAAAAACATGGCCAAAAAAACTTTGTGGTGGGTATTTGCTGTCTTATTCACATTATTTGTTGCAGAATACCAGAAACGCACCGGACCGACCTATGAGCTTCGGGGTAAAACCACTCTCAACAACCAGACAATCAAGTACAAACTTATCAGATCAGCTGAAAACGACAAGGATGCCGAAATCAGCCTGAAAATTCCTGATACTTCGGTGCAAGGCACAATCCGTTACAAACGTTTCAAGAGCCATGATGAATGGAGTGATGCCCCAATGGTTCTCCTGGGTGATAAACTGGTATTCATGATGCCAAAGCAACCGGCTGCCGGCAAGATGATGTACGAAATTGACCTTTTCAGCGGTCAGGAACATGTTAAACTTGCCGATAAAGACGACCAGCCCGTGGTAATGAGGTTTAAAGGCCGTGTTCCGCGCGGGGTGCTTATTCCGCATATCATCTTTATGTTCCTGGGATTGCTTTTCAGCACCCGTACTGCTATTGAAGCCCTGATCCATGGACGGAGTACCTACCAATATTCACTGGTCACATTGCTTTTCCTGGTTCTGGGTGGGTTAATTTTAGGACCTATTGTACAGAAATATGCATTTGGAGCATTCTGGACCGGATGGCCATTTGGTCACGATCTCACTGATAACAAGACCATTGTGATGGTTCTGGTTTGGGTAATAGCTGCATTTAAACTGAAAAAAGACAGGGCAAACAGGCTTTGGCCGCTTATTGCAGCCATAAGCGTATTGGCAGTATTCCTGATTCCGCACAGCGTGCTGGGCTCAGAAATTGACTATACCAAAACTCCCCAATAGTAAATGCCTGTAACACTTATTATTATCATCGCAACCATACTGGTTTCAGTATGGGCTTTCAGCAATCACGACATATACAGGCGGCTGGCTTTTAATGCTTATGACATCAAGCACTTCAGAAATGGCCACCGTTTTATTTCTTATGCCCTGATCCACGCTGATTGGATTCACCTGTTGATAAACATGCTCGTATTATACTCATTCGGCCGGGCTGTTGAGGCATACTACAGCATGTTTTGGGGTACCAAAGGAACGTTTTACTACCTGCTGCTTTATGCAGGAGGCACTGTTATGTCTACCACTCCTGCCTATGCCAAACATAAGGATGATTATACTTATACGGCTGTTGGTGCCTCTGGAGCAGTTTCAGCAATTGTTTTCGCCAGTATCATCTTTGATCCGCTGAATAAGATCTATTTCTTCATAATTCCGTTCGGAATACCTGCCGTTATTTTCGGGGTACTGTATCTTGCCTACTCATGGTACATGGCAAAACGGAACATCGATAACATCGGACATGATGTTCATTTCTGGGGAGCAGTTTTCGGATTTTTCTTTACAATAGCATTGAAGCCTGCGCTGGCACTCTATTTCCTCAATACTGTGAAAGGCCTGCTGGGTTAGACTAACATCAGTTGAGCGATGGATCGCTGGGGTGGTTAACCCAGAGTGCATAATCTTTACCAAGTGAAAGCAGCAATCTCCTCCACAGCGAGCCGGGTGCTTTTGTCCATACATGCTGCATCTCAGCCTGCCTGACAATCCATGCATTTTCTGAAAGTTCGCGGTCGAGTTGTTTTGGGCTCCAGCCTGAATAGCCAATATAAAAACGAATCTCACCCTGATGTAAGTTCCCTGAAAGCAAAAGTTCTTTTACAACTTCAAGGTCGCCACCCCACCATAACCCTTTGATAACCGGCACGCTGTTTTGTATTTCATTCCCCCTGGTGTGCAGGTAGTAGAGGTTATCCATCATCACCGGGCCTCCCAGAAAAACTCTGATATCCAGTGAGCCAAACTCCGTGGTTATCTCATTAAGCTTTACATCTGAAGGCTTGTTAACTACAAATCCAAATGATCCATCAGCATTATGGTCGACCAGCAGAACTACAGACCTGGCAAAAAAGCCATCGCTCAGCGAGGGTTCGCTGATGAGTATCTTGCCCCTGGTGGGATTATCGTTCGTGGCCGGCATAATGAATTAAGAGGTTACAAAATTACTAAATGCATGATAGCATTATTAGCTGACATATTTTTTAAACGTCGTTGTATTCGTTGTATTGTAGTAAATTTGATCGCTTTTTGAGCAGCTATCGCTGCTACCATCAGAACTATCAGCGTGATGCAAAAGAAATCTGCCGGACAACTTAAATTTGATGAACTACGTTCTCAATACCCTTTTCTGGAATATAAGGGTTACGAAGCTGTTGTTCAGGCCGGTAATCTTAAGGTGATTTACAACTTTTCATTATCAGGGCAGCACGATTTTCATCCTTCATTCAGCATCCCGGCCCGAAAGTTTTTCGTTCGGACAATCGATGAGTCGATTCTAAGGACACCGGAATTTGACTTACTTGCTTTTCACATCGGCATGATAGAGCTTGTAAGCTATTGGAAATCAGCCTGCCCACCAAAAGTTATCATCAGGCAACACTCCCTGTGCCAATATCAGGTTGACTGGTGGAAGAAAGTATATTTCAACGGGCTGGGAGAGTTTTTTTACACCAATGGTATTAGCAGCAGTATCGACGATTTCATGGAGATTGAATCGGAAGGCGAACCTATCGAAAAATTCAAGGTTCAGCTTACCGATTCAGTGATCGTTCCCATTGGAGGCGGTAAAGATTCAATCGTAACACTGGAGATGCTGCGCAACGAGTTCAACGTCAGACCATTCATCCTCAATCCAAGAGGCGCCACCCTCGAAACCGTTTTTACAGCAAAATTTGGCAGAAACGACATCATTGAAGTCAACCGTACCATCGATCCGGAGTTGCTCCGCCTGAACGAGCAGGGCTATCTCAATGGGCATACACCTTTTTCGGCAATGCTGGCTTTCTACTCATTGTTGGTTTCGTGGCTCACCGGCATACGAAATATAGCCCTTAGCAACGAGTCAAGTGCCAATGAGAGCACGGTAAAAGGCATTAATGTTAATCACCAGTATTCAAAATCATACGAATTCGAAAAGGATTTCAGGGATTATACCAGATCACACATCTCTGACGATTTCAACTATTTCAGCTTCCTGCGCCCTTTGAACGAGTTGCAGATAGCCGGGCTATTTGCAGATCATGTCCGTTATTACCCTGTTTTTAAAAGTTGTAATGTTGGCAGCAAGACCGATACATGGTGCGGTAGCTGTGCCAAATGCCTGTTTGCCTGGATTATACTGAGCCCCTTTATTCCACCCGATGAAATGGTGCATATTTTCGGTAAAAACCTGTATGAAGATCCCCAACTACTGGGCTTTCTCAAACAATTGACCGGGGTTGACGATGTGAAGCCTTTCGAGTGCGTTGGCACCATTGATGAAGTAAATGCCGCGCTCATGATGTACATCAGGAAACTGAGGGGAAAATGGCCGGTTCTGCCTGATTATTATAGTAATACGAACAAATTTAACGAATACGGCTCCTTTCACACCGAATCACTGTTGAAGCAGTTCAATGAGGAACATTTCCTGGAAAAGGAATTTCTGGATATTATCCAACGTCGGTTATCATGCAAGAACTGGTAAAAAAATNACATCGAAGGAAAAAAGGTCGTTATCGCCGGGTTTGGAAGAGAAGGGCGCTCAACATACCGCTTTCTGCGGGATTTCTNNCCTGATTATCCATTGACTGTTGCCGACATCAACGACAATGTGAAGTCTGAAGAATTATTACGGAGTGATCATTATACACAAATAATAACAGGGAAAAATTACCTGTCAAACCTTAATGATTTCGACCTCGTTTTCAAAACTCCCGGCATCCCGTCGTTCGCTTTGCCTGCTGATATTGACAAGTCAAAGATCACATCACAAACTGACCTGTTTCTGAGGCTTTTCAGCCGGCAGGCAATCGGTATTACCGGCACCAAAGGCAAGAGTACAACATCAAGCCTTATTCATCACATTCTCTCGGTAAATGGCCGCCAAACCGTTTTAGCCGGAAACATCGGCACTCCACTGCTTGATGTTATACCGCAGATAACGACTGATACTGCAATAGTGATGGAACTGTCGTCGCACCAGCTCGAATACTTGTCAGTCTCACCGCACATTTCAATTCTGCTTAATATTTACCAGGAACATCTCGACCATTACAATAATTACGAGGAATACCAAAAAGCCAAATTCAACATAGGCAAATTTCAGGGCAAAGAAGATTTTTTTCTGTACAATATCGATAACAATCTGATCAAGAAACATTTGTCGGAATGCAGAAAATGCAGCCATAAAGCCATTCCATTCACGCTGGTAAGATTCATGGCGATGGCATATATTATGAGAATGGCAATGTATGGTCCCGTTCTGGTGGTAAAGAGCAAATTATTTTTGACGACAGCGAAGGACATANATCTAAAAGGTGACCACAACCTGCTAAATATCATGGCTGCCACGGGAGCCTGCTCTCTTGCCGGAGTTGAAACCTCAATCATCACCCGGGCTGTGCGCACTTTTAACGGGCTGGAACACCGGATAGAATACGCAGGAAGGTTTCATGAGATCGATTTTTATAACGATTCCATTGCAACCATTCCCGAAGCTAGTATTGAAGCTGTAAAAACATTAAAAAATGTTGATACGCTCATCCTTGGTGGTTTTGACCGTGGAATCGACTACAACATACTTTATCCTTTTATCAGGCAAAGCAGTCTGAACAACCTTATCTTTGTCGGAGAAGCAGGCAAACGCATGAAAGAAGAGTTTGAAAAATACGGGACCGCAGGTAAGTCGGTCTTTACGGCACGTGATTATACTGAAGTGGTTGATATAGCCTTCTCGGTGACAGGTAAAGATAAGATATGCCTTCTTTCGCCTGCAGCAGCCAGTTATGATATGTTCAGGAATTTTGAAGAAAGAGGATCTGTTTACAAAAAACTCGTCAGAGAATACGAGAAATAAAAAACCGGGCATTACCCGGTTTTTTGAATCTTTTCATTCCCTGACGCGGGATTAATTTTTAACTAATCAAGCTTCCTCAGCCGGGGCTTCTTTAGTTTTTTTCGGAGCCTTTTTCACAGTTTTCTTTTCGGTTTCCTGTTCAGTTGGTTCGTTAACATCGGCTTTTTTTACCTTAACCCTTGAAGGTTTTTCAACTACAGGTGCCACTGCTGTCTGTTCCACCTCTTCAACCTGTGCTAGTGTTTTAACCTTTTCAACTTTTTCCTTTACAGGAAGAGCCTGTTCCGGTTTTGGAACGTAAGCTTGTTTTGGGCGTCTGCGTTTACCGAATGTCCCGATATGAATTTTACCGCGGCGCGATTTTTGATCTCCTTTTCCCATAGTTAGAATAAATTAATTATCATGATTGTAAAAATAGGAAATAAGTTTACTTAATGTTTCTTTTTGAAGATTTTTCAACCTTCTCAAGAAAATTCTTTTCGATCAATGCACTGTTTCTGATCGAATACCGCATCCAGTTAAGCTTTACATCCAGCATCTCATCTTCACTAAGATGCCATTGTAATTCAGACTTGCGCATCTTTTCAGATAGGTGAAACAGGCTCAGCGCTGCTGAAACGGAAATATTGAAACTCTCTGTAAATCCATACATGGGTATCTTTACAAACTCATCAGCCATACTCAAAGCCAGATCGGAAAGCCCCTCCTTCTCGGTTCCAAAAACCAGTGCAAACTTTCCTTTTGTCACATCAAACCCTGTAAGTAAGGTATCATTGGCATGTGGTGTTGTGGCAACAATCCTGTATCCGGCTTTTTTCAGGTCTCCCAGGCAGCCTGAAGTATTGTTTTGCGCCGAATTATACCTGTGAACCGACAACCAGTTTGATGATCCCATCGTTACTTCAGGATTGAGATTGTACTCGTAGCGGTTTTCAATGATGTGAACATCCTGAACGCCAAAGCAATCGCAGGTTCGCAATACAGCACTGGCGTTATGCGACTGGTAAATATCCTCCAGCACAACTGTAATATAACGAGTTCTGTTGGCTATTATCCTGTCGAACAAACTGTTGCGCTCGGGTGTCATAAAGCCGGGTAAATATTGAGCAAGTGCTCTCTTTATTTCCGGATTCATCATACTGCTACTCATAATCATCGTATCCTGCAGCCTTTTCAACAGGCTGCGTGAACCATTGCTGCAAGCTGACCGATTTACAGAGAGCCGGGGTATAGAACTCGTAATCTGGAATGTTTTTTTCTTCAAGCAGGTTTACCTGCCATTCGTTGTTTCCTATAGTTGTATACATGATCCTCCGCAAAGGAAATCCGGCAGAAAGCAATTTTTTATAAGGTTCTGAAGTCATAAGCTTTACATCTCCTTCGCGAAGGGAAAGAGCAGCCATGAATTCAAAGTAGCTCTCCCAACTAAAATCAGGATCCATTTTTAGTGCCGGGGCAATCCAAACCTCTTCCACTCTAAGCCCGTTGAGCGATACAGCGTATTTATCAGTATTGTAGTTCACCATTTTGAAATCGACCTTTGTATCGTTAATTGAGACGCTATCTCCATTTTGATCTGGGATTGTTCCTTCCCTGTTAATCTTCCGGGTATATTCTTCTTTCCAATGATTCCGTTCATTTTCAGGAACACTTTTTAATAATTCACCGAGCCGCTGGGTCATCATATTTCTTTTATATGTCAGGTAAGCATCAAGTGTTGTTTTACAATATGTAAGTTTGTCTATGTTGATTAAAATCAGACTTTTATTATTTAAATCGAAAATATAGATATAATCATGCATTTCGTACTTCACCTTATTGTTTTCGATAAAGAACCGCTGCGGCATAGTACGGCCTTCACTGTCGATATAGGTGCCTGTAAGAATCCACCGGCAAGGGCCGAATTGTTCAGAAATAAAAATAAAACCACAAAGCTGACAAGCCTCATCATTTTGCGGATAAATAAGCAGTATCTCATTGTTTTTATTGCAGACATCAGTTTCGTTGTTAAAATCAGGATGGAAAGTGTTGGTAAAAAAACAAATGACGTTTTCCAGATTCGGAAAAAAGGGCTACTTTTGCGCCTCAAAATTAAGAAATATGGCTAAGAAGACAGATACTACCGAGGACAAAATACATGTTGTAGAAGATGCTCTGAGTAAATCGGAACAGTTTATTGAAAAAAATCAGAAAATCCTCACCATCGTAATTGGTGCATTGATCGTAATAGCGCTGGCGGTTTTTGCATTTCGCACGCTGTATCTTGCACCACGTGAAAAAGAATCTCAGGCTCAGATGTTTCAGGCTCAGAGGTATTTTGAACAGGATTCGCTTAACAAAGCCCTTATCGGCGATGGAAATAATCCCGGATTCCTTGATATAATAGATGATTTTGGTATGACTAAAGCTGCCAACCTCTCAAAATATTATGCTGGTATCATTTACCTGAAGCAGGGCAAATTTGAGGATGCTATAACCTACCTGAAAAAATTCAAGAGTGATGACGAATTTGTCGGATCCATGGCTCTTGGCGGAATTGCGGATGCTTACATGGAACTCGGTGATAAGGAAAAAGCCCTTGACTATTATCTGAAAGCCGCCGATAACAAAGATAATGAACTCACTACTCCTCTTTATCTGATGCGTGCAGCCTGGACATATGAGGACCTCGGCAAATTTGATAAAGCTGTTGAGTTGTACAATAAGGTAAAAACCGGCTACTACCGCAGCAACGAAGCCCGCGACATCGATAAATATATCGAACGTGCCTCTGCCCAGTTAAAAAAATAACCACCTGAGCCTAACCATAAGAAATACCTGGATTTACATTCAGGTATTTTTTATTTTAGCAGAAACTGTTTTATGAAAAAAGAGATTCGCATCGTGTATATGGGAACACCGCAGTTTGCGGTAGAACCGTTAAAAGCCATTCTTGCGAAAGGTTACGATGTGGCTGCTGTGGTTACATCGCCTGACAAGCCTGCCGGCCGCGGGCTGCAGCTTCAGCAGTCAGCAGTAAAACAGTTCGCCGTAGCAAACGGACTTCCTGTTCTTCAGCCACACAGTTTGAAAGATCCTGCATTTATTGAGCAATTAAAATCATTAGAGGCAAATCTTCAGGTTGTTGTTGCGTTCCGTATGTTGCCTGAAGTGGTATGGCAAATGCCCGAACTGGGAACATTCAACCTTCATGCTTCGATGTTACCGCAATACCGCGGAGCTGCACCTATCAATCATGTTATCATCAATGGTGAAAAGGAGACGGGTATCACAACTTTCATATTAAAACATGAAATTGATACCGGCGATATTCTGTTGTCGGAAAGGTATCCCGTCTATCCTGATGATACTGCAGGTGATCTGCATAACAGGCTGATGATGGCGGGTGCCGGTCTAGTGATAAAAACCATAGAAGGTATTGAAAACGGAAGCCTTAAGCCTGTGGTTCAGTCCTATGCAGAAAAACCTGATAAAGTGCTGAAGACAGCGCCAAAAATTCTCAAGGAGCATTGTCATATCAACTGGAATAAGCCCGCTGAGGTTGTCAGAAACCTCATCAGGGGGCTTTCACCCGTTCCGGGAGCATTCACCATGCTCGAATCACCAGAGGGTGTTAAAATGAACCTAAAAGCATTTAATGCGCATATTGAAAACAACCCTGTTACGGTGCAACCAGGTACCATCAAAACAGATTCAGTTAAAGAATTAAAGATATCCTGCACCGATTCATGGCTGGTGCTCGACGAATTGCAACTTCAGGGAAAAAAACGCATGAAAACCGGTGAATTACTCAGGGGATTCAGGATTGACAACAACTGGAAAACCTGTGGTATTATTGAAAAAAATGACTGATACAGGGCTTAAAGTGGCTGAAATCAAGGGATTTATTAACAAAGATGTCAGTTTATCAACATTTTCAAGGGTTTCAGAGAACAAAACGTAGTAAACCGTTGTTTTTAGTGTATCTTTGTTAATACTAAACGCTTTAAACCAATTATTCATTAAAACCTCACTAAAATGAACAAAGCAGAATTAATTGAAGCAATGGCCGGTGAAGCCGGTATGACCAAAGCCGATGCAAAAAGGGCACTGGATGCTTTTCTTGCTGCTACAAACAAAGCCCTGAAAAAAGGTGACAGGGTTGCTCTCGTTGGATTTGGTTCTTTCTCGGTAGCAAAACGTGCTGCCCGCAAAGGACGCAATCCTCAGACCGGCAAAGAAATCAAGATAGCCGCTAAGAAAGTTGTAAAATTCAAAGCCGGCGCCGACCTGGTTAAAACTATCAAATAATTCCATTTGACCAGAAAAAAGAGGCTGTCTCCTGAGAGACGGCCTCTTTTTTTTATCTGAGGTTTGAAGTTTAATGTTAGAAGTTGATCAGGCTAGGAAAGCATTATGAACTTTTTGTAAAGTATTTGAACGGGTCAGGTGTACCACTACGGGAGTCTAACCTATTGTTAGTTATCAGTATCATCGCTTCCATACAAACCTGTATGGCAACTTAGCATCCTCTCCGGCATAATCAACACCAACCCTTGCCGTGATTGATATTCCCTCCACAGGAACCTTTATGCCTTTATCTTCAAGCCAAATGGCACCTTTCTCTTTTCCCACAGACTTATTGCATAGATCCAAACCTGTATGTGAATAGTGTATACCTAACAATTTTGAAACATTTCCNGGCCCGATTCCTGAAGCGGGTTTCAGCTTTTTCCCAAGACGCTTCTCCATCATTGTATTGCCCCCATCAGGAATAATNGCCCGGATAAGCACGGCATGTGGCACATCCACCACGTTTGTCACAATATTGAATAGCGAATGAATACCATAACACAGATAAACATAGGCTGTCCCACCCTGGCGGAACATAATCTCTGTCCTGGCAGTTCTCCGTCCTCCGTAAGCATGTGAAGCACGGTCGGTTATACCTGCATATGCCTCCGTTTCAATGATGATACCAGATGTAAATTCGCCATCTATCATCGTACATAGTATCTTCCCCAGCAGATCACGGGCAATCTGAACTACATTTTCACCAGTGTAAAAGTCGCGCGGTAATATCACTTATCGTCCTGTTCTTGAATAGCTTAGATGCTTAATGTGTTTTTAAAGAATAGTTTCCCAGGTCGTCTGCATCAATCACCTGGTTATCAGCCATCAAACGTATCACCTTTAGTATTTTTTCCTCCTTGACCCCTTTAACAGCCAAAATTATTTCGTTTACACTGGCAGGATTTCGTCCAAGTATCTCAAGAACAACCTTCTCAATCTTTACATATTCAGCACTCGAAATCTCTGATCGTGTCTTTTCAATACAAGTATCGCAAATTCCGCAACGCGGTGAATTCCTTTCACCAAAGTATTCCAGCAGCGTCTGACTCCGGCATGCTAAGGGTGACGAAACAAACCTGATGACATCTTCGAGCCGTCGTGCTGCTTCTTTCTTGCGATTATAATATGCTTCATTTGATAAACCAATATCGTCGGAAGCCATTCTTTCACAAGCAAATACGAGTTGTGACCCTTTCCTTTGGGGGATATATTCCAGAACACGCAACTGGTGAAGTCTTTTCAGCTTATTAGTTATATCATGTGTTTGCAGGTTCAATTTCCGGGCAATATCAGATTCACTCACTGACACAAAATTTGAAAAAACGCCTGAAAACGACCGCAGAATAATTTTTATCAACTTGTCGAATTCCTCATGTTCAACCTGGAAACGGTAAAGATCTTCTTTCCCAGCCATGAACAGCACTTTTGACATATTTTCAAATGCATCATCAACCACAATAAGCCCTTCCCGCTCAAGTATTTTAAGTGCCGAAAACACTGAGAGTGGTTTCAGTTTGTATGAAGAACAGAAATCGTTAAGGTCAAAATCGAAAACCATATCGCGACCACTGCCAACGGCAACCTGGTAATAATTTCCCACAGACTGGTATACCCTGCGGATAAGCTCNTGGTTCGGCCACGACATCTCGAACATGTGGCGGGCGTCAAGTATATCTGCCTGGTTATGAATGAGAACCGCGTATGATTTCTTCCCGTCACGCCCTCCNCTTCCGGCTTCCTGGAAATAGGCTTCAAGCGTATCGGGCAAATCAAAATGCACGACAAACCTCACATTTGGTTTATCAATTCCCATCCCGAAAGCATTTGTAGCTACAATTACCCGCTGCTCCTCTGTCATCCATGCCCGTTGGCGCTGGTTACGGGTTTCCGCATTGAGACCTGCATGGTAAAACGTGGCAGGTATGTTGTTCGAAATCAGGTATTCAGCTATTTCTTTGGTTAACCTTCGGTTACGTACATAAACAATTCCCGGGCCTTTTACCGAATTGCATACTTTGAGCAACTTCCCGAATTTATCCTCTTCGCGGGCTACAACGTATGCCAGGTTTGGCCTTGAAAACGATTTCTGCAGAACATTCTGCTTTTTAAAATTCAGCTTTTGCTGGATATCCTTTACAACCTGAGGTATCGCTGTGGCAGTAAGCGCCAACACTGGTGTTTCAGGAAAATATGGCCTGATATCTGCAATTTTGAGGTATGGAGGTCTGAAATCATAGCCCCATTGTGAAATACAATGTGCCTCATCCACTGCCAGTATATTCACTTTCAGAAACCTGGCGATCTCAGTAAATTTTCGGGTTGTGAGCCTTTCGGGCGAAACATAGAGGAATTTTATACTCCCGCTCACACATTGGTCAAATGCAATATCAATCTCGTGCTTACTCAACCCTGAATGTACTGCAATGGCAGGAATATTTCTGGCACGCAGGTGCTCGACCTGGTCAATCATGAGGGCAACAAGTGGAGTGATAACAATACACAATCCGTCCAGACACATTGCAGGCACCTGGAAGCATATTGACTTGCCTCCTCCTGTAGGTAAAAGAGCCAGTGTATCATGGCCGGTAAGTACCGACATGACTATTTCCTCCTGTAAAGGCCGGAAGGAATCGTAGCCCCAGTATTGCTTAAGTATCTCTCGGGGTTGGCAGGCATGATGCGAAGGTAGGGAATGTCAGTAAGTTTGAAAGTTTGAAAGTTTGAAAGTTTGAGTTCCGTTTGCTCAAAGATCAGGCCTTCAGGTCGGGTAAAATTTCACTTATGCATTAACAATCAAGATATCAGTAATTATTTTTCAAAGATTGAATGAAATGGTTAGTCCATAAACCGGAACTGTTTGAAGTTGAGCAGAACCTTGCATTGGAATACACGACATGCCAGGATGAATGTGAGGGTTGCCCAGGGCTTTCCTCACTTTTGATATCCTAACACTTTGTATCGTTATGTCAGTGATGGCAGCAGGAACTATTCCTGCGGCTGAGATGACCAGCAATGTTGCTCCCACAGCTGATGTAATCCCGCTTCCCTCACCACTGCCTGATTTATTCGCTTTATACATCAGGAAAGCGCCACCGGCTGCAGTTGCCGATGCAACAACTGAATAGGTTATGATTGATTTCCGCCTTTGATCCAGCATATATTTCAAACTCATATCAAGCTGTGACTTGTTCAACATGTCCAGCGAACGAACCCCAAATTGCTTGTAATACCATTGCGCATCTGCACTTTGCAGAAATATCACGATAAAGAACAACAGCAGGAACAGCTTTTTCATATTATGAAATAATCATTGAATAAAACTACAACTTAATTGGAATACCCTGGCTTTCTTTAAAAATAAAGAACTGCAAATTCTCGCATGCTACACTTTTATTATCCGAAGCAAGCCATTGTTAAAATACGTATCTCGCGCTCAACCGACATTCTCTAAAATGCCATACAACTTCAAACTTTAAACACTAAACTTTAAACTTCATACTTTATCTCTCTTAACTTTGCGATATGAGAATCTTCCTCGTAGGATATATGGGTTGTGGCAAGACGACGCNNTGGGCAAAAAGCCTGGCTGAACAACTCAGATTCAATTATGCCGACATTGATGCAGATTTTGAAGAACGATATAAAATCAGCATCGCCGATTTCTTTTCCCGTTATGGAGAACCTTTGTTCAGGCAGATTGAACAAAAACTGCTTCATGATTACCTGGCTTCTGATGACCTTGTCATTGCGACCGGCGGTGGTACTGCCTGTCATCTCGACAACATGGAATTCATGTTACAGCACGGGATCACGGTATATATTTCTATGAATCCCGAACAACTTGCCGCAAGGCTATCAGTTTCAGGAAGGAAACGTCCGCTGCTGCACTTGAAGCAGGGAGAGGAACTGGCTAACCACATCTCCGAACATTTAGCCCAACGGGAGTTTTTTTACAGAAAATCTCACATTATTTACGACGGGACGAATGCTAAAGTCAGTGATCTTGCGGAAATGATCCGCAGTCATGCTCTTTTAATCCCTTAGTTTAAGCAGGACAACATTTTCAACATGGTGGGTATGCGGAAACATGTCCACCGGTTGCACGGCTTCAACAGTATATTTTTCTATGAGTAGCGCTATATCTCTTGCCTGGGTGGCCGGATTACAACTCACATAAACGATTTTTGGCGAACCGATGGCCAGCAGTTGATCGATCACTTTGGGGTGCATCCCCGACCTGGGAGGATCAGTAATAATAACATCGGGCTGCCCGTTTTCCCTGACAAATTCATCGCTGAGCAGTTTGGCCAGATCACCGGCATAAAATACTGTATTGTCAATACCATTGTAATCTGAATTGACGTGCGCATCTTCTATTGCTGATTCAACATACTCAATACCAACGACTTTCTTTACTGATTTAGCGACAAAATTTGAGATTGTGCCCGTTCCGCAGTAAAGATCATACACAAGTTCGTCACCGCTGAATCCTGCAAAATCATAAGCTGTTTTATAAAGATAGTAAGCCTGCAGCGGATTTGTCTGGTAGAATGACACAGGGCCAATCTTGAAACGTAACTGTGATCCGCCACGAGGGTCAGGCATCTTTTCAATAATGTAAGAATCGCCTTTCCATGGATACACCTGCAGGTCAGTGATCACATCATTTTTCTTGGTATTTAGCACATACATGAGCGAGCTGATTTCAGGGAACTCCTGATGAAGAAAATCCAGTACTAGTTTCATTTCATTGTCGAATTCCGGCCTTGCAAAAACCACGATCACCATCAGTCCACCTGTGGTTGTATTTCGTATTACAAGGTTACGTAGAAACCCTTCATGAATGCGTGTATTGTAAAAAATGAGGCTATTATTAATAGCGAAATTTTTCAATGCAAGTCTTATACGGTTCGAAGGTTCAGGTTGCAGGTAGCACTGTTCGATGTCAAGAATACGGTCGAAAAGCTGGGGCAGGTGAAAGCCCAGCCCGTTCATCTGCCTTGCTTCCGGGTTAGTTTGCATGTCTTCATCAGTAAGCCATCGCCGGTCAGAAAATGTAAATTCGAGCTTGTTACGGTAATAGATGCTATTTTCTGAAGCAATTATCGGCTGCACTGCCGGAAATTCAAACCGCCCGATGCGTGAAAAGTTATCCGTTACCTGTTTTTGCTTGTATTCAAGCTGATCACTGTAGGGCATGTTCTGCCACTTGCAACCTCCGCATACGCCAAAGTGCCGGCAAAAAGGCTCCGTCCGGTCGGGCGAATAAGCGTGGTATTTTACCGCTTTCCCTTCCATGAAATTTCTCTTACGGCTTACAACCTGGATATCAACCACATCGCCCGGAACAACATATGGAACGAAAACCACCAGGTCATCAACCCGGGCTACCGCTTTTCCCTCAGAACCGGCATCAAGTATTGTAACTTTTTCAAGAAAAGGAAGAGGCTTTTTGCGCATTAATTTACGAATTCTTAATAAGATAACTTTCTGAATTGCTCACTTCAAACCTTTGAATCATACTTTCGTTTTGCAAAATGTTTCGAATCGCCCCATTCTCCGTAACCCACCAGGCATCCTGCAGCATGTATCTGATTTTCAAGGTTACGAATAGAGTCTTCAACCTGTTCGTTAGTTCCGGGCTTGTTTTCATAAAGCAGGTAACCTTCGCGGTATTTCAACGGGGTGAGATTGGGCATGATGATGTTTGCACCCGCCCTGAGCGCTTTCTCACGACCGTCTTTTGCCAGTGTCTGCATGGCAGTGGTTGCCGCAATATTCACATCTTTCATGGTAATTCGCAGCAGGGCAACCATTTTGAGCGACAACAGCAACCTCTCTTCCTTTGGTATCAACAAGTCACGGAACTTGAACAAGGGGGTATCTGCATGCTCTATATAAGGCCCCATTCCGGCCATATCAATGTCTTGCTCTTTGAAAAACAGCAAGTCTTCGGCCAGATCTTCACTGGTCTGAAAGGGTAACCCAATCATAACACCCGAACCCACATTGTAACCGACTTTGCGAAGTAGTGCCAGCGCTTCAAGCCGTTGGTCATAATTGTGACGGGCATCCTGAGGATGGATTTTATAGTACAATTCGCGGTTTGAAGTCTCTATCCGCAACAGATAGCGGTGTGCTCCTGCTTCGAACCATCGCCGGTATGTCTCTTCTGTTTGTTCACCCATTGAGAGGGTTATTCCCAACCTGCCACCCGAAAGTATTTTTATCTTCTTCAGCAAAGCTTCCACATAGCCAATAAACCTCTTATCAATGCGCTCACCTGATTGCATTACCATTGATCCAAAACCGTTATCGAGTGCATAATGGGCTGCTTCAAGTACTTCTGGCTCCGAAACTATATATCTCACAGGGCTCTTGTTCCCGCGCCTGATACCGCAATAATAGCAGTTTTTGGAGCAAATATTCGAAAGCTCAATCAGCCCGCGGAAAAACACTTTGCTACCGACGAATTTTTCTTTGATTTCAGCAGCTTTCGCAAAAATCAGTTCAGAATCTTCGAGGCTGGCATTCAGAAGCGTCACCAGGTTTTCTTTGGTATACAGTTCTGATTCCAGTATTTCACTCACCTTCAGCGGCATGTTCTAGCATTTGCATGCAAAGGTAAGCTTTCCGTCCATACGATGCGGCGGTGCATAAAGGAACAACGGGGACTTCCATATGCATCGTATGCTTTGTAATTCAATGAATACTTTTATGAATTCGTATCTTTGATTGATAAAACTAAAAGCATGTTGAAGATACTTTCGACCGAACAAGTCAGAAACGCTGACGCATATACCATTGCCAATGAGCCAATTGCTTCTATCGACCTTATGGAGCGTGCTGCCGGGGCATGTTATAAGAGGCTGAAAACCGGTTTGCATAAGAATTTTAAGAGGGTACTGATTTACTGCGGACCCGGCAACAATGGCGGCGACGGCCTGGCGATAGGAAGAATGCTCTGGAGAGACGGAATAGATGTGCTGGCCATCGTTGAAGCAGAAGCTGATGCCAGCCCTGATAACAGTATTAACCTTGAACGATACCGGCAATCGGGGGGCATGATCGCCTCACTTTCCGAAAAGCCGTCAATCCATCCTGATGATCTAGTGATCGATGCAATATTCGGCTCAGGGTTATCAAAACCAGTAAAAGGCAAATGGACAGATATTATCGCGGAGATCAACGAAAGCAAGGCTATAGTTGTTTCTATTGACATCCCCTCAGGCTTGTTTTCCGACCGCCCTTCTGATCCAGGCGCAGGAGCCATCATTAAAGCTGACCATACCCTAAGCCTGCAATTCCCCAAACTGGCATTTATGTTTGCCGAAAACGACGAATTTGCGGGCGACTGGGAAGTGATCGACATCGGGTTGCATCATAACTTCATTGAATCGGAGCCCGCGAAAGATTACCTTATCACGTCAGAAGATGTCAGGTTTATTGTGAAGCCAAGGAAGAAGTTTTCACATAAAGGATCCTACGGTCACGCCTTGCTTATTACCGGCAGCCAGGGTAAAACAGGGGCAGCGGTTCTTGCATCGAAAGCATGCCTTCGTTCCGGGGCAGGATTGGTAACCGCTCATGTGCCTTCGGGAGGAGTTGGGATTATACAAACTGCTGTACCGGAGGCAATGGTTTCGGCTGATATCTGGGAAGATGCTTTCTCCACCCTTCCTCAACTCGACCGTTTTTCAGCCATTGGCTGCGGCCCCGGGATTGGCCTGGCCTCAAAAACTCACAATGCCCTGAAATTGCTCATACAGGAGGCCCAGGTCCCCCTTATTCTTGATGCAGATGCGTTGAATATCCTTTCGGAAAATAAAACCTGGCTCGGTTTTTTACCCCAAGGCACAATACTTACACCTCACCCGAAAGAATTTGAAAGGCTGGCCGGGAAAATCGGCAACAGCTTTGACCGGCTTGATGTACTGAGAAAATTCTCTGTGAGGTTCCATTGTTTTATTGTGCTGAAAGGTGCTAATACAGTGATTGCCACACCGCAGGGTGACTGTTATTTTAACCCGACCGGTAATCCCGGCATGGCTACCGGCGGTAGCGGTGATGTGCTTACAGGCATAATTACCGGACTTGCCGCTCAGGGTTATTCACAACTTGAATCGTGCCTCCTGGGAGTTTACCTGCACGGACTGGCAGGCGATATTGCGGCATCAAAATCAGGATATGAAGCACTGATCGCCGGTGATATTATTGAAAAGATGGGGAAAGCCTGGAAAGCACTCCACGAGGAAAGTAAATACATCTGATTATCAGGCAACCAGTTCCTTCTCTATCTCATCATCCGACCGCAGGTTATGAATGATGAATTTCTGGCGGTCAGGAGTATTTTTACCCATGTAATAAGACAGTACCTTGTGAATATCGCCCGAATGCTTCAGAATTACGGGGTCGAGGCGCATATTCTGGTCAATGAAATGCTTGAATTCATCAGGCGAAATCTCACCAAGCCCTTTAAAACGGGTAATTTCAGGATTCGGACCCAGCTCAGCGATTGCCGAAACACGTTCTTCTTCAGAATAGCAGTAAATCGTTTTCTTTTTGTTTCTTACCCTGAAAAGCGGTGTTTGCAGAATGTAAATATGTCCTGCTTTAACCAGGTCAGGGAAAAACTGCAGAAAAAATGTGAGCAGCAGCAGCCTGATGTGCATACCATCGACATCTGCATCGGTTGCTATCACGATGTAGTTATACCTAAGGTTTTCAAGATCGTCCTCAATGTTCAAAGCAGCCTGCAAAAGATTAAATTCCTCATTTTCATAAACTACTTTCTTACTCATTCCGAAACAGTTAAGTGGCTTTCCCCTGAGGCTGAATACCGCCTGGGTATTTACATCGCGGCTCTTTGTAATCGATCCGCTGGCCGAATCCCCTTCAGTGATAAACAATGTTGATTCCAGACGGCGATCGTCATTGCTGTTGTAATGGACCCTGCAATCACGGAGCTTCTTATTGTGAAGACTGACTTTCTTAACACTCTCCCTGGCCAGTTTCTTGATATTGGCCATCTCTTTCCGCTCTTTTTCATTTTGCAGAATCTTGCGATACAACGCTTCAGCCGTTTCGCTGTTCATATGCAAATAGTTATCGAGCTTCTTTTTGAGTATGTCGTTAATGAACTTATTGATGGTAACCCCTCCCGGCTCCATGTATTGTGATCCGAGTTTGGTCTTGGTCTGCGATTCAAAGACCGGTTCATTCACTTTGACGCTTACTGCAGCGATGATGGACGAGCGGATATCTCCGGGTTCGAAGTCTTTGCCGTAAAATTCGCGGATGGTTTTCACTATGGCTTCGCGGAAAGCAGAAAGATGCGTACCTCCCTGCGTTGTGTGCTGCCCGTTTACGAATGAGTAATACTCCTCCCCCGATTGACGGCTGCTGTGTGTAAAGGCGCACTCAAAGTCATCGTCTTTGATATGGATGATGGGGAAAAGCAATGGATTGCCGTTTATGGCTCTTTCAAGCATATCGAGCAGGCCATTCTTTGCCTGGAAACGCTGCCCGTTGAAGTTGATAATAAGCCCGGTATTAAGGTAACAATAGTTCCAGAGCATCTGCTCAACATACTCGGGAATATAATGGTAATTGCCAAAAAGCAACTGGTCGGGAGTGAATGTAATCAATGTACCGTTGCGCTGTTCACTTTCCTCTTCTGGTGATTCTTTAAGCAGGTCACCTTTTTGAAATTCGGCCGATTTCAATTTGCCCTCTCGAAAAGTCTGGGCGTAAAAATGGCTTGACAGAGCATTAACTGCCTTGGAACCAACACCATTCAAACCAACGGCTTTCTTGAATACCTTGCTGTCGTATTTGGCACCGGTATTTATCTGTGAAACACAGGCTACGAGTTTCCCAAGGGGAATGCCACGTCCATAATCTCGAACAGTTACAGTGTGCTCCTTTATGGTCACGTCGATAGAACGTCCGTGTCCCATCATGTATTCATCGATGGAATTGTCGATAATTTCCTTAAGAAGCACATATATACCGTCATCGTGCGACGAGCCGTCACCAAGCTTGCCGATATACATACCCGGGCGGTGCCTGATGTGCTCGTTCCACTTCAGCGATTTGACGCTGTCTTCGTTATATTGTTCAACTGTATCAACCATTGCGCGGCAAAATTAGCAGTTTGCATAAAACTTTAAGCAGCTGCTGCCTAAGAGTTATCACCTGAGTTATGCACAGCTTAACAATTGAAAATTGAAAATTGAAAATTGAAAATTATTCGGGATGGTTTAAATATAGAAGGTGATTGATGGCAGATGAGATAATGTCCTTTGATTTCTAAACCATCAGGATACCGAAATCGTTCAAGGTTATAAAGTAAAAATCCATATAAGGTTGTTTGACAATCTCTTAACTAATCAAACGACATCATTGCCTGAATATCCATATACCTTTGAAATCAGCAGCTAGCTTGTTTAGTTTCTTTTGGGCCTCTTCACGGGTAGTAAATTCCCCGATAGTGACTCTGTATACATTTTCTCCTTTCAGTATTGCTGCATCTTTATGACCTTTCGACTTCAGTTCATCAACCCGTTGAACAGCCTGTTCCTCGCTGCGGAAACTGCCAACGACAAGGTAAAACCGTTCAGTATTGGTTTCTGTTTCCTTTATAGTTTGTGAGACTTCCTGTACAGGAGCAGCCTGTTGCTTGCTGGTGACAGGTGCAGGTTTTTGAACCTTGGCANNGGAATTTGCTGCGGTATTGTGGTTTTTTTCAACGTTAGGCTGCACATTAGCTGCAGTACTTTTCAGCACCAGTGAATCTGTTCCGCAAAGCTTAAGGTCAGCATGCACATCGGGTTTATCACCAAGCCACACAATGGCATATCCATCACTCAAGGCAACGCCCATTGCTTTCCACTGTTTGGACTGCCACTTGTCCTGGTTGAGAAATACACTTTTCGATATCGGAGTTGATCGCCATATTTCCATTGCTGCGACAGGTGTGGCAGTCTCTTCGCCCCAATAAACCACTTCGTATCCTGCCCCCTGGTAGCCGGTCAATTCTTTAGGCTTATTACTCATACATAAGTTACGGGCAGGATCCTTTGAATAACAGCATGGTTTCCAGCTTCCCTTATCACTCCAACTATGCACTCCACAACCATTATCTGCTGCATTTGCTGTAATAAGGTCATCAATGTGCAGAGTAGCAACATAGCAAAGCGAGGGCGAAAGCGAAATGACCGGAAGTTTATTGGAACGACGAAAATCATTGATCATGTTAAAAAGGATCATTGCGTCGGAACTAATGCAAAATTCAGACGGAACAACAGGCTTGGTTTCTTTTTTAACAGATTTCTCCTGGGCCGAAACAGCAACATAAGCCAGTAATAAAATGAGAGCCAGGCAACTTCTAAGAATTTCATTTGTGAAAATGAAAAACTTCTTCCGGGCTTTTGCAGCACCGAAATATTTTGCTGATATTTTCCGGTTTTTTCTCACCATGCAGGCAGGGTACAAAATTAATAGCAGGTTAAAGCATCAGGCTAATGCAAAAATACAACTACCACAACGAAATATCATCAACAAAATTCATAGCGATGAAAATAGTTTGCATTAGAAAACATTCCAACGCGGCAAATGTTTACTAAACCTTACTGACGTCATAAACACCAGCCGCTGAAAACTGTTATCAAATATTTCTAATTTTGTATTAAATGTCTGTAAAACTTGCCAGCAATGCACGATAATGTTAAGAAAGGATTCATGAAGGAAGCAATACGGCTTGCCGGTATGAATGTAGAAAATGGAAATGGCGGCCCGTTTGGGGCAGTAATTGTGCGGGACAATAAAGTCATCGCTACCGGGTTCAACCGGGTGACAGAAATAAATGACCCTACTGCACACGCTGAAATCGTCGCAATACGCAATGCTTGTAGCAATCTGGGCACATTTGACCTGTCAGGATGTGAAATATACAGTAGTTGCGAACCTTGTCCCATGTGCCTCGGGGCCATCCTTTGGGCCAGGATTGATAAGCTCTACTATGCAGCTGATCGGCACGATGCCAGAGCAGCCGGATTTGATGATGAGTTATTCTATTCAGAATTATCGCTTCCTCCTGAAAAACGAAAGCTCTCTTCAGAGGAACTTGAAAAGGACGATGCGGTTGAAGTATTTAACAAGTGGATCAACGCACAAAATAAGATAGCGTATTAACCATCAAGCTCATACCAATAGAAATCTATTATTTGAAAGGATGGCCATGGTCAAAATCAGGCCGGTAATTTTCATGACTTCCCATCTCCTGCAGCCAGCCTTTGCGGAAGCCTAGTCTCTGCATTTCGTCAGCCACAGCCGTATATTCGGCTAATGTTAATGTATTACCCAGTTTCCCATGGCTTTTCACCAAAGGTGTTGGCCAGTATTGCGACATGAGCGAAATTGTGAGTGAGGTCGAAACTTCCCCGGCAATCATACGCAGCACACCTGTACTGTTCTCAACCTGGCCAGGCAACACAAGGTGGCGAACAATTATACCTTTTTCCGCGACGCCATTTTCATCCATTAATACAACAGAGCCTTTTTGCCTGTACATTTCTTTTAATGCCGCAAGGGCAATCTCCGGATAACGGGGAGCATCAGAATATTCCCTGGCGAGTTGATCATTGGAATATTTAAAATCAGGAAGATAGATATCAATGTAGGATTCAAGAGACCTCAGCTCCTCCACCTTATCATAACCATTTGAATTATATACAAATACCGGATTTCGACCTCCATTGCGCAAAGCATTAATGATCATCTTTACATGAGGCAAATAATGAGTGGGTGAAACGAACCCGACGGCATGGCAACCGTTGTCGAGCAGGCTGCTGATTTGCCTGATCACATCATCAAATTGCAAGGTATAATTGCTCACATTCTCATCCCGACAACTTATTTGCCAATTCTGACAATAAATACATCCCATATTGCATTTCGAGAAGAACACATTGCATATGCCGTTAATACCACTGATTGCCGGCTCTTCACCTTTGTGAATGCAGATGGAACTGATATTGAATCCCGTGTCAGACTTGCACCATCCTAACCGGTTGCCAAAACGATCGGCCATACATTCACGCGGGCAAATGCTGCAACTGCTTAACTCACTGGCAAAGTCCTGATATTGTATTGGAGCCGTCAACTTGAGTAAATTCTACCCGACAAAAATACCTATTTCTCACCTGGCTTAAACAGGCGGTTGTAATGTATCAGCCACATCACGAATTCTTATTCAAGTGAATTATAGTAATTGACCAGATCTTTAAGATCATCGACGGTCTTCACTTTTTTCCCGGTCTTTTTGATGTATGCATCAATCTCATCCCTGTGCTCACACAAGCCTTCCAGGGCACTTTTCTTGTTGCACAAAACCTTAATAGCCGGATTGTCACCTTTCTTCAGAAAATAACAGTCGCTAACATAATATTTATCCTTAGCGTTTGGATCATCTCCCTTCAGGTGAAAAGTTATCGAACGCTTAAGCAGAAGCTCGGTTTCGCCAGGGACAATCACTTCAAAATAGCCTTCCTTCACGAGGCCTGAACACTCGAAAGGCTGATAAATAAAAGTGTGCCCATCGAATGATAAGGAGCTGATTTCCTCCGGTTTAGCTATAGCCAGTGTGTCTTTACCATCGGTCATCTGCATCTGGTCAGCGTAGATATCATATCGCAGATTACGCCCTTTGATGTTGGAACCATCGCGAAGATTGATAACTCCTTCGGGCCACGCAGAGCCAAAGTACATGTTGCCTTCCCTGCCTTCAATCATCGCTTCACGGGTTGTAAGCGAAGAACTGCCGCCTGTGTTAAAACTTTCGCCGCCACTGCCGGTTTTATTGTCGGTGAATGTGTTCGCAGGCTCTTTCTGTTTATCCTTAACCTGCGAAACAGCAATCAACGGCATTATCAGCAGCACAGCCACAATCAAACGATAAATGCCTGTTTTCATGGTTTTTCAGATTTAATCCTATAAATTTACACAATAATCATATGATTTCCAAGTAGATTTTAATTTTTCTTCAGTGAATTAATGAAGTTTATCAGGGAACTACATACCTGCAAACTGATTTATCAAGACAGGATAGAAAAGAGCTTCAAATCATAAATTGTAATTATGTCCGACATTTGCTAAAACCTGATAACTTTATTGGCTCGATAAAACGGTTATATGCCTTTAGCAGCCACAGATAATTTTTCATCACAACCTATGGTTATTCAGACTGCAGATCTCAGTTTTGCTTACAGGAAATCTGATGTGCTGCACAAACTAAACCTGAATGTGCCCACAGGAAGCATCTTTGGATTTCTTGGTCCGAACGGAGCAGGTAAATCAACTACGATCAAAACGCTGCTGGGCTTGATGAAAGTGAAACCAGGTATGATAAGTTTGTTCGGGAAAGAATTGAGCAACAACCAGATGGAAATATTGCAGAGGACAGGAGCAACCATTGAGACGCCTTCAATCTATGAACACCTCAGCGCCCGCAGAAATCTGGAGATCACACGAAGGCTCAGAAAGGTACCGTCATCACGTATTGATGAAGTTTTAGAGATTGTGGGGCTCAGCAGTGATGAAAACAAGCTTGTCAGACAATTTTCAACAGGAATGAAACAACGGTTAGGCCTGGCACTTGCGCTACTTGGCAAGCCGGAACTTTTGCTGCTTGACGAACCGATTAACGGACTCGATCCCGAAGGGATCAGGGAAATAAGGAACCTGCTGCTAAAACTCAATCGTGAAGAAGGTTGCTCTATTTTTCTTTCGAGCCACATACTCGACGAAGTTGAAAAAATATGTACTCATGTTGCAGTGATTGACGCCGGCAGAATAATATACCAGGGCGAAACATCCGGTATCCGGCAGACAAATACAACAGGCAACATTCTTCAACTCGAAACAAGTGACAACAACGGATGTATGAGGTTGTTCCCTGACAGACTGGCCGGACAAAGTGAAACCACAATTTCTTTTCACTATCAATCGAAAGCAGAGATATCAATGATCATCAGGCAAACGGTAGAAGCTGGCATTGAAATATACTCGGCCAAACCCGAATTGCAGAGGCTCGAAGAATCATTTTTCCAACTACTAAGCGGAGAAGGAGCAGTATGAAAAAGGAATTAAAAACCCTGGCGATTGTTATAGGTGCAGAACTGCTCAAACTCCGCAGAACTGTTGCTTTATGGCTGACAATCCTCTACCCTCTCGGCACGGTCATACTGGCCTCACTGTTCATGTACTCAATGAGGAATAACAAATCTTTCAGCCCGACTGCTACAATTAATAACATAAACAATGTGGCGGCATTTTTTCTGCCTTTTTATATTATACTCACCATCAGCTTTTTCTGCCAGCTCGAACACAAAAACAATATGTTCAAGCACCTTATTTCATTGCCTGCGCCGCGCACATCTTTTTTCTTTGGCAAGCTTATATCTTCGCTATTGCTACTTGCACTTGCATGGTTGCAAATGATGCTTCTGACCTACCTTGCCATGTTTGTCCTCGACCTGCTTGTACCTAATCTCGCGCTCATACAATCACTTGACCACCTGTATCTTCTCACTGCGCTGGGCCGGACCTTCCTGGCAGCAATTGCTATGGTAGTGATACAATATTACCTGGGGTTACGGATGCGAAATGTTGTGGCTCCAATTTCAATAGGTACAGCCCTGGCCATTTTACCAATCGCAGTATTGTTCATACTGGGAGTCACCGGGTTACTCTCGAATCCGCAAGTACTTCACTGGTTGCCGCTATACAATCCATACACTTACCCGTATTCCCATGTATTTAACATTATGAGCGGGCCTTCGTATGAGCTTGACTTGTTTCCCAGGGCTTCTCTTATCTACCTGCTGATAGCTGTCGTTTTGGCGTTTGCCGGATCTTATGAATTTAAAAACAGGAATTTCAAATGAAAAAGAAGTTACTCATACTATCCCTTATTGGCTTTCTGGCAACTACAGTAAAAGCATCCTCAATTGAGGTCAGTGGTGATGTTTCCGGATTATGGTCAGCAGATACAGTATTCGTTATGAGCGATTTATCGATCGCTTATGGACAGTCGCTTGAAATTTCACCCGGCACCAGGGTGATCTTCTGGGGACATTTTAGAATTGAAGTGCAGGGAAAAATTACGGCCATGGGTCAAGCCGGTGACAGCATCATTTTTACTGTGCGCGACACTGCCAATTTCCATAACCAAACTACAGAACGTGGTGGTTGGTTCGGGATACGGTTCACCCAAACTCCGAACACCAATGACACATCAGCATTCTCATACTGCAGGTTTGAGTACGGTAAAGCTTTCGGTGATTCGGTACAGCAAAACGGGGGAGCAATATTTGCACAGGATTTCAGCAAACTCAGAATCAGCAACTGCCTGTTTTACCATAATTACAGTTTTGTTTCCGGAGGAGCAGTTTACCTTTGGAATTCCGACGCCATCATCACAAACAACTCTTTTATTGATAATTACGCCGGAAACACAGGTACGGTTTATGGATATGGTGGTGGGATATGTGTCATGCACGCTTCTCCGCATATCAGAAATAACTATTTCTCCTCAAACTTATCAACTGGTGTTGGTGGCGGACTATCGATGGATGATGCCGACCCTGTGTTCTATGACAACATTTTTGATGGAAATTACAGTGCCCTGGGCGGAGGTTTAGGAGTTTTACGATCATCTCCTTCAACCACATTTTCGAACCTGCTTATTGTAAACAATGAAGGACTGTATTTTGGAGGCGGATTATGCTGTATAAGATCATTTCCTGTGTTTTCCAACCTTACCATTGCTGATAATGCGTGCAGCTACGGTGGTGGATTTTACTGCAACGATTCAGCAGTGCCATCAATGTACAACTCGATAATATATAACAACTACGGCTTAGGCATTAGTGTTTATATCTGGGATGTAAGGTCAGCTCCAAACTTTTATTACTGTGATATCGAAGGCGGGGCTGAAGCTTTTGAGGGCAGCGGCGGGCATGAAGGTTATCATGGAGTTTATCAGAATAATATTGATAATCCTCCCGCCTTTTATGGCCTTGGAAACTTCCCTTATCAACTCACAGGAGGTTCACCATGCATTGACGAAGGAACACCGGAAGCAACATTTTTAAACCTTCCAGGCAAGGATTTATCGGGAGCACTCAGAATCTGGAATAACCGGATTGATATGGGTACCTATGAATTCAACGGAACTACCGAAATTCTTAAACCAGAAAAAGAAGGACTGGAAATCACAGTGATTCCAAACCCTTTTGTGAATAAGCTTGAGATCAGTTTCAGGGAAGTGACGACTGAAAATCTTCATTTCATTATTTTAAATCAGGGAGGAAAAGCAATTACCTGTTTCGATGTTCCGGCCGGTACTAAGCAATACTTATTTCAGAACCAGGAGGACCCTGCAGCTTTGAAAGCAGGTGCCTATTTCCTGAAATGTACCGGCAGTAAACAAAACATTGTCCAAAAGATCATCAAGCTTTGACGAAATGAGCAATCGCAGAACATTTATCAAAACGACCGGGCTTGCCGCCGCCGGTATTTCATTTGGAGGATTATCAATGGCTAATGGACTCTATCAACCAGACGGTTTTATAAGTAAACGTCCAGAACCACATATGAGGAATTTTACAAGTATAGCCGTTGAAAAACGGATTGAACAAGTAAAAGCATCCATCAAAGATCCTGAGCTAGCCTGGATGTTTGAGAACTGCTATCCAAATACCTTAGACACAACTGTTAGCTATTCGGAACAAGGTGGAAAACCTGATACTTTTGTTATAACAGGCGATATTCATGCCATGTGGCTGCGCGATTCCTCGGCTCAGGTGTGGCCATATCTCGGGCTTACCAGAAATGATGAGCCGCTCCGCAAACTTGTTGCAGGAGTGATCAACCGCCAGGTCAGGTGCATCTTGCTCGATCCGTATGCTAATGCTTTCCTTGATGGAAATGCAATTAGTGAATGGAAATCGGATATCACTGAGATGAAACCCGGTATTCATGAAAGGAAGTGGGAAATTGATTCTCTTTGTTATCCTGTGAGGCTGTCGCACGGTTACTGGAAAACCACAGGTGATGAGTCAATTTTTGATGTTGAATGGCGTAAAGCCATGAAACAGGTTATCCGGACATTCAACGAACAACAGCGCAAGGAAAACCGAGGACCATATTCATTCAAACGCACTACAGCCTGGCAAACCGATACCGTTGCCGGTAATGGCTGGGGAAACCCTGCAAAACCCAACGGACTGATCGTGTCCATTTTTCGCCCGTCGGATGACGCAACCATATTCCCGTATCTTATTCCTTCAAACTATTTCGCCACTGCATCATTATTGCAATTGATCGAAATATTTGATCATTTGGGCATGCATACTGAAGCTGAGCAATGCCTGGCGTTGAAAGATGAGGTGTCAGAGGCATTGTTGAGGCATTCCAAAGTCGTTAACCCGGTATATGGTGAGATTTACTCTTACGAGACGGATGGTTATGGTAACCACCTTATGATGGACGACAGCAATGTACCCAGTCTGCTGGCCCTGCCTTACCTTGGATGTACAGATCGCAATGATCCGGTTTATGAAAACACCCGTCGTTTTATCCTAAGCTCTGATAATCCTTATTACTTTACCGGTAAAGTTGCTGAAGGGGTAGGCAGTCCTCATACATTAAGCAACAAAATATGGCCCATGACCATCATTATGAGGGCATTAACAAGTACCGATAAAGCTGAAATAAGAGTATGTCTTCGCATGCTTAGGGACACCCATGCCGGTACAGGGTTCATGCATGAATCATTCAATAAGGATAATCCTGCCGATTATACCCGATCATGGTTTGCATGGGCTAATACATTATTCGGAGAACTGATCTGTAAAGTTCATGATGAACATCCCGAAATACTCGCTTACGACATATAGCGAATCTCCGTTAGCTTCCTCCTAAAAAAGTTATATATTTAAGCTCGAATCGCCGGTACTTTCTATTTTCCTGTTATCATTTAACAATCTGGTTCATATGAAGGCACACATTTATAAATTTTTTATTGCCATTCTGATAATGATTGCTGCAGATTCATTGTATGCTGCACCACCCGATACTGTGTGGCTTTCAAAACTGGATGTTTCACTAGCAACAACGGGGTGGGGACAAAAAGGTGTCAACACATCATGTATGGGAAACCCGATCCGATTGAACGGAAAAGAGTATCGAAGTGGTTTTGGCACCCATGCCCCAAGCTTGTTATACATTAAACTCAGCGGTGATGCAATGCGTTTTCATGCAATTGTAGGTGTGGATGATGAAGAAAAGAAGACAGCCGGCAGTGTTATATTCAGCGTTTTCGGGGATGGCGAATTACTTTGTCAGACCTCCACACTGGTTTCGAACGGCGTATCTGAAGAAATAAATGTAAACCTGGTGGGCATCGATACCCTGCTGCTGGCCGTTGACGGAACCAGCGATGGCATTAGTTTTGACCATGCTGACTGGGCTGATGCTTATTTCCTGGTAAGGGGAACAAAACCAGTAGCTATTAGCCGTCCGTTGGAACCGGCATACATTCTCACTCCTAAAGCACCGGAAACTCCACGAATCAACGGTCCAAAAGTTTACGGGACCCGGCCCGGTCATGATTTCATCTATCGTATCCCGGCAACAGGTGAAAGACCCATAAAGTTCTCAGTCAAAGGCTTGCCAAAAGGCTTGTCTCTTGATAAATCAACCGGCATTATTACTGGTAAGGTTGAGAATGCGGGACGTTACGAAACCACTATTACAGCCAGGAATAGCAAAGGAGAAAATTCGAAAAAATTTACAATAATTGCGGGGAACCAAATTGCGCTTACTCCCCCGCTTGGATGGAACTCCTGGAATTGCTTTGCTTGTGCTATTGACCAGGAGAAGGTAAAAGCAGCGACCGATGCCATGATTAACAGCGGGCTTGCAGATTATGGCTGGAGCTATATTAATATTGATGATTGCTGGATGATTCAAAGCGATAGTGATGACCCGACGCTTGGCGGAACACCCCGTGATGAAAACGGCAATATGAAAACCAATAAAAAATTCCCTGACATTAAAGATCTGACAGATTATGTACATTCCAAAGGACTGAAAATCGGGATTTACTCAGGCCCCGGGCCACGAACCTGTGCAGGATACACTGCCTGCTACCAGCACGAAGAAGCTGATGCCAGGCAGTTTGCCGATTGGGGGTTTGACTATCTCAAATACGACTGGTGTGATTATGAGCGTATAGCCAAAGATCACAGTCTGCCCGAGCTAAAGAAGCCTTATATCGTAATGAATGAAGCGCTTGAAAAGACAGGCCGCGATATTGTGTATAGCCTTTGCCAGTATGGAATGGGTGATGTTTGGAGATGGGGAGCCGAAGTTGGCGGCAACTGCTGGCGAACTACCGGCGACATTACCGACAACTGGGCAAGTGTTGAATCGATTGGATTCGGACAGGCAGGGCTTGAATACTTCTCAGGCCCCGGACACTGGAACGACCCCGATATGCTGGTGGTGGGAAAAGTTGGCTGGGGACCTGCTCTGCACCCGACAAACCTGTCGCCAAATGAACAATATACCCATATTTCGCTGTGGGCATTGCTGGCATCTCCCCTTCTCATAGGCTGCGATATGACACAGCTTGACGATTTTACACTAAACCTGCTTACCAACAACGAGGTTCTGGATATTAATCAAGACCCTCTGGGAATGCAGGCCGGGCGCATTTTTAAGGAAGAAGGCATTGAAATATGGGCCAGAAACCTGGAAGACGGATCGAAAGCAGTCGGATTGTTTAACAGGGGAATGAGGCAGGCAACGGTAGTACTTCAGCGTAGCATCCTTAATATTGTCGGTGATTATACTATTCGTGATGTATGGAAGCAGGAAGACATTGGCCCGTTAGGCGAAAGTTATTCAGCCATGGTACCATCGCATGGTGTGAAGTTGCTGAGGATATACAAATAGTTTTAAGAGTTTGAAAGTTCGAAAGTTCAAAAGTTCAAAAGTTTGAAAGCCTGCCTGCCTTGTTAAAGCCTGCAGGGGGCAGACAGGTTTAAATGCCCAGGTCCCGATAGCAGTGGGGATTATCAGTTGGAAACCGGACATAAAACTTGCAATCCGGAAAAATGGCCTCAGTATCTTTGAGCCTGTTTTAATTACATAAATTCTGAGAAGCTTTCTACCTTATTACGGATTGAATCTCACATGCAGTTGAGCGGTAAAGCTCATTGCATAAATCGAATAATCGTAAAGGCGCGTAAAATTCCTGCCGGGATCAAACCTTATCTCAAAGCCTATATTCTTGTATATAAATCCTGTACCTGCCGTTATCATGAGTCCGTGAACGGCAAAGTCCGGAATTGCATCCTCGTATGTTGTATCCTGAACTGCATTGCGCGTGTGAATAATTGTATTCCTGTTGTTGGATGAAATAACGAAATTGTTGTAAACACCGGCACTCACGAAATACTTAAAATTCCCCGGAGTGAAAGTATAGCGGAACATGTGAGTAAGCGAGACTATGTTTGGCGCAAATTCCAGATTATTATCATAAAAATTATTGTCCGGGTCAGCGGATGTACTGTCGATTACATGGGTAGAAGCAGTGGTTTTAAACCTGAAAAAAGCCAGTTCATTATAAAAGCTCCCTTTGTCTTCAATTTTGTGCATTGGGAACTCCAGTGAAATTCCGGAGTAACTTGAATATGCCTGTTTGAAACTATAGATAGATTTGTCGTAACTGTTGTATTTGAGTTGAGTAATTCCCATACCTCCAGTCATACCAAGAATGGCATTTGATTGGGCTGAAGCCGCTAACGAGATACACACAAAACCCAGAACTAATGAATTTCTAATTCGGCCGAAGAAAGTAAATCTTTTACAATGCATACTGTGAAGTGCTAACAATAATTGATCGACAATGAAGCAAAATGTTATCTCATAAAAGCAAATTTCATCTATCTCATGAAATTAATAAAACGATCCGCTACACTAACATATTGTAGAATATTCATTAGATTGAGCATAAAAAAAAGCGGGAAGATGAATCCTCCCGCTTCTCAATAGTTTGCTAATTATGATTAGTCAACATCCCAGAAAATTTTCGTTTTAAGATTATCAACACCTCTTACGGTTTCGTAATTAGCTGTGTTGTAAGTCTTTTCATTTTCGGGATAGGTAAATCTGAAAGGAGGCTGAGTAACAAGGCTTGAAGCATTGTCAACCGGGAACTGGAAAGCAGGTAGATTGGTCCTTCTAACTTCAGCCCAGCTTTCGAGCGGTTCAAGAATGCTGTAGTTCATCCATTTCTGCAGTGCAATCAGGTTCTTTTTCTGATCGGTTGTCCCGGCCCATTTCATACCACTGTTCAGGTAAGCCGAAATTTCGGTATCATTGGTGGGATCAACTGCTGTTTCATTATTATCACTGATTGACCTCAGGTAATAGTAATACTCAATGGATGCTCTGATACCTGCTTCATATGCTGTTTTTGCTGCACCGTCGTTATCGGCGATATTTAGGTAGTAGTCAGCTATAAGAAGTTGGGTAGCTGCAGCTGTAACCAGGATACCAGGCAACATTTTGTTTTTTGACAAAGTTGAGAAATTATACCTGGCAATGGTGTCTTTAGCAAGGTATTGATTCTGCAAGTCAGCATTAAGCATCTGGTCCAGTCCCAGATATACAGGAGCACTTAATGCACCTGGCTGGAACATTGCCCTTAAACGCGGGTCGCCATTGTTCTGCATGTAGTCGATCATGTTCTTGTTAGCCCTGTCGTTATTACCCCATCCGATGATACCATCATACAGGTCAGAAGTAACGCTGGTGCTAAGTGAGTGAACATCAATCAAAACATTATCACTATTGGTAACGCATACAGGATATGATGACGAATTACCAAGAATTGAGTTCATTTCACTGGTAACGCGTGACTGGAATGATGTTACTCCCGATACCCTCATCAACATACGAACACGTAATGAGTTGCAATATTTCTTCCAAAGATCAACATCGCCGTTGTTGATGAAATCCTGTGTTTTGAAAACACCTGCAACTCCATCAGGAACTGTCATAGAATTCAGTTCATCAGCAAATGCTTTCAGGTCATCAAGCATTTTGGTGTAGATATCTTCGGCTTTGTCATATTTTGCATATGAAGCGCTATAATCTCCACCATTTGTGCTGAGTAAACCGGCTTCAGTCCAGGGAATATCACCATGAAGGTCAACAACTTTCTGAGTCTGATCGTAGAAGAAGATAGTAGCCGCGATATAATAGATACGTTTTTCGGCTTGTTCTTCAGTTGTTGCTGCACTGTAGATTTTCAGGAACTCTTTGTACTGTCCAAGGAAGCCGAAGTATGATTTCCACCTGTCACCAATTGCGGCAGCACCGGGTTCATATTGTTTGGCTTTGTTTTCCCATGCAACAGCCTGGGTGTAATGAAGAGCAGTTTCCTGGAGTACAACAAGNTAGTTCCAGTACCTGTACATAGTATAATCCAGTGTTGAAGCAATAGCACCGGAAAATTGCTTTTCTATCGTCGATTCATTAATCGTGCTTGGTTTTTCATAGTAATCGGCAAATTTTTGCTTTTCACAAGCTGATATACCGATCATCAGTACCAATGTTATAAGGACTATTATTTTTTTCATATTGATTCCTGTTTAAAGTTAACAAAAAAGAACTAGAATGAAGCCCTCAACATGACACCAAATGTTCTTGAAGAAGGATTGGTACCGGCATTGTTAACCCTGCTGCCCCATGATGAACCGGTTGATAGCTGTTCTGCATCCATGTTCTTGATAGTCCTGTAGATATAGAACAAGTTTCTGCCGAATACTGAAAGCTGAAGCCTTGATGCATGCAATTTTGATGCAACGCTGGTTGGCATGTTGAATGTCAGGGTCATTTCCCTCATTTTCACATAGGAGTTCTGGTTAATATACTTGTAGTATAATGAACTTCCATACTGAGGACCGCCCCAGTTGTAGGAATACCAGTAATAAATTCCCTGCGAAATAACATTGGTATTGGGAGTACCGTCAGCGAGAACACCATCGAGCAACATACCATCATGATACACTGTTTCACCATTCGGGCCCTGGGCTGCGTCAGTCTGATGACCATTTCCGCTTTCATCAAGATAATAGCTGAGACCGCCATTTTCTTCATTGTAGTTGGTCAGACTTTCTTCAGTCAAACCACGGCAGGTAAGCCAGTAGAGTCCGGTAGGCATAACATAGCCGCCGATTTTATAATCGATCATCACATCAAGTGTAAAGCTCTTGTATGTAAGGGAGTTCCAGAAACCGCCATACATTTTATCCATGGCATTGCCATATTTAACCCACTTTGAACCATCAAGTGTGTAGGTACCGTCAGCAGCGATGATGTTCTTGCCATTGGCATCAGTAGCAATAGGATGTGAATACCAGTCACCCATGGCTTGACCAACGGTTGAAACCAGTTTAGCGGCATCACCGTCATAATTGGCATGCAGAAGTTCAGTCGCACCAGTGGTCAGGCTGATGATCTTGTTCTTGTTAGTGCCAAGATTTACGCCGAGATCCCAGGTAAAGTCCTTAGTACTGACCGGAGTGCCAGACAGGCTAAGTTCAAGCCCCTTGTTGCTCAACTCACCAATGTTGGTAAGTATGCTATTTGCCCCCGATGATGAAGGAAGTGCAAGGCTGAGAATCTGGTCTTTAATGCGAGCGCTGTAATAAGTTACATCAAGATGCATCTTGTTTTTGAAGAAACGGGTGTCAAGACCGACTTCCCATTCATATTTCTTTTCAGGTTTAATGAGGCTGTTGCCATAGGGATCGGTTTGTATTGTGGAAGTAAGAACCGAACCAAAGCCCTGGTCACCTAAGTTGCTGGGATTGTAGGCTGGATTGGCAACATACTGTGCAGGATAGTTACCCACAATACCCCATGAAGCTCTTAACTTGCCATAGGACAGGAACTCAGGCATTTTGAATGCATCGCTGAATACAAAACCTGCATTGGCTGAAGGATAAACGAAGCTGTTGTTGTCAGGGTTCATGGTTGAGGTACGGTCGCGCCTCATGGTCACTTCAGTGTACAGATAATCTTTGTAGTTAAAGTTCAGGGTACCAATAACAGCATCAGTCAGGAAGTATGCCTGGCTTGCATTACCCCAAACGGTATTTTTCGAAGCTGACAGATCAAACTTGTTTTCAGTTGTCAAACCACCGCTTGTACCAGCACCTGTATAATAGCTTTCTTCAGTTCTTGCATTATAACCTACCAAAGCAGTGAAGTCCAGGTCATTTGTGATCTTCTTGTTGTAGGTTAGAATAGCATCGCCATAGATGATCGAGTAAAGGTTATTTCCCATGCTGAAATCACCTGAATAATTGAAAGCGATGGGAACACTGGAGCTACTCCTGTTCATTGTCCGGAGTGATGTATAGTCAGTTGATGCCCTGGCCTGGAATTTGAGTCCTGTAAGAATTTCCCAGTTGAACTTCAGAACTGCATTCAACCTGTTTTCGTATTCATCCGTGTTGTTTTCCATTACATTCCACATGTAATCGGCAATTTCACTTCTGAAGTTAGGATAAACGATATTTTCATCAGGAGTAAGGCTCTGGTTACTTCCCTGTACATATTTATATCCGAGGCTGGTTTTGTATTTATCTTTATACCAGTCACCGTTATCAAATGAAGGGAACATACCGCCGAAGTTGTTGATCATACGGTCAATCATGTAAGGCCTGTTATGAATGTGCCAGTTCATGTAGTTGACAACGATATCGGTCGAAACTTTCTTTCCGAACTTATAAGTATTATTCAGGTTGAAGTTGTGCTTATCGTTCCTTGAATTCATACTTAAGCCTTCTGTATGTGCAAAGGTGTAAGAGAAGCGGCTGGTCGATTTGTCAGTATTGTTGGTAACTGCAATATTATATGATTGATTATTAGCAGTTTGGAACAGGTTGGCAAATCCGCCTTCCTGGTAGTTGTAAGGCCTAACTTCACCGTCCCAGCAAAGAATTGGCTGTCCGTCAAATTCAGGTCCGAAATTCAAACCTGCCTGGGGCATTGCACGGTATGTGGTTCCGTCTTTTTCCCTCTGGACAAAACCGGCTTCATCAGTAGCATATACACCGTAACCGGGATTGAAACCTGCGCCCCTTACTTTCTGCCATTGCGGAAGATAAGCTACATTGTCCACTGAGTAGCTTGCACTGGCATCAACTGAAAAACCTTTGTTTCCTTTGCCACTCTTGGTTGTGATAAGGACAACACCGTTAACGGCTTCTGAACCATAGAGTGCTGCTGCCGAAGCACCTTTCAGAATCGAGATGCTCTCGATGTCTTCAGGGTTGAAATCGACGAGACCATTTGAACGGATACGCTGGTCAGCCCAGTAGTTACCATTGTTAAATTCACCATCGCGAACCGGAACGCCATCCATAACAACGAGAGGAGTACTCTTGAAGTTGATGGAGTTGACCCCACGGATCTGGATAGCAACACCGGATGTTGCACCTCCTGGAGTAGTAGCAATTTTCACGCCGGGAGCTTTGCCGTATAGTGCACTACCGAAGTTACTTGACCCTGATTTAACCAGGTCAGCTGATTTGATCGTTGTTTGAGCAAACCCAAGAGCACGTTGCTGTTTGGTTTGCCCGAGCGCTGTTACAACCACTTCATCAAGTTGCTGGCTGCTAGGATCCAGTGCAACATTGAACACGGTGTTACTGCCAATGGGAACTTCCTTTGTAACATAACCGATCATTGAAACCACAAGGGTTGCAGAGTTGGCAGGAATAGCAAGTTTGAAATTCCCGTCAAGGTCCGTAGAAGTACCTTTAGTAGTTCCTTTGACCAGGATTGTCACACCAGGTAAGGAGGAACCGTCCTTTGAATCAGTAACTCTACCTGTAATGTTTTTCTGCGCAAAAGCAAATTGCCATGAGCAGAAAATTAACAGTGCTAAAAGCAAGGTTAGTTTTTTCATAAGCACTTTTGATTAATGTTAAACTTAGGGTTAGTTGATTGTTGAATTGATGATTTTGTTTTGTTTCGCAAAGGATAGAAAATGCTAAAGTATAAAAATAAATACCAAAAAATACCTTTCAAATCGGAATTAATAAGTGTACGTTTAACGTTTATTAAGAAATTATTACCTAATTATTTATTTTACAATAATTTAACAATTTTTATGATAAAATATTTTTTCTGAAAATTCTAAAGATTTGTTAATAAATTTTCTCATAAATAGTGTTTTAAAGGTCATTTTGAGACAAATCAACGATACTTTATAACTATTTTTAGTTTGTTCAACTCTGACTGGAATAACTTTTATTAAAAGAAACAAAGGTCCTGGTATAGAAAAGAAACTACATTTACACTAAAACATAAACCCAATATCAAGTAATATCGCCTGAAAAATCGCCTGACATTTCATGTTAATACTAAAAAAGGGAGCTAATCGCTCCCTATATAGTATACCTAATTAAATTGCCTGCTGAAGTGTACTTTGGCTTTCAAACAGGTTTAATGTTTAAAATTTAAAGTTCCAGAATTCCAAGGTGCCTCTGTGATAACTCAGTGACTTAGTGTCATTCTACTCTCTTCTCACTAATTCCTGTTTCTTATTTCCAGTTTCCAGATGCCTAACCTTTCAGCACCTTATTCACCAGGTCAGCAGCTTCCTGTAACGCAACGGCTGAATAGACCGCCAGTCCGGACTTATTGATAAGCTCCTTGGCTTCTTCTGCATTGGTACCCTGCAATCGCACAATGATAGGCACATGAATATTACCTATATTATTATAGGCATCAACAATTCCCTGGGCTACACGGTCGCAACGGACAATTCCGCCAAAGATATTTACCAGAATGGCTTTTACACTTTCATCCTTCAGAATGATCCTGAATGCTTTTTCAACACGTTCAGCATTGGCTGTACCTCCAACATCCAGAAAGTTAGCCGGCTCACCACCGCTTTGCTTGATAATATCCATGGTGGCCATTGCCAGTCCGGCACCATTAACCATGCAGCCTACATTACCATTCAGCTTAACATAGTTGAGATGATACTGTCCGGCTTCAACTTCGGCTGGATCTTCTTCATAAATATCACGCATGGCGGCATAATCAGTATGACGGAAAAGGGCGTTCTGATCGAGACGCATTTTACAGTCAACTGCAATTATCTTATCATCTGATGTTTTCAGTACCGGATTAATTTCCAGCAATGCAAGGTCGGCACCAACATACGCTTTGTAAAGGCCGTCGACAAACTTCACCATATTTTTAAAAGCCTCTCCTGTCAATCCNAGGTTGAAGGCAATTTTTCTGCATTGAAATGCCTGTAACCCGGCTGCTCTGTCAATAGTTTCAACAAAGATCCTGTCAGGTTTAGTTTCGGCAACTTCTTCAATATCCATGCCNCCTTCGGGAGAATACATTACCATGATCTTCCCTTCTGCACGGTTAAGCAAAAGGCTGATATAGAATTCCGCAGTTTTCGACGGGCCTGGGTAATAAACATCCTGCTGAATAAGGATCTTCCTCACGAGTTTTCCCTGCTGACCGGTCTGCGGAGTTACCAGGGTCATACCCAGTATCTGTGAAGCTTTTTCGCGTGCATCATCAAGATTTTTAGCAAGTTTAACCCCACCGCCTTTACCACGGCCGCCGGCATGAATCTGTGCTTTAACAACACAAAACTGCGATCCGGTTGATTCCTGGATTTTTTTTGCTGCTTCAACCGCTTCTTCAACTGTTGATGCAACTATGCCTTGTGCAACAGGCACCCCAAAACTGCTCAAAATCTGTTTTGCCTGATATTCATGTAGGTTCATATTGTCATATTTGATGCCTCAAAAATAGATGATTTTCACCGATTACCAAATACGGGGTAAATCTTATCTTTGTGCGATTAATTGACGATATGACTGCATTGGGAAGAAAGATCATTATACCAATATTCTTAATACTGTTTTCAAATTCACTGTTCTCACAGTCTGCAGTTGCAGGCTCCGGTGCAAGAAAAACTGCTGTTGCCGTAAGAACCGAACAGGCTCCGCATATCAATGGAATCCTTGATGATGCATCCTGGAATCTTGCTCCTGTGATCAGTGATTTTGACCAATACGAACCCCTTTATGGCAGGGAGCCTTCTTTTTTAACAGAAGTACGAATCCTCTATGACGATTATGCGGTATATATCGGTGCTCAAATGTATGACCCTCATCCTGACAGCATACTTGCTCAGCTCGGTACGCGTGACGATGATAATTTGAATGCCGACCTGTTCGGGATCGAATTTGATACCTATAACAACCAGCTGGACGGATATACATTCAGGGTTACAGCATCAGGAGTGCAGCTCGACTTCAGGGAGAGAGATGAAACATACAACGGAGTCTGGCTCAGTTCAGTTAAAAGAAATTCCCAGGGGTGGGCAGTGGAAATGATGATCCCTTATTCAGCACTGCGTTTCCCAAAGACCGAAGTGCAGCGCTGGGGGGTCGAAATGAAGCGTGAGATTCGTCGTTACAGGGAAACCGACCAGTTCTCACTTGAAAAGCCGGGGGCTGAAAACGACCTGGTTTATTGGGGTGAGCTACTGGGCATCAGCCAGGTGAAACCACCTGTGCGGTTATCAGTTACACCATATCTCTCAACCGGACTTGAATACTATCCTGAGGAAGGTCAGAATGCCGTTTCTACAACTTTTGGCGGTGGCACCGACCTCAAATACGGCATTAACGAGAGTTATACTGTCGACATGACTTTGCTTCCCGATTTCAACGAGGTGCAATCCGATAATAAAATAAAAAATCTGACCGCTTTTGAGACTGTTTATACTGAGCAGCGCCCGTTCTTCCGCGAAGCAGTTGACCTCTTTAGCAAAGGAGATATTTTCTACTCAAGGCGTATCGGCAAAACACCCGCTTATTTCTACGAAGCGTCAGCCATCGCGGGAGAAGGATGGCAATTGCGAAAAAACCCTGTTCAGCAGCACCTGCTGAATGCTACTAAAATATCAGGAAGAGGAAAGGATGGGCTGGCTATAGGCTTGTTGAACGCCGTCACCGGAAACACCTATGCAACAGCTGAAAACATTGAAACCGGCGAAGAAAAGCGTATCCTCACCGATCCGGCTACTAATTATAACGTGGTGGTATTTGACAAAGCACTCCCGCACAATTCCGACCTTTACCTGATCAATACAAACGTACTCCGAAGCAAGGGATTCAGCGATGCCAACGTAACAGCCGGCGGCATTCAATTGAACGAAAAAAAGAATACATACCAGTTTAACCTTAATGGTGGCATCAGTCAACTTTTCGGGAAAGACGATACGCTGACCCGGGAAAACTCAAACAACAGGGGATATAAATATTATGCTGGCCTCTCAAAAGTAAACGGCAGATTCCAGTGGATGCTTCTGCATGGTAAGATGGACAAAAACTTTAATGCCAACGACCTCGGTACAACCCTTTATAACAATTACACAATCAACATGGCTTCTGTAAGTTACAACCTTTATGAGCCCTGGTGGAAGCTGCGTGACTGGCACAACCAGTTGCAGGTCGAGAATACCAATAATGCCATTACCGGTCTGATGCAGGCGACTGAAGTATCGCTTGAAAGCTTTTCAACCCTGCTTAATTACCTTACGCTTTGGTTTGGAATGGATTACGTATTGCCCAATGGACACGATTATTACGAAGCCCGACTGCCTGACAGGTTCTATCTCAGGCCTTCTAAAACAAGTGCCAACTTTGGGTTTTCAAGCGACTACCGCAAACCTATTGCACTCGACGGTAAAATAGCAATAGCTTATGCTGGCCGGGATAATACTACCGGCTATTTGTTGCAGCTGGAACCAATAATGAGACTCAATAACCACCTGCTGCTCAACTATTCCTTTACCATTGAAAATGTGACGAACGAGATCGGCTTCGCGAACATCATCAACAATAATGAACTCATTTTCGGCATGCGTGATGTGAATACCATCGAGAATCAGTTAGCCGGAAAGTATATGTTCAGGAACAATATGTCGCTAAACCTCGTGGCAAGGCATTATTGGTCACAAGGANAATATGACCGGTATTATTCACTCTTACAGGATGGTTATCTTGCAGATAATCAAGAGTATAATACAAATAACAATTTCACTTTCAACGCCTTCAATATTGACCTGTCGTTCCTATGGCTTTTCAAACCCGGTTGTCGTGTAAGCGTTGTCTGGAAAAACTCGATCCTCTCAGAAATAAGCGAAGCCAATGAGAATTACTTCGCGAATTTCGACAGCGTTNTTGGTTATCCTCAACAAAACAGCCTTACCTTTAAGATCATTTACTACCTTGACTACCAGAACCTGAAACGAGCAGCAAACAAGGAAAAGAATCACTACTAACAATTTTCAACCTGTCAGGGATGATCACAGCAACCAATATCCATAAATCTTTCAATGGCCTTGAGGTACTCAAAGGCATTGATCTGGAGATAAACAAAGGCGAGATTGTGGCCATTGTCGGAGCATCAGGAGCCGGTAAGACCACACTTTTGCAAATAATTGGCACCNTTGATAAACCCACATCCGGCCAGGTATCGCTCAACGGGGTGTATGCGCACCAACTGAGTGAAAGGGNNAAACTTTCGGCATNNTTTCGCAACAGGCATATTGGTTTTGTCTTCCAGTTTCACCACCTGCTGCCTGAATTCACAGCCCTTGAAAATCTTTGCATCCCGGCTTTCATTGCAGGAATANACCGAAAAAAGGCTGAAAACCGGGCAAACGAACTACTTGAATTTCTTCATCTTACCGATAGGTCANACCATAAACCATCCGAACTTTCGNGGGGTGAGCAGCAACGGGTAGCTGTTGCACGTGCCTTAATGAACAATCCAGATATTGTACTGGCAGATGAGCCTTCAGGAAACCTTGACAGCGTTAATGCCAGGGAATTGCACAAGCTATTCTTCGATCTGCGCAAAGAATTTAATCAAACCTTCGTAATCGTAACACACAACAAGGAATTTGCTGACATGTCGGATCGTAAACTCATCATTGCCGACGGAAGGCTAGTATAGTTCAGCACATTGGAGGATGTTTCCACAAGCTTCACCAAACCCGGCGAATAAACCATTGCAACATTGGATGTCCAATAAAACGAACAAATTGCCGTTATTTTTCTTTGAATATCATCTCACAGACTGAAGTACATGAAGCAATTCAACAATCATTCTTTCCGACTACTCATAAAAACCTTTGCATTTGTAGTACTTGTGCTTTGGGCCGCCACCATTCCTTCGAAAATTAAGGCCCAGAACCAGCCCGGCAACTACGACTCTGAAGTAAAGGCCGCCGATGATGCATATAATGCCAAAGATTATGGCAGCGCACTGATTCATTACAGGAGTGCCGGTATTTTGCAACCTTCGCAAAAATACCCTAACGACCGGGTCGACCAAATCACAAAATTGCTCAATGAAAACAGCAGCCTGAAAAACAGCCTTTTTGAGGAAGCCGTCATAAAAGGTGAAGCTCTGCTCAAGGCAAAAGATTATCCTGCTGCGAACCTGGAATTCCGTAAAGCGCTGGAATTAGATCCTTCGGCACAGTATCCAAAAGACAAATTGTCAGCCATCAGGCAGGTTTATACTGATCCCGGCGATGCAGCCCGTTACAGGGATGCAATGTCGAAGGCTGCTTCAGCCGCAGCAGCCGGCAATTACGACCTAGCTAAAAACTGGTACCAGGTAGCCTTAACAGCAAATCCCGATGCCCGTGAACCACGTGATAAGATACTGGAAACCGAAAAGTTAAAAGCTGAAAGCATTGCCCGTAAAGCACAGTATGATAAGATAATTGCCGGTGCTGACAAACTTCTCCAGGCTGAAAAGCGCCAGGAAGCACGTGCCGAATACCAGAAAGCGCTAGAAATCCTTCCTGAACAGGCATATGCCAAACAACGCCTGGCCGAAATTGACACCTGGCTCAACGACCGTAAAAAAGAACAGGACGCTTATGACCTGGCTATCAGTCAGGCCGACCAGTTCTATATCAGCCGCGACTTTACCAACGCCCGAATCAAATACCAGGAAGCGCTGAAAGTTAAACCCAACGCGAGGTATCCGAAAGACATGCTCGACAAAACCAGCAGCGGTGAATCCGAAGTAAAAACTTTGAAAGAAAAATACGATGCAGCTATTGCTTCGGCTGACAATTTCTTCAAAGCCGGCGACATGGATGCTGCATTGCTTGGATATAAATCTGCATCCGGAATCATGCCCGGTGAAACCTATCCCAGGACCAAAATCGCCGAAATTGAAAAAAGCATCGGAGAAAAAACAAGTCGCAAGGAGGCTTACGATATCGCCATCATGAATGGCAACCAGGCACTTGAACAGGACAAACCTGAAGCTGCACTGGCACACTTTAAAAATGCGCTTTCGCTCCTGCCTGACGAAAAATATCCTTCGGAAAAAATTGCTGAAATCAATAAACTGCTTGCCGACCTTAAACAGGCTGAAGAAAACTACAAAGCAACCATTGCAGCCGCTGACCTTAAATTTAAAGATAAAAAATACGAAGAATCCGCTACTGGTTATCGTTCTGCGCTAGCATTAAAGCCAAATGAAAAATACCCGCAGGACAAACTGAACGAAATAGAGGCCATCAACAAAGCTTTACAGGACAAAGAATCCAGCTATAACAGCACGATTGCCGCCGCTGATAAATCTTTCGGCGAGAAAGATTACCCCGCTGCCATGACTTCGTACCAGGAAGCAGCTACCATTAAACCAGCCGAAAAATATCCCAAGGATAAGCTTGCTGAGATCAATAAAATACTTCAGCAGCAGAAACAACTGGATGACAGCTATACTTTAGCCCTTGCTTCGGCTGATAAATTGCTTGCAGTCAAAAAATACACGGAAGCAACTGCCGGATATCGTAAAGCGCTCGAACTAAAACCAGGTGAAAAATACCCCCAGGATAAGATCGAAGAGATCAACGGTATACTGGCAGGTATGCAGGCATTGGATGAAAAATACTCGAATGCTATAACAAAAGCTGACAGCCAGTTTACTGATCAGAAATATGCTGAAGCAATCGATAGCTACAAAGAAGCTCTCACATTCAAGCCAGCTGAGAAGTATCCGCAGCAAAAAATTTCTGAAGCCGAGGGTATCCTATCTAAAATGAAAGCTCTCGACGATAGTTATACTTCAACTCTGGCATCAGCCGAAAAATCGCTGTCAGATAAAAAATACCAGGAAGCTCTTACAGGGTTCAGGAAAGCCTCATCGCTTAAACCATCCGAGCAATATCCGCTCAGTAAAATTGAAGAAATCAATGGCATACTCGGCGACCTGGCAGCAAAACAATCAGCTTATGATGCCGCAGTTGCGCAGGCCGACCGCGATCTGACCGCGANNAAAAAATATGACGATGCGATCGCCTCCTATCGCAAAGCGCTTGAAATAAAGCCTGAAGAAAAGTACCCTGCTTCAAAAATTGCAGAAATCAATACAATTCTGAATGGTATAAAAGCTACCGATGATGCCTACTCCAAAGCCATTGCCAGCGCTGATGCCAGGCTGAGCGAAAAGGCTTATTCAGAGGCACTCGCAGAATATAAGTCAGCTCTGGGTATAAAACCTGGTGAAAAATATCCCACTGATAAAATCGCTGAAATCAATACCACACTTGCTGGCATAAAAGCCACCAACGAAGCGTATGATAAGGCAGTGAAAGATGCAGACATTCTTTATGATGCAGCAAAATATGAAGAGTCTGTCAGTGGATACAACAAAGCTTTGGAAATCAAGCCGGGTGAAAAATATCCTTCCGACAGGATTGCCGAAGCCACTAAAATGATTGCCGGACTGAAAGCAAAGCAGGAAGAATACCAGAAAGCAATCGCTGAAGGTGACCGGCAATTAACTGCAAAAGCATATAACGATGCATTAGCGTCGTATACCAATGCCAGCACTTTATTCCCGGCTGAAAAATACCCTGTGGAAAAGATTGCTGAAATCAATACCATTCTGGCCGGCATCAAAGCTACTGATGATAAATACAGTGAATCCATTGCTGCAGCTGATGATTTCTTCAACCAGAAAAAATACCCGGAGGCGCTTAAACCTTACGAGCAGGCATCAGCAATTAAGCCGACCGAAACATATCCCAGGCAGCAGATTGAGAAGATAAACCAGTTAATGGCTGAACAGAAAAAACTGGATGATGATTATTCGAAGTTCATTGCCGAAGGTGACAAAGCCTACACCGAAAAAAGTTATCAGCCGGCAATAACTGCATTTCAGAGTGCATCGGGACTTAAACCCACTGAGCAATACCCAAAGGATAAAATCAACGCTATCAATAAGATATTGGCCGACATCCAGGTAAAAGACGATTCCTATAACAAAGCAATCACACTTGCCGATGCCAGCCTTGCTGCAAAGGATTACAATGAGGCATTATCAGGTTACAAGTCGGCACTCGGCATAAAACCTGGTGAAAAGTATCCCACGGATAAAATCGCTGAAATAAACAGCATGCTGGCTGCTATCAAAGCCACCAACGACGCATTCGATAAAGCTGTTCAGGATGCTGACCAACTCTTTGATGCAACAAAATATGAAGAATCTGTAACTGCATATAACAAAGCATTGGAAATCAAGCCGGGAGAAAAATATCCTTCCGACAGGATAGCTGAAGCCAGTAAAATGATCGCTGACCTGAAAGCAAAGCAGGAAGCATACCAGCAAGCAATTGCCGAAGGTGACAAACAATTCAAAGCCAATGCATTTACCGAAGCGCTCGGAGCTTACAATAATGCCAGGTCGTTGTTCCCGCAGGAGAAATATCCTGAGCAGAAAATAACTGAGATCAACGCAATTCTGGCCGACATAAAATCCACAACCGACAGGTACAATGAAGCAATTACAAATGCTGACGCTTTCTTCAATCAGAAAAAGTATCGTGAGGCGCTCGAACCGTATGAAAGAGCCTCAACTATAAAACCTGCCGAGTTATATCCGAAACAGCAGATAGATAAAATTAACCAGATACTGGCTGAACAGAAGAAGCTGGATGATGATTACGCTAAACTCATTGCCGAGGCTGATAAAGCTCTCAGTGATAAAAATTATCAGCCAGCTCTTTCTGCCTACCGCAGTGCATCAGAAATGAAGCCTTTTGAGCAGTATCCCAAGGATAAAATCAACTCAATCAACACGATACTGACTGAAATACAGGCTCGTGACGATGCATACAATAAAGCGCTTGCCGAAGGTGATGCCTCGCTGGCAACCAGTAACTACGAACCTGCGCTTGCTTCATATCAATCAGCACTCAAAATTAAACCGGGTGAAATGTATCCAGCAGGGAAAATTGCGACCATAGAAGCCAAACTGAAGGAAATCGATAACCAGTACAACAAATTGCTGGCTGAAGGCGACAGCCGTTTTACAGCAAAGGAATACTCCCAGGCATTGAATGCTTTTCAACAGGCATCGGAGGTAAAACCCAGGGAACAGTATCCTAAAGATAAGATTGCTGAAATCAACAATGCGCTGGCAATGGAAAAGGAACAGCTCGAAAGCATGTATGCAGGCTTCATAGCCGACGGCGACAGGCTTTTTGGTGGTCAAAACTACATTGATGCCCGCAGTGCCTTCAATAAGGCCTCAGGGCTCAAACCAGCTGAAAAATACCCGAAAGACAAGCTCACCGAAATTAGCAACATACTAGCCGAACGCGCCAAAGCACTCAAAGACGAGTACGATAAAGCCATCGTCACTGCTGATAACCTTTACCAGCAGAAAGTTCTGGACCAGGCTATTGACGCTTATGAAAAAGCTTCATCCATCAAGCCTGATGAAACTTATCCAGGTGAAATGATCCGCAAGATCAAGCAATATATCAGCGACCATGCGATCAAGGAGGTGAATAACAGTCCTATTCTGATCGCTTCAGGTGATGAGAAAAAATTCTCATTCTCAGTTATTGAACCGCGCCTCCGCAAAAACAATTACGTTCTTATCCATGCCAGGGCAACTTCGGGAACGGTACCGCGAGTATTTCTTAATTATGGAAAAGATGCACAGAAAAACGGAGGCATTGTTTTACGAACCATCGCTCCCGGCGAAGGTGCTGATTACCTCATCCGCCTGGCAGGCCAGGATCGCTGGTACCGCGAAGACAACAATTGGATCAGCATCTACACCGAAGGTTCAGATGTGGAAGTTAGCAGGATACAGATTTCCTCGGGAGAGGAATAGACAACATACTTCTGTCTGGTTTCCGGGTTAAACTTTTTTTCCGATCTTAGCAGGCGGATTTTCATTCTGCCTGATTTATGGTTCAACTCTCCGATCATTTTTCGCACTTCCGCAATGGCATTATCGGCAACGATTTGCTGTATAACACTCCTTACGGGAACAAGAAACTACTTTATGCCGACTGGATCGCAAGCGGCCGCCTCTATCGACCCATCGAAGAAAAGCTCATGAATGAAATCGGCCCGTGGGTTGCAAATACACACACCGAAACCAGCGAAGCAGGCAGCTTGATGACACAGGCTTACCATCATGCACACAGGCTGATCAAACAACATGTAAATGCCGGACCACAGGATGTCATTATCACCCATGGATTCGGAATGACCGGTGTATTGGTAAAATTCCAGCGCATACTCGGGCTCAAGACCTGCGGCATGTTGCAGAATTCCGACTGCCTCCAGAAATCGGACAAACCGGTGGTATTTATCACCCATATGGAGCACCACAGCAATCAGACGTCATGGTACGAAACGATCGCCGACGTGGTTGTAATTCCTCCCGGCAAAGGTTTACTCGTTGACCCTGATAACCTGCGCAGCAAAATAGAAAAATACCGCGACCGCAAAACACTCATCGGTTCGTTTAGCGCTTGTTCAAACGTTACAGGTATTGAAACACCTTACCACGAACTTGCCAGGATCATGCATGAAGCAGGAGGCGTTTGTTTTGTTGATTTTGCCGCATCTGCACCCTATGCCGATATCAATATGCATCCGGTGGATGATATGGAAAGACTGGATGCCATTTTCTTTTCGCCACATAAATTTCTGGGTGGACCCGGTGCTTCAGGTGTTCTCATTTTCAATAAAGAACTCTACCACCGGCAGTCACCCGACCAACCGGGCGGAGGCACCGTTGACTGGACCAATCCATGGGGCGGGTATAAGTATGTCGACGATATCGAAATCCGCGAAGATGGCGGCACACCCGGATTCCTCCAGGCAATTAAAACAGCCCTTGCAATTGACCTTAAAAACCAGATGGGAGTGCAGAATATCAGACTTCGAGAGAAAGAACTGGTAAAAATAGCCTTCGATGGACTGAGAAAAATCAGCGGGCTCCATATCCTTGCCGACAATATTGAAGATCGTATCGGCATCATGTCGTTTTATATTGAAAATATCCACTACAATCTCGTCGTCAAGCTGCTTAGCGACCGTTTTGGCATACAGGTCCGCGGTGGTTGCGCCTGTGCCGGCACATACGGACACTACCTTCTCGACGTTACCTATGAAAAGTCACAGATGATCACCCAATACATCAGCATGGGCGATCTATCTTCGAAGCCCGGCTGGATAAGGTTATCATTGCATCCAACCATGACTGATGAGGAACTCGGTCACTGTATGGATGCCATCCGGCAAATCTCCATTAATTACAAAGAATGGAGCATTGATTACAGCTACGACAAACATGCCAACGAGTTCAGGCATACCAGCGACAACAACCGTAAAAACGAGCTGATCAGTAAATGGTTTAATGATTGAGCCAATGAGCATGAAACGTTTTGTACCAATAATGGTTCTGTGCATGTATGGCATTCTCTCCTTCGCGCAAACAGAAGGGAAAAAGTTCTCAGCATATATCTTACCCGAATTTAAGCAGGGAAAAGTCCTCATGAAATCAGGCGTTAGCTATAATGCCCTCCTCAATTATGATGCACTTACTGAAGAAATGGTTTTCGTAAACAAGGGTGACGTGCTTGCCATTGCTGATGAAGAAGTTGAACTGGTAGATACAGTTTTCGTTGCCGGCAGAAATTTCGTAACCCTGAATCACAAGTTCGTGGAAGTAGTGTATAGCTCCTCAACCGTATTGTACGCCGCCTACAAATGCAAACTCAGCAGTGAGGGTAAGCCGGGAGCTTATGGTGATACATCGCAAACTTCAGCCATTACAACGGCATCGGGATTCTATTCCGGTGGGAACCGTTACTATTTGTCTTCCCCTGATATGTACAAGTTAAAGCCGTATACATGGTACTGGCTCATGAAAGATGGCAAGCTGAGCAGGTTTATCAATATAAAACAATTAGCCAACCTTTACCGCAACAAGGACGAAAAGTTAAAAGCCTACCTTAAGCATAACAATGTAATCTTTGATAACCAGGAAGATATAGCCCGGTTGATAAGCTACCTGGAAGCTGATTAAACGCCGGTCAACAAAGTAGCGCTAATAAGTATTCCGTAAAAGCCCGTTTTCATTGCCGTTCGTATAGGTCATTGATATCGGCCTTGCACAATTCAAACATTACTTCGCCGATTTTGGCATTCAGTGCCTTAAAATACCTTTCACCTTTTTCTCTGTCAGCAAGTCTGGGATTTCCCACGCCTGTATCTTCCGAAATCTTTGACCACTTACGTTCGGCCCAAAGCCAGTTTTCTCTTAAAGCCTTTATTCTGAATTTCTTCTCATTGCCTTCACCCCATGAATCTTTAGCCAGAACCAGTTCCGGCTTCAGGTAGAGCATCAGGCTGGTTTCAATCTCATCAGCATGGTCACCGGGATTCTCGAAATAAACTTCTCGTTCAGGCGCCTGGTACCAGTTCGAAATGCAAATAAACATATCAGGAAATTTCAGTCCGAGTTCCCGGACAAAAGGTTTGAAATCATTGCCTCCGTGGCTGTTGAATATCATCAGCTTGTGGATTCCCTGCCTGTTAAGCACTTCAACTATATCATGCAGGATCATGGCCTGAGTGCCGGGATTGAGATTCATATCCAGATAAATATCCGACTGCCCGGTGTTTACACCAAAAGGAATTGTAGGCAGAACAACGACCTTCCCTCCCATTTCCCAGGCGACCCTGGCTGATTCGGCTGCAAGATACTCCGCTTCAATAATATCGCTTCCATATGGCAGGTGGTAATTGTGTGCTTCGGTAGCCCCCCAGGGCAAAACTGCCAGTTCAAACTTTTCATTTTTAACTGTCTTCCAGTTTGTTTCTGCCAGGATATAAGGTCTCATTGTTTCGGAATAATTAAAGCTGCTATCAGGTATCTGATCTGCCGGTATCATGTTTTGACTGTACAAACTTACTAAACTCATCTTATGCTAAAAAGTAAATCCGTATTATCATAGCTCCGAACTGTTTTTGTTCCATTCAGGATGTCCTGCTAAGCATTAAGCAATCGTTAAATCCTTATCATTTTCCTAAACAAAATCGCCTATTGTTTACTTTTGACATTGTTAGAAACAAACATTCTACAATCCATTGTCCATTGTCAATTGTCAATTGTCAATTGTCAATTGTCAATTACCCATTGTCCATTGTCCATTATCCATTGTCAATTCTCCATTGTCCATTATGAAAACACACCGATTAATATTCATTGCCCTGATAGCGATAACCCTTGGCTTATCGGGCTGCGTGGTTACCAAACCACAGGCTCAGCTTCCTGACAATCACGATTACCTGTTGATGTCTGTAGCATGGTACCAGAATTCCGGCGAAATGCAGGCATTATGCTACCAGGCTTTTAACGTTGCCACACTAAGGTTCGATGAAGCTGTGAAGAACAACACACAAAATAAACCGCTGGCCGTGGTTGTCGATATTGACGAAACCATGCTCGATAACAGCCCTTATGAAACCCATGTTATCACTGAAGGTGAAGACCGCAATGGATGGATCGGCTGGACTGATAAAGCTGAAGCCAAAGCATTGCCTGGCGCTGTGGATTTTGCCCGGTATGTTCAGCAACAACATGCCGAGGTGTTTTACATAACCAACCGCGATGATAATGAAAGGGCTTCGACGCTGAAGAACCTTCAAGCAGAAGGATTTCCTTTTGCAGATGAAAGTCATTTGCTTACACGCAACGATACTGCATATTCAAGCGGTAACACCAGTTCAAAAGCCGGCCGCAGAGCTAAGGTTTCATCCACCCATGAAATCGTCTTACTGCTTGGAGACAACCTCAACGATTTCTCAGAATTGTTTGAAGACCGTAAAACCGACAATGGCAAAGCAGCAGTTGAAGAAAACAAAGAGTTGTTCGGCAAACGGTTCATCGTATTGCCAAATCCTATATACGGGGCCTGGGAGAAACCGTTATATGACTATAAACCGAACCTGAGCGGAAAACAAAAAACCGAAATTCTGAAAAGTAAACTGAAATAGTTGCTCTTTAACAGATATTACCCGGTACTGATATCGGGTTAAAAACCGTTATCAATTTCGATGTCGTATTTATGCAAAAGGCCTGTAACACCTGGCAGCGAAAATTTTGCCTTCCTGATCCTGTTGGTATCCGGGTCGATTGTATAATTGAACGAGGACCTGAAATCAGCTTTCTCAAGATTGGTATGGTCAAAAATGGCACCCGCAAGGTCGCAATTGTCGAAAACGGCATTCGACAGATCACATTCAGCCAGATCGGTTTCCAGGAGCTGGGAATTTTTGAAAATTGTCCCTTTGATTTTATTCTTATAAAACGAAGCGTGATTAAGTATGCACCGGTCAAATGAGAACGAAAGGCCGAATTCATGGCAAGACTCAAACCTCAGGCCCAGCAACTTGCAATCTTTGAATTTGACATCCCTTAATGCCGTTTTATTGAGTTTTGCCAGGCTCAGGTTGCAAGCTTTAAATTCACACTCCACAAACCTCATTTCCGACAGATCACATCCGGAAAAGTTACAGTTATCGAAAATACAGTTCTCATATTCAGCAACTTCAAAGGGTGAAAGCACGAAGTCAATCCTGCTGAAAGTCTTGTCCTGTATATAATTCCGGCTCATAATCTGGTAGTTGTTCTCATGCCCGGACAATCGCAATTCCGTATCAGAAACTGCCGGAACCAGGGCCTGTTATGTTTTTACAAACTTAGGGAATTATCTTTCAGCGGCAATTTATAATCATTTAACCGTGGCACTATTTGCTATGAATCCGCCTTCTGATTGCTCTCGTATCTTTCAACGATAATGAGGGCTTTATCAGCATCTTCACCAGCAACTACCACCGTCACTGATCCGCTTCCTCCAGCTGCAACAATCCATGGAAACATCGTTCCGTTCACTTCGTCCTTAAGATAGGCTTCAATTCCCTCGTCATTCAATAAACTTTTGACCATCTCTGCCTGCCAGATAGTTCCGGCATATATTTCTGCAACTTCGGCTTCATCCTTGTTCTTCATATACTTCTGATTTAAAAGTTGTTAATTGTCTAAACTCAGGAACGATCTCCCTTGCTTCTTTACGCGTAATACCCAATTACGATTGCCTGTTACAAACCTAATAAATATTTCAATCCTTTAGATATCTCAGATTACACTGAGAGTGAGCCGAATATTTAAACCTTAATTGGAAAGATACTGATTTTACAAAGCAAAATCATGGTTTCCGTTTGCTGCTTTTCTTATTGGCCTTACCTTTACAGCCATCGTCAACTAATCCTCGTCAACTAATAACTAAAATGAAAATCACAACTAAGTACGGAATCTCACTTTGGTCCTGCATCGTTTTATTGGGAACCATTACCTCATCATATGTTACTTTAGCACAATCAGCACAGTCAAAATCGTATTGCGACTATGTAAATCCGTTTATCGGGACCCAGGGCGAAGGAAATACCTACCCGGCAGCTGTGGCTCCTTTCGGCATGATACAGATTGGCCCCGACACGGATATCGAGCGATGGGAAACTGCTTCAGGTTACGAATATTCCGATACGTTGCTGTATGGCTTCAGCCTCACGCACTTCAGTGGTACAGGCATTCCTGATTTTGGCGATTTTCTCTTTGTGCCTTCTACCGGTAAAGTAAAAACCTTTGGCGGAAAGCGTGACACTTACAACAGCAGTTCATACCGGACTCGGTTTGACCATAGGCAGGAATCAGCCTCACCCGGTTATTACTCGGTACGTCTGCCTGAATATGATATCACCGCTGAAATGACTGCCGCTGACAGGGCCGGTCTACTACGTTTTACCTTTCCGCAAACTGACAGCGCCAATATCATGATAGACCTGAAGCACGTGCTGCAGTGGAAGGTTATCTGGTCGCAGGTGCGCATCATGGATGATTCCACCATCACAGGTTATCATTATGTAAAAGGCTGGGCCCGGGACAGAAAGGTATATTTTGCAGCCAGATTCTCAAAAAAATTCGAACGGTCAGGTATTTATCGTAACGGGCGAATTGTAGAATATGATCCGTTTAAGACGTACCGTTTTGTGAGCCGTTACGAAGCCGCCGATACCAGCCTGCAATTCTTTGCCGCTTACAGAACCACCGCCGGCGAAGCCATCACGGTGAAGGTGGCAGTGTCGGGTGTGAGTACCGAAAATGCATTGCTAAACATGAATACAGAAATACCACACTGGAACTTCAGCCACGTTGTGAACGAAACCAGGGATAAATGGAACAATGAACTGATGAAGATCGATGTGGAAGGTACTGATGACGAAAAAACAACATTTTACTCCTCAATGTACCACCTGTGCCTCACGCCTTTCATTTATCAGGATGTTGACGGAAGTTACCTCGGCATGGATAAAAGTGTTCATCAGGCACAGTGGTTTACAAATTATACTGTGTTTTCGCTGTGGGACACCTACAGGGCTGTTCATCCTCTATTCATGCTGATACAGAACGGGAGGAATGCAGATATGATCAACTCCATGCTAAAGCATTACGAACAAAGTGTTAATCACCTGTTACCGGTATGGTCGTTTTATGGCAACGAAACCTGGTGTATGATTGGTTACCATGCTGTGCCTGTGATAGCCGATGCCGTAGTGAAAGGCCTGAAAGGGATTGATGCCGGCAAATGTTACGATGCCGTCAAAGCCACAGCCATGAACAGGGAATATGATAATGTGATGCTCTATGCAAAACTTGGTTATCTGCCATTTGATATTGAAAACGAATCGGTTTCAAAAACGCTCGAATATGGATACGACGATTATTGCGTTGCCCAAATGGCAAAATACCTGGGCAAAACCGATGATTACAACTATTTCATAAACAGGTCGAAAGCCTATAGAAACCTTTTTGATAAACAAACCGGTTATATGCGCGGTAAAGATTCGAAAGGAAACTGGAGAACTCCTTTCAGCCTCGATGAATGCAGCGAAGACCTCAGACAACGCGACTTCACGGAGGGAACGAGCCGGCAGTACACATGGTATGTACCCCAGGATGTGCAGGGATTGGTTGCTCTTATGGGCAGGGATTTGTTTGAGGCCAGGCTTGATACGCTTTTTGCGCTTAATATTCCCGGGAACAACCAGACTGCCGAAGACGCCACCGGCCGCATCGGTGAATACTGGCATGGCAATGAACCCAGCCATCACATTATTTTCCTTTACGATTATATCGGCAAGCCCTGGAAAACGCAAAGCCTGGTTCACAAGGTTGTCAGCACACAATATGGCAGTAAGCCCAATTCGCTTTGCGGCAATGATGACTGTGGCCAAATGTCGGCATGGTATATTTTTAATGCGCTGGGTTTCTATCCGGTTTGTCCTTCAGGCAGCTACTATGCCATTGGAAGTCCATGTCTGCCAAAAGCTGTAGTAAACCTGTCAAATGGCAGAAAACTCACCATCATTTCCAATAACCTTACGAAGGATAACATTTACATTCGTTCAATGACGATCAACGGCAGTGAATGGAACAAATCCTATATTCCCTTTGAAGAAATCAGGAATGGCGGCGAAATTGTATTCAACATGACGAACAAGCCGAATAAGAAATGGGGAACTGCAAAAGAAAGCCTTCCTCCGGCAGAATAGAGCGGAATTTGAAACCAGAATAAAATCAACAGCAACCATAACAGGATGCTGCCATCATAAAACCTTAATGCTTCATATGCCTAAGATAAAGGTTGAAACAAAACTTTATCTTAGGCTTTCTAACCTGTTATAAAAATTCTCTTTCATTGATCGAACATTCGATGCAAATTGCGATTGTGAAAATTTCTGTAAATAATCATCCAGAAGCTTATCCATTTTCTTATCAGAAATTTTTGTACACCAGAATTCTATATAAAGTATCTCATACTCAATCTCTGGGATAATTTCACTATCAGGGTATTTTTTTAATAAGCTTCTGTATGAGTTTATGATCCCCCAGGCATGCTCTTCATCAGGACACCCTTCTTCAAACCAACCCACCCAGTAAATTTGCTCGTATTTAAACTCCGCATTATCAACAAACCGGCTTGACGGAAACTTCTTAATGAATCTTTGCAAAGCTGATTTATACAATGAAAAATCATTTATACATTCTCCTTCAAACCAGTATGTCATACAAATATCGTGCAGAACAACAGCTTTGTAATATTCGCAGGAATCTTCAGTCATACCGGCATTATTAAGACTGTCAATGCGGAAAATATAAGTCTTCAACTTGTTAATTTCAAGGAGTGTATAATCAATGTTACCGTCAGGTGGTTTGAACATTGGCGAAAGATCATTATAATATTCAACAACCTTTTTAAACTGGCCTTTACGGGCAGCATTTCTAAGAAGACCATTGAAACAACTCAGCCGGTATTCGTATGGTATTGTGGTATTCTTTGCATAATTAACCAAACCATTGGGAAAATCAGGGTGCAAACAATAATAACGTTGATTTTCAAACCCTTGTAATGCTGCCAGGGCTTCAACATTGGAACATCCTTTAAACAAAGACTTAGCCTCTGCTATGGTATTCTGTACCATCAGTATGCTGGTATCACGCCTGTGTGATAATTGGTCCAAAGTCTGTAAATACCCGGTGGTCTCAATATCAAATCTCCTGGTATCAAAGGGTTTCATTTTCGCCTGTACATCTTTCAACGTATATATTACTAAGCTCTTTCCTGTTAGCCGGTATAAAAAGCACTCATCCACAAGTATATTTATAACACTGTCTTTGCTAAGTTCTCTGTATGTGAAAACAGAATCATCAGCCAGCCTCAAAACGTAAGGTTGCGGATTGAACCATAAATAACTATTCTTCACAATGAATCTAGAATAGCCGGAATCAGAGAATGGGAAACGGAAGAAATGCGAAACCTCTTTGCCGGTTTTGGTATTACGTTCGATCGCATGTTTGTTATTAACCCGCCACTCAACCGAGTCCTTTGTTATTTCATGCTTAACAGGAATATTTGTCGGTTTGAATATTGTTCCGGTGTAAACATTGTATAATAGCTTGTCATCAAGCAAAAGTGTTGAATCGTCAGGAATGCTTATGGCCTTTATTCGTTTATCAATCAGTTGTTTTACCGGTACAGCCAGGTTGTTGCTTTTATTAAAACTAAAAACCGTATCATTTCTCTCAAAGAAAATATTCTGCGGAGTAATCAATAAAGGCGACGAAGTAAAAGCATAAACTTCTCTGATTACGTCCAGTTTCCCGCTTTTATCATCATACTTCATGAACCATGGGCTTTTAAGCCAGAAAACCGAATCGTACTTATCGTAAAATAAAAATGGTGAATTGCTGCCATCAGAAAAAAATCCATTAAGCCTGTTATCAATCTTTCTGAATGAAATATTCTTCAAATCCAGTTCCCATATAGAATAATTGGCTGTGTTGATCCATATCTTGTTGTTGCTGAAAGGCGAAAAACACATTTTCACTGCATTTTGCCTGATTAGTGTATCCGGTAAAGCAATTTCCTGGGGTGCATTAACTCCTGAAGGGAGCACACAAGTTTGCCTGGTCGGCTGCCTGCAACTGTAAATAGCAATAGTAACCGCCAGTAATACTGTCAATTGGCAAATAAGCGTGATAGCCTTTGTTGCTGATTTTTTCATATAGAAAACGATTTATTCTCCCGCCATTATGTACTATAAGCGGGTCAACCTAAATTAAAAATACCCGTTTCGCTATTTTTCAATAGCAGCATATATTTTGCCTTCCCAAAACATTTTCTGGTCAGGTTCATCCGTATTGTTAAAAACGAAATCAAACTCAGCCTTCAATATACCACTCTCCCATCTTTCCTTGTCAATTTTAATAAATCCGCCGTTGCAATAATAAGTCTTTATTCCGTGAGCAGAAACACTGTTCAATTCAATTCTCGGAACACACAAATTATCTTTGATTTCAAAAATCAGGCCGCAGTGAGTTGCCGCATTCATTTGTGTGGAACAAATTACATGATCATCATCTGTTTGTTTCGCTTTTATGAAGTCAGTCCCACCCCACTCATAGCACGAGGCTTCTGATTGAATGGAATGGAGTTGGTGAGTTGTATCTAGCAACTGGTAAAACTTTGTCAATGAATCAGGAAATATTCTGCCTTCATTATCTTTCAATGACTCAATGCCTTCCGGGCAGAATCCATCACAATCTAATTGACCGTAACTATTCAGGTAAACGCCCTCCGGATAACTCCAATCTGTCTTAAAATCAAAATCACCCTTTAATTCATTTATCCATTCAATTTTAATCGGCCTGGACTTATCATTTGATCCTAAAAAAATGACAAAACCGGATAATGTTAATCCCGTTAGTGTAATTAATATATACTTCAGTACTTGAGTCATTTGAACTTTGTCAATTACGGTTCATCAATAACTACCTTATATCCCTGATGTCCTTAGTACAACTGTTCAAAAATAATAAAAAGCTTTCCTGAGTCTGCGACTCAGGACACACTATTCAGATTGGATGGATATCCAAAAATCCTTTCACCAAAGCCCGGAAGAATGCCAGGCTTTTGCTTTTATTCTTATCCTGAGTTAGAAAACTCAGGATAGCATTTGCTATTTCGACATACTAATGACAGCTGAGGTATGTTGAAGTACACATAAGCAAGTATCGCAACCTTATTCTGTCATCAGCTTATCCAGTGCATTATACAGATTCACTATGCCGCCGCTTTTTGATAGCTTTCCAAATTTCACCGTATTCCTTTTTTCATCTTCAAGGTCAGGTATCAGAACCTTATTCTTCTTTAAAACTGTTGATGTCTCCATTAAAAGTGCAATAAGATCAGCAGGTTTTAATTCCGGGTAATAGGATAATAAAACCGCGGCGACACCGGTAACTACTGGCGCAGCCTGGCTGGTTCCGCTGTGCAGGCTGTAAAGGTTGGTTGTATCTAGCGATATTATACTTTCACCCGGAGCAAAAAGATCGACATGTTTTCGACCATAGTTCGAAAATATGCATGCAAGTGAATCATTGAGAGTCTGCCGTGATGCTCCAACGTTTATAAAATTGGAAGCTTCAGTATTATTCATATAGATATCGCTCGGGTAATGTGCAACATTATCTGAATTCTCAGCCTGGTTGCCCGCTGCATGGACAAGCAGCACATTTTTCTGTTCAGCATATTTAATAGCTTCATCAACAAATTTCCTCTGAGGCGAAAAGTTCTTTCCAAAACTCATGTTCAGTATATCGGCTCCGTTATCCACGGCATACCTAATTGCCAATGCTATGTCTTTGTCACGTTCATCTCCGTCAGGCACAATTCTGAGTACCATGATCTTCACATCACCGGCAATACCATTGATTCCGATTCCATTATTCCTGCAACCGGCAATAATTCCGGCACAACATGTTCCATGGCTTGCAAAAGGTCCTATAACATCGGGGTTACCATAATGGTTATCGTCGATATCTTCAGGATTATCACCTATGATTAGCCTGGGATTAAAATCAGTATTCAAATACTTCTCCAGACTGGTACTATTCCTTTTTTTTATCTGACTCAGGATGTTTTCGTTGAATCCTGCATCATACCTCGATTTTAAGAAGCTGTACGCTTCCAGTACTTTCTGATTGGTGGATGATACTCTATCAAGGTCAGCCAGGCTATGCACATCAACACCAGTTTCGTCCTTTATCAATTTCCTGCAACTGTTATACTTTTCTTCAAAACGACCAATATTGGTCTTTTCATTTTCTTTTTTTGCCAATTCTTTGTCATAAGCAGCCTTGGCTGCCTGATACTCCTGGTTACCCGGCCCCGACTTGAGAATCCTGGTATATTCAGTGTTTTCGTAATACAGGTTTTTATCTCCCTTACCGAGGAAATTCCAGCCATACACATCATCGACATATCCGTTGTGGTCATCGTCAATATTATTCATCGGAATTTCATCTTCATTTATCCAGATTTTCCCTTTCAGGTCTTCACAATTAATGTCCACACCGCCATCAAGCACAGCAACAATTACCGTTTTCTTTGGTTTTTTATCATTCAATAACTCTTTATATGCCTTATCCACACTGGCCCCGGCTACATTATCATCCTTTAAATCAAGATTATACCAGTTCATATATTTCTGGTTGAATGCCTTAGGAGAGGTCTCCTGCGAAAACCCCGGAATCAGAAAGCAGAATAAACTGCTTATAAATACGAATAGCTTTTTCATTTTCGGTTTGATTTATTGAGTTCGTTTGATTATAATTCAAATGTTCCGGATGATGCCTTTAAATCATAGTGTAACACCAAATAAAATGATTCAGTGATTATGCTGACCGGAATCTTCAGCTATGTGATCTTACTAGCGTCGGGTCCTTTATTACTTAGCAAACCTGTATTTCAGAAGATAATCACTGATTCTCATAATAGTTTCCTTTGACAACTGATTCACCACATCCGGATTTGGAGGAAGCATGATTTCATACATTATATATTCGTTTATATAACCATCTTCTGCTGCCTTCTTTAGCACCACGAGTTGAGCATCCTTTTTAATCTTAGCTTTCGAACTTTCCAGTCCCATGAGGAGCGATATCAGGCATTCTTTATCTTCTATGGTTGAATAATGTCCAGGTTCTACACCCATTGATCTGCTATAACCGGGTTCAAAAGCCCAGACTGCTTTAGCCACAGCATAGCCGGTCCATTTGGAGTCAAACTTAACACTTACCTTGTTATCCGATATCTTTGACAATTCAATCTGCGGGTTGAAGCACCAGTCATCGGTCGTGTAGTCAGCAGCATGGAGGATTCGGAATAATGCATCTTTTATTCTGGGATTATTGCGGTTTAGAATATGGGCAATTACTATGTGATCGACGGCTCCCTGCAAGTCATTACGTTTGACAAGTGCATCGGCGAGAAACCAATGTGCCATGTAATCAATATAGTTTTTACTTATCGCTTTTTTGTACCATTCAATAGCATTCTCATAATCGTTATTGTGCTCATAAAGCTGACCAATATATGTCATAACTAGGTATAAACCCGAATCAGCTTTTAGTGCAAGCTGGTAGTTAGTGAATGCAAAGTCGTTCTTTCCTTCGTTGTAATATTGTTCAGCCTTGTCAAAATATGGTTTTGCCAGAGAGTTTGGACTATAACTGTATGTAAATAATCCCGAGTCAGTTTCAATCCTGTATTTATCATGATAGTTAAGTTTCTCAGTATAATCAGCACATTCAAGTTTCAGATCAAGCATCTCGATTTCATAGCTCACTTTCGATTTCTCCATTATGTTGATGATCTCGGCCGGAGTATGAATTTTTTGAGCTAATGCCGGCAGAACAATGGATAGTAGCAGGAATGATGAGACAATCTTTTTCATAGTTCATTGTATTTTATTGATTTAATGGTCAAAAAGCATTCTTACGTTTCTGTCTCCTGCAGATTTCGATCCCTTATATTGGTTAATCATTTACTCCAACACTTCCCGTTACGTTTATCATCAACACAAACAACAGTATTAGCCATTACATCGTGTGTACCCGATCCGGTACCGCACAAATAGGAGGCTGTATCTAATGGATTGAACCTTAGCAAAGTCCTCATGAGCAACCAAAACCATCTGTTTTTCCCTTTAAGTATGTGTACATGGGTTCCGGTCACAATCTTCCCTATCGTTTTCCCGGTAAGAACTTCCATCAGATAATAATAGCCAATAAAAATGAACAATAGTGCAATTATTACAATATCCTTGTCACATAACAGCGAGATAATTATATTAAAAACCATGTTTATAGCCATTATCACAACAATGTCGATAATAAAATTGATCAATCTCAGATTTTTATCCGCGATCTGCATTAATATCTTTATCAGTGTACAGTTTTATCTTCCCGTCCTGAATGATGAAGCACAACAGGTTCACCAAGCATTCAATGTCTAATCTTCTTCACAGTCACAATTAATTTTGATGAAGAGTCTTTCAAACTCATCCTGGTATGCATAAGAATTACCCTCATGAAAAATAACATGGTTTGCGCTGTTCCACCAACCGAACGTCATCACCTGCTGCCTCGCGTATTCAAGCCGCCGGGGTGAACGTGATCGCTGATCAAATATACGCTGGAGACGTTGAGGATCACCGTTGTTGTTTTTCATTGCTTCATTCAGATAGATCCAGGCTTCGATCAGTTTACTATCTCCGTCAACAAGAGCCTCCCTGTAAAAATTACACAAACTATCATCTGTTTTGAAAGCATAGAGCGTATCAGGAGCAATCCACGCGCGTGCTGTTATTTTCATGAGTTCGCAAGTGCTTTCTGTTGCCTTTATTCTCTCCTCTTTAATCTTGCTCCAGAAATCATTATCCACGAATTCAAGAGAATTAAGATCTTCAAGTCGCGATTTGCATTCATCATCAATCTTCCTGTAACTAACGTTTTTTATATCATCCGGACTCCAGGCTATGGCGTCATTTTGCATATATGTTGAATTCCATAAATACGTGAAAGTATTTCGAAGTTGAATCCTTGAATATTTTGTTGAATCAAATGTTCCGGAACAAGAACAAAAATCGGTTTCAAAACTATATTGAGCTTTTTGTGAAAATGTAGTATTCTGATAAAACGCCAGTATAAAAACGGGTAGCAACCTGGAAATCAATATCCAATAATCCATTCTCATTTAAGCTCAAGCTACTGATAATTAAAAAAGTTTGAGATTATTCCAATCCCATAACAAACATAGTAAAATTTCATTCACATCATAAACTCCTGCAAATATTTCTATAAGGCATATTGTACCTCCTGACTTATACATGAACAATCAGAACCGGTTACCTACCTTATCTCGTTAAAAACATATTCAATCTCGGCTCCGTAATCAAAGTTGTAGATCCGGTAATAATTATGGATGGAAATAATTGAATGTGAAATCCTTAAACCAAGCATAAAATGTTTGCTCCATTTACTGAAGACAGGAAATTTCATATCTGCGATCCATGAAACGTCGAACTTTCGGAAATCATTATATCCTTCTGCACCGGTGATATTCAAGAGGTGGTTGTATTCAAAGCTGTATGAATAACGAGTGGCAAAAGCCGGTCCGCTTTCGAGAAAAAAAGTCCTTTTTCCGGCATTAAATTCATATCCTAACAACACCGGTACTTCCACATAACTCAGGTACATGGTTTCAAATGCATGAGTTCCATACTCGCTCACAAAACTATAGATACTTCCCTTTTTGATATACCTCAATTCAAGTGAAGCGCTCAGGTTGCCGGGCAGTTCGCGTTTCACAAACAGCCCTGTCGACATACCCAGCGTACCTCCGATATTTTTAGTTGTTGGCTCATCCCAGAATTCTGCCTCATCACCCTGGAATTCTATCCCATTGACATTGAGGAATGCGCCTCCGATAAATCTATTCTGCTGGGCAAATGAGACCTGGGTAATAATTAAACATAACACTAACAGAATTCTTGCATTCATTTTGTCGGCATATAAACTTTAAACGCCTGACTGGCCCGCATATTATAATCAGCTGGAAATAAGACAAATCCAGACTATGATATTTTTATGTCAAGGTAACCCAGCCTTTACTATAAGTATACTCCAGCTAACCAGAGTAATTCCTTTAGCACCGCCATATTTGTCATAAAACATAGAAGTCGGATAGCAATTTGGGTATTTCTATTTTGAGCAATTGAATCTATCTTTAAGATATTCTATCAAGTCTATTGAAATTGTTGATTTCAAATTCTCCTTAATCATACCCAACCAATTTTCCTCTTTATTCTCAATGGGTTTCTTCCAATATTTCTCTAAAACTCCTAACTCGGTGCAATTTAATAATGTCTGAATTTCATTTATAGAATTTGATAAACGAATGAATATCTGAGGGACCCGAGCATAATACTTTCCCCTCCATTCAATAGTACCTCGTCCTCCAGCAGTAAAGACATCCCTTATGTTTGGACATACTATTCCTTCAGAATTTACCAACCACACAGCAAGCCTATTAAATTTATCAGGTCGATTACTAAAAATCTCTGGAAACAATATCATTGATTTCAACATGTATTGCTTCTTCTCACCCATTGATAAATTATTCCAAAGCCTAATTATTAATCCTGTCCCTTTTGATTCTTCTTGGTCCAACCACCAAACCTCTTCACCTGATTTTAAAAACTGGCGGTAATAATCCGTAATTGGTTTGATTGGGTTCTGAAGATTTCTCAATGCATCATATGGTAGCTTTAGCCTATCAAAAATGGTTTCACCTTCAGAAAGATTCATATTGATTAAATAACGAGGAGAATGTGTTACAACAACATCCGATAGGCAGTCTTCATAAGGTCTACATTTAAACTCTATCGGATCGATCATTTTACCAAAAAGCATATATATCCTCTCTATACCCTCAATTCTAGTGCTTTCAAGCACTGAATTGCCGGTGGTAATCCAATGATTTTGCTTTGTTGTTTTCACCTCAACACCGAATAATCTTTTAGCTATAATATCTGGAAATTTCTGCCCAGATATCAATTCAATTGAGTCTTCAAAAGGTGTTCCTATAGCTTTCTCTGTCATCACTTCAGCAACGACATCTTCCAATTTATTCCCTAGAAGCGTAAGAAATCTATTTTATCATCCATTGATGCAAAATCAAGTTCCAATTGTATTATTGAGCAGTACTTCAAACTTATGCCTGTTTGGTAAAGTGTTATGAAATGAAAGTACTTGCATAGTGCTGTTCTAAGAACTCTCGATTAGGATAAAACTTGTCAGGAAGCTTGATTGAATGATTTTCATGTCTTTTAAAAAATGCATTAAATGTTTCTTTCTCTTTAATATAATTTAAACGAGAGGAAATTAATACCTTATAATCACTACGAATTCCAATATATCCACGTTCAAATGCTTTGTCATGAATACTGCATAGGCATAATCCATTCTCAGGATTTAGTCTGTTTGTCTGATTTGCTGACCATTTTAATATATGGCTTGCTACTAAAAGAGTATCAATATTTAAATTACAGATAGCACAAGAATTTGAGTAGTTATTTAAAACAACTTTTCTAAATATTGATTGATTAACTCTTGTTTTTACAAGTCTTTCAATATCAATGCCATCTTTGCCATTTAAAATATCTCTTTCGATATATTCGATATCTTGTCCATCAAGTGCGATATCTTCAACTCTTTTGTTTTGATATCTAGCTAGAATGACCTCACTTTCATAAAGCATTTCATCCCAATTATTTGCAAATTCGTTGTAAATTTCAATTGCATTTTTTCCAGGATTAGCTAATCCTTTTACTCTATCTTTATGTTTAGGGTCTTGTCTCGATAAGTGAACCAATTTAAATGCTACAGCTCCGGGTGTTTTACCGATAAGGCTTGCAATTTTAATAACTTCTGAATTATGATAATTAAACTGGCCATAACGCAGTTTGGTGTATAAGTTCATCACTAACATGAACTCATCTCTTGACCATTTCGTCTTATCCATTATAATTTCTTAATTTCAATTAAAGCTACTTTTAATTCTTCCAGAGTGATTTCAAACTCTTCTTTTAACTCAGTATTCTCAATAGAATTCAATTCATCTTTAATCAACCTGATTGCCGAAATTATTGCCTTAATAATTAAATCCTTATTCATAGTTATAAGTTTATTCAGTTGTTCATTTTGAATTGAAATAGAAACATTTTAACTGATAACAGCCCGAAAATACTTAATTGCTCTTATTCCACAAGACACAAAGATAATAATTCTCATACTGGCAAAATTGGTACAACAAATTCGTTTAACAATAGTATATTCTCTATTGTCAATCCTAAATGAATAAATCAAATCGGTCAATAAATCAATATTATTCAACTTTATATTAGGCACATGAATCGGAAAAATATTGAATCCAAATATTGAAGGTTTTACTCAAGATCTACATGGATTCAATATAAAGTCGAATTATTTAAGATCAATAAAATAAAAGCATAGAGTAAAAACTATAGATTCTTGTCTGTCTAAATTGCAAGCCATATATAATATATACATTAAGTTATTAATATCTCACACCTGCCTCGCCGCAAAAATATCCTTCATCACCTGCTTTAGTGTATTCAGTTCCGTTTCAAGTAACTGTTTCTGCATCTTTAATTCATCTATTTCTTTTTGCAATGCTGTTATCTTAGTCTCTTTATCCTTCAGCCCGGCTTCTAAACTTTTTACTGTCAGATTAAGCGGGTTCGGTTTGGTATCGTCAGGCCTCTTGTATGGCAGTTTATAGCCCAGTTCAAGCAAAAAATTGTGGTTCAGCGCCCGCGAACAGGCGATAAGCCTTTCAACCGACATATTTTTCTTTTTCAGCATAATATGCACACTGCTTGGGTCGCGTCGTATCTTATCGGCCAGTTTGCCAACTTTCATATTTTGCCTTTTCATCTCGTTTACCACCAGCTCTACCGGGTTCAACACTTCTGCTGCCATAATTTTCTTCGTGTTAAGGGATTCATCGCAAATATACAATACTTTAATGTATTTTATACATTGTATATCTTATTTCATACTTGTATCATGTTATTACATAAATTGTTTATAGCTTTAATTATATTATTATATTGATTATATTCATTTTTTATATCATTTTTTAATATTTATCTGTTATTATTTCACATTTTTGTGTTACTATATTTTATTTTGATATTATTCTTTACCTTTATTATTGTATTATATAATATTCATATTGTTTTAATTACTTTTTTAATTGTTGTATTTAACTTTTAAATTGTATTATATACAATATTCATTGCATCTATTACACTTATAATAGCTACCGCAAACCGTGAAACCTTCCCGCAAAGCCGGAAAAGTCATTTTAAACCCTGTTTGCATTTCCGGCTAATATTGTTGTCTTACTGCAATCACGTAACAAGCACTTGTTTAAAGGAGATAACTCATTTACACGGTTTTCCTCCTGTTTATGCAGCCTAAGCATCTACCTCTAACATTCGGAATATCATATACAGAGTATTTTGTACTTTTGCAGCAGCCTATGAAGTTGTTTTCCTTCATATTATCCCTGTATATCGTTTTTCTTACAACGATTCCATGTGTCGACGACATTGCCGAAGATCATTTCATCTGTCATGAAACGTCGCAAGCAGTGGGAACCAATGATCACAATAGCGCTGATCAGTGTTCACCCTTTTGTGTATGCAACTGTTGCGGCACTCCCGTTATTGAACAGGCTCCGGCAATAATTCCAGCCTGCTTTTCCTTTTCACGCAGGGATTACAAACCGTTCGAAACAATTAATCCTTCCGTTCCCGTTCTCTCCATCTGGCAACCGCCAAAATTGAGTTAATACACCTGCTGTTTTTAAGTTTCCTGCATCTCTACGGGAAATTTTTCGTGTATTAATTTAATTCAACTCCAATATGATTGAACGCATTATTCAGTTCTCGATAAAGAACAAATTTGTCGTGGGGCTTTTCATCGCCGCACTCATCGGCTGGGGAGTTTATTCGCTTACGCGGCTTCCTGTTGATGCAATCCCCGATATTACCAATAACCAGGTGCAGATAATCTCTCTTGCACCGTCGCTTGCCGTGCAGGAAGTGGAGAGTTTCATCACCGCTCCCATCGAAGTGGCTGTCGCCAACATTCCTGACATTATCGAACTTCGCTCCATCTCGCGTCTCGGATTATCGGTAGTAACCGTCGTCTTCAAAGACGGGGTGGATGTTTACTGGGCGCGACAACAACTCAGCGAGCGCATTAAGGAAGCCGAAGAATCAATACCAGCCGGGCTGGCAAAAATAGAACTTGCACCTATCTCCACCGGCCTCGGTGAAATTTATCAATACCGGCTCGCCGTGAAGAAAGGCCTCGAAAACAAGTACACGCCCATGGAACTGCGCACCATTCAGGACTGGATAGTGCGCCGCGAAATGCTGGGAACTCCCGGTGTTGCTGACATCAACAGCTACGGCGGATTTGTAAAACAATACGAAATAGCAGTAAACCCCGAAAGGCTGCGGGCGATGAACCTCACGCTCACCGATATTTTCGATGCGTTGCAACGTAACAACGAGAATACCGGCAGCGCCTACATTGATAAAAAGCCCACCGCCTATTTCATCCGGAGCATAGGACTGGTTAAAAGCCTCGGCGACATCGAAAAGATCGTCGTTCGCACCAACCAATCCGGCATTCCGGTCCTTATCCGCGATGTGGCAACCGTACAATACGGCAGCGCAACCCGTTATGGTGCTTTTGTGGTAGACACCAACGAAGCGGTTGGCGGCGTGGTGATGATGCTGAAAGGCGCGAATGCCCATCGTGTGATTGATGACGTTGAAACGCGCATCAAATCCATTCAGAAATCGCTGCCCGAAGGTGTCACCATCGAACCGTACCTCAACCGCTCCGACCTTGTTGGCAGAGCCATCGGGACAGTTTCGAGAAACCTCATCGAAGGAGCGCTTATCGTGATATTTATCCTCGTCCTGCTGCTGGGCAACCTGCGTGCCGGACTCATCGTAGCATCGGTCATCCCGCTCTCTATGCTTTTTGCCATCTCAATGATGAACCTCTTTGGCGTTTCGGGTAACCTGATGAGCCTGGGAGCTATCGATTTCGGGTTGATTGTCGACGGGGCGGTGATCATTGTCGAAAGCACGGTTCACCGGCTGTTCCAAAGCAAACATCACCACCAGGGAATCAAAAGACTGACACAGCAGCAGATGGACGAAAATGTCTTTGAATCGGCCAAGCGTATGATGAGCTCGGCCACCTTTGGTCAGGTGATCATTCTTATCGTTTACCTGCCGATCATGGCACTGGTTGGCATCGAGGGTAAAATGTTCCGCCCCATGGCCCAGGTAGTGGCATTTGCACTGGCCGGAGCAGCCATCCTCTCACTTACCTATGTCCCGGTAGCCTCGTCACTCTTCCTGAGCAGGAAAACTGAGCAGAAGCGAAACATCTCCGACTGGATTATGGACTGGTTTCATAAAGGATTCACGCCTCTGATCAATTTTGCCTTACGGCGGAAAATGCTGGTTTCGGTTACGGCTGTCCTTCTATTTATTGTTAGTCTGTTCATTTTCAACAGGCTGGGAGGTGAATTTATTCCGCAACTCGAAGAAGGCGACCTGGCTGCCGGGGTGATGACACTCCAGGGAGGGTCGTTGTCGCATACTGTCGAAACGGTTGAAAAAGCAAACAAAATACTGCTCGAAAACTTCCCCGAGATAAAACATACAGTTTGTAAAATCGGTGCCGGCGAAATCCCCACCGATCCAACGCCCATGGAAACCGGCGATTACATCATCACACTCAAACCCAAAAGTGAATGGACATCAGCCAAAACGCGCGAAGAACTGGTTGCCAAAATGGAAGACAAACTGGTAACGCTGGCGGGAGTAAAATTCGAGTTTCAGCAACCCATTCAAATGCGCTTCAATGAGTTGATGACCGGCTCAAAGCAGGATGTGGCCATCAAGCTTTTCGGCGACGATTTGAATAAACTTGCTTCATCGTCTGCCGAAATAGAAAAAGTGATCAGCGGTGTTGAAGGTGTTGAAGATATCAATGTGGAAAAGGTGACCGGCCTGGCGCAGGTTCAGGTGGAATTCAACCGCGACCGCCTGGCACAATACGGCTTATCGGTCGACGATGTCAACAAAATACTGCGGGCTGCTTTTGCAGGCAGCCAGGCAGGGGTTGTGTTCGACGAAGAAAAACGTTTCGGCATGGTGGTGAGGCTCGACAAGGATTACCGCCAGAGCCTCGACGATGTGAAAAACATATCCGTCGCATTGCCTTCGGGTGGCCAGATAAGCTTTGATCAACTGGCTGATATCCAAATTAAATCAGGGCCTGCACAGGTTTCACGCGAGGATACACGGCGCCGCATAACCATCGGGTTCAATGTGCGTAACAGGGATGTTCAGACTGTTCTGGCAGAAGTACAGAAGAAAATTGACTCGGAAATCAAACTGCCAACCGGATACTATATCAATTACGGCGGACAGTTCCAGAATCTTGAAGCAGCTAAACAACGGCTGTCTATAGCGGTGCCGGTTGCACTGCTGCTCATCTTTGTTATACTCTACTTCACGTTTAATTCCCTCAAACAATCCCTGCTCATCTTCACGGCTGTTCCTATGGCTGCCATTGGCGGCGTGTTTGCCCTCTGGATGCGCGGAATGAACTTCTCCATCTCGGCAGGAGTAGGCTTTATTGCACTCTTCGGTGTGGCGGTACTCAACGGTATTGTGCTGATCGCCGAATTCAACCGGCTCGAAAAGGACGGCATTACCGATATTGCAGAACGCATTCGCAAAGGTTTGCATACAAGGCTGCGCCCCGTCATCATGACTGCATCCGTGGCTTCATTCGGCTTCCTGCCTATGGCATTATCTACCTCAGCAGGAGCAGAAGTACAGAAACCGCTTGCCACGGTAGTTATTGGCGGCCTGATCACAGCCACACTGCTCACCCTGATAATTTTACCCGTTTTCTACATGATTTTCTCCACACATTCATTCAGGAAAATGTTCAGGCCGGTTTTGCCCAAAAACAAAGTCGCAGGGCTGCTCATCATCGGGTTGATATCGATACCATTTCTGTCGGGAGCGCAGGAAGTGAAAACTTTAACATTGCAAAAAGCCATACAGCAGGCGCTCGACAGCAACCTTGCACTTCGTTCGGCAGCAGGTACGGTCGAAATGCAAAAAGCGCTCAGGAAGTCAGCCTGGGATGTTCCTAAAACCACAATTGAAGGCGAGTACGGGCGCATCAACTCCTATACCCGCGACAATAGCTTCACTGTGTCGCAGGAGTTCTCCTTCCCTACATTATACATCAACCAGGGCCGGCTGGCTGAAACCGAAACCCGCAGTGTTGAATGGCAATTGAAGATAGCCGAACTCGAGACTGCTACCAAAGTCAAGCAGTTATACTGGCAACTCGCTTACCTTCTCGCCAGGCAAAAGCTGTTGATTTTCCAGGACAGCCTTTATTCCGGTTTTGCCCGGGCTGCCGAACTTCGTGCCGGTACCGGTGAATCGACCCGCCTCGAAATGATCACAGCCCGTTCGCAAAGCCTCGAAGTGAAAAATCATCTCCGGCAGGCCGAAGCTGACATCATGGTGAATATGCGTAAACTGGCAACTCTGCTCAATACCATGCAGCTAATCAAGCCACAGGATACATTAAAACGTATTCCGATAGCTGTCGTTCCGCAGGATTCAACCACGATTTCATCAAATCCATCACTGCGATACTATCAGCAGAAAGTTGAAGTGGCTGCTGCCGAAAAGCGTGTTGAAAGCAGCCGCATGCTGCCCGACATTAAATTCGGCTATTTCAGTCAAACCATGCAGGGTGTGCAGGATGTAGACAACATTCCGCACGCTTTTGGCCCAAACGACCGTTTTACGGGAGTGCAGGCAGGGATAAATGTTCCGCTTTGGATAGCTCCTTACACTGCCAGGACAAAAGCGGCAGGTATCAGGGAGCAGTTGGCCCGGACGGATGTCGGTTTTATGAAGCAATCGCTCGAAAGCAGTTACAGAGAGTTGACAGATGAATTGACAAAATGCAGCAATACTTTACGCTACTATGAAGAACAGGCATTGCCTGAAGCAAATCTCATCATTTCTCAATCCACGCTGAGCTATAAAGCAGGCAATCTCGACTACCTCGATTACATCCTGAGTCTTGGGCGCGCCCTCGAGATCAGGCAGGGGTATCTCGATGCTATTGATGAGTATAACCAGGCTGTCATTTCACTTGAATACATCAAGGGTAAAATTTTCTAAATCAAGCTACAATGAAAAAACACACTATAATAATCGCACTGTCCATCATAATCAGCATGGGAACAACTTTCGTTTCCTGTTCAGGCAAAAAGGCCCCGGCAACTGAAGCTGAAACCGAAGAGGTGCTTCCTGAAGACATCGTTGAACTCCGCGATGATCAGCAAAAAGCTGCATGTATTGAATTGGGATCTATTGAGATGCGACCGATGAAAGGATTGTTGAAAGTTAACGGCGTTGTAACCGCTGCACCTCAAAACACGGCTACTGTTTGTATGCCAATGGGAGGTTTCATCAGGAGCACCTCGCTGGTACCGGGTAACCCGGTAGTTAAAGGCCAGACTCTGGCTGTGCTAGAAAACCAGGACTTTATTGACTTGCAGCAAAACTACCTTGAAACCAGGAACAAACTGGAGTTTGCTGAAGCAGATTACAAGCGCCATTCGGAGTTATATAAGGATGATGTATACTCGCAGAAAAACCTTCAACAGGTTACTACAGAATACAAAAACCTGAAAGCCCAATTGAAAGCCCTGGAGCAAAAATTATCGTTGCTAGGGTTAAATCCGGCGATACTCACGGAAGACAATATTAGCCGCACAGTGCCGGTTACAGCGCCTATTTCAGGTTACCTGCGATCAGTGAATGTAAACATCGGCAAATACGTCTCCCCTTCGGATGTGCTTTTCGAGATCATCAACAACGATAAACTGCTACTCGAGCTCACCCTTTTTGAAAAAGACGCGGATAAAGTATCGGCAGGGCAAAAGATCAGGTTTTACATCAATAACGAAACCGAACAACATGACGCCGTCATTTACCAGGTTGGGAAATCAATTGGCACCGACAAGATCATGAAGGTGTATGCTTCGGTACAGGGGACCTGCAGGAATGTGATCCCCGGAATGTACGTGAATGCTGACATTGAAACAGTAGGTGGTGAAGTTGCCTCGCTGCCTTCTGATGCTATTGTGAGTTTCGACGACAAGGACTATATCTTCATGTTTCAAAAGAATAAAGAAGAGGATGGCAAGCCTTTTGCAGAGTACAGGATGGTAGAAATACATAAAGGAGTTGCTGACAACGGCTTCACCGAAGTTATTCTGCCACCCGGTATCGATCTCATGACTGTTAAAGTTGTTATCAAGGGAGCTTACAACCTGCTTTCAGCAAAGAAAAATGCCGGCGAAATGGCCTGTTAATCGCCTGGTGGTTAATACAATTGAACCCTTGCAGGATCATTGATCAACCTGCAAGGGTTCATCTTTTGTAAATGAAGGCTCAATAGTGAGTAATTTTGCGCCCGCAAATCCGGAACCGGATAAAATACGGAATGAAGAATTATAACATTTCTGTTTGCTGTTTGTTAACCTCCTGGTTACATCTTTCACCTCCGGATCAGCGAAAGTCAGTAACACGAAACATGTATTCCGAAGCATCTGAATTCGGCCAAATACTATGATTATCTAAACAATTAATAATGAACGACCTTTTCGCAAAACTCTCCGAAAAAAATATCGCTCTCCCCCGCCATATCACCAATCTTCTCAGCAATTGCCAAAGTTTTACTGTTTATGATGATACTGATGCTTTACTCGAAGCATCAATGGGCGGAAATGGCAATTACTATGAGGTAAAATACGACATCCCCGGCAGGGGTACCGTTACTGAAGCCATTATCCACAGGGTAAAAAACGGTATATCGGCTAATTTCACCGATCCTTACATGCGCCGCCGCGATCCCGACACAATGGCGATTGCCGACAATAAACCTACTGATAAAGTAAGGTTTGCTGACAAGTTCGGGTACGAGTTCAGCAGGTTGCAGGACGAAACTTTCCAATGGCTTGCAGGCCAGGACCTGGCCGTTTTCTTCTTCTTTGCCGGTCGTAAAGACATTGGCTGTGGCGGTATGGCTATTGTACCCAAAAATGCTGCTTTCTTTGCTCTCGGTCTGGCAATGCTGCAAAAAATTATTTCGACAGATGAATTGCCGGACAACTTCAATGTTGAAAGTATTGTTTTTGTTGCACCTACGTTCCGGCATACCCATTTCAACGGCAAACAGATTGTCGTGCATAACCGCACTGAAACTGTACATGAGGTCTATTCATACAACCTTTATCCCGGGCCGAGTGCCAAGAAAGGATTGTACGGAGTGCTGCTCGACAAAGGAGAAAAAGAAGGGTGGGTAACCACACATTGCTCAGCTGTGCAAGTGACAAGTCCATACGATAACATCACGACTTTTATGCACGAAGGCGCCAGCGGAGGTGGCAAGAGCGAACTGCTTGGCCACATATTGCGTGAACAGGACGGGCAGGTACTTATAGGTGAAAACATGGTCACCGGTGAAAGACGGCTGGTTTCAATTCCTATGTTCTGTTCTTTCAAGCCAGTAGCCGACGATATGGCTTTATGCCACCCCTCACTGAATACATCCAACGGTAAACTATCAATACTCGATGGTGAGAACGGGTGGTTTATACGCGTTGATAGCGTGAAAGAATACGGTGACGACCCCATGCTTGAGAAACTCTCGATTGAAGCTAAAAAGCCCCTCCTCTTCCTCAACATCGAAACAAAGCCTGAGTGTACCGCACTCATATGGAACCATATAGAGGATGCACCGGGCAGGCGTTGCCCCAATCCCCGAATCATCGTTCCACGCGAAATAGTACCTGGCGTTGTTGATGATGCTGTGAGGATTGATGTGAGAAGTTTCGGAGTGCGCACTCCACCCTCGTCAAGAGAAAACCCATCTTACGGTATAATAGGGCTGTTCCATATCCTGCCTCCTGCCCTTGCCTGGCTGTGGCGGCTTGTAGCACCGCGGGGTTATGCCAATCCAAGCATCGTGAGCAGCGGAAACATGGAAAGTGAAGGCGTGGGCTCATACTGGCCTTTTGCCACCGGTGAAATGATCCCCCATGCAAACATGCTTCTCGACCAGATACTGGCATCACCCAGGACACGATATACACTCACGCCAAACCAACATATCGGTGTGTGGAAAGTAGGATTCAAACCGCAGCTTTTCATGCGTGAATACCTGACTCGCCGGGGAAACGCAAAACTTCGTACCGACCAGTATCAGCCGGCGCGTACTCCCCTGCTTGGTTACGAACTTAACTATATCACAATTGAAGGTGCAAAAATTCCCTCACGGTTTCTTAAAGTTTACAAACAACCCGAAGTGGGTGAAGATGGCTATGATGCCGGCGCTGCTTTATTGTTTGATTTCTTCAAAAAGGAACTGGAGAAGTTTTATAAACCATCTCTGTCAAAAATGGGCCGTGAGATCATAGACATTTGTCTGTCGGGTGGAACTGCCGATGACTATGTAAACATCATTCCGATGGATTATCAATACTCGTTTGACAAAAACGATAACGGGCAAACAGAAGGTAATCTGTAATCCAGCTTCATAACCAAACGATCCCGGAAAAAGATAATCAGCCTCTGACAAGCTGAATAACGGTAATCTCAGGCCTGATGCCAATACGTCCGGGATACCCTATGTGTCCCAGTCCCCTGTTTACATACAGGTATTTCTCATGTGAACCGTTTTGTTCATATAGACCGGCCCATTCGGTGAATTTCCACTGTGCAGGGCTCCATCGTATGTTGTCACTTTCGCAGCCCATCTGCATGGCGTGAGTATGCCCTGAGAGAGTCAATTCGATTTCGGGGTAGGTCCACCTGACTTCAGCGTCCCAATGGGTAGGATCATGCGAAAGCAGAATTTTAAATCCGATGCGTTCAACCCCTTTGAGTGCTTTTTTCAGGTTGCCCCTCTTACCATAGAGTTTCGAAATGCTCCAGTTTTCAACTCCTGCCAGCGCTATTGAGTCATAACCTCTCGCAAGTACCTGGTGGTCATTATCCAGCAGTTTCCATCCAATACTTTTATAAAATGCATTAAGATTGCGGATATTTTTCTCTTTATCAGCGGGAGTCTTCCACGAGATGTAGTCTCCGTAATCATGGTTGCCTTTCACGGCAAAAACACCCAGAGGAGCATGAAGTTTTCGCAGTACCTGAGCAAACGGGTATGTTTCAGCAGAAGAGAAATTCACCATATCACCTGTGAACACAATAAGGTCAGCGTTCTGATCATTGATCAGTTTTACTGCTTTTTCAAGCGTTTGAGGCGAGCGCCAGCTTCCCAGGTGAAGATCAGATATCTGCACGATTGTCATCCCGCTGAATGAAGGCGGCAGGTCATCCATGGATATGATTACATGTTTCACCCTGAAATCGTAAACCCAATGGAACATGCCAGTGATGAACAATGACATTACCAATGTTGAGAACACCAGAAAAACTTTTACCATCATTTTCGACCGCGACCAGATAAATGTCGTACCAAGCCTGCGGCAACGCAAATACTCCGTAAGGTTTACCGGCAGCATTATCAGGTCACTGATAAGCATAAAAACAATCAACAGCGTTTTCCCGATATACAGAACGATAAGTGAACCGGGAAGATATATTCTGAAGAAAGGAAGCCATGAATTTATTGGCACAAGCGCTGCCGTAATTACGAATGTTACGAGCATCGTAAAAGGAGCCCAATAAAGAATTCCTGTAATCAGTCTGCTAAGGACAGTATCTTCTGAAAATAATTTATGGAATGCCTGCCAGTAAAGGATATCAGTCAAGAGTAACACAGAGAAGAAAGCCATTCTCACGGCATAATTAGGAAATTCTATGCCGGCAATCACAACAACAACTGCCAGTATAACTATAAGTATAGTAAGCTTCAGTATAGTTTTAAATAAGGTTTGGTTACGGGCCATATTTTAACAGTCACGGCATAAGCCGGGCAATATTAGATGTATAATCTCAGGGCTTAACTTCAAGAATTTCAGGATGTACGGCAATGTTTTTAAGGTAATTAAACAACCGGCCGCCGTGACTGGCATCAGCAGCACGATGGTCGAGCGCAGCTCCAAGCGATATTATCTTTCGTATACAAATCTGGCCATCCACCACCCAGGGTTTGTCGCATACACCCCCCATCACAAATACCATTGCCACATTTGAAACAGGAAATAATGCCGGGAATCCCATATCGAGGCCTATGCTGCCAATATTAGTAACCATGAATGAACCAAAACTGTTCACCCCCAATCCGATGGAGGGCAAGGAAACTCCCCAGTCGACAGTGATCATTTTAAGCAATTTATAAAGCCAGTTCCTGAATGGCCAGGGAATGGAAGCTACGAGGCCTTTGAGCCTCATTGTCTTGTTCTCATCCCCTTTTCTCGATTTCTTTATTTCGTCGTGCATATACAACGAAACTTCTTTCAATGTCAGTTTATCGGCATCGGGAACATGAATGGTTCCCATCTGCTGTTCTTTCAGCAGGACACTCACCATAGCATCAACATGTGCTCTCCTGGCAATGTTACCTCTTCTCACATAACTATTCAGTTCCGGTATCTCGGTGGCCAGCGCACGGGCAATACCCAGCGTGAAAATATGCGTTAGGGTGATCTTCAACCCTTCACTGCGTTTGCGCCTGATATACTCCTCCAGCCCGGTGATGTCGAGTTCCACAAAACCAAGAATCTTTGAATCGACAGGCTTCCTGTAGATTGAAGAAGCGACCTTTCGCCAGGTATTGTTTAAGTCAGGTTGAGTTTGCATCGGGTAAATATAAATAAAACAGGTACCCCAAATCAATACCTGCAGGCATCAATTTAAATTTTCAATGTAGTAAAAGGCAGGAAACGAGTTAAAACGAAGTCACTTTTACCTGAATCGGCTATTAATTATCAGTAGGGAAATACCCTTGTAATCGAACCACGAAGATCATGAAAATCGGAATACTTTGCTCAGCTTCACTGAATAAATTCAACTTCGAAGCACTCTCGCACATCGTGATAAAACATAAAGCCCAGGGAGTATGTTGTTTTATAGATACCAGGCCGGGAAAAACTGACTTTGAGAGGTTTATGGAAAATGCCAGGGAGAGGCATGGTTTCTATGTTCTGATAATGTCGGCATACAAACTGCTAAACAAAAAATTTAAAAAAATCGACATCAAATCATACTGCCAGAGCCGCGATCTGTGCTTTTTTGAAACCAATGACCCTTATTCACCAGAGTTGACGGAAGTGATCAAAGGCCAGAAGATCGATATCCTTGTTCATCTTTCAGGCTTCGACAGTGTGATCAAAAAGCCTCTGCTTGAGGCCACACCGCTTGGAGTGCTTGGTTATCATCATGGCGACATGCGTGAATACCGCGGGCAACCGCCGGCATTCTGGGAATTGTTTTACGGCGAATCCTCGGTTGTGACCACCATCCTTAAACTTAATGAATGGGAACATACGGGCATGTTGGTTGCAGAAAGGCAAACCATGATAAAAAAATCAGATTCGCTGCTCACTTTGCGCAAAAGGGTATTCGCCTCCACAACCGATATGATGGCACAAGCTATTGAAAAGTTCAGAGATGACAATTTCAATCCGTCTGTTCCTGACCTTTATGGCACATTATACGCTTATCCGACAATCTGGGAATGGATTGTACTTCAATACAAGATTGTCACCCGAAGGCTAAAACAAAAGCTGTCGCACTTACCGGCCGGTAGTTTAAGAACTTTCGGTTTACCGGTTGTCAGGTTCTGGCAGCGTTGATATCCAACGATTTTTCTCTTAACATTTACGTTACATCCTACTTTCCGGCGCAATTCATTGCTTCCGGATTTTTGCTTTGCCTCATTATCACTTACCTTTGAAACAAAAATAAAAGATGATGATGAGATTCGTTTCGCTTAGAAATATTCCACGGTTACTTGCAGGCATATCAATACTGGTTATCATGAGTTCATGCGAACCCCTGGCCACCGGGTTTGATGACACTGAAGATGCCACCATATACCAGGCTTCCACCCTGAGGCAGGCACCTCAACCCGATTCGGCCATTAAGGTGATGACCTGGAACATCAGGTTCGCGATCGGCCGTTCTCCCTGGTTTGGCGATGCCTGCGGCGATAATACGGTGTTCACCAAAGAAGAAGTGATGCCACATCTCGATTCGATTGTGGATGCTATCAATATGATAAGACCTGATATACTGATGTTACAGGAGTGTGATATTGCATCTCAGCGAACTGCCTACATCAATGACCTTCAGTACATTCTCGACAACACTTATTTTAACTATGCTGCTTATGTTCCTGAATGGAAAGCGCAGTTCATAGCAAGCGACGGCCTTGGCCGTATGGACATGGGCCAGGTGATCCTGTCGCGCTGGCCGATAACAGACTCCAAGCGAATTAACCTGGCTGTGAGAGGCGACCAGAGCGGGCTGGTGAACTATTTCTACCTGCATTCGTGTATTATCTCCGGAAAAATCAAAATTCCGGGATTTGAGGAATTCTCGGTGCTCAACATTCATGCTTCCGCTTTCGCCACCGATGATACCAAAAAGAAGCATTACGAGGAATTTAAATCGATGCTTGACAGAATAAATGCCGAAGGCGGTTATTTCCTCGCCGGTGGCGACCTCAACGAGTTGCCTCCCGGCAGCGATTCGACCGATTTTTGCTTTGAGGATATGTGCCCGGGTGAATCGTTTCACCAGCCCGGTGATGACCCGCAACACAAGGACGGAAGCAATTACACGCCCGAGATCACCTGGCTGCAGCCTTTGTACGACGCATATAAGTGCGCAGTACCCCTCGACCGCTACCAGCAAAACCAGGAGGCCTATTTCACCCATACCACCCGCCCCGGGCATTTCTGGGACCGCACCCTCGATTATCTTTTCACCAACCATCGTTGGGTAAAAGATTCAGATGTCACACACCAGTACTTGCTCAGGTACTCTGACCATGCTCCGGTAACCGCCAGGTTAGTCCTGAAAAAGGAGAATTAATTACTGTCAGTTATCATTATTTAAACAAGACAAAGAATCATGAAAAAGACATCATTGCTTTTTTTGTTGCTGGCGGCAATCACTTCGGTAACATCGGCTCAGTCGCCATTCGTTACAAAATACATGAGTTACAACACTGCATATCTTTTGCCCGAAAAGAAATGGGAAAGCGGCATCAGGCAGCCACTACGGATCGGGTTATCGCAAAAAGCGGAGATATACTCCACCGTGCTTGCCCTGCCATTTACTCCCAATGCCGGTGTCAAATTGGCCTGGGGAGAGTTGGGAAGTTTCAGAGTTGCCACAACGCATTCGCTGAGTGTGCCTTCTCCGGTTCTTAACATCCTGAGCCGCAAAGGGATCGGCGGTTTCATTTCACCCGAATACTCGTTCCCGTTTATACTCTCCATCAACAACTCGGTGATAGCTTCAAGGCCTGTTTGCGACTCGGCCTTGATGACATTTAAAGCCGATTTCATGTTTGCAATCCGCGGCAGCGATATTGACCCTCAGTCCACCATCGACCTCCCCGTCATCTTTCCGCGAATGGCACATTATTACAAAGGCTCTTCTGTAAGGCTATCAGCTAATATCAAAACACCGGTTATAAAGAAACTTGGTGTGGAGGAAGGCTTGCAACTCTTCATTATCACGAGGCAGGATAACAACTTCTTTGCCGAAAATACCGGCTATCTCTATTGGAAAATGAGTAAAAAAATGCTTCTGAAAGCAGGTTACAATCTTTCATACGGAATGTATCCTTTCGGAAATCACTGGCAGCTCTGGCCTTCGCTCGACTTGTTGTTCGGATCCAGGAGATAGCGCGCTGGTGTTATTACTAATTATCAGAAAATGGCAAAGCAATTACGCTGTCTCTACTGCAATACAAGCGCCGAAAAGTCGCTCCTCAGGCAGGAAGCAGGTAAAATTGCAGGATTTAGTCATAAATTCTATTATTGCAGTGATGGATGCCAGCACGAGATCGTCAATTATATTCAAAAAGTCAATGATGCATCAAACCAATTTCTGTTGCTAATACTTGGCGCGGCATTGTCATTCCTTCCATTCCTGCTGCTTGTATTTCTTACTCCATACCATACTGTATTTACAGCGCTTGCCACCGCTATACCGCTGATACTGGTTGGACTGGTAATTATCCGTTATCCGTTTGTAACGCCTGAAACCATCAAATTTTGGGGAATCCGGAAAAGTGTTACTGTGGCAAAACGAACAGGAATTGGCATGATCATATCAGGAGTTGCTGCAATAGTACTAATCTGCATCTTTGGATAGCCTGTCAGATTATTTGATCCAATTCAAAATATTTATAAACATCTATATATAAATTTCTGTCAATCTGAACCATAAGGCCTGATTTTCGTTTAACTTGCATTGCTCTTTTTCTCTGTTCATTATTTTACGATAACCTAACCGCCAAAATATATATGCGTATTGAAGCTAAAAGCATCGAAGAATACATTCTTAATGTTCCTGATGATCGCCGTGAAGCTTTCGCAAAACTGCGCGAAACAATATCAACACACATACCACAAGGCTTCCATGAAGAGATGAGCTATGGGATGATCGGTTTCGTGGTTCCGCATTCGGTATATCCCGCTGGTTATCACGCTGCGCCGAAGCTGCCTCTGCCTTTTGTGAATCTTGCTTCGCAGAAAAACTTTTTCAGTCTTTACCATATGGGAATTTATTCCAACCCTAATATACTCAGCTGGTTTACAGATGAATATTTTAAGCATACAGGTAAAAAGCCCGATATGGGCAAAGGTTGCATTCATTTTAAAAATCCGTCGAAAATTCCCTACGATCTCATTGGAAAACTCATGGAAAAGATCACAGTTGCCGATTGGATCAATTTATATGAGAAGAACCATAAGAAAAAGTAAATCAATACGTTAATTATATAATATTAACCGGTACCAATTCTAACCAAAAACCAATCTTATGAAAATCCTGAAGAACATCCTGTATACAATCATCGCTCTGATTGTAATAGTGCTGATTATCGGCCTCTTTGTAAAACGCGATTATGCAGTAGAGCGTGAGGTGACCATCAACAAATCCAAAGATGTTGTTTTTAACTATGTAAAATACCTCGAAAACCAAAACAAATTTAATGTTTGGGCTAAAGCCGATCCAAACATGAAGAGTACATTCACCGGCACTGATGCTACCCCCGGATTTGTTTCCGCATGGGAAAGTCAGGACAAGCATGTGGGAAAAGGCGAGCAGGAGATTACAAAAATTATTGATGGTGAACGCATTGACTACGAACTTCGTTTCTTTGAACCCATGAAAGCCACCAATCTTGCATACATGATCACAGAATCCTCATCCGGGGATCAGACTATCGTAAGGTGGGGTTTCACCGGACATATGAATTACCCGATGAACCTCATGTTGCTTTTCTTGAACATGGACAAAGCCGTTGGCAACGATTTTCAACAAGGCCTAAACAACCTCAAAGTAATCCTCGAATCTCAGCCTGATTCAATCCCAGCTACTCCTGTCGTTCAATAGACTGCACAATGCCATCATCAAGCCTCTCCGACAAGCAATGCAGCCGCATCGGAATCATAGTCATTATTGTTGTCGCCGGCATCTTCCTTTTCCGGTTTATAAACCTGAAAATCAGCGAACGCAACACGCGGATTGAAAACAACATTATCCTCGAAAAACTCCAGTCTACAGCCAAACTTGTCATTTGGGAGCAGGATTTCAAGATCGTGAACATCACTAAAATGGAGAAGAAATATTTCGACTCCGACTTCCTCAAATTCACCGAAAAGGTTTCAACCACGGCCAAAGGACGCATCGGGTTTCATATTGACTTGGGTGATAGCGTGAATACGAAATTCAGAATTGAAAAAGACCTGATCGAAATACATGCACCTTTGCAGGTCACTTACGTTAGCGTCGATAACAGCACCATTGAACAGATCAAGGAAGCCTCGTACGATCCCACACTGGAAATTGACAAAGAAGAGATTATCCGCAGGCTTGGTGAAATCGCACTCCGGCAACAGCTGAAACCTGCCCTGGATAAGGTGAAGAAGATGACCTTGGCAAAACAGGAAAAAAGTCTGAAAGCATTGACCGGAAGGAAAGTAAAAATCGTGCTCACTGATATGCCAACCCTGCAAAGCGCTTTGAAACAAATCAAAATGGACTGATCATAAATCATTTAAACAAACCACTTCCCGATGAAAACCTTTTCATTGTTGTTAACAGGCGTCATTTTCCTGGGCGGCTGTCAATCAGAATCTACCATGAAGAAAGCTTACCAATGGCCCGATGTGCCAGCTCCTGTATGCGAGAAAAAAGCCAAAGACCTTGTAGCTTTCGGCGACTCGCGAACCGACAATTATTACTGGCTGAACGACTACTTCCGTAAAGGGCCCGACAGCACCAAAGTTGTTGACTACCTGAAAGCCGAAAATGCCTATCTAGACACTATGATGGCAGGCACTAAAGAGTTTCAGCAGAAGCTTTACGACGAAATGAAAGCCCGTATAAAGGAAAAGGACGAAAGCGTGCCTGTTTTCAAAAACGGATACTATTACTACACGAGGATGGTAGAAGGGAAGGAATACTTTCTCTACTGCCGTAAAAAGGCTACACTTGAAGCTCCTGAAGAGATATTGCTCGATGTCAACCAGTTAGCCGAAGGATCTGAATATTACGCAGCAACCGGCTTCGCCATCAGCCCCGACAATAACCTTCTGGCCTATGGTGTGGACAAGGTTTCGCGTCGTCAGTACGCAATCTATGTAAAAGACCTCACTACCGGCAAAACAACGCTCGAAGTCACCAAAAATACAGAAGGTGACCCTGTTTGGGCCGGCGACAACAAGACATTGTTCTATGTTAAGAACAATGCCGAAACGCTGCTTTCTGAAAAAGTGATGAAACATATGGTTGGAACACCTGACAAAGACGATATTGCGGTTTACACCGAAAAAGATCCTTCGAATTATATCGCTGTATGGAAAAGCAAATCCGATAAGTATATCTTCATCACTTCCGAGGCAACGCTGAGCAGTGAGCTAAGGTTCATTCCGGCTGATAATCCGTCAGCACAATTTGCTGTTTTTCAGCCCCGTATAAAAGATGTACGGTATAGTGTTGAACATCTAAACGACAATTTCATCATTCTCACCAATCTCGATGCTCTGAATTTCAGGCTCATGCAAACTCCTGTCGGAAAAACCGGCCGTGAGAGCTGGACCGAGCTTATTGCCCATCGCCCTGATGTACTCATTGAATCTTTTGAGCCATTTAAGGACTTTATGGTTGTTTCCGAACGTAAGGATGGTCTCATCAATTTCCGGGTAATGAACCTCGCAACCAAAGAAGAGCATTACATAAAATTTGACGAGCCGGCTTATTTAGCAGCTACTGATGCCAACGCCGAATACAATGCGAAGGTTTTCAGGTTCTCATACACTTCACTAACCACACCACGCTCGGTTTATGATTATGACATGTCGGATAAAACCCGCAAGCTGATGAAGCAGCAGGAGGTAATCGGCGATTTTAAACCTGAAAACTACATAACTGAAAGAGTGATGGCCAAAGCGGCTGATGGCTCCGAAGTTCCAATCTCGCTGGTATACCGTAAAGGATTTAAAAAAGATGGCAAAGCTCCTTTATTGCTATACGGATATGGTTCCTATGGATATAGCATGGATGCGTCGTTCAGTTCGAACCGCCTCAGCCTCCTCGACCGCGGGTTCGTTTATGCAATTGCTCATGTGCGTGGCGGACAGGAAAAAGGACGCCAATGGTATGAAGACGGCAAGATGCACAAGAAGATGAACACTTTCACTGATTTTATTGCCTGTGCTGAGTATCTTGTCAATCAGAAATATACCAGTACCGGGCATCTTTACGCCATGGGTGGTAGCGCCGGTGGCTTGCTGATGGGTGCTATAGTAAATCTCCGGCCCGACCTTTGGAGAGGAGTTATTGCGCAGGTGCCTTTTGTTGATGTGTTGACCACCATGAGTGATCCAACCATCCCCCTCACCACCAACGAATACGACGAATGGGGCAACCCCGCCAATAAGGAAGACTATGACTACATGAAATCGTATTCACCCTATGATAACGTAGAGAAGAAAGCTTATCCGAACATGCTGGTAATGACCGGCCTTCACGATTCACAGGTTCAATATTTCGAACCGGCCAAGTGGGTGGCTAAACTCAGGGAAATGAAGACGGACAAAAATGTGCTTCTTCTTAAAACCAGCATGGAAGCCGGGCACGGTGGAGCCTCCGGAAGGTTTAAATACCTTAAGGATATTGCATTGGAGTACGCGTTTATGTTTGCCTTGGAGGGAATAAGCGAGTAACGATTATTCACCATCAATTTTCGGTTAATGAGTAAGTAGTTAATGGAAAAATTGTTAACAGGTCCTTTGTGAGGGCCTGTTTTTTTGTGTTCGCGATCATTCGCTTAATTGGTGCAATTCGTGGTTAAAAAAAACATATACATTACAACCCGGAAATATGTTTGAGTACTTCCGATAATTGACCAGGTTCAAACCACTTCACCTCCTGGTCCCGTTTGAACCATGTGAGTTGTCTTTTGGCATAACGGCGCGTGTTGGTTTTGATGTTTTCAACTGCCTGCTGCAAGGTGACATTCCCATCAAGATATTCGAATATTTCCTTATATCCGACCGTGTTTAGGGCAGTTAAATGACGGAATGGAAGCAATGCTTTGGCCTCATCCAGTAATCCGTCTTGCATCATTTTATCAACCCGTTTGGCTATTCTCTCAAAAAGCACCTCGCGTGGAAGGTTAAGTCCAATTTTAACTATATTAAAATCGCGTGTCTTCGGTTGGCCGGCGCGCAACTCAGAAAAAGGTTTTCCGGTTGAAAGTACCACCTCAAGCGCCCGCTGAAGCCTCACCGGGTTCATCAAATCAACTGACCTGTAATATACGGGGTCATGTTCAAGCAGCAAACTCCGCAGCTTTTCTATGCCTTCGTCANNCGCAAACAAGCCTTTCAGGTAACTGCGCAGTTCCGGATCAGGATCAGGAAAATCATCAATGCCATTAGCTACTGCATCGATATATAAACCCGAGCCACCGGCCATTATAACATATTGATTATCTGAGAATAGCGAATGCAGTAACACAACAACATCCTGCTCAAAGCGCGAAACATTATAATAATCATGAATGGAAAGATGTCCCAGGAAATGATGGGTCACGCCATCCATTTCTTCCTGCGTAGGACGTGCCGTGCCGATCGATAATTCCCTGTAAAACTGCCGGCTGTCGGCCGAAATTACCGAAGTATTAAGATTCTTTGCCAGGGCGATGGCAAAAGCGGTTTTTCCTACCGCAGTAGGGCCTTCGATGACAATAAGTGTGCTTTTGGAATTATCCTGAAACATCCCCGAATGGTCAGAGACTGTTACCATTCAGGCTCAGTTGTAAAATTCTCGTCTATTTCCTCTTCCATACCGCCATCCTTAATCATATCGTCGAGCTCTTTCATCATGGCTTCTTCGTCCGGGTCATCAAGGAATGAGTTTATGTTTGGCAGCACTGCAGCAGCAAGTGTACCTTCTTTCCTCACACAAACAGGGTATTCTTTGCCCGGAATCGTATCTAGAATGCGGGTAAGCTCCAGGTAAAAGGTTTTTGTATTGAGGAAATCGTATTCGTATATAAAGCGCTGGTGCGGGTCTTCGATAACATCCTTGAGTCTCACCTGGTCCATCACCTTAATCGGCATTTTCTCTTCGTGTGGGGTTTCTTCATCGTCGGCGACATCTTTTGCAGCGTCTTCTCCTTCCATCATATCAATCAGTGTTATCTCCTGCGATTTCAGCCATTTGCGGTCACAGACAAAGAATGATGCCAGTTCGTTCCCTTCAAGACCCACACACTCTCTGATGATATCGTGAAATTCCCTGAATGTCTGATTGGGCTTGATCTCAATATCACGAAGGAAATCTTCCTGGTCTTCGAATAAAAGCCTGAATCGGTATGCTTGCATAATTAGTCTGGTATTTTTCTGAGTATAAAATTACAACTATTTTTCTTAATCCGGCTTGGATGCTTCAGGGGTTTTTAATTATCAGGTGTAAGAGACGTATCTACTATGGTGAGTCCCAGCTTCGTGCCTTCTTCAACCATAAAATTATATGCTTCTTTGAATTCATTCGGGATCACACCATCGAGAATGGCTTCACGAATGGCGGTTTTTATAATACCTACATTCTTTGAAGGCCCGATACCGAATGATTTCATGATAATTTCACCCGTGACTGGCGGCTGCCAGTTGCGCAAGCGGTCTTTCTCCTCAATCTCAACAAGTTTCTGCCTAACGATCTCAAAATTCTTCATGTAACGCTTCACCTTTTCAGGATTTTTGGAGGTGATATCCGCTTCGCACAAAGTCATCAGGTCGTCAATATCATCCCCTGCATCGAATAGCAGCCTGCGCACTGCACTATCCGTAACTTCTTCCTGCGAAAGCACGATCGGGCGAAGGTGAAGCTGTACCATTTTCTGGACATACTTCATTTTCTCGTTCATAGGGAGTTTAAGCCGGTTGAAAATCGAAGGAATCATTTTCATTCCCTTGAATTCATGGCCGTGGAATGTCCAGCCGGTCTCCTTTTCGAACTTTTTAGTCACAGGTTTGGCGATGTCGTGTAACAATGCCGACCATCTCAACCACAGGTCACCGGTATTCACTGAAATGCGGTCGAGCACTTCGAGTGTGTGGCTGAAGTTATCCTTATGTCCCTTGCCGTCAATGTATTCGGCTCCTTTGAGAGCCACAAACTGGGGAAAAATGATCTCAAGAAGTCCGGTATCATCCAGCAGTTTAAAACCTATTGAAGGTTCTGTCGAAAGAATGATCTTATTAAGTTCGTCAGTGATGCGCTCTTGTGAAATAATAGAAATACGTTCCCTGTTCCGGCGAATTGCCTCAAATGTTTCAGGAACTATGCTGAACCGAAGTTGTGTGGCAAATCGGATAGCGCGCATCATGCGCAATGGATCGTCGTAGAAGGTAATGTCAGGGTCTAGTGGCGTGCGTATCAGCATGCTTTGTAAATCGTCGAGGCCGTTGAACGGGTCCGAAAGTAATCCATAATCCTCTTTGCGAAGGCTGATAGCCAAGGCATTGATGGTAAAATCCCGGCGGCAANNCTGATCGTCTTTGATAGTTCCGGGCTCCACATCAGGTTTTCGCGAATCACCTCGGTAGCTCTCTTTACGGGCACCAACAAACTCTATCTGCCAGTTTCGGTAGTTAAACATGGCGGTACCGAAATTCCGGTAAACGGCAACTTTGTGAACCTTGAGTTTTTTTGCGGTCTCCTCTGCCAGCCTGACTCCGTCGCCTGACGTCACAATATCAACGTCCTTTGATGGCCGGTCGAGTAATATATCCCTCACAAAACCGCCTATCACAAAGGCATCGGAATCTAATTCCGCCGCTGTTTCAGCAATGGTTCCGAATATCTTATGGTGGATGGCATGTTCGAGATAGGTCATAAAGCAGAAACGTAATTCAACCAGTTTAATTCAGGCAGCAAAATTACAGAATTCGTTCACAAGCCAAAGCCAATTATTTTTAGCTAAACCGCTTGCACATCTAAACCGAAATCCTAATTTTGAGCTATTGAAACCAATCAGGAAAAATATACTTAAACCCTTGATTATATGGCAAAAAGAACCATTGTAGTAATGCCAGGCGACGGCATTGGAAAAGCAGTTATGGCTGAGGCAATCCGCGTGCTTGATGCTGCCGGATTTGATGCAGAATACGTTAACGGCGACATAGGCTGGGAATTTTGGTGCAAGGAAGGAAATCCCCTCCCCGACCGCACCATCGAGCTGCTTAAAAAACACAAAATAGCCCTTTTTGGAGCAATCACCTCCAAACCGAAGGACAAAGCAGCTGCTGAACTTTCACCCGAGCTGCAGGGCAAAGGATACCAGTATTACAGCCCTATCGTGAGCATGCGCCAGATGTTTGACCTCGACATCTGCCAGCGTCCTTGCCGCACCTTCAAAGGCAATCCTCTAAACTTTATCCGTCGAGGAAAAGGCGGCACCATCGATGAGCCGGTCATCGACACCATGATCTTCCGTCAGAATACCGAAGGACTTTATGGCGGTGTTGAATGGACCAATCCATCTGACCAGGTTTATGAAGCCCTGATGACTCATCCCAAATTCAAGGAAAATTTCGCATGGTGCCCTCGCCCTGAACTGGCTGTTTCTACGCGCATTTTCACGAAAAAATACGCGACCCGCATTGTGAAGGCAGCGTTTGAATATGCCAAGGAGAAAGGCTTCAAGACAGTGACCGTTTGCGAAAAGCCCAACGTTATCCGCGAAACCTCGGGTATGATGCTGAAAGTTGCCCAGGAAATGGCCAAAAATGAATATCCCGATATCCGTGTTCAGGATGTAAATATCGACGCACAGATGATGTGGCTCACCAAGAACCCCGAAACCTATAACGTTATCGTAGCAGGTAACATGTTCGGCGACATCGTCTCCGATGGTTTTGCCGGACTGGTTGGCGGCCTGGGCTTTGCCTGCAGCGCCAACATCGGCCCTGAAGTAGCTGTTTTTGAACCCACACACGGTTCAGCGCCAAAGTATGCAGATTATCCTGTCTCCATCGTTAACCCGATTGCCATGGTAATGTCAGCCTGTATGATGCTCGACCATATTGGCGAAGGACAAATGGCCGAACGCATTCGCAAAGCAATTGCTTCTGTCGTGGAAGAAGGCAAAGTTATGGCTTACGATATGCTTAAGATGAGCGGCTCACCGGAAGTTGTAAACCAGGGGGCTGCTTCAACCCGCCAAATGGCAGATGCAATCATTGACAAATTGTAGAAATTCGAACAATAATAACCCTGCTATTTCTGAAAAGAAACAGCAGGGTTTTAATTCTCTGATTATGAACATAGAACAAAAATATATCGATCAGGCCAAACAACTCTGGCCCGAACTTGAATGGATCAGTGATCCTGTCCTGCGCAAGCAAACCACCGATACCTGGGCTTTGGCATTGCAGAAAAGTGTTCTCACTCCCGAGGATCTTAACACCATTCCTTTCACTCTGCTTTGTGGCCCCGACCTGAAAGTCACATTCATGGACCACAAACGCTGCGTGGTTCATATTGCCAAAGATGCAGGCAATAAAATGAACGAGTTCTTCAAAACCGACCTTCCTGTCAATATCGATGTGCTGATTGCCGGTGCAATTCTTGCTGATGTTGGCAAACTGCTTGAATATGAACTCAAAGACGGGAAATCAGTGCAGGGAAGTTATGGTAAATACCTTCGCCACCCGTTCTCTGGCATTTCACTGGCCGAGCAATGCGGAGTGCCGGCTCCTGTTTGCCATATCATCGCCACCCATGCCGGTGAAGGGGACATGGTGAAACGGTCGGTAGAAGCCTACATTGTGCATCACGCTGATTTCATGACATTTGAGCCGTTCAGGGAAAGGCTGAAAGTGTAATGTCACGCAGAGACGCAAAGACGCAAAGGGATATTATTACTTGACAGCTAAAAAATTACATATAAATCACTATTTCGAAATGACAGAGAATGAAATAGCAACAGTGTTGGTAGATATCTTTTACAGGATACACACCACGCTAGGTCCTGGTTTATTTGAATCAGTCTATGAAGAAGTGATTTGTTATGAACTTGAGTTACTTGAAATAGAATATGATAAGCAACCTGAAATCCCATTGATTTATAAAGGTCTTAGGCTGCCTTCGGGTTTTAGAGCTGATATTATTGTAGAAGACAAAGTAATAGTCGAAATAAAATCAGTTGAAGACCTTGCGCCTGTTCACTATAAACAACTACAAACATACCTGAAACTGACCGGCCATAAACTAGGCCTCCTGGTTAATTTCAACTCAAATCTCATCAAAAACGGAATTCACCGGATTGTCAACAAGCTCTGAATAGTTCCTCTATGTGAATACACTTTGCGCCTTCGCGCCTTCGCGTGACACAACCAAATCTAAATCTAAAACAGAAACCCACATGACAATAATCGAGAAAATAATCGCTGCCCACAGTAAACAATCTGTTGTAAAACCGGGTGATATCGTTGACGTGTTCATCGATGCACGCGTTGCCCGCGATTTCGGCGGAGCTAACGTGGTTGAAAACATCCTTAACAACGGCCTCTCGGTAGACGACCCATCCCGGACGTTCTTCACTTTCGATTGCAATCCAGGCGGCTCTGACCAGAAATATGCTGCCAACCAGCACTTTTGTCGCCTCTTTGCTCGTCAGAACGATATCAAAGTGTACGATGTTGATGCCGGAGTTGGAACCCACCTGGCTATTGACAAAGGACTGGCATACCCAGGCAGTACTTTCGTTTCGACTGACTCCCACGCAAACATTATGGGAGCCATCGGCGCTTTCGGGCAGGGAATGGGTGATCAGGATATTGCTGCAGCATGGGCCAAAGGCTCCGTATGGTTCAAAGTGCCTGAATCAGTAAAGATCATCCTGAAAGGAAAAAAGCCGGCGAATGTTTCAGCAAAGGATATAGTGCTCAACCTTCTGAATATATATGGTGCAAATAAACTCCTGGGGTATTCCGTTGAAATTGCGGGCGAAGCAGCTGACGAACTGACGCTTGACGAGAGAATAACCATTGCCTCAATGGGAACCGAGATGGGTGCCATCATATTGTTATTCTCACCCAGCCATATAGTGCTCGATGAGCTTGAAGCCCGCACCGGTAAGAGGTTTGAAAGCATCAAAGCTGACAAAGATGCATCTTATGTCTTTGTTCACGAAATTGATGTGGCTGGATTTGTACCCATGGTTGCCAACCCCGGCCACCCGCATGATGATGTACCGGTAGCAGCTGTAAAAATGACAAAAATCGATTCAGCATTCCTTGGCAGTTGTACCAACGGACGTATTGAAGACCTTCGCATTGCAGCATCTATTCTGAAAGGTAATAAAGTTGCCCCCGGCGTGGTTTTCAAAGTTGTCCCTGCTACTGATGAAATCTGGCGCCAGGCCCTCGATGAAGGACTTATTCAGGTATTCAAAGATGCAGGAGCATTGGTTTCGAACGCAGGCTGTGCCGGGTGTGCCGCAGGGCAGATCGGCCAAAACGGCCCGGACGAGGTTACCATCAGCACCGGCAACCGTAACTTTGCAGGAAAACAGGGCAAAGGGTCAATGTTCTTGGCATCACCAGCTACAGTAACAGCTTCAGCAATAGCTGGCTACATCACCACTCCCGACGACATTCCTGAAGCACCGGCTGTATTCGAAAAGAAAGGTACAGTCATCCGTGAAGTTAAACAAAGGGAAAAGACTGAGAAACCAACCGTGGTCGAAGGAAATGCCTGGATTATAGAAAAGGACGATATCGATACCGATATGATCTTCCATAACCGGTACCTTACCATCACCAACATCAAAGAGATGGGACAGTATACCTTTGATAACCTGAAAGGATTTGAAGACTTTGCCAAAAAAGTGCAGCCTGGTGATATCGTGTTCACTACCAAGAATTTCGGCGCAGGATCTTCGCGCCAGCAGGCAGTGGATTGTTTCCTTTCACTTGGCGTTTCAGCAATTATCGCGGAATCATTCGGGGCAATTTACGAACGAAATGCCATCAATGCGGCGATGCCAATCCTGACTTACAAACCAGGTCAGTTGAAGGAACTGGAATTAACCCAGGGCGATCGCGTTATAGTTGATTTTCAGACTGGTGAAGTTACCAATATCAAAAAAGGTAAAACGGTCGTTATCAATAAATTCTACGACGCTCAAATGCAGATATATAAAAACGGAGGATTGCTATAAACAATCACTAATGAAATAAAAAATGCCCGGAAATAATTCCGGGCATTTTTATTTTTCGCTCTCTTGTACAGTTGCTGTGCGCTTTAACGACAGAAGCATTATTCCTGGTAAAAGGAAAGGCAACGAGAAGGATAATGCCATCAGCACATTACCTTTTGCGCCAACGATCAGCAGATAGATGCCCATAATAAGCGCTCCACCTGTCATGATAGCAGCTCCTTTCCGCACCCTGAACCATGACAGTACATACCCTGAAACAGTCAAAAGGATCATGATGATTATTGGAATAGCGCCGGTTTTCCCATCAAGGAGGTCACCAACCCCTTCTCCCACTAGAAAAAAAACAAAGAAAAGTGATGCAAGGGCACCGATTGTCATTGCCAGGAACCTGACCAATTCATGAGCACGGGGAATTTTCATCTAAGATCCGTATTTGCTTGTAACCGAAATATATCCCGGATATGTCAAAGCATATGAACCAACCGTGATCGTAGGCTGCACTTTCAGTGTAAAACGGGTAGGTTCATTGCCAGCGCCTGCCAGGTTGAGGCCAAAATTAATAATTGCGTCGGCACTTTTGCCACTTAGCGCTTTTTTCAGATCAATGCTCATTTGCATCGGAATAACGGTCGTGCCGTTGGCTGGAATATTATAGGCGTTGTTAACGGTCCCGCGCGTCATTTCAATATCATCAATCAGCAATATCCAGTCAAATTTCGCCATCCGGGCCGCGGAAGTATTCGGATTGCTCACTTCTGTATTAAGCGTAAACGTAAGTGGAAACTGGTTGGTAGCGACGGCTGCGGCGAGTTTTGCACCATCAATGATTGTGAGGTCAGAAGCTTTCTTTATGTTCTGTACATTAACCCCTGCAAGCGAAAGTTGTTGTACGCTCTGCAGTCTGAACTTACAATTTACAATGTTGGCAATCTGTCCGGCTTGCTGAAGCACCGAACATGATGTGAGAAAAACTACAGCCATTAAGGTGACTACAAGATACTTCTTCATTGCTTTTTGAATTTTAGAGCAAAAGAACAAAAACTATACCCTAATCGTCAAGGAGGTGATTATTTAGAATGGATTAAAACTACCCTTCCTGAAGGTTCTGACCAAATATTTACGATATTTGAGCAATTAAATACCGGATTGACACAAATAGATATTTCAGGATGGCAAGGATTGTTTCTTACTCTGAAGCAGCATCAATAGGGATGCATGGATTGGTACTCATCGCTAAAGCAGGCGAAACCATAAATGTTCAGAAAATTGCTGAAATAACAGATTCGTCGAAACATCACGTTGCAAAAGTGATGCAGCGTTTGGTAAAGGATGGTTTTCTACTCTCAAACAGAGGTCCGCAGGGAGGTTTCATGCTTAATGCCGATCCGAAAAAAATTACTTTATTGCAAATTTATGAGTCAATAGAAGGTGAAGTGAAAGTGCTGAACTGCCCCACGAAAAACNCCATCTGTCCTTTCGATAAATGTATACTCGGCAATGTTGTCCCACAGATGACCTCTATGTTTCGCGACCAGCTTGCAAACACCACCCTTTTTGACCTGATGTAACACCCGATTTTCTGGAAAATTCAATTGCAAAAGTATATTCACTGCTTGCGTATTATGAATTTTCATATATTTGCGTATTCTGTTACTTAAATTCTTTATTTAGAAACCAAGTCATATAAGGTTGGAATTGTGAATATTACGATTATTAACTCTCATTCCAACGAACTAACCAAACGATATGCTGAGAAAGATCATAAAAATTGATGAAGAAAAGTGCAATGGATGCGGACTTTGTATCCCCAATTGCCATGAAGGAGCACTGCAGATTATTGACGGCAAAGCACGCCTTGTCAGTGACCTTTTCTGCGACGGACTTGGTGCCTGCATAGGCTACTGTCCCGAAGGTGCAATAGAAATTATTGAGCGAGAAGCCGAACCTTACAACGAAACACTGGTGATGGAACAAATGGCCACGATGGGACGCAACACCATCCTTGCCCATCTTGAGCACCTTCGCGACCACAATGAAGAAGCCCTGTTGAAAGAAGCCATCGCCTACATAAAGAACAACGGCATCGATCTCAGTCCTGAAGCTGAAAGCGTGAAGCCTGCAAAGGTCGCTGCGACATTCCCTTCTTTACATGAAGCGATCAAACAAACACGCGAAGCCAGTAGCCCGTCATGTGGCTGCGGAGGATCTGCTCCCATGGACTTCCGTATTGACATGGACAAAGTAAATGCCGCCGGTGCAACCGTGGCAACATCTGTTGAAACTGCCACTGTCCCGTCGGAACTCAGGCAATGGCCGGTACAGTTTCACCTGATCAACCCGAATGCATCTTACTTCCAGGGAGCCGATGTTGTGCTTGCAGCCGATTGTGTGGCCTTTGCCATGGGCGATTTCCACAACCGGCTTTTGAAAGGTAAATCGCTGGTGATCGCCTGCCCCAAACTTGATTCAAACAAAGAATCTTATGTTGAAAAACTTACGGCAATGATCGCCAATGCCAAAATCAAAACACTCACGGTACCCATTATGGAAGTGCCCTGCTGCGGCGGATTAATACAAATTGTCATGATAGCAATGCAGCAGGCAGGACGTAAAATTCCTGTAAGGAAGATTGTTATAGGGATAAAAGGCGATATCCTTTCAGACGATATGTTATAATTAAATCATTAAAAATCATTGATATAGATTTATCATGGAAACAATAGAAACAGCTAAAACATTTTCGTTCAACGAGATAGTTCATTACGAGGAAAATGGTATCGTAAGCAAGCAGATCATCAAGAAGAGCACAGGCAATGTCACCTTGTTTGCTTTTGCAGCCGGTCAGATGCTCAGTGAGCATTCGGCGCCATTCGATGCATTGGTACAGGTAATTGAAGGATCTGCCGAAATCGTGATTGGTGGTGTTGCACACATCGTGAAAGCCGGCGAGTCAATCATCATGCCAGCCAATATTCCTCACGGAGTAAATGCCCATGAGAAATTCAAAATGCTGCTCACAATGATCAGGAGCCAGGAATAGTTCTCCTATGATTGTCTTCAGAAAGCGCAGGGAGCGCGAGCGGATCATCGTTTCAACCATGATCCGGATGTATTGCACTGCCCATCATGGCCGATTAACCGGTCTTTGTGATGATTGCAGTAACCTTGACTATTATGCCTCAACCCGCCTGCAAAGATGTATTTTTGGTGACAGAAAACCTGTTTGCAAAGAATGCCCTGTGCATTGTTATTCACCGGCAATGCGGGAGAAGATGCGTGCTGTTATGAGGTGGGCGGGACCGAAAATGATTTACCGGCATCCTCTGTATGCTTTAATACACATTATTGACAACGCATTTGCACCTGTTAAACCGGCTGCAATAAACGAAAAATAAGTTACTTGCATGAAAATCAATCGATTCAAAACCTCACCGGCTATTTCACCGACCCTCGATGCTCATGTTATGCACACCTCTCCTACCCTCGAAGTGGTCAACCTGCATCTGGTTCCCGGTCAAGCAATTGCACAGCATGTCAACAATTTCGATGTGGTTATGTGCCTCATTGAGGGAAACGTTACCATTGAATCGGAGAGTGAAAGGCATCTCCTTGAAACGCATGATATGATTGAAATTCAGGGCGGTATACAGCGGGGCGTAGTCAACACCGGCACTGAAGACGCCCGGTTGTTGGTACTGAAAAAGTTCTGATATAACAGCATATATTTTCTAATGACCTACTGCAGCTTTGGATAGTTGACAGTTTCTCTGACTGGTTTTTAGCCTTTTTTCTGCCTTTCTATATTCAGGCATTTCGGGTTCTGTTGAAATGTTTAACAAGTTGAAACTGTTTTCGTCAGGTTTTGTATATCTTTAAGTCGGTCATTTTATTACAACAATTACCTGATTACCTGATTTTTACATCGATTTACCATGAAAAACACGCTGTTATTTATTAAACTGGCAGTCATCCTGCTCATGATGCTGACAGGTTTGCCGGCATTTTCTCAATATTCACTTGAATTCAACGGCGATGGTGACTATGTTGCGCTTAACGGATCAAACATCGCTCCGCCCTGGTCGATGGAGGTGATGGTGTACAAGACCGAAACCGACAATTACCAGCATCTGCTTACGTCATCGGATGGAAACAGCGGTATCAGGCTGGAACAGTGGTTTGGAACCCAGGTAGGTTTTACTCATTCAGGTGTCATGGACTGGTATTTCAACTACAGCTGTCCGGTCGGGCAATGGGTAAACATAGCAATCACCAACAACGGAACTACGACTAAACTGTATGTAAACGGTACCTTAAACAGTTCGGTCAATGCATCAATCGACTTCCCCAGGAAGTGGATCAGCAAAAACACTGCAGATGCTTCACTCAAAGCCCGTATCGACGAGCTTCGCATATGGAACATTGTGTTGTCCGACGCAGTTATCCAGCAATATGCAGGCCAGCCGGTAAATTCCTCACATCCCAATTATGCCAACCTGCTGAACTATTACAAGTTCGATGAAGGTTCGGGCAGCACATGTTTCGATTCGAAAGGAACACTGAATGGTACCATCTATGGACCAGTGTATTATATTGAAACAGAGTATGATGCCGGCATCACAAAACTGGTTGCACCGGCTAATTCGCCCGATAATTACTCATGGGCTGAGCCGATCATCGTCAAAGTGAAGAACTTCGGCACGCAGCCAATCAATCAGGATTTCACTGTTGCCTATACACTCGAAGGTGTTCTGGCTGAGACCATTACGATCCCTGCCGGTACGACTCCGCTACAGCCAAACCAGTCGCTCGATGTGGAATTCGCCCCGGTGAATATGAATGCTTCAGGAACCTACAATTTTAAATTTTTCACTTCGCTGGCAGGAGATCAGAACCTGAATAACGACACGCTGGTGAAAGCGCTGGTGAGCAACTCGAATGTACTTGGAAATGTTACCGGTTTCCAGGTCGACACGTGCTTGGCACTGATCACCTGCGGCAGTCAGAAGGTCAGGGTGATTTTCTATAAAGACGATATGTTCAGGATTTGGCTGGGTGTAAACGGCGTCTTCACAAATCCTGCCGCGAACGAGATTGTGAGCAGCTACAATTTTCCCACAATCAATATAAACTGGACCGATGAAGGCGATTATTATAAAATTTCAACTGAGAAACTTGTTTTAAGAGTATATAAAACACCCTGTCGGTTCGCCATGTATAAACCTGATAACCAAACCATTGTTTGGAAGGAATACCAGGGATTGGATTATGGAACGCGAACTTTTCAGTACCTTCAGACAAAACCCGACGAATACTTTTACGGTTGCGGTATGCAAAACGGGTACTTCTCGCATAAGAATAAGAAGGTAAAAATCTCGATTGAAACCGAAAACTGGGATGACGGAGCTGTTCCTAACCCGGCGCCTTTCTACATGAGCACTGCCGGCTATGGCGCTTTCAGGAATACATTCGCAACCGGTGAGTACGACTTTACGGATATAGCAGGCCTAAGCCACGGTGAAAACCGTTTCGACTGCTTTTACTTCTATGGCCCATCGCTCAAAGAAATCCTTAACGGTTATACGGAACTAACCGGCCGTCCTGCATTGATTCCCCGCTGGGGACTGGAGTTTGGCGATGCCGATTGTTACAATAAAGAAGGCCAAACCACGCCGGATGTGATTCCGCTGGTTGCCCAGAAATACCGTGATGAAGACCTGCCGGGAGGCTGGATTCTTCCTAACGACGGCTATGGATGTGGATATACTGATCTGCCCAACGTCGTCACCCAGCTTCACAACCTGGGATTTTACACCGGTCTGTGGACCGAAAACGGTGTAAACCAGATTGCCTGGGAGGTCGGAACTGCCGGAACCAGGGCCTGCAAACTTGATGTTGCCTGGGTTGGTTCAGGTTACCAGTACGCGCTTGATGCCTGCAAACAAGCTTACCAGGGCATTGAAAACAATTGCAGCGAAAGGGGTTATATTTGGTCGGTATGCGGCTGGGCCGGAACTCAAAAATACTCTGTGGTTTGGTCGGGTGACCAGTATGGCGGTTATGAATATGTGCGTTTTCATATTCCAACCTTCATTGGTTCGGGCTTATCGGGCATCAACTACGCATCAAGCGATCTCGACGGTATTTTCGGTGGAAGCGGCACCAGTTATGCCCGCGATATGCAGTGGAAAACCTTTATCCCCATCACTTATGCCATGTCGGGCTGGGCAACCAGCGACAAGCATCCGTGGAACTATGGCACCAACATTACCAACATCAACCGGAAATACCTCAAACTAAAAATGCGCCTTAAACCATATCTCTACACCTATTGCAACACAGCATATGAAACTGGTACGCCGGTAGTAAGAGCAATGGTGCTGGAGTATCCTGATGACACGGTAACTTACGGAAAAACAACGCAATACCAGTTCATGAGCGGTGAGTGGCTCCTGGTAGCGCCTGTTTATAAAGCCGCTCTGGAGAGAGATAGTATTTATTTCCCTGCCGGAAAATGGATTGATTACTGGGATGGAACCATTTATGAGGGGCCGCTGACGCTAAACAATTACCAGGCTCCGCTCGACAAATGCCCGGTTTTCGTTAAAGCCGGGGCCATTGTCCCAATGTACCCTGAGATGCTATATGACAGCCAACTCCCGCTTGACCCGGTAACTCTCGATGTTTACCCTGACGGGCAAACACAGTTTGAACTGTATGAAGATGACGGCACCAGTCGTGAGCACCGCAACGGAGCATTTTCCAAAACCATGATTACCTGTGAAGGACCGGTATTTGGAAACTCCGGAACTGTGGTCGTAACCGTAGGTGAAAGCACAGGTGATTACGCAAACAAACCAGAATCTCGCTCGTATCTTGTTGATATCCATTATCATGACAAGCCCGACCTGGTGTTGCTCAATGACAATTCGCTTACAGAATACCCCAGCCTTGAAGAGTTGAACCAGGCAGCTGACGGCTGGTTTTTTGATCCCGCTGACAAACTGGGAATTGTGCATGTGAAAACACAGGCGCTTTCATTAAGTACATCCTTCCAGGTGAAAATGGTAGATTTTACAGCCATCCCAGCGTACAAAGCCAGCGAAAACGTCAAAGTCTTCCCGAATCCTTCCAAAGGCAGTGTGACGGTACAGGCTGAGGATGAGATACTTGATGTAAGAGTTTATGACTCGTTGGGTAAATCGGTGACCTCAGGGACAAATAAGACCAAACACGGTAAACAGGTAAGGCTCAGCCTCGAAAATGCTTCCGGGTTATACTACATTGAAATCAAAACGACTGTCGGAGTGGTTTTCAGGAAGGTGCAGATGGTGAGATAATGCTAGAATAATAAGTATGAGACTTGGTTCACAATTGAGCTTTTCAAGTCTAGATTTTCAGTACACCGCCATTGTCTGGTCGATATCGGCAGCCCACTGGTAAAGCCCGCCTTCAAGGATAGCTACATTTTTCCGGCGCTGTTTTTCGTACAGGTACAGATAAGGAGCCTCGCTTTTCATGCCGTAAAGGCAATAGATAACCACAAGTCCTTCAGTGGATATCTGGTCGAGTGAATCGGGAATATCGATTTGGGGGATATTGATCGCCCCTTCGATGTGGCACTCCTGGAATTTTACGGGATCGCGGGTGTCGATCAACTGCACCTGTTCATGGTTATCGAGCTTTTGCTTGAGCTCGGCCGGCGTAATGTATCGCATGTGGCAACGTAAATAAGCCGGGTAAAGATATAAAAATTAATTCGCGGCAATGCCGGAAAACAAAAAAGGAGCGAAACCGCTCCTCTTTTATAGTCTATCAAGGCTGGTAATTACTTGATAAGCTTTTTGGCAACTGAATCAGCGTGAGCAGCAGCAGCGATTGAATCGGCAGCAACTTTTGCAAGTGAATCAACCTGAGCCTGAGCAGCAGCTTCAACCTGAGCGATTGAGTCAGCTAAGCGGATTGAATCCTGACGAGCTTTTTCAGCTTTTTCTTCGGCGCTGGGACCGCAAGCTACGAAAGTAACCATACCAGCAATTGCTAAGAATGCAAAGAATTTTTTCATGTTCGTTTATTAATTAAAAAACGATGCAAAAGTACATGTTTTCAATAAACCAAATCCATTTTTCTTAAAAAAAATTAAAATATTTTTCACAATTTATATTTATCTGTTTTTCAATGTATTATAAAAATATTATTTTACATTTATTGATCATTTTCTAATGAATTTTTAATATTTATCATTTTCGGGCACTCAAAGCTTCTCAAATTCGAAGTAATATTCTTCAAAATTTTCCCATCTCTGATAACCAGTGTGTGTTTCCAAAACTCAAAAATCCCCGCCCTGTTGCCTGAAATAATACTAACTTTGAAACGGACGTTTTAATGACTGAAAATACCCGGTTTACTGTGCCTGATATCCTGCCACCGCTTGCTGAAGTACTGCGACCAAAGACGCTCGATGATTATATCGGGCAAAAACACCTGGTTGGAAACGGTTCCATCCTCAGGCGCATGATAGAAGCCGGCACCATTCATTCCATGATATTCTGGNGCCCGCCGGGCGTTGGTAAAACAACATTGGCCAATATCATTGCCAATCATACCCTCCGTCCGTTTTATACGCTCAGCGCTATCAACTCGGGAGTGAAAGATGTACGTGAGGTGATCGATAAAGCCAAAAACGACGGCACTCAACCTATCCTGTTTATTGATGAAATACACCGTTTCAGCAAATCGCAGCAAGACTCATTGCTCGGCGCCGTTGAAAAAGGCATCGTCGTTCTTGTTGGCGCTACTACTGAAAATCCTTCTTTCGAAGTCATCTCTCCCCTGCTCTCACGCTGCCAGGTGTACATTCTGAAATCGCTGGACGAAGATGACCTGCTGGTGATTGCTGAGAAAGCCCGTCTTCTGCTGGAAAAACAGTTCGACACAACGATCACCATTCCTGAACATGAAGCACTACTGAGGGTTTCAGGGGGTGATGCCCGCAAATTGCTGAATGCCATCGAACTGGTTGTCAAGTCGCAGGCCAAACCTGGAAAACCTGTAGTGATTGACAACAAAATCACGCTCGATGTCATACAGCAGAACCTGGCCATTTATGATAAAGGCGGTGAGATGCATTATGATATCATTTCCGCTTTCATCAAATCGTTGCGCGGCAGCGACCCCAATGCAGCCGTGTATTGGCTGGCACGCATGATTGCTGCCGGTGAAGACCTATTATTCATTGCCCGCCGGATGTTGATCTTAGCATCAGAAGACATCGGCAATGCCAATCCCAACGCACTGTTGCTTGCCAATGCCTGTTTCGACGCAGTAAATAAAATTGGATACCCGGAAAGCCGAATAATCCTTTCTCAGACGGCCGTTTACCTTGCCACATCACCTAAAAGCAATGCAACTTACATGGCTATTGACGATGCGCTTGCTACCGTGGAAAAAACCGGTGATCTTCCCGTACCTTTGCATTTGCGTAACGCGCCCACGCGCCTGATGAAAGATATCGGCTATTCGAAAGGTTACCAGTATGCCCATAGTTTTGAAGGCAATTTTGTGGAACTGGAATTTATGCCTTCAGCCCTTTCGGGGAAGAAGTTTTACGAACCGGGGAAAAATGCCCGGGAAAACGAAACCCGTGAATTGCTCAGGAAAATGTGGAAAGAACATTACGGTTATTAAACTGATATTCAGCATTCTGTAATTCAACAAATTAACATCTATGTCGCACCTGGTTTTAAAGCAGATACCTTACCTCAGAAATCTCGAATCCGGTAACTTTTTCCTTCTGGCCGGACCTTGTGTGGTGGAAGACGAAGCAAGCCCGTTTGCTATCGCTGAAAAGATAAAAGAGATCACCGACAGGCTGGCTATTCCCTTCATTTTCAAGGCTTCATACCGTAAAGCCAACAGGTCAAGCAGCCACTCGTTCCAGGGAATCGGTGATGAAAAAGCATTGAATGTGCTAGCCGCCATCCGTGAGAAGTACCAGGTGCCCGTTGTCACCGATATTCATTCGGCTGTTGAAGCTAAACTTGCAGCCGCCTACGCAGATGTATTGCAGATTCCTGCATTCCTTTGCCGTCAGACTGACCTGCTCGAGGCAGCCGGGCTAACAGGCAAAACCGTCAATATCAAGAAAGGCCAGTTCGTTTCAGGTGAAGCTATGCGGTTTGCTGTTGAAAAAGTGCGTGAAACCGGCAACAGCAACATCATGCTGACCGAGAGAGGATCAACATTCGGTTACAACGATCTGGTGGTTGACTTTCGCAATATTCCGGCAATGCAGAAAACCGGCGTGCCGGTAGTGCTTGATATTACCCATTCATTACAACAGCCCAACCAATCAACGGGAATTACAGGCGGTCGTCCCGAAATGATTGAAACCATTGCCAAAGCAGGAATTGCAACCGGTGTAGATGGAATATTTCTCGAAACACATCCCAATCCTTCTGTTGCCAAATCTGACGGCGCCAATATGCTACGGCTTGATCTGCTTGAAGATCTGCTGACAAAACTGGTAAAAATTCGTAAAGCGATCGTTTAGAATTATTTAACGTAAGTTTCCATTCCCGGGATCATGAAATTCATCAGCAGTCCGAACAGGTGCTGAGCCACGAACATTGCCCCGAAAGCAAGCGCTACTGCCACAACAATCAGCCTGACTTTCTTCTCAAGCGGCACCTCATAAAGTTCACGCACTCCATACCAGAAAACGTAAAGTGTATAAGCAATGAAAACATAAATTCCCATCGGAATTAGAATACGAAGCAACGGATGGAGATAAACGAAAAAGGTAAATATAAAAACAGGTGTAAAAGTGTACACCACAAGTTTGACAGAACGCACAAGATCATTTTCTATCCCTAACTTCGGCAGGCCCCAGTAGAGAACATAAGACGCCGAGAGCACGAGCAGGTAAGGAATTAATACCCAAGCTACAAGATTGACAAACAGAACAAGGAAAAGTTTCAGGCTGATGCCCAGAACAGGAAACAATGAAAAGAAAACACCGATTGTCCGACCAATAGCACTGAACAAAATTATCGGAAAGCCATAATCCCATAACAGGCTTCGCGGGGTGCAAACCTCATCCCTGATCACCTTCCATTGATGGCTTGGAATGAGAGTGATGCGGACAGCCCTGCTGATAATCTCCTTTAATTTCATGAATGCTTATCTATTGATTGGCAGCGATAGCTGATTATCGGAGTGTAATGTGCTTAACGCTTCCTGTACCGGGATAAAGTTCAATATTACCCGAAGTACCGGCAGGCAGAAAAGTCACCGCACCAAGCTGACTTACAGTGAAACTGCCATCAACCCGCGGTTGGCCGCCAATGGTCACTGTAACATCAGCCTTCTCAGGTATCCTGTAATAAAGACCCTTTACTTTTTCGCCTTTATTCCTGTCGGAGATCGTGTTTTTTACCAATTGCAACGAATTAGCCGGTTCAACCTGTACCTGCACTATATCACCGGAATTGCCATTCTTATCGATGATTCCCTTGCCGGGTGAAAATTTGCAGAGGATGAAAGGCTTGCCTACGCTTTCGGCTGCAGGAATTATCGTGAATGAGTATGTTTCAGAATTAACAATCCTGATGCCTTTAAACATCTGAAGATAGTCGTTCATCAGTTTCTCCATCTGGTTGTACATGAACTCCATCGTACCTTTTTCATAATTCACTTCCTGGTAACCATTGATAAGGTTGAATTTACTTTCGTCGAGCTTCATGATGAAATCTGCGGCTTCTTTGGCTTTCTGATCAGGGGTTTTGGCTGCAGTAACCTTTTTGAAAACCCGTTGCTCAATCATGGTGGTATCTACACTGATGCGTCTGATAAGGGTATCAATTCTCTCAAATGTGTTTGGATTGGGCAGCTCATTTAGTTCAACTGACGAATTTGCCATTTTTACTCTTGTACCCTGATCACCGGAATCTTCACCACCCCTTATGCCAACCAATGTACCCATCTGGCTCAGCGTGAGCTGAATGGCTTCCCTGGATTTGGATTTTTCAGGGATTTGCACAAAATAAAACTCCGAAGGGTCTGATTCTTCGAATGTTGAGAGCCGTATCTCGGAAAGTGAATACTCTGTGCTGTTGGTCAGGATTACCTGCGACAAACCAAGGTACTTATCAGCAAACTCTGCATAAGGGCCTTTCACATTGGTAATCTTATTAACTACCAGATCCACTTTGATCACAGTGCGGGGAAGAGAGTAAAAAAGCCCGTCGCTTAAAGGATTAATATTCTCTCCGGAGACTTTCATCACGTTCACCTGGGCTGTTGACTGCACCGAAATGCAGCACAAGAGGGCGGCAAAAATCACAACTGAAGTCAGGTATTTTTTCATAAGCATATCCTGGGATTCATTTCATTTTCAAAGATAAGAAAGAAAAGGCATTCAGCAACATTAATAAGCTGATGACCTCCTGAAGCAGGCGCTTACAGCCAGTCTTATCGGTAAAAGAGTTAACGATAGATCCTGCCAATTGTTGCCCGGCTTGCTTTGCAGGGAATAAAAAACTGCCTGCTTCATGAGAGAAACAGGCAGTTGAATCAATATCCTGAGCCAGTTACTTTATAAACAGAAGCTCTCTGTATTTAGGCAAAGGCCACAATTCATCGTCAACCAGGAATTCAAGTTTGTCAACATGGTACCGTATCTTGTCGAAGAAAGGTAATACAGTCGACTTGTAGCTTTCAGCCATCTCGGTAATATTTTCAAGTTTATTAGCAACTTTACGAACATCAATCATATCATTTACCAGAGTTCTGATGATTGAAATATGCTCTGATATCTCCTTAATATTCAGCAACTGGTTGTTCGACAGCCGGACAAATGTTTTGTTATCAAGCACTTCCTGCAATCCTTTTACATTTTCGATCAGCGTATTCTGATAGCGAATGGCTGTCGGTATGATGTGGTTGGTGGCAAGGTCACCCATCACCCTTGATTCGATCTGCAACTTCTTGATATAATTCTCAAGATTAATTTCATAACGCGCCAGCATTTCTCTTTCGGTGAGCACATTGTGTTTGTCAAAAAGCTCTATCACCCTCTCGTCAAGCATTGTCTTGACTGAGTCGGGGGTCGAAGCGATATTGGAAAGGCCTCTCTTTTTAGCTTCCTCAAGCCATTCTTCGCTATAGCTGTTACCTTCGAAACACACCCGTTTTGATTCCTTGATGTACTTGCCGATTATTTTATAGACAGCATCTTCGATCGGGAGGCCTTTTGCGATAAGCGCATCCACTTCCTCCTTGAACTGCCTTAGTTGCTCAGCAACTATCAGGTTAAGGATGATCATAGGCCTTGCGCAGTTCATCGATGATCCTACAGCTCTGAATTCGAACTTGTTACCTGTGAATGCAAATGGTGATGTACGATTCCGGTCGGTATTATCAAGTAGAATTTCGGGAATCTTTGGAATATCTATTGCAGCGCCTTCGTTGTTACCGTTAACGGCGGCGTCACGGGCAGAGCCTTTTTCAATGGCATCAAGCGTTTCGGTGAGCTGTGAACCAATGAAAACCGACATGATAGCCGGAGGTGCTTCATGAGCACCAAGCCTCAGGTCATTGCTGGCTGATGCAACGCCCATTCTGAGTAAATCGGAATAAGAATCAACAGCCTTAATGATATTTACAAGGAAAGTGAGAAACCTGAGGTTCGATTTTGGGGTTTTACCGGGCGAAAGCAGGTTATCACCTGTATTGGTCTGCATCGACCAGTTATTATGTTTACCTGATCCGTTGATGCCATGATATGGTTTTTCGTGAAGTAAAACCGTGAGATTGTGGCGCTTGGCAACTTTTTCCATCACATGCATCACAAGCTGGTTGTGGTCAACCGCCACATTCACTTCTTCGAAAACGGGGGCACATTCAAACTGACTTGGAGCCACCTCGTTATGACGTGTTTTTACCGGAATACCTAGACGGTGTGCTTCATACTCGAACTCAGTCATAAAATCGACTACTCTCTCCGGTATTGTGCCGAAATAGTGGTCAGATAACTGCTGATCTTTTGCCGAAGCATGTCCGAAAAGTGAGCGTCCGCTGAGCGCCATATCGGGGCGAGCATGATAGAGAGCTGTATCCACCAGGAAATATTCCTGTTCCCAGCCCAGGGTTGCATTTACTTTACTTACATTGCGGTCGAAATATTTACAAACGGCAACAGCTTCCTTATCAAGAGCATGTAAAGCCTTGAGCATCGGGGTTTTAAAATCAAGTGCTTCGCCGGTATATGAAACGAAAATAGTAGGAATACAAAGCGTATCATCCATTATAAATGCCGTTGACGAAGGGTCCCAGGCGGTATAACCCCTGGCTTCGAAGGTATTGCGTATGCCGCCACTCGGAAAACTTGATGCATCCGGTTCCTGCTGTATAAGCTGGTTGCTGCTGAATTCTTCAATTGCCTTACCATCAATGGACGGATGCATAAATGCGTCATGCTTTTCGGCTGTAGCTCCGGTCAACGGGTGAAACCAATGCGTATAATGTGTTGCACCTTTGGAAATTGCCCATGACTTTAAAGCTGTGGCCACCTGGTCGGCAATACGGCGGTCGATTTTTTCGCCTTTCTCGATTGCACTGATAAGCCTGTCGTAAGCCTCCTTCGACAAGTATTCGCGCATCACTGCCCTGTTAAAAGTAAGAGATCCGAAATAATCCGAAACTTTATTCGAAGGAAGTTCAATAGCTCTTTTCGGACGCGATATGGCCAACTCGAGCGCTTTGTAACGAACATTTGACATATGACTGATTTTGATTAAAAGCCGCAAAATTACCCCTTTACATCAGAGATATTCTACCGTAATTCTCTTAATTCGCCTGAAAGAAATTAACAACTATCGACGGTTACTAACAATCCAAATACCTGCATATGTAATTAACCCATTCAAAATCAGTAATTCGAAACCAAATTTATAACCAGCGAAAAGCATTTCGGAATATTCGCTGAGGAAATAACATATGACTGGTGAAACTGCTGCGACATATGGTACAAGGCGATCCTTCACCTTTCTTTTGCTAAAAAGCCCAAAACTAAAAAGCCCGAGTAAGGGCCCGTATGTATATCCAGCAACCGTGAATAGTTTATCGATGACCGCCATGTCGTTAATTGCCCTGAAAATGACAATAACAATCAGTAACAATAATGCAAATGAGATATGCACTAAATACCGGATGCGCCTTTTTCGTATTTCATCCAGGTCGTCGCGCTTATTGAGTCCCAGAAAATCGATCGAGAAGGAAGTGGTTAATGAGGTGAGCGCTCCGTCGGCGCTGGGGTATGCGGCAGATATCAACCCAATGATAAATGTAAGCCCGGCAAAAGGCCCAAGGTATTTCAGGGCAACAACCGGAAAGAGGTTATCACTGCGTTCGGGCATGGCAATGCTATATTTAGCGGCATAAATGAACAGAACTGCTCCCAGGAAAAGAAACATAAGGTTAACAAAGACCAGCACCAGGCTGAACGAAAACATATTCTTCTTTGCATCGTGTATATTTCTGCAGCTCAGGTTTTTCTGCATCATTTCCTGGTCGAGACCTGTCATTGCAATAGTGATAAACATACCACTGAAGAACTGCTTGATAAAGTGCCTTTTGCTATGCCAGTCGGTAACAATCACATTGCTGTAATCGCTTGAAATTACATTCGAAAACAAATCCCTGATCCCCCACTGAAAATCTTTACTGATAAGGTAGATAGATATCCCGACCGCAGCCAGCATAAAAGTGGTTTGCAGAGTATCGGTCCAGATGATTGTCTTGATACCACCTTTGAATGTATACAGAATAATCAGCGCGATGAATATTGCAACTGTTGCTGCAAATGGGACGTGCCATGCATCAAAAACAAATACCTGTAATACGTTTACTACCAGGAACATACGAAACGAAGCCCCGATAGTTCTTGATAAAAGAAAGAAGAAAGCCCCTGTTTTATATGACCAGAAACCAAACCGCTGCTCGAGATAAGTGTAAATTGTTGTCAGGTTCAGCCTGTAATACAAAGGCATTAGCACAGTGGCAATCACTGCATAACCGGCTACATACCCCAGTATCACCATCAGATAGCTGAACTGCGTGGTTCCAACCCACCCTGGTACCGACATAAAAGTTACACCCGACAATGATGCGCCTATCATGCCGTAAGCAATCACATACCATGGCGAGGCCTTATTTCCAAGGTAGAAGGAAAANTTCGTGGCACGGCGTGAGGTAATCCAGGTCACCAGAAACAGAAGAGCCGTATATGCAAGGAAAACAGAAAAGATTAATGTTGGAGTCAAAGAATAAAGTTTAAAGTTTAAAGTTTAAAGTCTAAAGTTGCAGGATGCTACCAGCCATGTTGATGTTAAAGTGTTTCATGCTTTGAACGATTGCAATTACTTTAATGTTATCCATTAATTATCAAAGCAATAGCCATTTTACAATTAACCATTAACTAAAGCTCCGGCAAAACTAATCAAATCAGGAAATGAAAAGTCAGCAAGCCTGGAGCAATCGCGCAACTCGTTGATGTCCTGAGAAATGAGAACTGTTGTCATTCCAAGTCTTTTCCCGAATAGCATATCGGAAGCAGTATCACCTGCCATAATACTTTCGCGGAAACGGAGACCAATGAGTTCCTTCCTTGCTTTTAAACCCATGCCTACGGCCGGTTTACGGGTAAAACTCCGTGAGTTTTTCAGATCGGGGCTGAAGTATATTTTATCAATCCTTCCGCCGGTATCAGCAATATCAGCCAACATCTTCCTGTGAACCGCATCAAGTTCATTCACTGACATCAGCCCGCGCCCGATGCCCTGTTGATTTGTTACGATGACTATATACCTGAATATTCCCGCAAACCTGGAAAGCGCATCAGTAACACCAGGCAGAAATTCAAAGTCTTCAGGCCTCTTCACATAGTCATCAGGTATCCGGTGGTTTATCACCCCATCACGATCAAGAAATAATGACCAGTCAGAACCCGGTTTTAAANNAGCTTGATCATAANNCCGGATAATTTCAGGAAGTTCACCATAAGCGCGGTTATAATCCGCCGGTATCCCGATATCGACGAAATACCCGCTATCGAAATATCCGTAAAATGGCATCTCACTAAAGAAAGCCTGGAATAAATCTTTTTCGATCGAGAATTTTTCCGGCATTTTTAAAGTTTCAAGGTATTCGCGCCTGATTATATATACACCGCCGTTTATCTGTCCCCATCCGGCGCCGGGGCTTTTCTCCCGGAATCCAACAATTCTGCCATCATTGTTTGTTATCACGGCACCATACCTCCCGGTATCAGGTACTTCGTGAAGGGCAATGGTCACCTGAGCTTTCGATATTATATGTTGTTGAAGCATCTCATGCAGGTCAACATCAAAAAGGGTGTCTCCGTTTAACACAATCACATTGTCAGAATGCGTATGATTGAGCGCTTTCATAACTGCTCCGCCGGTCCCAAGTGGTTCATCCTCAACGATAAAAGACAAGATCTGTTTACCTTGAGCCCCACCAAAATGCCCGATCAGCGAATCAGCTTTATAGCCCAGTGAAAGAACCACATTTTGTACAAAGTTGTTTTCCAGGTATTTGAGCAGGTACTCCAGGAACGGCCTCCCTCCCACCGGCGCCATACTTTTAGGCAGGTCGGGAACGGCTTGCTGTAATCTTGTTCCCAGCCCACCGGCAAGAATTATTGCATCCGGCATCTGATCTTTCATACGTAACTATTTAATTTTCGGAAACAACTCAGATTCAACGATCTGACATATAATGTGCCCAATGGTGATATGCGCCTCCTGTATCCTTGGTGTATCATCACTCGGGATATTAACCAGGTAACAGCAATGCTCTTTCAGCCTGCCACCTGATTTACCGGTAAATCCAACAGTAATCACTCCTGACTGCAACGCCTGTTCAAAAGCCCTGATAATATTTGAAGAATTGCCTGATGTTGAGAAACCAATAAGAATATCACCTTTGCGGCCACTGCCTTTCACCATACGGGCGTACACCTCCTCGAAAGAATAATCGTTGGCGACAGCTGTAAGATAGGAAGAATTAACATGAAGGGCTTCAGCCGGCAAAGGATCGCGGTCATAATAATATCTGCCTGAAAGTTCTGCAGCCAGGTGCTGAGCATCAGCTGCACTTCCCCCGTTACCGCAAAACAGAACTTTGCCTCCGCTCCTGAAACATTTGACCATCTCATCGGCTACCGTCCTGATGGTTTGAATCATTTCAGGGTCATTTATGATCTCCTGCTTGACTGCTATAGATCTTAGTAATGTATCTTTTATTAATTCACTCATTTTCTGTATCTTAATTTCCAGCATGAGTCATCAGATAGTCCATGTTCTCAAGCCGGATGATGTAAACTCAAAACGCTTTGTTTCACCTCCAAATTGTTTCAGGCTCTCGATAACAGCATATCGCGAGTTGCCCGGACAATAAAATAACATGAAACCACCACCGCCGGCACCAGAAATCTTTCCTCCTGTTGCCCCGTTGTTGAGGGCCGTTGCGTAAATTTGTTCCAGCAACGGATTACTGATTTCGTCAGCCATAAGTTTCTTATGGTGCCAGCCATAATTGAGAATTTCACCTGTTTCATATAAGTTCCCACGCAGCAATGCTTCTTTCATCATGATGGCCTGTTTCTTCATCTGATGCATGGCATCTATTGACACCTGGTTGCCGCTGAGTACATTGCGTTGCTGGGCCTCAATAATTCCGGCTGACGAACGGCTGGTGGCAGTGTAGTATAATACAAGGTTGTGAGACAACTCATCAAGATATATCTGCCTGATGCGCAAAGGATTAACTATCACTTTATCACCCTGGAAAAACTCCATGTAATTCACACCTCCGAAAGTTGCAGAATACTGATCCTGTTTTCCGCCAGCGAGCCCAAGATCCTGACGTTCAATTTCATATGCAAGGTGAGCAATATCGTACTCACCCATCGGAAGTTTCTGCCATTCAGCAAAAGCTCCAATTATTGCCACTACGAGAGTTGACGACGTACCCAATCCCGAGCCCGGCGGTGCATCCACACTGGTAATCATCCGAAATGATAATGGGGAATGAATAAAATCTTGGACCAGCCTGTTGTAAACACCTGCATGCAGGGCTATTTCGTTGCCAACCGGAAGAGCCATAACGGCATCGAAAGTCATCTCAATGTTCCTGTCAGCCAGCACAATAGTGATCTTTCCATCATCGGCTGGCTCAATACTGGCATGAGCGTATAGATTAATGGTAGCATTGAGAATTGCTCCACCAAACATATCGCTGAAAGGCGAAACGTCGGAACCACCGCCTGCCAGGCTTACCCGTAAAGGAGCTTTGCTTCTGATAACAGCCATCTCATGAATGTTTTATTTGTTCTGCCAACCCATCAATCACCCTTGTAAAATTCTCCCACGAAAAACGCAATTTTTCTTTTGAAGCAGCAGTTGAAAACTCATTTTCAAGTTTTTGGTCGAAAAACCTGAGCAACGCGTTGGCTATCTCGCTGCTATCGGGGTTAACCACAAAACCCACCTTACCATCAGGCACTGTTTCCGACAGTCCGCCTACATTGGTCGTAATCATGGGTTTATTAAAATGGTAGGCAATCTGAGTGATGCCGCTTTGTGTTGCCTCGCGGTATGGTTGTGCCACAACATCCGATGCACAGAAATAGTTTACTATTTCAGTATTGGGAATGAAGCTGTCACGTATTTCAACATAATCATCCAGACCAAGATTTCCGATCAAATCCGTATATGGTGTCTGATCGACGTAAAATTCACCAGCTATGAGCAATTTTACCGGGAAGCTGCGCAACCGCTTGTCAGCAAATGCATTTATCAGTAAATCAAGGCCTTTGTACTCCCTGATAAAACCGAAGAATAGCACGTAAGAAATATCCTGTTCAAGACCCAGCTTTATTTTCGCCTCCTCTTTTGTGACGGCATCCCCAAAGTTGTCGTACAGCGGATGAGGAGTGTAGCACTTGGGCTTTTTGTTGTCGAGTTGCTCCAGGTCGCCGAGCACTGATCGTGACATGGCTACAAAGGCATCGCAACTGCTGACAAAATACTTTGAAAGCAGCCTTCCTCCCGGCATTTTCTCATGCGGGATAATATTATCGGTTATTGCTACAACTTTTGTATGCCTGTTTTTCCTGATGATTGATGCTATTGTTCCCAGGCATGGCGCCATAAATGGTATCCAGTACCTGATAATGACAAGTTCGGGATTCAGTTTGCGAATTTTCGTGCCGACTTTAATCCAGTTAAANGGATTTATAGAGTTGACATCTACAATGATGTTGAGATCGCCGGGAGCAGGTTCAGTTGAATATTGCGTCTTNGCGGGAAAAAGAAAACCGGGATACTGCAGGCTGAAAGTATAAATCGAGACAATGTCACCCTGATGCATAAAAGCACGGGCCATTCGCTCATTAAAAGTACTTATACCTCCTCCCCTGAAAGGATAAGCTGTGCCTATAATGACCACATTCCTTTTATTATCCATCTATCGGTAGCCCTGGTTTCGGATACTGTGAACTATATCTCTTTTTCAATCAGATAATGATTGCGGTCAGCGGAACTTCTTGAAACCAGTTCGGCGATGAATCCGGTCATGAATAGTTGCGTACCAAGAACCATTGCAAGCATCCCGAAATAGAAAATCGGCCTTTCGGTCATATGGTAGGCTGAGTAAAAAAGCCTTGCCCATGCCAGGTAACCTGCAATAATTAATCCAATGAGAAACAGCAATGTACCAAGCAACCCGAAAAGGTGCATAGGTTTTTTACCGAATTTCGATACGAACATAATGGTGACAAGGTCGAGAAAACCATTAATAAAGCGTTCNCAGCCAAACTTGGTAACACCAAATTTCCTCTTTCTGTGCTCAACCACTTTCTCCCCAATTTTCCTGAAGCCGGCCCATTTTGCAATAACCGGAATGTAGCGGTGCATTTCACCATAGACCTCAATGCTTTTTNNCACCACTTCGATACGGTATGCTTTCAATCCGCAATTCATATCATGAAGCTTTATACCTGACAACCAGCGCGTGGTCGCATTGTAGATCTTGGAAGGGATATTTTTCGTCAGTTTTGAGTCATACCTTCTCTTTTTCCATCCTGAGACCAGGTCGTATCCCTCTTCAGTGATCATCCGGTACAATCCCGGAATTTCATCCGGACTGTCCTGCAGGTCAGCATCCATGGTAATAACAACCTTGCCTGAAGCAGCCTGAAATCCCTGGTTCAGAGCGGCTGACTTGCCGTAATTGCGCCTGAATTTAATTCCCCGTATATTAGGGTTGGCTTGGTGGAGCTGTTCAACAGTCTTCCACGAACCATCGCTGCTGCCATCATCAACCAGCAGAATCTCATATGAATAGTCATGTTCCGTCACAACCCGCTCAATCCATTGGCACAGTTCCGGAAGCGACTCTTCTTCGTTATACAGAGGTACGACAATTGAAATATCCATTTATTCAGGCTCAATGTTAACTTTGGAAGACGTTCTCCTCTTTCTTAAGGAATGCAGCTGCAATCAATGCTATTATCGCACCAAAAATACTGTTCATAACCAATCCCATCAGTGACATTGCAACCGGTGAAAGGAATTTCTTGGTTATACCGAGTGCGGCATCCATTTGGTCGGATGACATACCCTGGCTTTCCATCTTCAATTCAGCCTCCTCAACGGCTTTATCTATAATATTTGCCAAAGCCTGGGGATCAAAGAAGGTGTAGAACAAGTATGTATAAACTGATGAAAGAGCGGTAGCAATTATGGCTATTAGAAAACAGGAAAGAAATGCTTGTCCGTATGACAAATAACCATTCATATTCACATTCTTGTGCTGGATAGTTCCCCAAATCATACCGCCGATCATGATCACGATTCCGAGATAGCCAAGAGGGCTTTTATATGGGGCATCCATGATATAGAGCAATAAACTGAAGAGGATCAATCCGCCCCCGGTGATGAGACCGTATACTAATGAATTCATGAACAGGCTGCGTTGTTTTTTTTCCATGTTATTTGAATTTTAAGGTTGAATAGATGCAAAGGTATGAAAGATGGTGTGAAATACTTTAAGACAGGAGCTAATTGTAAACGATAAGAGTTTTTTTGTATTTTTGCAGCGGGTAAGTCTTATACGACCAGCTCCTGTTGAACTCCCCCAGGTCAGGAATGAAGCAAGGGTAGACGGTTGTAGCGGTGCGATATAAGTAGCTTACCCTTCTTTTTTTTATCTCCTCCCGATTTGAAAAATTGGTTTTCAGTTTGATCAATTGCAGTAAATTTGTAAGGATCATTCGGAATAATAACCTTACAGGAATTCATCATGTTTCACCTCAATTAATCATTCACGCAATGAAATTCTTTATCGACACAGCAAACCTCGATCAAATACGTGAAGCCCAGGCCCTTGGAATCCTTGACGGCGTTACGACCAATCCAAGCCTCATGGCTAAAGAAGGTATCAAAGGTAAGGATGCCATCATGAAGCATTATGTAGAAATCTGTAACATTGTTGACGGTCCTGTGAGTGCAGAAGTTATCTCCACTGACTTCGAAGGAATGATTGCCGAAGGTGAAAACCTTGCAGCCCTGCATGACAATATTGTGGTTAAGGTTCCTATGACAAAAGATGGAATCAAGGCTATCCGCTATCTTTCTGACAAGGGCATTCGCACCAACTGTACTTTGGTTTTCTCAGCCGGACAGGCTATTCTGGCAGCTAAAGCCGGGGCAACCTATGTTTCACCTTTTATTGGCAGGATTGACGACACCAGTGTTGACGGTCTTGACCTAATCGACCAGATCGTTTCAATATACCAAATTCATGGTTTTGAAACCAAGGTGCTGGCTGCCTCAATTCGTAACACACTACATATTGTTAAGTGCGCAGAATTGGGAGCCGATGTTATCACCAGCCCGCTAGCTTCGATTCTTGGACTATTATATCATCCACTTACTGACATCGGACTGGCCAAATTCATTGAGGACTCAAAAAAAATGAGCCTCTGACAACCTGAAAACTCAAAACGCCATGTTATTGCGCATTCATCCTGATAATCCCAGTGAACGACAAATTCGCATGGTTGTGGAATGTCTGCGCGACGGCGGAATTGTGATTTATCCAACGGACACGATCTACGGGATTGGTTGCGATATATTCAAGGTGAAATCAGTTGAAAAAATTGCCGAGCTGCGCGGACTAAAACCCGGAAAAACGACTTTTTCATTCATCTGCCACGATCTCAGCCAGTTATCGGAATTTACCAGGCCCATTGAGAACCCAATCTTCAAGGTAATGAAAGCAAACCTTCCGGGGTCGTTTACTTTTATCCTGAACGCCAACAACAATGTTCCGCGGCATATTCAGAGCAAGCGAAAAACGGTAGGTATACGTATCCCTGACAACCAGATTGCCCTGGAGATTGTGCGGCAATTAGGGAATCCAATTATGTCGACCTCGGTACACGACGATGATGAAATCATCGAATACACCACCGACCCTGAATTGATCTATGAGAAGTTCCAGGATAAGGTTGATATTGTGATTGACGGAGGCTATGGCGGCAATATACCTTCAACAGTTGTTGACTGCACTGACGGCGAGATAGTCGTAATTCGTGAAGGAAAAGGAGAACTGGTATAGAAGCAGTTAGATGTAAATTAAAGATTTTTTTAAGCTGTCTGTTTGGCAAAATAATAAAAACTGTATCTTTGCACCCTCAAAACCACAGGCTGATTCGCTAGCTCAGCAGGTAGAGCACATCCCTTTTAAGGATGGGGTCTTGGGTTCGAATCCCAAGCGGATCACATCAGAATTGCCAAATATTTCAAGAAAACGCTAATTATCAAATAATTAGCGTTTTTTATTCCCCATTACCCCAATTTTTTATTAAATCTCATCCATTAGGTATACTTTCCTGTGTTCAGTTTTAGGATCCCGTTATAGATACCAGAGCTACAAAATTCATTTATTTGACATCTTTTTATTAATCATAAAGATATACAGCAACAATTTTCTATGCCCCAATATCTTTTCAGTTAATTACCGGAAAATTGTTTGCTGAGGCGATTCAGTCAGCACAACCATTACCCGACCCGATAACTATTCTGCCAGCATGTATATCCACTGTTTATTTATATAACATTCAAATAAGATTTCAATCCATTTAAAATCATAGGTTTATGATTTGTAGAATCTAATCCTCAATCAATAAACAGTCATATAGTTATATATTTCATCCTATGGATATGAAAAAAATGCGGAAATTTGCAGCCTGATTTCGTACAGGGTAAAATTCCGATGAACAAGACTAAAAATCGTGCTAATAGTTTTAAGAAGAGCATTTTGCTTATCTGGGCTTTTGCGATCTTTTGGTTTTATCTCGGGAGCCTCATTAACTTTCATCAGCACCGGATCTGGGGCAAGCACCTTATTCCGGCTGTATTTACCTCCACCCGGTCAAAGCAGAAAGAAGGAATTGCTGTATTCGCCAGTAAAACTTCGTCTTCTGTCCTTTCAAAACTTACATTGCATTTAGTAGCCATTTTGTCAATTGACAATAGGCAACTCAGTTCAGGCCATCGTTCGACAGCCTGTTTCGCTGATAAAACATCCGGAGTTACCTCCGAAATATCAGTTTCCCGTCCGCTCCGCGCCCCGCCTTTGGTCTGAGTCAATTTCAGCCTTAGGAATCATACCGTAAAGCAATAATCACCACTTTTTGCTTAGTTGATGCATTCTCACCTGATGATTTCAGGAGAGAACTCAGATGTGCATCAAAGCGCCAATAAATAATTAATACCTCAACAAAATGAAAACAACTACTCTTTTGTCAATCTTTATACTCATTGTGAACTTCTTAATCCCTAATCCGATTTATTCACAACGTATTCAGCCTGATACTGATACTGTGACAATGGGGCCTGGCTATACCAATGAAATTTACTACAGCATGATGAATGGTCAGCAAGGGATCACCGACAGAAAATTGTGGGACATTGCATTTAAAACTCCCCGAATGAGTGCATGTATTCTGACAAACGACGGAGCTGGTGTGGAACTTTACACCTATACCAATTCCGACATCTCGGGATGGAACAACTTTGACACGACTGGATTTTCTTCCTGGATACCAATGTTCAATTCGCCTGATGACTGGGAAACCGGAGCTTTCAACCGTTACCAGAGCGGGCACCCCGATTATGGATGGGGTCTATACAACAGCGTAACCCATGATGTTGTCGGAGATTCTTTATTTCTGATCAAATTACGTAATGGTGATTTCAAAAAGCTTTGGATAGTAAAAAAAGAATCGGTCAATAATATTTATGATATCAGGTATGCAAATCTCGACGGAACAGAAGAAAACACTTTATCAATCGATTGCAGCCCCTACACAACTAAAAACTTTGTTGGTTTTGATCTGACGACTTCAAGCCTGATCGACTTTGAGCCAGTTGATAAAACCAACTGGGACCTGTTGTTCACCAAATACATGGGCATCAACAACGGGCAACCCTACCCTGTAACCGGTGTTTTGAGCAATATCGGCATAAAGGTGAACAAATTCTACCCGGTGGCTCTGAATTATGGCATGTGGGATCTTGCAACGATGGATTCAACCCGGTCGCCAATCGGCTACGACTGGAAGGTGTTCAACGGTGCAACTTTCACTTACGAAATTGCTGATTCAACGGTTTATTTTGTTCAGGACCTTGGCGGTAACATTCACAGGCTTGTTTTTAAAGCTTTTGCCGGAAGCGGCACCGGTGTGATTGTGTTTGAAAAAGAAATGATATCTGCAAACGGTATCAGTGAAAAAGATCTCACAGCCAGTTTGGCTGTATATCCCAATCCGGCTAATGATTATATAAATCTTGTAATAAATCCTGGTAATGCCGGAAGGATAGCCTATACACTCTCAGCGGTTTCAGGAAAAAGTATGATTTCACAACAGGCAGAAGTACAGAAAAACGAGTTGAACACGGTCAGGATTGGCACTAATTCCCTGAATCCTGGCATATACATTCTGCAGGTTTCAGACGGGACATGGTCTGTGAACAGGAAAGTTATCCTTTCCAGGTAAATGATATTCAACTGGTTACCTCTGTGTAATCTGTAATCATCGAAAACATTAGCTATGCTTTTCAGGATTTTCAAAAATATGGTATTGGTTATGGCAATGCTGTTCGCCTACAGTTCTGTTTCCGGGCAACAAGCCATAATTACCGTACTTGATGCTAAGACGAAGGAAAAAGTTCCGTTCGCCCACATTTNNGTTTTTGAAAATTTTCAGGGAAGCCAGCAAAAGCATACGATAACTGATATCAACGGACAAGTAGCCTGCGATCTTAGTGTTCCTGTGAAGATTGCCATCTCGTATGTCGGATATGAAACACTCATTGATACGATAAAGAGCGCCATTCACACTACCATTTATCTGAAACCTGCTGTTTTTACCATGAACGAAGTAGTTGTCACAGCACAGTATTCCCCTGCCAGGGCAGATAAGTCGATTTACAAAATTAATGTGATCAATAGCCGGCAGATTGAACAAAAGGCAGCTGCCAACCTGAATGATCTGCTTGCAAACGAAGCCAATATGCGTGTGGCGCAGGGCGGAGTTCTGGGTTCGAGCCTTAGCATGCAGGGACTTACAGGTGAAAATGTGAAATTTCTGATCGACGGAGTACCGGTAATTGGTCGTCTTAACGGTAACATCGACCTGAACCAGTTGAACCTCTATAATGTTGATCATATAGAGGTAATTGAAGGGCCTATGTCAGTCATTTATGGAAGCAATGCAATAGCGGGTGTTATAAACATTATCACTAAAGAAAACAGGAACACGGCATTTTCAGCTTTCGGTGAATCGCTGATTGAAAGTGTGGGTGTGTTCAATTTCGATGGTGGTACTGGTTTCAGAAAAAAAAGGAGCCAGTTCTCGGTTGATGCAGCCCGCAATTTCTTTGATGGTTTCTCCACTGTGGACACTTCCCGGTCATTGCAATGGAAGCCCCGGCGGCAGTACAACACCGATGCATGGTACCTGTATTCTGGCAATAAAACGAGAATCAAAATCACCGGGCAATATTTCAATGAACTGCTCGAAGATAAAGGACCTTTGATGGAACCTTACCGTGAAACAGCTTTTGACAATTACTTTTCTACCATCAGGGCAACAGGCAAAGCAGAAACATCGTTCCAACTCCGCCATGGCAAACAATTCAGCCTGGTTACTGCCTATTCCACATTCAGCCGGGTTGGCAGCCTTTATTTCAAAGACCTTACAACACTCAACCGAAATCTCTTATCGCAGGATACTACAGCATTTAATAATTACCTGCTGAGGGCCTGGCTGAATGAAGGTACAAGTACCCGTAAATTCAATTATCAGGCAGGACTTGATGTAAACAATGAATCAGGCAGTGGCGACCGTATCAGCGGTGATCTCAGATCCATTGGTGACTACGCGCTCTTTACAAGTATCCGGTATGATCCGACAGCGGAGATATCAGTTCAGCCCGGTATCCGGATTATTTATAATACAAAATACAAAGCCCCTCTTGTTTACTCGATGAACCTGAAATGGAGCCCGACCACTCATACAACACTCCGGACTTCGTTTGCCCGTGGATTCAGATCGCCTTCTCTCAAGGAGTTATACCTTTCATTTGTTGATATAAACCATAATGTATGGGGTAATCCCGATCTGAAAGCTGAGTATTCCTACAACGCTAACATCGCATTTAACTATCAGCGGGAGACGGGTAGCAATTTCATCAATTTTGATGGCAGCTTGTTTTATAATAATGTCGAAAACCTGATTGAACTCGTACCGCTCAATAAATCAACAAATCCGCCTGTATATGGTTACATCAATGTCGGAAGGCTGATTTCGGAAGGCGGAAACCTATCCATGGCCTGGAATTTATATCCCGATCTTACCATAAAAGCAGGAATAGCAGTTACAGGCCGGCACATACCGGGCAATGGCGGTCTGACAGGGTATGACAAAAATCAGTGGAACCGGGATGTGACAACTTCAGCAAGCTATAAGCTCCCAGTGCTGAATGTAGTGGCATCGGCATACTTCAAGCGAACAGGTAAATACCTGCTTATTACCGAGGATGGTTATTTTGACGGCAGCTATATCGGTGCCTATAACAATATGGATCTTTCATTATCCAAAAGCCTGAAAAACAATAGATTGAACATCAGCCTTGGTTGTAAAAATATTTTTAACATCACCAATGTGCTGGCTACAGGCAATGGCGGAAATGTCCATGGAGGCGGTGACACATCAGGCGGATCTGCGACCAGTGTCGCCTGGGGCCGTTCATACTTTCTCAGGCTTGCATTTAACATCAATAAATACAAATGAGAGGCATAAGAGCATCCTATATAATCCTGGTTCTGCCATTCATTCTGTCGTCCTGTTTTAAGGACGATGAACCTGTGACACCTCATCAGCCCGGAAATTCACTGACGGACACTATCTCGCTGATGCCGACATATAAGTATCAGGTATATTTCGACCTCTCGTCACACGAAGTCATGGCAAGCCTGCACAAAGATTCCTGGGATCTTGCCTTTGAAAGCACTCCAGGTGGATTTCTGGTAAGGCTTAATAGCAGTAACTTTATGTATGCAGCAGATGAGGGGATTCGCGAAATCGGATTGCCAGCCGACACTGCCGGAGCTATATGGAAATTCGATAAATCGGATGGTAATCCGGATTCAACTGCCATCGGCAACTGGTCGTTCATTTCAGGAAGTGACACAATTGGAAACAATCATGTTTTCGCCCTGAATCTGGGACTTGATGATCTTGGAAATGCCCGGGGTTATCGACAGATAGCTATTGATAGCTTATCGGAAGGTACCTATTATTTCAGGACGTCTGCTTTCGACGGCACTGATGTAAAATCGCACGCTGTGAGTAAAGATCCATTAGTAAATGCAGCGCTCTTCTCATTTGACAGTTCACCAGGAGAATCCTCTTCCGAACCCCGGTTAACTACCTGGGACCTGCTGTTCACGCAATACACGACGCTCCTTTTTACTGACCTCGGCGAAGCCTACCCATACCTTGTTACAGGCGTATTGCTAAACCCCTCTGGAACCGAAGCAGCCGTGGATACAGTCCACCAATTTGAAAGTATAACTTATGATATTGCTAAAACCATGCAATTCTCAATGGCAAGGGATGCCATAGGATATGACTGGAAATATTATAATTTCGACACCGGGGCATACACAGTGTCAACGAGCAGGTTTTATATAATCCGCGACCAGGAAGGCTTCTACTATAAATTGCGGTTCACAGGATTCTACAATAAAGTTGGCCAGAAGGGATTTCCATCGTTCGAATTTCAACGGCTATAAGTGATGATTCTTCGAAATAACACCCAATACCAGAGAAAAAATTAAAAGCTAATAATCACTAGTATTCAGTTGAAGAATCAGGCTCAATAATCCTAACAGACTTTTTTTCGGCAATACAACAGCTTTCTGCCTGACCTGGAGAGATTTAATATTAACCCACAGGAGACTTTCCCACAGGCATGCAACAATGATGCAAATTAATTTGGCTGAAGATTGTGGTTTTAAGCTTTTAATACGTCCTTTACCAGTAAATCTAATGAATGGAAATCTGTAATCAAGTACATGCTGTTATGTCGCCAACCTCAATTAGTGTTATTAAAAACCCAAGCAAAAGTTCCAATCGCTCATCAACTGATAAAAGCCGGAAATTTAACGCAAGCGTAGCCTATATTGCAGGATTGTTAATTTGCTTTATAGGCATTCACAGTGTTAATGCGGGTAATACAAGCGACAGGGTTGGCTGGTGGACATTCAACAACACCGCCGACCTGCTTTCACCTGTCCCCGGCTACGGGGAAGCACTTCAACTCACGGGTACTCACCAACTGGTGCAGGGGCCTGCGGCCAATGATTATGCAGTGAAAATTGGCCCGGGAAGCTATTATTCAATGAACCACAACATCGCACCCAACGGTGGTGGCAATCATGTGAATGAATACACGCTGCAGATTGATTTCAAGGTTGAATCCATCAACGAGTGGCATTGTTTTTTCCAGACGACACCTGCCAATAACAACGACGGCGATTGCTTCATAAATCCCAGTGGTAAAATTGGCGTTGCGGCCACCGGATATGCTGCCACATCCATTCAGCCGGATACATGGTACAGGCTTGTCATCTCGGTTGACAACGGCTCTTTTTATAACTATTACATTGATGGCCACAATCTTTTCACAGGGTATGTTCAGAATATAGATGACCGTTTCTCACTCAATGATGTATTGCTCATGTTTGCCGATGAGGATGGCGAGGATAACAATATCATAGTTTCAGAAATAGCCATTTGGGATCATGCACTGACAGCTCTCGAAGTCCACTCAGTCGGAGGTTTCGGACATATACTTAATGTTTCACCCTACTTCGTTGCCTTTCCATTTTTACAGACCATTACAACCAATTCAGCTTATGTATGCTGGCACGACACCCTTACAAATTCCACCACGGTTGAATATGGCACCAGTGAAACCTTAGGCTCAACAGCAAGCGGGACCAGTGAACTGCTGGCACCTATGTACAGGTGGCATACCGTGAAACTCACCGGACTGGAACCCGGAACGAAATACTTCTACAAAATCGATTCAGGAAGCGATACGTCAGCAGTTTATTCTTTCAAGACGCAACCAGACGATTCATATACAGGGCATGTAAGGTTTCTCTTATTCAGTGACACGCAGGACGATTCAGCCATGACCGGCAAAGTTGTAAGGAGTGCAAGAGATAAAGTAAAGGAATTATACGGCGGCGATCTTTCCGACAACATAAATGTGATTGCCCATACCGGTGACATTGTCGGTAACGGTAGTGTTATTTCTTACTGGACGGACCAGTTTATGAGGCCATTTTCTGCATTATCGGCCTATATTCCATTCCTGTCAGTTGCCGGGAACCATGAAATGGAACATCAGAATTACTATACCTATGTAAAATATGATGATATTTCGGCATACCCGCCTTCGCATGCACTCTTTGAGAAAATATGGACCTACCGGTTACCCAGGATATTATTAATTGGTTTGAACTCAAATGTAATTGCAGCATACGGAGAAACCCAACGGCAGTGGCTCGATGCTAAACTTGCAGAAGTTGAGAATGATACCACCATTGATTTTGTTTTTTGTTTCCTGCATCATACCCCTATTACCGAACTTTGGGGAGAAGGAAATACCTCTTATGTAGCCAATGATATCATCGGTGTTCTCAAGAAGTATCCGAAAGTGCAACAGCTTTCCTACGGCCACACACACGCCTATGAAATGGGTGTCATACAATCAGAAGCAGCAAATTCCAACGGCGATTTCAGGATCAGTTGTGTGGGCGGTGGTGGCGGCGACCGCGACCGGTGGGGCGAATATACCAACTTCGACTACCCCGAAATTAACATCGCGCTTGACCACCATTTTTATATACTGTTTGATTTTAACCTGGCCGACAAATCCTATACCGGTCAAATGTTCGATCTGGGCAACCCCGATTACGCTGTTGGCAATGTAGTCTCAGATTCCTGGCACAGGAAACTCAACCAGCCGGCCCCTGACAAACCAACAGCTCTCAATCCTACATTCTCACCTACCGGAGACCTTGTGCTTCATGCAGGTGAGTTTAGCGGACAGGATGATTTGATGAGTTCACAATTTCAGGTTACCGGTAACCCTGGTGACTACTCCAATCCGCTGGTGAACACAATCAGGAACTGGAGAGACATTTACGGTGTTGATGCACAGTTCAATCCAGTGGATGTCAACGCAGGCATCGACCTGAGCAGTTACGAGGTGCCGGGTGGTATTTTGCAGAACGACAGTTCGTTTGCATTCAGGGTCCGCTACCGCGACCAGAACCTGAAATGGAGCGAATGGTCCGATGAACTGAATTTTTACTTTACTGATACGACCGGCATCAACGATTACGAAGAAGTTACACATGGAGAATTGCGTGCATGGCCAAATCCCTCAGCGAATATCTCAACCATCAGTTATACTGTTAGCGAAAGTGGCTCAGTAGAAATCGGCTTGTATGACATCGCCGGGAAAAAGATCAGGGAAATTGTCAACCGTGACACCGATAAAGGCAATTATTCCATCCGGCTCGATGTTTCACAGTTGTATCATGGAATATACTTCTGCCGTATGAAAACACGCACTGGTGAAAAAGTAATCAAAATGCTGGTTGGCAGTTAACTGCTGTATAAAAGCGGAAATACTCTGAAAACTGAGGCAAATAAGCCATATCCTGATTTAAATCAGCCGCAAATCAACATTGATTTTCAGGGTTAGCCATTTTTTACAAATGAATGAAACCCTGTAACCTCATGCAGTATTTCTTCCATCAATATATCATTTTCAAATAAAAACTGTATTGACACGCTGCGAATGAGCGTTTGAACTCAGCGTTCTTATATATTTGTCAGAAATCCGGAGCAGATGTCAACTCATTACTTATCATACGACAAGATATTGATTGACAAGTTAAAAAATGATGACCAGGTATCGTTTTCTATCATTTTCTCAAGCTATTATTCTGATCTGGTTCACTTTGCTTTTCATTATATCCACGATCTCAGCGCATCCGAAGAGGTAGTCCAGGAGGTTTTTCTCAAAATATGGGAAAACAGGCATTTCCTTGAAATTGGAAGTTCGTTGAAATCATATCTTTTAAAATCAGTTCAAAACCGGTGTATAGATTATATCCGTCACAATAACATCAGGCAGCGGTACAATTCATCGGTTCTTGATAACCATTTTGATTCGGTGAGAGACACTGAGGAATATATCCTGCACTCGGATCTGGACGAGAAACTCAAAGAAGCGCTTCGGAAAATACCGTCAGAAATCGCTGAACCATTTACCCTGAGCAGGTTACAAGGAATGAACTATGAAGGTATAGCCCAAAAATTGGGTGTTTCGATACGAACAGTCGAAGTCAGGATAGCCAAAGCCCTATTACTGCTCAAAAAAGAGCTGAAAGACTTTCTCACCTGACGCATTACCTGCACACTACAAATACCGGGATATGCCTGGCAAACCGGCGTTTTCCGGTTCCTTCCGGTTAAAAAATTTATACTCCGGCATCTGAACAGGAAAAAAAATTAAAAAAGATTACTCAGCCATGTGGGTTTTTACCCTTTAAACGTCATTTAAGCATGAACGACAACCCAATAATTGAATCAACGGACCGTTTTGATCAGCTCATAGTAAGATATCTTGATGGAAGAGCTGAAAATGAGGAGATAAAGGAACTTGAAACTTTGGTTCAGGCTTCCTGTGAAAACCGTGATTATTTCAACAAATTCAGGAATATTTGGGAATCTTCAACCCGGTTGCCTGTAACTTCCGAAACTGCCCTGCAAACGGTTTTGGGAAAAATCAGGCATACTACATTCAGGAAGAGATTCTTTACTTCACTTCAGAAAGTTGCAGCCATTCTCCTGATTCCTCTTTTGTTTTCTACGGCATGGCTGGTTTATGCTAATTATATCAAGCGTGATGATACTTTTATCAGTAACAAATCGTTGAGCGCAGCTTTCGGAACAATAGCCACCGTTGACCTGCCCGATGGCACAAAAGTATGGCTCAATTCAGGCAGCTCAATCTCGTACCCCGAAACTTTCACTGATAATGTCCGTTCGGTCAACCTCTCAGGCGAAGCCTATTTTGAAGTAAAATCCGATCAGTACCACCCGTTTTATGTCAAGACTGATGGCCTGGTCGTCAAGGCAACAGGAACAAAATTCAGTGTGATGGCATACGAAAAATCAGCCATTCGTTCAGTAGCGCTGGCCGAAGGCAAAGTAGCTGTTAAAACTGAAAATTCCCGGAATAATGAGCAAATAATCTATCTGAAACCGTCACAATCGCTGAAATTTAATTGTACAAACGGCCGAACAGATGTTTTAAATGAAGATATATACAAGCATTTTGCCTGGAAAGATGGCAAAATGGTCTTCCGCAATGATCCGCTGGGCGAAGTTGCCAACCGTATCAGCCTGCAATATAATGTAGATGTTGAGGTAAGAGGTGAACATGTTAAGCAATACAGGTACTACGCTACATTTCAAAACGAATCGCTTCGCGAGGTTTTTGACCTTTTAAAAATCTCATCACCTTTCGATTACAGGATCGAAAACCAGAGAGTATTGCCAGACGGCACTTTCAGCCGGAAGAAAATCATTATATATCCTATCAATAAAAAAACAAACTAACCAATGAACAATCAGGAATATGCAACATCCAAACACACAGAATCAGGCTAAAAAGTCGTAATTTGCAAGATATTGTCCGATCCCGGGCACCTGCAATAGGACAACCTACGGTGACATATACCGGAAGAATTCAACCTGAAAATTTGAACTGAATTTTGACCTAACCTAACCAATATGAAATTAAATCTACTCCTCGTGCTGCTGTTCGTTTTCAGCACACTGCCTTTCAATCTGTCGGCCCAGCAGAAAAAGATTTCGCTCAACCTTGTCAATGTTCCGGTCAGTAGCGTACTGAGCGAAATAGAGAAGAAGAGCGACTATTCATTCCTTGCAAACCAGCAACTGGTAGACCTGAACAGAAAAGTTGACGCCGTTTTCACCAACACATCGGTGAAGGATATTCTTGATCAGATATTCAAGAATGAGAAGATAAACATTGTAGTCAGCAACAACCAGATCATTCTTACTCCGCTGCAAACCGGGACTGAAGACAAAACAAACCAGTCGAAGAAAGTGAGCGGTAAAATAACCGACTCCAAAACAAAAGAGCCCTTACCGGGTGTGGCTGTCTATATTAAAGGCACAACCAAAGGAACCACCAGCGATATCGATGGTAACTACTCAATTGATATTCCATCTCCCGAAGTCGTGGTGGTGTTTTCCTACCTTGGTTACACAACGGTTGAATATCCGGCCAAAAACATCTCCATCATGCTCAATGTTGAGCTTGTTGAAGCCACCCAGGAACTTGAAGGTGTCGTGGTAACAGCATTAGGCATCAAACGTGAGGAAAAAGCGCTGGGATATTCAGTGCAGAAAATTGATGGAAAGGGATTACAGACGGTCAGAACGGTTGATGTGGGAACATCGCTCACTGGTAAAGTAGCCGGTTTATCGGTACTTAACAGCACCGAATTTGGTGAAGCTCCTGATATGTACATCCGTGGTGAAAGACCGCTGCTGGTTATCGACGGCGTGCCATACGGAAACATGACCCTCAGGGATATTCCGCCTGACGATATTGAAAACCTTAGCATACTCAAAGGAGCCACTGCTTCAGCACTTTACGGCTACCGAGGTAGTAGCGGAGCCATCATGATTACAACAAAAAAAGGTTCAGCCAACAAAGGTTTGTCAGTGTCGGTTAACAGCAGTACAATGTTTGCAGCAGGTTTTCTAGCCATTCCTGAATCACAGTCAACATACGGCCGCGTGGTGAATACCGCAACCAACACCACAGTATCCAATGGCGACGGCGCATGGGGCCCTCCACTCGAAGGCCAGGAAGTAAACCAGTGGGACCCTATCTCAAGGTCGTGGCAACTACTGCCTTACCTGCCTGTTGGGAAAAACAATTTCAGGAATTTTCTTGAACCCGGTTATGTCCTTAACAACAATATAAACATTGCACAGCAAAGCGAACTGGGAAGTTTCCGCGCTTCGGCCAGCTGGGTGAAAAATAAAGGTCAGTATCCCAACTCGATGTTTGATAAATACAATTATACAATCGGCGGGGATATAAAACTTAAGAAATTCACCTTATCTTCGAACATAGCCTATAACAAGCAGGTTTCGCCAAACTTCGGCTTTAGCGGTTACACCTCATATGACCCTATGTATTCATTGCTTATATGGTCTTCGCCCGACTGGAATGTACTGGATTACAAGAACTATTGGGTAGTTCCCAACGAAGTTCAGAACACCAGTTATACCGACACGAACAACAATCCATACTTCGACCGGTTTGAACGAACCCACAGCATGAATAAGGATATTTTTAACGGAACTCTCTCCATGATATATGATATCACACCCTGGCTCAAGGCTAGTGTTCGTTCAGGCTTTGATACATACAGTAACCGGCAGGTGATCCAGGTTTCGAAAGGCTCACTGGTTAGTGCCGGTTCAGCTACGATAATCGAAAACGGCGAACAGGTATGGGGTGAAAGCAAACTTGGCTCATACAACCTTGGCCTTGGCAGAGGATACAGTTTCAACAATGACCTTATACTTTCAGCAAATAAAACATTCAACAAAATAACTGTCGATGGTTTTGCCGGCGGAACAATCTTTTTCCGTCAGGACGAAGGTACCGATTCCAGGACAATGGGCGGGCTCTCAATTCCCGGGTTCTATTCACTCAAAGCTTCCGTATTGCCGGCATATGTTGCATCTAACCTTTACAGGCAAGAAGTCAACAGCTTATATGGAAGGCTTGCACTCTCATGGAACAGCATGCTCTATGCCGAAGGTACACTTCGCAATGACTGGAGCTCAACACTCTCGAAATCAACCAGATCCTATCTCTACCCTTCGGTTTCAGGAAGTTTCGTGGTTTCAGAATTGCTTCCAAAATATAAATGGCTGTCATTATGGAAATTACGCGGTTCATGGACCTCGTCAAAAACACCGGCCGGCATCTATGACATCAACCAGGTGTACAACATAAATAATAATGTATGGGGTAACATGACTTCTGCTTCGTTGCCGACAACAATTTATAGCAGCGATGTTTTCCCCGAATCCTCATCGACCTGGGAAATCGGGACTGCCGTAAATCTTTACAATAACAGGGTTTCGGCCGACATTGCATACTATAATAAACGTATGTACGACTTCCTCGAAGAAGCCAGCATAACACCGGCAACCGGCTATTACAGCAGCTATGTCAACACCAACGAAGAAATTACCCGCAAGGGATTGGAAATCACGCTCAATGGCACTCCGGTAAAAACGAACGACTGGCAGTGGAATATTTCAGTTAACTGGTCAAAATACGCTCGTTACTATACCAAACTGGATTCAATTTACACTCCCGACAAACCATGGATAAAAGTTGGCGAAAGATATGATGCATATGTTCTCTATGATTTTCAATATGATCCTGATGGAAACATCATTTACTCAAATGGTGTGCCGCAATTCTCCGATTATCCTACGAAATGGGGCAATTATGACCCTGACTGGATCTGGGGTGTAAACACCACCCTGAAATACAAAAACTGGAACTTTTCCGTATCTTTCGATGGTCGTGTAGGCGGTATTGCGCAGACAACCACTGAAATGTACATGTGGCGCTCCGGGTCACATCCTAACTCAGTTACACCCGAACGTTATCTTGACGCCACTGTCCCCGGTTCGAAAAATTATATAGGTAATGGCGTGAAAGTGATCTCAGGCTCTGCAACTTATGACACCTACGGAAACATAACAAGCGACGACAGGGTATACGCCCCCAACGATGTAGCCGTAACGTACGAATCCTATATCAATACTGCGCATAGCGGTACTGCCTGGGGAGGATCTCCTTCACCGCTCGAAGCCTATAGTACAACCTTCTTCAAAGTGAGAGAAATGTCACTAAGTTATGAACTACCCCGGGCTTTGTGCAACAGGCTCAGGTCACAGGGAATTGCCGTGTCGGCTGTCGGTCAGAATATGTTTTTGTGGGCCAAGCAATTCAAATATTCAGACCCTGACGGCGGTTATGAAAACTTCAGTGATCCCTCAATACGATATGTCGGATTTAACATGAAATTTAATTTTTAAATCCGGCGGGCAACATTTTCCACTGTCATCAGGGCAGCAGAATTACAGAGCCCTCGCTATTGAGAAAACGAACAACTAAAAGACAAAAACATGAAAAACACAAAAATATATATCGGATTACTGAGTGCCATCATGCTCATGTTGCTGGGAGGTTGCAGCAAATTTGAAGAATACAACACAAATCCGNATGCCACTACAGTTGTGCCCGCATCTATGGAATGCACGAACATATTACTGTCAGTGCTCGTTCCCGGCGGTGATGCCATGAGCTTTATCTCAACAAATGCTCTTCCTAAATATGTCGGGTTCACAATCCTTGGTAAAAACAGCGCTCAGTATAACAATACCGGCAGTGGCAGTTTTGGAGCAATGACCTTATTGCCAAATATAGACGCCATGCTATCGTCAGCCGAAGGTGGCGTAATGGAAAACTCCTACAAAGGCGTAGCCAGTTTTGCCAAAGCAGTTGCTTTCTATCGTATGACCATGTGGATGGGTGATATCCCATACAACGAGGCAGGCAAAGGTGCCGACGGCCTGTTCGAACCCAAATATGACGCCCAGGAGCAGGTCCTGATCAACATTCTGGATGAACTCAAAGCCGCTGACCAGTACTTTGCCGATGGCGTTAAATTTACAGGCGACCCCACACCCTACGAAGGGGATCCTGCCAAGTGGAGAAAGGCTGTGAATGCTTTTGCTCTTCGTGTGCTTATGAGTCTAAGCACGAAGGAAAGTGCTTCTTCCCTGAACATCAAGAACCGTTTTGCTGAAATTGTGGCTGCCGGCAACCTGTTGGATGCAAATACCGGTTACCTCGGTCTTGCTTATTCCACACAGAATAAGCATCCCTTAAGCGCCAGCACAATGTTTGCACCCAAAACCATCGTGAGCAGTCTGCTTATCAACAATCTGAAAGCATTGAACGACCGCCGCCTGTTTTACTATTGCGAACCTTCTGCAGCACAGCTCTCAGCCGGAAAAGTACAGTCAGACCCGGCTGCATACGTAGGTGTTGACGTTTCAATGGATTATGACCAGATGAACCTCGAATACAAGGACAATAAATTTTCAGCAATCAACCTCAGGTATCTGAAAGAAGACGCCTGCGAACCACTGATGGCAATGACATTTGCCGAGCAACAGCTTGTACTGGCCGAAGCAGCCGTTAGGGGCTGGATCAGCGGCAATGCCAAGTCATATTACGAAGACGGTGTTAAGGCAGCACTGGCCGATATCATGGCCACCAAAGCCAGCTATGCTCATACAAAGGCAATCACACAATCGTACATTGATGGCTATTTTACAGGCGAAGCTGCTTTTAAGTTGACTGCTGACGACCAGTTGAAACAAATATGGATGCAGGAATATATCCTCAGGTACATGCAGGATGCCGATTTCAGCTATTTTGAATACAGGAGAAACAAATATCCCGAGTTCCCGATCAACCCTGCATCGAGCCTCAACGTGAATAACACAGGTGCAATTCCCATGCGTTGCCTTTACCCCGGATCAGAATCAAATTACAACCGCATCAATCTGACCGAAGCTCTGGATCGCCAGTACGAAGGTTATGACGAAATAAACAAAGTAATGTGGTTGCTGAAATAGAAAATTAAACCTAACCAATAAAAACCATGTTCAACTAAATCCTTAAAGCCTATGAAAACAAAAGTACTACTATTGACGCTTCTGCTGGCCTTTGCAGGAGCCATGATTTCGAATGCAGCAGTTCCCGAACGCAAAGGATGGTGGAAATTTGATGATGCTGCAGACATGCTGAAAGCAGATATCGGATCACCGCTTGTACTTACGGGCTCTCAGACCTCGGTTCCGGGACCTGTAGATGGCAACCTTGCCACACAGCTCACAACCGGGAGCTACCTGACCATGACTCATGGTATAGCAGCCAATGGCGGCGGAACTCTGGTGAATGAGTATACCTTACAAATGGACATCTCAGTCCCCCAGCTTAATGTTTGGAACTCGTTCTACCAAACTGCACCTGCCAATGACGATGATGCCGAGATGTTTATCAATACGACCAACTTCATCGGGGCCTGGAGATTTGGTTACTCAACACAGAGTGTACTTCAGGATACCTGGTACAGGGTCATTGTTTCGGTGAAAAATGGAGACCATTTCAAGATTTATGTAAACGGACAGGTTTGGGTAGACGGGGCCGGACAGGAAGTCGACGGAAGGGATGCCTTGCAAACCGTACTGCTTATGTTTGCTGATAATGACGGTGAAGACAACACCATCAACTGTGCAGAACTCGGCATTTGGGATGTAGCTCTTACCTCAGCCGAAGCACTGGAACTCGGTGATCCCACCACAGGACCCGCACCAACTTTCCCTACTAGAAAAGGTTGGTGGAAATTTGACGACACTGCTGACCTGGTAAAAGCCGAAATAGGTTTACCACTCGTTCTTAACGGCACTATGGAATCGGTTGAAGGCCCCGGAAACGGGAACCTTGCAGTTGAACTGGGTGTAGGCAGCAACCTGGCGATGAACCATGGCATGGAAGCCAATGGCGGCGGAGCCCTTGTCAATGAGTTTTCACTCATGATGGATATCCTGATGCCCCAAGCCGGCATGTATCATGCCATATATCAGACCACACCCGAAAACACGGATGATGCTGAACTGTTTATCAACGGTGATAACCTTATCGGTGCCTGGAGGTTGGGTATTCAACACTTACTGTCTCAGCAAATGTGTGGTACAGATTGGTCGTTACAGTGAAAAACGGGGAATTCTACAAGATATATCTTAACGGATATAACTGGTTGACGGAACAGGCCAGGATATTGACAGCCGTGATGCCCTCCAGAGCACATTGCTTCTCTTTGCCGACGAGTATGGTGAAGACAATATCATGAGATGCTCCGAAGTGGCCATATGGGATCAGGCCTTATCAGCTGACGATGTTGCAACCCTTGGTGATCCCACCACAGGCATCTTCGACAGGCCTGCTGTTAATAATTCATCAACTCTCGGTCAAAACTTCCCGAATCCATTCTCAGCCAGGACAACCTTCCCTTATGAGATGAAAAAACCGGGAATGTTACTTTCCGCCTTGTCGATATGGCAGGAAAGGAAATAATGACCGTGAACGAAGGGAAAAGGGTCCCCGGCCAGTACACTTATGACCTGGACGCCACAAACCTTGCCAACGGAGTTTACTTCCTGCAAATGATTGTTGACGGATCACAAAGCATGAGAAAAGTTGTGGTCCTGCACTAACTGGGTTAGCTGGATTATGGTGGAGGCTGTCTCAACTTTGAGACAGCCTCTTTTTACAATACTTAATTACCTTTGGCTCAACAAAACAAATATATGGCAACAAGAATTCTGACAACTCTTTTGGTAATGCTAGTGATATCATACAGCAGCATTGCCCAATCANAAAAAGGATACAAACTCGTTTGGGAAGACAATTTCAATGGTAATTCTTTGAATATGAACTACTGGAGCAATGAAGTAGCAAACCCGGGATGGGTAAATAATGAACTCCAGCGCTATACCGACGGCAAAAACGTGAGTGTTGCTAAAGGCAAACTCATCATTACAGCTAAAAAAGAAAACAACGAGTACACCTCTGGCCGAATTATAACCAGGTCTAAAAAGACTTTTACATACGGCNTCGTTGAAATTAAAGCTAAACTGCCGGAGGGCACAGGCACCTGGCCAGCATTGTGGATGCTCGGACAAAATATTTCAGAAGTAAGCTGGCCTGCCTGCGGTGAACTTGATATTATGGAGCATGTTGGCAAACATCCCAACTTTATTCACTCCTCCATTCATAACAGCTCAGGATACGGTGCAACCNCCTATACCGGGATAATGGAAATCAAGGACCCTTTCAACACATTCCACATTTATGGCATGGAGTGGACAAGTGAATATATCAACTTCATGATCGACGGCAAACTCGTTTATCATTATCAACCTGAAACTAAAAACAAAGAGAACTGGCCTTTCGACAAGCCTTTCTTCCTGATCTTCAATATAGCCATTGGCGGAGACTGGGGCGGGCTGGTAGTTGACGACAAGCTGTTTCCTGCGGTAATGACCGTTGACTGGGTAAAAGTTTACCAAAAGAAATAATCCGGAATCCAACTGTTGAAAAGCTATCAGGGATAACAAATGCCATAACTGACCCAGACCGCTATGAAAGATATCATTAAAGCTGAACGTATTGCCTCCATCGATGCATTAAGAGGTTTTGATATGCTCTTTATCATCCTGCTCGACCACCTATTCAATTCAATTAACGTTGGCGCACAAACTCCATTTACACAAGCCCTGGCAAAACAGTTCGATCACCCTGAATGGTTTGGTTCAACCGTTTATGATATTGTGATGCCCTTATTCCTGTTCATTGTGGGAGCAGCAATACCGTTTGCCCTCTCCAAACGGAAACAGGAAAGCACAGGGCTGTCAGCTATTTACATCAAACTCATCCGCCGTTTTGTGATATTGTTCGTGCTTGGATGGATAGTACAGGGACATTTGCTTGACTGGAACCCCGAAACATTCAGCATATTCAGCAATACGTTACAGGCAATCGCTGTGGGATATTTGTTCTCAGGCATCTTCTACATACATTTTAAAAGGAATGTACGTTTGATGATTTTTGCGGCATGCCTGATCATCTATACCCTGCTGCTTACCGTTCCCAATGTTCCCGGTGTCGGCAGGGGCGTACTTCTGCCAAGCAGCAGTTTTGCCTGGTATGCCGACCAGGTGGTTTTCGGAAAGTTCCAGGACGGAACCCAATATACATGGTTTCTCAGCGGTTTCGGGTTTATAGCCACCACACTTTCGGGTGTTTTTGCAGGGGAACTAATAAAATCAGCGTTACCCAGGAAAAAAGTAGCCCTTTACCTTTTCATAATAGGTTTAGCAGGTTTGGCTGCCGGTTTACTCCTCGGCATCTGGCATCCGATTATCAAGAAGTTATGGACAAGCACATTTGTACTCGCTTCATCAGGTGTCTGCTATCTGCTGCTCTCACTTTTTTACTGGATCATTGACGTGAAAGGAAAATCCAGGTGGGCTTTCCCACTCAAAGTGATCGGAATGAACGCAATTGTGGCTTATACGCTTTCACATGTGTTTAACTTTCACCAGATTGCAGAAATGGTGCTATACGGAACCAAACAATACGTTGGCAACTACTACTACTTCGTACTGACCATCGGCGCATTTGGCATCATATACCTGATACTTTGGTATCTGTACAAGAATAAAACATTCATAAGAATCTGATTTAGTTGCTGGTGGATTCATGTAAATGATCTCCGGCACATCCTGAAATATTCCCAAACATCTTTTAAATGCCATTAAAAGCACTAATAAAGTAATCGAACGATGGTAAAATCAACGTTAATATTTCTCTTGTTAACAGTCATGAGCTACACATTAATGGCACAGCAGGAAATAAAACTATACAAAAACGGGCCTGCAGAAAGCAGCGGTATTACCGAAAAAGAAGAAAGAAACGCTTATTCGTTTGTGACCAATGTTACTGACGCCCGAATGTATGCATTCCTAGCCCCGGCTGAAAATGCGAACGGCACAGCCGTGCTTATTTGTCCCGGCGGAGGGTATGGCGGCCTTGCTGTGGAACATGAAGGCTCCATGGTAGCCGAATGGTTCAACTCACTGGGAATCTCAGCGTTTGTGCTTTACTACCGCATGCCGGCTGGACATTGGGAAATTCCTTTGAAAGATGCCCATACTGCCTTTCAGATCATTAAGAAAAAAGCAAAGGAATGGCACATCGATAAGCACAAAATCGGAATAATGGGTTTTTCAGCCGGCGGGCACCTGGCCTCGACTGCCGGAACTCATTATACGCATAAGACCCGCCCCGACTTTATGGTTCTGGTTTACCCGGTAATTTACATGTCGCAGGACGGAACAACCCACAACCTGCTTGGTGAGAACCCATCAGAAGATCTGATGAAAAGATTTTCAAACGATCTTCATGTCACCGGTGATACGCCACCTACCCTGCTCATCGTAGCAAAAGACGACGATGTGGTGCCGGCTGACCACAGCTTCAGGTTTTACAAAGCCCTTCAGGACCATAAAGTCAGCTCCGAACTGCATACGTATCAGACCGGGGGCCATGGTTTCGGGATGTGGAAAAGAAACGCTGAAACGGATAACTGGACCGATGTGCTGCAGCAGTGGCTGGGCAGTAACGGTTTACTTTAGCTCAATCTCAGGAAATCATTAATTCTCCGTGGAGTATTAGTGATTGCATTGGTGGCCGTGGTCATGATCGTGGTCATGCCCATGATGGTGTTCATGTTGCCCGCAGCTTACACCGCTATCGGTAAGGTTGCCTTTGATAAAGGCTTCAACGGCTTCCTTTGCATTTCCGCTACATCCCCGGACTACTTCTATTCCCCAATGGTTCAGCACATTGATGGCTCCACCGCCAATACCTCCTGCCAGCATCACAGTAACACCCTGGTTTGCCAGCACGCCGGCTATATTTGATTTGCACCCGCAACCTTCCTGCGAGGGGATGATATCAAACGAAGCAATTTCATTGTTTTCACCGATTGAGTATACGCCGTAGTATTCGCAATGGCCAAAGTGGTCGTCAATCCTCTGGTCGGCTGTCACCGGGACTGCTATTTTCATGATTGTATTCATTAATTCTATCTATGATTAATATTATAGGCTATATGATTTAACTGCCTGATCCGGATTTCTGTTATTCGGCTGCTCATGTGTTCAAAGACAAACACTTAAACAAATTCATCTGTCATTTACTTTTTGTAATATGATCACCAAATATTTACATAAAGCTATGTTGAACTGTTATCAATCTGGCTAACTTATCCTGACAGGCTTATTTTCCTGATTTACGGCTGCAAATGTAAACATCGCTTCAATAGCTTTTTCTCTTACCCCTGTAAACATTTCTTCGGCATAAATTTCGATACCAACCACAATCCGGACATTTCCAGTTTTAACAATCCTTCCGGTAATCTGTAAAATTGAACCGCTTAATACCGGGATTTTAAAATGAATATCATCAACTGATACGGTGACCATTTTCTTTCTGGTAAATCTGGTTGCAGTGATATATGCCACTTCATCCATCCATTGCATTATCTTTCCCCCGAACAACGTTTCGTGATCATTCAGATCGCCCGGAAAAACAATCCTGAACTGGTTGGTTTCAGATTTTTCAATCGACTTATCCATAGAATTTTTTACAAAAATAGAAAAATAAAAGGCGTTTATGAACGTATGTTCATTATCTTTGTTGTGAACTATTGTTCATAATTACTATGTCGCCAAGAATTAAAAGAATAAGAAAAGTGCTGAATCCACCGCCTATTAAAGGATTCAAACCTTATGGGCCGGAAACTAACAATACACAGAATGAGCCAGTTGTCTTGTTGTACGAAGAATATGAGGCTTTAAGACTTTGCGATTATGATATGTATAACCATTATTATGCTTCAGGCATAATGAACGTGTCAAGGCCAACATTTACCCGAATTTATGCTTCAGCAAGGCAAAAGGTTGCACGGGCATTTGTAGAAGGCAGACAAATAGCTATTGAGGGTGGTAAAGTTTATTTTGACAGCGATTGGTATCATTGTGAGAAATGCCATTGCGATTTCAACAACCCTGCGAAAGAATTACAGGTTGAAATGTGCCCGTTATGCGGAAGCAAGGAGGTTAAAGATTACGATTATACTTATGAAATTGAGGAAAATACTGAAAATAGGCCCTTTGATACTTGCATCTGTCCCAATTGCGGGTTTGAACAGCCCCATAAATCCGGGAAGCCCTGCAGACAAGAGGAATGTCCGAAATGTCATTCGAGAATGATGAGAAAATGAAGAAATGACCAGATTAGTAAATAAAAAATCCATATGAAAGTTGCCATCACTTCAACCGGAAACAAAGAAGATTCAACGATTGATCAGCGCTTTGGCCGATGTGCTTACCTGGTAATCTATGATACTGTGAGCAAATCAGTTGAATACATACCTAATCCCGGCAAGGATGCTGAAGAAGATGCCGGACCAGTCTGTATTCAGCTGGCAGCTTCACGTAATGTTATAAAAATTATTTCAGGTGAATTTGGCATTAAAATAAAAGCACTACTCGACAGCATGAAGGTTCAAATGATCATGCTGAAAGACCCAGATATAAAAATCAATGAAATCATTGAAATGCTTAATCATTAAAGGACATAACCATGCCAAAATTAAACGGAACAGGTCCCGACGGGAAAGGCCCCGGAACAGGGCGCGGAATAGGTAAATGCCACCCAGTTCCTGAAGAAGAAAAATTGCAGAAGTTAGGGAAAGGCATGGGACAGCGCAGGAAAACAGGTGGTGGTGCCGGGAAAGGTAAACGCTTAAAAAGCGGTAAATAATAATATTAACACTAATAAAAAGGAGGTAATTATGCCAGGATTCGATCGAACAGGTCCCAATGGAGAAGGCCGCATGACGGGTCGTAAAATGGGACGTTGCACCAACTTTGGTGGAAACCTTAAGAAAACCGATGAGGAAGCAAAAGAGAAACCCGATGAAATGTCACCTGAAAATTTCCAGGGCCGAGGTTTTGGACGAGGCCGTGGTGGCAGAGGTTATGGACAGGGAAGACAAAACCGCTTCAGGGAGGCGCACAATAGTTTAGCTTATGAAATTATGAGCGATGTAGAAAACCTGCTGAAAATTTCAGGCTACTCGGAAAGAGCTATTGAATATTACCTGACGCACCTGCATGTTGGTAACATTAAAAACCCTGATGCACACGCCATCTATACAGGGCCATGCGGAGACACAATGGAGATATTCCTGAAAATATCAGGAGTAATTACTGATGCCAGGTTTCAGGCAATCGGATGCGCCGGATCGTTTGCTTCCGGCTCAGCGCTTTGTGAAATAATAAAAGGCAAAACCCCGGAAGAATGTAAGAAACTGGATGAAAACAACCTGCTCGATCATTTGGGAGCTTTGCCTGAGCAGAAAGTTCATTGTGCCAGATTAACTGTTCTGACATTAAAAATGGCACTTGATCAGTATAACAATAATCGTCGAACAACTTAAGCTGCAGAGGAAACTAAAAGCTTTCTACCAACAGGTTGTTCAGTAGCTGATGTTCTGTAAAAGTTTATATCGCTTTTACATGATGTAGAATATTGTTACAGGATATTGTAAAACACACAATTAAAATAAAATGGGAAAACAAGCAATCAAAGTATCATCAGTTGATGTAAACGAACTGCTTAACATGCTGAACGCAGCCCTTTCGGAAGAATGGCTCGCTTATTATCAATACTGGATTGGTGCAAGGCTCATGGAGGGCCCCATGCGAAGCGAGGTGGAACCTGAATTGTTGCTTCATGCTGACCAGGAATTGGGACATGCCGTATTGGTAGTTAACAGGATTATACAACTGGGAGGAACCCCTGTGATAAATCCGACAGAATGGACCAAGCTGGCCCGTTGCAGTTATGATGAGCCCTCCGATCCTTATATTGAGGTAATACTGGAACAAAACCTTCAAGGTGAAAGGTGTGCTATTCAAAGATACCAGGAAATAGCTGACTACACTTCCGGAAAAGATCATGCAACACACCAGATGGCAGTCCAGATACTGAATGAGGAACTGGAACATGAAAACGACATAGAAGACTGGATAAACGATATCCGGAGAATGAAAGAAGAATTCAAAAAAATTAGATTTTAACAACCTTCAAAACTAAAAAAATGGAAAACGAAATTATTGCAATGCCGCGTATCGGTGACAAAGCTCCCGAATTTAAGGCAGTTACAACACAGGGGGAAATCAACTTCCCTTCCGATTTTAATGGTAGCTGGGTAATCCTTTTCAGTCATCCAGCTGACTTTACACCTGTCTGTACATCAGAATTCATGACGTTTGCCACTCTGGAAAAACAGTTCAATGAAGCAAATTGCAAGCTGGTAGGCCTTTCGGTTGACGGATTATACAGTCATATTGCATGGTTGCGAACCATAAAGGAAAAAATTGAATACAAGGGAATGAAAGATGTTGAAGTCAAATTTCCGCTCATAGAGGACATCACCATGGAAGTCGCCAAAAAGTACGGGATGATGATGCCGGGAGAAAGCAGTACCAAAGCTGTAAGAGCAGTATTTTTTGTTGATCCTAAAGGGATTATCCGTGCTATTATTTACTACCCGTTAAGTCTGGGCAGAAACTTTGACGAATTATACCGGGCGTTGATTGCCATGCAAACTGCCGATGAGTTCTCAATCGCTACACCCGCTGATTGGAGGCCCGGAGATGATGTAATTATTCCTACGGCAGGTTCTTGCGGAGTAGCAAAAGAACGGATGGAAGACAAGAAAAATATGAAATGCTACGACTGGTTTTTCTGCACAAAACCAATAAGTAAAGAGGATGTAGAAAGAAAAGTTTTAAATAAATAGTCATGGAAAAAAGAATTGCCATACCTGTTGAAAATGGGAAACTTTGCCCTCATTTCGGACATTGCCAGGCATTTGCCTTTGTTGATGTTAAAAACGATGTGATTACCAATGTTACCACAATAGATCCGCCCGAGCATCAGCCGGGTACTTTTCCCCGCTTCGTGTCAGCCCATGGTGCTACCGATGTGATAGGCGGCGGAATGGGGCCACAAGCCATCACGCTCTTTAACGAAGCAGGAATCAATGTTTTCATAGGAGCTCCGGTTGACGACCCTGAGAAACTGGTGAACGATTTTATCCAAGGTAATCTGCAATTGAGTGCAAATTACTGTGACCACGGAACTGAAGAGCATGAACACGGACATCACAAACATTAACCTTCACAAAAAGGCAGATTCGAGATGTAAAGAATGCATCGCAAAAAGTTACAGTGAAATGATCAGGAAGTTTCCCCTGCCCCACGATGAAACTTTGGAGTTCAACAGGTACATTGAGCGCCTGTTGAACTCCGAAACGATTGGGAGTGCTCCTGACATTCACAGGGAATTGCAACATAAACTGCGCAGCCTTAAAGGTATTGCTGATCCGTATGAAAAGGAGAAGAAATTCAGCAACAGTATCGCCTTAAAGTTATACGAGCAATGGAAGCCTAGAGTGCTTCAAGCCGATGACCCTTTCGATATGGCTTTGCGACTTGCCATTGCAGGCAATATTATGGATTTTGTTGTTGCCGGCCACCTGTTTGACCTGGAAGAAATTATCAATTACGCACTCCGTGCCACGCTTCCCATAAATGATTCAATCCTTTTGAGAGAACGCATCCGGCAAGCAGGAAAAATAGTATACCTGGGCGATAATGCAGGGGAGATCGTTTTTGACAAACTGTTTATCGAAGCCATAATGCACCCTGATGTTACCTATGTGGTAAGAGGCGGACCTGCTATTAACGATGCGACAATGAAGGATGTGCAAGAAACGGGAATTGACAGCGTAGCCGATGTAATCACAAACGGGTACGATGCTTCTTCTACACTGCTCGATAAATGCAGCACGGAATTTTTAACCGAATTTCAGAAAGCGGATCTCATACTCTCGAAGGGACAGGGAAACCTTGAAGGCCTTATTGAGACCACCGACAGCCGCATTTTCTTTCTTTTCATGGTAAAATGCGATGTGGTGGCCGAAATCATCGGTGTACCTAAAGGCAGTCTTGTTGTTTACAATCAAAATCATCAATGCAATGGATAAGGTAAAAATCGGCATCATCATTTGCGATCGTTATAAAAGCTGCGCCGGGNGGAAATGCTTTCGTTCATTTGCCCAACGCGAAGGCGCATTTTTAGTTTACAAAAACAGGGAGGCGGAAATTGCTGCTTTCATTACCTGTGGCGGATGCCCTGGCGGCAATATCGAATATGCTCCTGAAGAGATGAAGAAAAACGGAGTAACCCACATCCATTTTGCCACAGGTTTCCTGGTAGGGTATCCGCCATGTCCTTATCTGGAGTACTTTTCCAGTTTTATCCCGGAGAAGTATGGCATGGAGGTAGTTTTTGGCACACATCCCATTCCGGAAAAGTACTTTATCACACATAATCATCTCGGAACCTGGAGTACCCCATTTTATAAGGAAGCCATAAAACTAACGCTTGGCGACCAGGAAACCAGACTCAGATATGACTGAAACCAAAACGTTGAAGATAGTTATTGCAAGCGGAAAAGGCGGAACGGGTAAAACTACGCTTTCCACCAACCTGGCGGCCTATATTGCTGAGAAGGAAAATGTTGCTCTTGTCGATTTGGATGTGGAAGAACCTAATTCGGGTCTGTTCTTTCATGGGGAACCCACCAATGAAGAAAAGATTCACAAAATGGTTCCTTTGTGGGATGAAACTAAGTGCACCCAATGCGGCATTTGTGCGAAAGTATGTAATTATCATGCCATTATTAAGCTGGGGGAATCTATCATCGTGTTTCCCGAACTATGCCACAGTTGCTACGCATGTTCCGAATTATGCCCTGAAGATGCTTTGCCGATGATCCCTAAAAAACTGGGTACGCTTCGCGAATTCAGCAACAATAAACCGGCCCTGGTCGAAAGCCGGCTTGATATCGGGGAAGAACAGGCTGTGCCAGCTATAGTGAGAACTAAAAAACATGTTGACGGCAAATACAATGAATTTCGATTTATCGTCTTTGATTCACCTCCCGGGACTTCCTGCCCGGTTATTGAGGCAGTTAAAGATGCGGATTTTGTAATACTGGTTACCGAACCCACCCCTTTCGGCCTGCATGATTTAAAGCTTGCTGTTGGCACCATGAAAGAACTCAGGAAACCTTTCGGTGTGGTGGTAAATCGTTATGGAATCGGCAACGAGGATGTTATGCTTTATTGCCGGCAGCAGAAAATACCCCTGCTGGCCACAATCTCCAATGATCGGAAGATCGCCGAACAATACTCCTCAGGGAAACTCCTTTATCAGGATTTCCCTGAAATAAGGNAAAGCTTTGGATCGCATTATGAATTATTGCATGACTGCAATGGTAGAAGGACCGGCATGAAAGAAATCGTGATAATATCGGGCAAAGGGGGAACCGGCAAAACTTCAATTACAGCTTCATTCGCCATGCTGGGAAAAGAAAAGGTGGTGGTGGCTGATTGCGATGTAGATGCTGCTGACATGCACCTGCTTATGCAGCCCGACTTTGCCTTTTCGGAAGATTTTTACAGCGGTGAGGTCGCTGCCATTGACCGAAGCAATTGCATCCAATGCGGTAAATGCAGGGAAGTGTGCCGTTTCGAGGCTATTTCCATTACAAACAGGCAGTATGTTGTAGATGCTCTGAGCTGCGAAGGATGCGGCTATTGTGCGCGGGTCTGTCCCACTGAAGCTATTGTAAACAATAAGCGACTGGCCGGAAAGTGGTTTATTTCACAAATAAAAACCGGGAGTAGCATGATACACGCCAGCCTGGGTATTGGTGCCGACAACTCAGGAAAACTCGTGGCTAAGGTTAAAAATGAAGCCAAAAAGATAGCCATTGAACAGCGGAAAGATTTTATTCTGGTTGATGGCTCGCCGGGAGTGGGATGCCCTGTTGTATCATCGCTTTCTGGTGCACATTATGTAGTTCTGGTTACGGAACCCACTGTTTCAGGCCTGCATGATCTCAAACGGGTTCATGAACTTGTGAAAAAATTCAACATCAAAACGGGCTGTATCATTAATAAGGCAGATATTAATCCCGGAAAAACAATCGAAGTGATTCATTTTCTGAAGGATAGCAATATTACACATATAGCCAGTTTGCCTTACGACGAGAACTTCACCCGGGCAATGGTAGCAGGCCAGACCATCATTGAATATGATGCTGGTAAACTAAAGGAAATCCTGGCTGACAGCTGGGAGAAAATAAAGCAACTAGCAACAAACTAAAACTTATAACTATGAAGATAGCTTTTACATCAACCGGGACCACATGGGATTCAATGATAGACCCGCGTTTTGGCAGGACAGAAAATATTCTGGTCTATAATGAGGAATCCCAAGAAATGACGGTTATGACAAATGGTGAAGTTAAAGATGAAGCCCATGGTGCCGGTACTGCCACTGCTGAAAAACTATATATCCTGAAACCGGATGTACTGATCACAGGTAATGGACCCGGTGAAACCGCTGCCAAAGCGCTTAAAAACATAAACATGAAAATATATGTCGACGCCCATGATATGACAGTCTCCCAGGCTTACAGTAATTACAAAAGTGGAAAACTCAAAGAATTATTACAGCTATGAAAAGCCTTCAGCTTCGTGTTGGGAATCACCAGAGATGCCATCACACAAATCAGCCTGGCATTGCAAGTAGCTGTTTTGTATCCTCCTTGCTGATGCACGCTTATCCATTAACCCGTTGTGCTTTGCAAGTCATCGATACTAATTGAAAATCATCTTTCCCTACATATCAAACATACATGGAAAGCTTAGTCTTTGGACCAGTACCCTCCCGCCGATTAGGCATAAGCCTTGGTGTAAATAACATCCCGCACAAGGTTTGTACCTATTCCTGTTTGTATTGCCAGGTTGGAAAGACAAAGAAAAAGCCGGCCGAACGAAGGAAGTATTATTCACCTGATTCAATTCTGCAACAAGTTGAGAAAAAGTTGGCCCGTTTAGATTGTAGTAATCCTGATTATATCAGTATTGTACCTAACGGCGAGCCTACCCTTGATATCAACCTTGGTGAGTTAATCGTAAAGCTCAGGACTTTTGGAATACCTATTGCGGTGATCACAAACGGTTCCCTTATTGATCACAAGGATGTCAGGCAGGATATCATGTTGGCTGATTATGTTTCAATCAAAGTGGATACTGTTTCACCGGCCACCTGGAAAATTATAAACAAGGCTCATAATGAGCTCATATTTAGTTCGGTGCTCTCAGGAATAGAACATTTTTCGAAAGAGTATAAAGGACGGCTGGTAACCGAAAGCATGATGATCAAGGGAATAAATGATTCTGAGGATGAATTGGTTTCAATCGCACTTTTCCTCCAGAAAATCAGTCCACTTATAGCCTACATCGCAATCCCCACGCGTCCTCCGGCATTTAAAAACACAATAGCTGCTGGTGAACGGGCTGTAACCCTGGCTTATGATATCTTCACTCATTATAATTTGTCAGCCGAGTTGCTCACCGCCTATGAAGGAAATGCCTTTGCTTCGTCGGGCAATTTTGAGGATGATATTTTGAGTATAACAGCCGTTCATCCCATGCGCAAAGAAGCTGTGATGCAATTGTTAGAAAAATCATATGCAACGGATGAAAGGCTAAAACTATTAATTGATAAAGGATTCATTGAAAAAATAAATTACAACAAACAGGAATACTATTTGCGCAAATTCAGCAACCTCAAAAAAAAATGATATCAATGGCAACAAATAAAATATACGCTGATTCGGGTGTTGAATTGACAAAATTCACTGCCCGGAATTACGACCGAATGATGAATACCTTTTCGTTTGGTCGATACAGTAAGTTTATTTATAAGGCAATTAGGGATATCGGCATTGGGCCGGCAGACTCCATACTTGATTTAGGTTGCGGCACAGGCCGCAATGCATCCTTGATGCTTCAGTATCTGGGGAAAAACGGTAAAATTACAGGTGTCGATTTATCGCCAATCATGCAAAAACAGTTTGAAAAACGTTTTGCCGGTAATAATCGGGTCATTTTTAAGCAGCAAAGGATTGATATCCCTTTCGATTTGAAAGAATCCTTTGACATGGTTTTTATCAGTTTTGTTATCCATGGCTTTCCACCGGAAGTCAGAGAAACGGTTATTGAAAATGCAAAAAGGCATTTGAAAGCTGGCGGCTATTTTGTAATTCTTGACTTCGCCGAATTTGACATGCAGAAGATGCCGGCTCTCCACCGTTTTATTTTCAAGAAGATTGAATGTCCTTATGCATTCGATTTCATTAAAAAAGATTGGAAAAAAATTTTCGAAACCAAGCATCTATACACTGTTAGCGAAAACTTTTACTTCTTCAAATACCTCAGGCTCTTACGAACACAACTAAAATGAAAGGGTACATCCACTTATACACCGTTAACGGTAAAGGAAAAACCACTGCTGCATTCGGACTGGCACTCAGGGCTGTTGGCGCAGGGAAACGTGTTTTCATTGCACAGTTTGTCAAGGGTCTGCATTATTCTGAACTGGAGGCTGTAAAACGTTTCCCCGAAATCGTGCTCAAACAGTATGGGCTGGATTGTTTTATCATAAATGAACCGACTCAGGATGATATTGATGCAGCTCAAATAGGAATGACTGAGGCTTCGGAATCCATAATTATAAACAAAGCTGACATGGTAATCCTTGATGAAATCTGCATCGCATTACACTACCATCTTATTGCAGAAGAAGAATTGCTCAAACTCCTCTCGCGCAAGCCTGCCGAAATGGAAATTATACTGACAGGACGATATGCTACCCCTGGCCTGTATGATATAGCCGACCTGATCACGGAAATGAAGGAAATCAAACATTACTATCAGAACGGAATTGAAGCCAGAAAAGGAATTGAATTTTAAATTGATATGAACAGAATCATACATCCGGCAGGACAGAAATTGTTTCTTAAAGTGGTATCACTCTACCTGATAATAACCCTGTCCTGTCTGTGGATTTCAAGCGGTAACATATGGATTATTGCCGTCCTTGGTTTAACCGGTCTGGCTTTGACATTTCTTTTCCTTTTCTTTTTCAGGAATCCGTCAAGGAAACTCACACCCGACAACAACAAGGTGTTTGCGCCAGCCGATGGCAAGATTGTGGCTATCGAAGAGGTTTTTGAAAATGAAATTTGTAATCGAAACTGTAATAAAATTTCAATCTTCATGTCGATTTATAACATTCATGTAAATCGTTACGCAGTGGGCGGGACTGTAAAATATACCCGTTATTTTCCTGGTAAGTATTTTGTCGCACATCACCCCAAATCTTCCGAATCAAACGAACATTATTCTACCCTGTTAGAAACTCCGGAAGGTCAACAGGTATTGATAAAACAAATAGCAGGAACATTAGCCAGACGCATTGTCTGCTATGCTAAAGAAGGCATGAAGGCCATACAGGGAAGTGATCTCGGCTTCATCAAATTTGGGTCAAGGGTGGACATTTTCCTGCCTTTAGATTTTCAAATCAGGGTTAAATTGTACGAGAAAGTCAAAGGGAACATAACCATAATAGCCACACCAAGTTGATAAAAAAACATGGAACTATATAAAGAACTCAGCAAAGATATACGGTTCATTGAAGGTCTAAATGCATGCATCAATTGCGGGACTTGTACGGCCGTTTGCCCTGCCGCCGCAGTGAGCGATTATGATCCCCGGATGGTAGTAGATACTATTCAGCAAAGAGATGAAAAGGAACTTGAGTCGCTCCTGAGAAGTGACACTATATGGCTCTGTGGCGAGTGCCTTTCTTGCAAAACAAGATGCCCGCGCAGCAACACCCCTGGTTATATTATTCAGGCACTAAGGGCATTGTCGATCGAAACTGGATTGTTTGCCGAAAGCAGCCAGGGCCAAAAGCAACTTGCAATAAAACGCACGGTTGGCGACCACATCCTGAAATATGGTTACTGTGTTTACGTGGATGAAGTAAACACGGAAATGTATCCTGAACAAGGACCTGTTTGGGACTGGCTGAAAAGAAATAAAGAACTGGTACTCGAGCGTCTTGGAACAAGTTATCAGAAAGAACAAAGCGGGACATTACGAAAAACGTCTGCAGAATCGCTGAATGATCTGAAAAGGATATTTGAAGAAACAGGGGCAACTAAACGATTTGACATCATTGAGGATTATTCAGCCAGGGTAGCCAACAGCCTGGACCTGGACTTTAAGGCTGAAAGGGACAGTTACTTTTATTTCCAGTACAACGAAAATCAACAGGGAAAAAAATCTGAACAATGAAACCAATACCTAACAAAAACTGGGAATTATACCAGAAAGAAATTGCTGACGACCGGTTCTATTTTGCCCGGAGTTGTATAAGGCAAAACTTTTTCCCGGCAGCGGAAGACCTTTTCCTGCGAATTATCAGGGAAATAGCAGGAAAAGAAATATTTGACGATGCCAGGCAAACCACTTGCTCAGGTATGNCTTACCATTCAGGAGTTATACCCTTTGAAACCACCATGACCGTTGTGGCAAGGCAGTTTGCACTGATGACTGAAGCCGGCTATGAGAACTTTGTGTGTTCCTGCGTTACCTCTTTCGGCATTTACAACGAAGTGCTTGAAACCTGGAAACACTACCCTGAANAAGAAAAAGAATCGCGCGAAGCGCTGAAGCGAGCCACAGGCAAAACCTTTAAAATTCCGCGAAACCTGGTTCACACGAGTGACCTTATATACAAGTTCAGGAAGGAAATTGCCGACAAAGCCTTATTGAAGCTGGTTGATAAGCGTACGGGTCTGCCCCTGAGGGTTGTCGATCATATAGGCTGTCATTATGCAAAAATATTTCCGGAGAAAGGTGTTGGTGGTGCCGAATTTCCTTATGTGCTGGCTGGCATGATTGATGAATGGGGCGGCGACCAGGTTGACTACNCCGAGCGCCGCCACTGCTGTGGTTTTGGATTCAGGCAGTACCTGCTCAAGTCGAACCGGGGATATTCCATTAGCAATTCAAAAATAAAGTTCGAATCGATGGAGTCCTACAAACCTGACGTCATCATTACCAATTGCCCGGGCTGTACTTTTTTCCTTGACCGGTGGCAGTATGTATTGGCAGAAATGGAAGGCAAAACCTATGGCGAAAACGGATATGGAATCCCTGTGCTCACCTATGAAGAACTGGCTGGCCTATTGCTGGGATACGACCCCTGGGATATTGGCCTACAAGTTCACCAGGTTACAGTGGAACCTGTTCTGGACAAGCTGGGCGTGAAATACAATCCCGATGAAAAATATAAAGGCCTGCATGGAGAAGACCTCGGCAAACCTGAGATGCCGGCTGTGCTGAAATGCCACTAGTACAATTGACTAACAAATTCTTAACTACATAAATTATGAATACTAACGACAAAGGTTTTAACACCAAACTCATTCACGCCGGCGCATTCGATGACGAATTCGGTAGTGCAACCGTTCCAATTTACCAGACTTCAACCTTTAAATTCAGGAGTGCACAGCATGGAGCAGACTGCTTCTCGGGGAAAACTGACGGATATATTTATACCCGTATCGCGAATCCAACAATCAGGGCGTTTGAACGTTGCGTAGCCGAACTTGAAAACGGTTACGACGGTATAGCCACCAGTTCAGGAATGGGAGCCATTAACAGCGTTTATATGGCACTGCTGGGAGGCGGAAGCCACATAATAAGCTCAGATGCCGTTTACGGCCCGGCACGCGGGNTGCTGGAACAGGATTTTTCGCGTTTCAATGTTGAATCAACTTTTGTAAACACCTCAAATCCCGAAAACATTCTTAAAGCGATTAGACCTAATACGAAAGTGCTGTACATCGAGACACCTGCAAATCCAACGATGGATATTACGGATATTGCCGTCTGCTCAAAGATTGCCAGGGAGCATAACCTGCTACTGGTTGTTGATAACACTTTCTCATCGCCCTATTTGCAGAAACCGCTGGAACTTGGCGCTGATGTGGTGTTGCATTCCATTACCAAATTCATCAATGGCCATGCCGATATTGTTGGCGGTGTTATTGTCACCAAAGACAAAGAAATATACAAGAAAATCAGGCATTGCATGGTTTATACGGGATGCAACATGGATCCCACACAGGCTTTCATGGTGCTGCGAGGTTTAAAAACTCTGGCTATCCGCATTGAAAGGGCGCAGGAAAATGCGATGAAAGTCGCTACATTTCTGCAATCGCATCCTAAAGTTGCCTGGATCAAATATCCTGGTCTGGAAACACACCCGCAATTTGAACTGGCAAAAAAACAAATGAACGGACCCGGTTCGATGATGAGTTTTGGACTGAAAGGTGGTTATGAAGCAGGGAAAAAACTGATGGATAATGTACACCTGGCCTTGTTAGCCGTATCACTGGGCGGTGTGGAGACACTTATTCAGCACCCTGCCTCAATGACCCATGCCGCTGTGGGCAAAGAGGAAAAACTTGCAGCAGGCATTACCGATGACCTGGTAAGATTCTCGGTAGGCATTGAAGATGCCGAAGATATCATTGAAGATTTAAAACAAGCATTAACAACAATTTAAACACTAAAGAAATGGAAACAACAGATGTACTGATTATCGGTGGCAGCGCTGCCGGAATGGTGACAGCCCTCACAGGAAGAGCCAATTGGCCCGACAAAAAATTCACACTGGTTAAGAAACAAAAAGATGTAATGGTACCCTGCGGTATACCATACATCTTTGGAACGCTGGAAGGCAGCGAAAAAAACATTATGCCTGTGGATGCCATGATGGAAAAAAGCGGAGTAATATCTCTAGTTGATGAAGCCATAAAAATTGAGACAGGTACAAAAACTGTATCCTTCGCGAGTGGCAATACGATAAAATATGACAAACTGGTTATCGCTACCGGATCGAACCCTATCAAGCCCAAATGGTTGCAAGGTGCCGACCTTGAAAATGTATTTGTCATCCCGAAAGACAAGATGTATTTGGATGATATGAAGGTTAAAATTGGCACTGCAAAAAATGTCGCTGTTATCGGTGCAGGATTTATTGGGGTCGAACTCTCTGACGAACTGGCAAAAAAAGGTTACAATGTCACATTGATTGAAAAGTTACCGAACATCCTGAATCTTGCTTTTGATATTGAACTGTCGGATAAAATCAGGGAAATGCTCGAAGCCCGCAATGTTAAAGTTATCACCGGTGTAGGGATCAGCAAAGTTCATGGGACCACCAAGGTTGAAGAAGTAGAACTCGAGAACGGACAGAAATTCCCCATGGATGCTGTAGTTCTTTCCATCGGGTACAAACCCAATAGTGCACTGGCACGCGAAGCCGGAATATACGTGGATGAAGATAAATTCATTGCTGTTGATGAGTACATGCGTACCCATGAGCCCGATATATTTGCTGTGGGCGATTGCGCCCAAAAACGTGACTTCGTTACACGCCGCAGGGTTCCTACTATGCTTGCCTCAACAGCATGCGCTGAAGCCAGGATTGCAGGTATGAACCTTNTCAATCTTAATGTCGTAANNAAAACATTCAGCGGCACCATTGCCATTTATTCCACTGCAATCGGAGATACCGGATTTGGAACTGCTGGAATTACCGAACAAAGAGCACAACAGGAAGGGATTGCAACTTTATGCGGACTATTTGAAGGCATTGACCGGCATCCGGGTAGTTTACCCAACAGCCATAAGCAAACGGTTAAACTCATTGCGGCTCAGCATTCAGGAGTAATAATCGGTGGTGAAGTGATAGGTGGCCTGGAAGCCGGCGAGCTCACCAATGTAATAGGGCTTGCCATCCAAAACCGGATGTCGGTTAATTCATTCCTAACCATGCAAATAGGAACTCACCCCTGCCTCACAGCATCTCCTGCAGCCTATCCACTGATTAAAGCTGCCGAATTGATTTCAATAAAAATGTTGCATAAATCTGCATAATATGGCTGATTTTGAAAAGATAAAACTTAACGGTATTGAACACATCATCATTGTTGCTTCTGGAAAAGGCGGTGTTGGTAAATCAATGGTATCAGCCAATTTATCGGTTGCATTGGCAAGGCAGGGTTATAAGGTGGCGCTTGTAGATGCTGACATCTACGGCCCATCTATCCCGAAAATGTTCGGAATTGAAAATGCCCGGCCTGAGGTGACGATGTTTGGCGAAGCTGAGATGATGTTCCCGATAGAAAAATTCGGAGTAAAAATCATGTCAATAGGCTTCTTCATTGGACGTAACCAGGGATTGATATGGCGTGGGCCGATGGCTGCTAAAGCAATCACTCAGCTTTTCGAGAACACTCAATGGGGAAAGATCGATTATATGATAGTAGATTTCCCCCCTGGAACTGGTGATATACAGCTATCAACCGTACAAAATCTTGAAATCAGCGGAGCGTTGATAGTAACTACACCCCAAGAAATTGCACTGAATGATGCACGCAAGGCTGTTTCAATGTTCGTACATGAAGACCTGAAAATTCCTCTGATTGGTATCATAGAAAATATGTCGTGGTTTACTCCGAAACAACATCCTGATGAAAAATATTATATTTTCGGGCAAGGAGGCGGTTCAGCGCTGGCTACAGAAGTGAACTCGCAGTTGCTTGGCCAGATTCCGCTTGTGGCCGAAGTTGGTGAAGCTGCTGAAAACGGACAGAGCATCTTCAGCCAGAGTGACCAAACTGTAATTGCAGCTTTTGAAAGTATAGTGGAAAAACTGGCTTAGGGTTTCCGACACCTCAGTATTACCTAAGGAAGGCTTGTGCCGTAATTTTCTTCATAAAGAAACGTCACAGCATGAGCCTTCCAGTTACTGTAACTTTAAAAATTTCGAATACGGCGGCATATGCACGATCCTGTCCAGTCAAATATCTCAATAAACAAACTGCCAGACATAGAGAAATTGTATAACCATAGCAATAAGCTTGTTATGATTATATCTTAAAAATGAAAACGCTTATGGCCGGAATTATTTACTCTTGACCGGTGAGTTGAGCCGGAGTAATTCATCGTCACTGAAAATATTGCAATTCTCACATTTAATGTGATTCTCTATACCATTGATAAGTTTAAAGCACTTTTTGCAACGATACCAATCACTGTCCATATAATAATTTCCGCCGACTATTTCAATGGCCTTCCCTTCAACAAATGCCCTCGCTATGCTTTTCAGAGCCCGGTTATAAATACGTGTGAGAGTAGGTCTTGAAACACTCATCTGATCTGCTGCTTCATCCTGCGAAAGTTGCTGGTAATTAACCAACCGAAAACTCTCATACTCCTCAAAACTAAGTTGCAGAAAGTCTGTTTCGCAAAGTGGCATTCCGAAGGGTTTAAAACCCTTTNNCATGAGTGGTGGATTACTAACTTTCCTGATCTTATTCGGCCTAGCCATTTTCTTTTTCTTTATTGTATTTGCGGTAATCCCGCCATAGCAGGTAGCCAAAGAAAATGGCTGAAGCCAGCAGGATTAATTTCCCAAAAATACAATAAGTACCGCAATAATAGCCGTCACCTACCCCAAACAGGCACGATGCGCAACCCAATAAAACCATGATCACATAGTCAGCCAGCAAAATCAGAGGCAAAACCAAAGCAAACTTGATCAATAACGCGGTTTTCATAACTTTTTTTTTACAAATATAATGAACTTACGTTCATAATGATTAAAAAGTTTAATTTTGTTATTAAGATTTTATTAACCAATACAACAATGAAGGTCATTCAACCAAACCGGCTTCACTGATTCCTCACGCAAACTAAATAAACCCGATAAAAACCGAGAATATTATTGTCCAAAACCTCTTTTCAAGAAATCGAGTGTATTTAAATTATCGCATATAACTGATTAAACGTTGTTTATGAAATGTGTATTTAGGTGTAGAATAACTTAAATTTCTCATTACATTTGGCAACGTAATGACCATTAATCATAATAAGATGTCATTTGTCCGGAAGATTTTCAATTTTTATTATGAAGGATTTCGAAGTATGACAGTAGGCCGTACTCTCTGGCTGATTATTTTTATCAAGTTGTTTATCATGTTTGCCATTTTCAGGCTTTTCTTCTTTCAGGACTTTCTTGGTTCAAGGTTTACATCCGAGAGTGAAAAAAGCAATTACGTTATTGAACAATTAACCACCAAACCCAAATAAATTATGGATGCATCACTAGTTGACTGGTCAAGAGCCCAGTTCGCGTTGACAGCCTTTTACCACTGGCTGTTTGTACCGCTCACCCTTGGCCTGTCGTTCATTATTGCTTTTATGGAAAGCATTTATGTAAAGACAGGCAAAGAGGAATGGAAGCGGATCACCAAATTCTGGATGACCCTTTTCGGTGTCAATTTTGCCATTGGCGTGGCAACCGGAATTATTCTCGAATTCGAGTTCGGCACCAACTGGTCGAACTATTCCTGGTTTGTAGGTGACATTTTCGGAGCGCCGCTGGCTGTTGAAGGCATTATGGCGTTCTTCATGGAAAGTACCTTTATCGCCGTAATGTTTTTCGGCTGGAACAAGGTGAGCAAGAAATTCCACCTGGCCTCCACCTGGCTTACTGCAATTGGGGCCAATCTTTCAGCATTGTGGATTCTTGTTGCCAATGCATGGATGCAGTATCCTGCCGGCATGAAGTTCAATCCTGAAACTGCACGCAGCGAAATGGCCAACTTCTGGGAAGTACTTTTTTCACCTGTTGCCATAAACAAGTTCCTTCACACAGTTACATCGGCCTATGTCCTCTCAGCAGTGTTTGTGATTGGTGTGAGTGCCTGGTTCCTGCTTAGGAAACGCCATGCGGTCATCGCCAAAAGAAGCATTGTCGTTGCTGCAGTATTCGGCCTGGTGATGTCACTTTTCCTGGTACTTACAGGTGATGGTTCAGCCCGGCTCATGGCACACCATCAGCCCATGAAGTTTGCAGCCATGGAAAACCTGTATGAAGGCCAGTCAAAGGCTCCGCTGGTAGCCTTCGGCATCCTCAAATCAGAGAATGAAGAACATAAGAAAGAAGATTTTATTGCCAAAATAGAGATCCCTAACTTCCTTTCGTACATGGCTTTTCTCGATGCCAACGCCTATGTACCCGGCATCAAAGATCTTGTTCATGGCAACCCTGAGCATGGAATAATCCCTGTGTCGGAAAAAATTGAAAAAGGCAAACTGGCCATTGCCGCACTCAAAGATTTTAAAGCGGCTCAAAAAGAGAACAATGTTGCTCGGGCCGATTCTGCAAGGGTTGTTCTCGATGAGAATTTCAAATACTTTGGCTACGGCTATCTCGAGAACGTACATGAAACAATTCCTCCTATCGGCATAACATTCTACTCGTTCCGCGTTATGGTCGGGTTGGGCATGTGGTTCGTTATCCTGTTTATCTTGTCCCTCATCTTTGTACTTTACAAGAAGCCGGAGAACAAACGCTGGTTCCTGTACCTTGCAGTATTGAGCATTCCGCTGGCATACCTGGCATCGGAGTTCGGCTGGATGGTTGCTGAATTCGGCAGGCAGCCCTGGGTCATCCAGGACCTGATGCCAACCTCGGCAGCAGTTTCAAGGCTTGCAACTGCCAGCGTGCAAACCACATTCATTCTTTTTGCAATAACATTCACAGTTCTGCTGATTGCTGATATTAAGATCATCACCAAGCAGATAAAACTGGGACCCAAAGAAGGAGGAAACAACTAATGTTCGAAAATTTATCACATCTCGCTTTGCAGCAATACTGGTGGATGATCGTATCATTACTGGGCGCATTGCTGGTTTTCCTGCTTTTTGTGCAGGGTGGGCAAACCCTTATCTACCGTCTTGGTAAAAACGAAACCGAACGGACTATCCTCATCAATGCTCTCGGACGGAAATGGGAATTTACATTTACCACCCTGGTAACCTTTGGAGGAGCTTTCTTTGCATCATTCCCGCTGTTTTACAGCACCAGCTTCGGCGGCGCATACTGGGTATGGATGATTATTCTTTTCGCTTTTGTTATTCAGGCAGTATCGTATGAATACCGTCGTAAACCGAACAATTTCCTCGGCCACCGCACTTACGAAACATTCCTTTTTATCAATGGCGCCCTCGGCACAATTCTGCTGGGAGCTGCAGTATCTACTTTCTTCACCGGTTCGCAGTTCTCAGTGAATGAGAATAACTTCTCACAATGGAACTGCCTANCCCACGGCCTTGAAGCAGCCCTGAATGTTCAGAACCTTGCACTTGGACTTGCCGTTTTCTTCCTGTCGCGCATACTGGCGCTGCTCTATNTTCTTCAAAACATCAATAACAGCGAAATTATTGAAAGAGGCAGAAAACAACTGGTGTTCGAAACCGTCCCCTTCCTGGTTTTCTTCCTCACATTTGCTGTTATGCTGGTATTGAAAAAAGGCTTCGCAGTTGATCCTGCTACAGGTACGGTATTTATGGAACCATACAAATACCTGCACAACCTTATCCAGATGCCATTGGTTGGAATACTCTTCCTCATCGGTGTGATACTCGTACTATTTGGCATATCCAGAACAATCTTCTGTTTCAAAACCTGCAGCGATAAAGGTATATGGTTTACAGGAATCGGTACGGTGCTGACCGTTTTCTCGCTTCTATTGGTTGCCGGTTTCAACAACACCGCCTATTATCCGTCTACTTTCAATCTCCAGAACTCGCTCACAATTAAGAACAGTTCGTCGAGCCATTACACTCTCACGGCTATGAGCTATGTTTCGCTTCTCGTACCATTTGTGCTGGCATACATTGTTTACGCATGGCGTGCCATCAACAAGAAGAAGATTGATGCCACCGAGCTTGAGAACGAAAGCCATACCTATTAACCTCAAAACACATACAATCATGATAACACAGATCATATGGTTTTTCAGCCTGCCTGTTGTAATATTTGTTACATACCGGCTTGTACTGCTCGCGCTGAAAAAAATTGAGAAATCACAATAAAAAGGTTCTCTCAGTTGTTAACTAACACTAAGGATTAAATCCTTAACTCATGGTGGTGGTCAGGAAGATAAAAAATCGTACTTTCTCTCTTTATGCTGGCAGTGCTTTTAGTACCGTCGGTAATAAAGCTTGACCATCACCATGATTTTTATATTGTTCCCGCAGCAGGCAACCAACTTACGGTAACACACGAAAGGTGTGCTGTCTGCAGTTTTGAATTTTCAATTTTTCTTCCGGATGACGCAGCCATAACCTCCGGCCGTGTTGAAGAAGTCAGGCAGGAGTTCCCTCTGCATGATACGCGTCATTATATTTCAGTTTCGGAATACACATATTTATTACGTGCGCCCCCTGCCCTTCTTAGTTAGCGCACAAGCTGCTGTTCTGCAGCAAATTATCTGTTACGAATAACTTTAATTAAACCAATGAAAAGCATTTATTTTATATGCCTTCTGGTGCTGTTATTTGGCGCCGGAAAGGCTCAGAATATCATTTCGGGAACTGTTACCAACCAGAATAATGAGCCGCTGGCAGGGGCCAATATCTACCTGTCTGAGCTGAATAAGGGAACTGTTGCGGATGCCAAAGGGAAATACACCCTCAGCAACCTTACGAACGGGAAAATAAAAGTTCAGTTCTCGTACCTGGGTTATACCAGCCGGATTGAAACTGTCATCCTGAAAAATAATAATATCGAACTGAACGTAACGCTTCACCAGGCTCCTATAGAGACCGAAGGCATCGTGGTAACCGGTGGCTACAACTCGACCCAGCACGAAAATGCCGTGAAAATCGATATCATACGCCTTGATTCAAAAAACTNNCTGAAGGCTTCTCCCAACTTTATGGAATCACTCACCAGGGTATCGGGAGTGGATATGATCTCCAAAGGAAGCGGCATTTCCAAGCCAGTGATCAGGGGACTGTCGATGAACGATATCCTTGTGCTTAACAACGGTGTGAGGTTCGAGAACTACCAGTATTCAAGCCATCATCCACTGGGAATTGACGAGTTCGGGATCGAAAGCGTCGAAATCATCAAAGGTCCGGCATCCCTATTATACGGGTCGGACGCCATCGGTGGAGTGATCAACTTTATCANNAAAGAGAAGCCCGCACCCGTCAACAGCATTGCAGGCGACTACAACCTTGAATTGCACTCCAACACACTCGGCATAACCAATAACCTCGGCATAAAAGGTTCATCAGGCAAATTTTTCGGAGGAATACGGGCCGGCCTCAAATACAACTCGGATTTTCTGCAGGGTGGCGGCGGCTATGCACCGAATACAAGGTTTAACGAATATGCTGTGAGAAGCAATGCCGGTTTTACCGGTAAAACAGGCACCTTCAGCCTCTACTACGACTACAGCCGGCAAAACCTGGGCCTGGCCGAGGAAGAAGCCATCGAAGAGATCAGTAAAAGGGGATACAACTGCGATATTTTCTACCAGCAATTGAATACCCATTTGCTGTCGTCACAGAACAAGCTGTTCATGCGACGGACAAAACTAGACCTCAATGCTGCTTACCAGAACACAGAACTCATACATTTCGGCGAGGCGGATGAGTACGAAATCCAGATGAGGCTGGCAACCTTATCATACGAAGCTAAAGTACATCTCCCTTCTGACGAATACTCTGAATACATTGTCGGTATGCAGGGTATTAACCAGTTCAACACTAACCTCAACAATCGCGAAACCATACTTCTGCCCGACGCCACTACCAACAACCAGTCACTGTTTGCCCTGGTGCAAAAAACATTCTTCAGCAACCTGAAGACCCAGGCAGGAGTCAGATATGATATGAAACAGATTAGCAGCGATGCCGTCGGAACGCCTGAAAGCAGCGGCTATCGCGAGGCGCTCAATAAGAATTACGGAAGTTTCAGCGGGTCTATAGGTGCTACATACAAATTCTCCGGCAGGTTGCTGCTCAGGGGAAATATTGCCTCGGCTTACCGCACCCCAAACCTGGCCGAGCTCACTTCAAACGGCGCCCATGAAACACGCTATGAAGTCGGCGATAACAGCCTGGTTCCCGAGAAATCGTTTGAATATGACCTTTCCATGCACTATCATGCTGATAACCTCACGCTTGATATTGCAGGCTTCTTCAACAACATCAACAACTACATCTTTATTTCTCCGACCGGTGAAGAAAGTGAGAACGGGCTTCCGGTTTATCGCTACATGCAGCAAGATTCACGGCTGTATGGAGGCGAAGCCGGTATTCATTATCATCCGAAAAACATTCAATGGCTTCACATCGAAACCACTTATTCAACAGTGGCAGGCAAACAATCAAACGGTGATTTCCTGCCGTTTATTCCTGCCGGCAAGCTCAACCTGAACCTGATGGTAAAGAAGGATAAACTTGGCATGCTCAGGAACGCCTTCATTTCAATGAACGTCAATAAGGCCTTTGGGCAATACAACCCTGCTCCCGACGAAACCGCCACCGATGGTTATACCCTGGTTGATGCTGCCTCAGGCTTTGAATTTAACATCGGCCGTCAGCAGTTCATAGTGAAACTCAGCGGCTCCAACCTGTTCGATGTCAGGTACATCGATCACCTTTCAACACTCAAAGAGGTAAACCTCTACAATCCGGGAAGAAATATCTCATTATCGCTAAGTGTTCCATTCAGCAAAAAAGCCGCCAGGTAAAAACAGGCAGATTCACTAAAAAAAGAATTCCTGTTGTAACAAACTGACTGGTGTGGCCGTCATACAACATATTTTAAATGTTAAGAAAATGAGAAACATCAGTCAGTTTATGTTACTTGTGCTGGTTGCCACAGGTATCACCATTATGTCGGTTGCCAATCCTGAAGACGAAAATGCCGTGAGGGGAAACGGAAAAGTTATTACCAAGAACCGGTCAATTGAGCCATTCCATGTTTTGAAAGTGAGCGGCGGGATCGATGCCGAACTTGCACAGGGCAGCGATATCAGCCTGCAGGTTGAAGCCGATGAGAACATCATTGACAACATTAAAACCGTGGTGAAAGATGGTGTGCTGAATATCTATCCTGAGAAAAATATCAAAAACGCGACGGCAATGAGAATTCACCTCGTTTTTAACACCCTGGATGCCATTGAGGCAAGCGGCGGGTGTGATATTTCCTCGAAGGGAAAACTGAGCTTTGCAACGCTGCACTCCGAGCTTAGCGGTGGCTGTGATGCAAGGATTGATATGAGGGTTGATAAACTGGATTGCACACACAGCGGAGGGTGCGATGCTTATTTCAAAGGAGAGGCCGGAGATTGCCATCTCAATGTTTCAGGAGGTTCCGACTTCAAAGGGGCTGAATTCCGCGTAACCAATTGCAGTATTGATGCCAGCGGCGGGTCTGATGTTACAGTGTTTGTGACGGGTGAACTCAATGTGGAAGCCAGCGGCGCCAGCGATGTATACTACGCTGGTACACCTTCAAAAGTCACTAAAAGGGCTTCGGGTGGCGCTGAGATCCATCCGAAACAGTAAACCATAAGGTATAACCGGGAGGCATTCAAAAACCACCTTGTATCATTGTCGTGATTCTGGTGCCTTCTTTGTAACTCTTTTTCAACTCTTCAAGTCGCTGTTGCACAGAGGTTCACAAAGAAAGCACAGCGTGCCACAGAAAATATTTGAACCAGATCCGGACTTTTAAAATACTTACTTACTGCTATCAATAATCAGCTTTAACCCAGCCTGCTGATCTCGTGCAGCAAATCACTGTTAACCAGCCGTATATCCTTTTCATTCAATTGAATTATTCCATCTTTCTCAAACGATTTCAGCAGTTTTACCGCACTTTCCATTGAAATTCCGGCAAATTCGGCAAGATCGCGGCGTGAGAGCTGCTGGAATATATCCGGGTATTCAGCCTTGAGGCTGTCGATATACAGCAGCGTGTCAGCCATACGGCCATTCATCTGTTTGTAGACCATGTTCCGGAGTGTCGTCGTGAGATCGCTGTTCTGCTCGCAATAGCGCTGAATAAAACTGAAGGCAAACGAACCATTTTGCTTAATCACGTTAGCCAGTGTTGCTTTTTCGATAAGAAAAACCTGGCATTCGGTAAGTGCTACGGCTGAATAAGTAAAAGTATTGCGGTTAAAAACTGACGAAAGCCCGATGAACTCACCGGGGCGGATAATGCGCAGGTTGAAGCTCCTCGACCCGTCGCCCTCGATATATTGTTTAGCCAGCCCGGTCATCAGGAACAGTACATACGAAGCAAAGGCGCCCTGCTTGGCGAGTGTATCACCTTTGCGGAACAACACCTGTGTCCTGCTTTCTCTCACCAGTTCAGCTTCTTCCGGCGATAGCATATGGAAGCATGGCGCCTGTATATCGCAGATAAAATCCTTATCGGTCTCGGTAATTGTCTTCATGCAAATCAAGTTTCAACGGCTGCAAAATTAATCTAAATCAAAAGAAAACTTGTGCTATTTCAATCCACGGGTTAATGCGAAAGAAGCCTTGTGACTAAAAGCGAAATACTAACGGCAGTAATTTTGCCGTGTTAAACTTTAAAATCAAAACATCATGTTATACACCAATCTTAAGCACATCGAATCGGCATCAGAACATGCAAAAATTCTGAGCGAAAATGAAAATGTAATGGTAATCTGCGGTCGCATGGGACCTATGTGTATCCCAGTTTACGGAATTGCCGAAGACCTGGAAGATACCTATACCCATGTGAAATTCTGCGATATGGAATTCGATAATCCCGAATCATACGTAATCCGCAACCTTCCTGAAGTAAGAAATTTCATGGGAATTCCTTTCACTATTTATTACAAGAACGGCAAAGTTGTAAAAGCCACTTCAAGCATTCAGTCACGTCAGCAGGTTACTGCCATCCTCGACAAAGAATTCGGCGTACCGGTCAATGCATAATCTGATGGAAGCTACCAATCATTATGATGCAATCGTTATAGGCGGAGGCCCTGCCGGACTTACGGCAGGCATCTACCTGTCGAGGGCAAAGCTGAGGACACTTATCGTGAACGAAGGCACCATAGGCGGGCAGATGATACTCACCCATGAGATTGCCAATTACCCCGGTGTTGAAAGCATCAGCGGCTACCAGCTTGCCAACATCATGAAAAAGCAGGCCAAAAGCTTCGGTTGCGATTTCAGGAATAATGTGTCGCCGGTTACCCTTGAACTGGAAGGTGAAGTGAAAAGCATCACGCTTTCCGATGGAAGTGCCTTCACTGCCTCAAGTATTATCCTGACTCCCGGTGGCCGCCCGCGGACACTCGGTGTTGCCGGCGAGGATGATTTCAAGGGAAGAGGTATCTCTTACTGTGCAACCTGCGACGGTGACTTTTTCACCGGTAAGGAGATCGTTGTGGTAGGCGGTGGCAATTCAGCCCTCGAAGAAGCCGTATCGCTCACCAAATACGCCAGTAAGGTGACTATAGTTCACCAATTCGACCACTTCCAGGCGTTCGAACATGCCATTGAGGAAGCCAGGAGCCATCCCAGCATCGAATTTATGATGGAGTCGGTGATCACTGCTTTTAAAGGAAGCGAAAACCTTGAAATCGTTGACATTAAAAGCCTTAAAACCGGAGAAACCATCCATTTTAAAACCGACGGCGTATTCATCTTCATCGGTTACCTTCCCAACACCGAATTCATCAAAGGCCACGTGGAACTGAACAAATGGGGCGAGATCGTTACAGGCAACGACATGTCTACAAACATACCCGGCGTTTTTGCAGCCGGCGACAGCATTGCCAAGCGATTCAGACAGGTAACCACGGCAGTCGGTGATGGCACAGTGGCAGCACTGGCAGCATCGGCCTGGCTCAACGAAATGAAAGTAAAACAGAAAAACCTGGTGAACGCCGGTTAGTCGCCACACTGACGTAGAACACTGGATAATCGTTTGTGAATATGGAAAACATTGTTTCGCACAGTGAATTCATGAGTAAAGCTGAAAAAACAGGGAAATCATTCCTGTTGCTTTACAAATCGGGAAACGAACAGAGCCAATGTGCTCTGAATGCAATGTCCGATGCTTTTGCAGGCGCAGGTGACACGGCTGTTTTTGCAGCCGATGTTGCAGTTGTCCGCGACATACACCCCGTTTATGGTGTAACTACCGTGCCATCGCTTCTCATTTTCGAAAGCGGCAACCTTACCTCGGTCATCAAGGGATGCCAGGGAAGCGATTTCTATAAAGCCATGGCTGAGAATGCCATCTACAGGGCCACAGCACAAGCCGAAGGGAAAGCGCCCAAANGCGTGACAGTGTACTCAACTCCCACCTGTTCGTGGTGCAACACGCTGAAAACATGGCTGCGCAAGAACAACATCCCGTATACCGATGTGGATATATCACGCAACCAATCGGCCGCTGAGGAACTCGTACGGCGTTCAGGTCAGCAGGGTGTTCCGCAAACCGATATCAACGGTGAGATCATTGTTGGTTTCGATCAGAAAAAGCTGAAAGAGCTTCTCGAAATACAATAAACCGGCTCCATATCATACAGGAGACATACAAATAATCACCCTCCCGATCATTTCCGCATGAAAAACAAGTTAGTAGGATTCCTCGTCAGTGCACGCATGGCCATTCTCACCATTCTGGGTATAATCGCCTATTTTGCCGTGAGCTACCTGCATGTGTCGTTGTGGCTGGTGCTGGGTGCGGGAATCTTAACGGGAGTGCTCTTCGGGAAAGTTTTCTGCCGCTGGGTTTGCCCGATGGGGCTCATTATGGAAATAATGATGGGACTAAGTCCCGAAGGCAAGATCAGGCAGATGTACCAGTACCATAAGATCGGCTGCCCGATTGCCTGGATCTCCGGGTGGCTCAACAGGTACTCGATCTTCAGGATCAGACTGAATGCAGATACCTGCAAAAACTGCGGGATATGTGACAAGAAATGCTATATAGTGGCTATGGAACCGGCTAAGTACAGCCTGTACAAACCAACAAAGGAAATACCTGGCGACAGCTACACCTGTTCCAAATGCCTCGAATGCGTGGCTGCCTGCCCCAACGGAAGCCTGAAATACAAAATCTAAAAACACTCAAAATCAATCTAAAAATACCATGAAAGAACTGCAACCGGTAAATCAACAGGTGGTGATCGACATTACCATTCCTTCGAATGAACAGAGAACGGCCGGCGGAATCATAATTCCTGACACGGCAAAGGAAAAACCCAAGATGGCGCCCATTGTGTGGATGAGTGTAATCGAAAATGCAGAGGTGAAACCCGGTGACCTGGTTTTATTCAAACCATACAGCGGCACTGAAGTGGAATTTGAAGGCAAAAAATACCTCATCCTCCCCTATGCCGATATCCTGGCCAAGATCGTTGAAACCGAAGAAATCTGATTCAACAATACCTTACAAATTCAGGCCGGTGAAGGTGCAAATGCTTTCCCGGCTTGTTTTATCACTAAGCTTTATGAATAAAAAGTCATGAAAGGAAACTTCCAGTCGATCATCAATGATAACCAGATTGTTTTGGTCGATTTTCATGCGGTATGGTGTTCACCCTGCAAAATGCAGGCCNCGGCGCTTAAAGAGATAGCGGCCGAATACGGAGAACGTGTGAAAGTTATCAAGATAGATGTTGATCAGAACAACAGCATCGCCATGCGTTTTCAGGTACAAAGCGTTCCCACACTCATCATTTTCAAAGATGGCAATGTTGCTTACCGGCAATCAGGGGTGCATACCAAATCACAACTGAAGAGTATTCTTGACAAACTGGTATGAGAATCCTCTGGGAGGTCATATTCGCCTTTTCTGATACCGACGTTACTGGAATCTGGAATCTGAAACCACTAAGTCACTGAGTTCACAAAGAAGCACTCAGAGAATCTGGTCCCGATAGCTATCGAAACTGGAGACTGGAATCAAATAAGGCTATTAGATTAATAGAACACAGATAACGCTGATCAGGCGGATAATCACTGATCCGTCCAAAACAGTCCGATTCGTGTCATTCGTGTTTCATCGATGCCCTTGCTCCTAATCCCGCCCTACTTTAAAAATCATCATTCGTTGATTAGCGTTCTGAGATCAAATCATATTGGAATATCGAATATCGACTAATGACTTTTGAATGATGATGATTCTTTCACACAATGAGAGTGTGAATTGTGCGATAATTAACGGCGGAGCTGTTAAGGAAGAAAAACAGAAGTAAAAAATCAGAGTTCGTCAGGCCGGGGAGTTTGCTTCGGCCCCGGAAGCCGGGCCTCGCAAAGTAAGGCTTCGGCTCACTGATAGTAAAATTGATAAAATATCCATGGAGCGATGGCAACCCACACCGGGATAAAAATCCACAATTTCCCCTGNAGCAGATTATATTCGGCCAGCAGCGTCTCCCAGGAATTGCCGCGAAATCTGCCAAAACCGAATTCAAAAATCAGGGTAAGAATTACCCAGATGATACCCATGAGCATAGCCTGACTCCCTGAAGCGGGAGGATACATCCTGACAACGAGCCAGATATANACAGCAAAAAAGGTGATCAGTGTCAGNGTTGAGAGTTGNTGTGCCCGGTGATCGGACACATACTTCTTTAGGATGGCTTCACGCAATATTCCGTTTACAATGGCTATTATCAGCATCGGAAACCATGCAAGCAGGTACCTGATTTCTGTTGACATAGAGTATTTATTAGTTTACAAGATTTATGAGGCTTGCCACAAACTGTTATTCTTCTCTTTGGCAGGTCCTGAGTAATCAACAACGTTCATTCTGCTATCATATGGGCAAATCAAACCGGCACAGGGTATGGCCATCAGCCCAATTCGCTGATCCTTTGCAACCTNTGGATATCGATCAGCTGGATCGTCTTTCCGGTGATCTTTATCAATCCGTCGTGGCGAAACTCCTTTATCAGCCTGATAATGCTCTCGGTTGCCATTCCGGTCAGTTCACCCAGGTCATTGCGTGATAAAGGCAGGTGAAAGGTGTCGCTTTTAAATATCCTGTTCGACAGGCAAAGGAGAATATCAGCCAACCGTCCGTGGAGCTGTTTCCGGGTAAGGCTGTAGAAACGGCCATATATCTGTCCGGTGCTCTCGTTAAGATTATTGATAATCCTGTTGGCAAAAGCCGCATTCTGCCTTATCAGCTGCTTAAAAATGGCAATATCAACCGATCTCACAACCGTTTCGGAATAGCAGCATACCGAATACGGATAGGTATTGTTTCCCTCAAATACAGCCTGCAAACCAAGGAGGTTGCGCGCAGGAGTAATGTTAAGAATCAGGTTTTTGGAACTTCCTTCGAGGAATATTTTAACCAGTCCCGACTCTATATAAAATATAGATGATGCAAATGTTCCCTGTTTTATAAGCGTTTCACCCTTGCGGTAGGTGAGTATACGCGATTGATTCTCTACCAGGTTACTTTCTTCGCCGCTAAGAAGTTCAAAGCAGCTTTTTTCATACGGATGTGTCTTGCAAAATCTGGCAGTTTGTAATTCAGCCATCAGGTCGATATTTTTTTTAAAAAGTACAAAATATCATTATTTAATATGATTGAGATCATGTTTTTTCCCCTCTTTTCACATGAAATTTCATAACCCCTTACGCCCCTGAAGCTTATACCGACTGGTAGCTATCGGATAGATTTGCCCGGTGAAACATCCATTAAACGAAAGTTTTGATGGTAAATTGAAACAACTTAACCCTAAACCTTAAATAAACAACTGATGAAAAACCTATTGAAAATTGCAGTTCTGCTGGCTATTGTTCCGGTATTAATGATGAGTTCCTGTAAAAAGGACGAGCCTGAGGCCGTCAATGCCTACCTGACCCTGAAAACCTACATGGTAACTAACACGCTGGACCTTCCCGACGTGCTTAAAAACTGGATTGTTGACCCGAAATCAACCAATACCGGCGGTATAGTTGATTCTGTAACCGGAACTATTCCTAATTATCATGTGTTTGATATCCGCCCGGCCGCTGATTTTGCCGCAGGTCACATACAGGGCGCCATCAATGTTGCGCTGAAAGATGTTGTTACAACTGCTGCCAATTATCAGGATAAACCCATTCTGGTAGTTTGTTTCACCGGTCAAACAGCAGGACAGGCTGTTATGGCTCTGCGTCTGTCAGGCTATGCAGATGCTGTGGTTCTTAAATGGGGTATGGCCGGCTGGAATGCACAATTCAAAGGTCCCTGGAACTCAAATTCGGGATTTGAAACACAGGCTAACGGAAATATCGCTGTCGGCAGCGCTAACTGGGTTACAACTGCCGCTCCTGCTAACGGATCGTTTGCAGAACCGGTTTGGACATCCACATCAACCGACGGTGCGACCATACTTGCCGAGAGGGTTCAGGCTGTTTTGAATAACGGATTCACAACAACCGCCGCTGCCGATTTGATGGCAAATCCCGCCAATTACCAGATCATTAATTACTGGTCGGCTCCCGACTATATCGGGTTCGGCCATTTCAACGGCGCCTACGACATGCCCGTTATTTCATTGGCAGGCGACCTGGTGAAAGCCATTGATCCTTCAAAGGAAGCTGAAGTATACTGCTATACCGGCCAAACTTCGAGTATGGCAATCTTCTGGCTCAATGTACTGGGCTACAACGCTAAAAGTATCGGATTCGGAGCAAATAAGCTTGTTTATGACCAGCTGAAAGCCGCCGGTAAAACTGTTTACAAAGGACCCAAGAACTGGGCATACGTTACCGGAAAATAAATTTATTCAGGAAAGAGGGGAAGGATAATTGGTATCCTTCCTCTTTNNTTACGATACAAACAGACTATGAAAAAAATATTCCTGTCACTTCTGATAATCATCCTGTTAGAGCCATTTTACGGCCATACCCAGGGATGTATGGAACCAGCCAGCAGCAGCGGAGGCCCGCAGATAATCGGCTATATACAGCCAGAATTCAGGGCTGATTTCTTAGGCGATGATGCATTAGGTAAAACCAAAAACGATTATTCATTTGCCTTCCGCAGAGCTCGCATTGGCCTTACGGGTTCCATTCCTTATGACTTCAGTTATTATGTAATGGGTGAATTCAGTTCATTCCAGAGCGGCCCGTACCTTCTTGATGCCTTTATCACTTACAACAGGCTAAAACCGTGGCTTAAGATTTCGATAGGCCAATTTAAAAGACAATTCGGACTCGAACTATCAACTCCATGCCAGGATCTTTACACGATTGATCGTTCAAAAGTTGTGAGTGAAGCATTGACGCCTTTCCGCGATCTCGGAGTAATGGTAAGCGGGTCAACCGGTTCAAAAAAAATATTCGGGCTTGAAAAGGAGAATATATTCTCTTATGCTGTTTCGCTCACGAACGGAACAGGTATGAATGTGGCCGACATTGACCGGTATAAAGACTTTACCGGGAGACTGATATTCGCACCATTTGATTGGTTAAGCACAGGAGGCAGTTATCAATACGGTAAAAAGGTGAATGCCGATCCTACTGTTACAACCCCTGATGTTCGTTCACGCTGGGGAGCAGATATTTCACTGAAAAAGTATAATTTCATTGTGCAGGCTGAATACCTGAAAGCAACCGATGAAGGATCAAAACTTGTAGGAGGCGGATGCGGCTCAACACCTGAGCTTGTAGCCGGAAATTTCAGCAGCGATGGCATGTATGCTATGATAGGATACACGACTCCCTGGAAACTCATGCCGGTAATAAAATATGAGACTTATGATCCGGATAATGACACTGAGGATATTGATCCGCATGCCTACCGTCAGACAAGCCTGATCTTCGGCCTTAACTATTACCCTAATGACTGGACACGCGTTCAGTTAAACTACTTCTACAATACCGAATCAAGCTCAGGATCTGATATTACAAAGTACAATGAGTATCCCAACGATGCCTTTGTGCTGCAGGTACAGGTTAAATTAAATTAGTCGTTAACCATACAACGCTGATAAGAAAATGAAAAAACTAATCCTTTTGAGTGTTATCCTTGTCTCTGCGCTTATTTCTCATGCGCAGGTCACTATTACTGCCAAGGATTTTGCCTCAGAGTTAAAATCGAACAAAAGCCTTGTGGTAATTGATGTGATGGCTTCTGATGTTTACGCCAAACAGCATGTTGCCGGTGCAATTAATATCCCGCACAAAAGCCTTTACAAGGAAGGTGCAGTGGAAGGCCAGTTAAAATCGCCCGAAGAACTTGCTGCGATATTTGGAAAAAAAGGAGTGAGCAATAATTCTAAGATTGTGGTATATGATGACGGGTCGCAAAAATACAACAGCCGTGTTTGGTGGATTTTAAAGTACATTGGCGCTGAAAATGTCCAGCTTTTGCACAAAAATATGGCTGAATGGGAGCAGGCACGTATTCCTCTCACCAATGTTGCTTCAACATTAAAACCTGCGGTTTTTACACTGAATGTCAATACGGCTATGAACATTCAGTTGCCCGATGTAAAAGCGCTGGCGTCAAACCCGCATGCCATATTGCTGGATGCCCGCGAAAAAGATGAGTACGAAGGTTCTGATAAAGAAAAGAGAAGTAAGGGCCACCTTCCGNGCGCAATCTGGATGAATTTTAAAGAGGTGCTTGCTCCCGACGGACAATTTAAGTCGAAGGAGGATATTATTGCCACCGCATCAAAGCACGGTGTCACTCCTGAAGAGGAAGTGGTTGTTTACTGCCAGACAGGCATTAAAGCATCGACACTGTATGTTGCACTCAAAGAAATTGCCGGTTTCAGTAATGTAAAATTATACGCCGGAGCCTATGCCGAATGGGCTTCAATGAGTGAGAATCCGTTTTGCGACAAAAAGTTAGTTGCTGATCACCAGTAATCAGCAGGACTTCTAATACTTGTTTTGAGACTGTTTTAAAAGTTGGTTAACAACAACTTTTGAGGCAGTCTCTTTTTTTATACTGCACTCGTAATACTATGAAATGCAGTCGGGGATAGTTATGGTTGCTGATATCATTACCTGTGCTGCGATTTTCGTCAGCCAGGTAAAATTAACAGAACCAGAGTATTTCTAATGAGTAGATTTGTCTTCACATCCTTTAAGATATTTTAGTATTGTTCATCATTAAAGGGAGTTACACTTTCAAATTGATCTGCTGAATGGCTATCAGGTTTCTTCAGCACCAATTTTGTTTTATTGAGACAGGGGTAAGCGGTCTATATCCTGGTTGCGGTCAATAAGGTTAAATTATGCATCGCTGATAATTATGTCACTAAATCAGGCCTTATAATTCGTTACCTTTGCAGCTATAATAAGCGTGATATGCCCGTGCGCATACCTTATATTTTTCTCTGCATCACCCTGCTTCTGTTAAGCAGCGTTACAGTATTTTCGGGTGACAATCGCACGGAGATTCAGGATAAATGTTGTGATTTCAATGCACACAGTGAATATTCAATAAGCTTAGAAGATACTGATTATGTGAATGACTGCAACCCGCTCAGTATACTTCAGGTTTTTTATACCTGCAGAGTCTTTGTGTTAGAAAACAATATAAAAGTCAGCTGCTTTTCCGATATCTGGCAGCCTCCCAAAGCCGGCGAATTATAATACTCATGCGGCTTTAATAAAAAATATGCGGACAATCGGCATGTTTTGAACTTGTTCAAACACTATTCTTATGTACAAAGGAAAACAGCAGGTAGCCCTTGTGTCTGTTTTTGCAGCTATACTGTTGACATCATTCAAATTTATAGTTGCCATACTTACCGGCAGCCTCGGTATTTTATCAGAGGCATTGCACTCCGGGCTTGACCTTGTAGCTGCCGTGATAACCTATTTTTCCGTCAGGATATCTGATAAACCGCCAGACACCTCACACCATTACGGACACGGGAAGATTGAAAATCTCTCTGCTTTGATTGAAACCATATTGCTGTTGATAACATGTGCATGGATCATATACGAAGCTTGTGAGAGGCTGTTGTCGGGCAACACATATATTGAGGTAACCATCTGGAGTTATGTCGTTGTAGTGAGTTCCATCATCATTGATGTCAACCGGTCCCGAATGTTGTACAAGGCAGCAAAGTTGCACCGGAGCCAGGCGCTGGAGGCTGATGCATTGCATTTCTCAACCGACATATGGAGTTCGGCGGTTGTATTGTTTGGACTGGTATGTGCGAACTTCGGATTTTTCTTTGCCGATGCGGTTGCTGCGCTGGTTGTAGCGCTCATTGTGCTGTTTATCTCTTACAGACTGGGACGAAGGGCCGTGGATGTATTGCTCGATAAAGCGCCGGCAGACATCGCACCCAGGGTGACGGATGAACTGATGAAGTTCCCTGAAGTCAGGGCTTTCCACAGCCTGAAAATAAGAACATCGGGACCCCTGACATTTATTAAACTCAATGTCCACTTTCCCCCGGAGATAACGCTGCAGCATGTTCATGACCTCTGCAATGAAATTGAAAGAGATCTCAGCAATATTATACCCGGCTGTTCTGTGTTTATTCATCCCGAGCCGCATAATCCCGACCATATTACTCAGGATGATAATTTAAAACCCTAAAGCCCGGAATACAAGGACTACCTGCTGTTGCATGTGTTTAAAATAGTATGATGACTACTCACGAATAGGATGTTGTAAGATATTATCTTACTGTAAGTTAAGGAGCTGTTAAAAATATGTTAACGACCCATATTTTTCGATTATTGAATTATTTTTGCCCATCCTTAAACAGCAGCCAGACTTGTGATCTGCCACTACGGTTAACCAACTCATTCACAGCAAATTTCAAACATTCTCACCGATGCGACTGTTCATCGTTTTCTTCCTGCTCCTTCAACTCACTGTATTCAGTTCCTTTGCCAGCAACCTGATGATGACGACAAACCTTNCAGGCACAGGAACCGGCTCGCGAAATGCCGCCGGCGAACCGGGTTTCGGGATTCTGACCGGTACACTGCGCGACGGCAAAACCGGTGAGTTTGTTGAATACGGAAATGTGCTTGCGTTCAGGCAATCGGACAGCAGCATGGTGGCTGGCACTATCAGCGATTTTAAAGGCAGGTTTTTATTTAAAAGTCTAAAATCCGGCAATTACTTCATCAGGATCCAGTTTATCGGTTATGAAACGAAACTGATCCCCGGCATTATCATCTCCGATCAGAGAGCCAATATCAAACTGGGCGACATTGCCATCATGCCCAAATTATCCTCCTTGTCAGCAGTTGAGATTACCGCTGACAAATCATTGGTTACCAACAACCTCGACAAAAAAGTGATTGCAGTGGACAAATCGATGGCTATAGGAGGAGGCACAGCCACTGATGTGATGGAAAATGTTCCGTCGGTTGCCGTGGATGCTGAGGGGAATATCAGCCTGAGGGGTAATTCCAATATAACCCTGCTTATCGACGGAAAGCCTGCGAGCCAGGCCGGTATAGCTGCCAGCGACGTCTTAAACCAGATTCCGGCAAGTGCTATTGAGAATGTTGAGGTCATTACCAATCCATCGGTGAGATATGACCCTGACGGAACATCGGGAATTATAAATATCGTGCTGAAAAAGAAAGCATTACAGGGCTTTAATGGCATGGTCTCGGCGAATGCCGGTACCGGTGATAAATACAACGGCTCATTGAACCTCAATTACCGTATGAACAAGCTAAACTTGTTTTCAAGTGTCGACGGCCGTTACAACCAGATGCTGAGCAGCATGGAAAGTACCCGTACCACAACTTACGACGGGGTGACCACCTTGCTCCGGCAATCTCAGGAAGGTAAAATGCTCAGGAATATGGGTAGCGTGAGTGCCGGTATCGATTATATGGCTAATACCAGGAATAACGTGACACTCAGCATTCAGAACCGGACGATGGAATTCGGCTCCGACGGCACCATTCACAACAGCAATTATACCGATGAGGATTCGTTGTTCCGCTATTTCGACAGGCAGGTTGAAAATACCCGCAAGGTAAATTCGACAGAGTTAACAGCATCGTACAAGCACCTCTTTCCGCAGAACGGGAGAGAGTATACCAACGACTTTATCTATAGCGAGAATAAAATGAACAATAACAGTGATATACGCCAGCAGGATTATATTGATCAGGGTCAGGAACCACTAGGCACTCCAATGCTTCAGCGCAATAACGCGGTGAACAGCAACAGGATGTATACACTGCAGGGAAATTACATATACCCGGTAAGCAGCGGGGCAAGGATTGAAGCGGGGTATAAAACTGCTATCAGAGACATGACCATGCTTTATGATTATGAAAACTTCAACGATGTGAGCGGAGCATGGAAAATANTTCCTTCACTAAAAAACGAGTACGATTATACCGATCAGTTATATGCAGCCTATGCCATATACGGCAACTCCTGGAAGAAGCTTAAATACCAGGCAGGCCTGCGCTTTGAGCATGTATTGATGGATTCGAAAGTGGCCCAGACCAATGATCAATACAGGAGTAATTACTCTAGCTTGTATCCTTCGTTACATACGGAATATGAAGTTGGTAAAAACAAGCAGTTGCAACTGAGTTATAGCAGGAGAGTTGAAAGGCCCTCGCCCCGTGATCTAAATCCCTATGTTGATTATGCCGATTCGCTTAATATTGAAACCGGCAATCCTGCCCTTAAACCTGAATACACTAACTCGGTCGAATTAGGATTTATGAGGTTCTGGACCAACAGTTCGCTAACATCAGGTCTTTTTTTCAGGAATACTTCGGATGTGGTTGAGGAAATAAGTCAATTGTCGGGCAATGGAATAACCATTACCATGCCCCGGAATATAGCCAGCGCCACTTCATATGGCCTTGAATTAACCGGCTCANGCCAACCCGTGAAGTGGTATAAACTCAATGCCAATTTTTCATTTTACCGCGAACTGATGAGCGCAATTCCTGAGTTTGATATTGAAGGTTCAGATAAGTACTCGTGGAGTACCAGGTTAAACATGACTTTCTTCCCCTGGAAGGACGGTGCTTTTCAACTGATAGCCAATTATAATTCTCCATCACGTTCGGTGCAGGAATATCATAAAGCCAGGTATTACGCGGATGCATCCTTCAGGCAGGATTTATTATCCGGTAAGCTTTCGCTATCATTGCGGCTGACCGATATCTTCAACACCCGGACCTTTTATGAAAATACATACGGGAACGGATTCTATACCGAAAGTAAACGGTACAGGGAATCAAGGGTGCTATATGCCGGAATTCAATTCAGGATCAATAATTATGAAAAGAAAACGGATAAGAATTCCGAAAATGGCGAAAATAATGATCAGATTGAAGATTAAACAGTCGCAATTTGCCTGATATCAAAACTTCTCAGATGCTGACTTAACCCTGATCCGGCAGACCGGTTTGATTTTTAGTTGACTTGGTTTGACGGATAACTAAACAGAAAATATATCATTTTCATTCTGAAAAAATACTCGATTTCGATAATATTATATTATAAACCGCATTACATTTGTTTAAGAAAAGCTCTTCCCGGCAAGATTTATTTTCTTCATACTTAATCATCTGAATCTTCACCTGTCACCGCCATGAAAAAGATTGCTGTTACCTGTGTCTTATTGGCCCTGGTTGTGGTCTTTGCCTGTAACAAGGACAACAACACGCCCATCAACACATCCGGAGATTATGTAGTGTTTGCCTGGAACGATCTGGGCATGCACTGTCTTAACCCGACGTATGATGAACTGGTCATTCTTCCTCCCTACAACACTGTCAATGTACAGGTATTTAAAAGAGGCGATCCGCCTGTTCCAGTCACCAGCGGCGTATCGGTAGAATACAGTCTGGTCAACAACACATCCTCTTACAATAAACGGGCTTACGGGGGCTTCTGGACAAACTTTACAGCTTTGTTTGGTGGTACTCCTCCGGCAAATGATGTAGGTCTTACAGGAACCGCGTTATCAGGCATTATGCCCCTGCAAGGTGATCATTACACCGCAGTTGGCATACCTGTAGTTCCGGTAGATGATGCCGGCACCTGGAACCCGTACCAGGTTATCGAAGTGAAGGTTAAAGACGGAAATGGTAACGTTCTGGCAACTACAAGGGCAACAGTGCCCACCTCCGACGAGATTAACTGTGCCAAATGTCATACTGAAGGCGGTTCATCCGTTTTTTCGAATATTTTAAAGGTGCATGATAATGAGTTGGGAACAGATCTGAGCAGCCAAAAGCCGGTATTATGCGCTAAATGCCATGGCAGTCCTGCTCTCGGAACAACAGGTCCGGGTTCATCAGGGAAATATTTATCAGAAGCAATTCACGGTTTTCATGCTGATAAAGATGCAAAGTGCTATGATTGTCACCCGGGTAATACCACTATGTGCAGCAGGAGCATGGCACATATGGGCAGCACCGGCGACGGAAATTGTATTACATGCCATGGCGACCTGGTAAATGTTGCTTCTACCATCACATCGGGTTCTCGGGTTCCATGGGTAAATGAACCAAAGTGCTCAACCTGTCACAGCGATGTAACAGGAGTTGATACAGGCAGCGATTTGTACCGGAATTCGAAAGGGCACGGCAATGCTTACTGTTCAGCTTGTCATGGAAGTCCCCATGCCATGTTCCCTTCCCGTGAAACTGCAGATAATTACCAGCCGAATCAATACCAGGGAAGCAAGATCAAAACGATTGGCAGTTGCGGTGTTTGTCATGATAATTCGCGGGGCGAAGGCGCCGGAGGGGAGTTCACAGGCACCCATGGCGGGACAAATCCCGAGCATAAGAATGCATGCCATGTTTGTCATACTGCAATCACAGCAGTTACATCATCATGGCCTCATGCTTACACCTGGAAGAACAGTAATTGATTTGCGCCTTCGCAGTCCTTTAAGCACCCACCCTTCACGGTTAATTCAAATGTATACCGGAATCTGCCTTCTATCGGTCAGGATTTACCTGGTACTGTCCGGTCTATGCCCATATCGTGCATCGATACAGGATCTTCAGCAGGCTCAAGGTGGGTGAAAACAGTAGTTGCAGTTCCCGGAAACAGATCACGCACTTTGTGTTCAACTTCCTCGGCAAGGTTATGCCCCTGCTGTATATTCCAATTCCCGGGAGCAAGCAGATGCATAGAAATAAATTTCCGTTGCCCGGCCTGCCTTGTCATGAGCGAATGATAAGTAACATCCTGGCTCTGATACGTTTCAAGCACAGCGCGAATCTTATCCCGCTCCTCTTCGGGGATGGATGTATCGAGTAAGCCAAGTGCTGATCTTTTCATTAACTGGTATCCGGTCCAGACGATGTTCAGTGCAACGCCGATAGCCACAATGGCATCTAGTATCAGCCAGCCCGTCAGCTTTACCAGCAAAATGCCGATAAGAACTCCTCCCGATGTAAGCACATCAGTCATCAGGTGCTTGCCATCAGCCTCAAGAGTAATTGAATTATTCTTCCTTCCATTCTTTATAAGTACCATAGCTACCACCAGATTGATGAGCGAAGCGCCGACAGCTACCAGGAGTCCGGCTCCAAGGTTCTCGAGAGGCACGGGCTTTAATAATCTGGGCACCGCTGACCAGATGATACTAAATGCCGCGAGTACTATCAATCCTCCTTCGATGGCACTTGAGAAATACTCAGCCTTGGAATGTCCGAAGGCATGTTCATCGTCAGCAGGTTTTTCCGCCAGGTTAAGCATTATCAGGGCAACAATGGCGGCCACCAGGTTCACACATGATTCAAGGGCATCGGATAACAGGCCTACCGAATTGGTCAACAAGTAGGCCGTATATTTAATGGTTATGGTAGCAACGGCTGCTGCAATTGACAGGTATACGAATTTCTTTAATGATGCAGTTGCCATAAACCGAAGGAATGGATTTATCAGAAATAAATGAAAATCAAAAGCAAGTCTGTGATTACCATTTTGTTCAACAAATATAGTCGCAAAATCATCAATTTACATGATTGCGGGTATAAAATCTACTTTTTGTCATTATATTTGTGAATCAAACCAAACAACTAGACATGTTTACCACAAGCCACTTTCATCCTATGATCGTGCATTTCCCTGTAGCACTGATCATGATCGGTTTTCTGGCCGAGTTAGTTTCTCTCTTCTTTAAAAAGGAAGCCTGCCTCTCGTTTGCAGGATTCTGGCTCCTGATTATCGGCGCCCTTGCGGCTATAGCTGCCTATCTTACCGGGGAATTCTTTACCAGTGACATGACAGGTGCTGCTGGTATCGTGAAAGAAACCCACGAAATTTTTGCAAAAATCACGATGTGGACTATGATTGCCAATGCATTGTTCAGGATATACCTGAAATATGCCGGGAAAGAACAAGGTGCGATGAAATGGCTGGCATTTGGTGTTTATGCCGTTTCAGCCATTGCTGTGAGTATCACCGGATTTTACGGCGGCAGTCTTGTTTATAATTATATGATGCCACTTTAAACAAACCTCTTAATTAATCCCAAAACTATTAATGCCATGAGAAACATCATGTTACTGGCCGTATTAGGCCTGCTGGCAATTGCCGGCTGCAAACAACCGACACCTGTTAATACTATTGCCGACCTCAAGGACGGCATCAAAGGCGAGACAACCGCAAGTGCCAAGTATGCCGCTTTTGCACAAAAAGCAAGGGAAGAAGGTTATGATACAATTGCCAAGCTTTTTGATGCTGCATCAAAAGCCGAATCTATTCATGCCACTAATCACACCAAGGTTCTTGAAGGCCTGGGTGAAAAAATGGAAGACTTCAAGCCCGAATTCGAGGTAAAAACCACTGCTGAGAACCTTCAGGCCGCTATTGACGGTGAATCGTATGAGGTATCAACTATGTATCCCAAATTCCTGGATGACGCAAAAACCGAAAAAGTAGAGAAAGCTACAAAGTCATTTACCTGGGCCATGGATACTGAAAAGAAGCACCTCGACTTTTACCAGAAAGCCTTGGAAGCACTGAAAGTAAATAAGGAAAACACCCTGCCTTTTGTTTATGCAGTATGTCCGGTTTGTGGCAACACATACGACAATGCAAATGTTGACGAAAAATGTGCTTTTTGCCAGACATCCAAAGATAAATTCGAGATCATTTAATTACGGATAGAACCGGGGCAATCCGGGTACCTGTTAATATTAAGTATTGCAGGAAAATGCCAGGTTTGCCGGTGATTAAATTACAAAAGAGCGGGCCCTTTTACATGGGCCCGCTCTTTTATTTCTGACAGTTTTTCTGCAAAGACTGGCAACAGCAAACCAGGCAGTTAGAGAACTACAACCTTTTTGAAATCAGCGCTGCTTTGTCCGCGCAAACGGCATACATACATACCTGAAGCGAGGCTTCCCGGCCTGAAGTTCACCGAGAATTTCCCCGGTGCCAGTTGCCCGGCATAGAGCGTGGCAGCCACTTTGCCGTCGGGTGCAACAAACTCCAGGTAATACTTGCCTTTCTCGGCTATATTTATTTTCACGGTCATATCTTCCTTAACCGGGTTAGGGCTCACTTCTTCAATGGTGATGGTGCCGGGAACAGTGCCGGGTATTTCATCAACCGATGAGTACATGATACCGTGAGGCCCCGGGCCTTCCGGCGCTACACCGTGGCAAACCGTACATTTCTTCAGCGTCCCCGACCATCCCTGCAGTGAAATCATCTGCACATTGTCATTGGGCTGGGTGGTTGGCAGTATGGCATGCGGCGAATTGTGGCAGGTTGAACAGAAAAGGTCAGAATGGCCTTTTGATTGCCTGAAGAGTTTTCCCGGCTCTTCAGCATAGGTCGATCCGTGGCAGGAAGAACTGCCGCACGAAGGCTCCTGCAGCCAGGGCTGTCTTCCCGAGGCAATGGTGCTTGCCACATTCGCAATGGTGCCATGACAATCCTGGCAAACCATTCCGGCGCTGTGCATCACGTCCCTGAGGCATTGCGTATTGGGTCCGGGATGACATTTATAACAATCGCTGGTTTTATTCTTATGCTTGTTGTGTATTACATATGAAAATGAGCCGTACTCCGGTATGCCCGGCATGCCCAGGGCGTTGGAACCGTGACAGTTGGCACACAATATCGGACGGTTGTTCGGGTTGAAACCACCTTCCTGCTCATGGGCATTAAGAATTGACATTTCACTGTTATGGCAGCCTGAACTTACACAACTGATCTCATTCGATACCGGCATCACATTCTGTGTAGTGAAGGTGACATTGTTGCCGGTAGCCTCAAGCAAAGCAAGCTGAAACGGGTTCTCATTCACCAGGTCATTATCCTGGTAAGGGGTAAGGGGTACCCCTTCAATCACATAATAGTTACCGGCCTGGTTCATAGTACCGGTCAAACCGGCGCCGGTCAAACCGATATTCGGGCTAAGGTTCACATTGAAAAGCTGCTGGGCATAATCCCAGAAGTTTGTCTTGCCAACCGAATAAGTATTGCCGGGAATTGAATAATTTACCGTAAACCCTGTCGTCATAACCTGCGGCAGCGATGTAGCTGTGCCTTTCTTAATTATATGTGCATAAAAATTATTGTAGGGCGGAAGTACGCACATGTTCTGGAAATCCTTATTGGCGCAGTGCATGCCCAGGTCGTTCCAGCCTATGATAATATATTCGTCACTGGCCGGCGGGGCTGATGTCCTGAATGAAGTAAGCGACAGTATAGTTATACCTGTAACTGCAAGCAGAAATACCTTGAATCCTGTTGTTGTTTTCATCATGAAAAGTTTTACATATTTATACAAATATATACATTAGATACGTGGCCTTATTCAATTAATGTGCAGTTTGCCTCAGATTCAGAAAATTACTGAATGATAAAAAACGGCCTCAGACTTTACACTTCGCAGTTATTATATTAATTATCTGTTAATTCCATGGCATATTGAGCCCAGGGCATAAAAATACTTCACCTTAGCGAAGGTTTTTCAGCGGTTGTGTGTCAAAATGATATAAACCTTAAAAAACACACTCCCATGAAAACTCCCAAAAGACTATTCGTATCAGCAATGCTGGGATCAGCACTGGTACTCGGATTCACTCAATGCTCGAAAGAGGATCCCTCAGAAACGACCCAGATCTCAGCAGCATCTCTAACGGGCAACCTCTCTTCCACTTCCGCAACAGCGGATCTGAGTTACCAGGATCCGGCTGTAGCTGCAGCTAATTCAAATGCAGGCGGATACCTTTACAACTGTATCACGCTCTTCCCGGCCGAGCCCCTGAGCGAAAGTGAAATAAACGCATTGAATACAATGCGCGAAGAAGAACTGCTTGCCCGGGATGTATACATGAGTATGGCATCCCTTTACACCCTGCCGGTTTTTGCAAATATTGCACAAAGTGAAGACCAGCATACCAATGCAATTAAAACACTCATAACAAAGTACAACCTTGTTGATATTGCAGCTGACCACGTACCCGGAACTTTTGTAAATCCGGATATTCAGGCACTTTACACTACCCTTGTCGGGCAGGGATCTCAATCATTGAACAACGGGCTTATCGTAGGTGCAACTATTGAAGACATGGATATTGCTGATCTCGAAGATCATATTGCGACCGATATCGATAATGCCGATATTCTTTATGTTTTCAATGAACTGGAAAAAGGGTCGCGGAACCATTTACGCTCATTCTATTCTATCCTGGTGAAACGCGGCATCACTTATACCCCGCAATACATTACACCGGAATATTTCGCCCAGATAGTTGGCTCACCGCACGAAACCGGTTCCTCCTGCCCTTTCTGATCATTCGAAATCCATTTATAAATCCTTAATAACATGAAAACAATCATTAAATTACTTCTCACTGCAACCGTAACCTCTGTAATGTTCATCCAGGTTCAGGCTCAGTCGGCGGACAAATCGCAAAACACTGATAAACCCGGAACTGCAGCCAGGGGTGCCAACTTTGTCGACCAAAACAACGACGGCGTTTGCGACAATTTTGCAGCCGGTAATCAGCGCGGACGAGGCGCCAACTTCGTTGACAAAAACAACGACGGTGTTTGCGATAACCGCGGATCAGGACGATACCAGGGCCGTGGCCCCAACTTCACAGATGCCAACAACGACGGCATATGCGATCACAGGCAGGACGGCACTGGCCGGGGAAAAGGCTACCGGCATCGCAACGGCCAGGGTTATTGCCGCGGAAACAGGAACAGGTAATACCGGCTCTCCAATACGGGATAACTTTGATGAAAATTTGTTATTCGGTGGTTGAAAATCTATCTTTGAACAAATGATTGTTAGCCACAGTACTATAATAAACTACATTCACTAATCTGCAGAATTTCAACCCCGAATAACTCTTTTGATGACCGATCAGGAATTAATTACCGGAATCGTAAACCGTGAAAAACCGGTCATCCAATACCTGGTGAGTACCTATCACCGGCAAATCATCAAAACGGCTTTCCACTTTGTACAGGATATGGACGACGCCGAAGACCTTGCTCAGGATGTTTGTATTGAAATACTTGAATCAGCAAAACAGTTCAGAGGCTCGGCAACGTTTTCTACATGGATATACAGGGTCACGGTAAACAAGTCACTTAACTTCATCAGGAAAAACAAACGGAAACAACTTGTGAGGCAGTTCGAAACCTTTTTCAGCAGTTCAAAGCAGCCGGGTGAAGTTCAGCATCCCGAACCGGCTGCCGAGAACAACGGCCTCCACCACGAAGAAAACCGCCGCCTGCTCGAAAAAGCCATAAGCCTGCTTCCCGAGAACCAGAAAATTGCTTTCATTCTCAGCAAATATGACGGGCTATCCTATAAAGAAGTTGCCGACATAATGAATACAAGCGTGGCAAGTGTGGAATCGCTGCTTTCGCGGGCAAAACAAAACCTTCAGAAGAACCTGATCAGTCATTTTTCGGAATATGCAAACAAAAAGTAATATGAGCGACTGCGATACCTTACGCGAGAACTTATTCGCATACAGTGAAAACGAACTGGAGCCTTCGCTTAAAGAGCAGCTTGACAGGCATGTTGCCGGTTGCGGCGCCTGCTCAGCGCTGGTGCAGCAATTCAACAGCATGCTGGGAACCATAAAAACTCAGTCGGAAGCAGAGCCCCGCCCTTTTGCTGAAACCAGGCTGCAGCAGCGAATTGAAAATTATCTCGAAAGCGCCGGAAAACCGTTGTTCAGCTTTTCAGTGAGGACATTGCTGCAACCTGCTGTCATCAGCATGGGATTGATGGTAGCCCTGGCAATAGGCATACTTATCGGCAACGGGAAAGCCGGCAAACATGCCAGCCTCACCAGCGCCACCGACCTGGAAATGAGACACGACCTCAATATTCCCGAAAATTCAAACGACGACCTTATTAATTTCACCGAATAATCAGCCCCTATGGACCTCTTCAGCAAAAACCGCATCGTATTCTGGCTCCTGATATTCCTCATTGTAGTGAACATTGCTGCCCTGGCCACCTATTTTATCAATATTGGCAGCAGGAATCAGGCAACCGGCGCACAACCCAATTCCGGGCAGGGAATTACCCTGAGTGAGGAACTCTCGCTCGATCCAGATCAGTCGAAGCGGGTGAATGAAGTGACCAACCGGTTCCGTGAAAGCAATGAGACCCTGTTTATGTCCATCAGGGAAAAGAAAAAAGCCCTCGTTGACGAACTCGCCAAACCCGAAACCGATACGGCTGTTGTAGCAAAACTGGCTGCCGAAGTTGGTGAAGCCCAGGGGCATGTTCAGCTCTCGAACGCGAAACAGTTCCTTGAACTGAAGAAGATATGCACCCCCGATCAAACGCAGAAGCTGGCCAATATATATGCCGGGCTTTATGGCTGGCAGCGCGAAGGGCAGGGACGGGGACCAGGAAACGGACAGGGCCGGCATCGCCACCGCTACGGCCAGCAACGTGCCGACAGTACCGGCAATTGAAATTAACCCTAAACCAAACTAATTCCAGAAACACAATGTCTTTAATAAAGATACAGACCAACATAGCCATCAGCGACTCCGGTTTTCTCTTTAATCCAGCTACAGGCGAATCATTCTCAGTAAACCCGATCGGGCTGGAGATCATCAGGCTGATGCGCGAAGGAAAGAATGAAACTGAAATCTGCGCTGCTGTTAACGAAACATACGATGCCGATCCGGCTATTGTTGAACGCGACCTCCACGATTTCATACACATGCTGAGGCAACACCAACTACTTGATAACAATGGCGGACAGAATAATTAATATAGGCGTTACCGGGCTCAATGCAATTGACAGCCCGGGGCCGGGAGTTCCCGTGATAAGGGGATTGAAGGAAGCAAAATCGTTTAAAGCACGCATTATCGGGCTGGCTTATGAACCGCTGGAACCCGGCATTTATATCGACGGGCTGGTAGATAAAACATACCTCATCCCCTACCCTTCAGCCGGTACCGATATGCTGATGGCGCGGCTTGAGCATATCCAGTCGGTTGAAAAACTCGATGTGATCATCCCGAATTTCGATGCCGAGCTGTATTCCTTTATCAAACTGGAACGTGCACTGAAGAACATTGGCATCAGCATGTTCCTGCCAACGTTGGAGCAATTTGAAGAGCGGCACAAGTTTAACCTCGACGAATTCGGTAAAAAGCACAACCTCGATGTACCGGAAAGCAAGCCGGTTGTGAGCCAGACAGAACTGCTGAAGGTGGCCAAAGAAATGGGCTTCCCTGTTATGGTCAAAGGCAAATATTATGATGCTTATGCTGCCAATACACCCGACCAGGCCAGGAACTATTTTGATAAAATAAGCGCCAAATGGGGCCTGCCGGTTATACTGCAAAAGTTTGTAAAGGGAACCGAGTTAAATATGACCGGCCTTGGTGACGGCAATGGCAACACGATTGCCGCCGTTGGTATGCGAAAGCAGTTCATTACCGACAAGGGAAAAGCCTGGGCCGGCATCACCATACATGATTACCGCCTCATGGAAATCACAAAACATTTCATTGCTTCCACCAAATGGCGGGGCGGATTTGAACTTGAGATCATGAAGTCGGCTGACAACACATACTACCTTATGGAAATCAACCCGCGCATCCCTGCATGGGTGTACCTCGCCGTGGGTGTGGGGCAAAACATTCCCGAAGCCCTGGTGAACCTGGCTCTCGGCAACGATGTCCAGCCTTACCAGGGTTATGACGCCGGCAAATTGTTCATTCGTTATGCCTATGATATGATCGTTTCACGGGAACGATTCGAAGAATTGTCGGTAAACGGTGAACTGGGAAATAATGCTGATAATCAATAGACTAATTACATACAGAAAATACAGACATGACTAAGCAACTATATGAACGCCCGATAATAAGAAAGTTAGAAACCGGTATGCCGGGCAAATTCGGTATGCGAACGGAATACCCGCCCACTACCCAGATCGACGGCATCCCCGTGAAAAAAATCACGGAAAAATACGGTTCTCCGGTATTCATCCTTTCGGAAGATACTATACGCACAACATTTAAGAGAGCCCAGCGTGCTTTTTCGACCCGCTATCCGAAAGTCCAGTTTGCCTGGTCGTACAAGACCAACTACCTGGATGCTGTATGCCGCATCTATCACCAGGAAGGATCATGGGCAGAAGTGGTGTCGGGCTTTGAATATGACAAGGCGCTTCACAATGGTGTGGACGGTAAAAGAATCATCTTCAACGGACCGGGTAAGTCGGAAGAAGACCTTAAAAAAGCCATCGACAATGATTCACTCATCCATATCGACCATCTTGATGAACTATACCTGCTTATCGGCATCGCCGGCAACAGCAGCAGAAAGCCGCGGGTAGCCATCAGAGTGAACATGGATACCGGCATCTACCCACAATGGGACAGGTTCGGTTTTAATTATGAAAACGGCCAGGCATGGGATGCCATCAATAAGATTGTCGGCTCAGGGAAACTTGAACTCACCGGGCTTCACACCCATATAGGCACATTTATTCTTACTCCCAATGCTTATGCCGTTGCAGCCACCAAACTGGCAGACCTTGCCGCAGAGATCAGCAACAAGTTCAATTTCAGGATCAAATATATCGACCTCGGCGGAGGTTTTGCCTCACGCAACACACTCAAAGGCTCCTACTTGCCCGGCCCGGATGTAAATCCCACATTTGACGATTATGCCGAAGCCATCTCAAGCGCCCTGCTCAACAGCCGCCTCGACAGCAGCGACCTTCCCCTGCTCATCCTTGAAACCGGAAGAGCGCTAATAGATGATGCAGGCTACCTGGCCGGCAGCGTAATCGCCAACAAGAGGCTTTCGAACGGAAAGAAATCACTGATCCTTGATCTTGGCGTTAACCTGCTTTTCACCTCATTCTGGTACGATCATAAAATAACCCCGGCACAACCGTTCTCGCTTTACCGTGAGGACACTGTACTGTATGGCCCGCTCTGCATGAACATTGATGTGGTGCGCGACAACATCAGCTTTCCGCAGCTCAACACGGGCGATGGTGTTGTAGTGCATTCGGTGGGTGCGTACAACATGACACAGTGGATGCAGTTTATCACCCTGAGGCCCAAAATAATCCTCATCGATGTGAAAGGCAACATGCATGTAATCAGGGACAATGAAACACTGAATACTGTGATCGGCAGCGAAAATCTACCTGAGCACCTGAAAACCAATTAAAAACCAGTCCCTGATTAAGGGTAACCGGGACCTTGCACCACCGCATGAAGAAACTCACAGAATTCCTCACCGAACAATACGCCAGCCTGCTCAACAGCTACGCGATGGTCTTTTTCTCGAAGGACCGCGTATTCGCCTGGATATTGCTGATCGTCACTTTCTTCGACCCGGTTGCCGGCCTCAGCGGGTTGGTTGCCGTTCTCACGGCGAATATTGCGGCGGAAATCATCGGCTTCAGCCGTTTCAATATACGGTCGGGATTTTATGGATTCAACGCACTGCTTGTGGGTCTTGGCATAGGCTTATACTACCAGCTGACACCTGCATTGGTGATACTGGTGGTGTTTGCCGCGTTGCTCACCCTGATGATTACTGTGGCAATGGAAGGAGTCGTAGGAAAATATGCCCTGCCCTATCTCACGCTGCCATTCCTGTTCTCATTCTGGATGGTTACCCTTGCCGCCCGTTACTATACCGAATTAAACATCAGCGAACGGGGAGTATTCCAGATCAATGAGCTCTACAGCCTTGGCGGACAGATGATGGTAGCGGTGAACGACTGGTTCGGCACGCTTCCTTTGCCGCCTTCGGTGGTTACCTATTTCAAATCACTGTCAGCCATACTTTTCCAGTATCACCTGCTGACAGGAATGCTGGTGGCTGCAGGATTGCTTTACTATTCCCGTATCGCATTCCTGTTGTCGCTGGTCGGATATTACTCTGCATACCTCTTTTACTCACTCATCGGTGCAAACTTTAACGAGCTCAATTACAGTTTTATCGGGTTCAACTATATCCTCACGGCTATTGCCATTGGCGGCTTTTTCATTGTATCGTCCCGGACATCCTTCCTGTGGGTAATACTGCTCACTCCGCTCATATCGATACTCGTTACCAGCACTTCGGTGCTGCTGGGTATTTTCCAGCTTTCAACATACAGCCTTCCGTTCAACCTGGTAGTACTTCTGTTCCTCTACACACTGAAGTTCAGGGAGAAATACAAAACCGGGCTAAGCGCCGTGACCATACAGGAATATTCGCCTGAGAAAAACCTCTATACACATCTGAATAATAACCTCCGTTTTCCGGCAGGGTCTTATTTCCCCATCGGTTTACCGGTCATTGGCGAATGGACTGTCACGCAGGGACATTCAGGCGAGTACACGCATCGCGACGGCTGGCGTCATGCATGGGATTTTGAAATTACCGATGACAAGGGGCTCTCGTACAAAGGCCGGGGCGACCTGCCCGGAGATTATTACTGCTACGGCAAACCGGTGGTTGCACCTGCCGACGGCTGGGTTGAAGAAGTGCTGGATAACATTGACGACAATACGATCGGGCAGGTAAATCTTGAAAACAATTGGGGAAACACCATTGTCATCCGGCACACTGACCATCTTTACTCTAAACTCTGTCATTTAAAACAGGGAAGCATAAAAGTGGAGAAAGGTGCAAGCATAAAAAAAGGTGAGGTTCTTGCACTCTGCGGTAACTCAGGACGATCGCCGGTTCCGCACCTGCATTTTCAATTACAGCAAACTCCGTTTATCGGCTCGCACACCATCGACTATCCATTCAGCCAGTACCTGCTAAAAAGAAAAGGCGGCTATGAGCTCCTATCTTACAAGAAGCCTGCGAAAGGCAACAAAATTTCAGCATTGCCTCAGAACAATTGCCTGAAAAACGCATTTAACTTCAAACCGGGCCAGAAAATTGAATTCTCAGTCGCGAAAGACGGGTCACCCGGAGAGGTAATCAGCTGGGAAGTAATGGCGGATATATACAACCACACCTATCTGTATTGCAGTAAGAGCGGTTCTAAGGCATACTTTGCCGGTAACGACGAGCTGTTCTATTTCACCTGGTTCGAAGGCAGCCGAAAATCACTGCTGTTTGCATTTTACCTGGGAGCGTATAAGGTAGCCAAGGGTTATTCCCGGTATCTGTTCATCCGCGATATATACCCTGCCAAAGTATCGGGTAACAACATGATGAAGACGTTGCAGGATTTTGCGGCACCGTTCTTTATATTCACCAGGAACGAATTTGAACTGTGCTACTGTTCGATGAAGGATGAACTTGAGCAGAGCGGTATCTGGATAAAATCCTATGCCCGCAGGCAATACGGAAAAAAAGTGACTCCTTTTGCCGAATTTGAATTCGAAATTGACAACAACCGTATTGAGAAATTTACAGCCCGTACGNGGCAGCGTGAAACTAAGGCCACCAGGATAGAAACCAAAGCCAACTGATAATATAACCGGCAATGCAATCTGCTAAAAAACACCTTCCCAAATCATTCATAATCACTGCCATACTGGCGCTGGCAACCTTCATTCAGGCGACAGGCCAGCAAAAGGATTTCAGGTATTACGACAGCATCACTTATGCTTACTATACGGCCAAAGACTGGAAATCACTGATTGCAACCGGCAGGGAAGCACTTTCGTCGGGATATGACTATAACTACCTCGACATGCGGCTTGGAATAGCATACTATGAATTGCGCAATTTCAGGCAGGCTGTCCCGCATTTTGAAAAGTCGCTGAAGAACTTCAGCAATGACCCGGTTACGGCAGAATATCTCTATTATGCCTGCCTGGAATCAGGACGGGGAAATGATGCCCCGGCTATTGCGTTTGAATACAGGGATAAGTTTGTTACAGTCCCGGGTTCTTCGGCCAACAGGATAAACTTCGTTTATGCCGAAGGCGGCTATATTCCCGATGCCGTTCCGGTAATCAGCCCTGTTGACCTTATGGGCGCCGACAGCAGCTATGGTGAAGAAGATGCATTCAAGGACCAGTCCTATTTTCATGCCGGTATACAGCTCCAGCCCGGCCCCAACGTACGTTTATACATCGCCGTAAACACCCTGGGAATAGAAAAGCAGAAACACTTTGCCTACTCACTTTACGATGCTTCCCTGGTAAACAAGTTAATTACCGACACTGCATTCAATTACTCCCTGCGGCAAAATGAGTTTTATGCCTCGCTCACTTACACCCCGCTGCCGGGATTGTCGCTGACACCATCCTTCCATTACCTGGGCGGCCGTGCTACACCCGTTATCAGCAGTTATACCGACAACGTGTATAGTTTCAGCAAAGCGCCGTATTCATACAGCCACTATGTGCTCGCTCTATCCCTGACGAAGGAAGCAGGCAACCTTACCATCGCCGGGGGAGCAAGTTATGCAAAGCTTGCATCTACGGGTAACCAGTTGCAGGCAAACGGGTCGCTTACATGGTATCCTTTTGGCAACCTGGACTTATATGCGACTACATCCGTTACAGGGTTTAAGTACGGCAGCGATAAAAGGCTGATATTTGACGAAACGCTGGGCGGTAAAGCATTGCCGAAGCTTTGGCTCGAAGGGCTTGTAACCCTGGGTGACTTGTCGTACTACAACGAAAAGAACGCATTTGTTGTCTATAACATTCCCGAACGAATCACTTTCAGGGGCGGGATAAACCTGATCTATACCCTGAACAGCCATCTGGATATATCCATAATGTACCGCTACTACAAAAGGGAATATGATTACTACAACTATTATTACGACGGCAGCAGCTACCAGCAAAGCAGCCAGACTGCCGCTTACAGCAACCAGGGAATTTACGGAGGTTTGAAATGGAAATTCTGAGAACAACTTCATACCGCATCCTGATAATCCTCCTTCTCCTGCTTGAAGGAGCCAACATCAGTGCGCAGGATTTTAAAAAATTGCAGGAAGCATTCACAGCCAGCTATAGTTACGAAAACAGTAAAAACTACAGCAAGGCTATACAGGCGCTCAAGCAGGTTTACGATGCGCAATCGTACGAAATCAACATCCGCCTTGGATGGCTTTATTATTATGCCGGCAATTATCCTGAATCAGTCAACTACTACACTAAATCCATCCAACTGAAGCCCTATTCTGTTGAAGCGCGTTTCGGGTATGCTCTTCCTGCTTCCGCCATGGGCAACTGGAACCATGTGCTCGATAAGTATGTTGAAATTCTGAAGATTGATCCCAATAACTACACGGCCAATTACCGCATGGGACTCATCTATTACAACCGGAAAGAATATGCCACCGCCTTCAAACACTTTGAGAAGCTGGCCAATATGTTCCCTTTTGATTACGATGCGATTCACATGTATGCCTGGACCAACTACCGCCTCGGCAAGCTGCGTGAAGCGAAGGTACTTTTCCAGAAAACGCTGCTGATCAGGCCGGGTGACAGCTCAGCCACCGAAGGACTGGCACTGATCAAATAGCAGGCTATCGTTTCGGGCCGGGCTGCAATCTGAAAGACTGCTCTCCGGAATTATTTCTTGCACGTAATTATTCTTGCGACCGTGAACTGACGGCTTGCGATGATAAACTAACGTATAAAAAATGGCACCCCCATATTGAGAGTGCCTGTTGTGATGGCTCATTCCCTGTCCCGGAAATTGACTCCCGGCCGTTTCGTCAAATCGTCATCAGTATCCAGTCAACAATGTCCTGAAGAACTTCCGGCGACATGGTCTCTTCAATTTCGCCGTATTCATCGATGGTACACCTGGAGCAGCTTTGCAACAGGTGGTTTTTACCGGGGTAAAGCTTAGTTGTGATATGGGTATTCCCGCCTGAAAGTACTGCTTTCCTTATCAAATCGAGATTGTGCGGAAGCACCTGCAGGTCTTTATCGCCCGAAAGAGCCAGCACCGGGCATTTCACCCTGGCAAGGTCATCGGCAGGATTGCGAAAAAGATCGCAGCGCATGAAAGGATAGAGCAGTTTAGCGTAATCTTTATACTTCAAAGGGGTTGACAATTCCAGCTTTTCCCTGTCGGCAGGATTCATGCCGGCGACCAGTGTATCGAACTTCTGAAGGTTTTCCATCACCCTGATTTTCGCGATGCTGTCGTTTTCCGAATCCCTGAAAATCTGCATGGTTGATTCGAGAATACGCCGGTTAAGGGCAATTCCTTCGGGCGTGATCCCCATGGTAGGAAATGCCGTTTCGCATTGCTCGATAATATTGTCCCTGAGCGAAATAGCCGCCCCGGCCAGCAGTACCATGAAGCCTGTTTTCTGATTCATTCCGGCAACAATGGGCGCTATATCCGATCCCAGGCTGTGCCCTATCACTCCCATCGAACCGGCTTCCACATCAGGCCTTGAGGCCAGGTAATCCAGCGCTGCCGAAGCATCCGAAGCATGATCAACAGTGGTAGCCGTCATAAAATTACCGGTAGATTCCCCGGCACCCCGGTCGTCGTAACGCAGGACTGCCATGCCGTGCCGGGTGAGGTAGTCGGCCAGCACCATAAATGTCTTGTGCCCGAAAATGGTCTGGTTCCTGTCGGACGGCCCTGAACCGGATATCAGAACCACTGCCGGGTATTTACCTTTTCCCACGGGACGTATGAACGTACCTCTGAGTGTAACCCCCGCCTGGCTGTTCACAAATGAAACGTTTTCAGTATAATAGGCATAGGGCTTTTTGGGCTCCTGCGGCCTCCTGGCTATCGGGAAAGGAAATTCTGCCGTTTTCACAAGGCTGAAAGGCTTTTGCCTGCCTTTCGCCTGCTCAAAATTCCCGTTGAGTGATGTATCATTTACCAGGGCGCCGGAGAAAGTTGCTCCCAGCGTCTTCACAATCATGACTATACTGTCGGAACTGCTGCTGATGCTGTCAACCAGAATGTTGTATGTCTTCTGGTCAACACTGTGCATCACTGCATCATAGTCACCGTTGCTCATCGTCCAAATTTCAAATGCCACTTTTAATCTTTGTTTTGGGCTGATTATAAGGTCGCCGTACCATTTTCCGGAAAATTTTCCGGACCGGGAAGTTTGTGCATTTACTGTTCCTGATGAGGCAATCACAAGAAGGATAGCAATTAATCTGATCGTTTTCATGGTGCTGATGGTTTGATGGTTCATTAAATCGCAACCGAAATTATCCCGGCAATACAGGCCATGAAAATTTTTTCCATGAACACTCCTGATTCTTTTCCAACTGACACTTTTCCCTGAAAATATCAACTTGTCAATTGGTTTAAGCAATTCGTCCAAAAAACGGCATTATTCATCAAACGGGTTTTCTGATTTTATTACTAATCCTTATTTTTGACTCATAAACCTTTGACATGACAAAGATTAAGCACCTGATCGAACCGGCCATTCATGTGATCATCTGGCTAAGCGGGTTTTTGCTGGTAGCGGGATATGTCAATACCCTGGGGTATATTAAGCGTGGCACCGGGAATTTCATATACCCCGTAGCCATGGGTACGATCATCAACATGGTACTTTTTTACTCTGTCTCGCTGTGGCTTATTCCCAGGGCAGGGTCGCGAAAATACCGTGTCAGGTTCGTGGCCAGCCTGCTGGCTGTTCTGCTGGCCCTGACCATTATTGAGTCGCTGCTCGATTTCTTTCTTTTCCCCGTTTATTACTCTTCGCACGAAGAATCTTACCTCTCACAATTCTTTGTCACGCTGGCTATCAATATATTTATCCTTGCTTTAGCGCTGGCGTATGGTTTTACCCGCATATGGCTCAAAGGAGAAAAACAACGGCAGGAACTGAAATCGGAGAAACTGGCCGCCGAACTCAACTACCTGAAAGCACAGGTAAATCCGCATTTTCTGTTCAACATGTTAAATCTTGCCTTTGCCAGCGCCACCAAAAACGGGGATGACTTTACCGCTGACCTGATAGAGAAGATTGCTTCGCAGATGCGATACATGCTGTACGAAAGCAATGTGGATAAAGTGCTGCTCAGTAAAGAGACAGAGCATATTGAGAGCTACATCAGCCTGCAGAAACTCAGGATATCGGACGAGATGCCCGTAACCGTCAGGTTTAAATGCGAAGGTGATTTCAGTTCCGATAGCATCGCACCCCTTTTAATCATCCCTTTCATTGAAAACGCTTTTAAACACGGGTTAAGCTTCGATGAGCCTTCCCTGATCAGTATCGGAATTACATGCAACGAAAGTATTCTCAGCCTCGAAGTTTCCAACCCTGTGAAGCGCAGAAAAGAGCAGCCGGACAAAAAAAGCTCAGGGATAGGACTTGAGAACGTCAGGAAACGCCTGGCCATCCTGTACCCCGGGAAACACAGCCTCGCCATATCAGAAGATGCCGGGATATTTAACGTGAGACTTCAGATAACACTCAAATAGATGACCGATGAAATGCATTGTGGTAGATGACGAACCTTTTGCCCTGGACCTGATAAAAGGGTATATCGAAAAAACGCCCTTCCTTGAACTGGCGGGGGCTTTCTCCAATCCGCTGAAGGCGATGCAATTCCTCATGGCAAACCAGGCTGAACTTGTATTCCTCGACATTAACATGCCTGAAATTTCGGGCCTTGGAATGCTCAATTCGCTCAGAACGAAGCCCCTGGTGATCTTTATCACTGCGTACCCCGAGTATGGCGCTGAAAGCTACAATTACGATGCGGTCGATTACCTGCTCAAGCCTGTCAAATATGAGCGCTTTCTGAAGGCTGTCAACAAAGCCTATGATGCAGCCGGAAAAAGCAAGCCTGAAAAAGTGGTCACAGATACAAGCAGGGACGACGAATCAGCTTTGCTGCTAAAAAGCGGCTCCCAGGTTTATCGTGTACTGCCGAAAAACATCCTTTTCGTGGAGGGAACGGGCAATTACATGGCTTTTTACACAACAGGGAAAAAGATTCTCTCACTTCTTACCATGAAAGAAGCCATTGCTCACCTGCCTGCCGACCAGTTTGTAAGGGTTCATAAATCGTACATCATCTCCCTGGCGCATATCGATGTTATTGAAAGGCACCAGGTCATCATTCAGGGACACCGGATCCCGATAGGGATCACCTACCGCGAGCAATTCTTTGCCAAATACCGTATGCCGGGCAAATAGCCGTCAAAGGAATGATATTTCCTGTGTGTGTTTCAACCGGCAGAATAATCAGTATAATTCTGTCTATCAGCAACAGCCTTTTTAAAGGCTAAAGGATGTTTTTGCATATAATGTTTTACTCTTCACATTGACCGGTATCATGCCGGAATGCCAGTAAACCCCGACACGCTTGTACGAAACCCCGTCACGCCTGGATGAAACCCTGACACGCCTGGATGAAACCCCGACACGCCTGGATAAAACCCCGACACGCCTGGATAAAGCCTCGACACGCTTGGATGAAACCTCGACACGCTTGTATGAAGCCTTGACACGCTTGTATGAAACCCCGACACGCTTGTACTAAACCTCAACACGCTTGGATGAAACCCGAAACGCTTGTATGAAACCTCGACACGCTTGTATGAAGCCTTGACACGCTTGTATGAAACCCCGACACGCTTGGATAAGAGACTGTAAAATAAACTGTGTCAAGAATAAATCATTAACTTGACACAACTTATGAAAGACCAAAAATTTGATTTAGACGCATTCAAAAACGATGCAAAAGAGAGGCTACGGCGAGGTGAGCCGGCCTCAGGCAAAGAGGGGGTTTTTCAACCTCTTTTAAAGCAGATGCTGCAGGAAATACTCCAGGCAGAAATGGATGGGCATATGAAAGAGAAGGAACGTTCAACTGGCAATCGTCGCAACGGTAATGGTAGTAAAAAGGTAAAGAGTACTGCTGGAGAATTTGAACTGGAAACTCCCCGAGATCGAAACGGCACGTTTGAGCCACAAATCGTTGCCAAGAGACAAGTGATTATTAGTGAAGAGCTTGAAGCAAAAGTATTGCGATTGTACAGCAAAGGAGTGAGTACGCGTGATATCTGTGAACTCATTGAGGATACGTATGGTTTTACGCTCTCGGCAACTACCTTAAGCAGTATAACAGACAGGGTAATCCCGATGATCAGGGAATGGCAGCAGCGACCGCTTGAGAGTATATATTGCTTCGTTTGGATGGATGCGCTGCATTATAAGGTACGAGAAGATGGTAAAGTAGTGTCACGGGCTGTTTATAACATTCTTGGCGTTAACAACAAAGGGGTTAAAGATCTGCTCGGAATGTATGTATCTGAAAGTGAGGGGGCCAGATTCTGGTTGCAGGTATTAAGCGATTTGAAAGCCCGTGGGGTGGAGGACATATTGATTTCAAGCATTGATAACCTTAAAGGATTCAAAGAAGCTATTGAAACCACATTCCCCGCTACGGATGTTCAATCCTGTATAGTGCATCAGATCCGAAACACTCTGAAGTATATACCATATAAAGATAGTCGAGAGTTTCTGAAGGATTTACGGGTGGTTTATCAAGCTATAACAAAACAAGACGCCGAATTCAATCTTGATCTGATGGAAGAAAAATGGGGTAAGAAATATACGCCTGTATTCACATCCTGGCGCAATAACTGGGAGCAGCTGAGTAATTACTTCAAATACCCTGAACCCATACGAAGAATAATGTACACAACCAATATTATCGAAGGGTTCCATCGACAGGTACGTAAGATTACTAAAACGAAAGGCGCTTTTACCAGTGACATGGCTTTGCTAAAACTGATCTATCTTGCCACTCAAAATATGATAGAAAAATGGACCGCTCCTATTGGTAATTGGGGCCTAGTCGCTTCTCAACTCGATATTATTTTTGGAGAAAGGGCACGTATAACCATTAATTCCTTCTAATTCGATGTTAGGTTTTCTAAGGCATAAAGCGCTGAGATTAATACCCATAAAAATAAGTGCTACCTTTGGTGATAGCACTTATAGGGTATTAATCCCATCGATCGGGGGTATCCCTTCTCAGGTTGCTCCTCAGCAGAGCCTGGGTCCGTTTAACCCGATTAACAAAGATAGTAAAATTGAACTGACACAGTTTAATTTACACTCCCTTGGATAAAGCCTTGACACGCTTGTATGAAACCCTGACACACTTGGATAAAGCCTTGACACGCCTGGATGAAACCCCGACACGCTTGTATGAAGCCTTGACACGCTTGGATAAAGCCTTGACATGCTTGGATGAAACCTCGACACGCTTGTATGAAGCCTTGACATGCTTGGATGAAACCCCGACACGCGTGTATAAAGCCTTGACACGCTTGGATGAAACCCTGACACACTTGGATAGAGCCTTGACACGCTTGTACGAAACCCCGACACGCTTGTATGAAGCCTTGACACGCTTGGATGAAACCTCGACACGCTTGGATGAAACCCTGACACGTATGGACGAAACCCCGACAAGTAAGTATGAAACCTCGTCACTTAATGATAAAACCTCTACTCCCAATCAGGAAGTGGTTATGTCCAAAAAACTGTGTGTAACACAGTAAAAGAGAGTGCCGGTAATGTGTGTGGAGAGTTCATGTTAAGTGTGGAAGTACTCATGTTTGGTGTGGAGGTGCCCATGTTTGGTGTGGAGGTGCCCATGTTTGGCGTGGAGGTGCCCATGTTTGGCGTGGAGGTGCTCATGTTTGGTGCGGAGGTGCCCATGTTTGGTGTGGAGGTGCCCATGTTTGGCGTGGAGGTGCTCATGCTTGGCGTGGAGATGCCCATGTTTGATGCGGAGGTGTCCATGTTTGGCGTGGAGGTGCCCATGTTTGGTGTGGAGGTGCCCATGTTTGGCGTGGAGGTGCCCATGTTTGATGCGGAGGTGCCCATGTTTGGTGCGGAGGTGCTCATGTTTGGTGCGGAGGTGCCTATGTAATCTCAGGATGTATTCATATTTAAATATTTAAACCCGTGACGGCTTAACGGAGACTGCAAACTCTTTGGAGTAAACCCGTGACGGCTTAGCGGAAACTGTAAACTCTTTGGAGTAAACCCGTGACGGCTTAGTGGAGACTCTAACCTCTCCGGAGTAAACGCGTGACGGCTTAGCGGAGACTGTAAACTCTTCGGAGTAAACGCGTGACGGCTTAGCGGAAACTGCAAACTCTTTGGAGTAAACCCGTGACGGCTTAGCGGAAACTGTAAACTCTCCGGAGTAAACCCGTGACGGCTTAGCGGACACTCTAACCTCTTTGGAGTAAACGCGTGACGGCTTAGCGGAAACTGCAAACTCTTCGGAGTAAACCCGTGACGGCTTAGCGGAAACTGCAAACTCTTTGGAGTAAACCCGTGACGGCTTAGCGGAAACTGCAAACTCTTTGGAGTAAACGCGTGACGGCTTAGCGGACACTCTAACCTCTTTGGAGTAAACGCGTGACGGCTTAACGAAGACTGCAAACTCTCCGGAGTAAACCCGTGACGGCTTAGCGGAAACTGTAACTTGGGAGTGTAAATTAAACTGTGTCAGTTCAATTTTACTATCTTTGTTAATCGGGTTAAACGGACCCAGGCTCTGCTGAGGAGCAACCTGAGAAGGGATACCCCCGATCGATGGGATTAATACCCTATAAGTGCTATCACCAAAGGTAGCACTTATTTTTATGGGTATTAATCTCAGCGCTTTATGCCTTAGAAAACCTAACATCGAATTAGAAGGAATTAATGGTTATACGTGCCCTTTCTCCAAAAATAATATCGAGTTGAGAAGCGACTAGGCCCCAATTACCAATAGGAGCGGTCCATTTTTCTATCATATTTTGAGTGGCAAGATAGATCAGTTTTAGCAAAGCCATGTCACTGGTAAAAGCGCCTTTCGTTTTAGTAATCTTACGTACCTGTCGATGGAACCCTTCGATAATATTGGTTGTGTACATTATTCTTCGTATGGGTTCAGGGTATTTGAAGTAATTACTCAGCTGCTCCCAGTTATTGCGCCAGGATGTGAATACAGGCGTATATTTCTTACCCCATTTTTCTTCCATCAGATCAAGATTGAATTCGGCGTCTTGTTTTGTTATAGCTTGATAAACCACCCGTAAATCCTTCAGAAACTCTCGACTATCTTTATATGGTATATACTTCAGAGTGTTTCGGATCTGATGCACTATACAGGATTGAACATCCGTAGCGGGGAATGTGGTTTCAATAGCTTCTTTGAATCCTTTAAGGTTATCAATGCTTGAAATCAATATGTCCTCCACCCCACGGGCTTTCAAATCGCTTAATACCTGCAACCAGAATCTGGCCCCCTCACTTTCAGATACATACATTCCGAGCAGATCTTTAACCCCTTTGTTGTTAACGCCAAGAATGTTATAAACAGCCCGTGACACTACTTTACCATCTTCTCGTACCTTATAATGCAGCGCATCCATCCAAACGAAGCAATATATACTCTCAAGCGGTCGCTGCTGCCATTCCCTGATCATCGGGATTACCCTGTCTGTTATACTGCTTAAGGTAGTTGCCGAGAGCGTAAAACCATACGTATCCTCAATGAGTTCACAGATATCACGCGTACTCACTCCTTTGCTGTACAATCGCAATACTTTTGCTTCAAGCTCTTCACTAATAATCACTTGTCTCTTGGCAACGATTTGTGGCTCAAACGTGCCGTTTCGATCTCGGGGAGTTTCCAGTTCAAATTCTCCAGCAGTACTCTTTACCTTTTTACTACCATTACCGTTGCGACGATTGCCAGTTGAACGTTCCTTCTCTTTCATATGCCCATCCATTTCTGCCTGGAGTATTTCCTGCAGCATCTGCTTTAAAAGAGGTTGAAAAACCCCCTCTTTGCCTGAGGCCGGCTCACCTCGCCGTAGCCTCTCTTTTGCATCGTTTTTGAATGCGTCTAAATCAAATTTTTGGTCTTTCATAAGTTGTGTCAAGTTAATGATTTATTCTTGACACAGTTTATTTTACAGTCTCTGTAACTTCTCTGGAATAAGCGCATGACGGCTTCGCATAAGTTGCAACTTCTCCGGTGCTAAGGCTGCAATCCCGGGCAAAAAGCCGGCAGCTGGTTGCTTATAAAAGGAAAGGCGAAAGGTGAAAAGCGGGGTTTTGGATATTGGCCGGCTTCACCTGACTGCAAAACGGATTATTGAAGAATGGAAGAAAAGAAAATTCTAATTGATAGAATTGAAAAGAATATATTGAGAAAATCTCCCTATATTAGCAGGGATTAATAAACCGGTTACCTCGCAAAGGCTCAGGCATTTGTATGCTATCAAGATACTTGAAGCTGAAGTTGATTTACGATATAACAGGAGATATCAGAGTATAAAAGCAGCGGGACAACAGAGATTAACAACCATACAAAACCATTGCAACAGGTAAAATCGCCTTTTGATGACCTTGACCTGTGAGAAATAAACACAATGGTAATCACTGAAAAACTTAGGATATACAGCACGAATTTGTCAGATAAACTCAATATCAGGAGGATGGCGTTGAGGATATATGTAAGTTGTGCACAATTTTAAGAGCATCTCACATGATAAAGTTTGATTTTGAAAATTAACAGATTACGGTATAAAACAATGAGATATATTAAGACACTCGTTATACTTTTCTTTCTAAGTATCATGATAAATTGTGGAAGAGATAATTTTTATAATCTGGCGATTTATTATGGAAAAAAGGGAGATCATAAAAAAGCAATTGAGTATTTCGATAAAGCGATTGGTAAAAACCCAAAGGATATTGATGCTTATCATAATCGAGGAATATCAAAACAAATGATTGGTGATGAGATTGGAGCAATTGAAGATTACACAAAAGCGATAGAATTAAAACCAAATGATTTTGATTCCTATACAAATAGAGGTGTAGCAAAAATGCGACTTGAAAGATACGATGAGGCTATTATTGATTATAAGAAAGCTATTGAGATTAATAATAAATTTGCTTTAGCATATTCCAATTTAGGAAATGTATATTTTTTATTGCAGGACTTTGATAAAGCTTGTGAGAGTTGGAAAAAAGCTGTAGAATTAGGACATAAGGAATCAGAAGACAAAATATTCAATAGTTGCAAATAAAAAACTGTGCACAATAATTAAGGCTTCGTGTGGTCGAGGTACGAGACCCAGCATGAAGCCGTGTTGCACGGAATCCCGCAACGCTGTTTTTTTATGGAGTTTCAAATCTTTTGAGTGATTTTGTAAGGCAGCTCTGCGAGCTGGTTTTTAACTGTTATACCTGAATTTGGATACTGAAAAAGTGATAATTGTTTGATTTTATAAACATTAGGTTACTGTTCATTCATAATCGGACAATATAATACCAGGCCCTTTCTAAGGACAGTTTGATCAATTGGTCTCATTGTGTTGTTGGTTTCTGGTGATTAAATGCAGCGGCGGCGGCCTACCGGCTTCAAACCATTCAATCGTTATCATCAGCCCCTTACCACAGCATGGGCACAGGTCAGGATCATAACCTAAGTGTTCGCGGCACAGCTCCTTCCAGTGTTTCTTAGGCTTTTGAAGCACGGGGTTCATGCCAAAGTCCTTTTGAAGGGTACGCAACTCCGGCCGGCGCCTGGTGGACAGCAATCCGTAATGCCTGATCCTCACAAACCGGTGTGGCATAATATGCTGACAGAAACGCCGCAGGAATTCAACACCCTGCAAGGTCATCACCTTTTCACGATTATCCCGGTAATCGCGCCAACGGAATGTAACGCCGCTTTCATCAACCTTTATCAACCGGTGATTGCTGATGGCCACCTTGTGCGTATAGCGTCCCAGGTATTCAATCACCTGCTCAGGCCCGGCAAACGGCTCTTTGGCGTAAACCACCCAATTGGTGCGTTTCAACTCCCGGATGAATTGCTGATCTTGTGGCAGTCGTTTCTGCAGCCCTGTAATGAATTTGGCGCGGAATACTGACGAAAGATTTTCAACCCTGAACAGAAATACTTTGCCGTTGGCCGATGTATTTACCTGCTTCCATTCTCCCTTATAGTTGATACCGCCGCCCGGAACTATACAATGCAAATGCGGGTGAAGGCTCAGGTTCTGACCCCAGGTATGCAATACCGCCACCATGCCTGTCTCGGCATGCCATTTTGTGAATGAAAACTGTGCAATCGTTTCCCATACACTGCTGAACAGCAGGTTATACATCCCTTGCGGATGATGCAGAAACAGCTCATTCAGTACTTCAGGAACCGTAAATACTACATGAAAATACGGAACCGGCAGCAAATCCTGTTTGCGGCCTTCTATCCATGCCTCGCGCTGTATATTCTGGCATTTGGGACAATGACGGTTGCGGCAGGAGTTGTAGCTGATGCGTATATGCCCGCATGTATCGCACCGGTCAACATGCCCACCCAGTTCCGACGTCCGGCAGCGGCGTATCGCACTTAACGTCCTCTGGATATAACTGTTGGCTGCATGTTTCTGCTCATACTCCCTGCCAAAGCGGCTTATGACCTCTGCCAGTTCACAGGCCGGCCTCAATCTTTGCCGTACAACCTGTCGAACGGGCTGAACAGGTTACTCCGGTTTGGTTTGGCTACATGCAGATAGACCAGCGTCGTCTCAATGCGCTCATGTCCCAGCAGTTCTTTGATCGAGACTATATCCATCCCGTATTCAAGCAAGTGCGTGGCATAGCTGTGACGCAACGTATGAAGGGTTATGCCTTTTTGAAGCTTGCACTTCTTAACCGCTTCACGCAATGCCCATTGCATACCCCGTACACTCAGCGGGCTGCCCGGCGTGTTGCCATTAAACAGGTATTCTACCGGTTGGCAAGCATAATAATATTTACGCAGCCCTTCCAGTATCAGCGGCGACAAGGGCACATACCGGTCCTTGTTATATTTGCTCTGGCGAATGTGGATCATCATACGGCCTGAATCAATGTCACTTAGGTGTAAGCGGCTCACTTCACGCGCACGCAACCCGGCCGAATATATCAGGGACAGCAATACCCTGTGTTTTAACAGTTCCGGAGCTGAAAATAATGCCTTGCACTCCTGGTAGTTGAGCACCACCGGTAACTTGCCCGTATGCTTGATCTGTGGCAGCTTTACCGCTTTTTCATTCATCCCCAGCAAACGATAGCAATAACGTAATCCATAAACCGCAAACTTGAAATCGCTCAGCGATGGCGTTTTGCTTTGCCTGGCTAATTGAGCCAGGTAACGGTTCAACTCTTTCTCACTGATGTGTTGTGGTAACTTACCGAAATGAAGGCTTAACTGTGCCAGTTTACGGGCATAATTGCTGAGTGTACTGGGCGATTGTCCTGATAACCGCACTTTATCGTCTAACTCCTGATATAGGCTGCGAAACCCATGTACCTGATGAATGGCTTGCTCTACAATAGTGAAACTCTTTTTTCTTAATTTTGGTAGTGTTTCCATAATTCAAATGGTTTTGGTGAACCTTTAAATTATGAAACATGCTACTATCCCGCCCCTTTTTCGGGGCGGGATTTAGTGCAACACGCAATATAAAAAATTGGGGGTTAATAGGTTATTCAAAGGTTGTGGCTCGCATCAAATGCTATTTATCATGACAGGATATCGCTCCGTAATCCCCAACTTTTCATATTGCCACCGTTAGGCACAAGCTAATATAAAAAAAATGGATACATCACCTTACTTTTTCATCGATGAAGAAAGAACCATTACTTCCGTTCAAGAACTACTTGACTTAAATAAGAAAAGAAGCTTAGGCTTAGATGATTATGATCCATTCTCGCCAATGAATCTGTTAGCAGTACATCCTCAATTATTAAAGCCACATGAATCTTCTGGCATTTTCAGAGGTCAAGCACAAGACTGGCCGCTTTTACCTGTTGCTTATAGAAACATCAATTATAATCCGGACGAACCTATCACAGATATCAGATTGAGAAGTGCGTACTTACGCAGTAACAATGAATTTGAAACGTTTTGCAGAATGGCTTCAAAACAAAATAATACCTTTCCCATATCCACAATTGAAAGAATGTGTTTAGCTCAACATTACGGAATAAAAACTCCTTTACTTGACTGGACAACAAACATACTTGTGGCTTCATATTTTGCAATAGATCTTAAGAGCGAGGAGGTGGAGTATAAAAGTTTTGAAACTTACATTTACCATCTAAAAGATGAAAGATGGTTAAAATCCATTGAAGATGTTGGCGATAATCTTGAACAGATTAATTATTCAGCCCTAATAGAAGCGCCGCCACTTGATCGAAGAATTGAGAGACAATTCAGTGTATTTTCATATCATCCACATCCAATGACAAAACCGGAAAAAATTCCTTTGAGCAAGTACAAGTTATCTGGTGATTTGTTGTTTGAATTATGGAAAATATTAGAAGGAATTGGCTTCTCATCACCGCAAATGTTTCCTGACTATGCAGGACTAGTTGATAGAATTAAAAAGGGATATATGATCTAGCTGATTAAAAATGCCTGTGCCTAACTGCACCTACCCGCCACCAAGCTTCCGCTTGTTCTTCTTTTGAAAACTATTTCCAAACTCATGTTCTGTGCTTCTTAGGAAGATAGTTGAATAGAAGCCTGACAGCGGGTAGCTGCGGAACGTTGGCGGCAATCTGACTAACTTTATATTTTGTAAATTAGCTATTTCTAACAGACCAAATCTAACTAAGACATATTAAGTCATTTCAAATAATTTCTAATAATGGCGCTGACTTTCGAAGAATATTTGAACAACCTCGGGTTCCCTATCAACCCCTTTCAATTCTCAAATGCAGATAAAGAAGTAGAACTGATAGGAAGTTATTTCATTACTCCCGATTACTTCGAGGATGTATGGGGAAATCCATATAACCCTGTCTCCAATATTGTTTATGCGCCTCGAGGAGGGGGGAAAACTGCACAACGCATTATGATTGAGAAAAGAGCTATGGTTACGAGTGATATATTATCAATTACATATACCAATCATGATTTGACTCAATTCAGTAAGATCGAGGACATAAATTTATCCTATCACTTAACTTATTTAAATCGTCTTTGCCTATTATCTTTTTTTAGTAAAATTCAAAAATCTGAATTTGATTATAATTCTATATTTAGTTTTGCGGAGAGGCAATATATTTATAAACTATCAAGAATTTATTTATTCGAAACCCCAGCCTCTTTTCCTAATCAAGCCATCCAATCTCTCAAAACAATTGAAGATTACGTTGTTGATGTTTGGAAGAGTTTCAAGGAGCCAATTGCAAACATTATCAGACAAATAACAAAAGCGAAAGGTTTAGAAATTGATTTATCAAAGATAGAAATTGATAAAAAACTGCAACTTAGTCACAAGGATAACTTCATAAATATCATCGCATTATTAAAAAAAGTAGGGTATAATTCAATTTTCATCTTAGTTGATAAAGTTGATGAGCAGAGTTTAACAGGGAACAATCCTCAAGCTAGCTTTAAATTAATCTCCGATCTTATAAAAGATTTAGAGTTACTTGAAACTCCTTATTTAAGTTTTAAATTTTTTCTCTGGGATGCTTTAAAACCATTTACGGTTGAAATTGCAAGACCTGACCGAATTTTTTCATATGATTTACGATGGACTTGGAGGCAAATACAAGAAATGCTATCAAAACGTGTAGCAGCTTACAGCGAGAATAAAGTATCAGATTTCGAATCTCTTTTTCATAATAATAAATCTTTAGGAAGAATTATTCTGTTTTCTGAATTATCACCTCGAGATTGTGTTAGGATATGTAACCGTGTATTATCTGAGCAGTATAAGCACAATCCTAATTCGAAAAAATTTGAAGAAGCAATAGTGAATAATTCAATTGAACTTTTCTGCAGGGAAAAAGCAAAGGAACTTATAACTAGTTCATCAAACTATACATACCTGACAAAAACGAATCAGGTTTCATTTACAATTGAAGAGCTAGTGACTAAGAAAGTGGCTTCAGACTCACCTGCCATTCGGAATATAATTAATCCATGGACAACTGCTGGATATTTAAAAAAGATTGGTCTTGTGGAAAGGAAAAATGCTAAATCAGTCAATGAGTATGCTTTTCAAGATATTCGTCTGGCCTTCGTTGCTTGTCCAACATTAAACTTAGATGATTTCATTGAAAATAAGGTAAGACGTTGTACTGTGCCCACATGTAAAAACATTTATTATAGAGACTTTGATCGAAAGTCATATAGTTGCCCTGAATGCAATACTAACGCAGAATAAGACTGCCGCCAATAATTAAGGCTTCGTGTGGTCGAGGTACGAGACCCAGCATGAAGCCGTGTTGCACGGAATCCCGCAACGCTGTTTTTTTATGGAGTTTCAAATCTTTTGAGTGATTTTGTAAGGCAGCTCTGCGAGCTGGTTTTTAACTGTTATACCTGAATTTGGATACTGAAAAAGTGATAATTGTTTGATTTTATAAACATTAGGTTACTGTTCATTCATAATCGGACAATATAATACCAGGCCCTTTCTAAGGACAGTTTGATCAATTGGTCTCATTGTGTTGTTGGTTTCTGGTGATTAAATGCAGCGGCGGCGGCCTACCGGCTTCAAACCATTCAATCGTTATCATCAGCCCCTTACCACAGCATGGGCACAGGTCAGGATCATAACCTAAGTGTTCGCGGCACAGCTCCTTCCAGTGTTTCTTAGGCTTTTGAAGCACGGGGTTCATGCCAAAGTCCTTTTGAAGGGTACGCAACTCCGGCCGGCGCCTGGTGGACAGCAATCCGTAATGCCTGATCCTCACAAACCGGTGTGGCATAATATGCTGACAGAAACGCCGCAGGAATTCAACACCCTGCAAGGTCATCACCTTTTCACGATTATCCCGGTAATCGCGCCAACGGAATGTAACGCCGCTTTCATCAACCTTTATCAACCGGTGATTGCTGATGGCCACCTTGTGCGTATAGCGTCCCAGGTATTCAATCACCTGCTCAGGCCCGGCAAACGGCTCTTTGGCGTAAACCACCCAATTGGTGCGTTTCAACTCCCGGATGAATTGCTGATCTTGTGGCAGTCGTTTCTGCAGCCCTGTAATGAATTTGGCGCGGAATACTGACGAAAGATTTTCAACCCTGAACAGAAATACTTTGCCGTTGGCCGATGTATTTACCTGCTTCCATTCTCCCTTATAGTTGATACCGCCGCCCGGAACTATACAATGCAAATGCGGGTGAAGGCTCAGGTTCTGACCCCAGGTATGCAATACCGCCACCATGCCTGTCTCGGCATGCCATTTTGTGAATGAAAACTGTGCAATCGTTTCCCATACACTGCTGAACAGCAGGTTATACATCCCTTGCGGATGATGCAGAAACAGCTCATTCAGTACTTCAGGAACCGTAAATACTACATGAAAATACGGAACCGGCAGCAAATCCTGTTTGCGGCCTTCTATCCATGCCTCGCGCTGTATATTCTGGCATTTGGGACAATGACGGTTGCGGCAGGAGTTGTAGCTGATGCGTATATGCCCGCATGTATCGCACCGGTCAACATGCCCACCCAGTTCCGACGTCCGGCAGCGGCGTATCGCACTTAACGTCCTCTGGATATAACTGTTGGCTGCATGTTTCTGCTCATACTCCCTGCCAAAGCGGCTTATGACCTCTGCCAGTTCACAGGCCGGCCTCAATCTTTGCCGTACAACCTGNTCGAACGGGCTGAACAGGTTACTCCGGTTTGGTTTGGCTACATGCAGATAGACCAGCGTCGTCTCAATGCGCTCATGTCCCAGCAGTTCTTTGATCGAGACTATATCCATCCCGTATTCAAGCAAGTGCGTGGCATAGCTGTGACGCAACGTATGAAGGGTTATGCCTTTTTGAAGCTTGCACTTCTTAACCGCTTCACGCAATGCCCATTGCATACCCCGTACACTCAGCGGGCTGCCCGGCGTGTTGCCATTAAACAGGTATTCTACCGGTTGGCAAGCATAATAATATTTACGCAGCCCTTCCAGTATCAGCGGCGACAAGGGCACATACCGGTCCTTGTTATATTTGCTCTGGCGAATGTGGATCATCATACGGCCTGAATCAATGTCACTTAGGTGTAAGCGGCTCACTTCACGCGCACGCAACCCGGCCGAATATATCAGGGACAGCAATACCCTGTGTTTTAACAGTTCCGGAGCTGAAAATAATGCCTTGCACTCCTGGTAGTTGAGCACCACCGGTAACTTGCCCGTATGCTTGATCTGTGGCAGCTTTACCGCTTTTTCATTCATCCCCAGCAAACGATAGCAATAACGTAATCCATAAACCGCAAACTTGAAATCGCTCAGCGATGGCGTTTTGCTTTGCCTGGCTAATTGAGCCAGGTAACGGTTCAACTCTTTCTCACTGATGTGTTGTGGTAACTTACCGAAATGAAGGCTTAACTGTGCCAGTTTACGGGCATAATTGCTGAGTGTACTGGGCGATTGTCCTGATAACCGCACTTTATCGTCTAACTCCTGATATAGGCTGCGAAACCCATGTACCTGATGAATGGCTTGCTCTACAATAGTGAAACTCTTTTTTCTTAATTTTGGTAGTGTTTCCATAATTCAAATGGTTTTGGTGAACCTTTAAATTATGAAACATGCTACTATCCCGCCCCTTTTTCGGGGCGGGATTTAGTGCAACACTGGCTTCGCTCCATGGCTTGTCCCACGCACGAGGCCAACCACACAAGCCACGGCGCAAAGCCAGGAACCGTTAGCAGCAAGTTAATATCAACCCTAAGATTGCACCATAAGCTCAAGAAAGACAAATGAAAAAAACGACTTTGTTATTAACCTTTTTAATTGCTACTGTATCTCTATTGGGTCAGAATAGTAATCGGAAATACGATGTTCTTATTAGAAAAGCGGACTCTCTATATCAGGTAAAAGACTATAAGAACTCTGCTCATGCGTTTTCAAACGCGTTTAATGTACCGGACTCAAAAATAACAATGAACCATCGTTATAATGCTGCATGTTCCTATGCATTAGCATACAATGCAGATAGCGCATTTGCCAATCTGAATTATATTGCAGCATTTATGAACTACTCCAGATATTCACATATCATATCTGATCCTGATTTAAAGTCGCTATACCTTGATAGCAGATGGAAACCCCTGATTGAATCAGTTAAATCGAATAAGGATCAAGCGTATGCCAAACTAGACTTTATTACCTTGAATGGGTTCAAGGTTGAGGTATTTACAGCTGGCATGAAAAGCAATCCGGGCGATAAACCAGTTATTGTATTTGAGAACGGAATGGCAGACTCATACGATAGATGGAAAACTATAATTGATGAAGTTTCCAAAACAAATACTGTTTTTGCGTATAACCGTCCAAGGATTGGTGAGTCAGAAGACGACAGCCTGCCCCCTACAACGGAACATATCGTAAGCAATTTAAGGAAGATGCTGATAGCAAAGGGATTGAACCCGCCCTATCTATTGGTATCACATTCTTTTGGAGGAGCATATATAAGAAGTTATGCCTCACGCTATCCCGATGAAATTGCAGGCCTTATTTTTATTGACCCTATTGATTTCACCAAAAAGAAGGGAATGGGTGAACTACCCTATCTGGAAATGGGGTTTACCCGGCATCAAATTGATTCTGCTTTTGGGAAGCCGAATAAATTATTCCATGAAAAACTCTATACAGAAATGCCAAAGTATTACGTGGAAGAAGTAAAAATATCTGTCCAATTAACGCAAACTGAATTTAATGAGTGTGACCGAAATCCATTACCTGACGTGCCGGTGCATTTTATTATGGCCGGTGGTTATTCAGAAACAGGTGGTGATAATCCACCGCTAATCTGTGATTTCGAAAAGTTGTTCAGAGTTAGTGAGAATCTCAAAATGAAACGCTATCTCGAACTATTATATCCGCTGCATTACGGAAAGTTGTTTTATTGCTCAAAATCAAGCCATTTTGTTCAAACAGACGATCCTGATTTAGTAATTTCCAGCATAAGACTGGCTTTAGCTGATTATGAAAAAATACAAAGAGAAAACAAAACCGGCCGCTGACACTGGCTTCGCGCCAAGGCTTTTTTCACGCACCTGGCCTAAAAAATGAAGCCTCGTCGCAAAGCCAGAGAACGTTATGTACCATAAAATAATTTACTAATAACTATTACTCAATGAAAGCCAAACAAATTCTTCTATGTTCTTTTGTGTTCTGTTTTTCTCTTAGCTGCAACTCATATAAGCATGGATTATCATCGGAAAATCAAATCACTTCAGAGGTTCAGCTTGGAAGTGTAAATAATAATGTTTGTAAATCATTGTATGGAAGAGTAGTGCTTTATGTAATTTTTGTTGATACCAAGGGAACAAAACCTTGGAGTGAATATGATATTACTTCTTCATTGGATTCGATTAAAAAAGCAATGCAATGGATTAAAAAGAAAGCATCTGAAAACAATAAATATTTAGACATTGAAATTCATTATCCTGAAAACAATCATAAAATACCCATTGCAAATGATTTACCACGAAAAACACTCAGCGAAACATTGTTTCTGCCAAATTTCTCAGCGGGTTTAAAAGCTATTCAATCCTGGTCTGATAGAATAGCCGTTGCGGCTGCCAGAACTCTGCCACCTGACACTTCTAAAATTATCACTACGAGGAACTCACTGTCAGATAAGGAAAGATTAATTGCCAGATTACGAGATATCTACAAAACTGATAATGTTGCTTTAATGTATTTTGTAAATAATTATTATTCTGATGATCTGTCCGTTACTTTTAATATTTTTAGTCGTACTTCCATTGAATACTCAATTGTAAGCTTTAAAAAACCAGCAATAATAGCACATGAATTCTTGCACTTGTTTGGAGCCTGGGATCTTTATATTACACTAGGTGAAAAAGACAAGGAAGCAAAAGAGCGAAAAGTATTTGCCATGAAAGAATTTCCAAATGAAATTATGGCGTTTTCGTACAGAGGAATTGACTCACTTGACATCTCACCATTTACCAAATATTGTATAGGATGGGATAAACAACTAAGTCAAAAATATACGGATATGATTCTTGGTAAAGATATAAAACCCGTTAAATACTGATTAATTACGGCACACAATACGGGCTAAGCCTGGTGGGCTTGCCAACCCACCAGGCCAACAAAAACCCCACCTCGCCTAGCCCGGGAATGCCACAGGCAAGCCAAGGGTGGATTTATTATCTGAAAGTACTGAAAACAAAATAAAATTGAAACCTCAGTCAACTATCACATTATGAATTAACCAATTAAAACACTTTATTATGAAAACGCCGGATCTTTCTGTAAAAACTTCAACTATCATTTTGCGGGTTCTTTCCGCATTAATACTGCTTTTCGTCGTGATAGAAGATCACCATCTATTTGACAGCCCATTAGAAAAAAACTATCTTTTCTATTATTTACTGACTATAGCAATCGGTTACTGCATTTCTGCTATTGGATTATGGTTTCTCAAGAGATGGTCAGTATTTTTATTTATTATGACTTCTTTAGCTTTAATACCGGGTTTTATTCATGTAAATTCGGTGGATAAAATGACAGTTGGTTTATTTTTAATTGTAATAATCGGAGTATTAATAAACTGGAAGAATATGAAATAGCCTGCCTGTAACAGGAGGCTGGCTTTACGGCCAATGTTAGAAAAAGAATGAGCAGGCTGCAACGCTAGTCCACGGAACGCTTGCATGCATGCTAAGAGATTCATACAAACAGACAGATAATGAATGGATAAAAGAAGAATGACATATCAGGAAAGAGCTGAAAGATTATCAAAAGCTGTTGATATTGCAGTGAAAATTGTAAATGAATCTGAACGATTTAGAGACGATTTTAAAACACCAATGATTAACTTTTGCACTCAGGTAAAACAGTTGGCTTTGAATCCTGATCCGCAATTTAAAAAAGTTGCAAGCATAAAATATTTAGAGCGCGATTTCTTGACTTACTGGAACGAATCCGCAGATAAAGAAGTTGATAAATTTTGGGCAGAGATACATAAAAACGGGATTGATTTCGAAAAAAAAGATACAATTCAGACGGTCCTTAAACGGGGAAAAATTAAGAATATTCATGAATTCGATAATATAATTGACAACATTGTTGTTGCGGAACAAATTGGACGGATTAACCAAGAGCAGGTAATCGAATTGAATAAAATGATTGGAGATTTTGAAAATCGCAATAAAGGGAAGGATTTGTAAATCATGGCTTTAGATACACTTGGACAAATATTATGGTATGCTATTCCATTTACTCCGATAATTTCAATACTGATTGTATGGAGGCTAATAAAAACAAAATGGTATTACAAAATATTAATCGGACTCATATCCGCTTTGATACTCTCGACTTTACTTTATGTAGTGATTTTGTCAATTTGTTTCAGAAATGGAATGGGTCCAGGTTGATGATAAAATAATAACAAAGAATGCCCGACACGCCAACACTCAATTTAGCCAATAATGGTTTTAGTGGTATGCGAAGGTTTGTAACCCGCTTCAATTCTTGTGTACCTTGATAGGAATCGCCCGCAATCCCCAACTTTGCATATTGCCAACGTTCCCATCATTTTCCTTCTTTTCGCATTCCCCTTTATTGTATATTTCGGCTGACTAACCTAATGCCGAAATACCATGAAATGCCTGACCGCCCCTGTAATGTTACTCGTTGCAATCCTGCTGTTTACCGCACTGCAAGCTGCTGCCCGGCCAACCGCCGAAGCAATCAAACTGATCTGTGAATATCACACCAACCCGGTGGGTATTGATGTGATGCAGCCGCGGCTGGGCTGGCAGATTTCCACGACCGAAAACAACTTCCTGCAATCTGCCTATGAGATCAGGGTGACTGACAATCCCGGCAAAGGCAGGCTGATATGGTCGAGCGGGAAAGTCAATTCAGGCCAGTCCGTCAACATACCTTACGAAGGCCCGGCATTGAAATCGATGCAACGCGTTTACTGGCAGGTTCGTATCTGGGATAACCAAAGCAAGGTAACCAACTGGAGTTTGCCGGCTTTCTGGGAAATGGGAATTCTTGACCCTGCCTTGTGGAAAGCGTCGTGGATAACCCTGGGATCGGAAAAAGCCGTGAAGGGTTCCAAGCCATGCCAGTACATGAGAAAAGATTTCCGTGTGAAGAAAAAAGTAGCTTCCGCAAGGGTGTATATTACTTCCCTGGGGCTTTACCAACTGTACATTAACGGTGAAAAAGTGAGCACTGACCTGTTCACTCCCGGCTGGACAAGCTACCACAAAAGGCTGCAATACCAGGTGTATGATGTCACTTCCGTGATACGACCGGAGAACACCATCGGAGCTATAATTGGTGACGGATGGTACAGGGGTAATATCGGATGGGGCAACGACGATGGCTATTATGGCAACAAAATCGCCCTGCTGGCGCAATTGCAGGTCAATTACTCTGACGGCAGCAGCGAACTGATATGCACCGATCAGAGCTGGAAAGCTGCCAACGGCCCGATCCTCGCTTCCGACATCTATAACGGCGAAACCTATGATGCCCGCAAGGAAATGCCGGGCTGGTGCGCCCCCGGATTCAACAGCAGCGGATGGGAGAATGCTGCCATCACCGATCACCCGAAAACAATGCTGGTAGCGCCGCAGGGTGTTCCGGTAAAGGCCATTGAAGAAGTTAAAACCGTGAAACTCTTTACCACCCCGAAAGGAGAAACTGTGTTTGACCTGGGCCAGAATATGGTTGGCTGGGTACGGCTGAAAGTACAGGAAAAGGCCGCTAACCAGGTTACGCTGTGTTTTGCCGAAGTGCTGGACAAGGAAGGTAACTTTTATACCGATAATCTCAGGGCTGCCAAAGCCACCGATGTATATACCTGCAAAGGCAACGGGCCCGAAGTTTTTGAACCTCATTTCACTTTCCACGGTTTTCGCTATGTGAAAGTTGAAGGAATAAGCAATCCTTCCCCTGACCAGGTTACCGGAGTGGTGATACATTCCGATATGGAGCCTGCAGGTTCTTTCAGTTGTTCCGATTCGCTCATCAACCAGCTGCAGCATAACATCCAATGGGGACAGAAAGGGAATTTCCTGGATGTGCCGACCGATTGCCCCCAGCGGGATGAGCGCCTTGGCTGGACAGGCGATGCACAGGTATTCAGCCCTACTGCCGCATTCAATTTCAATGTAGCGCCTTTTTATACCAAGTGGCTGCGCGATGTAGCCGCCGACCAGTTGCCCACCGGCAGGGTACCCCATGTTATCCCCGATGTACTAAAGGGCAGCGGTGGTTCCACTGCCTGGGCCGATGCATCCATCATCGTGCCCTGGAATACATATCTGGCTTATGGTGACAAGCGCATTCTTGAAGTCCAGTACCCTAGCATGAAAGCATGGGTTGATTATATTACAAGCCGGGCAGGCGAGGATTTCCTCTGGACCGGCGATTACCACTTTGGCGACTGGCTGGCTTTTGCAACCAACAGTTCCGATTACCCGGGCGCTACCACCGAAAAAGACCTTATAGCTACGGCATATTACGCCTTTTCGAGCGGGCTTCTTGCCCGGATTGCAGGAATTATAGGGAAACAGGATGACGCTGCAAAGTATGCAGAACTGTCAGGCAACATCAGGAAAGCATTTAACCATGAGTTTGTAACACCTTCGGGACGGCTGGTTTCAAATACACAGACTGCCTATTCGCTGGCGCTGGCTTTCGGCCTGCTTCCCGCAGAACTGGTTCCCAAAGCAGCCCAATACCTTGCCGATGATGTAAAGAAATTCGGACATCTTACTACCGGATTCGTCGGTACACCACTGCTATGTAAAACGCTTTCAGCTTATGGCTTCGATGACCTGGCTTTCATGCTGCTCAACAGGAAACAATACCCTTCGTGGTTGTACCCTGTGACCAAAGGAGCCACAACCATTTGGGAACGCTGGGACGGCCTGAAACCTGACGGCTCATTCCAGGACCCCGGCATGAACAGTTTCAACCATTACGCTTACGGGGCCATTGGTGAGTGGCTATACAGCCATGTGGCAGGCCTCAGCATCGATCCGGAACAACCGGGGTACAAGCATTTTCTGCTCGCACCGCATCCCGGAGGCGGGCTCACCCGGGCCGGGGTTGAGTTTCAGTCGCTTTACGGGAAGATTCAATCGTCCTGGAAAATTACAGGGAATGAATTCACGTATGATGTTGCGGTTCCGGCTAATACCACAGCTATCGTAACATTACCGGGAGCTACTGCAGGCAAAGTGAGTATGAATGCAAAACCGCTGGATACTTCATCGGTAGAATGGCTAAAGCAAAGCGGGGATGCTGTTACCTTTACAATCGGCTCTGGCAGTTATAGTTTCTCTTACCCTGCCGGTGAACTTATAAAAGGTAATCAGCAGGAAGAGCAAGAGTAGCTTCCAACCTGCTGATGAGTGCTTTAATTGCATTACTCAAACCAAACCGGGTATTAATGTCAATCTGAGTAACAAAAACAGCCTCTCATGACCGGATTGTGATAGAAGGTAATTTCTATTATCCGACACAAACTGCTGCCTGTTTTGTTTGCATATCAACTGTACTGCCCATTTGCCCGACTGTGCCGAAGGAGGCAATCCACCGCCCGGGAATAGCCACTGCCCGGCCATGTAGAAGTTCCGCAGGCCCGGGAGCTTCATCCTGATCGACTTCATCATGTTTTCGGCCGACGGCATGAAACCTTCATATGCTGCATCTTTCACGCCTGTATACTTTACATCAGTCTTCGGTGTGGCAACATCAATCACTTCGATGAACTCCGAAATGCCCGGATATATCTTTTCAAGGCAAACGACGGCATCCTCCTCAATCTGCCGCTTTTCCGCCTTGTACTCCTCCCCTTCCAGGTCTTTCCAAAGCAGCCACGGACTTTCGTAACGCATCACCAGCGTTGTTTTTCCTGCCGGCGCCATGGTGTCGTCGTAGGAATAGTTCATCACCGAATAGCCACCGGCGAGTTGTGTCCTGCCGATCTTCTGTCCTTTGTCGAGGTTCATGATAATGGGCGCTTCCGACTTTATCTCCTTCCCTACGCCAAACGAAACCTGTACCAGCGGTGTAAAAAGTTCCCAGTTTTTGTATGCTTGTTCAATCTGCTTCGAAACGTACCTCCCTCCCAGCATCTTATAGATAGTGGCATATCCGTCGGCCGCACTGATCACATAATCGGCAGGTATCGTGCTGCCATCAGTAAGCGCAACACCTTTGGCTGTGTCGTTCTCCACAATGATGCGGTCAACTTTTTTCCTGTAGGAGATAGTGCCGCCAAGCCGGGTGAATTTATCAGCCATGCGCTGTACCAGCGGGTATGAGCCGCCNCTGATATAGCCGGCATTCTTCTGGTTAAACCATCCCAGCATAAAAATAAACGCCATAGCTGAGAAGTTACGGTCACCATACATGGAATAGAAAACCGAGCGCAGCCTCTCATTTTTAAAATTGAGTTTATCGAAATATTCCCTGCAGGTAAGCCGCCCATATTTACGAACTACGTTGAAGAGGGGCATCATTTTTGGCAGTTGCCTGATATATTCCATGGGGCTCCTCAACTCAGGCGCCGACGAGAACGGGTCGAGCAGGGCACTTTTGCGCATATCGCTGCACATTCTCCTTATGGACTTTTCATCCTCAGGAGCCAATTCCAGCAGGTACTTCTCCCAGCGGTCAATATTGGCATAAATAATAAACTGATTTCCCAGCCGGTCGATGATCTGCGAATGGATTTCGTGGTCAATCACAACTGTTTCGCTGTTCAGCACATTGGTTTCCTTCCATATATCGTGGAAGGCGCCTTTCGACGTCCCTACGAGCCAGTGAAGGCAGTAATCGAAGCGGTAGTTTTTACGGTCCCAGGCAGTACACTGCCCGCCTGCCACTGTGTGCATTTCAAGGATTTCGGTGTCGAACCCGTTCATGGCAGCATAAATGCCAGCCGAAAGGCCTGCCACCCCGCCACCGATTATCACGACTTTTTGTTTCATCTTCATCGATTTTGAAGCAAAACTATTCAGCCGCTATTCGTTCTTAAAGTCAAAACAGGTAAACAGCGAAATTTTGCCGGTGAATGCGGGAGAACAGTATGGTGAAAGAGTAACGGACCTATGGCATCAGGGTTATTGGAGGATTGCTCCCGGCGCAGTTCTTTTGTTTAAAATATGCTTAAACGGATTCGCCGGATGGATACAAGCCTGTTTTATTCTCCCGGTAGAATAAAGAAATCTGTATGCTGGTTAAACTCTGATGGCAGATTTTCGTCAAAAATCCTAAACGCAAAACCATGAAATATGCTGTTATCATCATCCCGCTGTTACTTTTTATGGTCATTTCCTGTCAAAAGGATGAAAATGATCCCGAAGTAACGATTGACTACACCACGCAACTTGCTCCTTCCAGCTCACAGTACAGCCTTGATCAGGCTATGAGCGATAACGCACAGCTTACTACCATTGCATTCAGCGGACTGGCATTTATTACAGGCAACGGCGGTGCAGATAGCTTTTTCCCTCCCGGTAAAGTTGCAGATTTTTTCGGTTTCCAGTATATGCGTGATATTGATGTAGCCGGGTACGGCCATAACACTCAGTTTTTGAGCCGGGCAGCCAATAATGTGCTTAAGATATTGGACGAGGATCAGAAAGCAAATCTGGTAGCTCTAGCCAGAGAACAGGCAGAAATTTACACTAAGTATGCTTACAACCGGTTCCCGCTCATGAATGCTTTCAGGCGGAATCTAGAAGGAATAATTCCAAACGGCTCAACCGGATTGAGCCGCGAGAGGGTAACAGAATACAGCGCTGCTATGTATAAGCTGGATGCCGATCTGAGCTACTTCAGGGCTATCATGATGGGTGAACTGGTGCAAAGCCTTACAGCAGATCAGAAAGAGTATCTTGCTTCGATGGATTTTAACGACTTCAACACCTGGCCGGATGTAGCCGAGGACTCTGATTTGAAGAAAAACCTTACCAATACCGAATTTGTTGCTGTTATGACCTATGCGAGTGAGTTTTTCTCTTGGTACAAAGGAGGAGTAAATGCCGATATATATTTCTGTCCGGAAAGGCATGGTACTTATTTTGGCGGATTTTTCCTGAAAGACCTTCCTGCTATGAACGATCCCAACTATTTTATTNCCACTGATCTGACAGGTGAATCAGGCAAGGCTTTTCTTGAAGCATTAACTCCGGAACAAAAATCGCTCATTACTTCCATCGCTTCTGAACAAAAGGAAATGCTGACCGAAATCGCTACTGTAAGGGAGTCAGTGAGTCTTGAGTTGCGCAGGGCAATGAACGGACAGTCAGTAGACAAGGAAAAGGTCTATAACCTGATAAAAAGATACGGAGAAATCGACGGAAGTCTTTCTGCGCTATATGCTATAAGGTTTGCCGAGGTGAAAAAGACTCTCACTGAAACCCAGATGCAAACATTACGCGCGATCCGCAATCTCGATGCAATACCTGAAGGTTCTTACAGGTTTTCGTCGCCAGTAGCCACTCCTGAATTACCTGAAATTGATTACCTCTTTGGTATTGGCACAACGCCTGAAGAAGTCGGCAACTACACACCTCCATCAGGATTTGGCGACTAAGATGGATATAAAAGGTTCGGCTTTCATATCAATGATCCTTGCCGGAGCTTTCCTGGCAGTGTGCTTCATATTCACAGGCTGCACGAAAAATCATGATTCGGCTGATGATATTATTCCAAAACAGGCTACTATTTAAGCAAACGGCTGGAAAGCCTGATTCCCGGTGCTCCAATCGTAATTCTATTACACTCAGGCTTCTGTTCGATCGAAATACTGTATGGAAATAAAAAAGCTGCCTTAAAAGTACAGATCATGTTCAATAATTCTCTGTGGCTCTTTGTGTCTCCTCTGTGTAACTCTGTGATGCAATGACTTATAAACTCACTGATCCAGTTGGAATCAGGGACACTAAGGGCGTGATAGACTTACATGGAGTCTTTTAAGGCAGCCTCCCGTTCAATTTACTTTATAACGCTGAATTCCACAGGCAGTATCCCCGAATTGACGATGGACACAATATACCTGATCTCAGCAGCTGAGAATTGTCCCGTGACCTGGCATTTACCACCGGAGATCTTATCGGTGATCACGGGGGTATATATCACTGAACCATCGAGAACCATTGCAATGGCATGGCCAATGTTGCTGCCGGTAATATCAGCCCATAGCCCGACTTCCTCCGGCCTGAAACTGAAACCGAAACCGTCCGGCTTCCCCTGTGTATCATTACCCATGGTAAAGCTTTCGATATCAACATTTCCGGCTAAGGGTCCCCCTTTATCATTGAGCCTTAAAGCATACAGGCATACCTCTTCAGGGTTGGAAAAATCACTCCATGCAAACAGGAAATGCCGGCCAGGGCCAAGTGTCTCAATGTACGCATCAGCTTTTGACATTCCTGCAGCATCAGTGCATCCGACAGGAAGTGGCTGGTGACCGGGAGTTCTGAGGACAGAAGTCAACCCATCACTGGCCTCCGGGCTTTTGAGAAACTCGTCGCGGGAGCAAACCACGTAAAAGCCGAGTGTTCCTCTCCTGGTGAGCAGTCTCTCTATGAGTTCAGGATGGCTGCTGCCGGTAAGTTCCACCCTGATCTGGCTTTTCACAGGGAGTGTGGTCAGGACAAAAGTACCGTCGCCGAAGTCATTCAGCCGCTGTGTGATAATTGTCGCCGAGGCATTCAGCTCGGTTTGTGAGATATTCTTATTATTTGCCCCGATAAGGATTGTGTATGTTTTATCAGCTTTCGCGGCAAAACCGGTCGCCAGCATGAGGGCTACCAGCAGCAGTATCATTGATTTAATTATTGTTTTCATTTTGATTGATGTTAAAGTTAAAACGCCGCCTCTTCTCTGTCGGAAGGGCGAAAGATGAATAAATAAATTTGGTTTTAACCTAACGGTGGCTGCTCGCCGGCATCCATCGAATGAAAATGCCTGAACAGGGTTCGGGATACCAACGGTTTGATATTCAGCATCTCCCGCTGCCAATCTGTGAACCGGTGATGAAGCGCGATGGCTTCTGCCAATGTCCCGGATGAAAGATGCGGGAGCCGGAAATCCGCTTGGCCCGGAGCAGGAACAAAATCAGGGGAGAAATTTACAGTCTGGCTCCTGGTAATAAAAGCAGGCTGCGAAGAGGATATTTCTGATGCAAGATCCTTGTTGGTAGCTGAAGCATGGCTGTGGTGGTTCCCTGCAAAGGAAAAGAGGAAAACGGCAAAAAGGGCAATAATTAAAGCCTTTACCAGGTTCTTCAGCCTTGAACTTTCAGCGCTAAACATGCATCAAAAGTAAGTATAAAACCAGACTGATCAGCAATTTCAACAGAATAATCAATTTTACCGAAAGATTAGTCACATATAAATTTAACTTATTTCAAATGTAATACTTACGATGATTTGATATATTTACACCACATTTCAGGGATCATATTTCTATGATTGCAACCGTGAAAACGGATTATTGTGACAAAAATCTAATTATTAAGCATTATAACATCCTGTCTATGAACGCAAAACTGACCAAACTGATTATCCTGTTATCGATTTTCATCATCGCCATTAATGCAAATGCCCAGTACACTTACGATTCGATATCCTTTGAATCAGTCACCTCCAAAATCATTCTTGATCCCGTAAGCAATCATACCTGGCAGATCGGGAAGCCCGGGAAGAGCTTCTTTAACGCTCCCCATGCGGGAGTAAAAGCCATACTCACCGACACTTTGAACAGCTACCCGGTAAACGATACCTCCCGTTTTATCTATGTCATCCGGAATCCATACACCCAAACCTGCTATACCAGCATGGAGTTCTGGCACAAGTACGACACGGATACGCTTACTGATGCCGGTATCATTGAAGCTTCGTACGATGGCGGCAGTTCATGGGTTGTTGTGAACGATACCAGCAATGTGTCCCCCTGGGGATCTTTCTTCTGGTGGGATGAGGATTACCATGCCACCGACGGAAGATATACGGCTCATCCGGTCATTACATCAGGCAAATCCGACGGATGGATACTATCACGATTCAACTGGCAATGGTGGATACCTGTAAAATCGGATACGATCATCTCCCCACCCGACAGCCTGATGATCAGGTTCACATTCATCTCCGATCCTGTCCAAACCAACCGGGAAGGATGGATGATTGATGATATATTAACGGCATCGGCCTGGTGGCAACTGTGCAGCGAAATACCTGAAACACCTGCGAAAGAGAACCTCCGCGTATACCCGAATCCTTTTAACCGACAGACAAGCATTGAATCGGGCAAAGAACTCGCTGATGCGGAAATAACTGTTTATAATGCTGCGGGGTTCAAGGTGAGAAGCATGAGTCATGTAAACGGGCGAGCTGTTCTGTTTACCAGGGATCACCTGCCACCCGGATTATATATCCTTATCCTGTCGCAAACGAACAGGATCATTGGCTCAACCAGGCTGATGATCACTGACTGAGATACGCCTTGAGTATGCTGCAGGCAATTACTGGCTGAACATGAAAAATAACTTAAAGATTTGTTAAAATCAGCAAGCTTGTAACTTTATTTCCGGATTACAAAATAATTTCAAACTTCCTGAGATTCAGTATGAAGAGATGCTATAGAACTAATCACATACCTGCACGATAAACTCAGACTCCTGCAGGCAAGGATTGAACCAAAGGTTTACGAGTATGAGTTTCTTAAATAACATGACCCTGAAATACTGACTTGTATACTTAATCATTTATTCTTCCTGATACTAAAATAACCCATCATGCCTGACGAAAGAGAAAAAATCGAACTTCTGGAAAAAGTTTTCGACAACCAGCAAACACTCATTTCAAGCGCCGACAGCAAAGCGAATATCGCCCTGACCATTCAGACCTTCATGACAACATCAGTCCTTGGCGCTACCGTCATCGTTGATACGCTGGGCAAAGTAGCAAAATGTAGTTCTATGGTCATGTGGCCTTACTACCTGTTATTTGCTTTATTTATTATTACATCCATCATCGGGCTGATACTTTGCATCCTTGTTTTCAGACCAAGTCCGCCACAGGAAGAAAAAGAGCTTAAACGCGACGGATTGACATACTTTGATCACATTATCAAATTCAAAACCTCAGATGATTACCAAAAGAAAATCAATAAGATTACGCAGCCGGATATTGTCAACGAGTTTGCCTGTCAAAACTACACTCTCGCCTTGCTTCTTCACAGCAAAATGAAATATGTAAAGAGCTCAACAGTATTCCTGATCATCAATATTGGCTTAGGAATCATACTGTTAGGCTTTTCGCTGGCGATAAAATAATACTTTCAAAGGTTTTTTGATTGATTGGTTACCTTTTTAACCTGATTCTATCTGCTATAACCTTGAGGTATGATGTATTTCCCTTCCATCATCTATCGAAACATCTCCCGGTTTACACTGACATAACCGAAGCCTATATAAAAAGGAAAGCTGCCCTTTTGCAGCCTTCCGTTTTTTATACTATTGTTTAATCCGGGCGAAAGCCTGAGGCTCCCGCTTGTAAAACCGTTACCTGTTTACATTTATCTTGGCTTTCAGGCAACTATCACCATTCCTGAGTACTGCCATATAAACACCCGGCTGCAGTGATGTGAGCGAAACAGGAACTATCACATTCCCTTCAACCTTCAGGTTCTCCTGCTTCATCACCAGGCCTCCCTGGTTATTGTATATCTCAAGGGTACAGATTCTGCTTTGTACTGAGAACAGCTTCAGGCTGAACTGCCCTGCATTCGGGTTTGGATACACCGTCATTGAAGTTCCTGTAATGTTTTCCTCCACCGATACCGGGTCGAAATAAATGCTGTTTGATGGCAACGAACTGCAATCATTCAGTGTAACTATCACGGTATAGCTACCGGCTGCCACCGGTACATATTCCTTTCCGGTTGCACCCTGTATCAGGTTACCGTCAATATACCACTGGTTTCCTTCGTCGGCGCTGCTTACCAGGGTGCTGCCTGCAAGCGTTATCACCGGGGTTCCGGGAGTCGCTGCAACTTCTACATAATAAGGCGCTGATACAAGGCCCATGCAGTTCCCGTGGTACCGTAAACAGTGATATCACCGGATTGTGCATCGGGTGCAAAGTGAACCGTGATCTGATTCGTGTTGGAACCTGCGGTTACCGAAGCGCCCTGGGGCAATGTCCAGACGTAGCCATAAGCATTGGTTACCGGAGGCACGGAGTATTGAATGTTGTCGGCTTCAGCGCAGATATGTCCGGGACCGGTAATATCACCCGGCATGGCGGGTTGCGGCTCAACATTCACCGGAAGGGAACCGGCATTCCCCGAACCGCAGTAATTGGTACCATAAACCGAGATATCTCCCGATACCGATCCTGTGACGAAGTTAACGGTAATAGCATTGGTATTCTGGCCTGAAGCTATTTCGGCTCCTGCCGGAACTGTCCATTCGTAACCACTGGCATAAGCCACCGGGCTCACTGAATACTGAACGGCTGTGCTGCCTTCGCATACCACCTGTACTCCCGAGATTGTACCCGGGTCAGCCGGAAGTTGTGTCACGGTTACATAAAATGCCTGGGCAGGAAGGCTGTTGCAGGTTCCATCGGTGGCATACACTGTAACATCACCCGATAAGGCATTGGGAGCAAAGTCAACCGTGATAACGTTTGTATTTGCCCCTGCCGAAACAGTTGCCCCCGAAGGAAGTGTCCACACATAGGCAGTCGCTGCCGGGAAAGGATCAACGGAATAGGTAATTCCTGCAGCACCGGCACAAACAGCGTCAGTGCCTGTGATATCGCTGATGGTTCCTGCCAGCAGGCATTGCGTGGTAAAGGTCTGGTCGAGGCCAACGGATGTCCCGCCCGTATTGGTTGCCGAACAGCGGAAATGATACAATGTTCCGGGATCGAGTCCGGAGAGCGTTGCCGATACGGGAGTCACTGTATTCCCCGTCACCTGTGCAGGCGTTGCTGCAATGGTATTTCCGTATGCATTTGTTAAGCCCCACTCAAACAATACGGTACTGGTGAAAAAATTAGCATCCACGGTTCCATGCAGCAACGCTGTCATCAGGGTTATATCGGTAGCCGGCAGGGTAACTACATCCGGAGGTACCGGCACCTGGTTGGTCATTGTGATCAGGAGCGAATCCTTCATGGTGGGATCCTGTACGGCTGCGGCTTTTGCCCACACTGTGCCGTCGACCAGTGCAGTTACCAGTCCGCCGGAGCTAATAACGGCTTCACCGGTTCCGGGTACAATGCTCCAGGTTACACTTTGGTTAGCAGAGGCCGGAAACACTGTGGCAACCATTTGCAGCGTACCACCCGGTGTGGTGATGGTTGCAGGCACACCCCCCTGGGTTGCTACTTCAATGCCTATCAGTCCGCCCACCGAGATACCCTGTGCATAACCCAGTTCTCCCGCACCTCGGTCCTCAGTCCATACACCGGCGCAACGGTAAGGTCCTATGGGTGTAAAGCCGAACCGTCCTTTCGGGTTGCCTGCCGATGCCGTAGTTGAGCTGATCTCAACGCGATTACCCGGCCACACGAAATTTCCGGTTGCATCGAGCCTGGTGGCAAAAATCTTATATGTACTGTTGTACATCATGAACATGAGAGTATCGTTTACCAGGGCGAGGTTGCCTGCCTGGATATCACGGCTTGAACTTACCGGATAAACAACTTTTCCCTGGTCGGACAACTGACGGGCGCCGGTCGTCTTCCTGAATTTCTGGATATATATCCCGTAATTGGTTTGGTTAGGATCGCAGAAGGAGCATACTGACCATGCATACAACGATCCGGGCACCATGTTGATTTTCGTATCCATCTGGTAATTATCGTTGGTGCCGGTACTGGTATTGAAGTTCGAACCGTTCATTCCGTATGGGATCGTTCCATCCGGGTTGATTCGCTGCAGAAATGAGTTAAACCTGAAACCTACCGAACTGTAATACCCGCAATAGGTTGTATCGCCTTCGCCTGCTACTGAATAGTACCTGGCCGCGCTGGTTGTCTGGTTTGATATCTGCAGGGGCGAGTAAAGCGAAGTGCCTGACGAGTTGAACATCTGGGCATAAAGTGTCGTAGAAATACCACTGCCCATTTTCTGGAATATTACGGTAAACTTACCGCCGAGGTTTGGCACGACCTGTCCCCTGGTAGTATTGGTTGACCCAACCGTAACCGAAACCGGGGTTCCCCAGGCCAATGTTCCGCCTGTCGTGACCTTCTGCAGGCTCAGCGTATTATCGCCTATCCAGGCAACTACCGTCTCGCCGTTAGTGAGCACCGCAGGGTAAGGGGCAAGTCCTCCACCAAGGATGATGCCGCTTGAATTCCAAAGATGGGTACCTGCCTGTGAAATTTTGTACAGCACCGCCTGCATAGTCCCCGTCCTTTCATCCTGCATACCTATGATGAGGTTATTGGACGCATCCACGCAAACGTTGAAAACGAATGTGGCACTTCCTGATGTCTGGTTACTTACCAGCACCCCGTCGCTGCCCAATAATTTGTTACCATCGGCATCGATCAGCTGGGCCCGCATGTCATAATTACCGCCATTCTGGTGATAGAATGCGATCCATGTTTTGCCATCGGTTGTCGGTACGCTTTCCATGTCAGCGGTAACGAGTCCCGATATCTCAAGGTTTTCGTATGTATTGGGATTCCATTGTGCATACACTTTTGGAGAAAGAAATGCAGCAAGAACCGCGAAAACACTCAAGAGAGTGATTTTAATTGTAGTACTCATGTTCAATTTGTTGGGGATTAATGAAAGGATTGTTTGAGTTCGTAAAAGTAATGCATCCCTGGCCCCTCAGCGAAAAAAAATTTATTTTAAATGAAGAATGATAACCATTCAGCTGAAGATGCTGCACAAAACATAATTCCTGCTGAAACAGGTAAATGAGCCTCAGAAAATTTGACTATTGTGATAAAACAAAAGCTGCCGGAAGGCAGCTTTTGTTTAGATATTCCTGTATCTGCACCAGGTATCTAATACTGCTTTTCATACATCACCACATACGATGCTCCGTAATGATCTTCATAAGTCATCATCAGACGAACAACATATTCAGTGCCTGGAACCGGCTCTGAATTGCCCCACATAATATTCTGGCAGGCCAGCGTATGACTTGTGGTTGCTGCCGGTAATCTGTCGGAGCCATAGGTTCCGTTCTGGTTTGGGATAGCTTCACATTTGGGCCCGGTACCTTCTAACTGTACCATAATATTGTCGACCAGTGCTTTGATGTCAAAGTTTACAACTCCCGCCGGCATGCGGTAAACCCAGTCAACTTTATTCATTGTGCCATCGTTGTTTAGAGTAACTGTCGGAAAGGGATAAACAATATTATCATCCACATACGACTGGTCAGGTAAATTGAACGTCAGAGTTTCATTGTTGTATTTTACGGTGTAAGTTCCGCCAACAGGAATATATGAAGCAGTGCCTGTGATATCATAGAGGTATTGGGTGGCATATACACGGGAATCATTATCAAATGCAAGATAACTCTCTGATGGAGTACCACTTAGTGGTGAGCCATCAGGGCCTGTAAAGTAAACTGTCTCGGGGTAGGATGCATCTTCCACAGTGAGACACAGCCGATAGCCTTCTATTAATGTGGTATTATCGAAGGAAGGTGTGAGCTGGGGCACATGGAATTTACCAGGCTTTATAAAATAGATCACGGAGAGTGTGAAAGTACGCCCTTCGAGAAGGTCTATTGTGCCATTTCCATTGACATCAGGATTTTTGAGCACAGCAGCAAGATAATCATCCATGCCTGCGACGATGGTCACCTGTTCGGGGGTGAGCGGTATTTTGGTACCGATGGGATTGGCTGAGGGTGTGAATATCGCTCCATTGCGGCTTACTGTTTGCAATTGCAGAGAATCTACCGTGCTATCCAGATAGTGAAGCGGAAGCGTTTCGATGCCGTCTCCAAGTGAGAGCAGGCCCAGCGGCTGGTTCGCTTCATTGAGGAACACCAACCCCCAGGGCTCGCCATTATCGAGTTCTACACTAAAATTGTTGTTGGTGATTTGCGCCTCCTTGTATTTATTATCAGAAGATATTGCAAGCACTGACGTTGCTTCTGATGCCGTGNNACATCCATGGTACCGGTAATGACAACGGGGGTACCTGTTTGTTCATCATCGCCTTTGTCATCTTCATCCTTGGTACAGGCGGTAAACAGGTTAAATGTCCCTGCCAGAAAAATCAGGCAGGCAAAAATGTATTTTCTGTTTTTCATGGGATTTGGATTGTTTTATGACTTCTATTCTTCGAAACAGAACAGTATCAGGCTGAGCGTCTTCATGTAATTAATCTCCCTGCATGTAAAAAGTAACAGCAAGTCAGGCAATGATTTCACAGAGAATTACAAGCTATTCCCGTTCTTTACTCCCGGTAAAAATATCTGAAAGATAATTAAATTTGTTCAATATAAAGTCATCATTTTTAACTAAAAGAGACCATATGAATGCTTCGGTTGAATCACCTTCCCCTGATGTCATCAATTGGCTTCTTGAACCGGAAAATCCTTCAGTACGACGCTGCACACTGACTGATTTACTGAACAAGCCGGCAGACGATCCTGATGTAACAATCACAAAACAAGCTATTTATAACCGCGGGCCTGTGTTCACTATGCTTGGGAAACAACATGAAGAAGGGTACTGGGGCGACCGTGAGAAGTTTTATTCGGATAAATACAAAGGCACTGCCTGGCAATTAATCATACTTGCAGAACTGGGCGCTGATATTTCGAATGAGCAGGTAAGAAAAGTCTGTGAATTTATTCTCGAATATGCACAGGAACCGGAATCCGGCGGTTTCTCTTACCGGAAAAGTGCCAGAGCCCCCGGCGGGCTGAAAAGTGAAATCATCNCCTGCCTTACCGGCAATATGGTATGGAGCCTTGTGACACTTGGTATGATTGACGATGCCCGTGTTCAGAAAGGCATCGACTGGATATGCCGGTACCAGCGTGCCGACGACGATGAAGGGCCGGCTCCCAAAGGCTGGCCTTACGACCGCTATGATATGTGCTGGGGAAAGCATAGTTGTCATATGGGGGTGGTAAAGTCACTCAAAGCCCTGGCTGCCATTCCGCAGGAAATGAGAAGTAAGGAAGCTGTTCACAAAATTGAAGAACTGGCAGAATTCGTGCTCAAACACCACATACACAAAAAGAGTCACAATCTTGAAACTACCTCAAAACCGGGCTGGCTGAGGCTGGGTTTCCCGCTTATGTACCAGACCGATATACTTGAGATAGCAGGCATTCTTACCGATTTAGGATATCATGATTCCCGGATGCAGGAAGCCATTGACATTATACGGCGGAAGCAAACGCCTTCAGGTCGCTGGGTCATGGAAAACACTTTCAACGACAGGTTCATCACCCATATCGAATCAAAAGGAAAAGAATCAAAATGGATCACTTTGAAGGCGTTGAAGGTGCTGACCAAATGGTGAAAAAGAAGTAACGGTATCAAAACCATAACACTGTTTAGGATCTGTTTAAGAAAACTTTTAGGATAAAAAAGAATTCAGGAGTCAGGAGTCAGGAGTCAGGAGACTGGTCCCGATAGCTATCCGAACTGGAGACTGGAATCTGGAATCTGGAATATTTTTCCAAATAATGCTTCCATATAAAAATATTCTGGCTCCTGACTTCTGGATTCTGGATTCTGACTTCTGAATTCTGACTTCTGACTTCTGACTTCTGACTTCTGGCTCCTGGATTCTGACTCCTGGATTCTGGCTCCTGAATTCTGACTCCTGACTTCTGGCTCCTGGCTTCTGACCATGAAAGTCACTTTAACAGAAAGATTTTAAAAAAGATCGTTATTTATTCACAATACCAACCTCAGCTATTGACAGTTTACAATTTTTCCATACCTTTCGATCATAAATCCTATAAATCCCTACTATGAGAGCTATTTTACCCGGCATTTTTCTGTTGGTTGTTTCTTTGACAGTTGTCGCCCAGAAACAGCATGTCACCGACGGCATGACCAGAAACAATCCTGTGCTTTATCACAATGAACAAACACCCTGGGACAACCCGCCCGGAAACACTCAGTACATACCGGGTCAAAAGAGTTACGACCTTCTCACAATAGGGAATACCTTTTATGATTCACAAACCTACAACTCCGGTAACCTGATGAACCGCATATACCAGTTTCCCGACGGCACCATAGGTGCTACATGGATGCTGAAAGGCATTGGCGGCAATCCTGACCGTGGCACAGCCTATGCATATTACAACGGGGCATCATGGAGTCCACAGGATCCTCACCTTGGCAGTGATCCCAACACCGGCTTCCCAAGTTATGCGCCCTGGGGGCCAAACGGAGAAGTTATTGCCCACTACCGGTATATCACCAACGACGGGCCTATACGCATCCTCAGAAGAGAAAACAAAGGCAGCGGCGATTGGGTGGAAAGAACCCTGCTGCCACCCGACGGCAATCATTCGCTTGTTTGGCACTCCATGTGTACCAGCGGGCCAAACCATGAATACATACATATCCTGGCGCTTGTTTACGACGATCCCTACCTTGGACAAGATGATGCATTGCTTTATTACCGTTCGTCGGACGGTGGCGACACCTGGGACATTAACGGCGAAGTGATCGAAGGCACCGGATCGGATTACTTTACTTCTGTACCCAGCCTTCACTATTCCTGGGCTCAGCCGGTCGGCAATACCATAGCCTTCACTTTCGGCTTCAGCGAATTTGACGGATTGGTTTTCAAATCGAACGATAACGGAGAAACCTGGCAGAAACTCACCGTTTACCAGTCGCCCTATACACCATTCAATGTTCCACTTGAAACACCGACTTATGGCTGTTGCGATGGCACCTCGGCCATAGCCCTTGATTCGCAAGGTAAAGCCCATGTAGTTTTTGGACGAATGCTGCGCTTCCGCGACATGGTTACCGGAACAGGCTGGTACTATTACCCGACTGCCAGTGAAGGACTTATTTACTGGAACGAGTCCATGCCTGCCCTCGATTCAACCACAGTAAGCTCGTACACTCTCGATTATCTTGCAGCCGGCGGGAACCTTGTTGGATATATCGTTCCCGAGAATGCAACGGTGAGCATCATCAGCGGACAACCTGATTACGGTGTCGCTCTTACTTCGCAACCACAGCTCGGCATTGATGCTGAAAACAACCTCTTCCTCGTGTATGCAGCCATTGCACCTGGCTACACACTCGAAGACATTTACTACCGGCATCTCTATTGCAATGCATCATTCAACGGAGGCGCGACCTGGAGTGGTCCAAGGGATATTACCAACGATGACCTGTTCATGTTTTCGGAATGTGTTTTCCCTGCCCTTGCGCCAAAAGTTGACGACCAGATACATGTTGTATTCCAGGAGGACTATGCCCCGGGAACCGGTGCAGGTGCCGGCCTCGATGAGGAAAACTACATTGACTATATTCACTTCGACAAGGAATCTTTTGTAAGTGTGAATGAGAGACCGGAGGCTGTCAAGTTCGAAGTTTCTCAGAATTATCCAAACCCGGCAACCGGAATAACACAGTTCATGATCAACCTGGATAAACCTTCGATCGTAAGAATAAGTGTAAGAAACCTGCTCGGACAGGAGATGCTGTCAGCAGATCAGGGCAGCCTGCCTGCCGGCAAACACCTCATGAAAATTGACTTATCCGGTATCAAACCAGGCATTTACTGCTACACTGTGAAGACAGATACAGGGGAAGTTACCCGCAGGATGGTCGTAAAATAACATAGCATTATTATTAAGAATCACTAAAAATTACTGTTGAAGCCCTGTTGATTTTCAGCAGGGCTTTTTCATTTATTATTTTTATTGTCTCAAAAATACCTGTAAATGAAACGTCGCGATTTTATTGCCGGCGCTGCCGCCGCCGGGCTGGTGGGTGCAAGCAGCTATGCTTTCGGTAACCTTAATACATTTACACCCGCCAATCCCGCACTTCCTTACGACCTCGTCGCCGTCCGCGGCGGAGAACCGGAAGCCATGTTCGATAAGGCAATACAGTCACTTGGCGGTATGCAGGCATTTGTGAAGAAAGGCCAGAAAGTGGTTATTAAACCCAACATTGGCTGGGATGCCTCACCCGAACGTGCAGCGAATACCAATCCCAACCTGGTAAAACGAATTGTAAAATCCTGCTTCGAAGCAGGCGCCAAACAGGTATACGTGTTCGACAATACCTGCGACAACTGGACCAACTGTTACAAAAACAGCGGTATAGAGAAAGCAGTAAAGGATGCAGGCGGCACACTTGTGGGTGGCAACAGCAAGGGATACTACCAGCCCATCAATTTAGTTCGCGGAAAGAGGCTTAAGGATGCCCTGGTGCATGAGCTTATCCTCGAATCGGATGTTTTTATCAATGTGCCCGTTCTTAAAAACCATGGCTCAGCCGATCTTACCATTTCCATGAAAAACCTCATGGGAATTGTTTGGGACCGCGGTTACTGGCATCGTAACGACCTTCACCAGTGCATTGCCGATTTTGCCACCTGGCGCAAACCCACGCTGAACATTGTGGATGCATACCGGGTTATGCTGCGCAATGGCCCCAAAGGCGTTTCGGTTGACGATGTCATCACCATGAAACAACTTCTGATTTCGGCCGACATGGTCGCAATTGATGCTGCAGCCACAAAAATCTGGGATCCGAAGAAAGACCCCGCCACAGTGCCTTATATCGCCAGGGCACATGAACTGAAAGCAGGAAACATGAACCTGTCGCAGCTCAACATAAATCGTATTACTATGTAATAATAGGCTAATCAGGCTCTTTCCCGAATACCAACTCAAAATGCACTCACCCGCACTGCGTTACATCAGGTACATTATTGCTGTATTCAGCTTGCTTACCATCGGTTTTCTGTTCGTCGACTACAGGAACCTCACCCCGCCTGACCTTTTCAAAGCATTTACATGGTTTCAGTTTGGGCCATCCCTGGTACAGTTCATTCATTATACCGGCATACTGTCGGCAGGATTTATTTTATACNTGATCCTCACTTTGCTGATCGGCNGGTTCTATTGCTCGGCACTCTGCNCCCTGGGAATCCTGCAGGACATCATGTTACGAATTGAAAAATGGTTCCGTAAAAGAAAAGTGCTGCGTTTTAGAAAAGCTACCTGGTGGCGGTATGTATTCCTTGGCCTGGCGGCAATCTCTTTGTTAACGGGCTTCATGGCCGTTTTCAACCTGCTTGACCCTTACAGCAATTTCGGCAGGATATTCTCCTCGCTGGTAAAACCGTTGATCATATTGGCCAACAACCTGGCGGCAAAACTTTTGGGCGAATCGGGGCCGGTTATCATCAATCAATACCCCATACGCGGTNTCGATGTGCCAACCATCGTGTATCCCCTGCTCATCATGGCATTGCTCCTGTACCTTACCTGGAGGCACGGGCGGCTGTTCTGCAACCTGATCTGCCCTGTGNGTACACTGCTGGGATTAATCTCCAGGTTCTCAATATTCAAAATCTCACTCGATAAGTCTGTCTGCAACCAGTGCGGGAAATGTTCGCAANAGTGCAAGGCAAATTGCATTGATATAAAAACACAGGAAATTGACTACTCGCGTTGTGTGATGTGCTTCGACTGCATANGGCCCTGCCCCGACGACGGCGTGAAACTTGGCAGGGTTCCGGTTAAAAATTATGTTGCTGACAATATGGCTCCTACTGATCCAAAGCAGGCATCGAGGAGGAAATTTATTGGTTCAGCCTTCCTGCTGGGTTTGGCAGGACATCTCTTTGCTCAGAAAAAGACACCACCGTTTTCGNAAAAGCCTACCACCATTCCTGAAAAGAAGTCAGGAGCTGTTTCACCCNCGGGCTCCAGATCCGTTGAGGAATTCATCTCGAAATGTATCGCCTGTCATCTTTGTGTAAGCGCCTGCCCTACCCAGGTATTGCAGCCATCAATGCTCCAGTATGGCCTCCAGGGCTTCCTTATGCCGCACATGGACTATCATGCCAACTTCTGCAATTTTGAATGTGTGGCCTGCGGCAAAGCCTGCCCTACAGGTGCTATTGAAGAAATTACTGTTGAAGAAAAGAAGACGATACAACTTGGCAAGACCACGTTCGTAAAGGAAAACTGCGTGGTTTATACATACAACACTGCCTGTGGCGCCTGTTCGGAACACTGCCCTACCAAAGCTGTTCACATGGTTCCTTACCTCAACGGGCTTAAGATTCCTGAAGTGAATCAGTCGATCTGTGTCGGTTGCGGTGCCTGCGAATATGCATGTCCCACCAAGCCGTATAAAGCCATCTTTGTGAATGGAAACGCCGTTCACCAGGTAGCGGAAGCCCCCAAAGAAGAAAAGATCGAAAGGGATGTAGAGAATGAGGAGTGGGCGTTTTAGAAATTGAGAATTGAAAATTGAGAATGGTTAATGGTTAATGGTTAATGGTTAATGGAATTAGTAATCTGGAAACTGGAAACTGGTCCCGATAGCTATCGGGACTGGAAACTGGAGACTGGAAGATTGCAGATAACTGAATATACAAATCATTAGAAACCAACCCATCTCAGGAGAATTGTCAACTATCCACCTGCCCCTGACACACAAGCCTTCACCAGGCAGGCAGGTTGTCAATTGTCAACTGTCAATTGTCCATTGTCCATTGTCCATTGTCCATTGAGAATAAATACTAACTAGCACTCTAAAACATGCAGAATATGAACACTGCCATACTTCCACAATACAGGTTATTCAGCATACGGTCGCTGGTAAATGATGTACTGGCGCTTGCTGTTATCTGCCTGGTGCCGGCATTGTCGCACATGTCAGGTATTCCGGTATATTTCATAGAGCCCATGCGCATGATGCTGGTGGTAGCCATGCTTGCTTCGCACCGCACCAATGCCTATGCCCTGGCTTTAATCCTGCCATTGACTTCTTTCCTTGTTTCCGGCCACCCGGAGCTTGTGAAAATGATGATCATCATGGCCGAACTCACCCTAAATACATGGTTGTTCTACCAGTTGATGAACCGCACAGCAAAACCGTTCCTCAGTATGGTTGCAGCCATCGCCGGCAGCAAGTTATTTTGCTATGCGCTCTACTGGGTTGTCTTCTCGTTTGCTTTTGTGCAATCAGAAGCCGGCACTATGTTTCTTGCTGCACAAGCCGCAGTAACACTGGTTCTTAGTGCAGGTACGTGGCTATTTTTGAAGAAGAACCGCAGCCTCAAAGCCTGACCCGGCTTTCTTTTATTTAAGACTTCGTAAAAACCTCCCGGAAATTTCCGCTTAATTTCAATCGCGGCATTCGTCGGTAAAATTGGCGCGTCTGTCCATTGGCTGTTCACGAACATATAATAAGTTTAGCCCGGCAGGTTTTCAGGGCTTACGTTTGTACCCGGAAAAGTGACTCAGAAGCCGGTTCTCAGGGAGTGTACTCTTTGAGCAACTCCGTATCTCCTTTGTGCCCTCTGTGTGACAACTTCAAAATGACAGTTCCACAAAGAACACGAAGCAAGCGCGAAAAGCACAAAGTACATTATTAACTTTATGATTAATAGTTGAATAAATTAATCCAAGTAGTATGAACAGGAAGACAATCTATGTTTCGCTCGCGCTTCTCATCGCTTCGGGCACATTTGCACAGAAGTACGAAGCCAGCAGGCAGAAAAGTCCCATTACCACTGACGGCAAACCTGCCGAATGGACGGCGCCGCTCCGTTTCAGTGATGTAAAAAGCGGCTTGCAGTACAACGTCACCAACGACGATGAGAACCTTTACATCTGTGTGCGTGCCTCGGATGAAACCGCTCAGCAGCAGATTCTCCGCTCAGGGTTGAAAATTTTCATCGACGAGAACGGCAAGAAAAAATACGGCACCTCCGTTCAATTTCCGGTGCCCCGTCGCGCGATGGCATGAAACCCGGCGACAACATGCCGAAACAGGAAAAGCCTTATGGGCAAAGGCCGGCCGGTCAGTCAAGCCATCAAAAGAAAGACCAGAAACAATTCAGGAATCCTAATCCAGGATCACCCTGGCGGGGTTTAAGCCGGAATTCAACGGGACCTTCGCGCTGAACGAAAGTCATGCCGTGAAGGCAGCCATGGACTGGGACGATAGCAACATCCTAACGATTGAGTATACGATACCGCTGAGTTCTTTCTGCACCCGTGACTTCAAGGCTATGGAAAAAGCTCCGGTGTTTGCCATGAAGATCACGGCAGATGCCGTTGAACAGCAGGGCTCGGACAGGTCGCAGGGCGGCCGTCCTGAAGGTGGCCCTCAGGGTGGTGGCGGTCACAAAGGCGGGCATCCCGGTGGCGGTGATGGAGGCATGGGAGGCCCTCGGGGTGGAATGGACGAAGGCGGAATGATGCCCCAGGGCGGAGGAGAAACACCTCGCAGGATATCTCAATAAAATACAAAATCACGCTCAATCGAAATAAATAACTACCTGGTTATCATTCGTTGAACACACATCAAGCCCTGCCAATTAAAGGTGGGGCTTTTTTTACCAGCATTCTTTAGTCCGGAATGCATTAATTACCCATTCCAAAGAGTCCTTCAAAATAATATTTAGCATCCAGGCTCCACTCCAGATTCCAGTTTCCAGTTTCCTCATTCCAGTTTCTAAAACTCATTCGTCCATAATTTCCGGTACTTCGTCCCGAAACTATCCGCCAACTTATATATGATTTTCAGGCGCCGGAGCATGAGGATAATTTTGCTGCCTGATAATCAATACAGAGAGAAATGAGCGTGAATTTCAAGAAAACAATGATACTGGCAACAGCGCTGGCCCTTGCAGTGACAACAGCTTCGGGACAGTCAGCACCGCAAAGATGGGACCTTAAATCCTGCATCAGCTATGCTATCGCCAACAACATCCAGGTAAAGAAAATGCAACTGAGTGTAACGAGCAGTCAGGCTGATTACAATCAGTCGAAATGGAACCTCTGGCCAAGCCTCAACGCAGGCATCAGCCAGTCGTTCAGCAACGAAAGTGATATCAGCGGCACAGGAACCACCGCTTCCCTGACGGGTGGCTACTCGGTAAAATCGGATGTTACCTTATACAACGGTAACAGGCTGAAAAACTCCATACTGCAACAGCAAATGCTGGTAAAATCGAACGAGCTGAGTGTTGCAGAATCGCAAAACACCATTGAACTTGCCGTCACAACCGCCTACCTGCAGGTGCTTTACGCCCGCGAGGCCGTGACCATCGCCGAAAACACGCTGAAATCATCAGAAGCGCAGCTCGACCGCGCCAAAGTGCTCTTTGAATCGGGCTACATCGCTGAGAGCAACCTTGCACAGGTTCAGTCGCAGTACGGTAATGACAAGTATTCACTGGTAACGGCGCAAAACAACCTGAACCAGCAGATACTATCGCTGAAACAGCTCCTGGAACTCGACATCACCCAAACTGTCGATATCTATATTCCCGATATCGACGATGCCGCTGTGCTGAAAGTGCTGCCTGCAAAAGAACAGGTTTACAACACCGCACTTAGTTTTATGCCCGAAGTGGCCAACAGCAGACTGAACATCGACATTGCCAGCAAAGACATTGAACTGGCCAGGGCAGGGTTATTGCCAAGCCTTTCGATGAGCGCATCGCTGGGAACCGGCAACAGCACCGCTGCGTCCGATGGTTTCGTTACCCAACTTGGCAACAACTTTTACCAAAACGCCGGCCTTACACTCAGCATCCCGATTTTCAACAGCAGGCAGGTAAAGACTTCGATTGCCAAAGCACAGATAGCATCGCAAACGGCTGAACTCAGCAAGGTTGAAACAGAAAAGAACCTGCTGAAAGAAGTTGAATCGGCGTATCTCGATGCTGTGTCGGCACAGAGCCGTTTCCAGGCAGCCGTTGAACAAAAGGACTATGCAGCAACCACATACAAGCTTGTTGAAGAGCAGTTTAACCTCGGTATGAAGAATACTGTGGATCTTTTAACAGCCAAAACGACTTACCTGCAAGCTCAGCAGGAATATCTGCAAGCCAAGTACACGGCCATACTCAACTACAAACTGCTTGACTTTTACCAGCAGAAACCCATTGAATTATAACATAAACACATACAATACCATGAAAAAGAGGAAATTAATCATCATAGTTGCCTTTGTGGCAATAGCAGCCATCGCTCTCTGGCTTATTTTTGGCAGAGGCAGCAGCAAACAGGTCATCAGCTATGAAACCCAGGCTGTTAAAAAAGGAACCATTGAGATCACTGTCACAGCCACCGGCACCGTTGAACCGGTGAAACAGGTGGAAGTAGGTACGCAGGTTTCGGGCGTGATCAAGAACATTTATGTGGACTACAATTCCAAAGTGAAGAAAGGGCAATTACTAGCTGTTCTCGATAAGACCCCGCTGCTGGCACAACTGGCTTCGACCAAGGCTGCTCTTGCCTCGGCGCAGAGCCAACTCACCTATCAGGAAGCCAATTACAACAGGATCAAACAGTTGTTTGAAAAGAAAGCGGTAAGCGAAACCGATTACGAAACGGCGCTTTACCAGTTCAGCAGTGCAAAAGCCAATGTCGACCAGATGAAATCGGAAGTCGACCGCGCCCAGACGAACCTGGGTTATGCCGATATCTATTCACCCATCGACGGGGTTGTGCTCAGCCGCGCTGTGGACGAAGGCCAGACAGTTGCCGCCAGTTTCAACACTCCTACCCTTTTCACCATAGCCCAGGACCTTACCAAAATGCAGGTAGTTGCCAATGTTGACGAAGCCGACATAGGGCAGGTGAGCGACGGGCAAAAGGTGAACTTCACCGTGGACGCATTTCTCGACGATGTATTTGAGGGAAAGATCACCCAGGTAAGGCTAGAACCTACCACCAACTCCAACGTGGTGACATACAGCGTGGTGATCGACGCCCCCAATCCTGATCTCAAGCTTAAACCAGGCCTCACGGCAAGCATCACGGTGATTGTAAACGAAGCCGACAATGTACTGACTATCCCCGCCAAAGCCCTTCGTTTCGAGCCCGACTCATCGCTGCTGGCACAAAACAATATGAAAACCGGTTTCAACACAGCGAATGCAGCTACCCCCCAAACAGCGGTTCAACAGACTTCAAATGATCAAAAAACCGGTAGCCAGGAGCAAGCTGACAAATCCACCCGCACCATATGGCTGAAGGAAAACGGTTCCATCCGTCCCGTTCAGGTGGTAACCGGCATCACCGATGAAACAGATGTAGAGATCCTGAGCGGACTGAAAGAAGGCGACCTGGTAGTAGTCTCAATGCAAAAGACAAAAGCCTCTGCAGCAGCTTCAACCAGTGAAAACAGGAGCCCGTTCATGCCTAAAAGGCCGGGGAGCGAGAGGACGAGCGGGAAGTAATTGAAAATGGACAACCTGCCTGCCTGGTGAAGGCTTGTGTGTTAGGGGCAGGTGGACAATTGAAAATTGAAAATTGAAAATTGAAAATTGAAAATGGTTATTAGTTAATGGAAAATGGGAAATGGTTAATGGAAAATGGTTAATGGAAAATGGAAAATGGAAAATAGGAAATTGGTAGTTGCGAATGTAAATTGTAAAATGGCCTCGACATGCTCACAACTGTTTTTAGGTTCATATTCATCATTCCACCAACCTGTACACTCTACCTTCTACCTTCAACCTTCTACCTTCTAACCTCCAACCTCCAACCTCTGGCCACAAAAACAAAAAAATGAAACCAACAACAGATATAATTTCCGCAATAAACCTCCGGCGCGAGTTCATGGTTGGCAATGAGAAAGTTGCCGCACTGAAAGGTGTGAACTTTACCATCCGGCAGGGTGAGTTTGTCACGATCATGGGAGCCAGCGGCTCAGGCAAGTCCACGCTGCTTAACATAATAGGTTGCCTTGATACGCCAACTTCAGGAGAATACATACTCGACGGCATTCCTGTGAAGTCGATGAGCAAGAACGAAAGGGCGCACTTACGCAATCACAAGATAGGGTTTGTTTTCCAGACCTACAACCTGCTGCCGCGCACAACTGCACTTGAGAATGTAGAGTTACCACTGATGTACAACTCAGGAACTTCGGCAAAGATCAGGAGAGAAAGAGCCGAGTTCGTGCTTGAGGCTGTTGGTCTCAGCGACAGGCTCAATCACACCCCCAGCCAGATGTCGGGAGGGCAGCAACAACGTGTTGCCATAGCCAGGGCGCTGGTCAACGACCCGGTGATCATCCTCGCTGATGAAGCAACCGGAAACCTCGATACCAGGACATCATATGAGATCATGGCGCTGTTCCAGAAACTCCACAGCGAGGGAAAAACCATCGCTTTCGTTACCCATGAACCCGATATTGCCAACTTCAGCAGCCGCAGCATACTGTTGCGTGACGGCAGGATAGTGAAAGACGAAAACCGTGACTTGATCGCGTCAGCGGCTGATATGCTGGCCTCATTACCGGTGGAAAAAGAAGAGATCCTAATCTGACCAATGTAAAGATTANAAACGATGAATGTTTCAAATTTATTAAGGATATCCCTCAAGGCGTTGCAAAGCAACAAGCTGAGGTCACTGCTCACCATGCTGGGCATAATCATAGGCGTAGCATCGGTTATCGCCATGCTCGCCATCGGGCAGGGATCAAAAAAGAGCATACAGGACGAAGTGTCGAAAATGGGTTCCAATATGCTGCTGATAATGCCGGGTGCTGATATGTTCCAGNGTGCAAGGATGGCAGGGGCAAATACCCAGACACTCGTACTTGGCGACTATGAAGCCATAAGGAAACAGTGCCGGTATCTATCAGCCGTATCACCGGTTGTGAATGCAAGCGGGCAGGCTATTTATGGTTCAAACAATTACCCTACCAGCATGAATGGCGTTAATACCGACTACCTTTCGATAAGGAAGTATGAAGTTGACAACGGCCGTGTTTTCACTGAAAGGGAGATACAATCATCAGCCAAGGTATGCCTGATAGGCCAAACTGTTGTTGAAGAAGTCTTCGGAGCAGGGGTCGATCCTGTCGGTAAGACTTTCCGCTTCGACAAGTTCCCTTTCCTTGTGATTGGTGTTCTCAAAGAAAAGGGTGAGAACGGTATGGGGCAGGACCAGGACAATGTGATTCTTGCACCCTATACTACCGTGCAGAAACGGGTTAAAGCCATCACCTATCTCAACTCCATAACAGCTTCAACTACCGACGAAACCGTTACCCAGCCTGCCATTTCGGAGATTGAAGCCCTGCTTAGGACAAGGCACAAAATTGCTGCCGGTGACGATGCCGATTTTAATGTTCGTTCGCAGCAGGAAATGCTCAGCATGTTTACCAGCACCACACAGGTGATGACGATCCTGCTGGCTGTCATTGCAGGAATCTCGCTTATAGTTGGCGGTATTGGCATCATGAATATCATGTACGTATCAGTGACCGAGCGCACCCGTGAAATCGGCCTGCGAATGGCCGTAGGTGCCCGAGGAATGGATATCCTTACCCAGTTTCTCATCGAAGCCGTTTTGATAAGCCTCGTGGGTGGCATTATAGGGGTAACGCTAGGAATCGGCTCATCGTTCATCATTAAGAACATCCTGAGCTGGCCTATCACAATTTCAAGCTATTCCATTGTACTGGCCTTTGTAGTTTGTACATTTACAGGAGTGTTTTTCGGGTGGTACCCGGCACGTAAAGCGGCCAACCTCGATCCGATTGATGCGATAAGGTATGAGTAGAGGTTTAAGTTTGAGAGCCTGCCTGCCGCGCTAATCACTGCAGGGGACAGGAAGGTTTGAAAGTTCGAAAGTTCGAAAGATTGAAAGCTTGCCTGCCGCGCTAATGCCTGCAGGGGGCAGGCAGGTTTGAGGGTTTGAGAGTTTGAAGCGAGAAAAGCTTAATAATAATGGCAACATACGATAAAAAGCGTTCATTACAGGTCTTTATCCATACGATCATCTGGATGATTGTAATCGGGTTCCCGCTGGTTTTCATTTACACAGGCGGTGAAAGGGAACCATTGAGGTACCTTGATTTCTTATTTCCGATCCTGCTACTGATGATCGTCTTTTACACCAACTATTTCTATGTCATCAGCAAGTACCTGTTCAATAAAAAGATATGGCAGTTTTTTGTCATAAACCTTGTATTGATTGCAGTGTGCCTATTCCTGCTTGATGCCATGCAGCAGTATGTGTGGGAACATTACCTGAGCCTGAAAAAACCTCCGCGTCCCGGTGGGCCGTCGAGACAGCAGGTAATGACATTCATGTTCCTTCGAAACTCCATTTCGGTGATCTTTACGATAGGCCTCGCCACAGCCATAAAAATGACCATCCTCTGGTACAATACCCTTGCTGAACAAAAAGAGAAAGAACGGCTTCATATTGAGTCGGAGCTGAACAACCTGAAACACCAGCTCAACCCGCATTTTCTTTTCAACACGCTGAACAACATCTACTCACTCATTTCCATCAACCAGGAAAATGCCCAGGATGCAGTTCACCGGCTCAGTAATCTTATCCGGTATGTACTTTACGAAAGCGACAGGCCATTTGTACCGCTCGATAAAGAGCTCAAATTCACCACCAATTACATCCAATTGATGAGTCTGCGCCTGCCAGCCCACGTGAAACTTGAAACCGACATCATGAAGGCCGGCGATAACCATGAAATCGCACCGCTGCTGTTTATTTCACTGGTGGAGAACGCTTTTAAGCATGGCGTCAGCCCCAACTATTCATCGTTTATTTCCGTAAAAATTGGGATGAAGGATAAAAATGTGTTGGAATGCCGGGTTGAGAACAGCAATTTTCCAAAAGAAGCTACCGACCAGAGCGGATCGGGCATTGGTTTGAATAATCTCAGGAAACGGCTCGAACTGATCTATCCCCAAGCATTTACAATGGATATCAAAGAGAATTCCGGCAATTATATCACGACCTTAACAGTGAAAATATGATCATTCAATGCCTGATCGTTGATGACGAGCCCCTGGCGCTCGACCTGATTGCGGGTTATGTTTCAAAAACGCCGGGACTGGCTGTTGCCGGAAAGTGCAGCAGTGCTTTCGAAGCCATGGATCACCTGGCGAAAGAGAAAATCGACCTGATATTTCTCGATATCCAAATGCCGNGGCTCAGCGGGCTGGAGCTGTCGCGGACACTGCATGACGGCCCCCGTGTGATATTTACCACTGCTTTCGAGCAATACGCCCTGGAAGGTTTCAAAGTGGAAGCGCTTGACTACCTGCTTAAACCGGTCAGTTATCCTGAATTCCTCACCGCTGTAAATAAAGCCAAACGCTGGTTTGAGCTCACCGGCCAGAAATCTTTCCAGACATCCAAAAATTCAATTTTCGTAAAAGCCGATTATAAGATCGTACAGATAGACCTGAATACCATCCTGTACATCGAGGGGCTGAAAGATTACGTGAAAATCTATCGTGAGAATATCGAAAAGCCGGTCCTGACGCTTATGAGCATGAAATCGCTGGAAGAAAACCTGCCACAGAATACCTTCATGAGGGTACACCGCTCATTTATTGTTAACCTCGATAAAATCAACACTATCGAACGAAACCGCATCGTTTTCGGCAAGACATACATTCCTGTGTCGGAAAATTATAAGGAGAAATTCCTGAAGTTTGTAAACGAGAGGTTCTTTTAAAGAATTTCCCGCAGTCCTGAAAATAGCCAGAATCTGCGGGAAACTTAAATATTTGTCTGACTGACCGGTAGTTATTACCTGATAAGTGTTACCGTTCCCTGCGTTGTATTGTTCAGGTTTTCGTAGCTGCCTACATCATGTGAATTCCAGATGACGCCATCTTTGAATACAGCTTCGGCTTTCCAGACATACACACCTTCAGGCAGTAACACACCATTATAGCGTCCGTTCCAGCCCTCTGCCGGCCTGCCCTGGTCGTCGAGTTTGTCTGAATACCATAACAGGTTACCATAGCGGTCATACACCTGAATAAGGTACTCCTTGAGGTTGATGCCCACAGGTTTAAACAATTGCACTTCCGTATGAGGATTTTCCGGTGAGAAAGCATTCGGGATGAACAGTCCCTTCACCATAAAGTCGTATACCACCTGTGAAGTATCGCTGCACTCCTTATCGCTGTATGCTATGAGAGTGATCGGGTAAGATCCGTCGATGTCGTAAGTGATCTGCGGACTATCGGCAAACGAGGTTTTTCCGTTTCCGAAATCCCAATAGTAATGGGTGGCCCCTGCGGATGCATTTGCAAACAGCAACTGTCCCTGTACATTCTCATAATTCTCATTGTATGTGAATGAGCTCACGGGCGAAGGCCATGTAGAGATTACCTGGCTGATGGTGTCGGCACAGGTGTTCGTATCCTGTACAATGAGCATTACGATATGATCGCCTGCATTCTGGAAAATATATTCAGGGTTCTGGGCCAGGCTGCCGTCAAGCAGCTCGGTGCCTTCGAAATATCTCCATGTCCATGCCGAAAGCGGTGCATAAGCACTGTCGGAATGGTCGAAGAAGAGGGTGCGGTTCCCGGCGCATGAGAGTGAATAATCGAAGTTTGCCTCCGGTAACATGTATACGGGAACAGTCTTCACAATTGTGTCGGTACATCCAAGCGTATTTGCCGAGATAAGCTGCACATCATAATATCCCGGTGCACCAAATCTCCATGAAGGATTGCGCATGGTGGATGTATCGTTTGCTGATGCCGGGTCATTGAAGCTCCACTGGTAACCACTCACAATCACACCATTGTTCACTGTTTGGTTTGTAAACTCTGCTGCCGTACCGAAACAAATCTTCCCGGTGCTGAATTCCGCTACCGGTGCCGGGCTCACGATGATATTAATCGTTGATGAGTCACTGATGCTCTGCCCCGAAACCGAGGTGGTAATACGCATCATCACGGTGAAATTGCCGGCGTCGGCGTAGCTGTGATAAACAGGGTTCTGATAAGTTGAATAAGTCGAGGTCGTGCCATCGCCGAAATCCCAGTACCACTCGCTGATAGGCAGGCCGCTGTAACTGCTGTCGGCAAACGCTGTGTTATAGTTCTGGCAAATGATTGTGTCGATTTCACTGAATGTGGCTTCGATACAGGGCCTTGCCAGAACCTCGGTACTGAATTCCTGACTGCAAGTATCAGCATTAACTACTGTGAGCGCAACAGTGTAAAGCGCCGGGATCATGTATTTGTGTGAAACATTGGGGTTTCCGGGAGCATTTATCGTATCAGACTCCCCGTCGCCGTAATTCCATATCCATTGAATGATAGAAGCTCCGTTCCCATTCGAAAGGTCGTTGAATGATACTATGCTGTCACAATTACCGACTGTATAGTCAAAATCGGGTAATGGCAAGGGAAAAACCGTCACTTGCCGGAATTCAGTGGCAGAACAATTGTGAATATCGGTTGCCTGTAAACTTACAGTATAAACTCCGGGCTCAGAATACAGGTGTGATGGGTTTCTGAGGGTGGAATTATTATAGATGCCGGATGTCGGATCACCGAAATTCCAGTTAAAAAATACAAGGCTGTCGGTGAGCGGGGCCACAAGCACCGGTGTAAAATCCATAGGATCTTGCAGGCAGGTAGCTGAATTGCTGAAGGTAAACTCAAATGGAGCCGGCACGTACACCTGTTTCTGGACGGTATCCTGACAACCCCTGTTGTCAGTCACCACAAGGGTTACAGTATATGTTGAATCTGTTGCATAGAAAACATATACCGGGTTTTGCAGGTTTGAATAATGCGCAGGATCAAACTCCCAGTGCCAGGCTACGATGCTGGCCTGGTAAGCAAAGGATGAATCCTGGAAGTAAACAGCTCCGTTATCGCAGGGAGCTGCCGTATAGGTAAAGTTGGCCAAAGGTGCGGCAAATACCTGCAGTGTAGTAGCTGTTGAATCTTCACAACCATTGGCAGTGGTAACCACCAGTGAAACTGTGTATATACCCTGTCCCGAATAGGTCCATTGGGGGTTGGGGATGTTGGCTGTATCGTTGGTCATTGTTGTTTCGCCAAAATCCCAGTGCCAGGTGGCTATCGGCTCCCCGTTGAGTGTATATGATTCATCGGTAAACTGTGTTGGTGCATTGATACAACCGCTGTTATATGAGAACATGGCCACCGGCTGCGAATTGATGTTAATCGTATGTACCTTGGAGTTCATACATCCAGCCGTATCGGTGATAGTGAGCACAACATTATAGATGTTTGCCTGGGTGTATGTGTGTGTCGGGTTCTGAACTGTACCGTGGGCGCTTCCGTCACCAAAATCCCAGTCATAGGAAGTCACCGCATCAATGTTGGTGATAGTTTCGTCAACCGTGAACTGTGTTGTAGTGCCCAGGCAGGTATTTGTCCATGAGTATTCCAGTTCGGGGCTGGGATTGATAACAATTGTCTGAGTGATCGTATCGGGGCAGCCGTCAGCATTGGTGATCTGAAGAACCACCGTATAACTGCCGGCACTGTTATAGATATGCAAGGGGTTCTGCAACAGTGAAGTGTTATTCACTCCCGATCCCGGATCGCCGAAATCCCAGAGGTAGCTTATAATAGCCGAACCTCCGTTCGTGGTCGATACGTTGGTGAAGGCTACCGCAACGCCTGTACATGTGTTGTCGTAAGTGAAACCTGCCAGCGGGCTCGTTGTGACAGTAACTGAATGCTGGTAATCATCTTCGCATCCAAGTGATGAAGTGATTGTCAGGTTCACTGTGAAGGTTCCGGCTGTAGTGTATATGTGAGTAATATCGGGACTTGCCGGGGCATTGATGAGAGTATCAGTCCCATCACCAAATTCATAATACCACGAGACAATGGTCCCTGAAGGAGTTGTTGACATATCGTTGAACGATACAGGCAGTCCGGCACAGGTTTGTGTTGAAACCTGGAAGAAAGCTGTAGGCGGAAGCGTCACGATGGCAACGTGCATGATAAAATTGTCGCATCCTGCAGTATCGGTGATGGTCAGCACAACGTTATAACTTCCGGCAGCGGTATAAACATGATATGGGTCATCTTCGGTTGAAGTAAATCCATCACCAAAATTCCATACTCTCGTAGCCAGTGGATCAACAAAAGTGGAGCTGATAAAATGAGTGGAATCATTTACGCAGCCGGGTTCAATGGTGAAATCGACGGTTGGCAGCGTATAAATGATCACTTGCTTGGTGATGGTATCGGTGCACCCTCCGGTATTTGAAACCAGGAGTGTAACTGTATAAGTTCCGGCAGCGTTGTATGTGTGTGTCGGGTTAGGCAATGAAGATGTATTGCCTGTTCCTGAGCCGGGGTCACCAAAGTTCCAGTCCCAGCTCGAAACACCTCCGGACCCGGCTTGTGAAAGATCCGTAAACTGTACAGCTTGACCCAGGCAGTGCGTATCATAACTGAAATTGGCCAGAGGATTGGCTGAAACTGTTACAGGTTGGGTAAAAGTAGCCGTGCAACTATCGTTGGTTTTGATAGTGAGGGTAACATTGAATACACCATAGTTGCCGTATGTATGGGAAACATTCGGGTCATTCGGGTGATAAATGGTCACAATATTTCCGTCACCAAAATTCCATTCCCATGTCATGATATAACCTGTTTCGGCATTTGCAAGGCTGGTGAAACTCACTTCAGAGTCCTTACAAGCAGGTTGTGTATATGTAAAATTGGAAACAGGTTCCTGGAGTATTATAACCGGCTTGGTGATGGTATTGGTACAACCGGAAGTATCGGTAATTGTAAGAATTACGTAATAAGTTCCCGAAGTTGTATACACATGAATCGGGTTCTGACCGCTGCCTGTACCACCATCACCGAATACCCAGGCGTAAGTAGCAATAGCTCCGGTATTCACCACATTGGTATCAGCCATAAAGAAAACCTGGTTGTTCTGGCAGTTGTTTTGCGAAAGAAAATCAACGGCTGGTTTAGCATTGATGGTTACATCATAAGCGACTGTATCGCGGCAGCCGTTGCTTGTTTCCACAATCAGTGTTACCGTGAATGTACCTGCCCCGGTAAATGTATGACTAGGGCTTGGTATTGTTGCTGCATTTGCAACTCCGCTGAGCGGGTCTCCGAAATTCCAGTTCCAAAGGATAATTGATCCGCCGCCATTTGGCTGTGACAGATCAGTGAACTGAAGCGGGGTGCCTTCGCAAGCAATTGGGTTATAGAAAAAGTTCGCAATTGGGTTCGGGTGAATGGTGACAGCCTGTGTTTCGAAAGCAGTACAACTGTCGGATGCAAGTATTGTAAGTTTTACATTATATGTTCCGGGCAGTGCATAAACATGGGTTACATTGGGATTGCCCGGATGGTAAACCGTATCAACCGTGCCGTCATCATAATCCCATATCCAGCGGGTGATGTATCCCCATGATGTACTTGAATGATCCGTGAACTGGACAGTTGCTCCCGAGCAATTGTTATTGCCCGGATCGAAGTGTGCCACAGGCAAGGCATGGATTGTGATATCATGAAATACAGTGCTGTCGCAACCAAGGGTGTCGGTAACGGTAAGAGAAACGGTGTATGTGCCTGGGGCGATATACGGATGCGATCCAATTGGACCGATTGCAGTACCGCCATCTCCAAAGTTCCACCACCATGTTGTGATTGCACCAAGGTTAGTGGCGCTGCTGTCAGGGTAGAACTGCACCAGGTCGTTGAGGCAGGCGGTTGTCCATTCAAAATCCACAGGCGGGTGATCGTGGATCACCACCTGTTTGGTCATAGTATCGGTACAATTGTTGTAATTGGTAACCGTGAGAATAACTGTATACGTTCCCTGGGTATTGTAGGTATGTGTTGGATTCTGCAGATCAGAACTATTATTTACTCCGCTTGTAGGATCACCGAAATCCCAGCTCCAGTATTCAATATTGCCGGCGCCATTGGGGAAAGAAGCATCTGTAAACTGGATTACCTGGTCCTCGCAAAGTCCGGTGGTACTATAGTAAAATTTGCAATTGGACTCGGCATCACTGTTACCGGGATCTGAACGCTGTTGCTGCAACTATCTGAATTTAATACTGTAAGAGTGACTGCAAAAGTGCCGAACGTCGGGAAAATGTGATGAACATTCGGATTGTCAGGAAAATGAACAGTATCATTAGGTGTGCCATCACCATAATTCCATATCCAGGTCGTCAGGTATCCGTATAAAGTTGAAGAGAGATCGGTAAACTGGATTGAATCATTATGGCAGTTTGGAGTATTGTAGCTGAAATTAGCCACGGGAAGGGGGTGAATATCAACAAAATGTGTAACAGTGCCGGTGTTTCCGCCAGTGTCGGTTACAGTAAGTGTAACCGTATAAGTAAACACTCCTGCAAAGGTGTGTGAGGGATTCTGCAATGTGGAGAAATTCCCGTCGCCGAAATCCCAGTCCCAGTTGGTGATAACACCCGGGCTTGGAACCAGTCCATAAAATTGTGTAGGGCTGCCGACACAAATTCCATTAGAGGTATAATCAACGGGTATCGGCTGGGCAGAAACCGGATTCATATAACTAAAGGCGGCCGAAAACAGCAATGTCATCAGCAACGCCAGTAAGGTTCTATGTTTCATCAGAGTAGATATCGCTTTGCAGTGAAGAATAGATTACAAATTCGAGGTAAATGCAGGTTATTGAATAGTCAAAAATAGTAAGATTTTACTGTTCCTGACATATTTTCTGGTTTGTTCTTATAAAAAACGAAAACTTGCCTCCTAAATTGTCACAAACATGGCAAATATGCAGTCGTTTCTCATTATTAATTGCCTGTTGCCGTAAAAGTAATGAGCCGGAATACCGAAATTTAGAACCGACATTTTCAGCAGTCAAAATATTTAGCGCTTTGCAAATTAGCATAGGTCATTACCTGACGATAATATCTCAGGACAGATTTAATTTAAATATACGTATCAGATTGATTATCTGTTATTTGCATCCTTCACACACCTGAANCCAATGGTTGCACACCGGTCGAGCGATGGTGAAACCATAAGAATCATTTCGGGATGATTCACAGGCACCGGCCCTCCGGTTACATACCAGATACTTGATGTTGGATGATAAAAGCTNCCGCCNCTGATGATATTGTACCGGTATGAGCCATTGTCGTATATGTCGTTGGTCATCTGCCACACATTACCCACCATATCCATCACACCAAACGGGGATGCACCTTTTCTGAAAAGGCTGACAGGAGTTGTGTGATTGAGATTGTAATTACAGCGTGTTGAATCCATGATATTACCCCAGGGATATTTTCGTCCGTCAATACCCTGGGCCGCATACTGCCATTCGGTTTCTGTCGGAAGCCGCTTCCCTGCCCANTTGGCGTATGCTTCAGCATCCGANAGGCTTACAAATACAACCGGATGATTTTCCAATCCNGCCGGTGGTTTATTATTGAACCAGTGCTTCAGGAAATTGACTGTGTCAGTTGGTTTATAACCGCTTGCCTGCAAAAAGGCATAGAAATCAGCGTTGGTCACAGGNTATTTATCGATGAAGAAGCGCTTCATTTCAATGATCTTTAGCTTTGAATAATCGGGAAACGCAATAAAAGCTTCCTGTGCCAGCGAATCTCTCCTGATGATACAGTTGAAATTCCCTGAAGGTATTTCGACCATGCCTTTCGGGGTTTTCATTTCACTTGCAGTTGTTTCGACTACTGAAACCAGTCTTGGTGTTCCGGGGACGAAGTGAATTATGTTTTCATCCAGGAGTTCTTTGTTTTTAAATAGCTGAACTACAAATTTATCTTCGTAGTCACCAAAATGCTGCCTCAGGGAAATCCTGTTAACACCCGGATACACCAGGAGCGCTTGGGCTGAATATGCCGGGTCTCCCGCCCAAACCCTGATCTCGTCTCCGCTGCCGGCGCTGATTTTCAGGCTGTCACCATCGAGTGAGCAGGTTAATATCTTTGGCAACCGTGCAATGCATTCAACAGCTCCTTCTTTGCGGGTCCCGATCCATGACCGGTTAAAAGATTGAATATTTGCTTTTGCATAATGCTTATCATTAGTTAACTGAACTTCTGACTCCTCATGATTCCAAAGGCTCACAAAATGATAATTCTCATCCTGCTTAACGGGGAACAATGCACCATTAAATCCTTCAGGAACAAGACTGTATATTGTATAGATTATTTTTTCTCCGTCGTTCCATTGGTTTACCCAAATGCTGTCGTGCAGTGTTTCAACAAAAGGATGCCATGTTAGATCAGTAAATGCAGTGGTATTTTCGCGTAATATCCTGGTAGTCCGGCCTAAAAACCTGAATTCCTCACTGACCCAACCCGGCCTGCCAGGGCGCATGGTGTTGATCTCGATGCCGTAGCCATTGAAGAACGAAACAGCAATTTCNCGATGAATATCGCTTTCGGCAAGGTCCACTACACGGAATATTGCAAAATCGGGTTTAATGAATTTGTTGAGATTTACAGGTGGTGGCATATATAGGGCGTTGTGAACNCTTCCTGAGACAATTCCCGGCATATCACGCGGAACAGCCATGCCTTCGCTGTACATGATTACTCCGGGTTTTGCCCTGTCGGCTGCTGCCTGCAACTCACGGCTCGATTCACCCTTGCAATCGAGCACCACGCCGTCGGCGCCGGTTTCACGAATCAATTCTTCAAGACCTGCCATATGCTCCTCTTTACGGGTGCTTTCATCNCATGGATTGTAAGAAATAAAGTACTTTTTACCCAGAGCATGTAGATAATCCGATTGCTTTTTTAATTCTGCCAGGCCACCGGGAAGATGCCGGTACAAATCAAACTGATTGCGCGGGTCAAGGCCCAGGCGTGGCCAGGTCGGCCAGATGGTATATACATCCCAGCCGCCGGTGAGTTTATCGTAACGACTGAATTCACTATAAAAACTAAACTCCTGTTTATCAGGGTCGTACCATGTTTTGTCCCAGGCAAACTGTAGCAGCATAAGGTAAGTATGTCGCATCCTTGAAAGGTCTTCACGCCGGAAGAGACTGTTGTCAAACTCCTTAAGATCGTATAGCCAGCGGTCGCGAAACATAAGTTCGAGGCCATGATGCCAGTCACCTTCGTGNGCCTCGAAACGAAAAGTATATTCAATCCAGCCGCCTGATTTTATGGTTGCTGCCCAGCGGTCGATGTCGCAGTTTTCGCGCCTACCCCGACGAGCCAAAGCTGAAATATTCTTTCCTCCCTCTGTTACAACATCGCTCCAGCCCAGGTGCCAGGCATTGTCNGGCAGCACCACCCCTACCGGCGCATAGCCGGGCCTGAAAAGTTGTGAACGGCACAGATACTGCGGCCAGTCTTTCGTTCCGGCAGCGGTGATATAAGGATGGTTCTGAGATTCACCGAAAGGAACAACATTCTCGATCACCACAGTTTTTTGCGTCACATTTCGTAACCTGACAAGGTATTCAATCGCAGGTCCTCCTGTTTCTAATGCTTTAACTTCTGCTTTCAGGCCAGGCACAATATCAGCAATTATACTATCTCCGGCAGTCTTATATGGAATGGCAGAAATTACTTTTTCACCGTTGATTAAAATGCTGAAAAGCGGAAGAGAACTTTTGAGGCGATATTGATTTCCATGTGCATCTTGCAACGAAGAAATCTGCAAGGTCATATTGTCACTGAAAATGATTTGGCCTGTTACGTTCTGCACTATCGAAATCAACACTAAAATCAGAACGGCTGCAAGAGTTGCTATACGTTTCATACACGTCAATTTTTTATCAATTTTAGGTAAATTTTCGTTTCTATTTGCCCGAAACAAAAAAAGCCGCCCGAATGAGCGGCTTTTCAATCAAAGAGCACATTACTTCTTTGAAGCTTTTTTCCTACGGAATGCCATAAGGAGGAACCAGCCTCCAAAGAGTATCATACCGATACCAGTCCACAGATTGACATTCATTCCGAGCGAAGAATTGTAGAGTTCGCCTCCCCGGTAACTGCACCATAAATCGTGAGTATTACACCAAGGATTGTAAACAACGAACCGATTGGTAACCTGATATCATCTCCCATTGTTATTTCCTCCTACCATAAAATGATTGTTAATACGAGACTTATTGCTCCGACCAATACAGCGAGCACTGCCGGTTTTTCGAACCAGGGTACGCCAGGCTCATCCTTAATGCGGGGTGTTAATGAATAAACCAATCCCCTGAGATCATCCTTGGTCTTCAATTGTTTAGTAGCCAGGGAGATAACCAAAGTGAGCAGGAAGCATGCGGCAAAAGCATAAATGGCGGTCCAGAAACTCTGGGCCATACCACTCGGNTATTCATGCAATGGTGTAATCCATCCGCCCTTGCCTTCGGCTACTGTAAGTCCGTGATGGATGGCAGCAGCCAGGGTACCTGAAAGCAATCCCCAGAATGCTCCGTTGCCGGTAGCTCTTTTCCAGAACATCCCAAGAAGGAAAGTAGCAAAAAGCGGAGCATTCACGAAAGCAAAGATCAATTGCAGGAAGTCCATGATGTTGTTGAATGAGGATGCCACGTAAGCCGTGAGTATGCTGATCACAACACCGAAAATAGTAGCAAATTGCCCTACATGCAGATAATGCTGGTCACTCTTTCCCTTGTTGATGTATGACTGGTAAATGTCGTATGTAAATACCGTGTTAAAAGCGGTCACGTTACCTGCCATTCCGCTCATAAACGACGCCATGAGTGCTGTAATGCCAAGGCCCAGCATACCGTTGGGGTAATAATGAACCAGCATCGACGGAATGATCATGTTGTAGTCATTCTGGTTTCCGCCAACAAGCTGAAATCCCTTGTCGGGCAAAAACATGAGTGCAGCGGCTATCATGCCGGGGACTACTACCACGATGGGAATGAACATTTTTGGCAAAGCCCCGATGAGCGGAGTACGTCTGGCTGCTGACATTGAATTGGCTGCCATAGCCCGCTGAACTACCAGAAAGTTAGTACACCAGTATCCAAATGCCAGTACAAATCCAAGTCCCATGAACATGCCAAACCACTCGATTCCNATAGGGTTTGAAGCAGGGTTGCCTGTGTATTTCCAGGTGTGCATCCATGCATCAGGCTGAAATCCTTTNGCGGTAGCGACCAGTCCAAGACTGTCTTTAAGTCCTGACCAACCTCCAACGTCGTTCAGTCCGATAATCACCAGGGCAGCATANCCTGCAACAATCAGGAAGAACTGCAGGACTTCGTTATAAATGGCTGANTTTAATCCTCCAAGGTAGGTGTATACGAGCACAATAACTGCTGAAGCGATCAGGCTTAAGTGAAAGTTCCAGTGAAGAAGGACTTCCATAAGTTTGGCCAGGGCAAACATTGAAATACCTGAAGCAAAAACCGTCATGATCGCAAAGGCAAAGGCGTTGAAACCCCGGGTTTTTTCATCGAAGCGCAGTTTCAGGTATTCGGGTACTGACCGGGCTTTGCTTCCATAATAAAAAGGCATCATGAAAATACCAAGGAAGATCATCCCCGGAATAGCGCCGATCAGGTAAAAATGGTATGTGAGCATCCCATATTTAGCTCCCGAAGCGCCCATACCGAAAACCTCAAGCGCTCCAAGGTTTGCAGAAATAAATGCCAGACCTGTTATCCAGGCCGGTATCGATTTACCTCCTTCGAGAAACTGGTTTGCCGACTTCATATACTTCTTCAGCAGCCAGCCGATACCCAGTACAAAGGCGAAATAAATCGCCATTATGGCATAGTCGATAAAATTTAGTGAAAAAGTTTCCGTCATCGTTTGAATCTGAATTGTTTCGTTGTGTTACGGTGAATCAGTTAATAGGAACAGCCTGCCTGCCTTGCGTTAGCCTGCATTTGACAGGCAGGGTTATTGATTATCAGAGAATTGGTTAATGGTTATCAGAGAATTAGTTAATGGCACTCTATTGTAACATAGGTCGCTTTTAAAAGCGCCATCAACAATTCCAATAGCTCCGGCAACCTTTATCCAACGTCCTTAAACCTTTTCCAGTTCCTTCCACACCAGGGCGCTGGCTCCAACAATCGCCGAAGTTCCCTCCTTCAGTTCCGATGGCAGAATCTTCACTTTATTGCGAAAGACAGGAATCAGGTGGCGTTCCATACTTTCCTTGGTCGGTTTGAAAATGTATTCACCGGCTGCAGCGGCACCACCAAAGAGAAAAATGGCTTCCGGGCTGAGGTGATGAACTGTATCTGCCAAGCCGCGTCCAAGCAGTTCTCCGGTTACCTCAAACACCTCGCGGGCAATGGGATCGCCTTTCTCGGCAGCGTCGAAAACGATTTTGGATGTCATATCGTTAAACGGAACTTTTGCCAGTTCGCTTTCCGAATTGTTGTATTTCGCCAGCAGTTCGTAAACTGTACGCTTGATACCTGTTGCAGAGCAATAGGCTTCGAGATGGCCCAGNCCACCGCAACCGCATAACCTGCCGTTTGGGACTATGGTAGTATGGCCGCATTCGCCAGCAAAACCATCAGCACCATAAACGAGGTCGCCGTTCACGATAAGCCCGCTGCCAAGGCCAGTCCCCAGGGTGATCATCACGAAGTTCTTCATGCCTTTACCGCCGCCATAGATCATTTCGCCCAATGCAGCTGCATTGGCATCATTTGTCAGCTTAACGATCTTAATTTCAGGAAGTTGTTCCTGAACGCGCTTAGCAAAGTTCACGACTCCGGTAAAAGGAAGATTCGGNGCATATTCAATCGTGCCACTGTAATAATTGCCATTGGGAGCGCCAATACCTATTCCAACTACTGCAACCTCCGGATTGATCTGCTTAACCGTATCGATGGCCGAATTGATCTCACTGGCCAATGACTTGATATAATCTGATAACAATTCTTCCGAACGGGCTTCACTGCCCAAGGGATTTTCCTTTTTCTGNGGAGTAGGCAACTGGGGCTTCTTTTCATAGAGTACATTCCCGTCCCTGTCAACAACGCCTATGGCTGTATTGGTACCGCCAATATCGATACCTATTGCAATCTGTTTCATTGTAGTATTTTGATTGTTAAATTATTATCGAATCTTGCTTCCTTTTACTGCAAAGAAGAAAATGTAGAGGTAGCATACTGCCGGAACGATAAATGCCCATGAATACCCGGCTGTATCGGCAATTTTTCCCATGATCAGCGGAATGATGGCTCCACCGAAAATCAGGGTATTGATAATTCCTGAAGCTGTGCTGAGTTCGCCCTGGTCGAGGTTTTTCACTGCCAGCGAGAAAATGCTCGGGAACATCACGGAGTTAAACATACCGATTGAAACAACGGTCCACAAAGCCACCTCGCCCGTAGTGAAGGCTGTGATTAGAGCCAGCGCAGCAGCAATGAGAGCAAAAGTTGCGAGAGTACGACCTTCCTTGCCTTTACCAAGTTGCATCAGCAGGAAGTTGGCGATGGCGATCACAACAAATATTCCGCCAATGTTCCAACTCCAGTCGGTAACAAATGAACCTGAGACGAAAGCAAGCAGTAACACAAGTGCAACATACAGATACTTACGGGTTTGGTCGCTGATATTAGAAAGCATGATAGAACCAAAGAAACGGCCAACCATCGCACCTCCCCAGTAAATGGCAACATACTTGCTGGCCTGTTCGGCGGTGAAATTCGGATCACCGGCAAAAACAGTTTCACGCAGGTAGTTGAGGATCAGGCCGCCTGTACCAACTTCAGCACCAACATAGAAGAAGATACCCAATGCACCGAGAATCACGTGGGGATATTTCCAAACACTTTTACGCTGGCTGTCAACTGTGCCGCCGATTTCGGGCAACTTGGTGAAAAAGATGGCAACAGCAACCAGGAAAACTATAACACCCATCAGTATAAAGGGCATTTGTACGGTCTGCGCTTTGGCTGCGGCATCCAACATATCGCTGGTTCCCCTGAATATGGCCACTGCAATAAGCCAGGGTGCTACCATGGTTGCGATAGAGTTAAGGGCTTGTACGAGGTTAAGCCTGCCGCCGGCTGTTTCTTCCGATCCGAGAGCTGCAACGTATGGATTAGCAGCTGTTTGAAGAAATACAACACCTGAAGCGAGGATAAATGTAGCTGCCAGGAACAATCCGAACGACGGAACTTTTGCAGCCGGGAAAAACAGGAAACTTCCGACAGCCATCAGCAGTAATCCGGCAATCAGAGCGCTTTTGTAACCAATCTTTTTGATGTACAATCCAATCGGGATCGAGATGATGAGGTAGGTAATGAAGAAGGAGAAACTTAACAACTGGGCTCTAAATTCACTAAGTTCGAATATATCCTTCACTTTACCGCTGAGAGTAATGATAAAGGTTGTTGCGAAACCGAAAATGAAGAAGATAGCCCCGATGACTGTCATCCCGAGCTTGTAGTTTGATTGTTTCTGTTCCATTGCTAAGTGTTTATTGAATGAAGATTAATTTTTTCAGGAGCGGAAACAAATGTAAAAATTAAATCAAGCTTTGCAATAACTGCTTTCTGTGAAAAATAAAATAATCTCAGAACAGGGCAGTATAGTATCATAAGTCTATCAGCAATATTTACTTAATTGCAGCTTAATAGAAGTTAACCAGGCTGTGGCACGCATGCAATTATTAATAGATTTTCAGTAGTTACCGGAAATATTTGTGTAAAAAATACATTTATATTTGCCTTGCTGAAAATCAAGCATTTAAACCGTTAAACCAGGATCCTCATCCATAACATACAAAAACATGCGGAACATTCTGAAAATCATGAACCTGACATTTGCTTCGGCAATGATATTGATGCTGGTAAGCGGATGCTCAACCAAAAACAACCAGACTATGAACATAACCAAAGAATCCTTCGGGCAACTCAATGACTCAACACCGGTTTCGCTTTACACGCTGACCAATGACAAAGGCATCACCATGAAAGTGACCAACTATGGCGGCATTATCACTTCGCTTATTGTCCCTGATAAGAACGGCAACCCCGGTGACATAGTTCTGGGCTACGACAGCCTCTCGGGGTATCTCACCGAAACACCTTATTTTGGCGCTATTATTGGCCGCTACGGTAACAGGATCGCAAAAGGAAAGTTCACGATTGACGGCAACGAATTTCATCTTCCGATCAACGACGGGCCGAACCACCTCCATGGCGGCATCCAGGGATTCGATAAAGTGCCGTGGGATGCTACCGAATTTAAGACTGACTCAACCGTGGGACTGATTTTTCACCGGCTGAGCAAGGATATGGAACAGGGGTATCCCGGCAATCTTGATGTAACGGTAACATATACTTTAAATAATAAAAACGAACTCCGTTTCGATTACCTTGCAACCACTGATAAACCTACACCTGTAAATCTTACACAGCACAGCTATTTTAACCTTGCAGGAGAAGGTGATGTTAAGGATCACGAACTGCTGATCAAGTCTTCAAAATACACGGTTGTCGACAGCCTGCTCATTCCCACCGGTGAACTAAGGGATGTAAAAAATACTCCATTTGATTTCACAACAGCCAAGCCCATAGGCAAAGATTTGATGGCAACCGGCGGAAAACCAATTGGTTATGATCACAATTTTGTGCTTGATACAAAAGGAATTGATGAGGTCGCTGTAAAAGTCACCGAACCAAAATCGGGCAGAGTTATGGAGGTTTTCACTAACGAGCCCGGAGTTCAGTTTTACAGCGGTAATTTCCTTAATGGGACTATTAAAGGCAAAGGTGGTAAAGTGTACAACCAATACGGTGGATTCTGCCTTGAAACGCAGCATTTTCCCGATTCACCCAATCAGCCTGCTTTCCCGAATACCATTCTCAGGCCGGGTGAAAAATACCAGACAACTACGATTTACAGATTTTCGAAGTAAGATTTTAGCTGGACGCGGATAACACGGATCAGTGCGGGTTTGCACGGATAAATCAGTGTATATCTGTTAAATCAGTGTAATCCGCGTTCTAATTTCTATTCTATTCTTCCGGCGCCGTTTCCAACAGTTGCCACGTAGAAATCAGCCGATAAACCGGTGGTTGCATGATAGGCCGGTCCTACGCAGGCTATCAGTTCGTCGATGGAATCATTGTTCACAATGGCCACGGCGCAGCCGCCAAACCCGGCTCCTGTCATACGTGCCCCAACCACGCCTTCTACCTTCCATGCTTCATGCACGATGGCATCCAGTTCCTTGCCGGTTACCGCGTAATCAATGCGAAGCGACTCATGCGAAGCATTCATCAACTTACCCATAGTAGCCAGGTCGCCGTTTTTCATGGCGGCAACGGCATCGAGTACACGGCCGTTCTCGCTGATTACATGACGCGCCCTGTTGCGGACAGTTTTATCAGCGATAACATTTTCATTTGCAAGAAACTCGTTGGTCTCCATATCACTCAGGTCAGCAAGCGGGCGGATCGCCCTCAGGCTTTCCAGGGCTGAGGCGCATTCCTTAACCCTTTCGTTGTACTTGGAATCGGCAAGTTCGCGGCGTTTGTTGGTATTCATGATCACAATGCTGTAACCTTCCATTTCAACCGGAACAAGCTCATAATCCAGTGTTCTGCAATTTAGAAAGATCGCCGAGCTGGCTTTCCCCATCCCCACTGCGAACTGGTCCATAATACCGCAATTCATGCCAACAAACTGATTTTCAGCTGCCCGGCCTATCTTAATAAGCTCAATCCGGCTTATGCCGGTCCTCAGCTGGTCGTCAAGGGCCACAGCGGTAACCAATTCAATCGATGCTGATGATGACAGCCCGGCGCCATTGGGAATATCGCCTGAGAAATACATATCAAATCCCTTTATTTCAACACCTTGCTTTACAAACTGGTCGATAACGCCGAGTGGATAGTTTACCCATTCGCTGCCTTGTTTTCCTGAGAGTTCGGCAAATGCTACATCCGCTTTGTATTTGAAATTAGAGGTGGCAAACCGCATCCTTTTCTCACCATTGGGCCTGATGACAAGGTATGTACCGAAGCTTATAGCACAGGGCAAAACATATCCGCCGTTGTAGTCGGTATGTTCTCCGATAATGTTAACCCTGCCGGGAGCAAAATAAACTGCCGGTTCTTCGCCGGCACCATATAACTTCACAAATTCTTTCTTCAAAGCTGCGGTTTCCATAAAGCTGATTTTTGATTTAATACCGGCAAATGTAGAAAGAATATGCAACGAATTACCGACTTTTGCAGCTTCCTGTTAATGTATGTTTAAAGGAGAAAAAAGCAAGGCTTTATGGAGATAAGGGGTAAATATCTGATTCATAACCAGGAGATTACTCAGACTGAAAGTTACAATCTGGTTCAACAACCTGGTGAGCTGACATTATATGAGGTTTTTCGCATCATCGACAGAATTCCACTGTTTCTCGAAGACCACCTTAGCCGGTTCAACCATAGCGCCCAACTTGCCGGGGTCGCACTTCCCTACCCTGTTGACCAGGTTCGTCTCTCGGTTTACGAACTGATCAGAATCAACCGCTTAAGGAATGCGAATATCAAACTGATTGCCTGTTACGCTTCAGGACAGAAGCCCTGCTTCACAGCTTACTTTGTTGAACATCAATATCCTACATCAGCTATGTTCAAACGAGGCGTTGATACGATCACACTCAGGGCTGTGCGATATAACCCGAATGCCAAAATTTTCAATACGCCGCTTCGCACCGAGACCAATGAACTCAAGAGCCGGCTGAACATTTACGAAGTATTGCTGGTTGATGAAAACAACCGGGTGACCGAAGGCAGCCGCTCCAATTTCTTTGCCATACGGGGTAAGCAGGTCGTCACTCCTCCTCTTTGTGAGGTCCTGCCCGGCGTTACACGTAAACATGTGCTGAAAGCCTGCACAAAACTGGGATTAATGGTTGTCGAGAAAAGCATCACAGTATCAGAACTTGATACTTTTGATGCAGTCTTCATCACCGGAACTTCACGCAAGATATTGCCTGTCAAAAAGATAGATAACATTGTATTCAAGGTTGATAACCCGATGATGCGAAACCTTATGGCGGCTTTTGCTGAACTAGTGCATGATTACCTGCTGCAACACAAACGCAACAAATTGTAAAATAACCGGCTGATTTTCTACCAGATATGTTTATCCTCCATCGCAGTCATACTGATCCTTATTTTAATCTCGCTGCCGAGGAGTATCTGTTGCGTCACGGCCCGGGAGACATGTTCATGCTCTGGCGAAACGAGTCTTGTGTGGTTATAGGTAAACACCAGAATGCTTATGCTGAAATAAACTACAGGTATTGCCGCGACCATGACATTCCTGTCGTAAGGCGCATTTCAGGTGGTGGTGCAGTTTACCATGATGCCGGAAATCTTAATTTTTCTTTCATTCAGACCGTCGGAAACCAGAATCAGGTCGATTTTTCCAGGTTCCTGGCACCGATGATGGATACTCTTCGCATACTGGGACTGGATGTTACTACAGGAAAAAGAAACGACCTTTACCTGCATGGGAATAAATTCTCCGGTAACGCCGAACATGTTTTCAGAAACAAAGTGCTTCACCATGGCACACTGCTGTTCGATACTAACCTTGAAATAATGAACAATGTGCTCCAGCCATTAGATAAAGGATTCAACGACAAAGCTGTAAGGTCAGTAAGAAGTGCTGTTACCAATATTAAACCTTTCCTGCATAATATTGATACCGTGGAAGAGTTTGCCGGGAAGTTGATATTAAATCTCTCCGAAGCGATGCCGGAAATGCTTCAATATGAACTTAGCAGTGAAGCGACCGGACAGATCAGACAGCTTGCTGATGAAAAATATCGAACCTGGAAATGGAATTTCGGCTACTCCCCTGAATACACTCTGCTCGCAGGATTTGAATCAGACTTTGGAAATGTTGAAATGCAATTTAAAGTAAGAAACGGACAGATCATAGATATTATGCCTGTTACAACTCACATACCGGTTGAAACAATTACGGAATTTTGTCATCTGTTAATCGGGAAGACAATGGAAGAACAGGAAATCCGGGCAGCAATGGAAGGAGCAGGCAGGTTTTTACTGGCATCAGGGATTCAGGCTGAAAGCCTGATTGATTCCCTTTTTTAATCAGTGTAGCGTTTCTCTTCTTTTTGATGAACAAATCTGTCTTTAATTCCTTTATAATCAACAAATCTTAATTCATGGAATCTGATAAAATATTTGACAAACTCTGGACTGATTACACGGATCAGAATCCGGAGGCCAAACATGTTTACGACAGTTTTACCGCAGAAGGTGAAGTTGTTGAAAATGACCATATTGCTTTTCGCACATTCAATGATCCCCGCATCAATGTGGATGTTTTGGCAAGGCCATTCCTGGCTGCCGGTTATGTTCAGAAAGGGTATTATATTTTCGAGGATAAGCACCTCACTGCCAAACATTTCGAACATGTAACCAATAAAAAGGCTCCCCGTGTTTTTATCAGCCAGTTGATGCCGGAACATTTCAGCTCTGAATTACAAGCAGTTGTAAAGCAAATGGCTGACCGTATTCCTGAAAACCTTCTATTTGGTGACGAACTAATTTATTCCGGGAATCAATGGGGAACTCCTTCTTTTAAAGTTTATGAAGCATTGCGAAAAGAATCAGAATATGCTGCCTGGCTTCATGTCTATGGTTTCTGTGCCAACCATTTTACGGTGAGTATCAACCATTTGAAAAAATTCAAAACCATTCAGCAGGTCAACCAGTTCCTGAAGGATAAAGGATTTTTACTGAATGATTCTGGCGGGGAAGTAAAAGGCACTCCGGCTGAGCTCCTTGAGCAATCGAGTACGCGTGCCGGCATCCTGTCTGTAAAGTTTGAAGAAGGTACATATGAAATCCCTTCGTGTTATTATGAATTTGCACTCCGCTGGCCTGATACCAATGGCGAACTATACTCGGGATTCATCGCAAAATCGGCTGATAAGATTTTTGAGAGCACCGATTTCTACAAAAAGTAACCCGGGACTACCATATAAAAGAACAGCCGGATGTTTGGTAACACCCGGCTGTTTTATTTTTAAGATCAGCGTTTAATTTGCCTGTTTCACAAAATTCACAAGGCCTTTGGCTTTGAAAATACCCACAAGCTTGTCAGGAAGCGGGGCAAATGCAAAAACTCTACCGGCGATGGTCACTTTGCCGTTTTCAAAATCTATATCAACCTTGTCGCCCTGATTGTATGCATCTACCGCTTCCGGCAACAGGATAATCGGCAGTCCCTGGTTGACTGATGAACGATAGAAAATACGGTTCACACTCTTGCAGATTACGGCTTTAACACCTGCATAAGCAAGTCCCACACTCGGATGTTCACGCGAAGAACCGCAACCGAAATTAGCGCCGGCAATCACGATATCACCTTCTTTAACCCTGTCGGCAAAACTATCGTCAAATCCCTTGAAAAGGTTTGGCAGTATTTTATCACCCTCAGAACTCTTGATGGCATAGGTCAGATTTCCGGCAAACATCTGGTCGGTGTTCAGGTTATCGACATCGGTATAATTCCATACTCCGTTCGAGTAACGATCGTCGCCCTGCTGGATGTCAACTGTTTTGCTTTGTTCAATTTTATATGGGAACACCTCTGCACTTGACGATTCGCGCGGGTCAGCTATCTGCCCTTTCAGTGCCGAATAAGCCACAACCGCCGGAGAAGCCAGGTAAATACTGCTGTTTTTATTCCCCATACGCCCTTTGAAATTACGGTTAGCCGTTGAAATTATGTTGTAACCGTCGGCCGGGATTCCCTGTCCTGTTCCCAGGCATGGTCCACAGGAAGCTGCCAGCACGCTGGCACCTGCATTCATAAATATCTCGATTAACCCTTCATGCATTGCCTGCAGGTATATTTCCTGTGAGGCAGGTATGACCAGCAACTGGAATCCATCGGGTATTTTATTGCCTTTCAGTATTGCAGCTGCTTCGCGCAGATCATCAATTCTTCCGTTGGTGCAAGTTCCGATCATAGCCTGCTGCAGTGGCAGCCCCTTTACTTCAGCCAGGGCTTTCACATTATCAACATGATGGGGAGCTGCAACTACAGGAAAAAGTTCGTCAAGGTTAATTGTGATCTCACGAACATACTTCGCATCATCATCAGCCCAAACACCTTCAACTTTCCCACCCAGATGTTTCTCCAGGACTTCATCAGCAGGAAATACTGCATTCTTAGCGCCCATTTCGGAAGCCAGGTTGGCGATGGTCATGCGGTCACCTATCGAGAGTGACTTCACACCTTCGCCGTGATATTCAATGCTCATATAATCAGCACCGCTGGAACCGATCATGCCAATGATCCATAGAGCCAGATCCTTGGCATAAACGCCGTGAGGAAGTTTCCCGTGAAGCGTTATTTTGATGCTGTCGGGAACACGAAACCACGTCTCACCCTGTTTCCAAAGGCCTGCTGATTCGGTTCGGTCGATACCTGCAGCAAAAGCGTTGAAAGCTCCGGCTGTACTTGTGTGACTGTCACTACCAACTACAATCATTTTGGGGCGTGCATATTCAGCCATGATCTGGTGACAAATCCCTTTCCCGACATCGTGAAACTTCTTAATTCCCTGTTCTTTCACAATATCACGTATCTTTTGATAGTCATTTGCAAGTTCAGCGGTTGTAGGAGGAGCATTGTGATCGAGTACGATGAGCAACTGGTCGGGGTCTTTGACCTTCTCACCTCCCATTTTTTTAAATGTATTGGCGATGCTGGCCGTATTATCATGAGTGAGGATAATGTCGGGCCTGCGGAAAACAATGGCACCTGCTTCGGCACCCAGGATCTTTTCGGCAAATGTTTTTCCGTTCATAGCTTTACTTTATGAATGAGTATTGAAACCATTAGAATGTTTCGGTAAAATTCGGAAAGAAGTCGTAATCAGTGAAAGAAAGCTGAAATTATATTTTCATTTATATGTTATTATCTATCTGCCAGTTAAAAGAAGAGAGCCTGAGGATATAACCGCAGGCTCTGCCTATTATTTCAAAATATCGTTTGTGGTACCTGTCAGAACAGGAAACCTACATCAATTCCAAACCTTGGGGTGATACCGCTGTATGAATAGTTCCAAACGCCATCGTTTGAATTATTGCCGGAGCCAATTGTTCTGCGTATTCCTCCACCGGTAAAAACATCAATGTTCATCCTTTTGGCAAACGAAAACGACCAGCCAAACATAACCCCAGTACCGATAGCATCATAACTGTCAGAAATCTTTACCTGGTGACTGCCAGAATTGTCATAGACCCATTCAGTGAGTTCGGTGTCCAGGTAATGGTTCATAACATATGGAGCGAAATAGAGCCTGTGCATCACTTTGCCCCTTGCGCTCGTATAGGCATGAATCTTAAGCTGAAGTTCGGTTTTGATTCCGAAAATGTTATCGTTATTGTTATCTTTTGAAGTAAGGCCAGCGATAAAATAGAGGCTGGTACTTGGGGCAACAAAGCGTTCATATCCCATCTGGAAAGTGTTTCGGGTAAATTCAGAAAGGCTGAATTTGTAGATATTCCGGTATTGAGTAAATGAATTGGCACTTTTGTCATAACCGGCTACCTGCTCCTGCGAATGCACCTGCACCGAAACCATGATAAGCACGGCACAGAGTAGAAAGATCTTTTTATACATAAATGTAAATTTGGTTAATGGATTTTAGTAAAGGGGTAAAACTTTGCGTAAGGGTTGCATGAATAACAAATGAACGGTACAAAGAACGCAATATTTCGTTTCACGGCAAATTTCGGGGCAATTATTACATAACGAAAGACCGGAAATCTATGATTAATAATTTTATTTGCGATTCTGTTCAGAATAATTAATTTTGCACTCCCGTTTTGAGAATCAGAATTTATCTCGCATGGGATGTTAAAGTTCTTTCAAATAACAAAATGCCAGTGCTAAATTCTTCGAATTCAGTACTATTGATTTAGTTCATGACCCATGGAGAGGTGGGTGAGTGGCTGAAACCAACAGTTTGCTAAACTGTCGTACTCGATTAGGGTACCGGGGGTTCGAATCCCCCCTTCTCCGCAACTTATTTTCAGGCAGTCAAACTGCCTTTTTTTAGTAATACTGTACTGATGTTTGATTTTGAGAAACTGGAAGTTTATCAACTTGTTAAAGAACAAACGAATTTGGTTTTCAAGCAGATAGCTGAAACAGAAAACCTTGATTCGCTGATTCGCGACAGTTGGAAAAACGCCAATCTGCAGGCCTTGCTGCAATTGGTACAGGCATCAGGACGGGTAAGTACAAGCGAAAAAAAGAACCTGCTTACTGCTGCAAGAGGATATGTGTTCGAATGCTCGGCCATCCTTGACCTTTTAAAAGCATCAGGCGAAGTTGACGCTGAAAAATATGAAGAGCTTTACAATAACTATGAACGTATTTCCAAGATGCTGCTGGGTATGTTCAGAAGTTATGAAAGCAAAACTGAGTAGAAATAAATATCGGGGTGTAGCGCAGTCCGGTTAGCGCACCTGGTTTGGGACCAGGGGGTCGATGGTTCGAATCCATTCACCCCGACAAAGCAAAGGCCTCTTGCATTGCAAGAGGTTTTTCTTTTTTAAGCAAAGAGTAAACTTGCTTGCCGGCTGAAGAAAAAAAAGCAGCACACCGCCAGGCATGCTGCAATCGCTCGGATAAATAATTGATATAAAAGGCTAATATAAAATCTGCACTTTGCAGGTTATATCACTTTTGAACGATATACGCTCATTGCATCTTCTGATAATTCGTTATGTGCCGGATCATCAAGGAAACCCGATACTGTCTTCAGCAAGAGGTCTTTGCGGATAGGTTTTGCCAGGTATCCTGAACACCCCGCTGTGTAGCAAAGCTTAACATCATTAGGCAGGACAAAAGCCGTTTGAGCGATAACCGGCAAGTCGGGACGCATGGCTTTGATTTCGCGGGTTGCATCATAGCCATTCATCACAGGCAGGTGAATATCCATCAGAACAACATCGATTTTAGGGTTAGCCCTCACAAGTTCGACTGCCTGACGACCGTTCTGGGCCCAAAGTATCTTTGCGCCGGTACGTTTAAGCACTGTCTCAATGTAGAGAAAACTGAAATCGATATCCTCAGCAATAAGGATAGTGCGGCCTTGCCAGTTGTATGGGAAAGCATTTACTGCCTCATCAAAGTTCGTCATAGCAGTAGTATTTAGAGTTTTGTATGGTATGGTGAAGTAAAAAACTGAGCCTTTCTCGAGTTCCGATTCGAGCCAAATGTTGCCGCCCATCAGTTCGACCAATGCTTTGGATATTGCTAATCCGAGCCCCGTACCTTTCACGACAAACTCCTTTTGCTTGCCTGATTGTTTGTAACGGTCGAATATAGCAGCCTGATCTTCGGCAGCAATACCTATTCCGGTATCTTTAACGTAACATACCAGTGTATTGCCCCATAGCTCTATTCCGGTTTCAATGCATCCCACTGAGGTAAACTTGATCGCATTGCCAATAAGATTTACAAAAATCTGCTTGAGACGATGCTGGTCAGCCTTTATTTTCAGACTTTCAAGCCCTTTGGGAATATAAGTTTTAAGTGTAACATTTTTATGCGAATGATAGATGTCAGCCATGAAGTAATCTTCAAGACTGCGCACCAGTTCGGCAGGTGACAACTCGGTGAGTTGCATTTTCACCTGGCCTGATTCCAGCTTTGAGATATCAATAATATCGTTGAGAAGGCTAATCAGCGCCGTGCCGTTGTTAACGATAATTTCAATATATCTTTCACGCTCGCTTCTCGAAAGGTCAGGTTCACCAAGCAATTCCGAAAATCCGATAATACCGTTAAGCGGTGAACGAATCTCATGCGACATGTCAGCCAGGAAAGCAGTTTTATGAATATTGGCCTCTTCTGCCTTGCGCCTTGCAGCTTCAAGCTCTTCAAAACGCTGACGAGTATATGATATATCCAGCGCCATGCCAACATGCCTTACAATATTACCCGACCTGTCTTTTTCAGGTGAAAGCTTAACATGCAGCCACAACGGTGTATTATCAGGAAGTATAACCCTGAATTGCATATCGAAAAGCAGGGTTTCCTGGTATTCCTTAAGTCCTTCTTTCACCATTGCCAGGTCAGCCCTGTGCACAGTACGAAGCAGCAAACCGGGATTATTGTATAACTTTTTAAGCGGAACTCCTGCAATGTGATTACAACCGGGGCTGGCATATAGGAGCCCTTTATGATCCCACATCCAGATATAAACACCGTTGTTTTCAACGGCNGTTGATAAACCAATCGTGGGTAATATGTCCTGTAAGATTGCATTCTTCGTCACAGATTTTAATGAACTGCATCGTTGCACCGGCGTCCTTCGGTTGTTGTACTGATGACAAAGTTGCCTTAAAAACTCTCTTATCTGAACTGATTATGTGAAAACTGTTTTCGAGAGGATTATCCTTTGCNNCTGACGAAAAAGAGTCCAGTATGCATGAAGGTCAAATGGTGCAATAAACTCAATCAGTGGATGCCCTATGATCTCATTCGGATTGTAACCTGTGAGTTTGCAGAAGTATTTATTGACAAATATTATTTTTTCGTTTTCAGTCAGAATAACGCCCTCGCTCCTGCTTACCAGCATTTTATAACCGTCCATCAATTCTTTCATTTCGCGATCACCCAGCAATGACTGCAATGCGGACATATTACTGACGCGTGTATCCATTTCACCGCCAGGCACTAAACTAATGAGTGCAGTTTCCGAATTTGAATGAAGAAACAGGCGGAATAATAAAAATGAGAACAGGAGTAATACCAGGTAGATGATAACATAACCTGAAATACCGGGTACATGGAAATTTAAGAGAGACGAGGCAAAATACAGGATTGATGAAAAAGGATCACCCGAACCCAGGTATACAAAAGCAACCACAGAAAGAAACAACACCACGGCAAAGGTAGCTAAGCCCTTGTGGCGATTTATCAGGCCCCTGTGATTGTCAGAGTTAATCAGTCGTAAACGAGTAGACATTGAGTATAGCAGAGTAATTAGTTTCATAGGTTAATGCATCTTCAGGTAAAAGGTAATAAGTTGTGTCAAAAAAAATAACTCACAATTATATGTTCATAACTCACAATTCCATTGGTAATACTCACTTTCGGCTAAAATATCACCATTATTACCAAGTAATTTGTACTTTTGCCGAGCAATATGGCCTCGTAGCTCAGTGGATAGAGCAGCAGCCTTCTAAGCTGCGGGTCGAAGGTTCGAGTCCTTCCGGGGTCACTTTTTGACATCTTTATACTGTAATAATCAAGTACTTAGAAAATCGGAAAATAGACTACATACAGGTTCACATACAAATCAAGCTGATATATTCATTTTGAATCTTTCATTTGTCCTGTTAAAGTTGCTTTTCATCTCAACATTTCTCAACAACTCTGGGCCCAATAGCTGTTGATAACTCCCCGTAGTTATTAACAATGTATTACCTCTACTTTGTAGATCATATATAATAATAAGGTATGGCTTCATGTAACCAGCCGGGACGATGGCGCAATTTTGCGCTCTCTATAATGCCTGTAGATGAATGGTTAATCAGAATAACGATCTTGAGTTAAAACAAATCACAACTCATTGGTTTCGTTCATCTCAGCAAAATTGCGTGTCATAATCGCTGCATCCGGATCCGCGACTCCTCAATTCTGAGGAGACATAACCACCTGCACTATGCTGATTGTTTCATCACGTCTGTATCGGTCGTTAGGCAGATTAGCCTAACGCAATGAACCACAGCAATGAATATGGGAGCTGTAATCTCCTCAATTTTGGGGAGATTGAATACACAGCTAGGAATTTAGAAAGCTCAATTTTGAGCTTTCCTCTTACATCACGTCTCAGGGTAAACAATTTCGACTCATAAATTTTCAGGAGTCAAATTACATTAATGGACAAGGTAGAGAAACGCCCATGTACGAAATCACAAAAGACGGTTTCTCCTTCTTAGTGATGGGATACCCCGGCGCCAAAGCCGGTGAGCTATAATGCCGCCAATTTTGGGGATATTTCCAATAAAGTAGTGGAGGGCTAAATTTTTAGCCCTCAATTTAGAGCCACCAATTTTGGCGATTCCTCATTCAGACTCCAGAAATTTTTACTTAAGAGTTCAGGTTTTCTCAGGTTTATAGATATAATCGAAAAGGCTTCGAACATCAAATCATCGTTCTATATGTTATGCCTAATCAGTTTCTTCAGTAGTTCCCGTATTGAGATTTATGATCGGAAGGATATGCCCCAAATCTCCTGTTTTGAATTTGGGCTAATTTGATGAGGGCTTACCCTCGCTTATAATCAAATCATAGATTGATGATTCAATGATGCAAACCTTTGATTTCCCACCTGAAAAGCGCTCGATGTATGGATAAACCAACGGCCTGTTATAATCATCAGGGAAGGGGAATCTTTTCATGAATCTTTGTTTTAGGAATCCAATATCAACTCCCTGAAATATTGGAACAGATCGATTAAATAGACTTTTTATCAGCGCCCGGAAATCTCTCGATGATATCCTGGTATATTCGGTTGATCTAAACTGAATAAGATCAACGTTAAGGGTTTTAGGATCGTCAGGCTCTTCCTGATCCACTTCAATCATCAAATCTGATTGTATAGCATAGTCAAAAGCATAGAGCCAGGCCAAATTGCAAAATATATCAAATAGAGGGTCCCGGTAATTAATCGGCCGGTTTCCAAGTCCATACGAAATACAAACAATAAGCCTGAAAGGTTTATTCTTACCTGATATTTTTCTAGTCATTGGAATAAATTGGATAGTACAAATGTATCAAAAACGGTAACCAGGGCCCAGGAATATCACTCATCCTTACTATTAACTCAATGATTTTGAAAAAGTTATTAACATTTTTGATTTAATTTTTGTTCATTTCAGGTATATGTCTGCAAGTCAGGTTTTTATGACATATTATGCGTGTAGTATATACGCGGATAAGTAGTAAAAAGCGTGTAATATATACACGCTATCATGCTGATATACAATTAATTGAACTTGTTTTAATTATAATTGTGACTATATTTGTCATATCAATTTTTGTACAGATGGAATCATTCACACAAGCCGAAAAAGAAAAGCTTTTCAAACTTCTTCAGGAAATAGCCGATAACCTGAATTTCATGAAAGCAACAGCCCCTTTAGGTCTATCTATGTTCGACGAGAAGAGGTTGAGAATTGAAAGCGCAACTATCGGTGCTGATGTTACCTTGAAAAAGCTGGGGCTTATCAAGGATGAGATTTCACAGCGGGAAGCTTATAGGGTTTTTGGTGAGGCGAAAGTAAGATCATGGAGAAACCAAAGTCTTATTAAAAGAACCAAGGTTGGAGGGGGTAACTGCAAGGTTACATATAGTTTAATTGAACTAGAGACTATCAAAAATCTGGAAGACAAGAGAAAGATCAGATAACAATGACCATTAAAAAAACAAAGATCGCGGGCCATTTCTCTGAATTTAATGACTATATTAACGAGATAACCCCACAGTGTCTGGCTGAAAGAATAGATTCTATACAGATAGAATATTCTCTTGCTGTGGTCGAAGGGCATGAAGCGGGAAATAAATACCCTGATGCTGCCAGGAATCTTCGCTTTCTTCATGAATTGAGGTTTCAAGCTGATTGCCTGGTGGATGATTCGGAACGTAACACAAACGAATAATCAGTATAAACACATAAAAAACATGAATAACTATTTTCAGAACCAAACCCCGGCCAAAATGATCAGTATAGAACCCAGGGAGGGCGGCATGCACATCAATTACTCTATTGTACGGTGCTACGGTTCCTGCCTTGATCATCCCCAAAGTCCCCTGCAGCTCAAAAACGGTGATTATATACTGATGTACCAACTAGACACATCATCAGTTAGTTCATGGCTTGATAATATCGGTAAAGTGGTATGCATTGCATCCAAGCGTTACGGACTATTGGTAAAGATCCTTACATTCTATAGCCCGTGGGCTATCCGTGCGAAAATGATGAACCCGGAACAAGAATTCTACATTCCTTTGAACGATATCGAAGCGCTCTTTACTATCGACCAGGTGGTGCCTGAAAGGATTATGAATCAAGCATAAATAAACCAGGTATGTTAATCGCGGAGGTAGAAGTCATATATAATAATCCGGTGCCGGTAAATGATCGGCTACTGGTTACCGATCCAGAATTCGTATAGATGACCTTAAATAATGAGTGACTAAAAGTATAGGAATCTACGCTTCTAAGTCTCACAGCGTAGTAGATCCCGGAATGAGCGAGAGCGTCTGGATCGAATCAGTTTCCGGGAACAAGATAAATCAGTGACATGCTCATCACAGAGGTAGAAATAACTTACCTAAACCCCGTTCCTGTAAACGACAGAGTCAGGGTAACAGACCCCGAATTAGTTCACCGGCTTTTCATGAATGTATGGCCATCCTTTGGATACCGAGAATATTTCTACATTATGCTCCTTGACAGGGGTAACAACTTGCTTGGAGTGTCTCAATTGTCAGCCGGTGGAACTGGTGGATGCTATGTAGATCTTAAAATGATCTTTCAGTTAGCTCTCAAAGCAAATGCGGCCGGCATCATCATTGCACATAATCACCCTAGTGGAAACCTTAAACCCAGTCCAGCTGATATCGAGAGTACATTGAAAATTTTCAAAGCCGGCAATCTGCTTGATATCACCCTTCTTGATCATTTGATCATGTCTGCAGATGGATACCTGAGCATGGAGGGTGAAGGCCTGATAAAGTAAACAACACGAAACATGAAACGCACCATTTATCACACAGAGATTATTGTTACTACCATTGCTAAAAAATGGAAGTGAGCGACTTGGAGCCACGGCAAGCTGCTCTTTTTGGATTGATAACCCGAAACGTCCAATTGAGTTAACTCAATATGGAAAAACAAAGCATGAAGCTAAGGAAAAGCTTATAGCATTCTTGTCAAGTAACGGGCAATATGATGTCGAATGTGTGGAAACCAAAGCGCCTGTATTGAATTCAGTACTCAAACCTTTGTGAAATCGCAAAGGTTCAAATATCACCCCAAAACCGTAAAAAATCATGTTAGTAAAACCAAAAACCCTTAGATGGTATAACAAGCTTGTAGCTTGCAAAACTGAACACGAACGCATGGCGCTGATGTTACGATCAGGAACCGAAAAGTTCACAAAGAATCTCGATCTGAATACACTGGAAATCTGGTATGTACCGTGTGTTGGTAAATTCAACGTAATTTCACTGAACGAGAACGAGGGCGATCTGTTTTATTTTAAAACTGATGTTGAGGCTATTCAAAAAGCCAACGAACTGAGACAGTATATAGAATCAAAATTGAATGAATTTAGAACAGAACATTGCAATGTGCCAGGTGATGAGCATATGGCCAATGTCTAACCATGTACACGCAATATCATGCAAAGGAAAAGGAAAATAAACCGCGATGATGTTTCAAAATTGCTTGATGCTATTGTATTGTCAACTGGCACATCTGTTGAAGATATGAGATACAGTAAGCGGGATAAAAGGTTCGCTTTTGCGAGAATGATTTTCAGCCACCATTGTCAAACCATATATACAAGAAAGGCGATATCAGATTTTTTGAAACTGAATACACACTCATCCGTTATAAACCATTTCGTTAAGTATGAGAATTATTATCAGTACGACAATAGATTTAGACGTTATGCCGATGAAGTAAAAAATCTTTTACGATGACAATGTCTGATTCTCTGATAAACAATCTCTTTTACTATCGTCAGAAAAAATAACCATAACAACAATTTAAACCAATGAATAATAAAAAGGCTTCTATCGTAAGCGCCCAGACCTGGAACGGTGACAATGTCAACGATATTTCAGAATTTATACCCGGCGCAATCATTAGTGAAGATAAAGCAAATTTCCCTGGGCGGATTAAAGTAGAAACCGGGGCGCAAACACTTTTCGTTGAGAAAGGTGATAGTATTGTCGAATTGTCGGATGAAACATTCATTGTAATGCGGGAGGTTACCGTTGACACAAAGCGCACGAAGTTGCCGCCTGAAATGGTTGATGCTGCAACTGGTTTAATACTCCTGCTTCAAAAATTTAACGATCACTGCTCCGAATATAAAAGCACTGCTGAATTAATCCGTACTGTTGAGAGTTCAAATCTTGAACATGAATATAAGCATCTGTATGATGAGCAACGAAACAACCTTAATGAAATAGATCGTACAGGCGAAGCAATCATCAGATATACCGGCGCGTTTATTTGGAATCAATACAAGCCTTTGAAGATCACCCTTAACTACCTTGAACTAAGACTGAGAGAAGCCTTGTCAGGTGCCGGCATAGACTTTAAAGAGATTGACAAATGAAAAAGATGATTACATACCTAGTGGAAAACGACCAGGAAGCCATAGATAAAGCCCGTACTTTCATGGAGCAGGCTTCACGACATTATGTTCCTCCCGGATTGCAGATTGCACCCGATAAGTTTCAACCAGGTCATGATAATAGTATCGAAAACAAAGAAAGTTTTATCAAGCAGACTGCAGATTAGTTAGAACTTTCGTTCCAGTACGATAATGGGAGAAAATGTAATGGATCAATAACAGGCTTGTAGCGATTTTCACTATAGCTTATTCTTGTTAAAAATCTTCACCAGTATGTACTCGCTATCAAAGTCATCGATAGTGAGTTCGTTTTTTATTTTACAGTCTCCGGCAATATACTTAACCGGTGGATTCCCGAGCTGGTCAATAAATCTATAGAAGCAATGTGTTTTCTTAACTACTACAAAGACCGGTGATTCGTTCATAACATTCACTGAGATTGAAAGGCCACACGAAAAAGGGATTGTCTTCGTATGAGCAAAATCATTCCCAAAATCGGCATCATTCCCAAGATACGATCCATAGTCTTCCCAGCGAGAAAATTCATATCCTAATGTACCAATCCAGATAAGCTTGCCACCCGAAGCCTTGAAAATTGTAATAGGAGGTAACTTAGGGTCTTTCGATCCAGACGAAATTGACACTTTAGATAATACAAAAATATCACCTCTCTCCGATGATCGGTACCTGTACTCATCATCGTATGAATCGAAAACCCACCGGTTACCGGTTGTAACGGTCGAAAAATTAAGAGTAACATCATCCACCACAGCCACATTTGATTCCTTAAGCATTTTGAATCCCAGTGTCTTTTTGCGCTCTTCGTTGATGCGAATATCTTCTTTTGTTTTCTCGATGCTGACAACTAAGTTGGTGGCCTTATCAGCTTCATCTGTTCCCGGGAAGTTCTTTATCAGGGCGTTTAGTTCAGTGATTGCCTCATCGTACTTGTTTTCACTGAATAATTTTTGACCTTTTGACAGTCTTACTTGTGGCGTATTTTTCAATGACTCGTTTTCGTTCTTGCACTCCATCAGTTCTTTCTGCAGAGCGGAATATTCTTCACTGGTGGGTCCTTGCTTCCGATTTACGCATCCGGTGATCAGGATAACACCCAGCATGATAAAAAAGACTTTCATACTTTTCATAGTTAAATACTGGACAACTTTCTGTTATTTATCAATGGATTAAATTATTCTTAATTTTACACTCAGCCGTCTTGCTGGTTTTGAAAGGAATTTTCCCGAGCCGTTCCCGGCCGGCTTGTAGTTTGAAGGTTTCAGGCTGTTATTCGAATGGCATCGCAATAATAGCAAAAATCTTCAACATCTCAAACCATGCCACTCAATAATCGTTGGGCTATCAAACGCCATGAAGTCAAGGATTCGGTAATTTCTCAGACCATTCAACTGTATAACTCATTATTTTGGACATATGGATCAGCGAGACCTAGCCGTTTTTATTCGGTTTGTGGCAAGCATTACATCTTTCTTGCATCGGGGGTCAGCAGGGATGAGTTAATTTCTGTTTATGACAGGCGAAGCCGAAAGTTTCTAGCGGCAAACTCTGATTTTAGAGGGGCATTCCTGAGATTACAGACTAACTCTGAGGATTAACCTGCCTGCTTCATCGATCCTTCCATTACATAGCAAGCCAAATGTTGTAACAGATAGATTCGCTCATATCTGAATTTCACTATTCCCTCTTGCCAATGTCACAACACCTGCCGGCATAGATCGTTCGTTATAAGGGCTTAAAATGAGTCGCTTTGAATGTAGAATTGTATGTGACTTTATTCGGCATGTCTAAAAGGCCTGTCCAAAGGCATGTTTCATGATTTGATTGTGACCCGCTACCGATCACTAACATATAAAAACGGCTGCTCGAATTCAGTAAAGCAGCCGTTTCAACACTTTGTCAACTTGTTTTTCGCTGCGGGACCATGCCGCTGCGATCGTATGCTATACATCAGGAGGAGGTGATCTAATCATGGAACGGTCTACGGAGGTATTATTTTATTTTTCAGTGTAGAAGATTGTGATGACCATTACCGGACCGTTAAAAGTCTGGCTGACATGTGTGATCTTAATCGTCTGGTGCTGATTTAACCAGTCATTTACCAGTTTTTCGGGCGTTCCACCCTCAATGTGAAAAATTTTGCATTTGTTCATGATTGTATGGTATTTATAGGGGATTAGTAATTTGGCTTGAACGATTAGATAAGTGTGCCCGTGCTCGATGAAGCAGAACCTGATGAGCTGCCTCCGCTAAGCTTCTTTGTATCGCTTTTTATAGACTTCAGCACCTTTACAGTATCAAGAGTGTTTCTGTCAATATTGGCAAGGTGCATCATAGCTGCTTTGGTTTGCTCAACCATTTCAGCCTGGTTAATCCTTATGGCATTCATTTGCCCGGCAATCAGCGAAGCTGTTTCTTCAGTCACACCTTTCACAGCCCCGGTAAGAGATGTATCGGCACCCGTTGTGGAAATACCGGTAATTTGTGCCATAATTCCAGGGAAATTTTTCTCAAGCTCATCCCAGAATGCTTGTGCATCTTCACCTATCTGCTCAAGTTTCTGCTGCATACCGATCAGGAAGTAACTTGTATTGTATGCGCCCATGGAAATACCTTTACTGTATTCTTCAAACCAGGCAGTCAACGGCCCCTCAAGCATTTTGATCTTAAATGCCTGAAGCAAAGCTTTACTCATCAGATTCTCGAAAGTATCGGCAAAATCGGCAGCAGAGGTTTTGCCCTGCTCAAACATTTCAGTTATTTTATCGATTAAGTCGTTTGTTGTGGTTCCTGTTGTGTATTCAACGTACTGTTTCTGAAGTTCAGCCATCTGTTCTTCGCTGCTCTGAAGCTGCTCGATGTAGTTGAGAGCCAATTCTTCATTCTGTTCGGTTCCGTTGACTATGCCGGTCTGAATGTCATATTTCAGTTGCTCCAAGGCCTTAACCATATCACCACCATTGAACCCTAAGTATCGGTTCAACATATCACCACTTACTGAACCGGATCCTGGGTGTTCTGAATTCGGTCCGGCTTTTTGAAGATCAAGGCCATTCAGTTTTTTGTTGTAATAGGCTTGATCGTCTGCAGCCTGCTTGATAGCCTTTTTAAACGCTTCAATTTTATCAATCCCATACGCAGCATCAATGAGACCAATCTGTTGACTCAGCAGGTCATTCATAGCCTGTATCATCTTATTGGATTGTTCTAGCTGTGCCTGCCTGAGTTTCTCTTGTTCTGCTGTATCATCTGTAAGGTTTGAGGCTATTTCAGCTATTGATGATATTGCTCCAATTATTCCTACAATACTCTGTACAGGATTTTTAGTCGCGAAACCCTCAAAAGCAGTTGCAAGGTTGCCGGCTAGTTCGGCAGCCGACTTCACAGTCTTCCCGAGCTCATCGTTGAAGTTCGATGTAAGGTCGCCCAACGAACGCATTATCTCTGATGCATCTTTCAGGCCTTGAACGGTATCAATAGCCTTCATTGCATCTGCAGCATCATTGTATAGCTTGATAAGCTTGTTATACTCATCTGCCGTCAATTTTAAGCCTCGAATCTTCGACTTGATGTTCTCCATAAAGGCTTGTAGTTCCTTCTTGCCCATTTGGATCAACTCAGTATAAGAATGCTGCTCAATATTAAGTTCACTCTTCTTTGATTGAATGACTTTTGCCTTTCTATCGGAAAGATATTTGTTGAGTGCTTCTAATGCCTGATCATAACTCGCACCTGATGATAAAGGAGCTATTTTTTCAGGTTCTTTGAAAGCCCTACCAAGTTCTGAGAATGCGTTCTTTAAATCAGACAATCTTTTAAGTTCCGATTTTGATAAGGCCTCTTTCTGTGACTCTAACTTCAGTATTTGTTGTTTCAGATATTCCCAGTAACTTGAACCCTGCGATATAAGCGATGCATATTCTTTATCAGCACTATCTTTGCCGAATGCTTCTTTCCAGGCGAAATATTTTTCATATTCCCGTTTCTTATTTTCAAGTATCTTTTCAGTCGTTTGCTTGTCATTACTTATATCCTGATCTCCTTCAAGTTGCTTCTTTTGAGCCTTGAGAGCCTTGATCTGGTTATCAATATCTTTAATAGATGCAGTATCAGTTAATGGTAAGTCATTACGCTTTTTCTGAAGTTCAGATATTCTATCGGTAACTTCTTTTATCTGGTCACCAATTGTTTTATAACCTTTTCCGACATTAGATAGGCCTGACAACGATGACTGAGTGTATCTCCTTTCCTCTTCGTTCAGTTTAGCAATTTGTCTTGTGGCACCAATTTGTTGGTTTGTAAGATCGGTCCATTCGGTGGTTAATAGGTCTATCTTGCCTTTCATCGCACCTGACACCCATCCGTTTTGAGCCTTATCGAGCTTCGAATTATAATCGGCAATTTCCTTCTCGATCTCAAGCTTTCTGTTTTGAGCCGTTCTAATTGTCTTCGTCTGGGCTATTCTTTCTTCTCTTGTGGCTTCAATCCATATATTTCTCTCAAGCTGGTCATTATATTCTTTGAGTAGTCCTGCACCTTCGGATGTTTTTAAATTTTCGAGCGTGAGGCTATTAAGATATCCGTTCGATGCTGATTTTAATTTTTCAAGTGCTTCTAACCTGGTCTGCCTGGCGATATTATCATTCTTCAGTGTGGCCAACAATGAATCTATCTTCGCCCTCTCTTCATCCAGGGTGTCAACATATTTTTTGTGAATTTCCTCATGTTGTTTTGTGATCTTTTCGGCTTCGGTTGATCTCTTACTATACAAACTCAATGCCGTTGCCAACCCTACTACGCCGGCAACAGCTATTCCTACCCAACCGGCAGGTGATACCGCTTTAAGCAGACCCTGTAAAAGAATGGATGTCCTAGTAGTAGCATTTAGCGCACCCATTGATACATTCAATGCATTAATTGCCTGAGCCGCCTTGATCGCTCCGTTTATCATTTCAAAAGAAGCTGCTGCCCGCTGATAAGCTGCAACTGCAATCAATACAGCCTTGTAACTTCCGTAAGTAGCAACAAGGGTTATTAGCGCCTTGCCAATAGCCTCATAATTGTCGACCAGGTATTTCGTCGCTGTAATAGAGCCAGACAAGAAGCCTTCGCTGCTTTTGGCTATATTGTTAAGCATGGAAGTTATTGAACTTTCCAGGCTGGTTACTTGGCCCTCCAATCCCTTCATGATTGACTGAGATGCACCTTTGACACCTTTCATATCACCAAGGCTGAGTAGGTACTGTTTGATAGCCTCGGACGAATTCTCGACCTCAGTTGATACACCCCTGAAAGTGAAGATTACTTCATTGCCCGATTTAGAGGCTTTAATACCGAATTCATTTAAACGCTCAAACTGTCCGATTTGTGCATCCAGAATGGCCTCCGTCAATTGTTCAAAGCCTTTACTTGTATAGCTTGCTAGGTCGCTAATCTTCAAAATTTCATCCCTGGTAGGTTTGAACCCCTGATTAACCAATTTTACAAATGACTCTGTCAATTCGTTATATTTAGCAGGGATTTCTCCGGCTAGAGTAGTAAGCATCTTTAAACTATCGGCCGCCTCCTCCTGGCTTCCAAATGTATTAGCAAGTACAGCTTCGTATCGCTCCATTTCTCCGCGAACGTCAATCAGTTTTTGCCTTAAATCAAGCATGCCATTAAATGTAAATGCACCTGCAGCACCGATTGCTATGTTGCTCAACAGACTATTCATTCTGTTGGCTTCAACCTCCGTCGTACTGCCCAGGCCCCTGATCCTGTTTTCCATTTCCCTGATTGAATTTTTGAAGCTTTCATCGTTTACATAGGCTTCAAAACTCATTGCGCCGCTATCTTCACGTTTCATAATAAATCTTATGTATTAATTTGACTTTTTAATTGTTTCATCATTTCGGGTAGCCTTGCTTTTGCCAGGTGCTCCGCAGTAGACAGTACATTATAACCTCTTGTTTCCACATAGAATGCATAGTTCATCCCGGCAACTACTATCAACACTGGTGCGAAAAAATCGCTGAAATCACGCTCCGCTATTGCTTCAGCAACTGCCGCTCCAACAGAACTACCTTTGGCATCACTTCCATTGTTCCGGGCATTGCCAACCTTTCCACCACCGGTCATAGGTATATCGGTGAATCCTCCCCGCTTTATGATCCTGCCGTTTTCGACAATGATATATCCCGTCGAGGATCGGAGGTTACCGGTATGATCCTGATAACTGCCGCCCTGTCTGGCTTCGTTCACACACATTTCACCGAGCCGTTGAAGGTTTAGGATTATCCCTTTTCTCACTCTGGCATTGGCCTCCTCCAGCTTTTTATGAATTGCGCCCATGTTAAACTTCGGTCTCAGCATTTGGAATGTGATTTTGTATGTATGAAATTTATCGTTACTACAATGAACTGTCAATCATTGCCTTACCATCATTGATTGTGACCTATATCGGACTCGAATCTTTCGGTCTGGCTTTTAAGATGAGGTTGTGGAGTGTGATTAATTCAGTATCAGTTAATGCCGATAGGTCTAACTTATTCGGGAATAATTCATGTCCGTCTTTTCCTGTGATCTCTGTTTTTACCGGGGCATTAAACCCGAGTATTGTTGCAAGGCTATCCAAGCTTTTCTGTTTATCATACAGCTTTATCTTCACATACTCAACGTCTGCTATAGGCCCGGAATCGGTCTTAACCTTCAATACTTTCGTACTGATTTCCTGTATGCAAGATTTCTGATCCTCAGTTAATTGCTCAAACTCTTTGCGCTCAATCCATGTGTTGTGTAAATTTGCGATTGACGAAAAAGCTATCTTCTTATGCTGTTCTATGATCCCAACTACTGAAATCATGCATGTGCGTTTTATATCACTGAACAGACTATCTATTTTACTGATGATAGCCGGCTTTTTAAGAAGCCTATTGGCAATAGAGTAGGATGTTTTTACTGAATAACCAGCGGCGATTGCTGCGCGTGTGGAGTTGTAATCTTTGCAATACTCTAAGCAAAAAAGCAATTCTCGTTTACTCAAAGTTTCAAAATCGGTATCTTTCTGGGTGATCATCATTGCTTGTCATTTTGCTTGTGTGGTAAGGGTTCTTGTCCTTCCCCCTGTATTGAATTTCTCAGCTATTTTAAGTAGCGCTTCCCTTTGTTCCGGTTCCAGTTCAGATAGATCGAACGATGGGAACAGATCCCGGCCTCCGCTGCCGGTCAACTCTGTAGACTGCCTATTCTTCCAGTTTTCGGGATCCCGGTTCGTCTGATAATGAATGATAGCACCCAGGTTCGGTGCAATATGTTTCTTTACGACGGTTCGTTTCTTTACCCTCTTGTTATCGTTTTTGTCAATTGCATATACCTCCACGACTTCTTCATAGTCATAACCTCTGATTAATTTCTTAAGTGAATTGTTACAGTCATCAAGAATGACATGGATTAATTCTTCTTTAGCCTTTTTTACAGCGTCCGAAAAGTCAGATTTACCCCCACACCATTGGTAAAATGTGCTTTTGGTAATCCCTACTTTTTGGCATATCTCATTGACTGTGAATGTATCAGCTTTAATTAACTCACAGATGCTGTTAACGATCTTCTTACTGTATTTCGCCATGGTCACTCAGTTATTGAGTCTTATTATGCAGTTCGGTGATCACTTGTGTCACTATCTCCCTGATCTTCTCATCAGGAACATGACTTGTGGGTGTCTCTGGCTTCGCTCCTTTTGTGGCCAGATAGAAGGCTGTGGCCTGAAGGCAAACACTTTCATCAGGTGATTTCATTAGCTTTAGCAAATTCTTTTCTGCCATGTCTAGGAGGTTCTCCCTGATTTCGGCAAGCTTCACTGGATCTGCCTCCGCACGTTCTTTCACCTGCCGGTAAGAGCATGCAACTCCAAACCGCCTAGTTATTGCCCGGGCTGTTATGGCTAACAAGCCGTCGTTTTCCCGGATGGTTCCCCAGAAATCATGGTTTGAAATGGAGTCGAAATTCATAGGAACAGCCTTTCATGCTTTTCATCAAATCAGCCAGTCTTAGATTACTAAGTGTGGATTATGCCGGGTTAATACTCTCCATAATCAGGATCGCCTCCGGGTTAATCTCTGCTGAAGCGTCATCATTCAACATGATAACCTGTTTTGATTCGCCCCATGGTTTAATGCCGGAGTATCTAGCTCCCAGAGAATCCACCACATTCAGTCCGGAAACAAACTCGTTGAACTGGTTAATCTGCTCCATCAGTTCAACAGCCTTATCATAAACGGTTTTCTGCAACTCAGTCCTGATCCTAGCAGTGTGTTTCTCCATGATCTGGTCCTGATCAAAAGACACGACCCCTTTATTGATGCTGATGATTGCATTGTCTATGACAATATAATCGGTGTGTGACATTTTGACTGTCATCATGGCGTTAACCTCAGCCGCAATGCTCTCCATTCTTTTAACTCTTTCGAGAACCTTCCCTATTTTGAAGTCAACAAAATCAGGATCGTTCTCGGTTTTCTTGAACTTGTCAATGGCTGACATCATCAATTCTTTGATCTTCGGCACACCAGAAATGAGGTCAATGAATAGGTCTTTTGTTAATTTTTGCCCTAACAAGATTTCGACATCATCAAGTTTGGGTTGCAACTGCTTTATGAACCGTTCATATGCAGACACTTCTGTTCTAAATCCCTGTTCATTGATCCATCCAGGGTATTCTGTATCCTGGCCAATCATTCTTCTGTTGTCTGTTTGAAACATGGTAGTAGATTTTAATAGTCAATTTCTTCTTCGGATTCTGCTTTTCTTCTGCGATATTCTTCAGATGTTTCTCCTACGCGAGCCCCGGGCCGTACTTCAAAATCATTCAAAAGCCCCTCTGCTGCTTTACGTTCAGCTTCGGTTGTTTTTATTTTTGGAGGCAGGGTGCCTGGGCGACGGCGATTTTCAGCACGTTCTATCTCTTCCTGAACTGATTTGTGGTATTCATTCAGGAACCTTTCTACATCCTGATCGTCGGGTATAACAACACCCTTGATGCTCCAGAGCGGGAGGCCTATTCTTGATGCCACTGATTCTATTTGAATCTGCCTGGCTGATTTGTTTTCATTACTCATTTTATCGTTGGTATTTATGATTCGTATAGTTGTTCTGCTTTTCACTTTTTTGGAATTAGCCGCCCCCCGGTTTCCTCTTTCTTTATTTAGCCCTCTTTTCATCTTCATTCAAAATTTGTGTGAAAATTCACTTTTTAACACACCTTTCTAAGAATATCTTTCTAAGAATATCTTTCTAAGAATATCTATTTATAGTTGCTGTTGTGTTGCTGTTCATGATGTAGTTTACGATGCTGTTACCTGTGCTGTTGTGTTGCTGTTCCCTTTATATAGTTGCTGTTGTGTTGCTGTTCATGATGTAGTTTACGATGCTGTTACCTGTGCTGTTGTGTTGCTGTTCCCTTTATATAGTTGCTGTTGTGTTGCTGTGTTGTTGTTTAGTGCTGCAATGATGCCGATACTGTCTCTTTAAGTCTATCAAAAGCCTGACGTTTAGCCTCTTCCAACTTTTTAGCATACTCCTCTTTTGCCATTTTTTTTAACATCCGGTTCTTTTCTACTTCATAAATAAGTGTAGTAAGGTCCATCTTGCTCTGGAAAGAAACATAATACCCCCGGGTCCTGGGAGCATAGTAGACTAATCCCCAGTTTAGTTGTAATTCTGATTTAATTTTGTCAAGCTGCCACCTACTGGAATACTGATGCACAAATTCCGGCAGAAATTCTACACCTCTGCAGGGTTTTGCGTCACCTGCCATCCTTCCTAGCAGAAAATCATTTGTGATTTTTACATAGGCTTTTTTTTGAAGTATCGATCTGATAGCAGCGTATGCAAGAAAGCAAGCAACCTCAAAATCAGTTTTTTGGTTACTATAGAAGTTCCAAAGAATAGACCCGCTAATACTTGTCATTACCGGCCGATTGTTTGCGCCCGAAATCGCATCATATATCACATTTCCCATCACAAATGAATTCTCGCGATCACCATATTGCATGTTAAAGTAAGACTCAGCAGCCTTCATCTTCTCATTCGTGGTGCCTGAGATTCCATTCCTAATAATGTAATCATAGGCACAGTAATTCATAATGCTGGTGATTGTTCCCTCTGAATCACCATGAAAGCTCTCAAGCATTAGGATCGGAAATGTAAAATACACGCTACGGTTGCTCTCACTCATTGCTTATAAACTTATAATACCAATTCATGAACCCGGACAGGCTTTCAGCAATCACATAAACACCTCCCGAGGCTTCTACCTGGTCGCGGTATGCTTTTTGCTCTGTTCGTAACCGGTCCCTAGTTGCAGCATTTTTTACTTCGATTGCCACGAACCTACCATTAATCACCGCTTTGAGGTCGGAGGTTCCACGCGTACCGCTGCCCTTTATCCTGGTGACTGAACCAATCATTCGTTGGTGTCCCATATGGTCACTGACCAGTTGTCGGTGATCAATCATTCGGCCCTCGTTACTGGTTCGTTCGCAATGATTGCCCTTCAGTTTAAGGAAGGCTTTTATTGCCTTAGTGAGATCATTGGTCTTTCCGGCCCGGTAAGTCGGGGATGAATGATAAGGCAATCCGGGGTACCTACGTTTTGATTCGGCAATATGAAGATCCCGCAAGTGTTGTATAGCTTCCCGGTCAGTGACTAATTCGGTAATTAAACAACCCGCTTCCATAATGCTTTCTCTTGACGTCGAGAATTATAAACACGCAATGCTTCGTGTACAGCCTTTGGATCAAAGAGTACCGTTCTATCATCCTGAAAATAAGGGATGACACCATCGTTTTTAAGCCTCTGAACTTTTGATACTCCCAAATTCAAATGCTTCGCAAGGTTTCTAATACCTCTGATTGGTGTTGAATATTCAATTGGAGTGTTTGCTTTGCCAGAAATAGCCCCACTGACAGTTTCTTGAATAATTTCCCGAAGTCTTTCTTCGCTAATTAATATTAATTCCATTTCCGTTAATGTTTTTAACGGTACAAAGAGATACAAAAAAACACTTACAAATCTTAATTAATACCTTCACTTATTGACAGAATACTTATTTATAATAAGCAATTCAGAATAATTCTAATTATTCCATATATTAAATATATGGCATAAATTACGCCTAAATGATATTTACTTATATTCTAAATAGTCATATATTTATACTTTTTATTTTCATTTTCTTCGAAAATATACTTGATAATAGATGAATTATAGGTTATATTGAGTTTGAAATTCGTTATTCTAAAAACATGAATTCAATACCAATGAATCAATTTTATACACCTACATCATGCTATCATACTAATAGCCTTTCTCTTTAATTCAGAGCTAACTCCGTGGTACCTGCTGAAAGCTTTGGACCATGGCCGGTGTCCGCTCATTGCTGCAATAATCTCTCTATCAGTTCCTGCTTCATATAGCATCCCGACAAATGCCCGGCGAGCCATATGTGATGAAGCAATATCGCACAACCTCACCTGCTCGGGTACACCAGATGTAGGATTCAGCCTTGTTACCACCCGGGTTAGTTCCGCTTCAGTAAATAACTCTTTCAGGTATTCATTATAACGTTGATCGGATATGAATGGTAACAACCTGCCGGAAGGCAGATTGTAACGGTTTAATATCTCAAGAGCATTCTTACTTAGTGGAATGGTCACCGGAACCGGTTTCCCATCAATTGTTTTACTGGCGATATAAGTGATTTCATCATTCTGCAGGTTAGATCTGGTAAGCTTGCATAGGTCGCCAACACGGGCACCAATCGCACACTGAAATAAAAAGATATCGCGTACCTTAATAAGTTTTTCTGATGATAATTGAACGGTCCTCAATTTATCTAACTCAGCCTTTGATGGGTAAATTGGCTCTCCGTACACTTCACCCTGAATGTTGAACGACCCTGGTGAAAACGGGTACCCGATATCGCGCCCCTGACGTTTGAGCGCATACATGGTGTGCCTCCAGACGGTCCTTGTCTTTGATAGTATACTATGTAAAGTATTTTTACCCTTTGGTGAGAGTACCTGATCATCTGGCTTATTTCTTGCTTTAGGCCGGGTACTTTCATTTTCAAGATAGCGCTCGAAGTCCCTAAGCACTTCAACAGTAACGGTTTCAAATGTTAGCGTGAGTCTACGTTTTTCAGCAAATCTTTTCCAGTGGTTCTTGACACTCTGATAGTGGCGCCTCCGGTTTTCTGACATCTTAATGGCTTTGGTATAATCATCAAATGCGGCCAGGAACTCTGACTGCTTAACTACAGTTTCCTTAACTTCAGTAGCAGCCTTAAGACAAACATCATCAAGAAGTGATATTATTGCTTTTTTATCGGCTTCTTTGGTTCCCTGAAAATACAACTCAAGAGCAGCTTCAATTGCTTTAAATCTTCGGTTAATGTCAGCATATGATGCAAGTGTCCTTCCTAATAACCCTACATTATTTTTTCGAACTCTACAGGAATCAACATCCCAGGCACCGTTACTGGGGTGATCAAAATTAACATTAACTCTCACTCCGGTATAATAAAATAGTCTCTTCCCTTGGTATCTTATATCTGCAAAAACCGGTACATTTACTTTATTAATTTCTCCGGCTTTGTTCTTTCTTTTCTCAGGAGCTATTTTTACACTGAAGTTCATAGTAATGAATTAGAATTACATACAATATTACATACAAGACTTGTAAACATCAAAGAATGTTAAAAACTTTAGTATAACACATTTATGCTGATTTACAATTCATTCCGAAACATAACGCAACATTAAAACACCGGAAAACATATAATTTATGTTCCTTCCGGGGTCACATAAACGGAATAACGCTGGTGTATTTCTACCAGTGTTTTTTTTATTATATACCTTATTATATTATAGCAAAAAACCTCTCATCTTATTGAGATCAATTTGCAGAATTTTGATACTATTCCATCCTCGCAATATCTGTCATAATTCATCTGAAAATTGAAGCATCCGTTTATTCCTGTTATATACCGTTTAACACAATTTTAATTACCCGCGGACCAGTCAAACACTGATCTGTAAATCTCCATTGCTTTAAATACTCACTATAAATTATTAGATTAATACTATAAACTAAAACATCTTTAGTTATTAATAATCATTTTCATTAAATATCTGAATCTCTCATTTATCTAAGCTTTCATAGGTTGTATGATTAATAAATACTCATGCTATAGTTGTTTTCATAATCAATTTATCGTCATAAAGAGATAAAAAAGTATTACTCAACAGACAATGGCAGAACTATATTTGGGGTATTAAAAAACCTAACCAGTTATGCAAAAGAAACTACTCAAAGCAATCGCTTTAATGTGCGTTGTTGCGTTGATATTTTCGTCCAACGTTTTTGCCCAGCAGACAAAAACGGTAACGGGAACCGTATACGGCGAAAATAATGCAACACTGCCTGGTGCCACCATCAAGGTTAAGGGTACAACCATTGGCACCATTTCCGATTTAGACGGAAAATTCACTTTACAAGTACCCGCATCTGCCAAAACCCTGGAAGTATCGTTTGTGGGGATGGAAACTCAGGATGTAACCATTACCGGCGGACCTTTAAAAATCAACCTGTCATCGAGCACTACCGCACTGAGCGAAGTAGTTGTGATCGGGTATGGTACTGTACGCAGGAATGAGGTAACCTCGGCCATCGCTTCGGTAAGCCAGAAAGAACTGAAAAACCTGCAGGTGACTGGTATTGACCAGGCTATGCAGGGAAAACTCGCAGGTGTTACCGTTACCAACAACTCTGGCCAGCCTGGTGGCGGTGTAGCACTCCGCGTCAGGNGGCTTACCACTATCAACAGCAACGACCCGCTGATCGTTATTGACGGTGTGCCATTCACTTCCAATACTGTTTCAAGTATCGGATATGATATGCTTGGTGGAGGCCGCGGACAAACCGGAAACAGTTTTCTTTCAAACCTCAACCCGAACGATATCGAATCGATTGACGTTTTGAAAGATGCTTCAGCACAAGCCATCTATGGGTCGCAGGCTGCTAACGGTGTCATCATGATCACTACCAAAAAAGGCCGCGCAGCCGATGGTAAGGTAACTTATGACGGCAGTTTCGGCGTATCGCAGATCCCTACAAGACTCGATGTTATGAACTTGCAACAATACGCTGAATACCAGAACGGTGTATTGGCTGAAACCAACCAGACTCTGACTCCCGAATTTGCCGATCCATCGTTATTGGGCGAAGGCACTGACTGGCAGGAAGCTATCTTCCAGAATGGTCTAAGCAGCAATCATTCGCTCAGTTTCTCCGGCTCGAAAGACAAAACCTCATATTATGCTTCAGCAGGTTACCTTAACCAGACCGGAACAATTGAAGGATCTGATTACAAACGTTATTCAACCCGTTTCAACCTCGACCACCAGGTAAAATCATGGTTGACTTTCGGTATGAGTTCGAATATTATGAGAAGTGTCCAGAATGTAGCACTGGCTGACAATGCCCCATCAGGCTCAATCTGGCTGGCATGTATTCAAAACCCCCTGACTCCCGTTAAAAATATTGACGGAACATGGGGCGGTGGTGAAACCGTGAATGGTATTTCATACTCACAGGACAATCCCGTAGCCAATTCCAAGAGCCGTGGCAGCGAAGTAACTCAAAACCAAATATTTGGTAACATTTATGCTGACATCNAAGTTATGAAAGATCTTTCGTTGCGTAACGAAGTTTCTTACAGCCTTGGCAACCTTAATACAAAAGCTTATCAATTAGGAGTAAATGTTGGCCCGCGTATCCTGCAAAGCAAACTCATCGATGCAAGAAACAACAGCTACTATTATGCCGTAAGGAACTACCTTAATTATAATAAGACTTTTGGCAAACATTATATTGGTGCCACAGCCGGACATGAAGCACAATACTCATACTGGGAACAAATTTCAGGTACCAAACTTGACCTCACCAATAACATCCTTGACCTGAACGCTGGCAGCACACTCCAGACCACCTGGGAATTAAGCGGTGGCAAAGGCGACTGGTCAATGGAATCCTACTTCGTACGTGCCAATTATATGTATGACAACCGTTATTCATTGTCAGTAAGTTACAGGGGTGATGCTTCATCAAACTTTGGACCTAACAACAAGTGGGGCTACTTCCCCGGTGTATCACTCGGATGGACTACCTCAAATGAAAAATTCTTCGAGCCGGTTAAAAATGTTGTCAATTACATGAAAGTCAGGCTGGGATATGGCGGAGTTGGTAACCAGAACCTCCCCAGTGGAGCGCCCAATCCTCCTTACACTTCGCTAATCAGCATTTGGCCAGGACCTGCAGGTTTCGGTTCAGTTAACGGTTATTCGACAAACTATCTTTATGGCATTGCAAACCCCGATTTGAGCTGGGAAGAAGTTATTACTTCAAATGCCGGTGTTGATATGAGTTTCCTGAAAAGCCGGATTGAGCTCACCCTCGATGTCTATAAGAAAACTACAACCAAAATGCTCCTATTTACAACCGGACCCACATTCCTGGGAATCGGTTCGGCATGGAACGACCTGAAAGCTCCAATTGGTAACGTAGGCCAGATGACCAATAAAGGTATTGATATCAGTCTAACCACCCATAACATTGTTAAGAACGACTTCAACTGGACAACCAGCCTCATCTTCTCGCATTATACCAATGTACTTGATAAGCTGCTCAACGAAAGTTCATCACTTACCGGAAGCGCTTATTATGCCGGTTATAACATTACTTACACCGCTCCGNGGCATCCGCTCGGATCATTCTACGGCCTTCTGTATGATGGTATCATCAGGACACAGGATGAACTGGACGCTTCATTGCCTCAATTCGGCTACTCAAAAGATGAAATCCATACCTGGCTTGGCGACGTAAGATACAAGGATATCAACGGTAAGGATGAAAATGGCAACCTGACAGGACAACCTGACGGTAAGATTGATGAAGCTGACATGACTTATATCGGAAGTCCCATTCCTGATTTCACTTTCGGTTTCACCAATACATTGAACTACAAGAACTTCGACCTGTCAGTATTCCTCCAGGGAAGTTATGGTGCTGAAATTTTCAACTTCATGAAATGGCAGCTTACCAAGCTTGATAACTCCTATTACAATCAGCTCACCGATGTACTCGACCGTTACACAGCCGAAAATCCGGATGGCAGCCTGCCACGTTTCACTGTAACGAACTCGAACAATACATATATGTCTGACCGCTACATTGAGGATGGATCATATCTGCGCATCCAGAACCTGACCTTTGGGTACAAACTACCGGTTAACATCATCAAGTATATAAAGATGACCAATCTGAGGTTCTATGTATCAGCACAGAACATTTACACCTTCACCAAATACACAGGTTATGATCCTGAAATCGGTTCTTACGATAACGGCATCCTCCTGATGAATGTGGACCAGGGACACTATCCTAACCCGCGGACCATTACTTTTGGCGTTAACGTTGAATTTTAATGGCACTCATGGTTAAACTTTTAAATCTCAAGAAAATGAAAAATAAAATCATATATGCATTTGTGATACTGGCCCTGACAGCGGTTTCCTGCTCCAAGGATTTCACGGTACGGAGCTCGCTCACCAGTACATCAGTTGACAACTCATACAATACCGCTGATGAAGTAAGGGCAACAACCAGTACCCTTTACAGCGGATTACCCTGGGCAGGATTTACGAGCCGTGCACTTGACGACATTGGCGATGTTATGGCCGGAAATGCTCATAGTTATGAAGGCAATGGCGATTACAGGGCTTTCGTAGTTTTCTCTCAATCATCGGCAACAGCACTGGTACAATATTGCTGGACTTCATTCTACAAAGTCGGCGGCTGGGCAGCATCTTACCTGAAAGCATTTGAACTGAAGAAGACCCTCGGCGGCGATCCTGCTATTCTTGATCCTGCAATTGCCGAATGCCGTTTCATGCTTGGCGTAACTTACTTCTATATCGGACGCGTGTTCGGTGATGCACCCATCATCGACGACCCGGGTAAGATTGCCCTCGAAGGCAATTTCAATATCCCCAGGTACCTTAAAGCCGATGTTCTTCGCTATGCTATTGAACAGATGACTTTAGCTGAAGAAGGATTACCTGAAAGCGATGTTCCGGGACGCGTGACCAAGTATGCTGCAAAAGCTTATCTGGCCAAGATGTACCTGTATCAGAAAGATTACACCAATGCAGCTGCTAAAGCTCTTGAAGTAATCAATTCAGGTAAATACAGCCTCGTACCTACCGAACTGTATCAGACAATGTTCAACAGCAGTTCGATGAACAACAATGTTGAATCAATCTTTGCAATCCAGTATCAGCTAACCCAGAACCCCTGGGGCGCCGGTAACCAGTTGCAGTGCGACCGCGGACCCAACAACATGAACACTTCCGAAGCCAATATGTGGGAACTTTTCAGGCCTTCAATGGATTTTGTAAAACATGCATTCGAACCCGGAGACCTTCGTCGCCCCGCTACCATCATGGAACAAGGCTGGTCGATGCCAAACTGGAAACCACAAAATGCCGATGCTCAATACAATGAATTTATGGCAAATGGTTATATTTATGATACCATTCAGGATGCAGCTCATGGTGGCAACCTTAACGCAACCCGCTCAAACATTGCTAAATACATTGTTGGCCCCGGAATGAAATATGGCGGCGAGCAGGTGCTTGGCATGAACACCGGGCAGAATTTCATGATGCTGCGCTACTCTGATGTACTGCTTATCTATGCCGAAGCCGTTCTGGCCGGAAATTCTTCCACCAGTGATGCAGGTGCCATAGATGCTTACAATAAAGTACGTACACGTGCCGGTTTATCTACAAAATCCTCCATCACGCTTGATGATATCATGCGCGAACGCCGTGTAGAATTCGCTTTCGAAGGCGATTACTGGTATGACATCCAGCGCCAGGGTTATGCCAAAGCAAAACAGATCATCGAAGCACAGGACCGTGGTGCCGTAGGCAGCCCGTTGTATGTTACTTTCACTGAAAGCTATATGTTCCTTCCGGTTCCGGCCAGTGAAATACTGCAGGATCCTGAACTGGCAAAAGACCCGGTACCTTACTATACTTCGAAATAATCAAAAAACGAAAAGACTATGAAAAAACTATCAGCATATATTTCGATACTGCCAATTATTCTTTTTGCTGTTGCCGTTACTTTAAGCGCATGCAGAAAAGATACCGATGGCAGTCCTGAAATGAAAGCCGGAACCCCGGCACTCGGCAGTATCACTCCTGTAAAAGGAGCTGGTGGTGCTGTGGTAACCATTACAGGTACAGGCCTGGGCCAGATAAACAGCGTTGTGTTTGAAAACGGTAGCGTTGTTGCACCATTCCAGCCAAATCTGAACACTGAAACCGCTATTATTTTCAGGGTCCCGATGGATGCATTGGGTGGAAACCAGAACATTATCCTCACAAACAGTGAAGGAAAAACGCTCTCTATTCCATTTGAAGTATTATTACCTCCTGCCATTACAGGCGTATTCCCGACTGACTTCCAGGCCGGTTCAACCGTCACAATTACGGGAAACAACCTAGCCGATGTTAGCGGAGTGGTGATAAACGGAACAACAGATGCTGCTACCATCGTCTCGAAAACATTGACACAACTGGTTATAACAATGCCTGCATCCGAAGTAAATACCGGAAAACTCGCTATTACAAACGAAGCCGGCACAACCGTTACTACCCAGGTATTGGTGAATGTTGATAAAGCCGTGGCTGTTATCACTGACGACTGGATGAATGGTTTCGGAAACTGGAGCTGGGGTGGCACCTTCGACTTCACAACTGAAGAATCAATCACCGGTGGTAAATCACTGAAAGCTGCATTTGACCCGTCAGGAACATGGGGTGGCTTACAATGCGGTAATGGTGGATCAATCAACGTAGCTGACTGCAGGTACTTCTCATTCTGGGTTAAAGGCTGCGATGTTGACAAGCAATTCCAGTTCTGGCTCAACTGGGGCAACCAGAAACAGATCGTAGTCCCTGCCAACGTTTGGACATATTTCAAATACGATATGATCACTGAATTCCCCGGTGTTACTGATGTTAACAATGTCTGTCTCCAGATTTACGATGATGGAAAGACAGTTTACTTCGATAATATCATTTTCTTCAAAGAGTAGTTTACTGTTGATTTAGGGTTAGTTTGGCAGCCTGGTTCATGTACAAGTGTATTGTCCATTGAACCAGGCTTCTTTTTGTCGACTCCCACTAATAACACGATCTATCTGACCATAACTTGAAAGACGGCCAGTAATATTTGTAACTTAATCACCTGAATCCGCTATGAGACCAAACCTGCTTGCCTTAATTATCTTAATCTGCCTGGGACTTTCAACATACGGGCAGCAACAGGGGTTTTTTCTCAATGACTGGCAGTCTGAAACAATCAACGCTCCCTCCTACACTGACCAGCAGCAGACAACCGATCCCGTAACCGTATCAGTTAAAGTTCTGTTCAATGATACGATCAGCAAAATATCCAAATACCTGTTTGGCGACAACGCCAATTTATGGACAGGCTGCATGTCGAACAATGCTGAATTGATGCAACATATGTCCGATCGCAGAATGGGTGTCCTCCGGGGGCCTGCCGGCAGCGTTTCGGATGCATTTTTCTGGAACCGATCAGTTGACACACCACCGGCCGATGTACCCGCAAAGATCTATAATTCAGGGCAACTGGTTGACTTTGGGCCATGGTATGGCATCAGGCCTTATTCCTGGGAAACCTGGACGATGGCTGTTGATTCGTTTTACCGTATTCTTGACCAGACTAATGTTACAGGAATGCTAACAGTTAATTATGGGTATGCGCGTTATGGTACCGGCCCCACCCCCGTTGCCACCGCTGCTCATATGGCTGCCGACTGGGTGCGTTACGACCAGGGCAGGACAAAATTCTGGGAAATAGGTAATGAAGTATTCGGCAGTTGGGAAGCCGGTTACCAGATCGATCAATCGCTCAATCACGACGGGCAGCCAGCGATTATCACACCCACGCTTTATGCCCAGCACAGCCTTGTCTTTATGGATAGTATGAGAGCGGCAGCAGCAGAGATTGGTGCCGATATAAAAATAGGGTTAGTGATGTGCGAGTCTTCATCAACCGGGATAGCATCATGGAACAAGGATGTAGCTGCCGTTGCCGGTGATGCGGCAGATTTTTATATAGTTCATAGCTATTACACTAACTGGAACCAGAATTCGACAATTGCCGAAATACTAAACTCATACAGGAAAACCGGAGATTTTACTGATTACGTTTACAAGGAAATCGACAAAGTTGGTAAACCACATCTTCCGGTAGCCCTGACTGAATACAATATTTTTGCCATTGGTTCAAAACAGCCTGTATCGCATGCAAATGGAATGCACGCTGTGCTTGTGACCGGCGAATCCATGAAAACAGGAATCGGTGCGGCTATGCGATGGGACCTTGCCAATGGCTGGGATAATGGCAATGATATGGGGATGTATTCTTATGGAGACGAGCCGGGAGTATTACAATATGCACCACGACCAGCTTTTTACCATTTGTATTTCATGCGAAAATTCACAGGTGATGTTTTGCTGAACTCTACCATAAGAGGCGATACCAACGTGATTGTTTATCCCATGGCATTTTCGTCGGGGCAGGCATCGTTTGCCATTGTGAACCGTGGACATGACAATGAAGTCATCCGACTCAATATCAAGGATTTCAAATTCGGTTCGAGATATTATACCTATACGCTTACCGGGGAAGAAAATGTCGATTTTTCACGCAAAGTATGGATAAACGGAACCGGTACAAGCCTGGTAGCCGGCGGACCGCTCAATTACGATGAAATTCCGGCAATCTCGGGCACCATAGGTGATGAAATAAAAATCAAGCTCCCCCCTGTTTCATCAACCTTTGTTTTGGTTGAGCCTGGTGATAAAGAACTGGTCATTAATGAAGATATTTATGGAATCGGTGAAAATTCATCTTCCTCGGGTGTAATCATCTACCCCAATCCCGCCACTGATAAGATTAACGTTGACAATATTCCTGAAGGTACAACAGGCCTTACTATTGCTGATTGCGCAGGCAAAATTCTGACAGCACAGGCAATTGAAAAATTCAACACCTCAGGGTTCGTAATGAACATCAACCTGTTACCCGGCCTGTATCTTGTATCTTTCACAGGATCGGAACCTCTAATTACGAAGAAACTAATCATCAAATAGCAACAATATCATAATCAATCCATTGATCCATGAAGAAGTTCCCAAAAGCAGTCTGCAGGATTATTATTCCTGTAATTCTCATGCTGGTTGTGGCCTCCTGCGGCACAACTTCCTATAAAAAATTAAAGGACGGAATTGTTGTCCGTGTAAAAAATAAAGCTGACAACACCGAGCAATCGGTTCGTCTTCAGGTCGTTACCGAAAATATCGTTCATGTAACCGCTATTCCGGGAACAAAGTTCAGTGAAGTAAAAAGCCTGATGATCATTGATAAACTGCCCAAGATCCCTGATTTCACAGTTAAGCAAAACGGCGATACTGTTATCCTGAAAACCAATGCATTAAATGCCGAAGTACTTACTTCAACCGGAGAAATAATCTTCAGTGACAGTACGGGAAAAGTATTATTAGCGGAGAAAAAGAGGAACGGAAAATCGTTCGAAAAAGTAAAAATTGACGACAAAGAGTATTTCGCTGTCAAACAACAGTTTGAATCGCAGGAAGATGAAGCTATATATGGACTTGGTGCCAATCAGACATCCTATATGAACCTGAAGGGCAAGGATGCCGACCTGTTTCAGTATAATACACAAGCAGTGGTTCCATTCATGGTTTCCACAAAAAATTATGGTATTCTTTGGGATAATTATTCCCGCACCAAATTTGGTGACAGCCGCGAGTATATGGAAATCTCTGCCCTGAAGCTTTCTGATAAAGATGGAAAGGATGGTGGATTAACGGCGACATACAGTGCAAAAGCCGATCCTAAAAAGGTATTCACTACACGATTCGAGAAAGAAATTAATTACCAGTTCATCCCCGACCTGAAGAAATTCCCCGAAGGCTTCAACCTGGGTGAAGGTGCTGTGACATGGGAAGGTTCAATGGCATCAGATATAACAGGAACACATAAGTTCATTTTTACATCTGCCGGTTATGCAAAGCTTTGGGTGGATGGCAAACTTTTATTTGACCGCTGGCGCCAATGCTGGAACACATCATCCAACCATTTCGATCTTCCCATGGAAGCAGGCAAAAATTACTCGTTGAAAATTGAATGGATTCCCGATGGTGGCGAATCCTTCATCACGCTGAAATACCTTCCGCCTCTGCCCGCTGAAGAACAAAACAGAATTTCTCTTTTCTCAGAGGTTGCCGATCAGATCGATTATTATATTATTGCAGGCAGCAATATGGATGAAGTGATCAGCGGCTACCGCACACTCACCGGAAAAGCACCCATGATGCCTAAATGGGTACTGGGTTTCTGGCAAAGTCGTGAACGTTATAAAACTCAGGACGAGATACTTAACATTTTAAAAGAATTCCGTAAAAGAGAAATTCCTATTGATAACATTGTACTCGACTGGCAATACTGGCCGATTGACAAATGGGGCGATCACGATTTTGAAGCTTCACGTTTCCCTGATCCTGCCGGCATGATGAACACACTGCATGATTCGCTGAATGCCAGGCTTATGATATCGGTATGGGCCAAATATTACAAAGGCACAAAGAATTATGAGGACATGGACAAAAAAGGCTGGCTTTATAAACTAAATATTGAAAAGGATCGCAAGGACTGGCTTGGCTATGTATCAACGTTTTATGATGCATACAATGCCGATGCCCGCAAAGCTTTCTGGAACCAGATCAATGAAAAGATTTTCAGTAAAGGGGTTGATGCCTGGTGGCTTGATGCGACCGAACCCGACATTACCTCAAACCTGCCGATGGATGAGCGCAAAGCTCTGATGAATCCAACGGCCCTGGGTCCGGCAGCCAAATACTTCAATGCTTTCTCTCTGATGCAGGCCGAAGCTGTTTATGATGGTCAGCGTGGCATAAAACCTGACCAGAGGGTTTACATACTTACCCGTTCAGCCTTTGCAGGACTTCAGCGTTATGCAGCCGCCAACTGGAGCGGTGATATAGCCGCCCGCTGGCACGACATGAAAGCACAAATCCCCTGCGGCCTCAACTTCTGCATGTCAGGCATCCCATACTGGACAATGGATATTGGCGGTTTTGCCGTTGAAAACCGCTTTATGGATGCCAAAGGTGAGACTCTCGAAGAATGGCGTGAGCTTATGTCACGCTGGTACCAATTCGGAACCTTCGCTCCCATTTTCAGGTCGCACGGGCAATATCCGTACAGGGAAATGTTCAATATAGCGCCCGAAAATCACCCGGCATACCAGGCAATGCTTGCGTATGATAAATTGCGCTACCGCCTGATGCCATACATTTATTCGCTATCAGGCATGACGTGGCTCAACGACTATACCATCATGCGTTCGCTGGCTATGGACTTCAGTTCCGATAGCAAAGTGCTCGACATTGGCGATCAGTTTATGTTCGGCCCGTATATGCTAATTAACCCTGTATGTGAATATAAAGCGCGATCAAGAGAGGTTTACCTGCCATCAACCTGCGGCTGGTATGATTTTACAACAGGGAAATACTCTGAAGGAGGTCAGACAATCACAGTTCCGGCACCTGTCAGTACTATTCCTATTTTTGTAAGGGAAGGTGCAATTTTGCCTGTTGGGCCAGCAATTCAATACACCACAGAAAAGCCGGCCGACCCCGTTACTTTATATATATTTGAAGGAAAAGATGGTAGCTTTACGCTTTATGAAGATGAGAATGTCAACTATAACTATGAAAAAGGCGCATACTCACTCATACCTTTTACCTATAACGAAGCTGCCAAAACGCTTACCATTGGTGAACGTAAAGGCAATTTCGAAGGAATGATGCAAAAACGGACATTTAACATTGTGGTTATCAGCAAGAAAAACCCAGGCAAAATGAAACTTGATGCCACACCAGATAAGGTTATGACATACGATGGAAGTGAACAAAAAATTGAATTGACAAATCTGTAACAAGGAATAGAATATATTAAAACTACCTGAAAATGAAAAGAATACTGATACTAATTGCCAGCATGGCAATCTCCTGTGCGGCAATTTCACAAAACCTCCTGCCCGAAAAATGGAAATTTGAAACCGGTGATGATGCCTCCTGGGCCGCACCCGGCTTTAATGATTCGGGATGGAAGGATATAACTCCAGGGTCAGTTTGGGAAAGGCAGGGATATGCCGGCTACGATGGTTATGCCTGGTACAGGGTGACCTTTACAATCCCGTCAAAGTTCAGGAAAGATGCCGAAACATATGGAGGGCTCTCGTTGCTTCTTGGTAAGATAGATGACGTGGATTTTACATATTTTAATGGCAAACTCATCGGTCAGATGGGTGAACTTCCTCCCAACTATATCACGAAATATAATGAGAACCGAAATTATACAATTGCGGCAGAACAGGTACTTTGGGACAAGCCTAACACACTGGCCGTAAGGGTATTTGACCTTACCGGAGATGGCGGTATATACAGCGATCCCATTCTCCTGACGGTACACGGGCTGTCAGATAAAGTTACGATTGAGCCGGCATTTGCCGAAACAGATCGCATTCTCAAAGGGCCCGCTGATGTCACGATCCCTGTGTTGCTGAAAAACTCGTTTAATAAGCCATTTAAAGGCATTGTATCATTCAAAGTAATCTCTGAATTTGGTAAGGACATTTCCAGCCAGCAAAAAGAAATCACGCTGAAAGCCAACAAAGACAATGAAGCCACATTTTTGATTCCTGGCATTCAACCGGGTTTCTATAAAGTGAGCGTTACTTTCACCAGCGAAAAAGTCATCAAGAAATTAAATTTCATGTTTGGCTACGAGCCTGAAAAGATTGTTTCACCCCAAAATCCGCAGCCTGATTTTGCCAATTACTGGAACCGTGCTAAAAGAGAGTTGGCAGCCGTTGACCCGCAGTTCAAACTCATCAAAATAGATTCGTTATGTACTTCAAGGAGAAACATTTACCTCGTTGAGATGCGCTCGCTGGGTAACATCCTGATCCGTGGCTGGTATTCGGTCCCGACGTCTCCTGGAAAGCACCCGGCTGTGATGCAGGTTCAGGGCTACAGCAGTACTATCGTGCCAGAATATGTTGATTACGGCGATGATATTATCGGTTTCGGCCTCAATATCCGTGGGCATGGCAACAGTAAGGATGATATCAACCCGGGGTTCCCGGGATACCTGCAGTATTTCCTCAATGACAAGGAGTTATATATTTATCGTGGCTCATACATGGACTGCGTGCGTGGTGTTGATTTTCTCTTTTCACGACCCGAGGTAGACACGACGCGAGTTGCCGTAGAAGGCGCCAGCCAGGGAGGAGCTCTTACTTACGCAACAGCCGCTCTCAACAATACACGCATCAGGGTTTGTGCTCCTCAAGTACCATTCCTTTCAGATTTTGAAGACTACTTTAAAGTAGCCGTCTGGCCTGGAAATGAGTTCATCAATTATGTGGAAGTGGAGAAGAAAATGACCTGGGATCAGGTATATAACACGCTCAGCTACATAGATATTAAAAATCTTGCAGGCTGGATCAAAGCACCGATGATTATGGGTGTTGGGCTGGTTGACGATGTGTGCCCTCCTCATATCAACTTTGCTGCATATAACCAGGTGAAGCCGGAGAAAACCTATATTGTTTACCCTACCTCAGGCCATGGCTTGCCGGATGATTTCTATAAACAAAAGATGACCTTTATAAGGTCTCATTTCGGGTTAAAATAATTCATGTAACTTCTTAGATGTGAATGTTATGCGATTCAGACTAAATCTATGTTTCGGCATTACAATGCTCCTGACAGTTTTGGCTGTTTACAGTGAAGCACAGAATCAAAGAACAAGGGTTAATTTCAACAGGAACTGGCGTTTTTATCTTGGGGAAGAACCTGCTGCAAAAATGCCCGGATTTGATGATTCTCAATGGAGGATACTCACGCTACCCCACGATTGGAGCATTGAAGGCGACTTCAGCGATAAAAATCCTGCAACGCCGGGTGGAGGTGCTCTTCCGGGTGGAACAGGCTGGTATCGTAAAACGTTCAGCCTTCCCGAATCAGACGCAGTCAAACTGTTCTTTATTGAATTTGATGGCGTTTACCGCAACAGTGAAGTCTGGATCAACGGCCATTACCTTGGAATACGCCCATACGGGTATTCCTCATTCCGGTACGAACTTACACCCTACCTTCACTTCGGCATTCAACCCAATATAATTGCCGTAAGGGTCGACAATTCGCAACAGCCTAACTCGCGATGGTACTCAGGATCTGGTATTTACAGGAATGTCTGGCTTGTGACTACCGGTAAAACAGCTATTGATCACTGGGGTACATTCGTTACTACACCAAGAGTTGATGAAAAAATTGCTGATGTTGCTTTACAGGCCAATATCAGGAACTCTCCTGGAAGTGCGGAAGTGATCAGCCTGAAATCAGAGATTTTTAGTCCCGATAACCAACTGGTTGCCACCGCCGTTATTCCTAAAGTCAAGCTCCAGAAAGGACAAACAATTGTCAATCAGAAGCTCCAGGTTAAAAACCCGGTGTTGTGGTCGGTCGACAGACCTGTGTTATACAAAATGGTTACCACGTTGTTTACCAAAGCGGGAGTAATCGACGAATATGAGACGCCTTTCGGAATAAGAACCTTTGAGTTCACGGTTGATAAAGGCTTCTTCCTTAACGGTGAGCCGCTCAAAATCAAGGGTGTATGCGATCACCATGACCTCGGATGCCTGGGATCTGCCATCAATACCCGGGCATTAGAAAGGCAACTGGAACTACTCAAAGAAATGGGTTGCAACGGTATACGTACTTCACATAATCCACCGGCACCCGAACTGCTTGACTTATGTGACAAGATGGGTTTCATTGTTATGGATGAAGCGTTTGATATATGGAAAAGGCAGAAAACGCCTTTCGATTACGGCAAAGACTTCGATGAATGGCACAAACGCGATATTCAGGACATGGTGCTGCGCGACCGCAACCATCCAAGTGTTTTTATATGGAGTATCGGCAATGAAGTCTGGGAACAGGGCGACACCAACGGAACAATCATCGGGCGGGAACTGGCAGGCTTTGTGAGAGAACTGGACAAGACGCGGCCAATTACATCAGCCTGTAACGATCCCTATCCCAGCAACTTCATCATCAAATCCGATGCCCTCGATCTGATCGGATTCAATTATCATCACCAGGATTTTGCCAAATTTCCTGAAACATATCCCGGCAAAAAATTTATTGGCAGCGAGACCACATCAGCGCTGGCTACCCGCGGATCATATGATATGCCGGCTGACTCAATACGCCGCTGGCCTCTGAGGTGGGACATTCCTTTCAATGACGGCAATGACGACCTTTCATGCTCAGCTTATGATAATTGTTCAACACCCTGGGGAACAACCCATGAGGAAAGCTGGAAGATCATCAAGAAGTACGATTTCCTTTCGGGAATGTACATCTGGACCGGCTTCGATTACATTGGCGAACCCACACCATACTCTTGGCCCGCACGCAGTTCATATTTCGGCATCCTTGACCTATGCGGTTTCCCGAAAGATTCATACTACATGTATCAGAGTGAGTGGACCAATAAACCAGTTTTACACATTCTGCCCGACTGGAACATAGATAAAACTGTCAAACATTTGAAACCCGGTCAGTTGGTTGATGTTTGGGCTTATTCAAACTGTGAAGAAGTTGAACTATTCCTTAACGGGCGTTCCCTGGGAACAGACCGAAAAACCAGCGACGATCTTCATTTTGCCTGGAAAGTTCCCTATGAACCAGGTACCTTAAAGGCAGTCGGCAAAACCAAAGGGAAGGAAATTCTGTCTACAGAGATTAAAACTGCCGGTTTACCTGCTAATATCAGCATTATCCCTGACCGCAAAACAATTAAAGCCGACGGGCAGGACCTGTCATATGTTACGGTGCAGATAACCGATAAAGACAATAATCCTGTGCCCTATGCTGACAATCTGGTATACTTCACGGTCCAGGGTGACGCCACAATCGCAGGCACCGATAATGGTAATCCCACCAGCATGGAATCATTCAAATCACATGAAAAAAGAGCATTCAAAGGCAAATGCCTCCTGGTGATCAAGTCGGGTGACACCGGTGGTATGGTTAAAATCACAGCCACTTCTGAAGGATTACAACCCGCCTCCACTGAAATTCAGGTTAAACTTTGAAAAAGATGAGAAATTTCCTTTTCCTGCTGCTCCTGATGACACCCGTCATAGGTTTTACACAGAAATTCGATCTGGCTAAAACGCCTCCCATGGGATGGAATAGCTGGAACACTTTTGCCTGCGATATCAATGAAGAGTTGATCAGGAATACCGCCGATGCCATGGTTTCAAGCGGGATGAAAGACGCAGGTTATATCTATATTAACATCGATGATTGCTGGCATGGTGAACGCGACAGCCAGGGCTTCATCCATGAAGATGCCAAAAGGTTCCCGTCAGGCATGAAAGCTCTCGCCGATTATGTGCATTCGAAAGGTCTTAAAATCGGCATTTACAGCGATGCCGGTTCACAAACATGTGGTGGCCGACCGGGGAGCCGCGGGCATGAATACCAGGATGCCATCAGCTATGCCGGATGGGGCATCGACTACCTGAAGTACGACTGGTGCAACACTGGTGAACTGAATGCTGCCGAAGCATACAAAACAATGCGTGATGCCATTTTTGCAGCTGGAAGGCCTGTGGTATTCAGCATTTGCGAATGGGGTGATAACAAACCCTGGACATGGGCAAAAGATGTTGGACATCTATGGCGTACTACAGGTGATATTCACAATTGCTGGGATTGTGTTATGGGCTACGGCACATGGTCTAAATTCGGGGTGCTCCCCATCATTGACAAGCAGGCCGATCTCAGGAAATATGCAGGGCCCGGTCATTGGAACGACCCTGATATGCTTGAAGTTGGCAACGGTATGAGCTACACAGAGGACCGCGCTCATTTTTCGCTCTGGTGTATGCTGGCTGCCCCGCTGATTGCGGGTAACGACATAAGGAATATGTCAAAGGAAACACTCGAAATACTTACCAACAGGGAAGCGATAGCCATCGACCAGGATGAACTAGGAGTGCAATGTTTCAAAATGTTCGATAAAGGTGATTTTGAAGTATATGCCAAACCCCTGAGCAACAATGAACTTGCCCTGTGCTTTTTAAACAGGGGTGAAACTCCATGTACTATCAACTACGATTGGAAAAACTACCCGGTATATGATGGAGTTTCAGGTAAGAATTATGATTTCGCTAAAACTGAATATCGCATGCGCGACTGCTGGCTTAAAAAAGATGCCGGTACTACTGCAGTTCCTTTAAAGACCATATTGCAGCCTCATGATGTAATTTTAATGCGTCTTACGCCGAAAATCTGACATTAATGTGTTTGAATAACCTTTCGGAAATACAATTGATATGAAAAAGATACTGATAGCCCTGATTTTTGCCATCGCTTTACAGTCTCTGTCAGCCCAGGCGCCATTCAGCAGGGGTGTTAATCTTACCGGCTGGTTCCAGGCATCCGGCCCGAGAAAAATACAATTCAGAAAGTTTACAAAGAAAGATTTTAACGACATTAAAAGCCTGGGGTGTGACGTAATCAGGCTGCCGATCAATCTTCATGCAATGACAAACGGCGCCCCGAACTATACCATTGATCCTCTTTTCTTTACATTTCTCGATTCAACTGTCAATTGGGCTGAAGACCTGCACCTTTACCTCATGATAGATAACCATACTTTCGATCCTGCTACTTCAACAGATCCCCAGATCGGGCAGGTTCTTGTGAAAGTATGGCCGCAAATTGCCCGGCGTTATAAAGACCGTTCGGATTACATTCTTTATGAAGTGCTGAATGAGCCGCACGGCATAACCAACCAGTTATGGGGTGATATTCAGCAGGATGCGATTGATGCTATTCGGGCAGTTGACACAAAGCATACAATCGTTGTCGGGCCATCAGGTTACAACAGCTATAACGACCTGGACCAAATGCCGGTTTATACAGACAATAACCTGCTATATACCTTTCACTTCTATGATCCATTTATGTTTACCCACCAGGGCGCAACATGGAATACACCTTCGATGGCATCACTTGCCGGAGTACCTTTCCCTTACGACGCGGCTACTATGCCACCATGCCCTCCCGACCTTGTCGGCACCTGGGTTGAACAAGCTCTGAACCAGTATCCATCACAGGGAAATGTTGCTTATGTCCAATCGTTGCTGGATATCGCTATCAACTTCAGAAACACACGGAATATCAACATATTCTGCGGTGAATTCGGCGTGTACATACCCAATAGTGATACTGCCGACAGGGTTTACTGGTATGGCGTGGTAAAAGATTATCTCGAAGCCAACAATATTCCCTGGACAATCTGGGATTATAAAGGATCGTTCGGGCTATTTGAAAAAGATTCGCACGAGATTTTTGAATCAGACCTGAATGTGCCGCTGCTCAATGCACTGGACCTCAACGTGCCGGAACAGCACTCATATATGATGCTGCCTGACAGCGTGGGATTCAGGATTTACGATGATTATATTGAACAAGGCATTGAAGATGTAACATATTCATCCACAACGCTCGATTACTATTCAACGCTTTTCCCGAATAACGATCATTACTGTATATATTGGTCAGGGGGATCACAGTATACCGCCATTGCTCTTGATTTTGTCCCCGACAGGGATCTTTCGCAACTGGTCAATTCCAATTATGCCCTTGATCTGATTATCCGGGGGAATGTTTCGGACATCAAGTTTGATGCCCGCTTTCTTGATACGAAGACCGACGATCCCGAAGATCACCCTTGGAGGATACGCACAACATTCCAGGATAACTCCCCGCCCTGGGACAAGCGGTGGCATCATGTGCATATCCCTTTAAGCAACTTTACTGAGCAGGGTGCATGGGATAACGGGTTATGGTTTAACCCTGAAGGCAAATTCGACTGGTCTGCTATCGACCGTTTTGAAATAGTAGCTGAATATAACTCAATGGATAGCAAGGAAGTATGGTTTGACAACATTATCATTACGGACCAGGACACAGCTACAGTACTTGAAACAGGAACGCTCAGCATTCAGCCGGAAACTTCATTGACAGGAATCAATACTATCAAAGTCTTTCCTAATCCTGTGATGAACGAAACACAGATTCGGTATTCACTCAATGAGAATACCTGTGTTAATTTGTCCGTTTTCTCAATGGGTGGCCGGAAAGTCACCGACCTGGTTAATAAAGAGCAATTGAAAGGTGAATATGATATCAGATGGCAGGGTGAAGATTCGTCAGGAAAACGTGTTGCACCTGGTATTTACTTATGCAGGATGATCACAGCGAAGAATAGTTCGTATGTTAAAATTTTTGTTGAATAAGCACGACAGAAAATCGTATCTTATTAATTTTTAATTATTTATCGTGTATCTCTTATAAGAATTTTATATAAAGACCCTGGCACCGTGTTCGTAGCTCTCACGCAACTCTTTAGGTGTACATCCTTTTTTCTTTCTGAAAATCCGGTTAAAATTAGAAATGTTGTTAAATCCGCAATCATAAGCAATTTCGCTTATCGACTGTGTTGTTTCAATGAGCAGTCGTGATGCATGGCCCAGGCGGATCTCAGTAAGACTGTCAATAAAAGTCATGCCTGTCCTGAGCTTGAAGAAACGACTGAATGCTGACTCAGTCATGTTGGTGATTCTGGCAACTTCGGCCAGCGAAATCTGTTTCTGAAAATTCTGGTGAGTATAAGCCATCACCTTCTCGATACGACGGCTGTTATATGTATTCTTCTCAATATTATTAAAGGTTGAATCACTCAGCACTTTGTAGTTTCTTGAGATCGACAGGTCGTGCAATATCGACATCAGTTCCAATACAGAATCAAAGCCCTGCTTTTTGCCAAGCCCCAGAATACGGGGAGACAACTCGCGTGTGGTTGACGGTGAAAACAATATACCTCTCGAAGACTTTTCAAGCATATTCCTGATAAAACTCAACTGGTTCTTCCTGAGAAACTTGTCATCAAAAAAATCGCGGTGAAACTGTATTGTCACTTCTGTGATCTGGCCTTCGTTAAAACCATCGCCAAACCATGCGTGCTGGAGATTCGGGCCAACTAATACAAGTTCCAGGTCGCTGATTTCCTCAATATGATCACCAATCACACGCTTAGCTCCCGGTGCATTCAGGATCAGGTTAAGTTCGATTTCTTCATGGTAATGCAACGGAAAATCAAAATCCTTCTTTTTCCTTGAAAAGATTGTAAAGCAGTCGGCTTGCGTCAGCGGGGTTATTTCCCTCAGAATATTATCTCGCATAACTATTTGTAGTAAAATTTAGTAAAATAATCCCTTTTTATGCCAGGATGATGAATTGTATCCTCAGGATTTTACTTTAATATTCAGTAAGTACACGATAAATCGACGGCATAAATACTACCATAAAAGTACAAATAAATCTGATATTACAATAATTCAAATAATTCTAAGGTTTATAGCACTTTTAAAATTTTTTACACATATGGCAGTCCATTTGATTCCAACAAAAAGTATTTTATTAGGATAAAAAAGTATTAATTAAACATGGCGTTTGATACTGATATTTACATAAAAGAAATCCGTCTGCTTAATAGGCGTAAGGTTCTTTCATGCAACCTCTTACAAACCATCAGAGCAAATACCACTTACTGTAATGGCCAAAACCATCTCATTGATTTCGGCATTTTTCCTGATTATGACCTTTTGCACAAATGCTCAGCCGGCTTTTGTGAAAGTTGAAGGCGGCCAATTTATGCTTAATGGCAAACCATACTATTATATCGGAACAAATTTCTGGTATGGGACAATCCTTGCGATGAAGAACTCGCCCGGTAACCGCGAACGACTGGTCAGGGAACTTGATTTTATGAAAAAAACCGGTATTGACAACCTTCGGATACAGGTAGGTGCCGAAGGGCCTGACGGCGAACCTTTCCGGGTAACGCCAACGCTACAGGTTGCCCCTGGAAAGTACAACGAAGAAATGCTCGACGGCCTCGACTTCCTCCTTTCGGAAATGGGAAAACGGGGACAACATGCCATACTATTCCTGAATAACAGCTGGGACTGGTCGGGCGGATTTTCACAATACCTCAACTGGAACGGATATGGCCCTATCCCCTATCCAATGGTAAAGCCAAATACATGGCCACAGTTCATGCAGTTTTCCGGACAATTCCTCCACTGCGAAAACTGCATCAGGCAATATCACGAATTTGTCAGGTTTATTATCACACGCACCAACAAATATACAGGGCTTAAATACACCGAAGACCCAGCTATAATGACCTGGGAGATCGGCAACGAACCGCGTGCCTTCTCAAATGAAAATATTCCGGCCCTCGAAAAGATGATCAGTGAAACTGCTGCTCTAATCAAGCAACTCGATGGAAACCACCTTGTTACAACCGGCACCGAAGGACAATGGGGATGCGAAGGGTCTTTGGAGGTTTTCAAACGCATTCATGCCATGAAAGATATTGACTACCTCACCATGCACATATGGCCAAAAAACTGGAGCTGGCTTGATGTAAAGGACATACCTGGTACTATCAAGGCAAGCATAGTGAAGACCAACAAATACATGAACGACCATATTGAAGTCGCCCGCCAGCTTAAAAAGCCATTGGTACTTGAAGAATTTGGCCTCCCCCGCGACAAACATGGTTACACACCCGAGGAAAGCACCAAATGCCGCGACAAGTATTATGCCAATGCTTTTGAACAGGTAATTGACCATGCCAGGCGGGGCGATGTGCTGGCCGGAGCCAATTTTTGGGGTTATGCAGGTGAAGGCCGCCCTAAGAATCTCTATTGGAAACCGGGAGATGACTACCTCGGCGACCCTCCTAACGAAGAACAGGGGCTGAATTCCGTTTTTAACACTGATTCTTCGGTTTCGCTCATTGAAAATTTTAACCGTAAATTGCAGANNAGTCTTTAAAAACCCAATGTCATGAAGTTAACAAGTAGCCTGATAGTAGCTGCTGTTTTGCTGACATCCTGCAACCTGCAGTCAGGAACCGGTGTAAAACCTGCTGATAATCAAGCCACAACGGAAACCATTCAATTACTCAGCAGGATGCACATACTCACTGACAAAGGCATCATGTTCGGGCATCAGGATGACCTGGCTTATGGCATCGGATGGATTGCGCCGAAAGGCAAATCGGATGTTTTCAGTGTATGTGGCGACTACCCGGCAGTTTTTGGCTGGGACCTCGGACACCTTGAAACTGGTTCAGCCTGCAACCTCGACTCGGTTCCTTTCGGCAGCATGAAAAGCTGGGCTATTGATGTAAATGCTCATGGAGGGATTAATACATTCAGTTGGCATCTCAACAACCCCGTAAACGATAGCAGTGCCTGGAATTTCTCGACCACAGGAACCGTCAAAAGCATACTTCCCGGTGGTGAGAAGCATGATAAATATACTCAATGGCTCGATGCTGTAGCCGATTTTTTCACTTCGCTCAAAGATTCCAGCGGGAAGCCTATCCCTGTGATCTTCAGACCGTTTCACGAACAAAGCGGCGACTGGTTCTGGTGGGGAAAGAAACATTGCTCGTCTCAGGAATTTGTTGAACTATGGCGTTTCACTTTCAAGTACCTCACAGAAACCAAACAGGTTCACAACCTGCTTTTTGCCTTCTCGCCATCGGATGATTTCCGGAACAAAGCTGATTTCATGGAACGATATCCCGGCGACGAATACGTTGACATAATTGGTTTTGATATCTACCAGATGTCATCGCAGAGCAACAGACAATTTGCAGAGAAACTCAGCAATAAGCTGAAAATCCTGGCTCAGGTAGCCAAAGACAACAATAAACTGCCTGCGATCACTGAAATCGGGTACGAACAAATCCCATACCCAACCTGGTGGACAGAAGTCCTCTGGCCTGCAATTAAAAGTTCAGGGATGTCATATGCACTGTTCTGGCGGAATGCGGCTAACCGTCCTAACCATTTCTACGCTCCCTACCCGGGTCAACAAAGCGAAAAAGATTTTGTGAATTTCTTTAATCTTCCCGAAACACTTTTCCGCAGCGACATCAACAAGTAAATAATCACAACCGATTAACGCAAAATACCGTGATAATGGATACATCATTTTCCAGGAGGCTGAATAAACTAAATGAAGACTACGAACTATTAATAACGCGCAGAAATAAAATTATCGAGCCGGGTAATGGCATTTTCAACAGGTTTGAATTTCCGGTACTTACTGCTGCTCATATCCCTCTTTTCTGGCGCTACGACCTCAATCCGGCAGACAATCCCCTTCTGCTTGAGCGAATTGGCATGAATGCCGCATTCAATTCGGGGGCTATCAAACACAACGGAAAATATCTTCTTATTGCCAGGGTTGAAGGTTACGACCGCAAGTCGTTTTTTGCTGTAGCCGAAAGCCCGAATGGTATCGATAATTTCCGCTTTCGTGAATTCCCGGTCGTGATGCCCGAAACTGATGACCCTGACACGAATGTTTACGATATGCGCCTGACAAGGCACGAAGACGGCTGGATATATGGCACTTTTTGTACCGAACGTAAAGATCCAAACGCACCAAAGCATGACCTGAGCTCAGCTGTAGCAGCGACGGGTATTGCCCGTACCCGTGATTTCGACACATGGGAAAGGCTTCCCGACCTGAAATCGGTAAGCCAGCAACGCAATGTAGTTCTGCATCCTGAGTTCGTTAACGGCAAGTATGCATTTTATACCCGTCCACAGGATGGATTTATCGATGCCGGCTCAGGTGGCGGAATCGGTTGGGCACTGATAGAAGATATTACCAAAGCTGAAACCAGGAATGAGGTGATCATTGACCATCGCTACTATCACACCATCAAAGAACTGAAAAACGGTGAAGGCCCTCATCCAATTAAAACACCGAAAGGCTGGCTGCATTTGGCTCACGGCGTTCGCGGCTGTGCTGCTGGCCTTCGTTATGTGCTGTACATGTATATGACAGCCCTTGATGATCCGGCCAGGGTGATAGCACAACCCGGAGGTTATTTTATGGCCCCCGAAGGCGAGGAACGCATCGGAGATGTATCGAACGTATTGTTTTCGAATGGCTGGATTGCCGATGATGATGGCACAGTATACATCTATTATGCATCCTCCGACACACGATTACATGTTGCAGTCTCAAGCATTGAAAAACTCACTGACTACTGCCTTCACACGCCCGCAGACGGTTTCAGGTCGGCTACTTCAGTACAGTCGATAATCAGCCTGATAAAGAAAAACAAGGAATATTTCTCAAAATAAGACCCGGGGATAACCTGCAAAATAATTAATCAAGGCCCATCTGCATCTGCATTTAACAGGTGCTTCTAATGCAAAACTATATATGACAACAGCAAAGCTCAATTTAAAGGAAAAGGTCGGCTATGGATTCGGCGATATGGCCTCTTCCATGTTTTGGAAGATATTCGGAATGTATTCGTTGTTTTTCTACACTGATGTGTTCGGTATTACAGCCGCAGCAGCAGGTACCATGTTCCTGGTTGCAAGGCTCTGGGATTCGTTTTTCGACCTGGGAGTAGGAATTATTGCCGATCGCACACGCACGCGCTGGGGCAAATACCGCCCTTACCTGCTATGGTTCGCCATACCCTTTGCAGTGATGGGTGTTATTACCTTCTTTGTACCTGCATTCGGACAAACCGGCAAACTGGTATATGCCTACATTACCTATTCACTGATGATGATCGTTTACTCCCTCATCAATGTTCCTTATGCCTCGTTGCTAGGAGTAATGTCACCTGATCCTAAAACACGCAATGTGCTGTCGTCCTTCCGCATGAGTTTTGCATTCATTGGAAGTTTTATCACATTCATGCTTTTACAACCCCTGGTTGATTTCTTTGCCAAAACATTTGACACTGAAAACTTTGAAAAAGCAAAAGCGCTAGCCGAACATGCTGTAGGAGCATCTGTCAGCAATTCTCCGATAGGCTGGACATTGGGTGTAGCATCCATTGGTATACTATGCGCAGCACTGTTTTTCCTGTGTTTCAGCTTTACCCGTGAACGCGTTGAAGCTGCCAATAAAGAGGAAAATGAGAATGTTTCAATAAAGCAGGACCTGAAACACCTGTTTCACAATTCACCCTGGTGGATACTCGTTGGCACCGGGCTTGCTGCACTGCTGTTTAATGCCGTGCGCGACGGTGTAGCTATCTATTTTTTCCGCGATTACGTTGGCAGTACATACCAGGTGCCATTTTTCGGATGGGATATGGCTACAATCTATTTCCTGGTCGGCCAGGCTGCAAATATTGTTGGTGTAGTTCTTGCACCTTCCGTTTCGGCTAAATTTGGCAAACGCAAAACCTATATGCTGGCTATGCTCATAGCCTCTGTCCTGAGTGTTGTTTTCTTCCTGATACCCAATGACATTACCTGGATATTGATTCTGCAAGTGCTAATCTCAGTTTGTGCCGGTTATGTGCTGCCGTTACTGTGGAGCATGTTTTCCGACATTGTTGATTACCAGGAATATAAAACCAACCGTCGCGCTTCAGGCCTGATCTTCTCATCATCTTCCATGTCGCAGAAACTCGGCTGGGCTTTTGGTGCTGCCCTTGGAGGATGGATTCTTGCTATTTTCAAGTACAACCCGGAGATTATGCAGCAACTGCCTCAGACAATTTTTGGAGAGCGCCTGATGCTCAGTATATTCCCTGCAATTTGTGCCTTACTGGCAGTGGTTGGGATGATGTTTTACCCGCTTACTGAGAAAAAAGTAAAAGAAATCTCTGAAGAACTGGAAATTAGAAGAAAAAAGTAACCTGGTTATGAAGTACGGGTATTTCGATGACGCGCGACGCGAATATGTGATAACAAATCCGCGAACACCCTGGCCCTGGATAAACTACCTTGGCAACGAAGATTTTTTCAGCCTGATCTCCAACACTGCAGGAGGCTACTCGTTTTATAAAGACGCTAAATTCCGCCGGATAACACGTTACCGGTACAACAATGTACCCATTGATTCGGGCGGTAAGTATTTCTATATCAACGATGAAGGATTAATCTGGAGCCCTGGTTGGAAACCCTGCAAAACAGAACTGGACCACTATGAATGCCGTCATGGCATGAATTATACAACCATAAACGGTGAGAAGAATGGTATAAAATGTAACGTACTGTACTTTATTCCCCTGAAAACATGGGCCGAAGTTCAGAAGCTCACGCTGAAAAATACAACCGACAAGGTTAAAAAGCTGAAGGTATTTTCATTCATTGAATGGGCGCTATGGAATGCGGCCACAGACATGGAAAACTTCCAACGTAACTTTTCTACCGGTGAAGTTGAAATAGAAGGCTCTGTGATATATCACAAAACCGAATACAAGGAGCGCCGCAACCACTACGCTTATTATTCGGTGAACACACCAATCCAGGGTTTTGAAACCGACCGCGAAACCTTTTTTGGGCTCTACAATGGTTTTGATGAGCCTCAGACTGTTCTCGATGGCGCACCTCGTAATTCGGAAGCCCACGGCTGGTCGCCCATTGCTTCACATTATCTCGAAGTGACGCTTCAACCGGGCGAAACAAAAGACTTCATTTTTGTGCTGGGATATTTTGAGAACGCCGAGGTTGAGAAATGGGAAAGCAAAAACATCATCAACAAAGCCAAAGCCAAAGCAACCATTGCCAGCTTCGATTCCACCGTGAAAGTAGATGCCGCTCTTGCCGAATTACGTGCATACTGGGACAACCTGCTGGGAGTTTTTACCCTTCAATCGGGCGAAGAGAAACTCGACCGCATGGTGAATATCTGGAACCAATACCAGTGCATGATTACTTTCTGCTTCTCGCGCTCAGCCTCCTTCTTCGAAAGCGGCATTGGCCGCGGTATGGGCTTTCGCGACTCGAACCAGGACCTTGCCGGTTTTGTTCACCAGATTCCTGAAAGGGCAAGAGAGCGGATTATCGATATTGCTTCAACCCAATTCCCTGACGGTGGTTGCTATCATCAGTATCAGCCACTTACAAAAAAAGGCAATAACGAAATAGGCCAGGGATTCAACGACGATCCTATTTGGCTGATCTTCGGGACTGTGAGTTATCTGAAAGAAACCGGTGACTTCAGTATTCTGAACGAGCCTGTTCCTTACGATAATGTCCCGGGATCAGAAGTGCCTCTTTTCGAGCATCTTACGGTGTCTCTCAATCATGTGATCAATAACCTGGGCCCTCACGGACTGCCTTTGATTGGCCGCGCCGACTGGAACGACTGCCTGAATCTGAACTGCTTCTCAAAAGATCCTAATGAAAGTTTCCAAACCACCGAAAACAAAACCGAAGGCTCAAAAGCCGAGAGCCTAATGATAGCAGGGCTTTTCGTAGTTTATGGACGTGATTACATGGAACTTTGCCAGCACCTCGGTAAAACCGGTGAGTACGAGCGTGCAAGAAAGCATGTGGAAACCATGGTTGAGGCAGTGAAAAAATATGGCTGGGATGGTGAGTGGTTCCTGCGGGCTTACGATTATTTCGGGAATAAGGTCGGTTCACATGAAAATGAAGAAGGTAAAATTTTCATTGAATCCAATGGCTGGTGCACCATGGCAGGCATCGGGCAGGAAGAAGGAATGGTAGATTGCGCCCTCGATTCCGTTAAAAAATATCTTGACTGTGAACATGGCATTGTGCTGAACAATCCAGCTTTTACGAAATACTATATCGAATACGGTGAAATCTCCACGTATCCAGCCGGTTATAAAGAAAATGCGGGAATTTTCTGCCATAACAACCCATGGGTCATGATCGGTGAGACCGTTCGTGGCAGAGGAGACCATGCCTGGGAATATTTCCGGAAGATTTGTCCGGCATACACGGAACATATCAGTGAGCTTCATAAAGTTGAGCCTTATGTATATGCCCAGATGATTGCAGGAAAAGATGCCTACAAACCCGGAGAAGCAAAGAACTCATGGCTTACAGGTACTGCTGCCTGGAACTATTACACCATCACCCAGTATATCCTCGGCATCAAACCTTCGTACAACGGCCTGATAATTGACCCCTGCATTTCACCTGAATGGAATGGATTCACTGTTACCCGCAAATTCCGCGGGGCTACCTTTCGTATAGAAGTCAAGAACCCTAACCATTCTATGAAAGGCGTTGCCCGAATTACTATTGATGGTAAAACTGTTGGAGGTAATCTCATTCCTGTAATGCCGGCAGGCGGCGTATATGAAGTGGAAGTGCTAATGAAGTAAACGAATTTCGCAATGAAAAGTAACCTCCTGCAACTGGCACAGAAAGTCAGGGATGAACTCGTTGATGACATTCTCCCTTTCTGGATCGAAAAGATGAGCGATGCAGAAAACGGAGGTTTTTACGGTCAAATCAAAGGCAATAATGATCTTATAAACGATGCCCCAAAAGGCGGAATACTGAATGCGCGGATTCTTTGGACATTCTCTGCTGCATACAGGGCTCTTGGCATAAAAGATTACCTGGAAGCAGCTTCCCGAGCCAGGGATTATATCTTTCAATTCTTTACTGACAAGGAATTCGGAGGCACATACTGGTCAGTTGATTACAAGGGCAATCCGCTTGATACCAAAAAACAGATCTATTCCCAGGCATTCTGCATTTATGCACTTTCGGAATATTATATGGCCACCAGGGACCAGGAAAGCCTTAATCTGGCCATTAAGCTCTTCCAACTGATAGAAAAATACAGTTACGATCCTGTTCATCAAGGTTATTTTGAAGCCTACAGCCGTGACTGGAAACTGCTTGAAGACCTTCGGCTAAGTGATAAAGATGCGAATGAGAAAAAAACAATGAATACGCATCTGCATATCCTTGAAGCATATACAAACCTTTACCGTGTGTGGAAGGATGATCATCTGGCCAAACAATTGCGCGGACTTATCAAGGTGTTCTTTGACCATATCGTAAACCATGAAACCTGGCACCTGAACCTGTTTTTTGATGAATTCTGGACGTTGAAATCATCCGATATTTCCTACGGGCATGACATTGAATGTTCATGGTTGCTTTTTGAAGCTGCTGAAGTGCTTGGAGAGTATGAAATGCTGGTAAAAGCCAAAGATATCTGTATAAAAATCCTGAAAGCTTCGTTGGAAGGGATGCAGTCCGATAATAGCCTGATTTACGAAAAGAAACTTAACGGCCATACTGATACGCAAAGGCACTGGTGGCCACAGGCAGAAGCAGTTGTCGGTTTGATCAGCGGGTTTGAACTCACCGGGAACCATCATTGTTTGGATCTGGCCTCGGGTTGTTTCGAGTTTATACTCGAAAAACTGGTCGACAAGCAAAACGGCGAGTGGTACTGGGGTGTATACGCTGATGGAAGCATAAACACCACCGACGACAAGGCGGGTTTCTGGAAATGCCCGTATCACAACGGAAGAATGTGCCTTGAAGTAATGCGCCGGCCGAATCTATATCAAAAAACAGTTAAAAATCATAAACATAATAACACAACTATGAGAACCATTTATTTGATCCTCACAGGTTTAATATTCCTGATGCTGACTACTGCAGGTTGCAGGCAACAGAAAGCCCCGGACAGCGTAAAGTCATCCGCTGAAATTGATGCTCAGGTGGATAAGCTGCTTTCGCAAATGTCGATCGAAGAAAAAGTCGGCCAGATGACGCAGGTAACGCTGGACGTGATTTCAGTAACCTGGAATGACTCATTGCTGGAACCGCAGCAGATTGATACCGCAAAGCTTCGCCAGGCGGTTATCGGCCACCATGTAGGTTCCATCCTGAACGTGACAAAGCACTGCTTTTCCCGTGAGCACTGGTATGAGATCATGTCTGCCATACAGGATATGGCCATGAAATCACCACACAAAATCCCTGTACTCTATGGCATCGATGCCATCCACGGAAATAATTACGCCGAAAAATCCATTCTTTTCCCTCAGCAAATAGCTATGGCAGCCACATGGAACCCGGCAATTGCCGAGCAGGCAGCTTCAATAACGGCTTATGAAACCCGTGCTGCAGCTATACCATGGAACTTTTCACCGGTACTTGACATCGGGCGAAAAGCATCATGGCCTCGTATTTGGGAAACTTTCGGCGAAGACGTTTACCTCACAAACCAGATGACTAAGGCAATGATCAGAGGCTATGAAGGCGATGACATTGCCGGTAAATACAAAGTGGCCTCATGTATGAAGCATTATGTAGGATATGGTTTCCCATTGTCAGGAAAAGACCGCACACCTGCATGGATACCGGATAACTACCTTCGTGAATATTTCCTGCCTCCTTTTGCCGCTGCCATAAAAGCAGGAGCACACACCATTATGATTAACTCATCTGAAATCAATGGCACACCGGTTCATGCCAGCCATTACATTCTTACGGAGATACTTCGTGATGAGCTTGGTTTTGAGGGCCTTGCCGTAAGCGACTTTGAAGATATTATTCGCCTCCACACCAAACATCATGTGGCTGCCACACCGAAAGAAGCCGTAAAAATGGCTGTTATGGCAGGCATTGATATGAGTATGGTACCTTACAACTACAGCTTCTACGACCTGTTGCTAGAACTTGTGAAAGAAGGCGAAGTACNNCCGAAGTCGCGTATCGACGAGGCCGTGCGGCGGATTTTGAAACTGAAATTCGAACTTGGCCTTTTCGAACACCCCTTCTACCCTGCCGAAGACTACCCTGATTATGGGTCGGAAAAGCACCGGGTGGCAAGTGAAGAAGCTGCAAAAGAATGTATTACGCTACTGAAAAACAAGGACAACGTACTCCCGTTACCCAAAACAGCTAAGGTGCTGGTCACAGGTTTTGCCGCCAATACCATGGTTTGCCTCAATGGTGGGTGGTCACGGTCATGGCTAGGCAATGATGCGGATCAGTTTGATTCAGATAAGCTTACAATTCTCGAGNCGATACAGGCGAAAACTGGTGAAAAGAATGTTTCATGGGCTGAAGGCACAACCTTCGATTCACTCACCGATATAAACAAGGCTTTGCAACTGGGCCGTTCAGCAGATTATATTGTCCTTTGCCTTGGAGAAATGTCGTATGCCGAATCACCCGGTTGCATAGGTGATATGTATCTGCCCGATGCACAGGCAGAGTTTGCCGCCAAATTGGCTTCCACAGGCAAGCCGGTTATTCTGGTACTTACCGAAGGACGTCCGAGGCTTATCAGCAAATTTGTTGACAAAATGAGCGGAGTGATTATGGCTTACCTTCCTGGTAATGAAGGCGGTATTGCTATAGCGGATGTTCTTTTCGGAGATGTGAACCCTTCAGGGAAACTACCTTTTACATACCCGCGTGAGCCAAATGCACTAAGTAATTACGATGAAAAATACACTGAGCTCCTGCCTGATGTCATCAACTTACCGCAGTTTGAATTCGGGNCAGGACTCAGTTACACCACATTTACCTATTCAAACCTGTCTGTTTCACCGGCTGATATTACCCTGAATGACTCTCTGAGTATAAGTGTGGATGTTGCTAACACCGGAGCCAGAAAAGGAAAAGAAGTTGTGCAGTTATTCATATCTGATCTTTATGCCAGTATTACACCACCTGTTAAACGACTCAGAGGCTTTAAAAAGATTGAATTGGAACCCGGGCAGAAATCATTGGTAAGCTTTAAAATTCATCCCAATGAACTGGCTTTTGTGGATGCCACTTCCAAGTGGGTGACTGAACCCGGCGAATTTGAAGTGACTATCGGAGATCAGAAAGCGAAATTCCATATGAAATAAGTCAATCAATATCAATAATTTAAGAATCCTATCCTATAAAGACGCTGCATGAATAACTGCAGCGTCTTTCCGTTCCCCCGGTAAGACCAATAAACTTTAACACTTGAAATCATCATTCTGCCACAACATTCCTGCACTAAAACTGTTAGTTTTGTGAGTGAGTTTTAAAAATGTCTGAATTACAAAAAGAATCTTTCCCGGTGACAGGCTTGGCTTGTGCAGCCTGCGCCGTGAGTGTTCAGTCGATGCTTGAATCGCAGGATGGTGTTGCCTCAGCACAGGTGAATTACGGTAACAAAACGCTTCGGCTGGAATACGATCAATCGATTGTCGATCTGGAAACTTTACGAAAAACGCTCCAGGGTATTGGTTATGATTTCTTAACCGAAACCGAGGACCGTTCTGAAAAACTGGAACAGGTTGAGCACAGGAGAAAGAAGTTACTCCGAAACCGACTGCTTATTGCCGCCATTTTCAGCATCCCAGTTTTCCTGTTGTCAATGTTTTTTCACCATCTGTTTCCTTACCAGAATTACCTGCTATTGATCCTGTCGCTGCCGGTTATTTTGTATTCCGGCCAGGAATTCTACCCCGCTGCCATCAGGCAGGCAAGGCACGGTATATTCACCATGGATTCACTGGTAGCAACCGGCACCGGAGCAGCTTTCCTCTTTAGCATCTTCAACACAATTGCACCGTCAGTACTGGAATCGCGAGGAATTGAGGCACATGTTTATTATGAATCGGCAGTTATTATCATAACGTTCATACTTCTGGGCCGTTTCCTTGAGGAAAATGTCAAGGCAAAAGCCTCGTCGGCAATCCGCAAGCTAACAGGGCTTCAACCTAAAAAGATAACAGTCAGACGGGGTGATGAGTATTTTGAGATACCGGCAGTGCACGTGGTTCCGGGAGATATCGTAACTATCCGCCTTGGCGACAGAATTCCGGTGGACGGAATTGTGATATCAGGAAATGCATCGGTAGATGAAAGTGCACTCACCGGCGAACCTTTGCCCGTCGCCAAAGAGCCCGGTAACCAAGTGTTTGCCGGAACGCTAAACAGGCAGGGGTTGCTGGAGGTTGAAGCAAGGCAACCGGGCAACCAGACGGTTCTTTCACAAATTATCCGGTTGGTGGATGAAGCACAATCGTCAAAACCTCCTATCCAGAAATTCGTTGATAAGATTGCAGGCATTTTCGTTCCGACAGTATTTATCATAGCTGCTCTGACATTTTCAGGATGGCTGATTTTCGGCCACGACATAAGCCGTGCTTTTGTTACAACTATAAGTGTACTTGTGATTGCGTGTCCTTGTGCACTGGGACTTGCCACCCCAATGGCCCTGATCGCCGGGATAGGCCGTGGAGCTTCTACCGGCATGATCATCCGTAATGCCCAATCTCTCGAAGATGCATGTACGATTGATACTGTCATTCTGGATAAAACCGGGACAATCACTTCTGGTAAACCTTCTGTATCAATCCGTTGGTTATCAGGTGAGGATAAATATGCTGCATGGCTTTACCAGGCTGAAAAGCAATCAAATCACCCGCTGGCATCAGCAATTTGCAGCCTTCTGGAAAGTACTCAGCCGAATGTTTCAATAAATTCTGGAATCTTTGAATCAATTGAGGAAATTCCCGGCAAAGGAATTAAAGCCATCCAGGACGGCAAAACAATGGTGATTGGCAGCGATGCATTCCTGCAATCTCAGGGCGTCACAATGGCCGGTGAACCTGAAAATGCTGAAATCAATTCTTTCGTTTATGTAGCGGTGGAAAAGAGCAACGTAGCCATCATTTCTGTCTCCGACCAGATCAAACCCGGGTCAACGCTGGCCATGAAAGAATTTAACAGCATGGGAATCAAGACTATACTTGTAACCGGGGACACTGAGAAAGCCGCTATGCACATGGCCGGGCTGGCTGGTATTGAAGAAGTATGTCACAGTATTCTGCCTGATGGTAAAGGTGCCATTGTGAGCAGGCTGCAAGCAGAAGGCAGAAAAGTAGCGATGGTCGGCGACGGTATCAACGATGCTTATGCCCTGGCTCAGGCTGATCTGGGTATCGCGATGGGTAGCGGAACCGATATTGCCATCGAAAGCGCTGGGATCATACTCATGAAACCTGAACTGACCCATGCTGTTAGTGCAATCAGGTTGTCAAAATGGGTAGTCAGGATTATCCATCAGAATCTTTTCTGGGCATTCTTTTACAATGTCATTGCCATTCCTCTGGCTGCAGGCTTACTTTACCCTTTAAATGGCTTCCTGCTAAATCCAATGATTGCCGGGGCTGCCATGGCAATGAGTTCACTGACGGTTGTTACAAACAGCCTGAGATTAAAGAGAGTAAAAATCTNNGACAAATAACACACTAGATAGAAAATGGAAACTAAAAAATTCAAAACAAACCTTAAATGTAATGGCTGCATCAGTGCGATTACGCCTGCCATGAACAGTATTGAAGGTATAACAAACTGGACCGTAGACCTTTCAGTCGCTGACCGGCTCCTGGTTGTAGAAAGTGATAAAGATGTCGCCGCTGACGTCTTATCCGGTGTAAAAAAAGCCGGCTACGAAATAGAACAGGTAGGATAGCTTGACACTCTGAAAACTATTTACGGTCTATTAGTAGACAATGCCTATTCCAGGCAGCCCGGCTACTTGTGAATAGATTTTATGTAAATTCAATGCCGGATTATTAACCGGGAAGTGAATTGTTAGCATCAACATAGAAGATCAATCTGATGAAAGCATTGTTATATAGATTTCTTTTGTTTTCTCTAGTCGTTTTCTTAGTATCTTGCGATAACAACGTATCCTCAAATTCTAATAACAAGTATAAGCTAATATTACCTAAAATCACGGTAATAAGTGGGACATTGCCTTTATATCTTAACAAATGTGATTTCACTCAAAACAAGAAGGTTTCAAAAGAAATAACGGACAAAATCGAGAACGTTATTTTAGACTTTTATTTCAATTATTGCAATGGAGATTCTACTGAAACATATTTTTCAATTAGAGATGTATATTTCAACACCATTGAGTTTTCTTCTAAAGATCTGACTTTCTATCTAGTAATTCTCAACCGTACTGGTGGTGGGGGAATCCAAAGCAGATTGATATGTTACGATCATTCAATAAAAATGTTCTACCGGGACATTCTTAATTATAATCTTGCATCTTTATATAATTTTGATCATGAGAATCAATCCCTAATTAAATCAAACCTTAATCAATTATTTGATCTTCAGGCTCCGGAAATTGAAAAAATTGCCTCTCTTGACAATAGTGATATTTTCCGATTTAATGAATTATGTCATAATGGAACATCTAATGCCTTAGAATCTACAGTGATTAAATTCAATAAGAGTAGCGTGATAGACACTATAGATTCAGAACAAATATGGATTGGACCATATACAGGAAATGAATAAATTGCTGTTGCCAACACTAACTTCTTGATCAAGATTGTCCCATCAAGCTGGTACTCAACTCAAGCCTCATCTTTTAGCAAGAGACAGGTCTAAACAATGAGAAACACGTGATTCGGCCTCACATGCTTTGCCAGTCACGGTTGCCGGTCTGCATATACTAAAAGTACAGCTACAGAAATTTACCAGGCTGATTTAATTACCAATTTGTCCTAAATTTGGTACACTAAATCGTTTACGAGTAATTTCTACACTGTGTCTGACAAATTTTCTCCCATTCCCCTTCCCAACTTGCTGAGAATGACGGTTGCCCAACTCAAAAGCAACCGGTTTTTTGGCATCNCCGGTAATCTTTTCTTCAAACCCGAAAATGCCGATCCGTTTCGTATGATACGTTACGGGCTGGAACTTGAAACACCGGTTGGGGTGGCAGCCGGCCCTCACACCCAGCTGGCACTTAACATTATGGCAGCCTGGCTTTGTGGTGCAAGATACATTGAGCTTAAAACCATTCAAACCCTCGATGAACTTGACGTCTCGAAACCCTGTATCGATATGCAGGACGAAGGCTATAACTGTGAATGGTCGCAGGAGCTGAAAATTGAACAATCGTTCAATGAGTACCTGAATGCATGGATCATGATCCATGTGATTCGCCATGAACTGGGATTTAAAGGGCCTGTCGGTACGATATTCAATATGAGTGTCGGTTACAACTTCGAGGGCATCATGAAAGAGAATGTACAGTGGTTCCTTTCGAAAATGCAGAATTGCAGCCCCGAACTGGCCCGGGCCAAAGCTTCAGTGCGAGCTATTTACCCCGCAATTGACAGTCTAGAAATCTCGCCATGCATTTCTAATAATGTCACTTTAAGCACTATGCATGGCTGCCCGCCTGACGAAATTGAAAAAATCGGGTTATACCTGATCAACGAGAAGAAACTGCATACAACAATAAAACTAAACCCCACTTTACTGGGGAACCATGAGCTTACTGATATTCTGAATCACAGGCTCGGCTTTGCANCGAAGGTACCCGACATCGCATTTGAGCATGACCTGAAGTATGTGGATGCTCTTTCTATTATCGACAATCTCCGGAAAAGTGCTGACAATCTGAATCTTACATTCAGCCTGAAGCTCACCAATACGCTTGAAAGCCTTAATAACAAGCAGGTATTTAATGAGAAGGAACAGATGATGTACATGAGCGGACGTGCTTTGCATCCGGTCAGCGTTAAGGTTGCCCACAAATTACAGAACAACTTTGGCGGTACTCTCGACATTTCTTTTTCAGCAGGCGTGGATTGCTTCAATATTGCAGAAGTCGTCTCCTGTGGACTCAAACCAGCTACTGTGTGCAGCGACCTGCTCAAACCGGGAGGTTATGGAAGGATTAGGCAATATATTGATAATCTGAGAAATAGATTTTCCGAACTTAATGCTGATTCAATTGATGATTACATTGTAAAAGTATCGGGCAACAACGGCATTACAGTGAATGAAGCGGCAAGGCAGAATTTGGCCCATTATGCGGCGACTGTAACAGATAATCCGGCCTATCATAAATACACATTGCACGACCTGTCGATCAAAACGTCAAGGCCGCTTGGATTCTTCGATTGCATACATGCTCCCTGTGTTGACACCTGCCCTACTAATCAGGATATCNCTGAATATATGCATTTTACTGCGAAAGGAGATTTACAATCAGCCTTTGAAACCATCTTCCGCACCAATCCATTTCCATCGGTCACGNGCATGGTATGTGACCATTTATGCCAGTTAAAATGTACCCGTAACAATTACGATGAAGCGTTGCAGATAAGGGAAATTAAACGGTTCGTAGCAGAGTCATATGCAGGCACAACAGAAACCAATCAGCCAAACTCAAATGGTAAAAGAGTTGCCATTATTGGCGCAGGACCTGCCGGGTTATCCTGTGCATGGTTTCTGAAAAAAGCCGGTTTTGACGTTGACATATATGAACAGGCAAAAATTGCCGGTGGAATGGTTTCAGCCGCCATCCCGGCATTCAGGCTTACCGGCGAGGCAATTGAAAAGGATATCCGGCGAATCTTAGCATCAGGAGTAAAACTTTTCGACCGTTTCAGGGTCGATGCTGCCAACTTCGAAACCATCCGGATAGAACATGATGCAGTGTTTCTTGCTGCCGGGGCACAGAAATCCGCTAAACTGGATATCACAGGTATAGAAGCTCAGGGAGTTCTCGATCCGCTCGACTTCCTGTTCAACGTAAAAAAAGGAGTCGACCCCGGTATTGGCAACCATGTTGTAATCATCGGCGGTGGAAACACAGCCATGGATGCAGCCAGAACGGCTTTCAGACTTGTGTGTGACACTGGAACGGTTACGATTGTATATCGCCGCACCTTAAAAGAAATGCCGGCTGATAAAGGTGAAATCAAAGCTGTGAAGGAAGAAGGTATTGATATAGTGGAACTTACAAATCCTGAAATTGTTGTTGCAATTGAGGGAAAAGTCACCGGCCTGAAATGCTCGAAGAACATCCTGGCAATGAAAGGAGCTGACGGGCGGCCTGCCCCTATCAAGGTTCCGGGCTCCGAATTTGAAATACCGTGCGATACAATCATTCCGGCTATCGGCCAGCAGCTAGATATCAATTTTGTGGATAAAGAAAAACTCCACACAAATGCTGGCAGCTACAGAACTTCTATTGAAGGGTTGTACATCGGTGGCGACGCGATGCGTGGTGCATCCACTGCAATCAATGCCATTGCCGATGGCAGGAAAGCCGCAGTTGAAATCATCAGCGATTTTGGGTTAAGCCCCGAGATCAATAATGCACAGGACAGCAAGATAACCAACCTGGATGAGCTGCTGAAAATGAAAGCAACACGCTTGTATGGTGCAACACCAAAAGAATCTTCACTTGCTAAAAGAAAAAACTTTGACCTTGTAACTACTGTGCTTTCTCCTGAAGAGGCACACGATGAAGCCTCCCGGTGCCTCCATTGCGATGAAATCTGCAATGTTTGTGTGAGCGTTTGCCCAAACCTGGCAAATTTTAGTTACTCCATTTCACCGGTTCATTATCGTCTTCAAAAAGCAGTCCGCTCCGAGGATGGTCAGATTGGAATTGAGCCCGACGCAGATTTTATCATCAACCAGCCATACCAGATACTCAATATCCGGGATCTTTGTAATGAATGTGGCAACTGTGACACCTTCTGCCCTACAAATGGCAGTCCGCACCATCAGAAACCAGGTCTTTGCCTGACGCCGCAAACGCTCAATTCAGAGCATGAAGGCTATCTGCTGAGCCGGCTCCGGGACCGGGAAATCCTGATCTATAAGCATAATGAGAGCATCAAAACGCTCACTTTACAGGATAATCTCTATATTTACGAAACCGACCAGGTGAAAGCTACTCTCAATCCCGTGAATTTCAGCCTGATGAGTGCAGAATTCCTCACACCCTGCGTGAAAGAGTGCAGGTTTAATTTTGCCGCTGAAATGAGTATAATTATGGAGGGGCAAGGCAGTTAGTAAAATAAAATATTGAAAAATGGAAGTTAATGAAGATATCGTAATGTATCAGGTCAATAGTGTTGAACACAGATTGATCATTCGATATGACAATGACTCCTTATGGCTATCATTAAACCAGATAAGTTTGCTATTCGACCGCGATAAGTCTGCTATTTCACGACATATCAGAAATATTTTTAAATCACACGAACTTGAAANNAAGAACTCAGTAGTTGCAAAAATTGCAACTACTGCAAGTGACGGGAAGACTTATATGGTCGATTACTATAATCTGGACCTGATTATTTCTGTTGGTTACCGTGTCAATTCAAAAAGTGGCACACAATTCCGTATTTGGGCAACCAAGGTTCTGAAAGAAAAGTTACTGGAATCAGTTAATAAAGTTAATGCCGATAAGGAATTATCCAAGATCGTCAGGTTTATTGCAAGGATCACTGCAGGAAGTGAACTTGGAAAAGATGAGGCAATTGGACTATTAAATGTGATTACTGAATATGATTATGCTCTTGATGTGCTTGATAGATACGACCATCAAGAACTGGATTTCATTCATAAAAATAAAGAATCAATTGTATTGACTGTTGGTGAAGTTCGTCGACTTGTCAGTGAAATGAAGTCAAAATATAGCTCAGGAGATCTTTTTGGAAGGGAAANNAAAGATAATTCACTTGAAAGTTCATTAGCGGCTATCTATCAAACTTATGATGGAAAAGAGCTATACAATACACCTGAAGAAAAAGCTGCGAATCTTTTATATTTCCTGACAAAGAATCACTCCTTTGTCGATGGGAATAAGCGTATTGCGGCAGCCACATTCATCTGCTTCCTCCATAAGAATCAAATATTGTATAATAATNTTGGAATCAAGATAATAGACAACAACACTTTAGTTGCGCTGACACTGATGTTAGCTGAGAGTAACGCAAACGACCGGATAATGCTTGTTAAGGTTATCACTCATCTATTAAATAAACAATCATAGTCCCTATAAATCAACTAAATTGACAAGCCTCAAAACTCAATTAGCATATGATATCTACCAACGATAAAGTGATAAACCAGATAATTCTTCACCGCGCCATTGACCGATACCGGGAAAAAGGAATAATTCTTCCAACTTTCAAGCAGATGCAGAACCCTGAGCTGATTCCCGGCAAAATCAAGGATCAGCTTAAAAACATAGGCCTCTGGGATCTGCACCCGCTGAATCTTTTCAGAATTACCTGGAAAAACGAGCCGGTATCAAAAGGAGGACTTTTTGGCAATCCCAACTTCATTGAATTGCCCAAGGCACTTACGGGAGTCGATGCCCGTATCGTTGTAATGCTGGGAAAATGGTTCCCAACCGGTGCACACAAAGTAGGTGCCGCCTATGGTTGCCTGGCTCCACGCATAATCACCGGCCAGTTCGATCCCTCATATCACAAGGCTGTATGGCCTTCAACAGGCAACTATTGCCGTGGAGGTGCATTCGATTCCTACCTTATGGATGTCACTGCGGTAGCAATCCTTCCCGAAGAGATGAGTCGCGAAAGGTTTACCTGGCTAAGGGATATCGGTGCCGAAGTGATTGCTACTCCCGGCTGTGAATCCAATGTGAAGGAAATATATGACAAATGCTGGGAAATACGTCGCACCCGCGAGGACTGCATCATTTTCAACCAGTTTGATGAGTTTGGAAACAGTTGCTGGCACTATGAAATCACCGGGCATGCCATTGATGAAATCTATCAGGGCATTGCCGGTCCGAAATCGAAACTGGCTGCCTATATATCGGCTACCGGTTCAGCAGGCACCATAGCTGCCGGCGATTTTCTGCGCACAAAGCACCCGGATTTAANNAAAGTTGTCGCTTCCGAAGCGCTTCAATGCCCCACCCTTTTAATGAATGGTTTCGGTGGTCATCGTATCGAAGGCATTGGTGATAAACATGTACCCTGGATACACAACGTAAAGAATACTGACGTTGTAACCGCAATCGACGATGAAGACTGCATGAGGCTGCTCAGGCTCTTCAATGAAAAACAGGGGCATGATTATCTGACTGCTAGCGGCGTGGATGCTGCGTTTGCACCAAAACTTGAGATGATAGGTATCTCTGGAATCGGGAACATTCTTTCGGCAATCAAAACGGCGAAGTACTTCGAAATGACGTCTGACGATGTCATAGTAACGATCGCCACCGATTCTGCTGAAATGTACCAGTCACGCATTCAGGAACTTAATAATGAACGGGGCAGTTATACACCGATCCAGGCAGCCAGAGACCATGAGAAATGTATGCTGGGCAACACCACCGATTACATGAAAGAGCTTAACTATTACGACCGCAAAGCCATCCACAATCTTAAGTATTTCACCTGGGTGGAACAGCAGGGCAAAGATGTTGAAGACCTGAGGCAGTTATGGACGNATCGCAGGTTCTGGCCTGCCATTTTCAGCCAGCCGGCCCGCTGGGATGAGCTGATCAACGAATTCAACGAACAAACCGGATTGCTTAAATAGAACTTTTCATTCAATAACATACTGAATGACTGATAAGTATCACTTTAGATGCATCAATTGCGGCGGTGAATACGAGGCCGGAAAACCGCTATACCTGTGCCCGGTCTGCAGTTCCGGGAATCAAACCGGGAAAGCCTCCGAAGGTGTTCTGAAGGNNACTATATACAACTACAAAGCAATCAGCAATTCATCAACAAAGCCAATCTTCAGAGAGCTGGATAAAAATCAATTCCTTCCTTTGCTTCCAATACGGGATTTATCAAGCCTCCCTAAACTAAAAGTCGGCGAGACTCCGCTCTATCATTATGAGGAACTGGCAGGTGAGAAACTGGGATTTGATCTTTTCCTGAAAGACGATTCCCAAAACCCCACGTTTTCGTNNTTCAAGGACAGGGCTTCGGCCATTGTTTCGGCCTGGGCAAAGGAGCATGGCATTGATACCATTATTGCCGCCTCAACCGGAAACGCCGGTTCCTCGCTGGCAGGCATTTGTGCAGCTCAGGGTCAAAAATCAGTGATTTTCGTGCCGGCTGCAGCGCCGGTGGCTAAACTCACACAGATTGTAATGTACGGAGCACAGATCGTTACGGTGGCAGGCACTTACGACGATGCATTCAGCCTCAGCGTTAAAGCGACAGAATTATTCGGCTTTTACAACCGGAACACTGCCTTCAACCCGCTGACTATTGAAGGGAAGAAAACGGTTTCATTTGAGATCTTCAGGCAAATAGGTGAGCGCATTCCTGACCGTATTTTTGTTCCGACCGGCGATGGAGTTATCCTTTCCGGCGTTTATAAAGGTTTTGAAGATCTGCTGCTACTGGGGATCATCGAGAAAATGCCCGTTGTTGTTGCCGTCCAGGCCGAAGGCAGTAAAAACCTTGTCAGTAACCTGCATACCGACGATTTTCATTCAACGTCGTCTTCAACCATTGCTGACTCCATATCAGTGGATGTCCTCGCCAATTTTTACATGTCGGCTGATTATCTCAGGCAATATGTCGGAGAAACTGTAACGGTAAACGATGAAGAAATACTTGATGCTTCAGTGAAACTGGCCCGTTCAACAGGGATATTTGCCGAACCTGCAGCCTCAGCCGCTTTTGCAGGCTTGCTGAAATACCAGTCAGCCGGGATACTGGATCCAGGTTCAAGGAACGTGGTTTTGCTCACCGGAAGCGGGCTGAAAGACCTGAAATCCGTGCAGACCCGCATCAAGATACCAGCGCCTGTATCTCCTGATATTAAATCACTTAAAAACATTTTTACGTTGAGTAAATGATATCCTTTTACCTGAACGGCCAGAAGAAAGAGTATCACGGCAATGATGATATTTCGCTGCTTGATTACCTGAGACTTTCCGAGGGAATTACCTCCGCCAAGGATGGTTGCTCGGGCCAGGCTGCCTGCGGTGCATGCACGGTTGAAATCAATGGAAGAGCCAAGCTCGCATGTACCCAGAAAATGAAATTCCTCGAAGGCGCCGGGGTAGTAACCATGGAAGGAATTCCTGCCAGTGTGCGCGATGTGATTGCCAGAACATTCGTTGACAAAGGAGCCGTCCAGTGTGGTTTCTGCACTCCCGGACTCATTCTGCGGACAAAAGCACTTTTTGCTGAAAATGCCAATCCTACCCGCCGGGAAATCGCTAAAGCCATCAACCAGCATATGTGCCGCTGCACCGGTTATGTTAAAATTATCGATGCCATCAGCGAAGCACTCGAAAAACTCCGTGAAGGAAAATCTGTTGTGGAGAATCCTTTGCAGAGAGGTATCGGTCAGCCGATGCTTAAATACCAGGCATACGAAACAGCCATCGGCAAGCGGCTGTTTGTCAACGACATGCATTTCGAAGGAATGCTGTTTAGTGCACTAAGATTCACAGATCATCCGAAAGCAAAAATCCTGAAGATTGAAATCTCAGATGCCTTGAAAGTTGAAGGTGTTATCAGGATCATTACCGCTGATGATATTCCGGGTGAACGTTATACCGGATTGATTATCAGTGACTGGCCCCTCATGATCGGTATAGATGAAACCACCCGGTATATTGGCGATGTGATCTCTGGTGTGGTTGCCGTTGATGAGGCTACTGCCCGAAAAGCAGCTGCCTTGATCCATGTGGAATATAAAGTTTATGAGCCTGTTTCAGATATCCATCAAGCACTCGGTCCATCCTCCNCAGCCGTTCACCCGGGCAAGCCTAACCTGCTCGAAAAATGTATTGTACGGCGAGGTGAACCGGTTGAAAAGGTATTCAGCCAATCTGATTTTGTTGTTTCAGGAATTTATGAAACACAGCGCATTGAGCATGCTTTTCTTGAAACTGAGACGGCAATCGCTATGCCCGAAAACGACGGCATACATCTATACAGCCAGGGCCAGGGTATCTATGTTGACCAGCGACAGGTGGCATCGCTGCTTGGCATTGGTGAGGATAAGGTGAGGGTAACACTTGTACCCTGCGGTGGTGGTTTTGGCGGGCGCGAGGATATTACGGTGCAGGGACATGCGTCCTTGTTCGCCTGGCTGCTGAAGAAACCCGTAAAACTTCACCTCACCCGCGAAGAGTCTTTATTAATGCACCCGAAGCGGCATCCTGTGTGGATGGATATCAGCCTGGCCAGCGATAAATATGGAGCTCTTACCGGACTCAGGCTCAGGGCAATTGGCGATACAGGCGCCTATGCATCGGTGGGGGCTAAAGTAATGGAAAGGGTTGCCGGACATGCCTCGGGTGGATATCATGTTCCCTCCGTCGATATTGAATCGCTCACGGTTTACACCAATAACATTCCTTCGGGCGCCATGCGCGGCTTCGGGGTGAACCAGGTAAATTTCGCGCTTGAAAACTGCATAGACGAACTCTGTACAAAAGGTGGTTTTGACCGCTGGAAATTCCGGTATGACAATGCTCTTGACACCGGCAAAATGACGGCGACCGGCCAGGTACTGGTAAATGGCGTCGGTATCAAAGCCTGCCTGCTGGCGTTGAAAGACCCTTTCTACAATGCAAAGTATGCCGGAATTGCCTGCGGTATAAAGAATTCAGGGGTGGGAAACGGCATGATTGATTTCAGCGATGTGAAGATCAGCATCTTGCAAAACGGAAGGGTGATTATCCACCATGGCTGGACAGAGATGGGCCAGGGTGTTCATAATATGGCCATTCAAACTTTACACCAGGAAACCGGTATCGACCCACAAATCATTGATGTTGTGGTAGATACCGATGCTGAAATTCCTACGGGGATGACAACCTCATCGCGTGCGACGGCACTCCTTGGCAATGCCATCATCAATGCCTCCGAATCAATCCGAAACGATCTGAAAAACAAATCCCTGGAGCGACTTGCCGGGAATACATACACCGGGAACTATCACTGCGACTGGACCACGAAACCCGGCGCAAACACGAAGCAGGTGATCACACATTACTCGTACGGCTATGCTGCACAACTCGTTATCCTTGATGAGCAGGGCAACATCAGTAAAGTGGTCGCTGCCCACGACGCCGGTAAGATCATGAACCCGGTGCTTTTCGAAGGACAGATTCAGGGCGCTGTGCACATGGGGCTGGGTTATGCACTTACCGAAGACCTGCCGATGGCTGACAGCCGGCTGCTAAGCACTAAACTCCGTGATTGCGGCGTTCTATCAGCGAGTCAGACCCCTGAAATTGAAGTCATTGGCGTTGAAGTCCCTGATCCGGTTGGTCCCTACGGTGCGAAAGGCATCGGTGAAATCGGGTTGGTGCCGACGGCTGCTGCCGTAGCCAACGCTTTTTGCACTTATAATGGAGTACGACGGTACAAACTACCGATGAAAAGAGAAAAGAAATAAGCAGATGGAAGGGAACGTTCTGATAAACAGGGATAAATGTCGTGAGACCGGTTTGCTGATCAAGAACCTGCATCCCCGGAAAGATTTTTATGAAAGGCCGTTCCTGAGAATTTCTGTACCCATCGAGACGCAACTCAGGGGATATTTCTACGCCGTTGCCATTTGCCATCAAACTTATCATCTTTACAATCAGCCGCTTAATTTGTATGGCTGGGATTACATCGAACATGTTTTCACCCGGCTCATGAATGAACAACACGAACTGCTGANNTTGCCCGGTTTCCCGGAAAAGGCAGATTTCAGGTCGTTCAAAAAGCTGCTAGCCTCGTTGTTCTCAGCGGACAATGACCCTGATCATACTACTCTCGACCGGTTGGATGAGCGCAGCGCTATGATCATCGAACTGGACAGATTTCTGAAAGACAGGTTCGATTCATCGGCATCTGCCCTTATGAAAAATGCCGGCGGATACCTTGTTTATCGGGGGAAAGGGTATTACGAGATCCTTTCAGGGCTTGCTGCCTTTGCAGACCCCAGGAAGAAAAAAATCACTTTCCTGCTTAAACTTCTCGAAGAAGCTAAAGTGGCGAAGATCAAAGACACCTGCAATTTCGTTCCGATCATGGATTACCACATGCAGCGGGTGCTGATGCGCCTTGGATGTGTCGAGATCATTGATAAAGAGCTTCATGCAAGACTTGTCGCTAAAATTCAGCTTCCTGATGACATAGAAATCCGGAATAATTGTATCGATGCTTTCAGGCTCATCGCCGACATTTCGGAACATCCGGTGACCAAACTCAATGATTTTTTCTGGTCACTGGGACGGAGTTGCTGGCNNAATTACCAGCCTTTATGCACTGCCGGCCATTGTGAAAAAGAACCTTGTACTTTCTTCGAAATAGTTGATTTGAAAGAACATACAAATTGTTTTTTCGAATCTGTCTGCAAAGGATTTGATGATGAGAATTACAGGAATCTGTGGCAACCGGTGGTGGAGACGAATTATTACTAGGGCTGAAGGGGAAAATGGTTAATGGTTAATGGTTAATTGAAAATGGACAATGGACAATGGACAACCTGCCTGCCTGGTGAAGGCTTGTGTGTAGGGGCAGGTGGACAATTGAAAATTGAAAATTGAAAATGGACAACCTGCCTGCCTGGTGAAGGCTTGTGTGTAAGGGGCAGGTGGACAATTGAAAATTGAAAATTGAAAATTGACAACCTGCCTGCCTGGTGAAGGCTTGTGTGTAAGGGGCAGGTGGACAATTGAAAATTGAAAACTGAAGCGATAGCGAAAGTCCCGCTCGGCGGGATTAAAAATTGACAGTGGCTGAGGGCTGCTCCCTTCAGGGATACAGGGGCGGGATGGAGAATGAATTGAAAACTGAAGCGATAGCGAAGTCCCCGCTCAGCGGGATTGAAATAGTTAATGGAAAATGCTAACAACCGACCAACTGACCGACTGATCAACTATTAACAAATCAACAAATCAACAAATCAACCAATCAACCAATCAACCAATCAACCAATCAACCAATCCAATGCTTCTTCTCAAAAACGGTACCTTCATCAACTGGCAAACCCTGGAATTTAAACAGTGTGATATCCTCGTTGAAGAAGGAATTTATGGCAAAATCACCTTCGAGCCTGGCAAAGAAGCATCGGCGAAGGGCAACANNATCATTGACTGTACCCNNGGCCATTACATCACCAAATCCTTTGCCTGCGGGCATCACCATGTATATTCAGCGTTGGCACGAGGTATGGGTGCGCCAAAGAAAAATCCCGAAAACTTTAACGAAATTCTTCAATATATCTGGTGGACACTCGACAAAGCCCTTGATCATGAGACTGTTTACTACAGCGCTTTAGCCACTGCCATGGCATGTGCCAAAAACGGGGTCACTTTCGTGATTGNNGACCATCATGCTTCTCCTTTTACCGTTGATGGCAGCCTTGGCATCATAGCTAAAGCTTTCGACGAGGTAGGTGTAGGGCACCTGCTTTGTTACGAAATCAGTGACCGCGACGGGAAAGAAATTGCCGGAAAAGGTCTAGAAGAAACCGAACGCTATTTGTCTGATCAACAGGGACTCGTGGGTTTGCATGCCTCTTTTACAGTAAGTGATGAAANNACGCTTCGGAAAGCAGTTTNNCAATTAGCAGACCGGGCAAATTCAGGATTGCATGTACATGTAGCCGAAGCCCAATCAGACCAGGAGCATTGCATTCAAACCTATGGAAAAAGAGTGATCGAACGGTTTTCTGAAGCCGGTGTGCTGGATTNNTTGAAAAAGACAATTCTCGTCCATTGCCTTCACCTCAGCGAATCTGAGCGTAGCCTCATCGCCAGTTCACCCGCCTGGGTTGCGCAAAATATGGAAAGCAACCTGAACAACGGCGTTGGTTTCTTTAATTCCAAAGGGCTTGGTAAGCGCATTATGCTCGGGACCGACGGTATGCACAGCGATATGCTACAGAGTGCTAAATCAGCCTTTNTCGCCGGACATAACTTCGACTCCATTGATTACCCGGAAACATACCGGCGATTCAGGAATGTCCACCACTACCTGTCGGATAACAATTTTTCAGGTGATGGGGAGAATAACCTGGTTGTAATGGATTATAATCCTCCGACCCGTNTTAACAGCAACAATTTCCCGGGGCATTTCCTGTTTGGAATTGAAAGCAACAACGTTCGTCATGTGGTGTCACAGGGCAGGATGATTGTAAAGGACCAGGTAATCCAGACTGTTGACGAGTCGAAAATCCTTGAAGAATCGCGCCGGCAGGCGGAGAGGCTCTGGATGAAGATGAGAGGTTGAATTTAACCACTGAGACACTCAGGGCACTGAGAAACACTAAGTTGTAAATTATTTTTAGAGCAGGAGCCCGGACAAGAAGTATTTCGAAATATGCAAAGAACTGATAAATACCTGGTCATCAACGGAACTATCATTAACACTGATTCCATTACGAAAGCTGATGTTGCTGTTTCTGACGGAACAATAGAAGCTGTCGGCAACCTTGATACAGCTGATTTTCCGGGATATGAAATAGTCGATGCCAAAGGCCGCTACCTGTTTCCCGGCGGCATCGATCCCCATGTTCACCTGGCTCTCCCCACTCCCGCCGGCAACTCCTCCGACGACTTCGTCAGCGGAAGCAGAGCAGCCCTATCGGGAGGCACCACTGCAATCATCGACTTCGTTACGCCAAAGCGTGGGCAGTCACTCATTGAAGCACTCGAATTGCGGAGGGCAGAAGCACAGTCAAGCCTTTGCAGTTGGAAACTCCACCTCGGTATCAGTGAATGGAACGATAAAGTGGCAGAAGAAGTACGTTATTGCATCCGCCACGAAGGCATCAGATCGTTTAAAGCTTACCTCGCATACCCTGATACCATTGGCATTAATTACGATGAACTGCAACAATTGATGCATGTGGTTGGGAAAGAAGGCGGCATGGTGCTTGTACATTGTGAAGATGGCGAAACTATCAGCAGACTGCAACAGCAGTTTCTTGCAGAAGGCAAGACAAATGCTTCATTCCATGCGATCTCAAGGCCAAAGGAGGCCGAAATCAATGCCATTAATAAAGTAATTGACCTTTCGGAACGCACAGGCTGCCCGGTGTATATTGTCCATGTTTCCACCGGCGAAGGCGCCAGGGCTATTCGCGAAGCAAAGGAAAGAGGACTGAATGTTTACGGTGAGACCTGTATTCAGTATCTCATCCTTAACGACAAAGTTTACGATCCTTCGCTTCCAAACAAAATAGTGCTGCCTTATATCATCTCCCCTCCTATCAGGCCGAGGNCTGACAGGCTCCAGCTATGGGAAGAACTGGCCAAAGGGCTTTTGNACGTGGTGTCAACCGATCACTGTCCTTTTAACCTTCACGGGCAAAAAGACCTGGGCTTCAACGACTTTACAAAAATACCCAATGGTGCAGGAGGTGTGGAATTCCGGCTGAGCCTGCTGTATTCATACGGTTTGGCTACACATAAGATCTCTCTCCAACAGTTCGTCAGCCAGACCTCTGCACGTGCTGCAGAAATATTTGGCTGGAGCAAAACGAAGGGAAAAATCAGTGCAGGATATGATGCCGATATTGTGATCTGGAACCCTGAAACAAACTGGAAGATTTCCGCAGAACAACAGTTACAACATTGTGATTCAAATATCTACGAAGGAATTGAAGTAAGAGGGAAAGCTGAAAAAGTATTCATTTCAGGCCGGTGCTTTTGAAAATATTCTACAAAGAATGGTTTGACATTCATGCTTGCCGGTAATTACGTTTTTATAAATTTGTGATGACTCCTCTGAAACAATTCTAAACAGATTATTCATCCATCTCCCATGCAAATCAAGAAAGCTTTAATCACAGCTGCCGGCCCCGACCAGCGCCAGTTAGCCATACAAACCCTTGTCGACCGCGACGGAAACCGCAAAACTGTTCTTGAAATCCTGATTGAAGAAGCCCGGCAGGCTGGTATTGAGGAGATTGCCGTCGTGATACATCCCGGTGACCTGGCTGTATACAAGGAACTGGTTCACGGTAACAGGCAGATCCATTTCATCGAACAGGATAAGCCGTTGGGATATGGTTATGCTGTATGGAGCGGGGCATCCTTCGTGGGAAATGATTATTTCATGCACCTGGTAGGCGACCACTTATATGTGAACCGTTCAGAAATGCCTTGCGCAAAACACCTGGCTGATGTTGCACGACAGAACAACTGCTCTGTTTCGGCAGTCACCCCTACCCGCGAAAACGTCATTCCCAATTATGGAACCATCGGCGGCAAGCGGGTTCATCCTACTACTGACCTGTACCAGATTGATAAAGTAATAGAAAAGCCCACACCTACACTCGCCGAACAAAAGCTTATCATTCCGGGGCTTCGTGCCGGACATTACCTGTGCTTTTTCGGAATGCACATACTCTCACCCACAGTCATGGAAATTCTCGGCGACAAGGTCAGGAATCTTGACGGTAAAAGAATTGGGCTGAGCGAAGCCCTGAATGAACTGGCTTCGAGAGAACAGTATCTCGCGTTAGAGAAAAACGACCTCCGCTTCGATATCGGCTCCCGCTATGGCCTGCTGAAAGCACAGCTTGCTCTTGCACTCACCGGTAACGACCGCGACCAGGTGATGGCCGAGTTGCTCGAATTCTTTACCATGAAGAACATGAACTCGGTAGGGAGGTAAGTATGAGCAGGTTAACTGAAATCATTTGCTCCAGCGACCCGGAAATAAAAAACAGCTCGCTTGATGACGTTTGCATAAACGCATCCCTGGATGAACTCCTGGCCGAGGCCCGGGAACTGGAAAAATATCGAAGAGAAGAATCCAACCTGTATAACCGTGTAAGGGCGCTTTTTTTTCTGTATGCCATCCACCGGTTCTACATTCCAATGCAACCCGGCATCAGCACCGAAGGGCTTATTCCTTTTGATGCATATGAACATCTTCTAAAACGCCGCTTCGAAGAAGCTATCGGCATCTTCCTGAAAATACAGGGTTCAAAAGGCGCTAATGAAGGCATTTCGAGCGGACTGGCCGATGCATACCATCAACTCGCTTTCCAGACTCTTGCCGACCAGGTAAAGATCAGTGTGCGATCCACAGCCGGCAACAAATGGATGTTCCGTATCGGCCATCCTTTCGACCAGCCGCTGCACATCCGAAACGAAATGCTGAAAAAGGATGCACAAACCGGCATGTATCCCTGTCTGCACGAAGCAACACCCGTGCGAATGGACATCAGTCACAGCGGCTGGAGCGACATCTTTTTCCTTGGCATGGACTATCCTGAAGGCGCCAAGGTGATGAACATCTCCATTGATCTCTGCATTCGGAACACAGTCGCCGGGTCGAAACCCAGGCCACCGATCGAAACATGGTTTCGCATCATCGACGAACCGGTAATCAGGCTCACCAGCATCGACCTTGCTGCTTCAACCGATGTAAGCAACCTGCCGGATATATTTGACTTTGCAAAAGACTATCTCGGACTTCTGAAAGCTGCGGTCATTGCCTCCGGCATCGTGCCCCCGGGCATGGAAGGCGCCGGACTGCCGCTGAGCCACCTGCTTGAAAAAATGGCCGGTAAAGGCAAAGGAATTGAGATCGTGAGCAAGGTGAATAACATACCGAAAGGATCACGCCTTGCCGTGTCAACCAACCTGCTGGCCTCACTTATTGCCCTATGCATGAGGGCTACAGGCCAAACCGAGAGTATTACCGGCATTCTGAAAGAAGAAGAGCGCAGGCTCGTGGCAGCTAAAGCTATTCTTGGCGAATGGCTGGGTGGCTCAGGAGGCGGGTGGCAGGATTCGGGCGGTGTATGGCCCGGAATGAAGCTGATCAAAGGCGTGGAAGCCGGTCCCGGCGATCCTGAATTCGGTATCAGCAAAGGGAGATTGCTACCTCAGCATACCATCCTCAACCATGACGATGTAAGCCCCGAAACCCGGAAAAAACTGCAGGACAGCCTGGTAATCGTCCATGGTGGTATGGCGCAGGATGTGGGGCCAATCCTTGAAATGGTGACTGAGAAATACCTGCTTCGGTCCAACCGGGAATGGCAGGCACGGCAGGATGCCATCGCCTATTTTGAAGAAGTTGTTCAGAAACTGAAAGACGGTGACATTCGAGGTATTGCCTCGTTTACACACAAAAACTTCGAAGGGCCCATCCAGAAGATCATCCCCTGGGCGACCAACCTCTATACCGAAACGGTCATCAATAAAATACGTGAAGAATTCGGCAGCCATTTCTGGGGATTCTGGATGATGGGCGGAATGTCGGGAGGCGGCATGGGCTTTATTTTTGACCCGGAATACAAACCAGCCGCCCAGGACAGGCTGCTGGAAGTGATGTCAGAAACCAAGAAGAAATTCGAACACTCGATTCCCTATGCCATGGAACCCGTGGTATACGATTTCAGTATCAACGAAAATGGCACCATCGCGAGCCTTACGGAAGGTGTCGGAGCGCTTATGCCTGAGGAATATTATACCCTGCTGTTGCCCAAGCTGTTAAAGAAAGACCTGCAGGAGCTCACCGGCTGCCAGCGCAGTGAGCTGGCCGTGCTCAGCCGGTCATACAAATCGGGAAAGCTGTATACCGGCTTCATCAATAACCTCTTCGACCGCATGATCCCGCAAGGGCAGGATGAAGATGTGCATCAGAAACCGCTCGACAAATTGCTTGATGACCTCGGTTTTAACCCTGAACAGCATGAACTGATCCGCAACGACCTGAAATCAGGCAGAATAAGCCTTTCAAAGAACCGCCTTCCGGCAAACACCACCGTAAGAGACCCTGACCCTGCTGACCTTGCCGACCAGTCGAAACTGACCGGCGAAAAACTTATTGAGACCGGTAAACAAGCGCTGCGAAACGGCGAGGTAGCCGTTGTAACCCTGGCGGGTGGTGTGGGCAGCCGCTGGACAAAAGGCGCAGGAGTGGTAAAATCGCTGAACCCTTTTGCAAAAATTGCAGGCAAACATCGCAACTTTGTTGAAATACACCTGGCAAAAACCCGGAAAGCCAATGCGGAATACGGGACCAGACTGCAGCATGTTTTCACAAGCAGCTACCTGACGCATGGCCCGATTGACTCATTTCTAAAAGATTACAAAGCCAATTACAACAACGCGGATGTATATATTTCACCCGGCAAGGTGATCGGCCTCCGCCTGCTGCCTACCGAACGCGACCTGAGGTTCCTGTGGGAGGAAATGCCTCAACAGCAACTCGATGAGCAGTCGCAGAAGGTGATGCAAAGCCTTCACGCCGCCCTTATCAACTGGGCAAAATCATCAGGGGAAGCCGAAGATTACCGCGACAACCTGCCCTCGCAGTGCATCCACCCGGTGGGGCACTGGTACGAAGTGCCAAACCTTTTCCTGAACGGAACACTCCAGCAACTCATCAGGGAGAACCCGGGGCTGAAACACCTGATGGTCCACAACATCGACACCCTGGGTGCTGACCTTGACCCTGCCCTGCTAGGCTATCACATTCAGCAGCAGAGCGGAATGACTGCCGAAGTGATCACCCGCCGGCTCGACGACCGCGGAGGCGGACTGGCAAAAGTAAACGGACAGCTACGTCTCGTTGAAGGCCTCGCCCTTCCCGATGAAAAAATTGAATTCAACCTGAGTTATTACAGCACCAACACATTCTGGATCAACATCGACAAACTGCTTGGCGTTTTCGGCCTTACGCGTGACGACCTTGACAACCAGCAAAAGGTAGAACGGCAGGTATTCGGGATGGCTTCGCGTATACCTACCTATGTCATCATCAAAGAGGTGAAAAAGCGCTGGGGCAAAGGCCAGGAAGATGTATTCCCGGTGACCCAGTTTGAAAAGCTCTGGGGTGATATGACCGCTATACCCGAACTCAATTGCTCATACGTGAACGTGAGCCGCATGCGGGGGCAACAGTTAAAGGAAGTTTCGCAACTCGACGGCTGGTCAAGAGACGGGTCGAAGGAGTATGTGGAAGGGCTGGGAATTTGGGAAGAGTAATGGACAACGGACAATGGACAATTGACAATTGACAATGGACAACCTGACTACCTGGTGAAGGCTTGTGTGTTTAGGGGCAGGTGGATAATTGACAATTGACAGTGGACAATTGACAATTGACAGTGGACAATTGACAATGGACAATGGACAACCTGCCTGCCTGGTGAAGGCTTGTGTTAGGGGCAGGTGGAAAATTGACAATGGACAATGGACAATTGACAATTGAAAATTGTTAATGGGATTTGGTTAATTGTTACTGGTATACAATGAACGGTTAATCGCCAGATATATGGTTTATAAGCATTTAAACCCTGATGACTATTTAAGAAACCGTTATTCACCATCCATCCCCAATACTCGAAGTCCAAAATACGGAGTTTTCAAATCAGATGACTATCTGATTGAATTGTCAATTGTCAATTGAAGTCAACAGTTGCTGATCGCCAACAATTTCCAGTCCTGCAATGGATGTGCTGTCACTGAAAACAATCTTGCCCTTAATATCCCTGACTGTAAGATTCAGTCTGGCATCGATGCTCTCGGGGATGCGCCTGTCCATCGAACCTTTGACAGGAGCTTTCAGCAAACCGGCATTGCTTCGCATCGCGGTGATTTCATAAACTAGTTTGCGGTCGCGGATCACAATTTGCAGTGTATCCTGCCCCTGATGCCTGAATTCGAGGCTGGCTCGGGTATAGGTTGCAAAACGGTGTATCGTTCCGTTGAAATAACAAAAGCCCAGGAAACCGGTAAAAGATTTGCCCAGCCAGGGGATGTTGGCAACAGACAACATGAAGGATGCATCAGAGTTGTTGAAATTATTGGTTTGCATCCATATCCAGGCCGAGGGCATGGAACTGCCCCAATCCTTTTCAATGTAACCTTTGCCGTGGCTGAAATCGTGTCTCACTCCGTCCAAATCTAGAGCACCCTGAAGCTGGTGCGAAAGGCTCACCACACCATGATAGCATTGCATGAAAGGAACAAACCGGTACCATCCCATGATCCCCGGATTCAGCAGTGCACCTGAAGGCAGTGTCACTGGTTCTGTCATCCATATCCTGCCCGAAATGGATGAGGTATCCGTATGAATATCGAGCACCATACTATCGGCTGAAAAATAATTCCGGCCGATCCTGATGGCAAAATCCTTTCCCGAAAAAGCGAATTCTTCGACCGGGAAGGTGAAGTAACCGGTTTTGGCTGTTTTACCGTCAATTACCTGGATGAAAGCATGTTTCCCGCTGCCGTCCGCTGAAAGTGCGATGCCCGGGATCACGCTCAGAATAGATGAACCATCGGCCGATACCATCTTATAATACCAGCCTTCGAAATAATTTTTCTTTTTACTGTTTCCCTGGAAAACCTCCGGATGGCCTGCCTTCTTTATCCCATAGCCCGGCAAACAGCCGTGCTTCGCAAAGTTTACCTCCCGGTTAAGTTCCTGTGCTGTGAGCCGGTCTAACCCTGAAAACAGGATCAGCATGATGGTCACAACGATTTGAAGAGACACTCTCATGAACAGCAGGATTTTGCAGCAGGGAAATAAAATATTGGTACTTAGCAAAATAACGATATAACTGTGAGAATTGTTCAGAATGAAAACTGAATCCGACAGCTATCGGGATCAATTTTCAATTCATTCTCCATACCGCCCCTGTATCCCCAAAGGGAGCAGTCCGCAGCCAATGTCAATTGTCAATTGTCAATTGTCAATTGACATTGCCTTCGGCGCCTTGTATCTCCTCCAGAATTTCCAGTAAGTGAATGAAGTATACTTGATCAACCGGTTGAAGAAAGGGTACTTCGCCAGGTAATGCATGAGTTTGTACCCGGCGACATAGATGGGAATGGCGACCAGCCACTGCACGATAAAATAGAGCAGTTCATACGCAAACCCTGATCCCCGCAGGTACCTGGTGACAAAGAGCATCACTTTCTCCGAAAGGAAGGGGTTCACAAAAAGGATGAGGGCAATGAGCAGGATAAAAAAGAAGGAATGAGCGGTTTCGATGGCGCGTTTGGGGCAGTAGTTCATGCATTTCATACAGCTTTCGCAGGTAAGCTTCCAGTACGGGCGTTCATCCGCCAGCACGATGGACTGCGTGGGGCACTGCTTTATACAGAGGCCGCAGTTGTCGCAGTTCTCGTTGGTAATGAAGGTTTTTGCGATGATAAACCGGCCCATGAAATAGTACCCCAATGCCACCGGCGCTACCAGGATATCGAGCGGCAATAGCATAAAGGCCTTGAGGAAAACCCGTTTGCCCGAGAGCACCTTTTCGGCATATTCGCGGGTAAGCCTGTGGTAATGACCGAACATCGAATCGATCACCTTAGGTTTGAGCCCCGGGTGCAGGCTGATCCAGTTCGAGGGCAGGTCCACCGGGTACATGGAACGTATTTTGTACCCTTTGAACAGCATGATGAGCGCCGGGAAATACATGGCAAGGCCGCTCAGACCCGGCATGAAAAGCTTCGACAGCTTCATGCCTGCGCGGGTGTTGCCTATAAATATGTCCGATCCCCTGAGTTCCCTGAAACGGAACAGGAACCTGAGCATGGAATGCGGCATGTTGAACCCGTGCGTAGCCGAGAAAAAGCCAATGAGGGTTTTGCCTGTAAAGCCGGCGATCATCTCAGGCGTAAAATCCCGGAACGATGTGATGCATGTCCTCACCCCCGCTTCAGCGGCTGTTTCCACTATCCACTCACTCACCCGCTTCGAGTTTCCCGTGCCGGAGTAGTAGATCATTAAAAGATTGTCGTAGTGGCTTTTCATCTTGTCCCAAAATATATCTTCTTCATTATTCGACATTCGTTAATCGGTGTTCAGAGTTCATTCCGGTTAATGGTTAATGGTTAATGGTTAATAGTGCACGGTGCTTGGGGCATGGTGCATGGTGCGGAGGATAGTTAATGGTTAATGGTTAATGGTTAATAGTGCATGGTGCTTGGTGCTTGGTGCTTGGTGCTGGGTGCTGAGTGTCGAGGTGTTAGTTTAGAAGTCAATTTTCAATTCTCAATTCTCCACCTGCCCCTAACACACAAGCCTTCATCAGGCAGACAGGTTGTCAATTGTCAACTGTCCATTGTCAATTGTCAATTGTCAATTCATACTTCCCCACAAGCACTTCCTGCAGCGCCTCAATCACCGCCACCGGCTCAAATGCCTCGTTGAGCATGATATATGCCAGCGAGCCGTCGACGGCTGACAAAAATGTGATGGCCATTTTGCGGGCATCCATGGCGGCAAACTCCCCGGCATCAATCCCCGCCTGGTACACTCCCTGAACGAATTCCAGCATTTGCCCGGAATAATCGCGGAAGGCCTTGTCCATCACCAGGAAATAAAACTCCAGCTCTTTGCGGTGCGTGACCCAGTGGTTGATGTAATGCAGTATGTACATTTCCAGCCCTCTGGCTACAGTGGCGCTGGCGGTGAGTTGCCGCATCAGCTCCTCCACCGGCTCCATAAACACCTGGTTGGCAAACACCAGCACCTCGTCCTTGTTGCGGAAATGGTGGTACAGCCCTCCTTTGCTGATGCCTGCCCGCTTGGCGATGGCTTCCATGGATGCGCCGTCGTAGCCCTTCTCCAGGAACTCGGCCACGGCGGCCTCCACAATGTGCTGAACGCGTTCTTCTTTGGGTAGATTTATGGTCATCTTTGTAAGGTCTTATAAACAAACCGACGGTCGGTATGCAAATGTAAGGCAATAGCTGAAATTCCGACTACCGGTGCAGAAATATATTTGGAATTTTTAGGGTTTCTTTGTAATATTACCACGATTTAGACCGCTGATAAAGTTTTGAAATTATTGTATTTGGAGTATTGGCAGTTTAATGAACGGATAAACCTCCGAAAGCAATCATTGTAAAAGTTGAGTATATCCGTACAAATATTGCAGGATAAGCACAATGAGTTGAGCATATTCACTAGTTAGCACCAATTGTAATTATAAAAACATGAATAAAACTAATAAAGAAATAAAGGATCAATTCGAGTTTTTTACAGAATTGGTTAATGATGAAAAAACAGTCTTGACAGAGACAATTCAACTTGAATCTAAAAGAAATAATGCTTACTGGTTAACAGGGCAAAGTAATGTTCAACATAAGACAATCACTGAAGACATTGCATTGTTAATTGAAAGAAGCAAAAGAGATACGAAATATGGTATCAAGTTGCGATGTCCAGCATTAACAGAGGAGCCTTTTTTTCGATTTGACTCTGATGGGCCAGCACATAGGAATGATTTTCCCGACATACCGCTCGAAGAACAATCGGTTACCACCCCTCATTTTAATTCATTCCAAGAAAACGGAAAGTCAATTGCATATAAGAATGACACTCTAAAAAATGAAAACGAAGCTAAAAGTATAGCGGAGGATATAAATTTCGGCATTTCTTTGTTCTGCATGGAAACTAATTCACGACTAGAAGATGGGGACTTCCCGACTGTCGTAGATAAAGCGCCAGAGATTGAGTTAGATTTTGATCAAAATACTAATTTTGATAACATTAGTTTCGAATAGCCATGGACAACAACTATATCATTGAAAAGATAAAATCTTCATTCTGTAATCTGACAACTTTCAAATTACGTCAGAACGCCCTTGAAGTTATAACCGCTTATTCGACAATCAATGGCAAATTCATTTCCGTCTTTATTACTTTCACAAAGAATAGATTTGTTCTAACTGATAGTGGGTGGATAGACCAGAACTATTATGAAACCCAACTATATGAAGAATCTGAAGATATTGTTAGGCGAATCATAGAATCGTACAAAAATTCTTATAATGTAAAATCAACATTAGATAAATCAGGTGTTGAATTTTACTACAAAACATGTGAAAACATTGATCAAGTTCCAAGTTTGGTATTTGATCTCGCAAATTTCTGTGTTGGAGTTGTTAATTCATTTTGCATTCAATACAAAGACGAAAAGGAAGAAAGGGAAAGAGAAACTTTCAGAAGGGATGCAAATGAATACCTCAAGTCCAATTATTCCGAAAAGGTTAAACTCAGAATAGCGCTAGATGATTTTAAAAGCATTAAGTTTAATGCTATCATTCAAAAGAGTTCCAACCTTTATTTATTAACGTATGTTACTGGGTCAACTCAGATTTATTTCGAAAATGATCTTAGAAAATCTATTGTGAATTTTGAAATAGCAGGAAAATCTAAGTATAGAGATATCATAAAGGAAAAAGTTACCATAGTTAACGATAAATCTGATGGTTACTTACCTGAAAAATCTGCTTTCATTTTTGAATTACTAAATGAAAAAACAACAAGAGAACCAATCAAGTGGTCAGAAAAAGAAAGGATTCTTGAATTCATTTAATAACAACAATTGGTGCTAACAGGGGGCTGGCGTTACGGCCTCTGTTGACGACGAGTGAAAAGGCCGAAACGCTAGCCCCCGGAACGTTAGCGGTAACCAAAACAATTATATAAAATATGGAAAGAAGAATATTTAAACCTTCAGTTAATAAACCTATCAATCCTAAACTTGACAACCTAGAACAAGTTCAACAAAAGGTTGCTGAAATAATAAAAGAAAAAGAAACAGCAATTAAAGAAATCAGAGAAGGTTTTGTTGAATGTGTAGTTGTCTTCATAGATTTGGTAGATTCGACAAAATTCAAGATTGACAATTCATCAGAACCTGAGAAGTGGATTCTTAGGGTTAAACAATTTGGAAACATTATTAGAGAGTATATCGAAAATTCAAATGGAAAGGTTGTAAAATATATAGGAGACGAGGTAATGGGAGTTTTTGATAGAATGACAAAAGTAGATGATGCAATCTCCTTAATTCAACGGATTAAGAATATCGAAGAAAACCTCACAGAAATAACAGGTGCAGCCACTAGGGTTAAAATTGCATTGGATTTTGGCAAAGTGTTTCTGATTAAGTATGACGGGCATGATGAACTAGACCCACAGGGGACACCAATTGACAGATGTGCGAGAATTGGGAAGTACTGTGAAGCTGGAACGGTTTTGTCCTCATATGAATTTGTTTCTAATTGTTCTTTCCCAAGGCAATGGTTTAATCTCGGAAGTGTAGAAATGAAAGGATTAGGGTCTCAACCAATTTATCAGTTTGGCGAAGAGACAATCGAGCTTAGAAAAAAAGTTGAGATTTTAGAAGAGGATTTAAATGCATTAAAAAATAATGCCCAAAAGCTGACAGAAGAAAACCAGGCTTTAATGTTAGACAAGAAGGAACTTATTTCCACTGTAGAAAAATTGCAAACTCAATTAAAGAATGCTGGAGAAAAACCTGTAATAGACACCGATTTCAGCAATAAGGAAGAGCAAGATCTATCCAAAAAAGAGTGGGCAAAAATCGAAGAGAATTTTAGAAATATTAGGAAGTTAATAAAGGATTCTGGCGTACCTGATTCTGAATATGCGAGATTTTTATTCTTAAATCAAAAAGGATTTGAAGAAGAATATAATGCATTTAAAAATAGGACGTTTGATGCGTCAATTGAAAAAGACTTGGTGACCCAAAATTCAAATGAACGATTTGAATTAAACGTGTCAAATAAAAGGAACCAAAAAATCATCAAACTGATTGAGGAAACTGAGAGACTACTAAGGTATTATGAAACGGAATACGGATCAATCGATGATGATGACTTATATGAGCACAATTTCTCAGACGCTGACTTTTGGTGTGACTGGATAGGTATAGATGTAGTACACTAAAAGGCTGGCGCTAAAAGGGGTCTGGCACTAAGGCTTCTATTTAATAAGAAGAGTGAGAAGGCTGCAGCGCCAGCCCCCCCTCGGAATGCTGGTTGAAACCTTGGTATTAGAGCTTTTGCATTTGAATAGAATAAAAATTTAACTAAGAATGGAGGATAAAAATAAATACATTGAGGAAGCAAAACAGAATGCTAGAACAATCGCTTCTGAAATTCACGACTTATCATCTTTTGAAGTTACATCTTCCGAAACTTTTGAGCGATATAAAAACAAATCTCAAAGGATTCTTGACTTATTTAAAAACTTAAAACCAATTTTGAAGGAAGACAGGGAGAATCTTTGGGAAAGTTTCCAACAAATATCTAATGAACATAGGCGAAAGCAAGAAGAAAGAAAGAAAAACAGAGACAATGCCTCAACACGAAAGAAAGAAGTAGTTATTGCTACAATACGTGAAAGCTAAAAATTATGCATCAGGTGATTTAGAATCCTTAAGAAGAGCAGAGGATTTACTTAAAACAGCAAACGAAAGAATGCGTTCCGGTTGGACTGATGGATTTAGTGCTATTGAGGGGTTTTTCCATACAAATGATGGAAAAATGAAAAAAGAAGATTTAGAAGATTGTTGGCAGCAATGGAATGATGTAAAAGAAAGAATTAATTCAAGACGAAAAGAAATATTTTCAAATAATTATCATAATATAAAAGATGACCTTAATTCAATTTCTGACCTTGCTGTTTATGGCAATCCTTTTGAAGCGATAAAAAGAATAAAGGAAACGAGAGAAAATGTATTTTCACACCCAATGAGTAAAGAAAATAAAGAATTACTTCTTCATTCGTTGGATGAATGGTGGCGTAAAGCTCAAGAGAGAATTCAAGAAAAGAAAAAAGAAAACGAGAGAAAACAGAAAGAATGGGAAGATAGAAAAGCTGAAAAGGAAAAAAAAGCAGAAGGAATGGGAATTACTTAAAGCTGAACGTGAGAAGAAGCATAAGGAGTGGGAGAAAAAACAAAAAGAATGGGAAGAAAAAAAGGCTGAACGAGAAAGAAAGCAAAAAGAGTGGGAAGCAAGAAAAGCAGAGAAAGAAAGAAAACAAAGAGAATGGGAAGAAAGAAAAGCGGAAAGAGAACGAAAACAAAGAGAATGGGAGGAAAGAAAAGCAGAAAGAGAACGTAAACAAAGAGAATGGGAGGAAAGAAAATTAGAAAGGGAAAGAAAACAAAGAGAATGGGAAGAAAGACAAAGAGAAAGAGAGCGCAAACAAAGAGAATGGGAAGAAAGAAAACTTGAAAGAGAGCGTGAACGGGAACGAAAAAAACAAGATTGGGAAGATAGAAAACGAAACAGAGGTGGTGGGAGGCGAAGCACTGGTGGTTGTTATATTTCAACAGCAACTTGCCTAACATTAGGAAAGCCTGACGATTGTTTGGAGTTAAATATAATTAGATCTTTCAGAGATAAATGGTTATCAAAACAGAAGAATGGAAGTAAAATAATTTCTGATTATTATTTCATTGCTCCAAAAATTGTAAATGAGATAAATAGCAGAGAAAACTTCAAAGAAATATATGAAAGCATTTGGGATAAATATCTCAAAACATTTTTTGATTTAATTCTTAGTGATAATAATGATGATGCTTTTCTAGTTTATGATCGAATGGTAAATGAATTGAAAACTAAATATTTAACGAATAATTATTCAAACTATAGATGAATAAAAAGGCAGCCGATAATAGCGCCTAAAGCTCCAGAGCTAGCACCGGTGCCTAGGCGCCGTTCGTTGAGCAAAAGCTAAGCATCAATATCCTTTTATTTCGGCAATAAATATTTTCTGTCATGACGATTCCATGGCACATAAATTGTGATATGCCATTTTTCAAAATATAATACCAACCAAAGCGGGAGGCACATGAAATAAACGGGAAAACGGCTGAGAAAGGCGAAATGCGGACTGAGGCATATTATAAGCCACCGCAACGGTGATCGTGACAAAGGTTGCCGGCCGCCGGGAAACGGAGAAAATCCCATCAGCAATAAGGCATTTGTCACTTTGATATGAGAATAAATTGAATAATAAGAGGTTTAGAATTTGTGTTAGGAGTATTTAAGCTATTAATAAAGCATTTTGAGATTATAGGACAATTTATTCGCTGCCTCCAATGAGGTTTGAGTTATTGGATATGAGATAACGCTCTCATCCCCCCAGGTAAATACAGGAAAAAGGTTCGTGTGAGAAAGTGGCAACTGACAGGTGTCATGTTTATATGCTGACAATTGAGTCTGATATGGAATAATGTGACACTGAACCGCGTGAAATTGCTTCTGAAGGCATGACATGACAGTCTGACGGCAGGAACAACAGACACTGAACCTGACGCAATGGCAGTTGAAGGGGCGACAAAGCCCTCTGAAAGGCTGACAATTGACGCTGAAGTGCTGACATAGCCTTCTGAAGGTTCGGCAAAGCCTGCTGAAAGGTTTTTCGATCCCCTGTTTTCGGAAGAGGAAGGGAGATTTCGGAGCGTACAGAATCGGAAAGGAAGGTTTCACGTAACTAAAACCGGTTTTCATGGAAGCGGGTGACCTGCCAAATCACCTGCCGGGAAATTGCCACAATGGTAAGTACAATGATTTCGTGAACTAAAAAAATAAAAAACAATGATAAAACATCAAATCAATAAATTGCGCATGCTGGATGCATTTCTGAGCCAGCTTGATACGACTTCAGAACCCCTGAACCAGTTACCAAACTTCAGTGATTATGCTGAAGAGCTGAGCGCCCTTGTAAACGGTGTCGGCACGCTGCACAGGCAGCAACTTGAAAACAGCCTGGGAATAAGTGAGGACAAGAGGATAAGGCGCGATGCCCTGGTAACAAGCATANGGGAACTGGTGAAACGTTGCAGCGCCTATGCGGCCAACAGTAACGACTATACGCGTTTCGGCGCCATAAACATGCCGGTGAGCCGGATGAACAAAATGTCGCAGAACCTGCTGTATGAATTCAGCGGCAAGGCGATACAACTGTGTATCGATAACCTTGAACTGCTGGCGGCTTATGGCGTTACGCAGGAGATGACTGACGGGGCAACGGCTGACCGTGAAGCCTACAGGCAGATAATGCCCGAGGTGAAAGTGGCGATAGCCAAACGCCGGACGGCCACCGCAGCGATTGCCGGTTCGTTTAAGCAAATAGCCGCACTGCTGAAAAAGATGGACCAGCTGGTGGCTTTGACGAGTGAAAGCTACCCGGAGTTTTATAAAAGCTACAAGAACCTGCGCCGTGTTGACCACCTGAAAGGCAGGAGCAGTGGCAGCCAAAACACGGGTATAAGCGGCACTGTTGTGAACCTTGAAACGGGGCTAAACCAGGAAGGCGTGACCATGAGCATTGTGAGCGCCAACCTGACGACACTTACCGACAGTGAAGGCTATTACAGCTTTAAGCTGAGCAAGGCCGGCACATACACGGTAAGCGCCTACCTGAAGGGTTATACGGCGGCAGTTGATGACGATGTGGAAGTGATGGAAGGGAGCATGACCACTGCTGACTTTACCCTGGAGCCTGCAACAACGGAATAAATTTCCGGCATTGCCGTAATGGCAGAATCCTCCTCACCGCAGGGTGCAGGAGGATTTTTTTTGGATATTTTGCCGGCTGATAACTCCTGCAAATGATGATGAAAGGTGCAAAAATTTACATATATATTTGTTTATAAATTATTTCAATAAATAGTATCGCTAGCAAAACAATATGTGTAAATCATTCATATATTAGTGGGGTAAATACAATTATTGAGTTGCGGATATAACGCTTATTGGAGATATATACGAAATGTTGCGCATATCTGCTTGTTAAAGCACATTAATAAATTAGTGCCTTCGATTTAGTTTATCGATAAAAAACTATAAATTAAATCTAACAACTAACAAAAAATAAAAATTATGAAGTCAATAAAAGTTTTTAATCCTCTTTTGGTTTTGTTCTTATTTTTTTTGATTTTATCATGTAAAACAAAAAACAATTTAAATGATAAGAATGAAACTATAAAAAGTAGTCAATCAGAAGTAAAAAATATTAATTATTCTACAGATACATTGACAATTAGACATAGTTTTAGATTTGGAAAGGATACTTCAAAATACTGGAATAGAACTATAACACTACCAGTAACAGGTAAATTTGTCCAAGAAGCTCATTATGTTACAACTCTAGATTCTTTTCCTAACGGAAAATTATTTGCAGACTCTCTTCAACAGAATATCGGCAAGCACCTTAAACGATCATATGATATATATTTAAAATTTGACAGTACTATATATTTTAATGAATTATATAAATTCAATTATCAAAAAGAATGGACACCAGCAGAAAGTGGTAAGATAGGGCAAGGTTCTGTGGGAAATATTCAAAAGAAAGAATTAACACCAGAAATGGAGCTTTGGATGGTAAATATGATGTGGGCAGATAATAGCAAGCCTAAAAGAGGAACAAGATTTTTACTTTCATTTAAAAATAAAAAAGTAATTGTCTTAGCTGGTTATGAAACTGGGCCTTCACAAAAAGAATTCATTGGAGGTGTAACTCGTGAAGTTCATGCTTGGCTTGGCTCAAATAATAATTCAGAAATTAAAATAGAATATTTAGTCAATCAAAATTTACCACTTGGACCAATAAAAAACTAAAGCTATGAATAAATATATATTATTAAGTTTTGTTTTTCTTATAATAGTCTACTCGAGTGTAATTATTTATAGACAAGAGAAACTATCTCAGACGATTAGTAATCCTGAATACCAAAACTATATTGATGAGTACAAAAAAGATGTTGCTAAACATACCGAAGCATTGCTAGACAGCCAAGACAAACTAACTGAATATAATCTCAATTATAAATCAAGCCAATCAAATGATGGAACAACTGGAAATTTTGAAGGGCCACAAGTTCATTTAAAAGCATTAAAATTTTGCAATGAAGATTTAAATAAGGAAGATTCAAGGCTTTTGCATTTTGATGGAGTTTCGGCTCATTTTGATCCAGATCATCCATGTATGGGCCTCCCAGATGTCGAAATTAATATACAAGACGTAAGATTATACAGCCAAGAAAAGAATTCTGTATCCCAATTTTTAAATTTTGGGTCAAAAACAGAGCCACAACCATATAAAATATATCGAAAAAGAATTAAGTCTGATTCTTTGGGCTTGAAATCAAAATATATAGTAATGCAATTATGGCTAACTGAATTTCAAGTTAATATCAATATTAAAGCAGACAAAGAATGTCAAGTTGATATTACAGATAATGAAAAAAATAGTACAGTTTATCCTGGATATTGGTATGGTAGTACATTGCCTTTTATCAAATTAAAGGATTTGAAAAAAGAATATCAAGAAAGTAGATATGGCAATTTATCTTTTATTTTAGAAGTAATTCCAGATAAATCTCCTATTTATTATAAATCTCAAAATGGAATATCCACTAAAGCCGATTTTGCAATTGCAGCAATTTATTGTAGTGAAGCAAAAATTGGTAATGAGCCAGACATTCAACAAATATCAACTAATATACATTCTGGTCAACCAGTTTTTTTAACCACTAGTAATATAATTGACTCTATGAATTTAAGAAATCCTAACTTGTCAGAATTTGTAGATAATAATGCTGAATTATTATTAAATCAAACAATAAAAGACAAGAATTTTATTTGGGATAAACCATATTATTTCAAATTGTTTTTCAATAATTTAGGCACATGGAGGTCTGGTATATTCAATCAAAACAAATTTTATGATCAAGTAAGCTATAAATTTTTAATGCCAATTTTTGTTGTTGGCACTTGGGATATTATTGCTCCACAAGAAGTACTTCCTGAGTGGAACCCACCAAAACCTTATATTAAAAAATTAACTTTAAAAAGCTTCCTTCCATTTGGAGATTTAGGTTTTGGTGGTAAAATATTAAGTTTTGTTATACTTCTAGTATTAATTTTATTGGGAATTAAGTTATTTTTCCCAAGTATTTCAATGATAATTAAAAAGATAACTAAAATATAAACGTGCTCTAATAACTAAGGCTTTCCCGCAACGCCTTCTTCTAATGAAGTTTCAATAATTTTAAGTGATTTAGGAAGGTAACTTTACAAGCTGGTTTTAACTGTTATAACTGAATTTGGATACTGAAAAAGTGATAATTGTTTGATTTTATAAACATTAGATGCCAATCATTGCTGTTTGGCTAATATGATACCGGTCCATTATTTTACAAGGTTCCGTTAATTTTCAGGAACCGTTCGATGATCTGTATAAAACTTGGCGTGAGCCGTAATGGAAGTCAAAAAGTAACAATTCCCGAAGAAAATGTTGGTGAAAAAGAATATTCCGAGATAAATACACAAAAAAATAGCAATCTGATAACCGGCAACTGAAATATTCAATAGCTTTACACACAAGCTAAGTTTATTATTTCCAACTTTTACCAATATGCTGTTTTCAACCTTTTACCGGTTATTCAACCGAAAATTCCTGCCCATTGCATTGATTTGTTCTCTGGCGTTTGGAATTGAATCCTGCGAGTACAATTTGCACGATCTCTATGAAAATCCGACTCATGCTGATGCCGGCGAACCCCAGGTGAACCTGATCGAACTGAACCTTGACCAGGATACCGTGTACCTTTATGCTGATAAGGATGTGACCTTCAGGTTCTCCTCTTCAAATCAGGAAATCAGGTCGATACGTTATATTGTGGATGGTGAAGTAAAGGATACAGTAAATTCTGATCATGGAGAATTCCTGATGGTCATGAACGATTTCAACAGCGGGACTTATGACCTCTCCATCCAGGTGATTACAGGTTCCGGTACCGGTAGCATTGCTGAACAACTCGGAGCCGAAGGTTACTTTGTTGAGAACCACTGGGTACTGGTAGTTATACGGAACAACGGAGGTATGTGTACCCACAGGGCTGAGCAGGGTTATCTCCGGCTTGATTTCCCCGCCATGCATGGGAGCGATCTTAAGGAATATATAGTTTACCGAGCCGACGGCAATGGTAAAAAGCATGAGTTGGGACGTAGCCTGACCAATCATTTCATCGACTCTTGCTATGTAGGCGAAGGAGGTGATTACTCAGTTGAAGCAGTTTTTACTTCAGGACAGGTGCTGTTCTGGGGGTACTGGATACTGGAACGTGAATTGCCAAAGATCAGTTTCTCGGCAACTCAATCAAACCAGTATTTTTTTTACTGGACAAAAAGCAGGTATTATAACGGGATAGCAGCCGTGAAGGCTTATGCGTCCAACACCTTATACGGAACCTTCAATTTGTTGCACACCTCCGTATCTTCGTCTGATTCAATCTGTAATCTTACTAATTACAAGTTCGGTGATAAATTTTCAACCAGGATTGAGCTGGTACCTAAACCTTATTCTTTTACATACATCCCCGATTATGATGAATATTATATGGTGGATGAAGAGGTAATGGCCGGATTCCGCTTTGCTAACTATATTTTTGCCCCTAACCTCATTATACCTGCCGAGAACAATCAAATCCTGTTTTCAGATGAGGAAGCAGGGCTCGTGAAGTATTCACTTACTGATCTCCGTGTGAAACAATCCATTAGGTATAATCATACAGGATGCGATGTGTATACATTTTCCGATCTCATGGTATCACCTTCCGGCAAATACTTTACCGCCCATGTTTGCGATTTTTCTCAGGTATACTCTGCTTCAACTTCTGATATCACCAGTTACCACGTTAGGTCATTGGGTTACCTTACCGGGCAGTATTCTCCGGTTATCCCGGTTTCGGATACGCGTATCGGGCTGGTAAACAGTATCATAGGGGGAATATACCTGTTTAACTTCGATACGGAGTCGGTACTGGCAGAATACACCCATAACCCGACAACCTCAGCCGGAATATGTATCTCCTCCAATGCTGACTATATGATTTTTTATGATTATGGTATTTATAAACTGATGCATTATGCGAACCATCAGTTCACAGAGCTGCAAACCTATGATCCTGAGGTATACAACTCATTTGAATTCAGCAGAGCGGAAGCTGATCAGTTTTCCTATTGGGATGGCCAGACTCTAAGTATCATCAGGGCTTCTGACCAGGCAGTACTAAGCACGATTGATATAAGCGGGGAAAAATACCTTGCCATTGATTACAAAAACCATGAAGTACTCACAGGTAAAGGGCAGCACCTGCTGGTCCGATCGACAGATACCGGAGAACTTCTTTATGATGTCCCTGTCAATGACACCAATATTTACGATTATTACCATTGTTCGATAAGTGACCACAAGATATTGTCGAACAAAGGAATACTCTATTTTCTATAAAATTTCGGATATGAAAAAGATCTTATTACCGGTATCCTGCTGTTTTGGGCGGTATTGTTGTTTTCACAGAATTTCCAAATAGAAGCCGGCAGTGGTATTGGCTTCTACAAGATGAAAAACATGAAAGCCCTTAATACCTATGTAATGAAGGATATAGGCCTTACTACCAAACTTACCGATGATTTTCCATCCTGGGTTTATTTTAAGGGATCCATTCTTTACGGAATGCCCGACTATATGGTTGGATTGGCGATCTCCCGTCATTCAACGGGATCAAGGATTTCTGCGAAGGATTATTCAGGAACTTACTACTTCGACAATATCATCAATGCATGGATTCCGGGAATCTTTGTGAAAGTCCCTTTAACCAGCACAGGCAGGGTTGAACTGGAAGGCCAGCTTGAGGCAGGATTAATATTCAGCAAGGCAAGGACGAATGAATATTTGAGCTTATATGACACGGTATTCCTTGACAATCAGTTCAGTTTGAAGTCAGTAAATCAATATATTGAACCGATTCTTAAAATCAGCTATCCGGTTAAAAGTTTCGGAATAAGTTGTCAGATCAGCTATATGTTACAATATGGGAAAGGAGGATTTAGAATTGACCAACCAGGGAATCCCCAGGTATTGAATCCGGGGACAAACACCGCACTTAAACCTGAATGGNATGGATTAAGGTTAAATTTATCAGTATTCTATGCTTTCGATAAATTGTCCAGACCATTAAAAAAAAGATAAGTAAGGCAAAGGGCAAGATGGTCAGGGCTTCAATGTTATAAACAGCCCCGGGTTAATTACTATTCATGATGGAATCCTGGATGTCCTAAGCTTTATTACCAAATATTTGTTGCTCTAGCCCTTCTGCCTTTCCTTCGGTGGCGCAGATTATTAGGCTCTGCCTCATGATACCGCTTCGCTAAGTTTTAATCTTTTCAACCGATTTACAGTTAATTGTTTTACCTCATAAGGCACTGTCGGGAAAATTTATACATTAGTGGGGTGAAAGGATAGATGAGTTGAGGATATAATAATTATTAAAGAGATATGCAATATAATGCGGGACCCTATTACCGCCAATTATTTAAAACTCTACTATGTCGAAAAGTATACATATAACGATTAAGGATTTTCGGGATTAACAAAGTCCGAAATAGATGAACAATCTGGTGACCCAAATTCTGATTTAATACAGTGGAGTAAAAAATCAGCGATTAAAAAGGGAATTAAGAAAAAGAGAAAGACTGATAAATAGCAGAATCAATGAGAGAGCCCTCCGCTGGTGCGGTTTCGATAACTATTGAATGTAATCAGTACCAACACCTGCTGGCGCAGTTTTACTTTCGGTAGGATCGCTTCGCTATGTTGCAAATCCGCCAGCGAGGGGTATCAGGTGCAAAAATAAATTTGGAATTTTTGGGGTTTCTTTGTAATATTACCACGATTTAGACAGCTGATAAAGTATTGAAATTATTGTATTTGGAGTATTGGCAGTTTAAGGAACGAATGAGTCTCGCATTGCAATCATGATAAAAATTAAGTGTATCCTGCCAAAATGGGTATGATATGCTCAATAGGTTGAGCATATTCACTAGTTACTAGCCATTAAAAACAAGAAAACTATGAACATAACAGTCGAATATATAGACAATAATGGATTAATAACAAATCAAATTCATCATTTAACAAGGCTAGCATTTGCAAAACATTTGGGTATTGCTGGTCAAGGTTTTGCTCCTCGTCCACAAAAACTTATTCGGACAATTGCTATGTNNTTTTTTCATTACAGCAATTATCTGCAAAGACACGCATTTTACAATAACAGATTCTCTCAACCCNCAACACAACTGTCTGACCCAACTGAAAAAGGACAATTTTCAAATCTTGCAGGCAAAGCAATTGCAGATTTCCTTTCTAAACAAATCAACCAAAGTATTATTACTGTTAACTATGAAGCAGCAATGCGAATTCTTGATATGCCACTCAATGTTAATCGTCCAGACTTGTTAGCTTTCAAACAAAATTCAATGTTCGCAATTGAGGCTAAGGGATTCTCCGGAGGTCATGGAAATATGGTAGCTCATAAAGTTCAATCCACAACTGGTGGGATTCCTGTTAACTTTACAGTTGCAAGTGTGTCTTACCATCTGTACAACAATGTTCACTGTAAATATCACGACCCTTATAATGATAATGTTGAATTTGACTCAAAACTTTTAAAGGAACTGTCAAAGAATTACTATAAAGGACTCTTAGGTTTTCTTGACCAAAAATATTTCGATTATCGCGAAATTGACTTCCAGAACGAAAAATTTTATGAAGTGGACCTATCAAATCGCTATTTTGAGAATATATTTCCTGACGACTTTCCTTTTCGACCTATTTGGCAATTTGAAATTCTAGATTTTTATAGACTGAGATTAATTCTTCCAAGGAATATTGGAGATTTGGCAGAAAGTGGATTAACAAGAGAATCTAATCCATTCTTCTTTGAATCCAAAGAACAAAACGATAATATATATATAGACAATGACAGGATAGGATTAAGCATTAGATGATAAAGAACGGCTCGTAACACTGGCTTATCTCCATGGCTTGTCCAACGCACAAGACAAAACACACAAAGCCCCGGCGCCTTGCCCGGAAACGTTATTGTAGCTCTTCTGACTATGCCGGTGATAAAGGTATTTTAGATATTTGTTAACTGAAGAATGTGGTTGAAGTTGTCACAGATAATTCGACTATGCCTTATGAGGCCACTCCACTAAGTTAAAAGCCGCCAGCAAGGGTATCCAGTGCAAAAATAAATTTGGACTTTTTACGGTTTCTTTGTAATATTACCACGATTTAAACAGCTGATAAATTTTTGAAATTATTGTATTTGGAGTATTGGCAGTTTAAGGAATTAAAGCATCCTGCGTGCGATTAGGTCAATAAGTGAGAATATTGTACCATATGAGGTGGATATGACCATACATATTTGCATGTTGTGCGTAATGCAAAAATAGCAATCAAAGATTAAATAAATGGAAAGTAATAAATTGTTTAACAGCAATGAGAATAAGCTTTTTGTCGGTAATACAGACAAACTAGCAGAATGGTTAAAAGCCGATGATGATAACCAAGAGAAAGCACTTGAAAGAATTAAGCTACTTATTAAAAATTATCTTGAACTTGATAATGTTAGTTTTCTTTTTGGCTCCGGTTCATCTATCTATCTCGGTGCAGTATCTATAAGAAATTTCCCAGTAGAAGTTGAAGAATATTTAAAAACAAAGGATGAAGAGATATCAACTGAATTCTTAAATACTATCAAGTATCTTCAAAATATCGAAACAGTTGATGATATTGTTCGTGATGGAACAGAAATAAAAATGGAATATGAAAGAGTATTAAATTACTTAATTGCAAAAGATTTTACGCTTGAANGAAGAAATACTGAAAGAACGGATAAAATANACGAACTAATCGTTGCAATAAAAGAAGGGCTTTTTTCTGTTTGTAATATTGATAAAAGAAAAATTCCAATATCAGTTCTAAGAAAGATAATTAAGCAGAACAAGAAAGAATTATTTATACCTGCTTTATCAAATAAATATCATTTTCACGAAAAATTTGTCAAAGCACTTTTGCAACGACCATTAAATCTGAAAAGAGCGANNAACATTTTTACTTTAAATTATGATTTGGCTTTTGAATACGCTTTTGATAAGTTAGGAGTTTTCTACATTGATGGCTTTGCCGGTTTTCACAAAAGATTTTTTAAACCAGAGACATTTGAATATGACATGTTTTATCCGNGTTCCACAACAGCCGGANAGGTTCAACGAATTGAAAAGGTAATCAGATATTTTAAACTTCATGGTTCAATATCATGGATAAACTCAGAAAAGAGAGATTCAAATAATCTGTATGGAATTGAAGAACTGCCCATTCCCTTAATAGAAAAATCAAATAAAAAAGGTGACACGATAATTTATCCCTCTGCCTTAAAAAAATCATACACTTTAGATTTCCCATATTCTGAATTATTCAGACAATTTGCTTCAACAATATCATACTCTCAAACAGTATTGGTTACTGTAGGATATGCATTTGCAGATGAACATATTAATGACATTATTTTCCAAGCATTATCAAATCCTTCATTTACTTTAATAATTCTTGCATTCAGCAGTAATCCCGAAATAGAACGAATAAAGAAACTTAACGATTTGAGGATAATAATTTTAGAAGGGAATTACATCAGCGATTTCATTGTATTAGCTGATAAAATTATGCCGGACTTCTACGATATAAAAACCAAAGAGAAAGTTGCAAAAACACTTAACGACTATTTTGAAAAAGTTAATACAAATATTGTAAACGAATTTGAATAACTATGAGTGAAAGAAAAATAGGCAAAGTTATATCAGTAGATAGTTTTCGCGTTTTCATCAAACTAGATGAAGACCTTAAAAGCCTTTATAAAAGTGGTTATGAAGATATTTACGAAGTAGCGAGAATTAATTCATACTTAATAATCCCCATTGGTTCTGACAAAATCGTTGCATTGGTTACAAGGGTAAAAGCCATTGATGAAACTGAATTGTCAAAAGACAAGGAAGCAATATTTCTGACAGATTCAGCGAGATATCTAGTAGCCACAATGATAGGTACAATTGAAGGAGACAAAAAGTATATACAAGGAGTTTATAATTATCCGGTATTAGATAATCCTGTTTGGTATGTAACAAAAGGAGACCTTGATAATATTTTTGACCAGAAAGTAAAATCTACTATTGATTTTGAGAAAGATTATTACTTACCTGTTGGGTCATCGCCTTCTTTTTCAGATTACAAAATTAAAATCAATCCTGATAAGTTCTTTGGTAAGCATGCTGCCATCCTTGGCAATACAGGCTCCGGAAAATCATGTACATTGACTTCAATTGTACACAGCTTATTTGAGTTTTCATACAATGGAAAGAATCTTAAAAGTGCTCACATAATAATTTTTGATACAAACGGAGAATACAAACAAGCATTTCAAGGTAACTTAGACAAGGGAGTTTCTCCTTTCAAGAGACTTGAATTAATAAATCCATTTCATATTGACAAAAAGGGTATGAAAGTACCCTATTGGTTTATGAACTTTGATGATTTCGATTATCTTTTTGAACCAAGCGCTGGAACTCAGGCCCCAATTCTTAAACGAGCAATAGGTTTGGCTAAAAATGAAGAACAAACATCTGAAACAACAGCTTTTTCTAACATTATTATAAATACTTTATCACATATAATTGATTTGTGTCAAAATAACGACAAACCATCTAATGATGAGCTAAAGCAAATCCTTTATGATGAATTTGAGAATTTGCAATGCATTTNNCAGAACTTTCTGAATGTTTCAATTTTTAATAAAGAAGAATATATCAAGAAAAACTGGGCGAGTAATTTTAATAGATTCTTTTATAATGATGGCATAAAGCAAATAGATATTAAATTTAAAGAGGCGTTATCTAATAAATTAGCAGAAGCTTTAAGGGAAAACTCTGAAAAAAATGAGGATGAGAGAATAATCCAAGAAAGGAATATTGATTTGCCTCTATGGTTCAATTTTGAGCAATTAATTTTTAGATATATTGATAAAGCAATAGATGAACAAGAAACATCAANNAATAACAGAATAAGAGAGTTTGTCTCTACTTTACGATTAAGGTTACAATCCTATTTAAATGACGAACGAATTGCAGAGCCCTTACTTCTAAAGCAAAGTGAAAACATAACGGATTCATTGGCAAAGTTTATAGCTTTTATTCTTGGTGATTTTTGTAAAGTTTATCAAGATGCAAATTGTGACTCCTTTACTTCTTATTATAAAGAAAATTTAAATAAAATAGAGAACGAGAAGCTTCAAGAAGATAAAGCCAGCCAAATAACAATAATAGATATGTCTTTGCTTCCTTACGAAGTCTTGGAAACAATTACCGGCTTGGTTGGCAGATTAATTCTTGATTTTGTTTCAAGATTCCCAGAAAAAGACAGAGGAAAAATGCCAATAGTTTTAGCGTTAGAAGAAGCCCAGAACTATATCCCAGAGAAAAATAAAAATGATAAAGAATCTATTTCTAAAAAGGTGTTTGAACGAATAGCACGTGAAGGTAGAAAATATGGCATATCCCTCTTAGTTTCCAGCCAACGCCCCTTTGAACTTTCAAAAACCGTTTTGTCTCAATGTAATTCATTTATCATCCATAGGCTGCAAAATCCAGAAGACCAAAAGTATGTTCGTCAGTTAGTTTCTTCAGCAAATGAAGATATATTGCAGCAACTGCCAATATTACCACAACAACATGCAATAATTATGGGGGATGCAGTTAGAACTCCAGTTCAAGTTAAAATAAGAACTGTATCACCAACACCCAATAGCAATAATCCTAGGTTCATAGAAAATTGGTTATCTGAAAACGAAGAAGGATTTCCCCATTACAAAGCAATTTCTGAAGCATGGCAAAAAGGAGAAAAGTATGAAGGTGAAAATGTAGTAGAATAACCATGGACGCATAACAGCCCCAGTTATACAGAGTATTTTACTCAGAACATGGATAAAACACTATAAAAGGCTTTTATTATAAAATTTCCAAATCAGCAACAGCAATCAACATATTATGAGCAAGACACCTTCCCCTTCCAGCATAAAAATAAGCCTGGCATTTCTATTATTAGCTCTCACATTCCATCCCGCTTTTTCGCAGGGCTACTACACTGAATTTCAACAGTATAATAAGCCGGGCGACACCCTCAGGCAACTGGAAATACTTAAAAAATGGGAAAGCGAGAAGCCAAACGACCCGGAGTTGTACACCTCCTACTTCAACTATTACTACGGAAAATCGAGAAGTGAAGTTCTTACACTCACTAAAGAACAGCCTAAGGGCAAAAGCCTTGAATTCACGGATAGCACCAACCAGGTTGCCGGCTATATCGGAAGCCTGGTAAGCTACCAGGAAAATGAGTTGCAGAAGGGATTCGCCAAAATTGATGAAGGCATCCGCCTCTACCCCGACAGGCTCGACATGAGGTTCGGGAAAATATATGTTTTGGGAGAACTGGAAAAATGGAAAGAGTTTACCGATGAGATCATCAAAACCATTGATTATTCAGCANAAAATAACAACGCATGGACGTGGACCCTCAATGAAAAGCAGGACGGCGGAAAGGATTTTTTCCTGTCGTCGCTGCAGGACTACCAGGTTCAGTTATATAATACCGGGAATGACAGCCTGCTCAGCAATATGAGAGATATTGCAAATGAAGTACTTAAATTCTACCCCGATCATGTTGAAAGCCTGTCGAATGTGGCATTAACCTATTTAATAACAGGAGAATACGACAAGGCCTTACCTCCCNTGCTGCATGCCGAAAAGATTAACCCGGAAGATTTCATTGTGCTATCCAATATTGCAGAAGCATACAAACTCAAAGGAAATAAAGAACAAGCGATTGAATATTATAAAAAAGTACTGAAATTTGGGGATGAGGAGGCCAAATCCTACTCAAAGCAACAGATCAAAGAATTATCAAAGTAAAACTCAATTTACCAGGTCCGTTATCCTTAGTCTGTGACTAAACCAATATTTTAATTGTAAATCTCAAAAGAAAAATGAAATGGAAAATTTAAAACCCAATGGGCAGAGAGCAAAAAATGCTGTCATGCTTATATGGATTGTATTAGTATTAGAAATTGTATCATTCATTTCAGGGTATCTTCAGTACGATCTGTTGCAGTCTGTTGCAAATGGAGGTGAAATCTCGTCAGATACTGCTACAGCCAATGACAGCAGGGAGCAAATAATAGCCATTTTGTACATGATTGCATATTTAATTTCTGCCATCACATTTATACTATGGTTCAGACGAGCTTACTACAATCTACACCTGAAAGTAAAATATCTATCTTACACGGAAGGCTGGGCAGCCGGTTGCTGGTTTGTCCCGATTGTGAATTTGTACAGGCCATATAAGATAATGAGAGAAATGTACCAAAAAGCAAAGGATTTATTGTCCAAAGAGGGCATTGAATTTAAACGGACATTAACTACAAATGCATTGGGTTGGTGGTGGGCCCTTTGGATTATATCCAATATTATCGGACAAATTGTATTCCGTGCTTCTTTGAACGCCGAGACCATAGACGATTTGAGTTCAAGCACTGCTGCCGGTATGATTGGAAATATTATCGGAGTAANNCCGCTTGCTCTTATCACTGTAAAAGTCATCAATGACTATTCAAGAGTTGAATCTGTGCTAAATGAAATAAAAGATGAAGCAGAAACAACGGCCCCTAATCCTGAGTCTTTGACTTAGAATTTCACGTCCACTCTAACTCACTAATAACCAACCACCACTGAACAACCCATGAAACAACGTACGACTCTTAAAATGGCGCTGCCGCTGCTGATCACTGCAATCATCCTCAGCTTTTCGACTGTCAAAGCCCAGCCGGCCTCGGCGGAATGGAAGCACTACACTTATCCCGATCTTAACCTTTCGTTTGACCTGCCTGCTGATTTTACTTTTGAGTACCCGGATGAATCGCTGGGCTTTGTTGGTTCCAACGGACTCAGCAAATTCTCGCTCCTGGTTGTAAAAGAGGTTTTTGCAAGCACCGAACTACGAAGAAACAAGGTATTTGAACTATCTGGTTTTACTTACGACCCTTCCGACGAACCGGATATCAGGTACGGAACCACCACAAACGGCTATGATATGGTTGGTATCGTTGGCGAAACCGAAGACCAACTGGGTGTAGTGATCATGTTTCTCACTGATAAAAAATACAGCGGACTCAATTTTTACATCAACCTTACTTACGGCGAAGAAGGCGGCGAGAATACCCCCGCATACCAGCAGGCCATGAGAATACTCAACAGCATCAGCCCGATAGAAAAATAATCCTTTGACCTTATACCGCCAATAACAGGGAAACCACCCGAAATTTAATATACTCTCCTGATATCCATTTTCTATTAACCGATAACCTTACTGCCCATTATGAATTTTGCCAAATATCTCTTTATTCTTACGGTTATCCTCATCATGCATGAAGCCTCAGCCCAGGATACCACTTATCATAAATTGTCCGGCGACAACAATTTCGCGGGATCTGTCATGGACACATACCGGGTTCAGACGGCTGACAGCCTGGGGTATAAAATCATGGAATACAGCAAATCCGGGGAGTTGCTTATGGAAGGGCACAGCACCAGGCGCGATACGCTCTTCCGCGAAGGGTTGTTCAGGTATTATAAGGACAGTNCTCCCGTTTCGGAGGGCTCTTTCCATAACAATAAGCGTGTGGGCGAATGGAAAGACCTGTATTCCGATGGCAAAGCCCGCGTCGTGAGGAATTACAACAACGAAGGCGAGTACCACGGCATATTCACGGTATATTATCCTGACGGCTCCGTACGAAGGTCTGACAGCTACAAAAACGGTAAGCTGAAGGAAGGAAAATGCTACACGGCTGCAGGCGCCGATACGGCCTGGTTCGCATACGAAGTTTACCCGGAATTTCACGGAGGCGATAATAAGAGGTTTGAATACNTTATGAATTCGGTCGTTTACCCAAGAGCTGCCAGGGAAGCCGGCATCCAGGGAATCGTGTATGTCACTTTTGTGGTTGAAAAGGATGGTTCGATCAGTGATGTGAAATTACTACGTGGTGTTCACCCTTTGCTGGACGAGGAAACCTTAAGGNTAATACGCGGTATGCCGCGCTGGATGCCCGGCCGGCTCGACGGCAAGCCTGTGAAAGTGCAGTTTAACATGCCGCTGAAATTCACATTGACCAGATGATTTATTAATTAAACGAAGCAGGGAACTACACGAATCATATTGAACCGTCACAGCATCCTTAAATCAGTATCAATCATTCAACAATCCTATATTTCTTGAATAATCAACTTTATACACCAACTACTCATGACTAAGAAAACGTTTCTTTCTGTTTTCATGCTGATATTCGGTATTTCAGCTCTTGCCCAGGACAAGGCCGACACGATCACTGCCATTAAAGGATTCGGCGGGTACAGGTTTGAACAGGATGGCAAACCGCTCGCTCTCAGCACGATGGCTGATATGATGAAGGACGACACTGAAGCCAGTGGTTACCTTAAAAAAGCCAGGACATCAGCAACCATTGCCAATGTGCTCTCCTATACGGGAGGCTTCCTGATCGGTTACCCGCTGGGAACGGCCATTGGCGGAGGCAAACCTGTCTGGGCTATGGCCGGCATAGGCTGCGGGCTGGTTGTGATCGCCCTGCCGCTGGCCGGGTCTGCCGGAAGAGATGCCAAAACGGCTGCAGATATATACAATGCCAACCGTCGTAATCTTTCTTTCAACCAGAAGTGCGACCTCAAACTCGGGCTAAGCGCTACCGGACTATCGCTTAAGTTCTGTTTCTAGGATTTCTTCGTACATTGCCACAATTTTAGCTTCAGCCGGTGGCGTTTACAGTAGTGTTACATTTTCAAAGTTCAAAGTTCAAAGTTCAAAGTTCAAACATCAAACATCTAACATCAAACATCTAACATCAAACATCAAACATCAAACATCAAACAATTAACTTTTAACTAATCAACTATTAACCAATCAAACCAATGGAAAACACAGATTACACAGTTCAGGATGTCAGCCCTTTGACCATCAACAATGAGATCAACGCTTATCTTACTGAAACCGCTAAATGGGGCAAATTTCTTGCTATCATGGGTTACATCGGCATGGGCTTCATGGTACTTGCCGGCCTATTCGTCATGGTAGGATTTTCAGCTTTGGGCGAATACACTAAAATGCCCTTCCCGATGGGAGCCGTTGGGATCGTTTACATTCTGATTGCCGTTCTTTACTATTTCCCTGTCAGCTACCTGCACAAATTTTCAGATCAGACCAAGCAGGCAGTGCTTATGAACGAACAGGGCATGCTCAACAGCGGCTTTGCAAACCTGAAATCGTTGTTCAAGTTTATGGGAATATGCGCCATCGTGGTCTTATCGCTTTACGCACTGATACTGGTGATCGCCATTCCGGTAGCTATACTGGCAGCGTAGACGATATTTGCTATCATTGTAACCTAATAAGCAAAGCATAAACAAGCCGACAACCGGCGTTTTGACCGAGTGGGACAAATACACCTCCGGCTGGAAAGCTGTATAATACGCATTACAGTTAGTTCAGCCGGAGTTTAACTTTTTGGAATTATCCGCTAACGTTTTCAGCAATCTGTTACCTTTCCTTGATCATATCAGAGAACTTCATTCTTCTGCTATTAAATGACACTCATTCGTAAACCTATATACTTAAGTATTTTCCTTTTCTGCCAGTGGATTTCGTTTCCGCAATTGCTCACCGCACAGGATTTCGTTTCGGGAATCAGGAATATTGGCGAGTTCAGGAAGATGAGCGGCAAACCATTGTCGGCTAAGTACGGGCAGGTTGACGCGATAAAGGTTGTAATGGAACTCAGGAATGAGAAACTGTACTTCATAAACTCATCGGCTTTTGAAATTCATTTCCAGTTTTGCGAGCAGGTTTTAAGTTACGGCTCCGGTCACGAACACTTTAATAATTGTAATTACTCATCTGATCCCGCCTGCAGGGAGTATCTGCTGGCTAATGTGAACTATTTCAGGGGGCCCGGAGTTTTTGTATTTGAAGTGTCGCCTCTGGATTATATCAGGTCAGAGGATATTATCAAACTATTCAACGCGGTGAAGGAGTCGGTTTACTTTGGTAAAAGCATGAAACTCCTGCTGAATAGTTCGAGGTTAGAAGACCTGTACCGCCAGACTCTTCTAAAAGTGCCAGTTATAACTCCTCTTGAGGTTTTCAGCAATCAGAAGTACCAAAAGATTTCAGCCGGTACATCCTATGGTTACCTGCGGCTTGTAAAAGACAGGAAAATGCTGGCGCAATGCAAACCCAGCGACATTGTACTGGTTGAAGGCAGCCTCATTGATTTCCCGCCGGTTGCAGGGATCATTACCATGGAGTTACAAACCCCTTTAAGCCACATATCCGTTCTTTCGGTAAACCGGAAAATCCCGGCTATGGCTTTTGTCGATGCCATGAAAGATTCAGCCATTCTTTCCCTGGCAGGTGAATATGTCCGGTTCACGGTTAGCAGTGAAGGATACAGCCTGAAAAAGTCTGAAATGAGGAAACAGACTACGAAGAGAAAGCAGAAACCCCTGTTAGATACTGATTTTAGTACTGATACGCTCATCGGTGCCGGCTACCTGAGCCGGAAATCGTCACACTATGCCGGCAACAAAGCAGCATATTTTGGTGAACTGATAAAGATCAGCTCCAAATGCGGCTTCAAAACACCTGAATCATCATTCGCAATCCCGTTTTTCTTTTATAACCAGCACATGATTCAATCGGGGGCCGACACTCTGTTAACAAACCTGCTCGGAGATACAAATGTCATCAGTTACCCTGATACACTAAGAAAACGACTCAAACAAATCCGTAAAAGAATTGAATCATTTCCGCTGGATTCAACCCTTTCTCTAGCGCTTGATCAAAGGATTGTTAAAGAAGGTAAATACACCAGGATGCGCTTTCGTTCATCAACCAATGCTGAGGATATGAAAGGATTTTCGGGTGCCGGCTTGTATGAATCAAAGACAGGAATAGTGAATGATAGCGCCAAATCTGTTGCCAATGCTGTAAAGAAAGTATGGGCAAGCACTTGGAATTACAATGCGTTTGCAGAACGTGAGCTATTTGGTATTAACCAGGAAACTGTAGCAATGGGTATTCTCGTACATCGTTCATATCCGAATGAGACTGCCAATGGAGTTGCCATCACAAAAAATATTTACAGGCCTGAAAACTATGGGTTTACACTAAATATTCAACTTGGAGAGGAAGCCGTTGTAAAGCCATCCGACAGTATTGTATGCGAACAGCTTATATGCTATCCCCGCATGTCAAATGAATTTTTCAGGGATAAACAAATAGTTGAAATAATTACATACTCAAGTCTTTCACCCCGGCAGCTAATACTTACTGATGCGGAGCTGCTGCATCTTGCCAATACTCTCGACAAAATCAAGCACCATTTTCACCTTGCAATGCGCCCCGGTTCTGATTACCTGGAATTTGGACTGGATGTTGAGTTTAAATACGATGGTCCCGGCAGGACCTTGTATATTGACCAGGTGCGTCCGTACAACGATTAAACGGCATTTTGCCATTGTTCCGGAAGCAGTAACTGCCAGCTAAGCAAAAAATGAAAGATACACAATGAGAAAGCCCTGATTTACGTTGATTCACAGAGAATATAGATTGCCTTTAGATTTGCCTTTAACATTATTAATCTTTTAACTGTATTGACCAATGAAAAAGATCTCAATTCTGACCTCAATTGTACTGGTTACGATCTTGTTCTCCTGCTCCCCCGCTCACCGCGAAAAAATGGAGTATTCACCTTCGGCTGTAGCCGACACAACTGCTAATTCATACATATCGTCATCAGCAGCAGTGGAAGATGGTAAGGACAGCACCCGAAAATTCATACGTACTGCCGAGATGAAGTTCAGGGTTAAAAGCGTGATCAATTCGACTTACAACATCGAAACGATTGCCGCCCGCAGAGGGGGCTTTGTGACTTATACCAGCCTGAACACCACCGTTGACAATGTAACAACGACTGCCGTCAGCGCCGATTCACTGCTCGAAACCACCTATTTTACGGTGTCGAACACGATTACCCTTCGGGTGCCGAACACGCTTCTCGATACCACACTGAAAGAGATAGCCGCCGGCATCGAATTCCTTGATTATCGCATCATCAAAGCCGATGATGTTGCCCTGATGATGCTGTCGAACACGCTGGCACAGAAACGAGCTGCCAGGGCTGAAGAGCGGCTGAGCAAAGCCATCGATGAAAAAGGCAGGAAACTTAACGAAACCACCAGGGCTGAAGATCTGCTGCTTTCGAGGCAGGATATGGCAGACCATGCCAGGATGAGCAACCTCTCACTTGCCGACCAGGTGAATTTCAGCACCATAAGTCTGAATATTTACCAGCGGCAGTCGATAAAACGTGAATTGTTAGCAAGCAATAAGGACATTACGGCCTATGAGCCGGGGTTTGGCAGAAAGCTTGTCCAATCGTTGAAAACCGGCTGGAAAGTACTGGAAGCCATTGTGCTGTTCCTTGCCAACCTGTGGGCTGTATTCCTGCTCGGACTCGCTATCTACCTGTTGTACCGGTGGCTGAAAGCAATGAACACAGCCAGGAACAAAAGAAATCAACTTAACCAATAGGTATCAGACCCTGAGTGCGCCTCGGAAACCCCGGGCGGCGTAGTATGATTCTGCGCCGTTGTGGTAGGTAAACACATGACCATAGCGGCGGTCGCAGAAGATAGCGCCACCCAGTGCGCGGATGTCCCCGGGTGTTTTCACCCAGCTCGAAGTTTTCGTATCAAAGCTCCCGAGTTGCTGCAATTCGCGGTACTGGTCTTCGGTTAAGAGATCAATGCCCATTTCGGCGGCCATATCCACCACGGTATTTTCAGGTTTAAACTCCTTTCTCGATTCCAGAGCTTCGCGGTCGTAGCAGAGACTGCGGCGGCCTTTGGGACTTTCGGCTGAGCAGTCGGCAAACAGGTATTCTCCGGTCTTTTCATCGTAACCGACTACGTCAGGTTCACCTCCGGTCCGTTCCATTTCGCTGAGTGACCAGATTTTAACAGGGTTTGCCTCCAGTTTTGCCAACACTTTCTCCCATTCCATCCCGGCATGGCGGTTCATATTGCCAGTGAACCTGGCCTTCAGTGTTTTAAGAAGTTCCAGGTGATGTTCGGGTGATAATTCTTTCCTATGATCCATAGTAGTTCTGAGAATTTTTCCGGCATAGCCTGCTATTTACGGAAAACTGGTTATGCTAAAGGATTTAACCGGATCAATATAACATTATTTGCAGGATAATGTTCTGTTATAAAAGGAAATACAGATAATCTCAGAAACAGGGCAACGAACGCTGTCAAAATTCAACATCAGCCTGGTATAAAACTGATTCATACACAACTAACAGAAAAACTATAATACTCCGGGTAATAAAACGGAGCAATGCTGACTGTATCTCAGGTATTCTTCAGGCAAATATTTCAATATTAATGAAAAGTTATTATTAGCCACTTAAGAAGGAACATACCAGTAGTATAATCAGCAAAATTTAATGACAAAAATGTTCTTTCAGATTAACATGAACTTTCTTTAAGCAGGAGCTGAAGTAAAGCTATTATTCTGTAGTAATAGATTATGCGTTAACCGCTCTGCTACCGGGATTGAACAGGTAATTCCGCTTATTCCCGATTTAAGAAGTTGTCGGAAAATTTAGCCTGCCCGCACTCTGCACCGGATTGCGTCACCTGTATTCAGAAACCTTCTGCATTAGTTATCTGTTACAGATCAGACGTATGACTGTGAGGTCAAACGTCTTATAATGATGATATGCCTTTCGCTTTGAGGTACGATTAACGCCGGGCAGATGCTCCGTCTTCCTGTTTCAGTTGCACTTGATGAATCATTAATACAATCAGGAATATATTTGACCGTTTACTTTAAGTCTTATCTTATTCGTTGTCTGAAAAGCATCTTGTTATCGGGTTGGACGGGATCATCATAAAGGTAATAAAGGTAATTGCCGTAAACCTTCACATTTTGAGGAAACGAATAATAGCTTGAGATTTCTTTAATCAATTCACCTGAATTAAGATCAATTTTATAAAGAGTCAAGATACCATTATTGATATAAGAGGTATAGACATTCGAAGTGATTTCATCAAATAAAATATCTTTTGTCCATTTACCGGGAGTATCAGGTCTGATGCCAATTCCAGTTTTATAAGAAAAATCTCCTTTGACATTAAAAAACTCGACCTGCAGGTTGGGAATATTGAAAACACAAATCAATTCACCTACCATGTAAAGAAAAGACCTGACTGGTAAATATACGACCTTTTTTACCCAATTCCATTCCACAAAGCTGATATTGGCCGATTTCACTTCGCCAACTGACTCTGACATTTTCCCATCCTGATTTGGAGGTGATGCGTTTTGTAACATCCAAAAATCTTCCGGATTTTTCCGCAGCATGTTTATCATTTTTTCATCCCGTACCTGTGTGATTAGTTTTATATCGTGGTTACTCCGGTCAACGATGAAGAACTCTGTTCCAAGTTCAAAATCAGTTGTTCTTTTAATAAAAAGCTGTGTCGGCGTTGATGTAATGCAATCGCCGACAATTTCCAGATACCTGGTTAGCAGTACAGGATCGAACCAAAGGAGTGATTTGCTTTCCCTGAATACCTGATAGGCACTATCTCTGCTCAGGATATGAATTGCCCCAAGGCAATCCTTATGCAAACCCATTGAAGCATACGGCAGCAAGCCTGAACTGGCAAGTGTATCTCCCGAAAAATTTATTAAGATAAGCTCAGAACGGGAAAGCCGGTTACGGTAGATCAACAGATAGATATTACTGCTATCGGTCTCGTAATCCAGCACTGAATAATGATCATTTTTAAAAACAATTTCAAATGGTACCGCCCGGATAACTGCTTCCCTGAGCTGTATTATATCCGGATCCAGATAGAGCATCATATTACAGGATGAAGAATCGAGAATAACTTTCTTCGTCACATACCCTATATGGCTGACAATGAGTACTGACGGGATAGAATCAGAATACAATGAGAACTCACCGCGGCTATTTGAAACCGTTCCATGATTATTGCGCTGGAGTACAAAATTGACATTATCAACAGGAGCATTCGAAACGCGGTCAAATACCCTTCCATGAAAAAGTATGCCATTGGAATTTTGTGCTGAGATCGAAACAGGCAACTGTGAGAGAAATATAAAAACACCCACAAGGAGAGTAAAGGCACCTTTAATATTTATACTCAGGCTGGATTGGGCAGTTTTAAGCATCACCACATCCCTTACAAATCAAGGTTAATAAAAGAGAACGTACAATTGAGATATTAGCGTTAATAAATCCACATAATCGGTTAGCCAGTAATAGTTTTCATCCTCATATTGAATTTATACCTGCATTAGAATTAACCTGCTTTTATATTCAAGCAACTCCTTCCCCGAAAAATCCTGATTAATCGAATTAAAGGTACATAAATATCTGAATTTCTAAATTTTTCTAAGGTTCTGTTGGTTCTTCAATACATACAGAAGCATGAGGCCTGTTCATCACATCTGATTTACTGGTACAATACTCTTATAATTACTTCCAATTTAGTATCAGCATGCTTTTTATACATTCTATAACCATGTAAAACAAAGTCAGCAGGTAAAAGACAACACTGGTATAAATCACTGTGTGGGAAAAACCCTCCCGGTTGAATTGGTCAGAGCCTGAGTAAATTTAAACCATATCTAAATGACCACGATTGAAGGAAAAATAATAGTTTACTTATTTGTCAGATACTACCAATAGACATATCTTTATGCCGTGAATTTTTCACCAGATACAGGCATTGGCTTACATAGCCGGATCAGGTGCTGAAACATAATAATCCTGAAAACATTAACTAACCAAAGAATTGTTCCTTTAAATTCAACTTTATGAAAAACAAGATTGCCATCCTGACCATCGCGCTCCTTTTAGGTATTTCAATAGCGTTGCAGGCCCAGGAAAAAGGAAGCCGCAACATAGCAGGTTTTGGCGTGAACATGGTCCCTTCAATGGGTAATGGCCTGTATTTTGGAGATCCTTTTGATTTCTTCCCGACGAATGAAATGAGTGTTTTCCCGCGTATTTTCTATGCCCGCCAGTTGAATGAATCACTCAGGTTGGGATGTTATATCGAAACCGGTAAAAACAAGTTTTCAGAAAAAGACTCGGATGAGATTCATTCTTTCAACCGATCGCTGGTTGGTATCGACTGGCTTGCCAAATACCCTGCCACCAAACTCCACATGCAGTTGGGCGGATACTTTGGAGCCGGCATAGTAAAAGCCGATAACTGGGATAACCTGAAAGGCATTGATTTCGGTTTGCTGGCAGGCCCGGCATTCGAATCAGGCCCGATAGGCATTGCAGTACAGCTGAAGGCAGGCTTTGCCCCTTTCTATTCCGATGGTTCGCCCGAAGTGGTGCTGATGTATACTCCCGGCGTGTTGTTTAAGATTTACGGCAGGTTTTAATTACTGCCTTCTTCCTACTGGCTTCACCCGAATTCCTTTTCACGGTAAAAATTACCTGCTGATCACGCAGATAATGGCAGAGTCATGTAAAATTGCAAAGTACGACCTGCCGGATGGCAAATCTGAAATAAGAGTCTGAACCAGGCGAACCTGCAATCAGATATATTCGATGCTAATTTCAGGTTCCGGTTCTGAGCGTTTAAAAGGAAAGGTGGCAGGTAAAGACTACTTTACAATTTAACAACCCTCATCTCCACCCTTCGGTTTTTTGCGCGGTTAGCCTCTGTGTCGTTGGGAGCAACCGGCCTGTCAGGGCCATAGCCAACTGCAATTATGCGGCCGGCATCAATACCCTTGAGCAGGATATAATCTTTACACGCTTTCACCCGCTTATACGACAATGACCTGTTATAACCAGCCTCGCCTTCAGAGGAAGTGTGTCCCGACAGTTCAATCTCGGCAGCCGGATTATCGTTCAGGAAAGCGGCAACTTTGTCGAGTTCGGTCTTTGATTCAGGCCTTAGATCAGCTTTGGCCTGGTCGAACATGATATTGTTGAGATTGATGGTTTCACCAACTGAAATCTCACGGTTCTCAAATTTTACAGAATTCTTGCCCGGAATGAGGTAAATTGTCACTTCAGGGTTTTCTTCTCCCAGCCCGATGTCGGCAGCCACTGAACCATCTGCATACCCCGGCGACGAAGCACTGATAATTTCATAGCCTGTAGGGATATCCCTGATCGTGAAATAACCATTATCATCTGTTGTTGTATTTCTGTTGTCAGATGCCCAAACCTTTGCCTGTAAAGGCGTTTCAGTTGTCTTATCCAGTACCCTGCCGGCAACGTCGCCTTTGCAGATGTTGTCGTGATTGCGGTTTACAAGCAGGCGAATGAAATCCACTGCGAAGCCATCGGCGGCTCCGTTTATTTCGTCGATTTTCATTGTCAGTACATCTTTGGTTACCAGGTCGTTGTAAAATTCTTCCGGCAGCGGAACGGTCCATAACTTACCAACAGGACCTGTCTGATCAATAGCATTGAGCATTTTCTCTCCTTCGGCAAAGCGCTTCCCGTTGACCCAAATTTGGAACCTTGAACAAAACGAAGGTGCCTGAAAATCATCAATAAACACCTGCAGGCAGGCATTTCTGATTTCAGCACCTTTTAGGACTGTAGTAGGGATTGACCAGGTCACCGGTTTGGTGAGGGCTTGCTCATAACCTGAATAGCCATCTCCTCCGCAGGGAAAATCACCGCCCGGGTTGAACTTTGACGACAGCAGAATACGGTCAAAACCCGGCAAGTCCTGTGGATTAGCATCCCATGGATAGCTGTGTGATTCGTTGGTACGGCCGCAGAAAGGATCGAAACCCTCAGGCCAGCCGAAATTGAGATTATCGACATCGCCGAGGCGAATAATATATTCAGCTTCCGCTGTTTTGGTAAGCGTAACATGCTGCTGATCCCATTCTTTATCAGACGAAACAGTGTTAACCTGTGAAAATGCAGTGAAACAAGATAATAAGGAGAAAACAGCAATAAACTCAATGATGATGATGGTTTTCATTGCTAAATAAGATTGATGTAAATACCCCGTTGAATTATTCCAAATATAGTGAACTTCAGGCAAATACCTGCCTGAATGTAACAATAATTCCACAGTTCATTACCTCGAATGAAGCACTGCCTGTCGTACGCCCGAATATATCTTTACTCTCAGAAAACCCTCTTCTGGTCCTTTGCCATGAGTTGTGCCAGAGCATCAGCGGGATTGCTGAACCTGTTTGTCAGCATCATGGCTGCAATGATATAGGGTTTGAAACCAGCCTGCTTATACAGCGGCACCCTGTAACGGTCGAAAACCGATGCAGCTACCTCCCCTTCCTTACAACTGACGCCTGAAATATCGGCAGGAAGGCAGTGCAGGTACAGCGCATTTCCGTTAGCTGTAAGTTTCATTTTTTCTTCGGTGCATTCCCAATCCTTAAAACGGGCATTGTTGGTGAGGCATTCTTTTTCGAGTGATTTGAGCCCGTCACGGTCCTCAGCACGCAGCAATTCTGTGCGGCGCTCCATTACATGATATGGTGCCCAGCTCTTCGGGTACACGATATCGGCATCTTTAAATGCCTCGTCCATCGAATTCACCACCCTGAAGTTCCCNCCACTCACGGCAGCCTGCCTGCCAGCCATTTCTATTACTTCCGGGATGAGCCCGTACCCTTCAGGAAATGCAAGGTCAACCTTCATACCCAGGCGTGTCATCAACCCGATGATACCTTGCGGCACCGATAACGGCTTACCGTAACTGGGTGAATATGCCCATGTCATGGCGATCTTTTTTCCTTTGAGATTATCCAGCGAGCCGAACATTGTTTTCAGGTGCAGCAGATCAGCCATGCTCTGGGTGGGATGATCGATATCGCATTGCAGGTTGATGATTCCCGGACGCTGTGGCAGCACTCCGTCGGCAAATGCTTCATCAAGCGCTGAGCCCACTTCGCGCATATAGGTGTTGCCGGCACCAAGGAACATATCGTCGCGAATGCCGATAATGTCGCTCATGAATGAGATCATGGCTGAAGTTTCACGCACCGTTTCACCATGGGCAATTTGTGATTTGCCTTCGTCAAGGTCCTGCACGGCAAGCCCCAGCAGGTTGGCCGCCGAGGCAAACGAGAAACGGGTTCGGGTACTGTTGTCACGAAACTGTGATATTGCCAGCCCTGAATCAAAAACCCGTGACGATATGTTATTGTCTCTCAGATATTTCAGCGCTTCGGCAACGGTGAGAATGGTTTTGAGTTCATCCAGCGATTTTTCCCAGGTAAGCAGGAAATCCTTCCCGTAAAGTGAAGCTGAATATGTTTTGAGTTCGGCGAGGTATTCTTTAAAAAGGTCTTTCATAATGTATTGTTTTAAAACCACTTAGCCACTATGGACACAAGAGGCACTGAGCGTTTATTATCAGTGAAGATCTTTAGCAAATAACGTTCTTCCTTATTCTAGATGCAAATTATTTCTTAGTGAACCTGTGTGCTCTTAGTGCCTAAGTGGTTAACTATCAAACGATGTAAGCCAGCGCGGCATAAAAAGCAGAAGCTGCCACCAGGTCGCTTACCGGTACTTTTTCGTCAGGGGCATGTGCCAGTACCTCATTACCGGGACCGAAACCAATGCAGGGAATGCCAAAGTACCCGTTGATGGTTACTCCGTTTGTTGAAAAAGTCCATTTATCCACAACAGCTTCATTCCCGAATACTTTCCTGTATGCGTCCTGCGCATTCACAACCAGCGGATGGTTTTCCTCAAGTTTCCAGGTAGGATAGTATTTCTCCATGCCGTACCGAAGGCCGGTGTATGAGGTTTCCTCATAATGAAGCACTTCGATGGTTGCGTCCAGGTCTTTGACAATTTCCTGAATTTCAGCCACAGCGGATTCCTTCGTTTCACCCCAGGTGAGACGACGGTCGAGGTGGATTTTTGCATAATCAGACACGGCACATAACGACGGGCTGCCTGAAACAATCTCAGAAATGGTGACACTTCCTTTGCCGAGGAAAGGATCCGATGCAAGCCTTTCGTTAAGTTTTTCAATTTCGAGGCAGGCACGTGAAGCCGCGTAGATGGCGTTTTTGCCGCGCTCAGGCGCTGACCCGTGGGCAGAAACACCTTTAAACGAAACCTCTATCTCCATCCTGCCACGATGCCCGCGGTAAATCTTCAGGTTGGTAGGCTCGGTTATCACCACAAAATCGGGTTTCAGTTTCTCTTCCTCCACCAGGTATTTCCAGCAAAGGCCGTCGCAGTCCTCCTCGATGACTGTTCCGGTGAAGTAAATGGTAAGGTCGCGGTCGAAGGCAAGTTCTTTGAGGATGCGCCCCGCCGTGACGAATGCTGCCGGCCCGCCTTTCTGGTCAACGGTGCCGCGGCCATGAACATAGCCATCGCGGATTTCGCCCGAGAAAGGATCGAAATGCCAATTGGCGGCATTGCCGACATCCACAGTATCGATATGGCCGTCGAAGACAAGTACTTTGCTCCCGTTGCCAATCCTTCCCACGACGTTACCAAGCCCGTCGATGCGAGCCTCGTCGAAACCGGCTTCGAGCATTTGCCGTTTAAGTTCTTCTGCCACAGCCTTTTCACCCAGGCTCACCGAACGAATCTTCACCAGCTTCGAGAGATTCTCGGACGTGTAGCCGGAGTATTGCGATGACAATGACGTAATCTTACTATAAATATCTTTCATTTGCAGTTCAGTACTTTTGCGTTGGAATGATTATCATTTTCTACTTTGATGGATCATCCATTTCAATTTTGTTGACAGTCACGAATTGAAAATTGAAAATTGAAAATTGAAAATGCTGTCATCAATGATTATGAATCTCGTTTATTAGAGTTTATTATCGGCGATCAAGGTCAGCATGAGTTTTGTTGTCCTTCATTGTCTTAACTATACTAGCAAGCAGGCGTATCAGTTCTTTACAATCTTCAATCAATAAATCAGCACTTTCTCTGCCGAGATATCCTGAATCAATCAAAAGCCTGAGCCAGTATACAGTCTCATTGGCCTCCTTCAGGGCAATATTTAATTTATTGACAAAATCAGCTTTTGACTGTGCATGTTCCGATTCCATAATTAATGCACCAATCGCTGTTCCGCTCCGAATAAGTTGTTTAGAAAGAATGAATTCCTTTTGCTCTTTATTCAAAACTTTAAAGATCTGAATAATCTTCAGGGCGAATACATACGATTTGTCTTTGACAATATTCTCCTTCATAAATATCACAGTATTGACGCTGATACTCAAGACAGAAAAACCAATTGTGATATGCCGGTTTGATTTTAATATCCTGAAGCTATCAGAATCAATTTTCAATTTTCAATTTTCAATTATTTAGCTCTTTCCGCAACAAGGTCCCAGTCTACAAGGTTCCAGAAAGCAGCCAGAAAATCGGGACGGCGGTTTTGGTAATCAAGATAATAGGCATGTTCCCATACGTCGCAGGTGAGCAGAGGTTTGTGTCCTTCGCGCAAAGGATTACCGGCATTGCCTGTCTGGATAATCGCCAGCGAACCGTCAGTTTTCAGTACCAGCCATGCCCAACCTGAGCCGAAAAGGTTAACGGCTGCATCGGTAAATTTTGCTTTAAACTGATCGAATGAACCAAAGTCATGTTCAATCATCTGAAGGAGTTTACCCGAAGGAGTTGTCCCTCTCCTGGCGGAGAAACCTTCCCAGAAAAATGTATGGTTCCATACCTGGGCTCCGTTATTAAAGATCGGCCCTTCAGCTTTCCGAATGATCTCTTCGAGGGTGGCATTCTCAAATGCGCTGCCCGGCAGGAGACCATTAAGTTTTGTAACGTAAGTCTGGTGATGCTTCCCATAATGAAATTCAATTGTTTTTGCGCTGATATATGGCTCAAGCGCGGCAGCATCGTAAGGTAATTTTGGCAATTCAAATGTCATGGTCGTATTTATTTGAGGTGAATGTTCAACAAAAAGCAGATTTCAACCTGCCATTAGTATTACAAATATATGAAATCCGTTATGAGCAATTTCACCGGAGGATAAATATCAGAGGCGCTGTTGCTGAGCAGGTTTGCACCTGAAATGAATTAAAACTTCAGCTGTCATACGATTTGAAACCTGAATCCGTTCTGCTTTTGGCATACTTCTTGAGACAATTCTTACATAACAAAATACAATATCATGAAAAAACTTGTTCTGATTTCAATCTTCTCGATTGCTTTTTTCGCAGCTGACGCGCAGTACAAACACGGACTTGGCCTTGCCTTTGGCTCGCCATCGGGCATCAGCTACAAAACATTTATGAACGACAGTAAAGCGCTTGATTTCACCGTTGGCGGTTTCGGGCATTATTTCATTGTCACAGGGATGTATGAAATCCATAACCAGCTTGCCGATCAGCTCAAATGGTACTATGGCCCGGGAGCCCACATCGGGAGCTGGAGCGGTACCAAATACGGCGAAGGCGCTTTTGTGGGTGTTGACGGAGTGATCGGACTGGAACTGAAACCCCGTATTCCTTTTAGCTTCTCACTCGACCTGAGACCAGGCATAAACCTGCTGGGTAACCAATGGGACAACAACTACCATTGGTTCTGGTGGCAGAGCCAGTTTGCAGTAAGGTATACCTTCTGATAGACTTAACTTTTGATTGAGACCGGCCTAAACAAGCCGGTTTTTTTTATACCACCGGGCTTAAAAGGAAATCAATATCGCTGCCGGGTTCGTATTCAACGGGCACGGTATGGTATCTGAACACCCTCATCGGGCGGTTACCAACGAGTTCCAACTCATCATTGTTGTAAAGCAATGCACAGGCTTCGCGCAGTCCGACAACGGTCACTTTACGGTTTACTTCCAGGAATTCGATGATGCGCTGTTCACGTGTTTCTCCTCCGTGTCCTTCGGGATGGGCATCGAGGTAATGAGGATTTATCTGGAAAGGCAGTAAATTCAGCGTTTCGAAACTTACAGGCTGAACAATGGGCATATCGTTGGTGGTTTTCATGCTGGGACATGCCACATTTGAACCGGCACTCCAGCCGATGAATGGAGTTCCATTCAACACTTTACGCCTGATAGTATCCATGATATTGCGTTCGTACATGAGCTGAACGAGTCTGAAAGTATTACCGCCGCCAACTATGATGCATTCAGCATCCATTACCGCCTGAACAGGGTCAGCTGACCTGTGAACCGAAGTTATTTTGCAGCCCAGCGGACCGAAAACTTCAGCCACACGGGCTTCGTAATCGCTGTTGTTGATCGTAACACCGGCATAAGGAACGAAGACAGCGGTCTTTAGCTGGTTACTGATAATAAAGTCCTGTATAAGTTTGCGTGGCCAGCCCAGGTAATCTTCACCTGCATTGGTAGAATTGCTCAAAAGAAGTAATTTCATGGCGTCGGAAGTTATTAGATCCATTAGATAATCAGCAAATATAACATTTAGAAAATTACCAGCTTGAAAGAAACATATCATCCGAAATCAATTGCCATGCTCTGGCTTACAGCCCTGATCTGGGGATTTGCTTTTGTGGCTCAGCGCACGGGAATGGAACATATCGGGCCATTTATGTTCAACGGTTTACGCTTTCTGCTTGGCAGTCTGTCACTTATTCCCCTGATAATATGGTTGAACCGTAAAAATGCATCCGGTTTATTTTCCGGAAAACTGATTAAAGGAGGGCTGGCTGCCGGTCTCGTGCTGTTTACTGCGGCATCGCTTCAGCAGGCCGGCATGGTATACACCACAGCCGGTAAAGCCGGATTTATTACAGGGTTATACGTTATTGTTGTCCCACTGATTGGATTGTTCTTAGGGCAGAAAACAGGAAAAAACCTTTGGATTGGTGCTATGATAGCTGTATGTGGTCTCTTCCTGCTCACCTTCAGCGGGAAGCTGATGATAGAAAAAGGCGATTTCCTTGTGCTGCTGAGTGCTTTCTTCTGGGCAGTTCATGTCCAGCTGATTAACAGCCTTGTCAAAAAACTGCCTTCGCTGCCTTTATCATCTTTACAATTTGCCGTTTGTGGAACACTCAGTCTTGCAACTTCCTACATCTTTGAGACCACACAGCCGGGAGCAGTACAGTTGGCGGCAATCCCCCTGCTTTACGGAGGATTGCTTTCGGTGGGAGTTGCTTACACACTGCAGGTAGTTGCCCAGCGTCATGTACACCCTGCTTATGCTTCAATCATACTCAGTTTCGAAACTGTTTTTGCAGCTATCGGAGGATGGCTCATACTGGACGAATCGCTTACTGCGAGTAACCTTGCCGGTTGCCTACTCATGCTGGCGGGAATTGTGATAGTGCAGGTGAGGGATTTTAGGTTCAGGCTACCCCGGTAGTGGTGAGATTTTGGTTTTAACTTAAGGGGGAGTTAATGGTTAATTGAAAATTGAAAATTGAAAATTGAAAATGGAAAATGGACAACCTGACTGGCTGGTGAAGGCTTGTGTGTTAGGGGCAGGTGGAAAATTGAAAATGGAAAATGGAAAATGGAAAATGGAAAATGGACAACCTGCCTGCCTGGTGAAGGCTTGTGTGTTAGGGGCAGGTGGAAAATTGAAAATGGAAAATAAACAAACTGTCTGCCAGGTGAAAGAATGTGTGTTAGGGGCAGGTGGTAATTGATCCCGATAGCTATCGGGATTGAAAATTGACTTCTAAACTAACACCTCGACACTCAGCACCCGGCACCATGCAACATGCACCATGCACCATGCACTATTAACCATTAACCAATTTCCCAATTAACTTTAACCATTAACCAATAACCAACCAACTCCATGCAAACTATTATTGCAATCCTTCGCGGCATCAATGTTGGCGGTCACAAGAAGGTGCCGATGAAAGAGCTTAAAGAACTGTTTGAGGCTTTAAAATTCAATGATGTAACCACATATATTCAAAGCGGGAATGTAGTTTTCAGCTCGCCCGACACACAATCAGCCGAATTCTTTTCAGAGAAAATCAGAAAAGCTATCATGGAGAAGTTTGGGTTCGATGTCCCGGTTATTTGCCGGACAAAGGATGAGTGGAACGAAACGATTCAGAGTAACCCTTTCCTCCAGCTGCCTGGTATCGACTTCTCATTTTTACACGTTACATTTCTGGAAAAAGTACCCTCGGATAATGTTGCAGCACCATTCAACAATCTCGATTTTTCACCTGAAAAGTACTTCATCAGAGGAAAGGATATTTACCTGTACTGCCCGAACGGTTATGGTAATGCAAAGCTGAACAACACTTTTATTGAATGCCGCCTGGGCTTAGTGGCAACTACACGCAACTGGAAAACTGTGGTGACATTGGGTCAACTTGCTGACATAGAATAAATCATGCAAATCATTTGAAGAAGACTTCAGCTTTTCTGCCATGTAACCCGGAACCGCAAACAATTCTAACTTTACTCTTTGATTCTCCTGAAAAACACCTTATCTTAGCATAACTGAATATTCTCAGGCTCACAACTCGTATTCCGCATCTGGTTAGATCGGTAGTATGAATGCAACGAATTCCCGTGACCCTCAGCCCATACCTTCCGCATATCTTGGTTTCGACATTGGCTCTGTATCACTGAACTCTGTGGTGTTGGATGAGAACTTCCAAGTTCTCGAAAACTATTATGATTTTGTGCATGGCCGGCCATTTCATATGCTGAGAGTCAGGCTCGAAAAACTTCTCGAATCACATCATCCAGAGACCATTAAGGGTATTGCCGTTACCGGCACAGGCGGTAAAGTGGCCACAGGACTGATCGGTGGGGTATTTGTAAATGAGATCATTGCACAGGCCACATCAACAGGGGCGTTGTTTCCTGAGGCCCGCACTGTGATTGAAATAGGTGGCGAAGATTCCAAACTCATTATCCTTGAAAAAGATCCGGCTACCGGGCATTCGCGGCTTGCTGATTTTGAGATGAACAGCATCTGCGCTGCCGGAACCGGTTCATTCCTCGACCAGCAAGCCCGCAGAATCGGGGTTTCCATTGAAAATGAATTTGGCGAAATGGCGCTCAGGTCTGTCGACCCGCCGCGTATCGCAGGCCGCTGCAGCGTTTTCGCCAAGAGCGATATGATACACCACCAGCAGATCGCAACTCCATTGCACGACATTGTCGCCGGGCTCTGTTTTGCACTGGCTCGCAATTTCCGCAGCAACGTAGCCCGCAGCAAGGAAATTAATAAGCCTGTCATCTTCTCCGGAGGTGTTGCAGCCAATGCCGGCATGGTCAGGGCTTTCAGGGAAGTGCTGGATCTAACCGACGGCGAACTGGTAATTCCTGAATACCATGCATCCATGGGAGCGATTGGTGCGGTGATGTATGCAGTAAACAACAGGCTGGAAATGAACCATTTCTGCAGTATTCAGCTGCTTGAAAAGTACCTGCATGGTGATAACTCCGGCCAGGTCACACTTCCAAAGCTAAAAGAGTCGAATGCCGAGTACCTGAAAGAAATCTTTCCCAAACATAATGGCAAAGAGAAACTCCCGGTTTACCTCGGTCTCGACATAGGCTCGCTGAGTACAAACGTTGTTTTAATTGACGAGCAGCATCATGTGATTGCCCGCCGATACCTTCCCACAGCCGGTAAACCGCTGGAAGCCATTCAGAAAGGGATGACGGAAATCTATAACGAAGTGGGTGGAAGCGTGGAAGTGATTGGTGCCGCCACAACGGGCTCGGGGCGTTATCTTACCGGTGACTTCATTGGTGCCGATACCATCCAAAACGAAATCACTGCCCAGGCAACAGCAGCCATTGATTACGATCCTTCCGTGGATACTATTTTTGAGATCGGCGGACAGGACTCCAAGTATATCAGCATTGAAAATGGTGTAGTTGTTGATTTCGAGATGAACAAGGTCTGCGCAGCCGGAACCGGTTCATTCCTTGAGGAACAGGCTGAAAAACTGGATATTAACATCGTTGAAGAGTTCGGCAGCATGGCACTGAATGCGGAAAACCCGGTAAAACTCGGCGACCGCTGCACCGTCTTCATGGAATCGGACCTCAACTCGAGCATGCAGAAAGGAGCGAAAAAAGACAGCCTGGTATCAGGGCTTGCTTACTCGATTGTTTACAACTACCTTCAAAAGGTAGTGGCAGAACGGAAGATCGGCAACCGTATCTTCTTCCAGGGAGGAGTAACGAACAATAAAGCGGTGGTTGCCGCCTTTGAGCAGGTACTTGGTAAGAAGATCATCATTCCGCCGCATTTCGATGTCACCGGGGCTATTGGTGCCGCCATTCTTGCCCAGCGCCACATGGCCGGAAGCAGGAAGACCCGTTTCAAAGGCTTCGGCGTAAGAAATGTCCCTTATACCGTCAGCCGCTTCACCTGCCAGGGATGCGCCAATCACTGTGAAATACGCCGCGTAAAGATCGAAGGCGAGAAAAAATCGCTCTATTATGGCGGGCGTTGTGAAAAATATGAAACCGCCGATCGCAAGTTTTCGAAAAACAATATTCCAAACCTCATAGCCAAACGGCTTGAAATGCTGATGGGAGGCTTTGCTGAAAATCCTGAAAAGGGTGGTATAAAGATCGGGATCCCCCGTGCATTGATGATTTTCTACCAGCAATTCCCATTCTGGAGAACTTTCTTCGAAGAACTTGGCTTCAACATAATCCTTTCGCGTGAATCGGATAAACCGCTGATCACCAAAGCCATTGAGACCATCACTACTGAAACCTGCCTGCCTGTCGAACTGATGCACGGCCATGCTGCCGACCTCGTGGAACGAGGCGTGGATTACATCTTTACTCCTTTCATCGTTAATGCAAAAAAGGTAGAAGGCAACCCGACATTCAACTGTAACTGCCCCTGGGTACAGAGCTATCCCTTTATGGTGAAAGCTGCGTTCAAAGGCAGGATCGACGAAAACAGGCTGCTGATCCCAACTTTGCATTTCAGGTTTTTCGAACGGGCACTGGTTAAGGAGCTTACCGAATATTTCCATGAGAAATTCAGCCTCGACAAGGAAAAAATCAGGAATGCCATATACAAAGCAGATGATGCACAGGTAAGATTCGAGAAAAGCCTTGTGGAATACGGCAAAGAAGCGTTACAAAACATCCCGCCTGCCTGCAAGCCCGTGATCCTGCTGGGGCGCCCCTACAACAGCACAGATCCTTTCCTGAACCTCAGCCTTGTCGAGAAACTCATCGGGAACAATGTAATGCCGATCCCGCTCGATATGCTCGAACTTCCAACAATTAAAGTTTTTGGCAATTACCGCAACATGTACTGGCCTAATGGTCAGAAACTTATCGCTGCTGCAAGGCTTGTTGCAGCTGACGAAAAACTTCATGCTGTTTATATCAGCAATTTCCGTTGCGGCCCCGATTCGTTCATATGGCATTACCTTACCGAAGAGCTCAAAGGCAAACCATTCCTGCACCTCGAAGTAGACGAACACTCAGCCGACGCCGGCATGGTGACACGTATCGAGGCTTTTCTCGACAGCTTAAAAGGTGCTGAACAGAATGTGAAGCAGGAACCCGAAATTTTCAGGCCTCGTCCCGGGCAGTCCGCTCCCCAGAAGAGCCGCGTATTGTATTTCCCGTACATGAACGACCATGCCTATGCCATTTCTGCGGCTGCACGCTCCTGCGGAATACCTTCTGAAGTACTGCCGAAGCAAACGGAAGAAGACCTGGCCATCGGCCGGAAATATACTTCATCGAAGGAATGTTTTCCTATGATATGCACCACCGGCAGTTTCCTCAAAAAGCTCATGGAACAAGGTGCCGATCCATCGACAATGAGCTTCTTTATGCCTGACCACAACGGTCCATGCAGGTTTGGGCAGTACAACCTTTTCCACAGGATACTTTTCGACAGGCTTGGTTTTAAGGAAGCCGAACTCATCACTCCTTCAAACGACACGTCATATGAAGATGTAGCCGGCGACCAGGGACAGAAATTCCGGATTAACGCCTGGAAGGGATTTGTAGCCGTGGATTTTATCAAGAAACTATACAGGGAAACCAAACCCTATGAACTCCAAAAGGGAGATACTGATAATTATTATAATCTTTCACTGCAGAAGGTAGTCCGCTGCATTGAGAACGGCAGCAAAGGATTGCATAAGTTGCTTGCCGAAACGACCGATGGTTTCATGAACATCAGCGTGGATAAGCACCACCGCAAGCCGGTCGTTTCGATTGTTGGTGAAATCTTTATGCGCGAAAATGCCTTTTGCAACGGCAACATCGCCAACCGCCTCGAAAACCTTGGTGTTGAAGTGGTTATAGCACCTTTTTCGGAATGGATCACCTATTCGACATACCGGTTTACCCGCGACAGCAGATGGAAAAACGACAGGGGCGGGATCATTCGATCCAAAATACAGGGTGTCGGGCAGGAAGTTATCGCCGCATCGCTTCTCAGGGGTTTAAAGAAATTTACTGACCAGAGCAAGGATGTTTCGCTACATGACATGCTGAACCTCTGCAATACCTATATCGGGAAACATTACGACGGCGATCCGCCAATTGCTATGGGAACAGCAGCAACACTTGTGGATAAAGGCATTTCGGGCATTGCAGCCATTCTGCCTTTTACCTGTATGCCCGGCACATTGATAGCTGCGGTGAGCGATTCGTTCCGCAAAGATCACGACAATATCCCGTTCATCAATATCCCGTATGACGGCCAGGACGGAGTTGCGCTCGAAACACGGCTGCAGGCATTTGTTTTCCAGGTAAAGGAATATGCTCTCGCCAAGGAATTAGTAACAGCCTGAAAAGCAGACATTAATAAAGCCAGCAGGAGTTTCAGCCTGTAAACCTAACTTTTTTCATCATCGTTTTTATTGATCCCATCAATTAAAATTGGCCTTATTTACTATTTTTATATCGTGATTGAATTTATCCTAAACGAAAAACTAATCAGAACGGATAAGCCCGGAGGAATGCCACTCGTGGATTTTATCCGGTATGAGTCGGGCTTAACCGGCACCAAGATCGGCTGCCGTGAAGGTGATTGCGGGGCTTGCACAGTGATCGAAGGCAGTTATATCGCAGGCAAAGTTCATTACAAAACCATAGTTTCGTGCCTCACACCGCTGGCATTGGCGCATGGGAAGCACATTGTAACTATTGAAGGATTGAACGGGGCAACGCTAAACCCTGTTCAGCAGGCTATTGTCGATCATTCGGGTACACAGTGCGGATTTTGCACACCCGGATTCGTGGTTTCGCTCATGGCTCACTGCCTTTCGGGAGATACTGCTAACCTTGAGAAAATGCTGGCATCAGTGGATGGCAATATTTGCCGCTGCACGGGTTATAAATCCATTGAAAAAGCTGTAAAGCAGGTTTGGGAACTCACCCGTTCGCGCAATGGTGATGATCCGGTTGAATGGATGATCAGCCAGGGTTATTTACAGGAATGGTTCCGCACGATACCCATAAGACTCGCCGGCATCAGCAATCAGCCGGATATTTCCCCTGCAAGCCCTGTTATAATTGGCGGCGGTACCGATCTCATGGTTCAGAAAGCGGATGATATTGTATTTAAGAAAATAGAAAAAGCACATTCTCTCTCTTCTAAAAGAATTGAAATACAGGATAATACTTGCATAATATCCGGTTCCTGCACCGTGTCCGAAATGCTGGAATCTGAACTTCTGAAACAATGTTTTCCCAGACTCGAAAAGCATTTCAGCCTCATCTCCTCAACGCCCATTCGCAACATGGCCACGGTAGCCGGGAACATTGTGAATGCCTCGCCTATCGCCGATCTTGCCATCTTTTTCCTGGCACTGGATGCCGAAATAAGTCTTGAAAATGGAGAAGGCACTAAACGCTGTTTACCTCTCAAGGATTTTTTCAAAGGATACAAACAGCTTGATTTACAACCCGGTGAACTGGTTTACGGCTTGCGGTTCAACCTGCCGGGCAATCATGATCATTTCAACTTTGAAAAGATGAGTAAGCGTGAGCACCTCGACATTGCCAGCGTAAACACTGCTATCATGGCCAGGGTGAATGACGGAAAAATCGAGCATTTGCATCTTTCGGCAGGCGGTGTTGCCCCAATACCACTTTACCTTGCTGAAACCAGCCGATTCTTTACCGGTAAAGAAATTAATGGGGACATACTGTTAAAAGCCAACGAAGTTCTGCAGGAGGAAATATCTCCCATCAGTGATATTCGCGGAAGCGCTGAATACAAACGACTTCTGCTCAGGCAACTGCTGTTTGCCCACTTCACTGAGCTTTTCCCGGAGAAAACAGATCCGATACAGCTAATTCAAATCCTGCAAGCTGATGAAAAACATTGATTCCATCGGCCATGTAAGGGGCCGCTCCGTATTCACCGACGACATCCCCCTGACACAAGGATCACTTTTGGGCGTTGTTGTTGTATCGGCAATAGCCCATGGGAAGATAAAAATATGTGATTTCACCGCAGCCCTGGCTATGCCGGGAGTTGTAAGAATCCTTGCTTATAAAGACATTCCCGGCGAGAACCAGATCGGTGGAATTTTGCCGGACGAATCGCTTTTCGCAGAAGAGGAAGTTCATTTTATCGGCCAGCCCATCGCACTTATTGTTGCCGATTCGGAGTTCAATGCACGCCAGGCACGAAAAAAGATTCGCATTGAATACGATGAATATGAGGCTGTTACTGATCCGCGAATAGCCAAAGAAAAAGGATTGCTTTTATTCCCACCTCGGACCTTTGCTTTAGGAAATATTGCTGAAGCCTGGCAAAAATGCAAATTCATTTTTGAAGGCAAAGCCGACAGCGGAAGCCAGGAGCACCTGTACCTCGAAACGCAAAATGCTTATGCTATCCCACTGGAGAACGGTACACTGAAAGTGCATTCTTCAACCCAGGGTCCAACCATTGTTCAGAAAACCATCGCCCGCGTTCTCGGCATTCCGATGAACCAGGTAGAAGTGGATGTAAGAAGGCTCGGCGGCGCTTTTGGCGGAAAAGAAGACCAGGCGACAGCCTGGAGTGTGATGGTAGCATTGGCGGCTCACCTGTTGCAAAAACCGGTAAAACTCTCGCTCAGTCGCCACGACGATATGCTAATGACCGGTAAAAGGCATCCTTACAGCTCCGATTTCAGGATCGGCCTTTCGGAAGATCTGAAAATACAGGCTTACGAAGCAACCTATTACCAAAACGGAGGCGCTGCCGCCGATCTTTCACCGGCCATTATGGAAAGAACCCTGTTTCATGCCACAAACAGCTATTATATACCTCATGTAAAAGCCACTGCATACAGTTGTAAAACAAACCTCCCGCCTTTCACGGCTTTCAGGGGATTCGGCGCTCCGCAGGCAATGTTTGTCATGGAATCGGCTATTGCACTGGCGGCTGAAAATCTGGGCATCCCGGCATGGAAAATACAGGAGGCAAATTTGCTTCAGGACAACGACATTTTCCCTTACGGACAATTGGCTGAACAAGCTCATGCTCAAGATTGCTGGGCTGAAACCTTGACAGAATATAACATTGGAGATAAGCTGGCTGAAGTGGATCATTACAACCGGACATCAGTTTTCACCAAAAAAGGTCTTGCCCTGATGCCAGTTTGCTTTGGGATTTCCTTTACCAATACCTCAATGAACCAGGCTCGGGCACTGGTCCATATCTACCAGGACGGCAGCATAGGCATCAGCACGGGGGCTATTGAAATGGGGCAGGGTGTGAACACAAAGCTGAAACAAGTGGCTGCCAATATTTTCTCTGTTTCTTCCACGCGCATCAGGGTTGAAACAACCAACACCTCGCGTGTGGCAAATACCTCGCCTACGGCTGCCAGTTCAGGCGCTGACCTCAACGGAAAAGCACTTCAAATTGCCTGCAATGAAATACTTGAACGGCTCAGGGAATCAGCTGCGCAAATGTGCAATACCACAACAGGCGAAATCTCCATTGAAGATGAAACAGTGTTTTCCGGTAAAAAGGATACCGGCATAAGGTGGGAGCAATTGGTTGCAGCAACGCATCAGAAACGCATAAACCTCAGTCAGACAGGACATTATGCGACACCGGTCATACATTTCGATAAAACCACTGAAAAAGGACATCCTTTTGCCTACCATGTATTCGGAACTGCAGCAATTACCGTTACCCTCGACTGCCTTCGCGGGAGGTATTGGGTTGACAGCGTGCAGGTTGTGCATGATTTTGGCAGCGATATGAATCCGGATATCAATCTCGGCCAGCTTGAAGGCGCCATACTGCAAGGCATCGGCTGGATGACCATGGAAGAAATCAGGTATAACGAGAAAGGCAGGTTATTGTCTGACAGCCTATCAGCCTATAAAGTCCCGGACATTTACTCGGCACCGAAAGTTATTGAATGCAAGTCACTGAAAACCGATGGACCCGAACTGGCCATCATGCAATCGAAAGCCATCGGCGAGCCGCCATTCATGTACGGAATTGCTGCCTACTTTGCCCTGCAAAAGGCAATAAAAGCATTTAATACGAATTATAAACCCGAATTTTACTCACCACTGACACCCGAAAAAGTGCTTCTGGCACTTTACAGTAAAAGGCAATAAAACCTTGAATTTATGAGTATCTGGTCGCACATTTATAATAGCCTCGAAAATGACAAGAAATTCATTCTGCTCGTTGTGATCGAAAGCGAAGGAAGCAGCCCCGGCAGGAAAGGATTTAAAATGGCCGTTTGTGAAGACGGAACACTGTTTGGTACAATTGGCGGGGGATTGTCAGAGTACAGGCTGGCGGAAGATGCAAAGAAGCAACTGGCTGAGAATAAAAACGTTATTCATTCGGTGATGATGGATCACGATCCTGAAGCCGAAGAAAACCGTTCGGGAATGATCTGTTCCGGCAGCCAGGTTGTGGCCTTCTATCCCCTGGGCAAAGAACACCTCGATCTGATCAAAACACTGGCTGATAATACATTGCATGCAAAACCATACCACCTTTGCTTTTCCGAAAAAGGTATAAGGCTTGTGAATGATCCGGCCACTTTTGAAAGACATACCCACATCTCAGCTAACCTGTTGGAATGGGAATATCTCGAATCAGTGAATACTTCAGCGAAACTTTACATTTTTGGTGCCGGGCATGTAGGCCTTGCCCTCAGCCGTTTGATGCAATCGCTTGATTTTCATATTGAGCTGTTCGACGACCGTGACTGGATTGATACGCTCAAAGAAAACACTTACGTGGCTCAGAAGCACGTGGTTGACTATAACTGCATTGCAGATTATGTGCCTGATGGTGATGATGTGTATGCCGTGATCATGACATTCAATCATAAAGGTGACGAAACTGTGCTCAGGCAACTGATCGGGAAAAATATCCGATACCTGGGCATGATGGGCAGCAAAATTAAAGTTAAAACCCTGTTCAACAATCTTTTACAGGAAGGAGTTCCTGCCGCACAGATCGAAAAAGTTCACTCTCCTATCGGGCTCCCGATCAACAGCCTGACGCCTGCCGAAATTGCCGTGAGTATTGCGGCTGAAATTATTTCGGTGAAAAACGGCCCAAGGTAATTTAATAATCCACTGATTACCTGCCTGATAATCCGTTCCATTAAAGTTTAAAAAATTTTTCTGCTGCTGAAAGCAAAATTTTCTTGCTTTCAGATTTAGAATGTATTTATTTTGCCGAAATTTAATAGCTCTATTAAATAGTTCTATTGAATAATACAATTAACTGCAATGACTCTACCTAAAGACATTACAACAGAGCAACTCATCCTTGAAGCGGCTGAAAAGCTTTTCCTGGAAAAAGGTTTTGCTATGACTTCAACTACTGAGATTGCCCGCGTTGCCGGTTGCAACCAGGCCCTCGTACATTATTATTTCCGGACGAAGGAGAACCTTTTTCAATCCATTNTTGAGAATAAATTCAGGATGCTTATCTCCACTCTTCCTATTGATAATCAAAGCAATACACCGTTCGAGGAAAGGCTTGCAAGCATTGTAGAGGCGCATTTTGAAATCATCAGGGCAAACCCAAAACTCCCATTTCTCATTTTTAATGAACTTATCACTAACCCTCAACGCTTAATAACCCTGAAAGAAAAGTTGGGCGAGCTTCCCAGACCAATGTTTCTTCAACTTCAACAGCAATTACAGGAAGAAATCGACGAAGGTCGCATCCGCCAGACAAATATTCTGGACCTGCTTCTGACCATGCTTTCTCTCAATGTTATGATATTCCTTGGTACACCCATTATACAGAATGTCATGCAACTTTCTGATAACGATATAAATGACCTCTACGAACATCGTAAAAAGGAGAACGTCACAATACTGCTCAACAGCCTGAAGCCCTAATACCTGATCACCGAAAATCACGACAGATGAAAAGAAATTTTCCTTTACTACTAATCCTGATCACCGTTTTTCCTGCTGTATTGTATGCACAGGTAACACTTGAACAATGCCAGGAAAAAGCCCGCAACAACTACCCGCTGATCAAAAGGGCATCATTGATTGATCAAACAGAAAAATTTAACCTTGAGAACGCCGCCAAAGCCTACCTGCCCCAGGTTTCGTTCTCAGCAAAGGCGACATACCAGTCTGATGTCACCGAAATTCCTATAAGTTTACCTAACCTCACCATCGAAGGGCTTACTAAAGATCAATACCAGGCAGTGGCAGAGGTGAGCCAGGTTATTTGGGATGGAGGTGCTGTAAAAGCCCAGCAGCAGGTGCTTAAAGCGAATGCCGAAGCCGAAAAGCAGAAACTTGAAACCGATCTTTACGCTTTACGTGAGAGGGTAAACCAGGTATTCTTCGGCATACTGCTCATAGAGGAGCAACTCAGGCAAAACGATTTGCTGCAGAAAGAGTTACAGACAAATCTCGACAAAGTCACAGCTTATAAAAATAACGGGATCGCCAACCAGTCAGATATCGATGCCCTGAATGTCGAACTGCTGAATGCACAACAGCGGCGGATAGAACTGAACGCAGCTAAGAAAGCTTACCGTGACCTGCTTTCAGCCTTTACCGATGACAACATCACGGATCAGACCACGCTGGTAAAACCAGTTTTGGCAGTTCCACTTGATCTTACCTTGAAAAATCGCCCTGAACTCAGCATGTTTGATGCACAGGCAAACATGTTTGATAGTCAGACTAGCCTCATCAATTCAAAGAATCTTCCAAAAATTGCTGCATTTGTGCAGGGTGGATATGGTAAGCCCGGACTCAATATGCTAAAAAACGAATTTGCACCTTTTGCTATTGGCGGAATCAGGTTTAGCTGGAGTTTCGGTGGTTTTTACACAAAAAAGAATGACCTTCAACTGATTGAAGTGAACAAATCGAATATCACCGTCCAGAAAGAAACATTCCTTTTTAATACACAACTTCAGGCAACCCAGCAGTCAGACGATGCTGAAAAATTCAACAGCCTGATGGTCAATGATGATGAGATCATTCGTTTGCGAGAAAACATCAGAACAACCGCCGAAGCCAAACTTGAAAACGGCACTGCATCGGTTACCGATCTCATCCGCGAAATCAATGCCGTGGATATGGCCAGGCAAAGCAAAGCCCTGCATGAAATGCAGTATCTGATTGCCATCTACAATCTCAAAAATACCACCAATCAATAAAATCCCGAATCATGATAAAGACCGCTCCATTCCTCTTTGCCATCCTGGTGCTTTCAATTTATGCCTGTAAAAACAATGATGACGATTACGATGCATCCGGCACATTTGAAGCTGATGAGATCATCGTCTCTTCCGAAGCCAATGGCAGGATTATTCAACTGGATATTAACGAAGGCTCGCAACTAAAAGAAGGTGAGATAGTTGGATATGTCGACAGCCTGCAACTTTACCTAAAGCGTAAACAGCTTCAGGCCAATATCCGCGCTATTGAAAGCCGCAGACCTGATATCAGCAGCCAGGTAGCAGCACTGCAACAACAGATTGCAACAGCAAAAACCGAAAAAACGCGTATCGAAAACCTGCTAAAATCAAATGCTGCCAACCAGAAGCAGCTCGATGACATCAACGCCCAGATTGCAGTATTGCAAAAACAACTTGATGCCCAGAAATCAACCCTGGAAATAAGCACAAAAGGCATCAGCGAGGACGGTTCTGTACTTGCTGTTCAGATTGCCCAACTTGATGACCAGCTGCTGAAATGCCGCATCACCAGCCCGATTGAAGGGACCGTACTGGTAAAGTATGCCGAAGCAGGAGAAGTGACTGCTCAGGGGAAGCCGCTTTTCAAAATTGCCAATACAGGCAAAATGACTTTACGTGCCTATGTGACCGCTGACCAATTGTCGAAACTTAAACTCGGACAAAGTGTAAAGGTATATTCTGATTTCGGTAAAGACGAATCAAAAGAATATAACGGCATCATCACCTGGATTTCTGACAAATCGGAGTTCACACCCAAAACAGTACAAACAAGAGATGAACGTGCTAACCTGGTTTATGCTGTTAAGGTTGATGTGAAGAATGACGGCTACCTGAAGATTGGAATGTACGGAAACTTTAAATTGACAATGGACAATTGACAATGGACAATGGGCAATGGATAATGGACAATTGACAATGGACAATGGACAATGGACAATTGACAATGGATAATGGATAATGGACAATAGGCAATTGACAATGGACAATGGACAATTGACAATTGACAATTGACAATGGACAATTGACAATTGATAATGGACAATGGATAATGGATAATGGATAATGGATAATGGACAATGGACAACCTGCTTGCCTGGTGAAGGCTTGTGTGTTAGAGGCAGGTGGACAATGGACAATGGAAAATGGAAAATGGAAAATGGAGAACGGAGAATAGAGAATTGAAAATTGAAAATTGAAATTGAATAATTGATCTGAATTAACAATTTATAACCAATATCGATATTATGAATAAGAATGTTGTGAAAGACAAATCATACGCTTTTGCGTTGAAAATCATAAAGATATATAAGGAATTAAAACTTGATCAGAGGGAATTCATACTGTCGAAGCAGTTATTGAGAAGTGGCACTGCTATCGGGGCATTGATTATGGAGTCAGAACATGCTCAGTCAAAAGCAGATTTTATCAACAAAATGAACATTGCACTTAAAGAAGCAAATGAGACTGAGTATTGGCTTATGCTCTTAAAAGACAGCGATTATCTTGGCAAAGAAATGTTCGACAATATAATTATAGACTGCCGTGAAATTGTACGACTTTTGATCAGCATCGTAAAAACTTCTAAACAAAAAGCAAGCAAGCTTTGATCGTCAAATAGTTGCAAAATTGTCGCAATGTTTTAGTAATAACCAAGAAATAGTTTTGACTTTGAAAGAAATCAGATATGGGCGATAAATCATTGAGCGTAAACCTTGAAAACAATTGTCAATTGTCAACTGTCAATTGTCAATTACTGACTAAATCTTACGGGAAGGTTCAGGCTTTAAAGGGCGTTTCATTCTCAGTGGACAAAGGTGAAATTTTCGGCATTATCGGACCAGATGGTTCAGGGAAGACCTCACTTTTCCGTATCCTTACAACATTGCTCCTCGCTGATGAAGGCACCGCCACAGTTGACGGATTTGATGTATTGAGTGACTACAAAGAGATCAGGAAGAGAGTCGGATACATGCCCGGAAGGTTTTCGCTTTACCAGGACATGACAGTTGAAGAAAACTTGCAGTTTTTTGCAACCGTTTTCAATACGACGATTGAAGAAAACTATGATCTGATCAGGGATATCTACAGTCAGATTGAACCTTTTAAAACCAGGCGGGCAGGTAAGCTATCGGGTGGAATGAAACAAAAGCTGGCTCTTAGTTGCGCATTAATCCATAAACCTACCGTTCTGTTCCTCGACGAACCCACCACCGGTGTTGACCCTGTTTCGCGAAAAGAGCTATGGGAAATGCTTAAACGACTTAAAAACCAGGGAATTACAATTTTGGTTTCAACACCTTACATGGATGAAGCGGCCTTATGCGACCGCATTGCACTGATTAAAGACGGCAGTTTTCTCTCCATTGATACACCCGGGAATATAACCGCACAGTTCAACCAGAAACTTCTCGCAGTCCGTGGACTCGAAATGTCGCGCCTGCTCAGCGATATTCGGGCCTTCCCCGCTGTAAAAACGTGTTATGCTTTCGGCGATTCCNCATCATGTTACCATGGAAAATGGAAAAATAGAAAATGGTCAATCAGTTGAAGAAACGCTGCATAACTACCTGATAAACAAAGGTCACCTTGGGGTGGAAATCTCTGAAATCAGACCGGGAATTGAGGACTGCTTTATGGAACTTACTAAAACCGAAGCTGCATGAAAGTAATCTCTGCAGAAAACCTTACTAAAAAATTCGGCAGTTTCACGGCTGTTGATCACATTTCGTTCGAAGTGGAACAGGGCGAAATTTTCGGGTTCCTGGGTGCCAACGGAGCAGGAAAAACCACGGCCATGCGCATGTTGTGCGGATTGAGCAAACCCACATCAGGGAAGGGAATGGTTGCAGGTTACGATATTTCGAAAAACCCGGAAAAGATCAAAGCCAGTATTGGTTACATGAGTCAGAAATTTTCGATGTACGAAGACCTTAAAGTGTGGGAAAACATCAGGCTGTTTGCCGGTATCTATGGCGTGCCCGAAAAGGAAATTGGCCACCGCACCGACGAACTGCTCAGTAATCTCCAGTTCGAAAGCCAGAAAGACACTTTTGTGAAGTCGCTTCCCCTTGGCTGGAAACAGAAACTCGCATTCTCAGTAGCCATTGTTCATGAACCCAAAATAGTATTCCTCGATGAACCGACCGGCGGTGTCGACCCTGCTGCCCGGCGTCAGTTCTGGGAACTGATTTACCAGGCTGCCGACCGGGGCATAACCGTTTTTGTCACAACACATTACATGGATGAGGCCGAATACTGCAACCGGGTATCCATCATGGTCGACGGGCGGATTGACGCCCTCGACACGCCACGCAACCTGAAAGAGAGGTTTAACGCTTCAGGCATGGACGATGTGTTTCAACGCCTTGCAAGGGGAGCCAAACGTAATTCCGACTGATATGAGGCAGTTTCTTNNGTTTTTGTAAAAAAAGAGTTTCATCACATTTTCCGCGACACCCGGACGATGATGATCCTGCTGGGAATGCCGGTTATACAGATCATCCTTTTTGGATTTGCCATCACTACTGAAGTTAAAAACGCAGAAATAGCCGTTCTTGACCTTTCGAAGGATGAGGCGACCCGGAAAATTATCGAAGCTGTAGAAGTGAGTGAATATTTCCATGTGGCTGAATATGTGCATAATACAGAAGACATCGACAAAGTTTTCCGTAAAGGAAAAATCGGACTGGCCATTGTATTCGGTGAGAATTTCTNNACGAGAAACCTTCTGCACACGGGCAAAGCGCAGATTCAGCTCATCGCCGATGCCACGGACCCGAATACTGCCAAAACGCTTACCAACTATGCTACTGCCATCATCAACAACTATCAGCGGCAGATAACAGGAAGCAGCCCTGTTCCTTACCAGGTCGTGCCCGAGGTGAAATTGCTTTACAACCCGCAGATGAAAGGCGCTTATAATTTTGTGCCCGGCGTGCTCGGGATGATCCTGATGCTCATTTGCGCTATGATGACTTCTGTGGCAATCGTGAGAGAGAAAGAAATGGGAACCATGGAAGTGTTGCTGGTTTCACCCATGAAACCCATCTTTATTATCCTGTCAAAAGCTGTTCCCTATTTCGCCATTTCGGCAGTGAACCTGGCAACAGTCTTATTGCTCGCGGTTTATGTACTGAAAGTACCGGTGATGGGAAGCATTTTCTGGCTCATACTGGTCTCGCTGCTTTTCATCTTCGTGTCGCTGGCTATCGGTATTATGGTTTCCACACTTACATCGAAACAGATGTTTGCATACCTCATTTCAGGAATGGTTTTCATGATACCTGTCATGTTGCTTTCAGGCATGATCTATCCGGTAGAAAATATGCCGGCCATCCTTCAATGGTTATCACACATTATCCCTGCAAAGTGGTATATTTCTGCCGTCAAGGACCTGATGATCAAAGGGCTGGGAATTCGTTCCGTTTTTAAGGAAATTACAATTCTGCTGGCGATGGCTACAGTAATCATCGCATTTAGTGTTAAGAAATTCAAAAACCGGCTCGAATAATGGTCATCAGATATCTCATCGAAAAAGAATTCAGGCAGCTGCGACGGAATCCGTTCCTGCCCAAACTGATCCTTATTNTTCCAGTGATTGTTTTGCTGATCTTCCCATGGGCTGCCGATTTCGAAATGAAAAACATCAACCTCCAGGTTATTGATAACGATCATAGTCCCTATTCAGCCAAATTGATCAGTAAGATCAGTTCAACGGGATATTTCAGGCTTGTAGGTGAATCGCAAAGCTATGCGAATGCCCTCAAAGCCATTGAATCCGATCGTGCCGATGTGATCCTTGAAATCCCGCAGAATTTTGAGAAAGACCTTGTAAGCAGCGGAAGTGCAAAGGCGATGATAACGGCCAATACAGTGAACGGAACCAAAGGCGGAATGAGCAGCTATTACCTCATGGGCATTTTGAGCGATTACTCTGCCGATATACGCAGTGAACTCGCGGGGCCGGTAACAGTCACACTTTCACCACAGGCTGAAATTGTAAGCCAGTTCCGCTACAATCCGTACCTCAACTACAAGGTGTTTATGGTTNCGGCGCTTATGGTTATGGTGATCACCATGCTCTGCGGTTNNTTTCTTCCGGGACTTAACATCGTGATGGAGAAGGAAGCAGGAACCATGGAGCAGATCAATGTAACGCCTGTATCCCGCTTCATTTTCATCCTGGGCAAACTGCTGCCTTTCTGGCTAATAGGTTCGNTGGTGATCACACTCTGTTTTGGTGTGGCCTGGCTCGTTTACGGACTATATCCTCAGGGAANNAATTTCGGGACAATCTACTTTTTTGCTGCTGTTTACATCCTGGCAGTGTCGGGATTCGGGCTGATAATCTCAAACTATTCCGAAACCATGCAGCAGGCCATGTTCGTCATCTTCTTCTTCATGCTGATCTTTATTATCCTGAGCGGGTTGTTCACTCCCATCAACAGCATGCCGCAATGGGCACAATTCATAACCCATTTTAACCCTTTGAAGTATTTCATGCAGGTTATGCGCATGGTTTACCTCAAGNGCAGTGGAATCGGTGAAATGAAAACACAATTATTCGCCCTGCTGGGCTTTGCTGTAGCCTTTAACAGCTGGGCTGTAATGAGTTACAGGAAAAGGGTGTAAATTTTATACATCGGGACCAATCTCTCGCCTGCTCTCTTACTTCATTATCTCTTTCTCAATCACTTCGCCGTAGCGTGAATAATCATCGTACAGCGCTTTGTATTTCTCCGCATTTTCCGGGTTCGGGTGAAACTCCGTTTCGTAGCCGCCACCCATATATTTCTGAGCTTCAAGCACATCCCTATAAACTCCGCCTACAACTGCTGCCGCCATTGCCGAACCAAGGGCACAGGCTTGTTCGCTGCGGGCAACGAGTATAGGCTTGTTGATAACATCGGCTACCACCTGCATGATAAACGGCGATTTTTTAGCAACACCACCCAGAGCAATGATCCCTTCGATGGGAATTCCTTCGCTGATAAAACGATCGACAATCTTCTTCGCCCCGAAAGCAGTGCTTTCAATGAGTGCTCTGAAGATACGCGGTGCATCCGATCCCAGGTTCAGTCCCAGGATGGCACCTTTCAGCACCTGGTTTGCATCAGGAGTGCGTCGCCCGTTCATCCAGTCAAGCGCCAGAATGCCTGATTCTCCGATGGGTATTTTCTCAGCTTCAGCAGTAAGTCTGGGGATAATTTTATCAGAAATTTCTTCAATAAGTTTAGCCCGTGTCGATTCGCCAATAAGNGAGGACTCAGCCAGTAAGCTTTCAACCGGCCACATCAGCACTTTTTTAAACCAGGCATAAATGTCACCGAAAGCCGACTGTCCTGCCTCCAGCCCCAGCATTCCCGGAACAATAGAGCCATCCACCTGTCCGCAAATACCGCTCACCAGTTTGTCACCCACTTCTTCCATGGGTGCAATAATCATGTCGCAGGTTGAGGTGCCCATCACCTTGCTGAGATAATACGGTTTAATTTCACCGCCGATTGCTCCCAGGTGCGCATCAAAGGCGCCAGCCCCGACCACAACATTTTTGCTGAGTCCAAGCCTTTCAGCCCATTCGGATGTAAGGTTTCCTATGTTCACCTCGCAGGTAAAAGTCTCGGTAAACAACCTGTCGCGAAGTCCCGCCAGCAGCGGGTCAATTCTGACCAGGAATTCTTCGGGTGGCAACCCGCCGAATTCTTCATGCCACATGGCTTTATGTCCTGCAGCACAACGGCTGCGTTTCATTGTGAGCGGAGCTGTTGTACCGGTAAGCAGTGAAGGAATCCAGTCGCAATGCTCCACCCACGAAAATGCTGCTTTGCGCACCTTTTCATCTTCGCGGATCACATGAAGCACCTTGGCCCAGAACCATTCTGAAGAATATACGCCGCCTTCGAATTTGGTATAATCGGTTCCGCCCCAGCTTCTTGCAACTGTATTGATCTCGTCGGCTTCGGCTGTGGCTGTGTGATCCTTCCACAGCACAAACATTGCATTGGGGTTTTCGGCAAACTCAGGCAGCAACGACAATGGAATACCGTTTTTATCAACAGCTACCGGTGTTGATCCGGTCGTATCCACCGAAATGGCAACAATATTCTCAGCTACTCCGGCAGGCGCTTTTGAAATGACATTTTTAATTGTAGTTTCTAGCCCTTCAACATAATCCAACGGGTGCTGGCGAAACTGGTTTTTAGCGGGAATACAATACCTGCCTTGCTTCCACCGCGGGTAATAAAACACGCTTGACGCAATCTCTGTTCCGTTTGAGGTATCTACTAAAACAGTCCTGACAGAATCGGTTCCATAATCGACTCCCAAGGTATATTTTACCATGATCTTGTTGGTCTTATTTTGATTCTTCCAGAAATGTAATTACCTGGTTATAAACATTTTCAGCTGTAAAGCCAAACTTTTCATCAAGTACCTTTGCAGGAGCAGAATACCCGAAATGATCGAGTCCCCACACTTTACCTTTTGAGCCTACAAGTCCGGCTAATGTAATGGGCAAACCGGCTGTAAGACCAAATCTAGGAGTACCGCACGACAGCACTGCCTTCTGGTATTCCTTGGGTTGTTGCCTGAAAAGGCCTTCTGAAATAGCAGACACTATTTTTACCTTTAAGTTATTTCGCTCCTTGAGCAGTTTTGCGCCATCAATCAGGGTAGAAACCTCAGAACCACTGGCTATCAGAACAATATCAGGAGTTCCCTCGCAATCTACGGCAACATATGCCCCCTTTAATGCTTTAAGTGCATCAATGTAGCGCGTTGAACCTGTTGATGCAGGAATATCAGCAATATTCTGCCTCGAGAGGATAAGAGCAGTAGGTGTCGCATTGTTCTCCATTGCCATTTTCCATGCTACCGTCGTTTCTGCGGCATCGGCCGGGCGAAGAGCCAGCAGGCTCATCTGTCCATGATGATTCTTCAGGTTCTCTAGCAGACGCAGTTGTGCTTCCTGTTCAACGGGTTGGTGGGTCGGGCCATCCTCTCCCACCCTGAAAGCATCATGCGAGTAAATGAATTTGACCGGGAGTCCCATGAGTGCCGACAGCCTGATGGCCGGCTTCATGTAATCGCTGAAGACAAAGAATGTGGCACAGACAGCAATCACACCGCCATGCAGGGTGATGCCGTTACATATTGCAGCCATGGTGAGTTCGCTGACACCTGCTTGCAGGAAAGCACCTGAGAAATCACCTTTGGTGAAGGGTTTTGTATATTTCAGAAAGCCGTCGGTTTTGTCACTGTTGGCAAGATCAGCTGAGGAGACGATCATGTTTCCGACTTTCTGGGCCAGGTAACCAAGCACCGCAGAAGAAGCAGCACGGGTGGCAATTCCTGGTTTTTGCACAATTTCTTCAAAGTTCAGTTCGGGAAGTTTTCCACTGAGGTAAGATTGAAGCGTTGATGCAAGTTCCGAGTTTTTTCTCTCCCATTCCTGCTGCTGTGTTTTGCGGTATGAAGCAAGTGCTGAATTCTTTTCGAGTGATTTGGCATATAGTTCAGCGACTTCCGGGAAAATTACGAATGGATTTTGCGGATCACCGCCAAGGTTTTCAATGGTTTTTTCAAAAGAAGCTCCTGATTCCCCTAATGGCATTCCATGGGTCGCACAATTTCGTTCAAAACTTGAACCATCTGCTTTCAGTGCGCCTTTGCCCATGGTTGTTTTACCGATGATCAGTGTGGGCTTATCGGTTTCGTTATTGGCAATAGTAAGAGACTTCCTGATTTCTATAGCATCGTTGCCGTTAATTGTCATCACATTCCATCCCCAGGCTTCGTACTTCTTCGCCGTATCCTCATTGGTAACAACCTTTGTTTCGGTGGAAAGTTGAATGTCGTTTGAATCAAAAAACATGATGAGGTTATGCAGCCCTAAAAAACCGGCTATCCGCCCGGCAGCCTGCGAAATCTCCTCCTGAATGCCGCCATCGGAAATATATGCATAGGTTTTATGGGACATCCATTCACCAAAGCGGGCACAGAGAAACCGCTCGGCAATAGCGGCACCAACAGCCATAGCATGTCCCTGGCCCAAAGGTCCCGAAGTATTCTCGATACCCCGTAACATATCCAGTTCGGGATGGCCGGGAGTGGANCTTCCCCATTGCCTGAAATTTTTCAGTTCTTCAATGGTAAACTTGCCCGATAAGGCAAGTACCGAATAAAGCATCGGCGACATATGTCCGGGATCGAGAAAAAAGCGATCACGCAGATGCCAGGAAGCATCAGCAGGATCACTCCGCAGAAACTCGGTAAAAAGTACGTTGATAAAATCGGCTCCGCCCATGGCCCCGCCCGGGTGTCCCGATTTTGCTTTTTCTACCATGGATGCAGCCAGAATCCTTATGTTATCGGCGGCTTTGTTGATTGTTTTTTCGTCCATAATTAAGGTTAAGTCGTTATTTCTGTCCGTAATAGGCATCTTTACCGTGTTTGCGTTTAAAGTGTTTATCAAGAACATAGCCGGGAATTGGCTCTTTTATTCCCAGTTGTTCTGATATCCAGGCAATACGGGCAACTTCTTCGAGCACAACAGCATTGTAAACGGCCTTTGCAGGTGTTTCACCCCATGCAAAGGGACCGTGATTTCCCACCAATACACCTGGTATATTCATCGGATCCAGGTCTTTCATTGCATCAACGATCACTTTACCGGTTTCTTTTTCGTAGGCTGATTCAACTTCTTGTTGGGTAAGTACCCGGGTGCAGGGAATTGGCCCGTAAAAATGGTCGGCATGAGTTGTACCATAAACAGGAATTGGCCTGCATGCCTGAGCCCATGCTACTGCATGGGTGGAGTGAGTATGCACAATGGCGCCTATCTCTTTAAAAGCTTTGTAAAGTTCTATATGTGTGAGAGTATCCGATGACGGGTTCAGGTGACCATCGACAACATTGCCATCAAGATCAACCACCACCATATCGAATGGCGTCATATTCTCGTAGGTAACACCGCTGGGCTTAATCACAATAAGTTCCTCTGTCCTGTCGATGGCACTTACATTTCCCCATGTATAAATCACCAGGTTCCTCTTAACCAATTCGAGGTTTGCCTCAAAAACTTTGTGCTTGAGATCGTTAAGCATAATACAAGACGATTTTCTGCTAAAACAAAGGTATCATACTTTTATGAACCGGCAGGTAATTAAAACAAAACAGTCAAAATAGCACATGAGAAATGGCCGACTGTTCCTGCTTTATTTTTCAACTAATCTGCTTACAGAAATTTAAGTGCACCGNGCCTGCTGGTAGTATAGATCATTCCACTTCAATTCTTTCCTGAAAGCAGTCAGGTTGGTATCGTTGCCAATGTGCACATATTCGATGCCTGCCATCTCGCAGAAATCTTCAATATAGCTGGCGTCAATTGCCTGGCTGAAAGCGGTATGGTGGGCGCCCCCTGCATAGATCCAGGCTGCTGCCCCAACTTTGAGGTTTGGTTGTGGTATCCATAACGCACGGGCCACCGGGAGTTTAGGCAGGTCGGCTTCAGGGATTACACAGTCAACCGAGTTGACGATCATTCTGAAACGGTTGCCCATATCGATAAGGCTTGTATTGATTGCCGGCCCTGACGGAACATTGAAGACCAGCCTTGCCGGGGCTTCCTTATTGCCAATACCCAACGGGTGAACCTCAAGCTTCGATTTACCATCGCCTATTGTCGGGCATATTTCGAGCATGTGGGCGCCAAGCACTCTCATACCTTCAGGATTAAGATGATAGGTGTAATCTTCCATGAACGAACAGCCGCCAGTCAATCCTTTGCCCATTGTTTTACTCACGCGCACCATGGCTGCATGCTTCCAGTCGCCCTCGGCGCCAAAACCGTAGCCTGAAGCCATAAGTCTTTGCGATGCCAGTCCCGGCAACTGTTTCAACCCGTGAAGGTCTTCAAAAGTTGTTGTAAATGCGCTGAATCCTCCTGCTTCAAGGAACCGGCGCATACCTGCTTCGAGACGTGCCTGGTAGCGAATATTTTCATGATATTTCGCTCCGGTTTTACCCTCTCCGGCAATTTGATACAAGTCATTATACTCTTCGACCAGTTTATTTATTTCTGAATCAGCAACTTGATCAACAATTTTCACCAGGTCACCGACGCCGTAACCGTTTACCGACATACCAAATTGAATCTGCGCTGCAACTTTGTCACCTTCGGTAACGGCTACTTCGCGCATATTGTCGCCGAAACGGGCAATCTTCATATGCTGCATATCGTGCCAGCCCGCAGCAGCCCTTGTCCATACAGCAATATCGCTGACAACATGTGAGTCTTTCCAGTGACCAACAATAACTTTTCTGTTCAGGCGCAGCCTCGTCATGATGAAACCATGTTCGCGGTCGCCATGGGCAGACTGGTTAAGGTTCATAAAATCCATGTCGATTTCACCCCAGGGCAGGTCGCGGTTAAATTGGGTATGAAGGTGAAGAAGAGGTTTCTGTAAAGTTTTCAACCCGTTAATCCACATTTTTGATGGTGAAAACGTGTGACACCAGGTGATGAGCCCGATACAGGAAGAAGAGTAATTCGCCTCACTGCATAAAGCGGTTATTTCGTCGGGAGTCGTTAATACAGGTTTAAAGACAACCTTCACCGGGATTTCATCTGAACTATCGAAAGCAGCTGCGATGATTTTTGAATCTTCGGCAACCTGCTTCAGTGTTTCAGGTCCATAAAGGTGCTGGCTTCCGGTTACGAACCATACTTCCAGGTTATTGAAAACTTTCATTCTTTTGGTATTTAATTGATACTATTACAGAGAATTAGCCTGTTTACTACTTAGGAGTTATCTCGAGGCAAACTATTGATTTGGATGGCATTGTTACATTCAACTGCCCGTTGCCGACCTTAAATTTATCAAACTTTGCTGAAGTCACTTTAGGCGCCTGACCGAAATCATTGTAATCATTCATGTTTTTAGAGGTGATCACTTCGCCTGTCACACTAACATTCTGATTTAAACCAAGATTAACGTTGACGGGATTTTCAGCATTCGGGTCAAGGTTAACGAGAGTGACATGAATTTTACCCGATACATCCTTCGATGCTGAGACATTGATTGAAGGTACTGATTCACCGTCAACAGTATAATCACGGCATGAAACAGTCACAGGAATGAGTGTCGCACCCTGGTGGACCTTAAACATCCTGAAGACATAATAGGTCGGTGTGAGCACCATTTGTTCTTTTTTAGTCAGGATCATCGATTGCAACACATTTACCATCTGGGCGATGTTTGCCATTGCAATTCGGTCGGCGTGGTTGTTGAACGTATTGAGATTGATACCTGCAACTATTGCATCGCGCAGGGTGTTTTGCTGGAACAGAAAGCCGGGATTGGTGCCTGGCTCTACATCGAACCAGTTGCCCCATTCATCAACTACCAGCCCGACTCGGTGCTCCGGATCATATTTATCCATGATGGCCAGGTGTTTATTGATCAGTTCATCGATCCGACAGGTATTCTTTAATGTTGAGAACCAGTCCTTTTCGGTAAAAACAGTTGCTGACCCTTTATCACCCCAACCGTGACAAAGGGTGTAATAGTGCAACGAAAGCCCGTTCATAAGCCGCTGTTCCCACCATGATTTTTTTGACCACAAGCGCATCATTGTTTCAGTCCAGTTATAGTCGTCAACATTGGGGCCCACCGCCACGCGGAAGAGCCTGTTATCGCCATAATCGCGGGCGAAGTTCGAATAGCGCATCAGTTGGTCGAAATAGAACTCAGGGCTCATGGCTCCGCCGCAGCCCCACGATTCGTTACCGATGCCCCAGAATTTCACTTTCCATGCCTTTTCATGGCCGTTGGCTTTGCGCAGATCGGTCATCGGACTAATGTTGTCAGAATTCACATACTCAACCCATTGTGACATCTCTTCAACCGAGCCGCTTCCCACGTTACCGGTAATCACCGGTTCACAGCCAAGCTGTTCGCATAAGTCAAGAAACTCGTTGGTTCCGAAGCTGTTATCTTCGGTAACACCGCCCCAGTTGGTATTTATCATGGTAGGACGTTTATCTCTGGGTCCTATCCCGTTTTTCCAGTGGTATTCATCAGCAAAGCAGCCGCCGGGCCAGCGCAGGTTAGGTATTCCCATGTCGCGCAAAGCGCTCACCACATCCGTGCGAATACCGCGAACATTAGGAATGGTTGAATTCTCCCCCACCCAAATGCCTTCATAAATGCAGTGGCCAAGGTGCTCGGCAAAATGGCCGTATAGGTGTTTGCTTATGGTAGTCTGTGCCTTGCCCGGCTGCAAAATGATAATGTTGTCCTGTGCTGACAGTAATTTTGCGAAAGTCAAAAGACTGATAATGAAGAAGATTCTTTTTGCGTTTTTCATAAAGAGTAATTTAACTTATAGAGAATGTTTTGGGTGACAGTGGCTTGAGAACTAAATTTAAGGAAACAGACAAATTCCCGGTATCAAAGAAAAGCACGCTTTAAATATGTCTCCATGATGTTACTTCCTTGCCGTTCACAATTAAAGCCTTACAAATATATGTGTATTTTTTACACTTCAAAATATTTAGAAAATTTTATCTTGAAAATCAGCCTCATGAGTGTAAAAATTTCATTAACAGAAAAATCAGTTGCATGTAAAATGGCTGAATCATATTATTTTCGAAGGGCAATTCTTTCAACTGACACGAATGCGTAAGAATATTCATTTCATCATAATAATTGTCGTTGCTATTACGGCAGTCATTCCGCTTTTTGCTCAGGAAAATTTAAAAAGTTTCATCGTCAAAAGCGAAGACATATTTAAATCGGCACCGTTTCGCGAGTGTCATGCTTCCACCATTTCGGAAACAGGCGAAGGACTGGCAGTTGCTTTTTTTGCCGGCACCGCCGAAAAAAATCCCGATGTAGCCATCTGGCTTTGCCTGTTCAAAGACGGCAATTGGAGTGAGCCCGTGGAAATTGTCAACGGCATTAGTCCTGACGGGAAGCGCTACCCATGCTGGAACCCGGTACTTTTTTATGCAGGCGACGGTAAACTTATATTGTTTTACAAGGTCGGACCCGATCCGGTTTCGTGGTGGGGAATGATGATGCAATCAATTGATAATGGCCATACCTGGAGCATTCCTTCTCTCCTGCCTGACGGAATCCTCGGGCCTATCAAAAACAAAGCCGTCATGATTCCGGGGGGTGATTTGCTTTGTCCGGCAAGCACTGAAAAAGGAGAATGGAAGGTGTATTTTGAACGTACTTCCGACCTGGGCAGTAACTGGAGCCGGACGGATTTTGTGGATGATCCAGAAAACCTGAGAGCCATTCAACCTACAATTCTGATACACAAAAACGGCACGTTGCAAGCCCTTTGCCGTACCCGTAAAAATGTGATCGGTGAAACATGGTCGAAGGACAACGGGCTCACATGGTCACCTTTGAAAGCAACCAAACTGCCCAATCCGAACTCCGGCATTGATGCAGTTACGCTGGCCGATGGCAGGCATTTGCTTGTTTATAATCCCACAATTGTCCCTGAAGGCAGATGGACCGGGGACAGATCTCCAGTAAGCCTGGCCATTTCTAAAAACGGAAAAAAATGGAAAAGGATAGCTGACCTTGACACCGAACCGGGTGAACTCTCCTACCCTGCCATTATCCAGGCTGCTGATGGATTGGTACATATCACCTATACCTGGAAACGAATTACAATCAGGCACCTGGTTATAGATCCGGCGAGTATCCGGTAAAAAATTATTCAGCTTTACATGATGTTTTCTTTTCTGAGTCTCAAATCTTTTTATTATCTTTGAAAATCCTGAATCCCGGACTCCATGACCCTTACCACTGAAAACATCCTCCTGATAGGATCCATCCTGCTTTTCAGCTCGCTGTTTGCCGGTAAAACCTCTGTCAGGTTCGGGGTGCCTGTATTGGTCCTGTTTATCACCATCGGCATGCTGGCAGGCTCCGAAGGTGTCGGTGGGATTATGTTTGACAATCCCAAAACAGCACAATTCATCGGGATAGTAGCACTCAACTTCATCCTTTTCTCCGGCGGGCTTGATACCGACTGGCAATCCATCAAGCCGGTTTTCTGGCAGGGGATAACTCTCTCAACCCTGGGTGTCCTTATCACGGCTATTTCCGTAGGAATATTTGTTTGGGCAATCACCGATTTCACCATTTATGAAGGGCTGCTGCTGGGTTCCATCGTCTCCTCCACCGATTCGGCTGCAGTTTTTTCGATATTGCGATCCAAAAATCTGGCTCTGAAAGGGAACCTGCGGCCCGTACTCGAATTTGAAAGCGGCAGCAATGACCCGATGGCGTATATTCTTACCATAATATTCACAGGGTTAGTAATGGATCAGGATGCAGGTTTAGCGCATGCAATGCCTTTGTTCCTGAGGCAATTCCTGCTGGGTGGTATTATGGGTGCAGTGATCGGCAAACTAGGTGCATTTATCATCAACAAGGTAAGGCTGGATTACGAAGGATTGTACATTGTTTTGGTGATAGCCATCATGTTTTTCAGCTTTTCGTTTACCGATTTCGTCGGCGGAAATGGCTTCCTGGCAATCTACATCAGCGCCCTGATTATCGGCAACCACGAGTTGATCCATAAAAAGAAGATACTGAAGTCGTTCGACAGTTTTGCCTGGCTCATGCAGATCGTACTGTTCCTGACACTCGGCCTGCTTGTTTACCCCAGCCACATTGTACCGTTTATCAGCATCGGGCTTATAATTGCCCTTTTCCTGATAATAGTAGCCAGACCGCTGAGTGTGTTCATTTCACTCACTCCATTCAAAGTACAGCAGCGTCATCGCTGGTTCATTTCATGGGTAGGCCTGCGCGGGGCAGTGCCCATTGTTTTTGCCACTTACCCCCTGCTGGCTGGTGCCGACAAGGCGGGAATGATTTTCAACATGGTGTTTTTCATCTCTCTGACATCCGTCTTGATACAGGGAACAAGCCTGCCAACCGTGGCGAGATACCTCCACGTAACATTGCCTGTAAAACTCAAACAACGAACGCTTTCGGACCTCGAACTTACTGACAGTATCAAAAACAACCTGTCCGAAATCATCATTCCCGAAGGTTGCTCAAGCATTGGCAAACAAATTGTCCATCTGGGGCTTCCGAAAACCAGTGTTATATCATTTATCAGCCGAAACGGCAAGTATCTTGTCCCAACTGGTTCAACTGTGCTTGAAAGTGGCGACAAGCTATATGTATTGACCGAAAGCGATGATTCTCTCGCTAAGGTTCATGGCTGCCTCGATACTGTTGTAGCATCGTAAATATTGATTAATTTTCACTGAAAAGACTGTATTTCATTCAATTAGAAATAAGGGCTGCTCCTAAAGCAACCCTTATCCAAGTCAACCAAATACCAGATTTCAAAACTTAATATAAAAGTCTGAACCAGGGCAATTCTCCTATTTGATCACCCTCACATTAAAAAATGCCATTGCATCACCGGTTGATGCATCATCGCTCAACAAGCTGATTTTGCCGTTTTTAAGCACAAAATACCTGTAGATATGATTCATGGGTGCAATCTCCCCACTAAGCGGGTCGTATTTGTTGCAGTTGGTACAATACCTGTAAAGGCTGCAACCGTTATGGGAAGCAATCAGTTCCATGTATGTCATGGTAACAGTATCGCCTTTGCCATTGACCAGTGGCAGTAACTCATATTGCCGCCCGTGTTGCCGGAAAGATTGTACCAGAAAATTTGGTACTTTAACAATTTCCCCGTCAGTCGTAGTGACAGTGGTATTGGAAAATCCCCTATGTATTTCGGTACAGTCGTAAAACACACCGTCAGCGATGATAAAGTCCTTCACGGGTGTTCTGGCTGTGACAGCTATTGATAACATGATCAGGCATGCAATTATTCCGAGGGTCTTCATGGTTTTACACATTTAATTGATGTTAATTAGGTGTTATTCAATAACCTCTATTCCGAAGAAAGGCAGTACAGAGGCAGCGTTCTGCTTATCAACTTTCAGGTAGAATTTACCATCTTTGAAGATTGAGTAGAGATAACGGGCGTGTGCCTTGCTGAAATTATTTGCAGCAGGATCGCAGCATTCGCCATATTGGCAATACTTATACAACCGAAGCCCGTTGCGGGACGTTACGTATTCCATAAGTGCGGTACAGCCCGGTTTGGCATTTTCGCACATCACTGGCAACCGTTCGTAGAGATGGCCTTTGCAGGAATAAGCCTCAATCTTTCCGAAGGGTATTCTGAGCACATTTCCGTCTTCCATTACGACTCCTGCCCTGAACAATCCCTGCCTCAATTGCTGGCAAAAGTATGTTTTGCCTCCTGCTTTCACATAACTGATGGATTCATCACCGGCTTTTACAACCAGGAAAGAAACCAGCAGTAACAATGTTACTAAGATCGATTTCATTTTCTATCCTCCTGATTTTTATGGTTAATGATTACGCGGTAAAGGTATGTAACCCTCTGAGGGCGAAACAACTATATTCGGTCATCTGACTGTTGGTATCGATGAACCGGTGACCGGAAAGAATGGTTCGGTGACGGGATAAAATGGCGGTTTTACCGATGGGAAAACCTGTGAATGAGTGGAGGAGAAGGAGAAGGAGAAGGGAGAAGGGAGAACGGAGAACGGAGAAGGGAGAACGGAGAACGGAGAAGGGAGAAGATAGAAGGGACAGGTTATACGTAATGGTTAATAGTTAATGCCTGCCTGGCATAGGCTTGCAGGCGGCGGGCAGGGTTAATCCGTTAATAGTTAATGGTTAATTGTTAATTTTTAATTGTTAATTGGACATACCTATAATTGTAAGGTGTATAACTAAGAAGTTGACATAAATCATCATAACCATAACTCCTATAGTTGAATGGAATCCAACCTGAAACCTTAAACATTAAACTGGAGACTTACAACCTTTACTTCCTTTTCTCGATGAGTTCAAAGAAGTTTTTCTGGTAGGTGTCGCTGATAGGAATGCGCTGGTCAGCAATCTTTATATGTTTGCGTTCAACAAACTCTATCTTGTCGATGGCAACAAAAAACGACTTGTGAACCCGGCAGAATTGCGGCTCGTGCAGAACATCTTCTATACCCTTGGCATTCATGAGCGTCATTATGCGTTTGTTGCGGGTAACAATCCGCCAGTAATCTCCCATCCCTTCAACATAAAGCACCTCTGAAGCGGTTACCTTTNNCTCAATTCGGGTCTCGGTTTTGACAAAGAAATAATCCTTTTCAGGGCCCTCAGTAACGTGAATTACAGGTTTTTCAGCAACTGTGCCGTTTTCCTTCTGCATCCTGTCGTAAACTTTGGTGACACCTTTCACAAACCGTTCGAACGAGATGGGTTTCAGCAAATAATCGGCTACATCGAGGTCGAAACCCTGGAGAGCATATGAATCATAGGCTGTTGTCAGTATCACATAAGGCTTTACCTTTAGGGCGCTAAGTAATTGCAAACCTGTGAGTTCCTCCATTTGTATATCAAGCAAAAGTAGATCCACCCGGTTATTCCTCAGGTACTCGAGCGATTCGATGGCGTTGTCGAATGTATGCAAGAGGTTGAGAAATGGTACCTTGCCACAATAGTCCCTGAGAATATCCAGAGCCAGCGGTTCATCATCGATAGCTATGCAATTGATTTTCATATCATTCCTCTATTTCAAGATTAATCCTGAACATTTCCTCATCTTTTGTGATCACCAATTCGTGGCTGCCGGGATAGAGTAATTCGAGTCTCCTCCTGATATTTGCTAATCCGATGCCACTTGCCTGGTTATCAACTTCATTCACTGTTTTTCTGAGATAATTGCTTACCTCAAAACTCATATGTCCCGGACTGGATATCAACCTGATAATAATGCCCGGCTGATGGGTTTTGCTTCCGTGTTTAAAAGCATTTTCCACAAAAGGGATCAGAAGCATAGGCGCGATAGTCATGCCAACAGTGTCACCCTGTATCTGCAACGACACAAAATCAGCATGTTTAATTCTCAGTCCCTGTAATTCGATGAAACTCTTCAGGTATTCAATCTCTTTTTCGAGAGGCACCGAATCGGTAGTAGCATCGTAAAGCATATACCGCATAATCGACGAGAGTTTCATTACAGCCTCCGGGGCATCGTCTGACTTACGGTAAACCAGCGAATAGATGTTATTGAGTGTATTGAAAAGGAAATGCGGATTAACCTGTGAGCGCAACAATGCCAGTTCGCTGGCTTGTCGTTGGTTGATTAGTTCGTCCTTCAGTTTTTGCGCTTCAAACCATTTGATCATGAAGAAGATCAGAATAGAATAGATGCCTGTAATGATCACTGACCTTACGTCATTCCACACCCAGTTCCACTCGAAAGTCATTTCTTTTTGAGAAAGGCCGCCAAATATCTTCCAGAAAATATAATCGGTTGGTACNCTGAATGTTGTAAGCAGTGTCATAAGCCCCAGTCCGGCACCAACAGCCAGTATTTTACTCCTCATTTTCATCAGTGGAGCTATCGAAAAATAGATAGCATAAAATGTGATGAAATTCAGAATGGTGGTAATGATGACATTCTTCAGGTACTTGTGGTTTACAAGATAAGCCGGTTCAAGTTGTCCGCTGTATAGAGGGTAAAGTACCTGATTAAGGATATAAAACCAGTAAACAAGGTGAATAATGATGACTGTTTTTCTTTTCATAAGAGTATGCCGGGTATAGCAATTGGAAATCTAAGATATGCAAAATAAGAAAAACCATGAACAATCATCATGGTTAAATCGATGAAACAGCCTGTTCCAACGGCAAAAAGAGCGGTTAATTCTGTAATTTTCCTGACTCTGGCAAGCAAGCATGCAATCTGCCGGCCTTTGGCAGGACAATAAAAAAGGGAGGTTGCCCTCCCCAAAAACACTGCATCTAAACAAGTTTTACTGTATGACTATCTTACCTGCAAATTGCTGATCAGGCCCCTTTATTGCCACAAAATACAACCCAGATGGTGTACCAGTGAGATCAATGGTGATTTGGCCGCCTGTATTATTCTCAATAGTTCCTGAACTCACCGAATTACCAGCCCTGCTATGAACAGTGTATGTCAGATTTTTATCTTCGGCATCCTGGGCAGAGTGAGTTGGAATATTCCTGATCCGGGTTTGGAAATATTACAAGCCTGCTTGCTGAAGAATTTGTAATCCCGGTAGTATTGACCACCTGCGTGAGAACAGCTTCCGACCAGTTGCTTTCGCCACAACCATTTACTGCTTTTACTCTTATAGCAGCATTTCCAAGATAGGATCCCCACAAAACGGTAGCTGTGAGGCCATTACTTGAGACTGCACCCGCTTCAGCAGGACTTATTTCCCACTGGTAACTGTCAGCATTAGCTGATCCCGATGTAACATATTCGGTTGAGGTCGTTACACTTAAATCAACCAGCGATGGTCCGGTGGGAGTAGCGGGTAAATCAGCCGTGTGATTCACTGTAACTGATAGATTTGAAGGAGAACCGTTACCGGCTGCATTGGTGCCGTATACCGAAATTGTTCCAGAAACGGCATTGTTGCCAAAACTTACTGAGACAGACGTTGTGCCTTGTCCCGAAGTTATTGTTGCACCGGTAGGTACTGTCCATAAGTAACCCGTTGCGCCATTTATTGACGAAATGGAGTAATTGGATGAGCCAGGTGAGCATACAGAGCTGTTACCTGCAATCGGGCCTGCAGGTGCAGGAACCGCTAACTCGCTGACCGTAAGCGTACTAAGTCTAACAGGGCCGGGCTTATTACGGGCAAAAGCTCCATAGAAAGTCACATTGCCGGTACCTGCAACAGGGGCTGTCCAACTGAAAGTCCAGCTATTTAAAGAAGACGATGCCGAGACATGGGTCACATATTTGTTGTTGCCTACAAGCTGGTTATTAGAACCTGCCGCCAATGTGCCCAAGAGAGCTCCTGAGTTGTTTTGCGGTGACACTTCAAACCCATATTTCCCTGAGCCGGTTATATTATTGGTTGCAGTGATCTGGTAAGTATGTCCCGGTAAATAACCTTCAGCAGGAATATTGGAGGTAATCCATCCGCTTACATTGGAAGCTGTTCCCGTATGGCAATCGGTACAATTTTTCCCGTCTCCGGGAGAACCTGTATACCCTGCCGGTGCTCCGGTTGGATAAAATGCGACAAAACTGCTGAAAACCAGCACAGAGGCAGAAACTATAATGAGTGGTAAATTTTTGATCTTCATAAGCTGTTGATTAAGAAATATACAATTGAGAACTTCAAAACAGCAAAAGAACAGATCAATTCACGAAATGTTCAGAAATAACAAGCTCCCTGTAATGAAAATTGTAAAACTAAGCCAGCAATATGGAAATCGTTGGGTTTCCGGTACCTTGTGCTTAGTGCTTAGGGGCAGGGGACTGAGATTTGTAAAAGTTTCTGGTTTTTTCCAGTTTCTTCTTTCCAGACTCCGGTTTAATAATTCCAGTTTCCCGGATGCCTACTCACCTTTCGGTTTTACAATAGTAAAAATCCTGTTGATGGTAAATCCAAAATAAATATCTCCCTTCGACCATTTGCCCGAAGTTTCGGTAATGAATCCCCTTTCGAACATTGGCTGTGCATTGGATATCCGCAATTGGAAAACATGTCCGCCGGTCTCAAGATCAACACCCAGCGATAGGCAATTCTGGTAATCATCAGCCGTTTGACCGGGTAACAGGTAATAATACTCTCCGGTGATAGAGGTGCGCTGGGTTACTTTGACCCTGGCCCCTGCACCCATGGCAAATATGTCATTCTGATCAACAATACGCGGGACGAGGTTTTTATGAATATAAGTAGGCATCAGCTGTAGCGATAAAGAATTTGAGAATTTGCGGGCTACCAGCAGTTGTGCCGTATACGATAATCGGGAAGTGAAATAGTTGGTACGGTTTAGGTCCTGCCATTTCAGCGAATTCAGCATCATATTGGAATAGAAGGAAATGGTTACCGGCATATTCCTGGCACCGGTGGATTGCCTGAGAATGCGAGCTTTCACAAACCCGTCGTAGGTTTTCTCATAAGAACTGCGGCCAATGCCGACGTTCAGCCAGTCATTTACACCATAATCCAACCCCAGCCTCATGTTGGCCTGATCGAGGCCAAAAAATTCATAAGGTCCCAGATTTACTCTTCCGAAGTTGTGTTCAATAAGGAAATTCAATTCACCTTTAGCTGTGTTTTCCACCGATTGACCCATGATGATACGCGTAGTCTTGAAAGTGGCATATGCATACTGAGTCTGGGGTGTATTGTCGCCCACTTCATCGAGTATGCCCTGGGCAAAGGTTTTCGCAGTTGCTGAAAGTAATACTATAACAACGATAGCTGTGATTGTTCGGTTCATGGAATTGAAATTACCGGTTATTTCACTGTTGAACATTTACTGATTTTAACGTCGGTTTCATCAAAACCATTTACAAGACCTTTTACCTTCACATCGGCTCCGGGTTGCAGCGCTTTGGCTTCGGCAAACCATGAAGGAAGCATATCGCATCGTATGGATTTATCTCCGAACATATCATCTGAGTCCATCACGAAAACAAGTGTAATGGTGGTGTCGGCATGGTTTTCGACTGATGAGAGTTTCCCGTCAACTTCAACCACTTTGCCATTGAATTTTTCGCTGGCAGCAGTACTTCCTGAGGTATACTGTGCCCAGAGATCAGCAGTGCTGAGTGTATATTCAGCCTTTGCCGCGGCAATATCGGCATGTGGCTTGTTGATGTAGAATTTGAATACAAGCACGGCTGCTATGATACCGATAACGGCGAGCACCAGAATAATTCTTAACCACTTTTTCATAAGATTTCAGATTAATGCGTTGATTTGACTTTTTGTTACAGGCAGTTCCGTTACTGCTAATTATCCGGCATACCGGCGTTTTTCCATGCGGCGATCTTAGCAAGGTTGCAGTCAGAAAGTTTGGGCATGTTCTGTGGCATGGCCTGGTAACCGCTGCTGTGGTTGATGGCTCCCCATATACGAACCATGTTCGTTTTTACAGCTGTGATATTATCAGTAGCTATCCCTCCTGATGGTGCCGTAGAGCCATGGCAACTGTTACAATTTGCAGCCATTATCGGAGCGATAGTACTGCTATAAGTAACACCTGTTGTGTCACATGTAACCACTCCCGGATAAAGGTACTCTTCATTGTCATAGTAGCATCCCGATACGAAAGCAGTTATGGCTGAAAGGCTTATTATCAATGTAATAATTCTGAATATTTTCATTTCATCAGTTGTTTTGCATTCCTTCACTAATCCATTTATTAAGCTGTGCTATACTGCACTGGGTAAGAGTAATACCGCTTGGTGGCATAACCGAGTAACCGTTGGCATTTTTCACATGGTCCATCAGGTGCTTTGTGCTGATTGCCCCTGAAACCAGCCCGTGCGAAGTAAGCGATAGCCCTGCAGATGGTGAAACTGAACCATGACACCCTGTGCAATAGGTTGACATAATACCAGCTATGGTGGTGGAATAGGTCACATTCACCGAATCACAATCGGTGGTAGCACAGGTTGTGTTTTTGGCGCCTTCCAGAATCCATGTTTCAATAAGTCTAATTTGATCGCTTGTCAAAGGCGTGCGCGGACTAGGTGGCATGTAGCTTTCCGAACCGGGATTCTTGGTGATGACTTTCAATAATTCACTGTCGTTGGGTTTATTGGCTTTGACCTTACGCAGAATATCGTTATAGGTGATTAAAACCGGCATCTCATGGTTACTGCCATCATGACAGCCTGAGACGGCACAGTTGGAATTAATGATAGGCTGCACCTGGGATTCGAAACAAATTTCGTCCACAGTACCGTTTTGCGGAAGTTCCGGCTCATGTTTGCATGATGACGCAATAAACGCTACAGTTAACAATAAGAGAGCAGGAAGGGTTTTAAGTGATCTCACCAGCATTGAAGAGTTCTTTTGATTGTATCCATCGAATTAAAACATCGACAAATGTAGATTTTTTTATATCTACTAATAACCACAATAAGAATAATTTATTTTGTCAATGATTTAAAAACAGCGCTTTCAGAAGAACCTCATAACTAATTGTTTGATCTTCAGAAAACAAAAAACTCTACCGTATGTGCGGCAGAGTCAGAGCAATTAGGAAGGTTAACGCTTATTAATACTGCTATTATGCCTTCTTATCCAAAGTAACATCCACATCAATCTGTATAGTCTCTGAAAGCTTATTGAATACAGCCGTTGGAATATTGATATTGTAATCTTTCAGCTTAATAGTGAACGTGGAACGTCCCCTGATCTTTCCTCCCTTTACTTCGAAAGTGCCGGTCTCCTTCACTTTGTTGGTAACGCCATGAATGGTAAGGTCGCCTTCAACTACTGCATTGTAAACACCGTCTTTCCCAAAGTTGATATCCTTCAGGTTCGTAACTTTCCCACTGAAAGTTGAAAGCGGGTATTTGCCCGATTCCATATAGTTTTCGTTGAAATGCTCCTGCATAAGTGCTTTTTCGAATTCAAAACCGGTGATCAGCACTTTGAAACCGAACTCACCGGTAGCTGTGTTAAGAGCTGAATTTACCTGTTTGTTGGTAGCNTTCATTTTTTCGAGTTTGGCATCCGAAATAAAATGGATAACACCCGTTTTGGTGTTGAAAATCTGCGCCCGTGAAGCGAAAGAGATTAGAATCAATGCGGCAATTGCCAATGACCTTAGTTTCATAATAATCGTTTTTATTTGGTTGATGATTATGCGAACAAAAGCTATTCCATATTGTTCAGAATTTGCAAATAAATATTCAACATTTTAGATATATTAACATTTATAGCTATTTTAACTATGTTTGCCGTTCAAAGAGTTGATGATGTACAGTTATGACCCGCTCAGGTTCCTGAGAGCTACCATGGTTATCAGGCCTGCCATCAGGCTTACCAAACCACTTTTGCGGCTTATGCGCCTCGACCGGTTGGGTAATCTTTTCACTGAATCATCCTCAGGAAAAGGCGTAGAATTCATCGATGTGCTGCTTTCAAAGCTGGAAATTTCCTATGAAGTAAGCGCTGATGATCTTGCCCGCATCCCTGCAACCGGTCCTTTTATAGTTGTGGCCAATCACCCTTTCGGCGGCCTCGACGATCTTATTTTGCTGCGTATCTTCTCATCTGCACGTCCCGATTTCAGAATATTTACCAACCCGATTTTGCAAAAGTGCACCTGCCTCGACGATTATATTCTTCCCGGAACAGCCTTTTCGTCATTTGGAAGACATGAATCGTCGAAGAGAGAATTGCTCAGCGTGGCACACCACCTCAAATCGGGTGGCTGCATCGGTATTTTCCCGAGCGGGAAAGTATCGGGCTACGATATTGACACTAACCGCATTACCGATGCCCAATGGCGCAGCAATGTCCTGCGGTTTATGCGCAGTACTGAAGTGCCGGTTGTTCCTGTTTACTTCAGGGGATCAAACAGCCTTCTTTTCCAGATGCTGGGTATGGTAATGCCTGCCCTGCAATCGATTAAACTGCCATCGGAACTGCTCAACAAAAAGAACTCTGCCATAACTTTGCGCATAGGTAAACCAATACCTGCAAAAGACATGGCCGAATACCGCGACATTTCGCGCTATGGCCGTTACCTTCGTGCCAAAACATATGCCCTCGGCACCTCGCTCGAAGTTAAAAAATTCTTCACCCCGGTTGATGAACGCCTTCCCCAGGCCGAAGATATCATTNCCCCGGTCTCTGCTGAGATACTTACTGCGGAAGTTCAGTCGCTGCTTCCCGAAAGGCTGCTTTTCGAAGTTGACCAATTCAGCGTATACTGCGCCCCTGCATCAGAATTGCCCTCAGTTATCCTCGAAATAGGCCGCCTGCGCGAAGAAACTTTCCGGCTGGTGGGCGAAGGAACCAACAAAAAGATTGATCTTGATGAGTACGATATATACTATCGCCACTTATTCATCTGGGACAAGCAGGCAACGCGTATTGTGGGCGCTTACCGCCTGGGCATGGGTGCCGAGATCATGGAAGCTTACGGTATCAAAGGCTTTTATATCAACAGCCTGTTCAGGATAAGCGAAGGTTTCAGGCCGGTACTGAATGCTGCCATCGAACTGGGGCGCTCATTCATAGTTCAGGACTATCAGCGTAAACCGCTGTCACTTTACTGCCTCTGGAAAGGCATCCTATATTACCTCCTCAAACATCCCAAATACCTTTTTCTTATAGGCCCTGTGAGCATCAGCAACAAGTTCAGCGATTTCTCCCGCAGCCTCATCATCGAATACATTAAAAAACATTATTTCGATGAAGAAATGGCCAGGTTTGTAAAACCGCGGCTTGAATTCATTCCGGATACCGGCAGCATTGATAAGGATATACTTATTGAAGGCGCTGCTGACCTTGGGAAATTTGACAAGCACATCCGCGACGTGGAGATTGAGGATAGCGGTATGCCTGTGCTGCTTAAGAAATACCTGAGCCTCAACGGCCGCATAATCGCTTTCAACCTTGATCCTGATTTTAATGATGCACTCGACGGACTGCTGGTACTTGACCTGATGAATGTGCCCATGACAGTGATCAACACGCTGTCGAAGGAAATTGATGATGCCTCAATCCTCGAAAGGTTCAACCCCGGTGCTAATGCCATGCACAGGTAATTCACAATCATGACGAATAAACATCACAAACATATTGACCTCGATTCTTCCATCCGCGGAAGCAATTCCGCTTTCCTTAAAAAGATTCCGCCCTTCCTTGTACGATGGCTCGAAAGAATCATCAAACAGGAAGAGATGAATCGCATCCTTACAAAGTACAAGGATTGCCAGGGCGTGGAATTCCACCGGAAAGTAGTTGAAGAACTGAATCTGACCATTGTAGCAGAGGGACTTGAAAACCTGCCCGAAAACGGTCATTGCTTTTTCGTTGCCAATCACCCGTTCGGCATCCTCGACGGGCTCACCCTCACCAGGATTGTACTCGAAAAATACGGCGACCTGCGCGCTATTGGCAACGATGCCTTTATGCTTATTCCAAACCTGCGTCCATACATAGCACAGGTGAATGTATACGGGCAAACCGCCCGCCAGTCGGTTGAAGCACTCGAAGCAATCTATCGTTCCGAACTTCCGATTACTCATTTTCCCGCCGGCGAAGTATCAAGAAGATACCATGGCAGGATCCAGGACTGTGACTGGCAAAAGAGTTTCATTACCAAAGCGGTAAGCTGCAAACGCGATATTGTGCCTTTCCATTTCCACGGCCGCAACTCGCTGTTATTTTACTCGGTGAACCTGCTTCGCCGCGCTATCGGACTAAAACTAAACCTGGAACTGGCGCTGCTGCCGTCGGAATTTTTCAAAAAACGAAACACTGCCGTAAGGGTGACCATCGGCAAGCCAATTCCCTGGCAGGAATTCGATCATTCACGCACAGCTGTTGAATGGGCGCAGGAGGTGAAGAGAAGGGTGTATGAATTGGGCGGAAAGGATTGAAAACCAGGAAGATATTATTAAAGCGGGAAAGCTGAAAGCATTTTCTCAAAATATTTTATGTACTCTCATTGAATATATAATCGATTTCTTCAATAATTTTATATGCTTGTAAAAATCTGATTTTCTGACACTTCAGGAATTATTTATACAAATGCTACTAATACTATCACACTCACTATCCTTATCCAAATGATTGTATCATAACAAGTTATCAACCCTTTTTAAATCTTCAGACACGACCCATGAAAATTGCCTGTGTAATACTTGGTACCCGGGGCGACGTACAGCCCATGATAGCCCTGGCAACCGGCCTTATTGCCAATGGTCATGAAGTAACCATTTGTGCACCTTCTGAAAACCGTGAACTTGCCGAAATGTATAATTGCAGGTTCATCCCGATCGGGCCTGAAATAAAGAAATCGATTAAAGAAAATCCTGAAAAACAAAAGGGAGGAGTCGCCGTAAAAATCTCTCCCGGTCAGGGAAAAAGATTCACCCTCGACCAGATTAACCTGTTGCCCTCACTCATCAGTGATGCCGACATTTTACTGGGAGCCGGCATCGTTATCGGGGTGCATTCTGCGGCTGATATCCTGAAAGTTCCTTACCGGCTGGTTGCCTTCTACCCTATCATACTGGGAACCACAGCGGATGATCCGTTGAAAAGCCGGGTTATGTTCCGCTTTGGCAGGTGGATGATGAACCTGGTGGTGAAGGGTTATGTGAACAAAGCCCGCAGGCAGCATGGGCTTGCACCGGTAAAAGACATATGGGCTCACTGGATGGGCGAAAATGTAATTGTTGCCTGCGACCGGGAGATCAATGCGGCACGTGATAAAACAGCTTTTGCCTTCACCCAGACCGGCTTTATGCTGCTGCCTTCTAAAAAACTATTGCCGCCGGAAGTGGAGGAATTCCTCGATGCCGGTTCGCCACCGGTATATATAGGATTCGGCAGCAACCCTATAACTGATGCCGGAAAATACACCGGCTTGTTTGAGCAGGTGTATGAAACCACCGGTCAGCGACTGATTATTTCGAAAGGCTGGGCCGGTTTTGCCGGAAACAGCTCAAATGATATTCTATATATTGACGATATGCCTTTCGAATTGTTGTTCCCAAGAGTAGTTGCAGCCATCTATCATGGCGGTACCGGCACGATGGCAGCCATAGCCAGGGCAGGCATCCCGCAGGCAGCATTCCCTTTTATGGGTGACCAGTTCGACAACCGGAAGCAAATCGCCAGGCTAGGCCTAGGTCCCGTGACCTGTGATTTCAAAGAGATATCTGCCAAGGCCATCGCAACAGCTATCACTGAATGCATCACCAATGACAACTACCGGAAAAACGCAGCGGAACTTGCACAAAAACTAAAAGCTGTGGACGGAGTTGAACTGACTGTTCGATTGATTGAAGGTATTATGAATCATTGAAATCCCTGATCACAGATCTTTACCTTATATAAATCAAGCTTTTACTGCAGTATAAACTCACCTTTCCCGGCCTCTCAATCCATACAAACTCTGCAAAGCAAGCTTTTAATGAACAAGTTGTAAAACATCACTGTTAAAATCAACTATAATATACACTTGTAAGCCCCCTGACTTTAACTCTTCAAACATTTCAAACACTTTAAACTCTTCAAACTCTTCAAACTTTCAAACTTCTCCCTCCCATGCAAACCATCCTAGGCTCCGGCGGCGGTATCGGTATTCCTTTAGCAAAAGAACTCGCAACATACACCAACCACATCAGGCTGGTAAGCCGCAACCCCAAAAAAGTGAACCCGGGAGATGAACTCTTCCCAGCCGATTTCAATGACCTGCAACTAATTGACAAAGCCATAGCCGGAAGCGAAGTCGTTTATGTGACGGTTGGCTTTANNAAATACAAACTGAGTGTTTGGCAACAAACCTGGCCTCCTTTCATGAGGGCTGTGATTGATGCCTGCAAAGCCCACAACGCGAAACTTGTTTTCTTCGACAACGTATACATGTACGCCGGTTCCGCCATCCCGCACATGACAGAGGATTCACCCATACAGCCGCCCAGCAAAAAAGGTGAAGTGCGGAAACAGTTGAACGACATGATCTTAGACGAAGTTGCTAAAAACAACCTAACTGCGATCATCGCCCGCTCGGCCGACTTTTACGGACCTGACAACAAAAACAGCGCCCTCACCCTTATGGTTGCTGAGAACCTTATGAAAGGGAAGAAAGCGCAGGCATTCGGCAATATTGACAAAGTGCACACATACACTTACACGCCCGATGCGGCAAAGGCAACCGCCCTGCTGGGCAACACACCCGATGCTTACAACCAGGTGTGGCACCTGCCTGCCACCGCTGAAAAGCTCACCAACCGGCAGTGGATTCAACTCATTGCCAACGAACTGAAAGTTGAGCCCAAAATTCAGACGGTACCCGCGTGGATGCTCCATATTCTGGGACTATTTATCCCCATGATGAAAGAATTTCCCGAAATGATGTACCAGTATGAGAGCGATTATTTCTTCGACAGCAGTAAATTTGAGCAGCGTTTTGGGCTAAAGGCCACAGCTCCGGCGGAAGGCATCAAAAGCCTCATTAAAAGTCTGAAGGCAAAATAGGCACCGTTGCCGACCGACAAATTAAACTCAGCCATGAAACTGCCACTAAGAAATTACCTGTTCAATTACCTGACGCTGGCCGCGGTACTCCTGTTTTTCATCGCAGCAACCTGGTATTTCCTGCAAAGCGGCAAACCCTTTACCTTTTGGACATGGACAGGCATAGGGCTGTCGGCAGTATCGGCGGTGCTCTTTACAATGGCACGGCTGCAGCTTGGCGGTTCTTTCCAGGCATCGGCCGGGGCGCACAGGCTGGTAACCAAGGGCATCTACAGTAAAATTCGCCACCCGGTTTACCTATTCGGGCTTACTTTTCTGCTGGGAATGATACTGCTGACACGGATTTTCTGGCTTCTCATCACACTGGTACTATTGATTCCTATGCAATTAAGGCGGATACGTAATGAAGAAAAAGTGCTGGTTGAAACGTTTGGTGAGGAATACACCGAGTATAAGAAGGGGACATGGTTTTAACTTTTATTGATTTACAAAATATTTTATTTATAAGGATTGCGTATAAAGAAAAATATTTAAATAATTTTATGCGGTCTAAGTTCGATTACCATATTTATCAATTTTTTTATGATAGATATGTATGAAAATATTATTTATATTTTAGTTTATGCCATAATAAAAAGACAGCAATCAATGAAAAATTGGATTGAAGAATTACCTGATAGGTGTCCTCCTGACAATGCATTTGATCCGGACGGAATGACTTTCTACAGACTTGCTAGAACAAATCCTATTACTGAAAACGATTTTTTATCTCAAAGACAATTATATCCTAATACAATATTCAAAGAAGTCAGTGAATGTATTGCACGCTCACTTTCCATATGGGATAATTTTGATAAATGTACAAATGTGATGAAACTACCTAGACACAAGAAGAATCCAAAGGTTGTAATGCAACTTTATTTGCGGACCGGGGATGGGGTTGTCTTGCAAACATTTAAAGAAAATCACTACTCCTGGTGGAGGACAACTAATTTTGATTTACATTCAGCACAAGTCATTTGACTATGAACAAGCAATTCAACATATCACAAATACTTGTTTATTATGATTTCCCTGAAGTATTTCTTGCGAAGGATACCATCGGGACGAACTACCTATGCTTGCTAATAAATGACGAAAATCAACAACTAACTTATATTGCAACAGCTATTTCACAAAGTAGATTAGTCTCTTTCCTGAATGGTAAAACAGATTTAAGAGAAGTTTTTGAAACTCCTGAATTAAGGGAATGGTTTATATTTAATGAAATAGCTGAACCAATCGATGGAATTAAATTTGAAAAAGAAACGTTGCCCGAAGACTTCCTTCCTGAACCAGGATTTGTCTTTCAGAAACAACTTCAAGGTGAAGAGTTAATTCTAAATGAAGTTCTTGAGAAAAACAATGCAATAATTCATTTAGCAATATCTGATTCAGATGACAATTATAGCATTGATGCTGATAATTTAGGAGACATTGTAAAGCTTTATCAATTAATAATTGAAAACAGCTTTAAAAAAATCCTAATTCAGAAAAAAGTTAAAGATAAAAAGGCTGTATCCATTCCTCAGAATTACAAAATTAGAGCTTTTGCATCATCATATAGTTCATTTAACCTGCATTTTTATTCTACTTCTCAAATAGATTTATTTGGTAACTCAATTATAGATTTCGCTCTTAACAAATTTGACGAAATCACAAGAGATTTTTCTAATGAAGACGAGTACATATCTTCACTAAGAACTGTTAAAGGACATACAATAAGTAGCTTGAAAAAATTAGTAAAAAGGCTTATTGACAGTGATATTAGATTAAAGCATAAATGGAGCTCACCAAATCAGGACAAAGTCAACTCAACGATAATAGACCGACAAAAAGCTGAGAAGATATATGAGATACTCAATAAATCAGAAGAACTGGCTGAAGAAATCAAATCATTTATTGGTTTCTTTGTTCAAGTTGATGTCGAAAAGGGAACCTGGAGAATTTACAATCTAGATGATGAAAAAGAATATAGCGGACAAGCTGTAGGAAATATTCTACAAGGTGTAACTGTAAAAACTATCAACTACAGAATAATTTGTCAAGAAGTTATTGAAGAAATGGCAATTTCAGAAAAAGAGAAAGCAAACTACATTTTGCAATCAATTGAACAGTATGAGTAGTAGAAACCCGGCACAAAATGCACCAACTCAAATGTATCTGTTTCGCGACTAAACCAATGTTATTATTTCAAATTAAGCGTAGTAAAAGCTATACAATATTGTGTTGCGAAATTGCACCTTCCCTCCCTGGCGCCGATTTGTAATCACTCGCTGGCGCCAATTTTCAATCGGTGCTTGTTTAACCTTCATTCTCCTTTGATTGCGACTCCGTATCAATCCTCACCGTTATATCCTCCACAGTTGTCCTTTCAATTGACATAGAATCTGTTGTGAACAAAATCTGGATAGCGATAGTGAAAATGAAATTCTTAATTTTAGCCATTCTATGATTATCTGTGAAAACTACGGGAGAAAAATGAAAGATCGATATCATTCTCAATAATGGATTATACCAAACCAAACACCTATGAAATTTACTCCTATCATTATGTTAATGCTAATATCAGTTTCTACTCACGCCCAATGGATGAAAGGCACTGTAGTTTTTCTGAATGGCAATGAAAAAACCGGATATGTTTATAAATTTGACAGATCTGAAATCGAAAAGGTCAAATTCAAGAGCCGTCTAGATGATAATATTCAAAAATTGAACAGCAAAGAATTGAAGGAGATATCTTTTACTGATAACAATGGTGAATCATCAAAATACATGTATAAGAAACCTGCATATATTAGTAACTACAAATCTTTCAAACTGTTCATTCAGAAAGAAAGTGAGTGGTTCGATGTTTTCTACCAGGGCGAGTTTAATATCTTGAGTGTTATCACCGATAGGAAACTATATTACATCAACTGGCCGGGTGAAGATCATGCCATATTAATGGATGCCGAGTCAAGTGATTTTGATTCTTCCTCCAAACGTAAGAATGACTTGAAATCGTCTTCAGAATTAGTTTTCAGAGGAAAATGCGATAGCATGGTTAAAGCTATTAGTAAAGGGACATTTACACCTAAAAAGATTGAGGACATAATTCTTTACTACAAAGAACATTGCGCTTCAGTGAAAGCCTCGCTTTATGTAAGAAAAGGAGATACATTATTTGAGTGATAACCCAGTTCGTACAAGTTTGTTTCAATTACTCCCTCGCTGGCTCTGATTTGTAATCTGTGCCTTAACCATCTTATTGATCTCCTTTCTCGCAAGCAAGCATAACGCGAGGGCTACCCTTTTTCTCGCTCGTGCTTGTTTTTAGCCCATTCATAAACCATTATACCTGACCCATCCGTATAATTTTCTGCTACAAGGGCAGTCAACCTTAAAGTCATTTAGCCATGATCTTTGTTATACATATTCAATGTTATAAATCTCAAGATCATGGTTACCAGCATTCAAAAGGAAAAGGCGGACCGATTCCTGCAATTCCACCATGACAAAGAAATCCTTGTCCTGGCAAACTCATGGGACGCCGGAAGTTCTAAACTGATAGAAGCCTGCGGTTTCAAAGCGATCGCCACAACAAGCATGGGAATAGCCGCTTCCCTGGGTTATCCTGACTGTCAGGTTATTCAGTTGTCAGAAATGATCGATGCTATTACGAAGATTGTGAACGGAGTGCAAGCCCCTGTAACGGTGGATATTGAAGCCGGATACGGAAAAAATCCGGATGAAATCATTGATTCGGTCAGAAAGATCATTGCCACCGGCATTGTTGGAATTAATATCGAAGACAGTATTGATCTGAAACCAGAATTGGTCGATGAAACTGACTTTTGTGAAAGAATATCTGCCATACGTTCATTGTCCGATTCGCTGGGCTTTCATTTAGTGATCAATGCAAGGACTGATTCCTTTTATACTTCTTCAGGTTCGGCAAAGCAAAAACTGTCAGAATCAATAAGACGCGGCAATAAATATCGCGAAGCGGGTGCCGACTGCATATTTGTTCAACCGGTATGGGACAAGGAAACAATCGCAACACTCGTGAAGGAGATTAATGCTCCGGTCAATATTCTTTCGAATCCAGGAATCGGTGGAGGTTCTCCTCCTTCGGCCCGTGAATTGCAGGATCTGGGTGTTGCCCGTTTAAGCCTGGGATCAGGCATCATGAAAGCTACACTAGCTTTAATTAAAAAAGTTGCGGATGAACTATCTGAAAAAGGGACATACAATGCTTTGCTGGATGCCCTGTCACCGCTTCCCGAGGCAGCATTAGCATATAAAATGGCTGTTGGATCAACAGACTAATCATTAGCCGTGCTTACACTCTTAAATCACCGGCGTTTGTGTGTATGTTACGCCTGAATTGTCCAAACACCCTGCTCCTGACATTTATCTGACAAATTACCTGTCGCAGACAAGTATTATTACGTTGTTTTATCGCTATTTTTGTTAATAGTTCCCTTCCTGTAAAATTTGACCAGGATTTAAACTTACGATCATGACCTTTATCAAAATCATTGCCAGTTACATGCTTACTGCGCTGGTGTTTTTTGCCATAGACATGCTCTGGCTTGGATTAATAGCCAAAAACCTTTATCAGAAATACCTGGGCTCTTTTTTAAGTGATAAAGTAAACTGGTCTGCGGCCATCATCTTCTACCTCGTTTTCATTGCAGGCATTTTCATTTTTGTCGTTAATCCGTCTGTCGAAAAACAATCAGCATTCAGGGCTATCTATATGGGGGCATGTTTTGGATTTATCGCTTATGCTACCTATGATTTAACAAACTATGCCACATTAAAGGGATTTCCCCTGAACATCGTTTTTATTGACCTTGCCTGGGGAGCCGTGCTCACATCCATCGTCAGTTTGGCCGGATATTACATTGAGAAGTTTATTCATTCAGTGTAAACATGCATAACTGCTGTATGGTAACACCCTTCCTTTTTCGGTAGTTTTCGAATTGTTTCGTTGTCAGCCTAAAACTCAGTCCTTCGTTGAAGAATAAATAATCTAGTATGCACACCAAACAAACATTCTTAGCCATCCTGTTATTGCTGATCGCTGTTTTGCCGGGTAAGGCGCAAAACCCGGATTATGGCAACAATGCTGCTGCCGGGCATTATGCAGCTATAAACGGCATTCAGTTGTATTATGAAACCTATGGCAGCGGCAAACCGTTGGTCATGTTGCACGGCAACGGCGGCTCTATCGAAGCGTTCAGGAACCAGATCCCGTTTTTTGAGAAGCTTTTCCGGGTAATCGCCATCGACAGCCGGCTGCAGGGAAAATCGGGCGGTTCGCCGGATACCATTTCCTACGACCTGATGGCGTCGGACTTCTGTGCGCTGCTCGACCAGTTGAAAATCGATTCCGCTTATGTGCTTGGCTGGAGCGATGGGGGCATCGACGGGCTTATCATGGCGATGAAGTGTCCGAAAAAAGTAAAAATGCTGGCAGTGTCGGGGGCGAACGTTGTGCCTGATTCCACTGCCCTGCCTTTCAGCGATATCCTTTGGATGCGGAATTTTGTGGAGCACGATACCGCAGCTTCTAAAACCGAGATTGCTCTCAACAAAATGATGCTATATGAACCCAACATACCTTTCGCCGACCTGGTACAGATCCATTGCCCGGTACTTGTGATGGCCGGTGACCACGACATCATCAAACCGGAGCATACGCTTAAAATATTCCAGTCGATACCGGGCGCCTCGCTTTGCATCTTCCCCGATTCCCACCATGGCGTTTGCCAGCAGCACCCGGAATTGTTTAACCAAACGGTGATGGGTTTTTTCAATAAAGAGTAGATTATAACCAGCATCCTTAAGTTTACTACTTATCAGATTATCAAATATATTCCTTATGTATTGCTGGTAATAGCATAAAGGATTCTAATTCATAATATCCCAAAGAATGCTCTATATTTACATCTAAATCTTATGTTAGTATGGACGAAACAATTATAATCGTTGCAGTAATCGTATTTATCGGGCTGATTGTATTTTTCGGATACTTTTTCAGTAAGAAAACCATCATTCTAAGGAAGCTCAAAAAGTCAGCCTCCCGCAGGATAGCTAACATCACCGATGGCGAGTATGCCAAAATCACAGGTAAGGTAGAGTATAGTGGAACACCTTTAACTGCGCCGCTATCGGGTCGCAGTTGTGCATATTTTCATGTATTGGTCGAACAGCGGGTTTCCACTGGTAAAAGTTCTCATTGGAAAACGATTATTGAGGAAGAGGTAGCCGGCTCATTCGGCATCAGGGACGGCGATTACTGCGCCCGCATCGACAGCAACAAAGTGAAAAGTTACATTGTTGACGACCGGAAATACACCTCCGGTTTTATGAACGACGCCTCGGAAGTGCTTGAACGATATCTTAAGAACCACGGATATGAAAGCGAAAACTTCATGGGCATGAACAAGACCATCCGTTACCGCGAAGGCATACTGGAAGAAGGTGAAATAATCGCCGTACTGGGAAAATGCCGCTGGTTATCAGTTGAAAGCGGGCAATGGTCCGATACATACGGCAAGGTACTGGTTATCAGCCCTACTGAAAAGGACACTGTATATTTAAGCGACGACCCGGAAACGGTGAAACAATTGACAATGGACAATGGATAATTGACAATTGACAATTGACAATTGAATAGTTGCCATTCAGGTGAAGGCTCATGCGAAAGAGGCAGGAGGTTAATGGAAAACTAGAAATAAATCCATATAGATACCGGGTATGAAAATCAGAATGCTGAGAATACTATACAACTATCATGCATCTGTGAAACAGCCAAACTAAAAATTACAGATTAACATTTCAACATTCATTATGTAACTTTATCCCAATTCTGATATTTATGAAAAGCAAATTACTGATTTTGATACTCTTTACCGGGTTACAGACCATCTCCGCGCAACAACTCGAAACACACAATATTGTATCACCTTATCATCCCTGCTTTCAGGTTCTTGACAGTCTCGACAGGATAAACTATTTCGTAAAGTGCAGGCAGGTATCACCTGTAAAATCCTTACGTGAGGCAACTATACTTTATCATTATTTAGGCGGTTGTTTCATAAACCAGGAGATTAACCTTGAACTGGTTTACAATGGAAAAACAGGCTATCTGATCAAATCCGAAAGTTATAAAGATCTCCAATATAAAATATTCACAAACAGTGGTATAATGGTTGGATTACTTCAAAACATGAACCGTACGTTTGCATTCGACAGCATATTCATGTTACACGTAAAATCAGATGTAATAATCACCGGATTGGGAGGTGGATACCTTAATTTTAATCTGGAATTTAATGATGGTGAAAGAATTATTAGAAAATATAATATTAATGGTTATAACACCTATTGTGCATTTTACCCATCATTTCTGGAATATTACGAAGGCTTGTTCAGCGTTGATTTAAAACCGCTGGACGCTAATAAAGCAGTCACGTTAGAGCAAGATTTTATTTCCAGGGTTTCAAGATCATTCTTTCAGAAAGAAGTAGCCGGTAATAATTTCCCTTACCTGATCCCAAAAGGATACCCTCCAAGCCCTGATGATTCTAATCAGGAAATTCATTTGATAACTGCGCCTGACAATCCCCCTGACTAAACACACCAGGCACTATGCACTATGCACTAAGCACCAAGCACCAAGCACCAAGCACCAAGCACTAAACAAAAGCCATGAACTACACATCCAGACATGAAATACATGAGAGCAACGAGTTTGTGCTCGCATCGGTCAAGAGACGGTTTCTCGCTTTTATCATCGACTGGACGGTACTGNGTATTTATCTATTTATAATCATACTGATTTTCAGTCTGTTCGGCATGAGCCTGAGCAAAATAAACGTCAATGGAATATTTGAGGTTGACCTTGATATCAGCAATGCTTCCAAAGTACTCATAACAGTGATGAAAGTTTTATTCGGCCTGCTGCCAGTGATTTATTTTACCGTTTCATTCTATTTCTTCAACGGCCGATCGATCGGCAAGTTTTTCTGCAGGCTGAGGGTTGTTTCGCTATATCACAAACACATCGGTATCTGGCACTGCATTGAGCGAAGCCTCGGTTATTTCGCTTCAGGACTCGAATTCGGCTTCGGGTACATTCAGGCATTCTGGAATCCGAACAGGATGGCGCTGCACGATAAAATTGGTGAGACCGTGGTGGTGAAACTACCAAAGAAAAAGAAAAGCAAGAGAAGTCACAGGAGAGAAAAGTCGCACGCTTCGGCTGAGCCTCAGGAAAGCACCAAACCTGCCTTGCCTGTTGTAAACAATCCGACACCTAAGCAGTAATTTATTTTATCTCAACGCCCTTGCTGTTGTAATTGAATACTGGTTTCTTCTTCGAACCAGGTTCCGTCACTCTCAGATCAATAAACTTTGCTGTCTGAACATCGTCGAGAACTAAAGCCGTGCGATAGTCCTTTTTGTCACATACCAGCGTAACATGATCAAAAGTAATATCTGCCGCATGACGGACATAGAAGCCCCAGGCAGGCAACTCTTTGAACATGGAGAACTCAGGGTACGACGATGCCATTTCGGGAACTTTATCTAGTTCGTCGATCCCGACTCTAGCAAATAAAGCATCCCCACCGCCGGGGTAATGGATTTGAATATTCCTGAGTGTGACATTTTTAATCCTGGCATCCGGCATCCCAACGATGGAGGCGGGAGAAATGTTACGCGGCATATCTTCAACCGGCCCTTCATTACGGTATCCGGCATCTGGCTTGGTGGCAGGAACTTCGGCATACACATTCGAAATCATGATATTGTCCATCCTCCCCTTTTTACCTTCGCGCCTTTCACCGATCCTTAGGAAAATAACATTCCCGGTATTCATTGATTTCAGGCTGTCAACCACAATATCCTCAACAAAACCACCATCCACCGCCGCAAATGTTATTGCTGAACGGTACGTGTCGTATACGTAATTATCAATAATCCTCACATTCCTGAATCCGCCAAATGAAGCTGTGCCGAATTTTATACCGTTGGCGCTGGTGCGCACTGTGTTTCCTCTGATCACGACATTGCAACAAACAGAAGCGGCATCATGCGACTTGAGGCAAATACCGTCGTCCGCGGTATCGAAATATGAATTGGTAACACTCACGCTGTCACAGTCAACAATGTCAATCCCGTCGTTATTCCAGTATGATTTGCTGTCGACACGAATGTGATCAACCGCCAGGTTTTTACATTGATTGTAGGTCTGGTTCCAGCTCCCGGGATCTTTCAGCGTAATACCGCTGATGTTGATGTTACTGCATTTGTGAAAATAGATATTCATGGGACGTATGCCCTCCCTGGGGCGGTCGTACTTCAGAGGGTCTTTCACCACACCTTTGTGTATTAGTGAAACAAGGTTATTGGCAACCTCGAAGCCTCTCCCATCAATCACTCCTTTGCCTGTAATGGCGATATTGCTCTGCTCCGAGGCAAGTATCATTGCAGTTGTATTGTTCACCATCTCATAATCAAGAGGGTTAGTTGATCCGACTAGAATTGCGCCTTCCTCAAGCTTGATGGAAACATGGGATTTCATATAAATGCTGCCGGTCACATACCTGCCGACATAGAAAACCAGTGTACCTCCTCCGTTGTCGTGGATGTAATTGATGGCATACTGGATGGATTTGGTATTCATCGTTAATCCGTCGGAACAAATACCAAAAAGAGATGCGTTGTAGTCCTTTGCTGAAATCAACGATGATGATAAAATAGCAAAAGCGGCAAGAAGGGATTTTAATGTTTTCATATCAACTATGGGAGATTCGGTGAGCCAGAATAGTGCATTATGATGATAAGCAAATATAATAAAATCAGGCAGGTGCTTAATTTTGAAACTGCGTGTGATTGTCGAACAGAAGCAGCCTGGCTGTGAATTGCAAACCATTCAGAGATTCATACCCTGGATACAAGTTAGAGCCTGTATCTGTATATTGCAAAACTTGGTTAAAAAACCGCTCATTTTCTCCCTCGCTGCCCAGACCAGCAGATTTTATAATATTTTAGCACTTTTAACGGTATATCATTTCGGATGGCGATCAGGGATGACTATCTGGATATTTTTCGTGGTTCAACACCTGGTTTAATTAATAATGAAAAAGAGGATCTTGCCGGGATGCATCTTGTTTGTGTTGCTTACTACCTCTTGGGGAGTATGCATTAAGGCGCAAAACTATACTTCCTATTTCACCGGGAACACAACCGACACCGTCACTTCACCCCTTGGAGGAATCTGCATGATGGGCGGTGCCACCGAGGACGACGAAGCAATGAAATGGTTCTTAAATCGTGCTAACGGTGGCGATATCCTTGTTTTGCGTGCCAGCGGCTCAAACGGGTACAACGATTACCTCTATTCATCGCTCGGTATCCAGGTGAATTCGGTTGAAACCATTGTAATGAAAAATGCGGCTGCAAGCAATGAGCCTTATGTTCACCGGCGAATCATGCAGGCAGAAGCTATCTGGTTCGCCGGCGGTGACCAGTGGGATTACGTTTCGTACTGGCGCAATACAGCGATTGACAGCCTGATCAATTACCAGATACATGACCGGCATATCGTAATTGGAGGAACGAGCGCCGGAATGGCTATCCTGGGAGGATATTACTTTACAGCGAAACACGGCACAGTAACATCAGCAGAAGCGCTTTCAAACCCTTACAACACAAAGGTCACTATTGACTCGGCAGCGTTTATTCGAAACGACTTCCTTTCGGATGTGATCACTGATACTCATTACGACAATCCCAACCGCAAGGGGCGGCATGTAGCCTTTCTTGCACGGATTCTTACCGATTACAATGTCACCGCCAAAGGCATTGCCTGCGAAGAGTATACCGCCGTTTGCATCGACGAAACCGGCCTGGCACATGTTTACGGCCAATACCCTTCACGCAACGATATTGCATATTTCATTCAGACAAATTGCGAACTGGATAGCATAACGCCGGAAAACTGTTCTCCGGGTACCCCTCTTGACTGGAATCGCGGCAACCTGGCATTAAAAGTTTATACGCTGAAAGGAACGGCTAATGGCGACAATACTTTCAGTCTGGCCGACTGGAAAACGGGCAATGGCGGCACCTGGGAAAACTGGTTTGTGAGTAACGGCACGCTCAACCTGCAGGCTGGTACTGTCCCCGATTGTGCAACATCCTCTGTCAACCCAACTGAAAGGAGTCAAATCCCGGTATTGTATCCAAACCCGGCGGTTGATTTGGTTACCTTTGAAATGAAAGAATCCAATTCCTGTAATTATTACTTAGAAATATTAAACACTGCTGGAATTATTGTAAAAACTTATGTGGAAAAGTTCAAGAGCCCGTTCAGCATTGACATCTCAAACCTAGAGCCTGGATTCTATTTTCTGCGTTTGACTACAGGAAAACTGAAAACGTATCAATATAAGTTGTTGATTGCAGGGAGATAGTCTAGAATTTACGCCAGGTCAATAATCTGGCAAATAGTTGTCAGACGCAGCCTATATTTGCAGTTACGAAAGATTGAAAACTTGTCATTTACCAAAAACCATTTGTTAAATCACAACCAGATGCATTACATTTTTGAGATCACCTGGATAGTTTGGCTGATTTCCGAAGTTCTCTTCACAAGGATCTTCAGATCGAAGTCGATAGGGCCGAAAGGCCCTGACAGGAATACACTGAATTTCTTATGGATAGCTATCACCGTCGCTATCACCCTTGGTGTTCTGAATTCACTCTTCTTTCAGTTCCCGGTAGCCGGTGCCTGGCTCAATTACACAGGCCTCGGGCTGATGTTGGCTGGAATGCTGATACGTTTCAAGGCCATATATACTCTTGGAAAATTTTTCACAGTTGATGTTTCAATTCGCGACGACCACAAGCTGGTCACCAATGGTTTATACAAATATATCCGTCACCCTGCTTATACCGGGTCGCTGATGACTTTCACAGGTTTTGGCCTATCAATGAATAACTGGCTTAGCCTGATCATCATTGTTGTACCGGTATTGCTGACGTTCCTCAACAGGATCAAAATCGAGGAGAGCACACTCCTCAACCAGTCGGGACTGGATTACAGTGAATACATGAAACGCACCTGGCGACTGATACCGTGGATTTACTGATATCCCGCAAATACTCCTATATAATACAATAACTATCAAACTTTCAAAAGAATTTCTCTGATTCTTGAATTAACATTCCTGACATTGATGGCTACGATAATCCTGATGACATGCAATACTATCGCGGAAGCTCACCTGGTGAAAGGGATGCTTGAAAACAACGGAATAAACTGTTTCCTTAATAATGAAAATTTCAGCAATCTTATGCCACAGTTCAATGGGATGATGGGTGCCGGAGTGCAAGTAGTTGTCGATGAAGCTGATTACGAAAGAGCATGCGAATTAGCCGGCCTGAAAGATGTGAACAGTGAACTTACCTGTCCCAAATGCCACTCGGCAAATATAGGATTTGGACTTGGCACCAGAAAAGCAGGAAAAATCATGACTATCTTTCTCTCTTTGCTGTCAGGAACTCCTTTTGGCAATATCCAGAACAATTATTATTGCAAGGATTGCGGTGCAGAATTTAAAAGATGACACAATCATAAAATGCTCATGGACATGAGATCTACTATCTGAAAATCTGATACTTCAGCCAACTAGTATGAAAAAAAAGATTAAACTTATCATCAGAATCTGTTTGTTAGCGGCAACAATTCTTCTAATATTGATAATTGTTTCCAATGCAATTATCATTTACAAAAGCCGGGGTTTTATTTACAACAATGTAACTGATGTCCCTGCCAAATACACCGTAATTGTTCTGGGTGCCAAAGTATCACCGGGAGGTGTACCTTCCAATTACTTGCATGATCGCCTTGATAAGGCCATTGAAATTTATAATAACCACAAGGCCCAACGTTTTTTGCTCAGTGGCGATCACGGGCATACAACATATGATGAGGTGAACGCTATGAAGTATTACCTTCTCAATCGTGGGATCAAAACAGAAGATATTTTTCTGGATCATGCTGGTTTCGACACATACAGCACAATGGTGAGAGCCAGAAAAGTATTCTTGATCAAGGACGTGATTATTGTAAGTCAGGAATTTCACCTGCCCAGAGCAGTTTATATTGCCCGAAGTATCGGGTTGGATGCCATCGGAATAAACGCCAATAACAATAAATATGCAGGTCTTAAACAGCTTAAGGTCAGAGAAATAATTGCCAGAGTCAAGGCTTTCGTGGAAGTCTTATTCCATAAAAAACCAAGATTCCTTGGTGAACAAATCCCGATAACCGGCGACAGCAGACTAAGTTATGATTAAGTCAACATCTTGCTCTCGGTTATCCAAAAATGACCCTTATACAATTCATTGATAACACTTTAAATATATGAAAAACAGGTATAAAGCCTTATTAATGATCTTGACAATCATCTTCATTGGATTCTTGTTTCCTCAAAAGTTTCAGATGCCTGTAAAAGGAGCAACCAGCAAAGATTATAATCCTGATAGTTTTTGGTATTATCCCTGGGGTAAATCTGTAACCCATAAAGGAGTGGATATTTTTGCACCTGAAGGCACACAATTGTATCCAACAACAGGAGGAATTGTCATTTATAGTGGGAAAATTGAATTGGGTGGAAATGTGATCTTGGTTTTGGGGCCCAAATGGAGGCTTCATTATTACGCACATCTTCAGGAGAATAAAGCAAGAACATTTTCTTTTATATCAAAAAATAACTTGATCGGAACCGTAGGCTCAAGTGGCAATGCAGTTGGCAAGCCTCCTCATTTACATTATGCTGTTATAACAATTATCCCTTATTTCTGGAAAATTGATAATTCAAAACAGGGATGGAAAAAGATGTTCTACCTCAACCCGATTGAGTTTCTTAAGTCAATAGACTAAATTTCACAACTTATTAACTTGCATGAATTTGCAGGATACTGCTTTATCTTTTATTGCGCAATTATCATCTTGTCACATCACCCTCTTCTCCCTGTACTGGCCAGGTGACAAACCCATAATCCTTGAAAACAGCCTTGAAAAATAGTACTGGTCCTCGATCCCTACTTCCTGGGCGATTTCCTTAATTCTCATATCGGTAAACATCAGGAACTGGCAGGCAAGTTGCACTTTCATGTGATTGAAATATTCCATCGGTGGAAAACCTGTTTTCTTCCTGAAGAGATACGAAAAATGTGACCCTGACAAGTTTACTTCGTGCGATACCTGATTCAGTGTGAGCGATTTGCTGATATTGCTTTTCATATACTTTGTGGCGGATTCTACCGCATCCTTTTCACGAAGTTTATCATCCGCAACCGATTCTGCATTATAGATGAATGCTGCCAGCAGTTTCCAGAAACTCATATTGGCATATTGCATGGCTTCATTGCCAAAACCAGAATCAAGCCTTGCATATATTTCGTCAAACAGGCTGATACATGCCGCACTGTGTCTTATAAACCCCTTTAATCTGCCCGTTTTCGACAGTTCGCCGACAATGGCGTCAGCATTGATTCCCTTGAAATGAAACCAGTAAATTGTCCATGGGCTGTGGTGATCAGCAGCATAAGAGTGCGGTTCGCGCTGAGGAATGAAACAGTAATCTCCCGGTTCCATTTTAACTTCTTCCCCACGGAAATTGATCCAACCCGTACCTTCAACACAGTAAATCATTATGTGCTGGTCAGCCCCCATGAGCCTTTGACGGTAATGATTCCCAGCCTTCGGGTAAAATCCGATATCAGTAATATACAATGAACTGATAATGCTGTTTCTGGCACACTTGCGGCTTATAACCATGCGCGGAATTACAATTGCTTTTTGCCCCCTGAATCCCTCTTTCTTTTTTAGCTTCACTTCCATATAATTCAAATAGAAACCGTAATATAGTCCATCAAAAGACTAAATTACTCCATTTTATTATACGAATACCTGATTTTTCTTTGTCAGGTAATCAGCAAAAGATATATGAACAAATCAAAAGCCTGGCATGAGGATGTAGTCATCCCAACTTACCCGGCAGGGTTGCCCGAGAAAAACCCTATGTTCCTCGAAAAAAGGATTTACCAGGGCAGCAGTGGCGTGGTGTATCCCAACCCAATCATCGAAAAGATCAGTGACGAAAAAACTGATATAATGTATAAGGCTATCTTCCTTGAGAACCGTTACCTCCTGATTATGATACTGCCTGAACTTGGTGGCAGGATACAAATGGCCTATGATAAAATAAAAGAGCGTCATTTTATCTACTACAACAGGGTGATAAAACCGGCACTTGTGGGTTTAACTGGCCCATGGATATCCGGCGGAATTGAATTCAACTGGCCGCAGCACCATCGCCCGTCGACCTTCGAACCTGTAGATTCACACATAAAAGAAAACCCTGACGGCAGTGTCACCGTTTGGGTAAACGAAATTGAGCAGATGTTCCACACCAAAGGTATGGCTGGGTTTACACTGTATCCTGACAAAGCATACCTCGAAATACAAGTGAAACTCTTTAACAGGACCCCGCTTCCGCAAACTTTTCTGTGGTGGGCAAATCCTGCTGTGAAGGTGAATGATTACTATCAATCGGTCTTCCCGCCCGATGTTTATGCCGTTTTCGACCATGGGAAACGTGATGTTTCTGAGTTCCCGATAGCTAAAGGTGTATACTACAAGGTTGATTACTCGCCAGGGACCGACATTTCGAGGTATAAAAACATACCCGTGCCAACCTCCTTTATGGCCATCTCATCTAAATTTGATTTCATCGGCGGTTATGAGCACGACACTGGTGGCGGAATTCTTCATGTGGCCGATCATCACGTGTCACCGGGTAAAAAACAATGGACCTGGGGAAATGGCGATTTCGGCAAAGCATGGGACAGAAACCTCACCGACGACGACGGCCCCTACATAGAGCTGATGACCGGCGTGTTTACCGATAACCAGCCTGACTTCTCATGGCTTCAACCCTTTGAAGAAAAATCTTTTGTGCAGTATTTCATGCCTTACCAGGAAATTGGTATGGTAAAGAATGCAAGCAAGGAAATCATCCTCGGTTTCGATGTAATAGGGACTGAGGCTAGCATCAGGCTTTACACAACCTCATCATTTTCAGGTGTAAAGGTTCAACTATGTAATGGTGATCAGGAAATATTTAATGAAACAGTGAATTTTGAACCGGGTGTGCCGTACATCACCAAAGTAAAACTGCTGGTCAATAGGACTGATCCTGAGTATGTTGTAAAAATCAGCGACATTGCGACAGGCAGGATTATGCTCTCCTATCAAGAGGAGAAGCCCAAAATCCGGTCGATCCCGTTGGCAGCCAGGGCAGCAGCCAGTCCATCGGAAATTGAAAACAACGAACAGCTCTTCCTCACCGGTCAGCACCTTGAGCAATACAGGCATGCCACATACGATGCCTTTAAGTACTACGAGGAAGCGCTCCGGCGCGACAGCCGTGATGTACGGTGCAACAATGCCATGGGATTGTGGAACCTCCGCAGAGGACAATTTGCCCGTGCCGTCTCGTTCTTCAGGAAGGCCATCGCCACTCTCACTGAGCGAAATCCAAATCCATACGATGGAGAGCCATATTACAATCTGGGACTGGCGCTCAAATTCCAGCATAAAAACGCTGAAGCCTTTGACGCATTTTATAAAAGCACATGGAATGACAACTGGCAACATGCGGGTTATTTGCAACTGGCAAGAATCGTAACTTCCAGCGGCGACTATAGCCAGGCGCTGGAACTGGCCCGCAAATCACTAATGCGGAACTACCAGAGCTCGGCAGTAAGGCATCTCATGAGCGCATTATTCCGAAAACTAGATAACGTAACAGACACATTAAAATTCATTGACGAATCACTTGAAATTGATCCTTTTAATTATGGGTGCCTTTATGAGAAACACCTGCTGCTTGAAGATAATGCAGACGAGGCTGATAAAACATTGATCCAGTTGAAAGTACTAAGCCGTAACCATGTTCAAAATTTCCTCGAATATGCCCTGGATTATGCGTCAGCCGGATTAACGAAAGAAGCAACTGGCCTTCTTTCAGTATATTCTTCGGAAAATGGGTCACATACCCTTGTCCCCTATTATCTTGGATGGTTTGCAAGCCTCGAAAATGACTTCGAAACAGCGTTTTCCTATTTCAAAGCAGGGGCTTTGCTCAATCCTTCCTTCGTATTTCCAAACCGTCTTGAAGAATTACAGATACTCACTGAAACAACGAAAATCAATCCGGGAGACTCCAGAGCATATTATTACCTTGGAAATTTCTGGTATGATAAGCGCCAGTACGATGAAGCCATACTTTGCTGGGAGAAGTCAGCCGGCTTAGAAGCTACATTCCCGACTGTCCACCGCAACCTGGCGCTGGCATATTACAACAAGCGGCGCGATCCGCTAAAAGCACTGAAATCACTTGAAACGGCATTCAATCTTGATAAATCCGATGCACGGGTATTCATGGAACTTGATCAATTATATAAAATACTGAATACCAACCCGATGACAAGGCTCAGAATGCTGGAGGAATACAAGGATCTTGTCACACAACGTGATGATTTATTGCTGGAACAGATAACACTATACAACCAGGCCGGAAACTATGAGAAAGCATCCGCATTGCTCGCCAAATCAAGATTTCATCCATGGGAAGGCGGTGAAGGCCGGGTAGTAAAACAGTATCTCACCTGCCACATTGAACGGGCAAAACAGGCTATTGAATCAGGAAATTATGAAGTAGCTGCTGAAAACCTTCAAAGAGCATTGGTTTATCCTATAAACCTTGGCGAAGGAAAGCTCCCGGGTACTCAGGAAAATGATATTTTCTACCTGAAAGGATTGGTGCTGGAAAAAACGGGACAATCTGCCCAAGCAATCCGTCACTTTGAACTGGCTGCCAAAGGAATGAGTGAACCGGTTCAGGCCGTTTTTTACAATGATCCGCAGCCCGATAAAATATTTTACCAGGGTTTGGCATCGAAAAAGTTGAATCAACCCGGAAAAGCCGATGAAATATTTCATAAGCTGATCAGTTTTGGTAAAAAACACCTTGATGATGAGATTATGATCGATTATTTTGCAGTTTCGCTGCCTGATCTGCTGGTATTTGATATTGACCTGAACTCGCGCAACAGGATACATTGCCTGTATATGATGGCACTTGGCTACCTTGGGCTGGGAAGTGAAACCGAAGCCAGGGAACTGTTCAGCAAGGTACTTGAACTTGATTTAAATCACCAGGGTGCATTAGTCCATATTAACATGGCAGGTAAGACATATTGGCATGATTGATAACGATCTGGTTACCAACAATCAGGCAATTATGCGATTAAACATAAATAAACTTTTAAAAATGACCGGCCAAACACATCCCGACGTGCTTTCGAAAAACAGCAAAGGTTTCAACTCACTGTATGTTTTTGGAATTTCAATCATCTCAGCCATGGGTGGCTATCTTTTTGGATTTGATTTTGCCGTTATTTCCGGAGCTTTGCCTTTCCTTCAGAGGCATTTCGCCCTCGACGCTTATTGGCAGGGTTTCACAACAGGCAGCCTCGCATTGGGTGCAATAGCCGGATGCATTTTGGCCGGTTACATATCCGATAGGTCAGGCAGAAAAAAAGGACTGTTGCTTGCCGCCGCAATCTTTGCCTTATCCTCGCTGGCAATGGCCTTTTCACTTTCCAGGAATATTTTCATCATTTCAAGATTTGCCGCCGGCATTGGCGTCGGAATGGCCTCAATGCTCTCTCCTGTTTACATTGCTGAAGTCTCGCCAGCCCATTTAAGAGGCAGGATGGTGGCTATCAACCAGTTGACGATCGTACTAGGAATTCTCGTAACGAACCTTGTGAATTACATGCTTCGCAACGAAGGAGAATCTGCCNTGAGGTGGATGTTTGGCCTCGGAATGGTTCCTTCGGCATTGTTTTTTGCCGGAGCTTTATGGTTACCGGAGAGCNCGCGCTGGCTCGTAAAATCGNGGCAGCATTGTCAAAGCAAGGACATACTTGAAAAGATTGGCGGTCCTGCATTTGCTGAAAATTCACTGGGCGAGATCGGTAAAACTGTCACCGGAAACAAAAAAGCCGGGCTAAGAGAGGTGTTTTCGGCTGCAGTACTACCTGCCGTAATTGTAGGAATCGGCCTGGCGGTTNTTCAGCAATTGTGCGGGATTAATACCGTATTCAATTATGCTCCAAAAATATTCCAAAGCATTGGAGCCAGCCAGGATGACCAGTTGTTGCAAACCGTTTTCATTGGCGGTGTCAACCTGTTATTCACCATAGTCGCCATGCTATTGGTCGACAAACTGGGCAGGAAGCCGCTCATGCTTATTGGTTCTGGCGGATTGGCCGTTCTGTATGTAATTGTTGTACAGATGCTTGCCNGCAAAATCACACATGTGTCATGGGTGCTGCTGGCCTCTATCGGAGTATATGCCATGTCGCTGGCCCCTGTTACCTGGGTGCTGATCTCCGAAATATTTCCTAACAAGGTTCGTGGAGAGGCCACGTCAATTGCCACAATGAGCCTTTGGTCAGCTTACTTTATTCTGGTGTTTACGTTCCCTGTACTTTTTGAAAAGCTACAGGACAAATCGTTCTATATTTATGCAGCCGTTTGTGTTGCAGGATTTATGTTTATCCTAACAAAAGTGAAAGAAACCAGGGGAAAAACACTTGAAGAACTGGAAAACATAATGACGAAACACTGATTTATACAATACTGTTCGACTCAGATCTTATCACTTTTTCTGCCTGAAAGAGTTGGGCGTTTCGTTATAGACTTCCCTGAAACACTTGATAAAGTAATGCGACTGGTTGAAACCGGTGAGGTACGCAATTTCCGCTATGGTGAGGTCGCTGTTTTTCAGCAAACTCACTGATTTTCTCAACCTTACCAACCGAATGAACTGGTTAGGCGACTGACCTATGAGAACCCTGAACTTGCGGTGAAGTACCGATTTACTCAGGTTTAACTCTGCCGCAAATTCTTCAATCCTGAATTCAGGATTCATGATGTTGTCTTCGATAACCTGCATTGCACGTTTGAGAAAAGTCTCCCTCGAATCAAATTCAATTTCCGCTGAATCTTTTGACACCAGGCTGGCGAGAAGTTTGGTTTTGCGCCGGACCCGCGTGTTCTGGATATTGATCACCTGGCTGAGCAACACCTCCGAATCGAATGGTTTCTTGATATAGATATCCGCTCCCTTTTTATAACCCTGCAACTCATCCTCGTTCGATGATTTTGCTGAAAGCAGTATTACAAAGATATCATCAAATAAACTGTTCTCCTTGATCCTGGCGCACAATGCAAGTCCATCCATTTCGGGCATCATTACATCGCTGATTACAACTTCAGGTAAAAATTCCCGGATCATAACAAGCGCTTCTTTTCCGTTGGCTGCCGTTATAACATTAAAACTGCCTGAGAGTTTCTTTCCAAGATAATCGCGCATCTGTTCATTGTCTTCGACCAGTAAAACCGTAGACTGTTCATCGTTAACAATAGCTGATGTCGCTGATCCCCTTATTTCTTCTGATGAGTTTAGTTTCACGGGAAGTGTGAGTGTGACTTCCGTACCATTTTCCTCAGATGAGTTCACGCTGATGTCGCCACCAAGCATATCGACAAATTTACGAACCACGTACAACCCCAGTCCAAGCCCCTGTGTATTCATACGGCCCTGCTTTTCGGGCTCCCGGTAAAATTTTTCGAAAACAGAGCCCAGATTCTTCTTTTCGATGCCCATGCCAGTATCTTTGACGATAATCACAAGGCCACAATCCGCTTCGTATTCCAGGGATACTTCCACCCTGCCCTCGTCAGGAGTGAACTTTATCGCATTGCTCAGCAGGTTATATAGTATCCTTTCTATTTTCACGTTATCGGTGAGAATATTCAGTGATTTGATAACGTGCGTATAACTGAGGGAAATTTTACGCGATTTTGCAAGGTACTCGAAGGCATTCACTACCAAACCCACGAAAGATACTATTTCAACATTGGTTTCCTTGAGTTTTGCATCCGCCAGTTCGGCACGTTTAAAGTCGAGGATCGTACCAAAAATATCCGAGAGAAACGAAGTGTTTTTACTGATAATCCTCAGCTTCTCGGTACGGGGATCCTCAGCAGGGCTTTCTCTCAACAGATCATTAACCGGAGCAAGAATGAGTGAGAACGGTGTCAGAAGATCGTGGGTGAGGCCTGAAAAAAAACTTTCTTTCTCCCGAAGAAGTTCTGCTTCCTTGCGTTCTTCAACGGCTTTAAGCCTGAGTTGTTGTCTGTTACGGAGATAATTGATGATAAGCATTGCACTGACAGCAAGCACTCCTGTAATGAAAAGGGTGAGAATAATATAGAACCACAACGTTTTCCACCAGGGAGGAATAATGCTAAAGTTCATCGACCACACAACGGGAGTATTATCTCCTTTATCGGCACGCCTGATCTCAATAACGTAATTGCCGGGATTGAGCTGCGAAAAAGTTATGGGTGTACTCAGGTCAATGTTTTGCCAGGTTTCACTGAATTCCTTTACACGGTATTCGTATTTGTTTTTGTAAAAATCCCAGCCGGTCTCGGTAAAAAGGAATGAAATCCAGCGGCAACGGTACGACAGCCGGATGGCCGATACATACTCAGTTGCTTTATCGAGCACTACGTTACCGTAGACTTTCTCCCCAACTCCAATTTTCCTGTGATCAATCTCAATACCGGTAAGCAATATGTGTTTTTCATCCGGCTGACTGAGTGCCAGGCGTGGATCGACAAGTATCAGGTTGTTAGTCGTGCCGAAAACCAGTGACTGTTTTCTATCGAGAACAGCATCAGTACATGACAGTATTGTATGATTTCCAAGCAGTTCGGGATTGAATTCCCGCAGCCTGTTATCGGGCTCCGACAGGCAGAAAAGCCTCTCACCAATGGCAAACCAGAGGTTATTCTCTTTATCGGGGTGCAAAACGCGTATGGCGCCCTGCGGTAATGACTCTTCAGGAAATGCCTTGACCACTTTTAATTGTTTATCAAGCGGAAGTTTCAGCAGTTCGGTAGATGTTCCGATCCAAAGACAGTTGTTTTTGCTGTCCGATGCAATGCGGTAGACTATTTCATTGGTAATTAGCCGGCCGTTTTCTTCAATTTTATGTGTTGAGGTATTGAAAATAAAAAGGCCATTATGCGTGGAAATAAAAAGACGATTCGCATCCAGCGATGCAAAACCGGTAATTTCGTCAGGTCCGAAAGCATCATAATGTAAATAGCCTGTGGGCTTGTGTGTTTTGGCATCCAGACGCAATGAAACGAGCCCGTTCTGCTTGGTTCCCAGCCATATACGACCATCAGGCGTCATAAAACTTGAGGTAATCTTTTCAAGGTTTATATCGTTGAAGTATTCATTAATCTTAAGCACACCAGCTGAAATGTCTGCATAGGTAAATCCGAATGCATCGTGCCCAACAACAACCAGGTCATTCAGGGTATTAAGTGTGAGAATGTAATTGCTGAAGTCACCCGCGCCGGGTTTCCTATACACCGAACTGAGTTTGCCCGAAGAATGATCATACACAAACACCCCTTCGCCCTGGGTTCCCAGAAGAACTTTTTCTTTAACCGGCGCCGTTAGCGAAAGCACAGGAGCCGGCAGTTTTTCAGATACAGGAAAATGTCCGATACCATTGTTCCCCGGGTTAAATCTGAAGATTCCACCGCCATAGGTTCCTACCCAAATGTTGTTATATCTGTCGCGGAAAAGACAATTGATGAGTGTCGCGGTGAAATTCCTGCTTCTGAGTGAAACCGCGTCACCGTGTTTGCCGGTATTGACCACTTTTAGTCCTTCCCCNCATGTGCCCAAGTATATTTTGTCATCATCACCGCCGAGTATCCTGTAAATGGAATTGAATCCGTTGCCTGTAAACACAGCCTCCGTTTTCATCACCTCAGGTTTCAGCCTGTCCCACGAGAGCCTTACCAGTCCGGAGCTCCAGGTAGAACACCAGATTGAATTATCATCACCTTTATCAAGGAATTGAGTGATGGCTAACCCGGGATTTCCGGCATCGTGCCACATGCGGGTATTACAATGGTAGGCAAAGATTCCGGCATATGTGCCGATTCTTACAATTCCTTTAGGCTTCTCGATAATATCCGAAACTATGTAACCGGGATAATGAATTTCTGTCTTGTAATGTCTGCTGCCATGGCTATCAGGTATAAGCTTGTATACACCTTCTTCCCATGTGCCAAGCCATATATTTTTCTGCGAATCCTCCATCATCGAAATAACCCTTGAAGGAGCTTTTACATCAATCACCTTACTGATATTGATGAACCTGTCGGTACGGGGATCGTAAATATCAGCACCTCCTGTCTTTAAACCGATCCACAGGTAACCATCTGAATCAAAAAAGAGTTTTTCGATATTATTCTCGCTGAGACTGTTAGCAGAATTATTCAGTCTCTTGTAGATTTTGAAATTCTCACCGTCGAACCGGTTCAAGCCATCACAGGTGGCTATCCACATGAAATTGTTATTCTCCCTGATGTCAGTCACTTCTATACTCGACAGGCCATCGGTGATAGTGTAGTTTTCGAATTCCTGCGCATGAATCACATGCGGAACCAGCCACAAGCATAAAAGAATCGTGATTGACAGGTAACGGGACATCAGTTGTAATAACATTCAGATACCAAAAATATGCACAAAAATGCCATAATCGGAGCATCTGAAAGCATACTGCACAATTGTGTTACTTTTAGGAATAATTGTGTTATCACAACCATGTACAGTAATTTATCTTAGCATGGAAATATTGACTCATTTCTTTAAAAAGAGAACAATCTCTTATAATGAACTACCGCTGTATCATTTTCCTGGTTCTTGCTGCATGCACTATTGTGTCATGCCATCGCAGGAATCTAGAATCTAACCGGACACAACCTTTCGATGATAACTGGCTCTTTCATCGCGGGGATGCGCAGGGAGCTGAACAACCGGGGTTTGCTGACAGCAGCTGGCGTCAAATTGATCTGCCCCACGACTGGAGCATTGAAGATATTCCCGGAACAAAAAGCCCGTTCGATTCTACCGTAGTGAACGGTGTAGCAAGCGGGTTTACCCGTGGTGGTACAGGCTGGTACCGCAAACATTTCCACATAGATGACAAGTATGCCGGATCCTGCGTTTTCATAAGGTTCGACGGAGTTTACATGAATTCAGATGTTTGGGTGAATGGCCATCATGCCGGTAATCATTTTTACGGTTATACCNCCTTTGAATATGAAATTAGCCGTTGGCTGGATTTTGGGGGCGATAATGTAATTGCTGTGAAAGTCATGAACGACTCTTTAAGGTGTCGCTGGTACTCGGGGTCAGGCATCTATCGCCATGTTCAGCTTATTGTCACACCAAAGTTCCATATCGCCTCCCGCGGTATTGCCATCGTTACACCCGAAATCAACGCGAATTCAGCTACTGTCGAAGTTTCAACAACGGTCAATAACCAGTCGGAAAAATCAGAACATGCTTTACTCGTTGTAACTATCCTTGACAGTAAAAAAAGGGTTGTAGCCAAAAGTGATAACTCGTTCGATCTGCAAGCCAGACTCACCGCAACATTCAATAACAAGCTCATTATAGAATCGCCCCACTTGTGGTCACCCGAAAATCCTGAACTGTATACCGTTGTTTGTGAAATCAGGGCGAACAGAAAACTGATAGACTGCGATAGTCAGAGTTTCGGCGTACGTTCAATAAAGTTTGATTCAAAGCGAGGATTCCTGCTCAACGGCAGAGTAGTCAAACTCAAAGGCGGATGTATCCACCACGATAATGGCCCACTGGGTGCTGCTGCTTTTGACAGGGCTGAAGAACGAAAGATCGAATTACTTAAATCGGCCGGCTATAATGCCATAAGAATGGCACATAACCCTCCTTCGGAAGTGATACTCAATGCTTGTGACCGCCAGGGTATGCTTGTGATTGACGAAGCATTCGATATGTGGCGCTACGGACACTTCAGCGGCGATTACAGTATCAAGTTTGACAGCTTGTGGAAATCAGACCTCGAAAGCATGATACTCCGTGACCGTAACCATCCTTCGGTGATCATGTGGAGCATAGGGAACGAAATCAGGTTTGCAGGCACACCTGAAATTGATTCAGTATGCGGCATTCTTGCTGACTATGTCCGGGCACTTGATCCAACCAGACCTGTAACTGCCGCACAAAACGCAGTTTCTGAACAAAAAGACAACTTTTTCTCACACCTGGATATCTGCGGTTACAATTATGCTTTGGGCTCATATAAAAACGATCATGTCAGGAAACCGGCCAGGGTAATTTTCGGATCAGAATCCTATGCTTCCGAAACCTATGATTACTGGCAAGCCGTTAGTGAAAGCCCTTGGGTGATCGGCGATTTTGTATGGACTGCCTTTGACTACCTGGGAGAGGCTAGTATCGGCTGGCGAGGCTATCCGCAGGACAAAAACTTTTTCCCCTGGAATCATGCCTATTGCGGTGATGTTGACATTTGCGGCAACAGGCGCNCCCAATCATTTTATCGTCAAACATTATGGGACGAAAAACCGGTTGTAAAATTGTTTGTAAAACCTCCTGAACCATCATTCCCGCTTAACCCGCTAAAAGAAAAATGGAGTAAATGGGACTGGCCGGATGCTGTCGAAAGTTGGAATTTTGAAGGATCTGAAAATAAAACACTTACAGTCACTACCTATACCAACTGCGAAGTTGTGGAACTGTTACATAACAGTAAATCTATGGGGAAGAAAATCAATATTCCGGCCGGAAAAAATATCATTACGTGGAATGTGCCATACAAAAGCGGTGAATTAATCGCTTATGGTTACAAGGACGGGAAAATTGCCGATACCTCTGTTCTTAAGACAGCCGGTAAGCCTTCAATGATCATCCTGAAACCCGACCGTCCATCCATCCACGCTGACGGGCAGGATATTAGCTATATAAGCGTTGAAGTCACCGACTCCCTAGGACAAAGAAACCTCCTGGCTGATAACGGGCTCAAATTCACAGTTTCGGGGCCAGGAATAATTATTGCTACAGCCAATTCTAATCCAGTGAGCATTGAAAGTTTCAGACAACCTGAACGAAAAGCCTGGCGCGGACAATGCCTGGTCATTATCCGTTCTTTGAAACAGAAAGGAAAAATCAGGCTGACGGCCGCTTCCGACGGTCTGAAATCTGCTCAAATCATCATTAAAGCTGAGTAAAATGAAGTTCCTTGTGAAAACATACATACTTAGCCTTATTGCTATAATTGCCTGTATGACCTCATGCCATAATTCCGGAAATGATGATTTTGTGAGGCGGGTAAAATTCAATAGCGGTTGGAAGTTCCATTACGGCGATGTGACTGACATTTTCACTGATACATCAGCTGCTGATTCCTGGCAAAGTATAGACCTTCCCCATGACTGGAGCGTTTTACTGCCATTTATGGAAACCAGCCCAGGCAGTACAGCAACCGGCTATGCTCAGGGAGGGACAGGATGGTATCTTAAAAAGTTCACACTAACGGCCAAACAGGCGGGCAAACTGTTGTCGCTCTATTTTGAAGGTTCATACATGGAGACTGAAGTCTGGCTCAATGGCCGGAAAATAGCCTTTCACCCTTATGGTTACACACCATTCTTTTGTGACATCACTCCGTATTGCTTCCCGGTCGGCAAAGAAAACATACTAGCCGTCAAAGTGGTAAACCAGGGTAAAAATAGTCGTTGGTACTCTGGTTCAGGTATTTACAGAAATGTTTGGCTCCAGGCAACTGACAAAATCCACCTCGATACCTGGGGTGTTTACATTACTACTCCCATCGTCACAAAAGAGAAAGCACTGATAAATATAAATGCTGATATTATCAATGAAACAGATAATTCTGCTTCAGCAAAACTGAGTGTAAGGATTTGTAAAACAGTCGATAAGACCATTGTAAAAAAAGAAGTCGAGCTGGCACTTATGCCCGGAAAACAAGAAAATGTAAAACTGGATTTTAATATTTCAAAGCCGGATTTATGGTCGCCAGACGATCCGGAACTTTATTCTGCAGAAATTTCGCTGATCGTTAATGGCAACCTCAAAGACAGGATTGTTGTACCCTTCGGAATCAGAAGTATCTCATTCTCAGCCGAAAAAGGATTTCTGCTGAATGGTCAGCCTGTGAAGCTTAAAGGGGGATGCATGCATCATGACAATGGTCTGCTGGGGAGTGCAGCCATCGACAGGGCTGAGGAACGTAAAGCAGAACTGCTGAAAGCAAACGGGTTCAATGCCGTGAGGTGCGCTCATAACCCGCCATCTGAAAAGTTCCTCATAACCTGCGACAAACTTGGAATCCTCGTAATAGATGAGTCTTTCGACCAATGGCAGAAGCCAAAGAATCCTGATGATTATTACCGCTTTTTTGATGAGTGGAGCGAGCGCGATTTTATATCGATGCTGTTGCGCGACCGCAATCATCCATCCATTATCATGTGGAGCATAGGCAACGAAATACAGGAACGAGCCGATTCATCAGGGATAAGGATAGAAAAGAATTTCAGAAGATTGCTCAACCAGTATGACCCTTCGCGGTCTATTACACTGGCTTTTAACGATTTCTGGGATAATCCGCAGTACTCATGGAATGACTCAGAACGTACATTCAGCCAATTGGATGTCTGCGGCTATAACTACCTGTGGTGGCATTACGAAACAGATCACGAGCATTTTCCTGACAGGGTAATTTTGGGTTCAGAATCTACTCCCCAGGAACGCGCAATAAACTGGGACCTTGTTGAGAAAAACTCTTACGTGATCGGCGATTTTGTATGGACAGCCATGGATTACCTGGGTGAGACAGGAATCGGCCATACCTCGTATGTAAAAGACTGGAAAAAAGGTCAGCCGCAGTTGCTCGAATGGCCGTGTTTTAATGCCTGGTGCGGCGATATTGACATTTGCGGAAACAAGAAACCCCAGGCAGTTCTCCGCGATATCCTTTGGAACACCAGCCGTATCGGGATCATGGTACACGAACCGGTTCCAACAGGTATGGTTGAGAAAGTAAGTTATTGGGGATGGCCAAATGAGATTCCATCATGGAATTGGCACGGCCATGAAAATGAAATGCTCGAAGTCAGGGTATTTACAAAGTATCCTTCAGCAAGGCTTTACCTTAACGGAAATTTAATAGGCGAAAGACAGGTTTCGAAAGATACCACGAGCAGGTATATTGCTGATTTTAAGGTGAAATTTGAACCGGGAATATTAAAAGCGGTGGGTGTTGATAACGGTACCGAAAAGGAGAACATATCAGTTGAGACTACCGGCGCTGCATCAAAGATCAAACTGCTGGCCGACCGAACAATGTTGAAAAACGCCAGGGACGACTTGTCGTATGTGCAGGTCGAACTCACTGATGAAAAAGGACGGCTTGTACAGGACGACGACAGGCAATTGAGCATTTCCGTATCCGGTGCAGGCGAGATTGCAGGCTCCGGTAGCGCTTCGCCCTGCGATATTGAAAGTTTCAGGTCACTTCATCCCAATACTTTCAGGGGCAGAGCATTGGTGATTCTCCGTCCCACCGGAGCCAATGGCAAAATAGAGCTCACTGTAAGTTCTAAAGGTTTACCGGCGCAAAAGCTAATTATTAAAATGGNNATAATAATGATCAGTAGAGCAAAAAGGGCATTCTGGCTGCTATTGACGGCTGTTGTAACTGTATGTCTCTCATGCAGCGAATCTGCTCCCACTCTGCAGATCAGGTCCGGAGAGGTTTGGAAGGATACTGAAGGGAACGCGATCAACGCACATGGTGGCGGCATCCTTTACCATGAAGGGACTTATTACTGGTACGGCGAGCACAAAGGAGATTCCACCTACAGGCTTGAACGAGTGACAACATGGGAATGCTGGAGGGCAGATGCCGGGGGCGTTTCATGCTATTCTTCAAAGGACCTTCTGAATTGGAAATTTGAGGGGATCGTGCTTAAAGCAATACAGTTTGACACTTCTTCAGATTTGCATCCTTCACAGGTGATTGAACGTCCTAAAGTGATTTACAACGACAAAACGGGCAAATTTGTCATGTGGCTTCATATTGAAAGCCCCGATTACGAGAAGGCCCATGCCGGCGTTGCTATCTCCGACTCACCTGTTGGTCCTTTCGTTTACCAGGGTTCATTTAAACCCAACGGGCAGGACAGCCGCGATCAGACCATATTCAAGGATATTGACGGGCGTGCTTACCAGGTATGCTCTTCCGAATGGAATAAAACATTGTACATAAGCCTCTTATCTGACGATTACACGAAACCATCCGGTATTTTTACACGTAACTTTATAGGACTGTCGAGAGAAGCGCCAGCCGTGTTCAGGCATGAAAACAGATACTATATGATCACATCAGGATGTACAGGCTGGGACCCGAATGTCGCACAAATGGCTGTTGCCGACTCAATGCTGGGCAAATGGACAATGATTGGCAATCCATGCACTGGGCCCGATGCCGACAGTACTTTTCACTCACAAAGCACATATGTATTACCAATTAAAGGGAAGCCTGGCTCTTACATAGCAATGTTTGACCGGTGGAAGAAAACCGATCTCGATGATTCGCGATATGTGTGGTTGCCACTGTTCTTTAAAAATGGCAATCCTGTAATTGAATGGAAATCAGCATGGAACCCCGAATAGTTAACACCCCTAATTAAGTTAATAAACTGAAAGCACGAACATGAAATACACCTTTATAACAATATTGCTGGCAGTTGTTCTCCCTTTCGTTTGCAGCGCCCAAAAAATGAAATTAGGGTCGTTGTTTTGCGACAATATGGTCATACAGCAGCAATCTGAAAGCCCGGTCTGGGGCTGGGACGATTCTGGTGCAAAGGTATCTGTCACCTGCTCATGGGATCAAAAGACATATAAAACTACCGCTTCCGGTGATGGAAAATGGATAGTCAAAGTAAAGACACCGGGTGCCGGCGGGCCGTTCACCATAACAGTAAAAGGCTCCGGATTAATTGTTTTGCACAACGTTTTCTCAGGAGAAGTATGGCTTGCCAGCGGACAGTCAAACATGAGTATGCCATTGAAGGGGTACTTTTGTCAGCCGGTGACAGGTTCAAACGAAGCAATCCTTGGATCAAAAAACAAGCAGATTCATTTCATCAATGTGCCTGCTCTCGCTTCATACAAGGCAAGAGATAATTTCCATGCCTCATGGATAACCGCTTCACCGGCAACCGCCGGAGAATGTAGTGCAGTAGCATGGTTCTTTGCTGACTTTTTACAGCAGCAATTGGGCAAGATCCCCATTGGAATTATCAACGCCAGTTTTGGCGGGTCAAATGTGGAATCATGGATGCCTCCATCGGCCTGCGGAAAGTTCACTGACATCCCGGTTCCCCCGCAGAATGCTGACACTTCGGAGTGGATTAACAATGTACCTACGGTTCTTTATAACGGGATGATCCATCCGTTGTTGACCTATTGTATTAAGGGAATGATATGGTATCAGGGTGAATCAAACATTTTTAATGTACCACGCTATGCTCCGTCGCTTGCAGCCATGGTAAGTGCCTGGCGCGATGAATGGCAGTGCGGCAGTTTCCCCTTCTATTTTGCCCAAATTGCCCCCTACGACTATACTGACTGGAACTTCTTCACACCACAATGGCCTGAAATATCTGCATACCTGCGCGAAGCACAATCGATTTCCCGGAATCTGATTCCAAACTCAGCCTTGGCAGTATTGCTCGATGCCGGTGAAGAGCACCAGATACACCCGCCTATAAAGAAAGTTGCTGGTGAAAGACTGGCTTTGCTGGCACTTGCAAAAACTTATGGAATGAAAGGTTTCGAGGCAGAAAGCCCTGAATACGATTCACTTGAAATCAAGGGAGATAAAGCCATCGTACACTTTAAAAAAGGGTTCAACGGACTAACGAACTATGAAAAACCACTGCAACTCTTTGAAATTGCAGGTGATAACAAAGTATTTGTCAAAGCACAGGCATATATTGATGGTGATAAAGGGAATGTGGTTGTATCATCACCATTGGTGAGCGAGCCTAAGGCAGTACGGTATGCCTTTAAGAATTTCGTAAAAGCGGAGCTTTTTGGCACCGGGGGACTGCCGGTTTCATCTTTCAGAACCGATAACTGGTAGCGATTAAATCAATGTAAACAAAAAAATTCCAACCCAAAACAATTCTTTTTAAAAACGATAATCCCGAACGGACACAATGGTAAAGGAAAAGGTTCATCGGTTTGCATTCATTGCTAAAGTGCTGGCTATAATCCTGTTAAGCACCGGGCACCTGTGGGCTGTCAATTACTATATTGATCCGGCAACAGGAAATGATTACAAATCGGGAAAGTCGCCTGCAAAAGCCTGGAGAACTTTTACCAATCTCACCAATCTTAAGTTGCAACCCGGCGATAGTATCCTGCTGAAATCGGGCAGTTTATTCACCGAACCTCTTTTTCTTTCCTGCAAAGGCGCCCCGGGCAGACCAATTACACTGGGCAAATATGGCGGTGATGCAAGGCCTTATATCAGGCACAATGCTTCAACCGGGCAGGCAGTGCATATCTTCAACAGCGAATATTTCGTGATACGCGACCTCGAAATATCGAACAAAGGCTCTGAAGTGGTGCCGGGGTTGAACGGACTATTCATCGAACTGCTTAATTATGGCACTGCCAAAGACATCACTGTTGATAACCTTTATGTCCATGATGTTTACGGTAACCTCGATAAAGATAACAAAGGCGGTGGCAACGCAATACAAATCAGCAACTTCCACGATGAAAAAATCGATACAGTCTCCTCGCGTTTCGACGGACTGCTTGTCCAGAACTGCCTGATCAAGGACTGCCAGCGAAACGGAATTATGATGTGGGGAAACTGGATCAGGAGATTATGGAATCCCAGCCTTAATGTTGTCATCCGAAACAACATAATTGATGGGGTACCCGGCGACGGAATCGTGCCAATCGGCTGTGAACACCCCGTGGTGGAATACAACATCATGAGAAATTGTCCGGGAACCCTTCCTCCGTCCGAAGCCTGCGACGGTATCTGGCCATGGAGCTGCGATAACGCACTGATACAGTACAATATCGTGAGCGACCATAAGTCAAAAGTCGACGGCTATGGCTTCGACTCCGACTGGAACTGCACCAATACCATTTTCCAGTACAACCTAAGTTACAACAATGATGGTGGATTTCTGCTCATCTGCAACTCAGGAGGCTGGCCTTCCGATTGGAGCACAGGCAACCAAAATACAGTCATCAGGTACAACATCAGCATTAATGACGGTCTTAGGGATTTCATAGTCGGCAATAACAAGGACTATTTCTCGCCTGTGATACATATCACCGGGCCTACACAAAACACTTTGATCGAAAAAAACCTCTTTTACCTGCCCTCCAAACCACAACCGTTTATTGATAAGACACTGATTACGATGGATGATTGGTCAGGCTACCCCGACAGCACATTTTTCAGGAATAATTACATTTTCGTCGAAGAGCCATACCTAGCGATTGAAGCCACCAGTTCTGCCAATAATTACTACGAAGGGAACCTTTTCATCGGCAACTTATTGGTTCCGGAAAGCGGTTTTGCACTTTATCATGGGAGTTTTGACGGGAAAATGTGGTTTGATCCCGATAATCAGAATTGGGTCAACCTGATCAACTTTATCCGTGATAAAACAATCACTATCAACGACAAGGAAATAAAAGTCGCTGAATTACTGGGAATTAACAACTAAAAGCACAGCCATGATGATGAAACTGAAATACTTTCTGACGATGGCACTTCCGGTGATCCTTGGGCTGCAATCGTGTTCGCTGCAACGTGACAGTTCGGTAATTGATCTTTCAGGCAAATGGAGCTTTATGATTGATTCACTTGACCAGGGAATACAGGAAAAGTGGTTCACCAGGAACCTTGCTGAAACTGTGAAACTTCCGGGATCAATGCTCACCAATGGCAAAGGAGATGATGTGACAATAAGAACAAAATGGACCGGTGGACTATGGGACAGCCTTTGGTATAAAAGCCCTGAATTTGAAAAATACAGGCAGCCCGGCAATGTAAAAGTTTCATTCTGGCTTCAGCCCCTCAAACATTATACGGGACCGGCCTGGTACAGCAAAAGAGTAACAATTCCTGAAAGCTGGAAAGGCCGGTATATTGAGATGTTTCTCGAACGGTGTCACTGGGAAAGTACCGTATGGGTTGACACCTTTATAGCAGGCAGGCAGAATGCTCTTGGTGCACCTCACATATACGACCTGAGCAAATGGCTGACTCCCGGCGATCACCTGATCACCATCAGGATTGATAACCGCGTAAAAGACATTGACCCCGGCAGGGACGCCCACAGCATCAGCGACAACACCCAGACCAACTGGAACGGCATTATCGGGAAGATGTGCCTGACAAGCCACCCCTTGGTTCACATCGATGACATTATTGTATTTCCTGATAATGATGCGAAAAAGATCAGGGCTATCATCACAATCCGAAACAGTGGCGGCGTTCAGGGCAAGTATTCTTTTAAGTTGTCAGCTTCATTGANNAAAAACAATCACAACAAGGAAAGCCTTCCGGTAAAAGAGCTTTCAGTTGNNACCATTGCCGACAGCACTGTTGTGGTTCACGTAGAGTATGATATGGGCAGCAATCCATCTTTGTGGGACGAGTTTAACACTGCGGTTTACACACTGAAAGCGGAACTTACAGGTAAAAGTGGTAAGGATATTTACATGACGGATTTCGGTATGAAGAAATTCGAAATCAGGGGAACTCAGTTTTACGTAAATGGCCGTCCGATTTTCCTGAGGGGAACGCTTGAATGTGCTATTTNNTTTCCAGAAACTGGTTATCCTTCGGTTTCGGTTGACGATTGGAAACATATCTATGAAAAATGCAAGGAGTTCGGGCTAAATCATATGCGCTTTCATTCATGGTGCCCGCCTGAAGTTGCATTCTCAGCTGCCGATGAAGAAGGGATCTACCTGTCGGTCGAGAATTCAGCCTGGACAAATGTTGGTTCCGGCGCTCCTATCGACCAGTACCTTTATGATGAGAGTAACCGCATTGTAAAGCAATTCGGCAATCACCCCTCATTTTGCATGATGCCTTATGGCAATGAAGCCTCAGGTGACAGCTCAGTTGCATACCTTACCAGGTTTGTCCGATATTGGAAAGCAAAAGACAATCGCAGGGTATATACATCAGCTTCAGGTTTCCCTGAAAGCCCGGCCAGCGATTATATCAGCAGTGCAACACCCAGGATACAATGGTGGGCTGCAGGACTCACAAGCCTGATTAATGCCAACCCTCCCACCAGCGGTTACGACTGGTTGAAATATATTTCGAAAGACAAGCCAACAGTGAGCCACGAAATAGGCCAATGGTGCGTTTACCCTGATCTCAAAGAGATTAGCCGATACAATGGCGTACTTAAAGCCAGGAATTTCGAGATTTTCAGGGATAAGTTGCAGGAGCACGGCATGCTGTCGCTCGCTGACAGTTTCCTGCTTGCTTCGGGCAAACTGCAGGTACTATGCTACAAAGCTGATATTGAAGCTGCTCTGAGAACACCAGGTTTCGCAGGATTCCAGTTGCTCGACCTCCATGATTTTCCTGGACAGGGAACAGCACTGGTTGGTGTTCTCAATCCATTCTGGGAAGAAAAAGGCTATGTCACCGCCGCTGAATTTTCGAAATTCTGTAACCAGACTGTGCCATTGCTGAGAATGCCAAAAATGGTCTATCTCAACAACGAATACTTCAGCGCCGAAGCTGAAGTAGCTCATTACGGCAGTACACCGCTTACACAAGTACCTGTCTATTGGAGAATTACCCGGACCAACGGAGCGATCATCGCTGAAAAGAAACCTGAATTGAAAGATATTTCATTCGGGCTCAATATACTGGGAAATATTTCTGTCAGCCTCACTGCTATCACTGCCGCCGAAAAATTAATAATAACCGTGTCTGCAGGTAAATACACTAACTCCTGGGATTTCTGGGTTTACCCTGCGCAACTTCCGCCAATTTCGGGCACAGAAAACATCCTTGTTACCGGCGAATTCAACCAAAAAGCTGTCAATTTTCTTGAAAACGGGGGAAAGGTATTGCTTACAGTTAAAAAAGGCTCTGTTAAACCTTCAATGGGAGGTGATGTTCCTGTAGGTTTCTCAAGCATTTTCTGGAATACACAATGGACAGCATTCAAGCAGCCGCCCTTTACCCTTGGCATTCTATGCAATCCAAATCATCCGCATTTGACTACTNTCCCGACTGAGTACCACAGCAACTGGCAATGGTGGGATGCCATGAGCCATTGCAATGCTATAAGACTCGACTCATTATCTGACCAATTGAAGCCAATCGTGAGAATCATTGATGATTGGGTGACTGCGAAACCATTGGCAATGATTTTTGAATGCCAGGTTGGAAAAGGGAAATTGCTTGTTTCAGGTGCTGACCTTATTACTGATCAGGAATCAAGACCTGAGGCAAGGCAGTTGTTGTTCAGCCTGAAGAAATATATGTCGGGCCGCAATTTCAATCCTGAAGTGTCCCTCAGCCGGAAAAAAATTGAAGCAATCTTCAAATAATCGCATCTATGAAAACCATTCACCTGATAATATGCTCAACTCCAATCTATCCTGACGGATAACACAATCAAAATCTGCCAACAATTATTCAAACCATAACGTCAAACTAAATCTTAAAACCAATGAAAAATGTAACACTAATCGCAAGCCTTTTTCTGGCAGTGCTGATCTTTTTCGCCGGCTGCAAAAAAGAAGAAGAAACAGTAGTGACAATTACAACTACTGCCATTACAAACATCACCGCTACTACAGCCACAGGCGGCGGAACAATCACGGTAACCGGCCCTGGAACAGTAACCGACCGTGGTATATGCTGGTCAACAGCTGCTACACCTACAACTGCCGACAGCAAAACTTCTGATGGCTCAGGTACCGGAACATTCACCAGCAGCATCACAGGGCTGACTATGAAAACTCCGTATTATGTAAGAGCTTATGCTATTGTTGACGGCACCACTTACTATGGAACAGCTGTTGATTTTACCTCAGCTACTCCGGCACCGGTGGAACTTATCGTTAATGGCAATTTGTCAAGCCCTGGCACCAATGGATCACTGGTATCAGCTTCACCATGGAAGACTGACGAAACAACTGATGCGGATTCCGATGGTAACCTCGACTATATCGGTTATGCCAATGATGACTATAAAGGCCATACGGGCTATGTGTGGTGCTGGGACTGGTCACTTGGTTTCTATCAGACAGTTGGTACAGTGCCAGCAGTTGAAACCAACTATGACATAAGTTTCGCAAACACCTGTACGTGGAATGCATGGGGTGATTACAAACCTACGACTGTAGTGATTTTCAGCGCTTATAGCGGAAGCGATCCTACAACCAGGGTTGCTATCGACAGTGTCAAATTTGAAGAACCCGATATTTTCCCCGGATGGGACTTAAATACCTGGCTTACAAAGACCGGAACCTACACACTATCAGCTGAGAAAGCAGCAGCTAATGCTGGTAAAAACCTGGTTATAGAAATTGACGTCATCCCCTTCGATGCCAATCCCTGGTACTCCGATGTATGGTATGATATCGACGATATCAGCGTAATTCAGCATTATTAACAGATGCAGTTATGAGTTACGTAGCTTCTCTCACTTGAAAACATCATTCGGCTAATCAATTCAAGCTATAAACTCATGGCCATCATGCAATTAAAAGCCGGGATGAAACAATTCGGTTTCGTCCCGGCCTTTACCAGCAAAATAATTAAGTCAATAATACATGAAAATGAGTGCTGAAACCTGGTAACACGGTTCATGCGATCGAAGATTCCCGCTGTTTCTCATGACCTTTTAATGGAATTTCATCTGCAATCAAACAATCAAACAAAACAATAATAGGTAATTATGAATAGTCTGTTTTACTATTTCAAAAGCAGAGTTTTAATTTCCTCTGGCTCTACGGTGAGAAACATGCTGCTTTTTACAATGCTGTTGCTCATCACCCTGTTTTCAGGAAATGTTTACGCCCAGGAAAAAACAATTACCGGTGTAGTCCTGAATGAAACAGGCGAGCCTTTCCCCGGAGCCAATGTTATTATTAAAAACACAACCATAGGTGCTTCCACCGATATTGATGGCCGATTCAGCCTTAAGATTCCTTCAGGGGCGACAACACTGGTGATATCAAGCATTGGATATGAAACAGCCGAAGTGAACATAGCCGGTAAGTCGAAAATTGAGGTCAGGCTCCAGGTGAAAGCCATCACACTTAACGACGCAGTAGTTGTGGCATACGGCGGAACACAGAAGAAAGCGACACTTTCCGGCGCCATTTCCGATGTCANNAAAGGTGTTGAACTCATGAAATCGCGTACTATTAATGTAAGTAACAGCCTTGCCGGGAAAATTGCCGGCCTGACTGTTGTTGCACAAGGTGGTGAACCCGGAAACGATTTTTCGACCATTCTTGTCAGAGGTGTGAATACATTCGGGAATGCAACCCCGCTGTTTGTAGTGGATGGCGTTCCTTTGCAGGTTTCCGATAAGTTACAGCGGATTGACCCGAATTCTATTGAAAGCATAACCGTACTCAAAGATGCGTCGGCGGCAATCTATGGTTCACAGGGAGCCAACGGAGTAATACTTATAACCACAAAACGTGGCCAGGCAGGCAAACTGAACGTAACAGCATCGTTTAACGAAAGTTTCTCACAACCTACTGTGCTCCCCGATCTTTTAAACGCTTATGAAATTGCCTCGCTTCAAAACGAAGTAATTGACAATGGCTCCACAGGTGTGCTACCCGCCACCTTCCACCCTGCTAAATACAGCGATACCGAATTGGAAGGCTTTAAAACCGGTTCCGATCCATGGCGATATGCCAGCACCGATTGGGTCAACGAAACCATGAAAAAAATCACCCTGCAGAATTATTCAAACGTCACTGTTTCAGGTGGAACTGATAAAATAAGGGGATTGCTCTCACTCTCATCCCGCTTTCAGGACGGCTTTTATAAAAATGGTTCAAACACATACAGACAGTACGACGTAAGAGCTAACATGGATATGAACCCGACAAAGTATATTCTTATATCATTTGACCTGAATAACCGTCAGGACATAGCGAACTACGCCATCGACGATGCCGGTACCATTTTTTCCAAAATTATTACATCGAGTCCCACCAAAAGAGCATACTGGCCTGATGGCACCCTGGGCGAGGCCATCGGCACAATAGGAAATGCTAACAGTCCGGTGGCTGTAAGTACCCCACTGGGAGGATATAATGAAATTGATAACTCTGTTATAAACAGCACCTTAAAAGCAAACATCAAAATACCATGGGTGAAAGGTTTATCACTCACAAGCACAGGAACGATTGACAGGGGTAATGCATTTGGCAGGCGCTGGACCATTCCGGTTACTTATTATGAATGGGATGGAAACTCCACGACCAATCCGGCATTTAAACTACAGGTCGAAGGTGATAAAAGACGCACACTCAATGAGAACACCACAAAAAACAACAACTGGCTTGTAAACCTGCTCATCAACTATGATAGGCAGTTTGGTGACCACTCAGTGAAAATTTTGGGCGGTTACGAAGCATACGAAAGGGCTTCAAATTACTTCTCAATCACTAAAAGAGATTTCGATGCCGATAATCTTGATCAACTCATTTTCGGTAATACAGTTGATGTAATCACGCAATCAAATCCCGGTTCAACCAGATGGAGCAATTACCTTGGGAGGATCAATTATGAGTATAAATCAAAAATACTGGCTGAATTTGTCGGTAGGTACCAGGGCTCATCAATATTCTATAAGGACGATCGCTGGGGATTTTTTCCCGGCGGATCGCTTGCTTACAGGATATCGGAAGAAAATTTCTGGAAACAGAATATCAAATTCCTGAGCTATTTCAAAATAAGAGCTTCATATGGCATTACAGGCAACGACCTCATTTCTCCATTCCAGTATCTGTCACTTTACGAAACCAGGTACAGCCGTTACATAGAGCAGGTGGGCGCCAGCGGCAGCCTCACACCGTACAATGTTCTGTACGAAGGAACCGTACCCTATACAAATGTAACCTGGGAAAAAGCAAAACAGCTTGACCTTGGTTTTGATGCAGGCCTTTTGCAGGAAAATTTAAACCTGACCTTTGACTATTTCAATAATCGCAGGGATGACATCCTCACACCAAAAATAGGGGCAATTCCGGGTTCTACGGGAATTACACCCAGTGATGAGAACATCGGGAAGTTCCAGAACCGGGGATTCGATTTCAACATACAATACGCCGGAGCATCTGGAGAGTTAAAATACCAGGTTGGATTCAATGGTTTATATTCAAAGAACAAGCTTCTATTCTTCGACGAAACAGCCGGTATCCCCGAATACCAGATGAAGACAGGCCACCCCATCGGAGGCGCTTTGTATTATCAGGTGCTGGGTATTTACAACTCGGATGCCGACCTGGCTGCCCATCCATACGCATTAAACGGCGCTACACCGCAACTGGGTGATCTTATTTTTGAAGATGTAAACAATGACCAGGTTATCGATACCCGCGATATGGTTAGGTCGTATAAAAGCAGTACACCAACAACAAGCGGTGGTTTGAGTGCCTCCATGCAATACAAAAACCTGGATTTCAGCATCTTATTCCAGGGAGCTTTCGGCGCTGAACGCTATATGAGACCAACCTTCAGCCTTGAAGGAAACTACCTTCAATCGTTTTATGACAACAGGTGGACACCAGAGAATTTCAGTTCCGGCTTCCCCAGGATCTTCGATACACATTCAGCCTACTGGTCAAATCCAAACGGCGTATTCAATACCTTCTTTGTTCGAAAAACGGATTATATCAGACTGAAGAACCTTGAAATTGGGTACAATGTCCCTGAATCATTACTCAGGCACATTTACATCGAAAAGCTCAGGGTATACCTGAGTGGGCTCAACCTTCTGACTTTTGCTCCCGATCTAAAAGACTTCGATACAGATCCCGAACAAAGCATTCGTGACCAATTTTACGGCGAGAGCTATCCTTTGCAGCGTACGGTAACATTCGGAATCAACGTAACTTTCTAAAACCAGAGCAACTATGAAAAGCAAAGTTTTAACAATTGCGCTGTTTTGTTGTATCAGCATCGTTTTTCAATCGTGTGGCAAAGACTTCCTTGACGATACCAAGCCCGAGGACAAAATTTCGGATGCCAATGTATGGTCATCCCCCGACCTGGCCATGAAAGTGATTTACGGTTGCTACCAGGCTCTGCCCGAAGGACATACGATGTGTATGATGATGTCATCCACTGATGAAGCGATATTTTACGGTGATGCCAGCATTGGTGCGGCTTTCACCAAAGGCTTGGTTTCCCCAAGCAACCAGGGTGGATTCTCGGCTTCGGTATGGTCATGGGCACAAATGAGCTGGCAATGGGACGCTTTATATAAGAATATCAGGAACATAAACATCGGTATTGCCAACATCGGCAAAACGCCTTTCACTAACCAGGAAGACAAAGACAGGGCTGTTGCCGACCTCTATTTCCTGAGGGGCTACTGCCACTTCCTGCTGATGTCGCAGTACGGAGGAATCCCATACTATGACCATGTTGTGAACCTGGGTGATGATTATAACAAGCCCAGAAACACCTTTGAAGAGACCGTCAACTTAATTGTATCCGATCTTGATAAAGCCATCACTCTCTATAGCGCCGATGAGATAGGCCTGGTAAAAACCCGTGCCGATAAGGGTGTGGCAATGGCTGCTAAAGCCAAAGTTCTTCTGTATGCTGCCAGCGATCTGCATAACCCTGCAAAAAATGGTGTAATAACTTCCGGTTATTCTAATCCTGAACTCGTCGGTTATACAAGTGGTGATGCTACCGCAAGATGGCAGGCTGCCAAGGATGCAGCCAAAGCCGTGATAGACCTAAACGTTTACAGCCTTTATAATTCCAACCCTGATAAGGTCAGGAACTTTGAAGAGATTTTTGTGAAAAGATCTGACGAAGATATTTTTATACGGTATGTCGACCCGATAAATGACCTTTACTGGGGGCTGGGCAGAACTCCGTACATAGAAGCGCCCCCTTCATTCGGGGGTTGGGGATGGTCGGCAGACAATGTTCTGGGTGATCTTGTTGATGCATTTGAAATGAGTGATGGCGGCAAGTTTGACTGGTCAAACCCGGTTCACGCTGCGAATCCCTACCTTAACCGTGATAAGAGGTTGTATGCATCCGTGCTTTTTGAAGGAGCTACCTGGTATGATAACCGCATTATCCATGTCGGCATTTGGCCCGACTCAACCTATGCTCCTGAACACCAAAGCACTAACTATTGGGTACGTAAGTTCAGCGATATTGAAAAAGGGCCAATGGAGTATTCAGAGCTCACAAAGTGCCCTGCATGGCCACGCATGCGTTATGCCGAGGTACTTCTCAATTATGCAGAAGCATGTATTGAACTGGGTGAAGATGAAGAAGCCCGTATTTACATCAACCAGATACGTGCAAGAGCTGGTATGCCGCAGGTTACCGAGTCAGGTGCAGCACTGAAAGAGCGTTACCGCAACGAAAGAAGGGTTGAGTTTGCGTTTGAGGAACAGCGCTTCTTTGATGTGAGACGCTGGATGATCGGCCCCGAAGCAATCGGATCAGGTTCCGGAATCAATGTCCGGTATCCTGTTCAGGGCTCGTATGAGAATCCAATATATGAACCGATTATAACCGATGCAGGCAGAGTCTGGGTTAACAAAGCCTACTTTATTCCCATTACTATCGATGAGATGAATAAGAATACTGCCCTGATACAGAATCCCGGTTATTGATTTTGAAATTAGACGAAAACGCAGAATTCAAAGGAAATGAATGTATCAACTCACAACAGATAATACTACTGTATTTATAAAAAAAACGAAGGCACATCGCCTTCGTTTTTTTTGAGCGGAAAACGGGGATTGGACCCGCGACCTTCAGTTTGGGAAACTGACGCTCTACCACTGAGCTACTTCCGCATTTGATGCTGCAAATTTAATACATCTGTTTCAACGCACAAACAGACCATTAATAATTTTCGCCTCAAACACTGTAGAATACCTTGTAATGCCAGGATTCCAAATCGAAACACGGGTTTTCGCCAAGCATCAAAGCAATCGGAGGACTGAAAAGCTCGAGGAATTTTCCTGATAGTGCATTGCTTTGTAAATGGAACGATACTGGTTGTGCGCTAAGGTTTATTACAGCAACAACCATATTGTTGCCATCAGTAAATTTCACAGCCAGCACCTGCAGGCCGGCATTAGTTGGTATTATTTCAAATCTGCCGGCAACGGCGCCTCCTGTAAAAACCGGATGCTCTGCTCTCAATGCAGTGAGTTTTTCATAAATACCAAACATCTTATCATCTTTCCATTCGATAAGGTCTTTGTCAAAAAAACTCAGCCTTTTGGCGTTACCTGCCTCCTGTCCACTGTAAATAAGCGGGAAACCCGGCAGCATAAAAAATAAGNNTACAGCAAAGGCTTCGAGCGCTAGTCCCAGTCGTTCAAGTTCGCTTCCATTCCACGAATTTTCATCATGATTGCTGATGAACAGAAGGTTTGAAGCATGAGACGGGAAATTGAAAATTTCATCTTCCAGCATTGCTTTTAAGTCTGATGCCTGCTTCTTCCCTTGTGCAATATCATTGAAACAATGAAAGAGGTTCCAGTTGTATAATACATTAAAAGCTTTATTGGTAAGTTCACGCAGGTCGGACTCGGCCAGCATGAAAAGATCAGGTTTGATGTCTGCCAGAACGTCTTTGGCTTCCTCCCAAAATGAGGTAGGCACTAGGTGTGCCATATCGCAACGAAAACCGTCAATGCCTGTTTTTCTCAGCCAGAAGCACATTTCTTCAATCATGGCTTGCCGTAATGGCTCTGAATTATATTCAAGTTTGATTACATCTTCCCATTCGGGGAAAGGCGGTGTGAAATGGCCACTGGAATTCAACCTGTAATATTCGGGATGATCTTTTATCCAATGATGGTCCCAGGCTGTGTGATTAGCTACCCAGTCTAGGATCACATACATGCCCATCTCATGGATCTCGTTCACTAAGCTGATGAATTCATCCATAGTTCCATAGGCTTCGTCAACTGCAGTATAATCCCTGATGGAATAATAACTTCCGAGGCTGCCTTTGCGGTTGAGAATACCGATGGGCTGCAATGGCATAAACCAGAGTATCCCAACACCAAGCCTTTGTAATCTTGGCAAGTGCTCACGGAATTCGCTGAAAGTCCCGCCCGGCGTGTATTGTCTGAGGTTTACTTCGTAAATGGTAAGATTCCGGCTCCAGGCCGGAATTGTATTGGTATGGAAATTCTGTTCAGTCAATGGCAGAGTTTATATGGATTAGCTTATTAGTCTGGAAACTGGAAACTGAAGCTTGGAAACTGGAAACTGGAACTCGGACCCATTATTACAAGTGAAACGCTTCCAGTGAGTTATCAAAGTCGATGTAAAAATCGGCTTCCGGTTTCAGTGATTGAACAACCTGGTGTTCACGTTCAAGTACTTTCATCCTGAATTCGTCGAGTTCTTCTTTTTTCTCTACAATTTGTTGTTCCAGTGTTTCTTTATAAGTGAGTTCAACGAATACCCTCAGATTGGCTTCTCTTATCATAACAGAATACAAACCATTGATAATGAGTATATCTACTCCCGCAAAGTCTGTGATTATTTCATCCACCTGCAGAGTAATGAGGTCAACGCTGGGCAACGAAGACTTTTTACTGTTTTTAAAATCTATGATGTTCTGTTTGACCCGGTGCCAGTCGTATTCATTATATCCAACGCTTTCAATGCCATGTTTCTGTCGCCAGTGTGTACGATCCTCAGGTGGAACCTTGTAATAATCATCCATGTGAAGTATCTTACATTTGATACTTTCCTTTTTGAACAAACGGGCTAGCGCTATGGATATTTCGCATTTACCGGAAGCCACTTCTCCCGAGATTGTTACAATATATTTGTTGGACCTGTCAGTAATGATGCGGTCGTAAATAGTGAGTGCCGCATCCTCATGCTTTTTAGTAATGGAAACAATATCGTTAAGCATATTAACATCTTTTCGTTGAAACAATACAGCCTGGTTGCCAGCTTACTTTCTGCATTCATGATTCAGACACACAGGCCGCTTCCTTCTGAAGTTACAAAAATACGATTTTCGTTATGAAATTTAAAAGATACTTACCCGGGCGATGAACGATGATAGTTACAGAAACCAGGCTAATTAATATTTGCAGTAATTTTGAGCTTTCCATATCTGCTAACTTGTCAGCAAAAAACAACAGTCACCGAATTCTCATCAGGGCTATTATTATTCCTGCGACCTTGCTTTGTGCACTTTGGATTATCGTTGTTGGTATCAGGAAAATCCCTGAACTTGCCGGTANAAACAAAGCGCAGTTCAGAAATAAGAGCATTTGGAATAAATTCACCGGGAAAATATCTCGTGTATGGCATTGATGTATCTCATCACCAGGGCGACATTAACTGGAAAAAGGTTAAGTCGATGGTATCAAACAAAAAGAGGGTATGTTTCGCATTTATCAAAGCCACCGAAGGTATTACAAGGCAGGATAAGCATTTCAGTAAAAACTGGAAAGGAAGCAGATCTGCCGGTATTATTCGTGGTGCCTACCATTTTTATTACCCTTCGCGTGATGCACACAAGCAAGCCGACAACTTCATCAAGCAGGTGAAGCTCGAACCCGGTGACCTGCCACCTGTGGTTGATATCGAGCACAGTAACGGGAAAAGTAAGAAACAAATTTGTGAAGGGCTGAAAAATTTTCTGGATATTCTTGAAAAACAATATGGCACAACCCCAATTCTGTATACCAACATTTCATTCTATTACACGTATCTGGCCGACGATTTCAGGAAATACACCGTTTGGATTTCGGGTTATCATGGCGAAGACCGTTTTAAAGAAAAATTCACCGAGGCTTGGCATTTCTGGCAATACAGCGAAGATGGCAGCATCGACGGCATCAGAGGTGACGTAGATTGTAATGTATTTAAAGGATCTGAGGAAGACCTGAAGAAATTATGTATCAGGAAATAAAAAAGGCTCCCCTGCGGAAGCCTGAATATTTCTTACTGGCGACAGATTATTCTTCGTAAGCGATAGTGTCGTCACCGAAACTTATGCCCACGCCACGGGCAGTCTTCATGAGAGCTGTATCAAGGGTAACCAGGTTAGGTTTCTGGATTGCATCCTGAAGTGTAACACTGGTAATGTATGGATGGCGGTACGAAACCATGCGACCATATTCGCCATTTAGAACCAGTTCCATGGCTTTAACACCAAGCTGAGTGGCAAGCACGCGGTCGTAAGCAATAGGAATACCGCCACGCTGAAGGTGTCCAAGAACTGTAACACGGATATCATGTTCACATCCTGCTTGTTTAAGGTCTTCGGCAAGTTTAAAACCAATACCTCCAAGTCTGACATTTTCATAACCAACTTCTGCCGCTTTTTGTCCAACAATAGTCCCATCCTTTGGTTTAGCTCCTTCGGCAACAACTACAATGGCAAATCCGCGGTCGCGGTGAAAGCGTGAGTCAATTTTGCTTTTCACGATTCCAAGGTCGTAAGGAATTTCGGGGATGAGGCAAACTTCAGCGCCACCGGCTACTGCTGAATTGAGAGCAATCCAGCCGGCATCGCGGCCCATCACTTCCAGAATAAACACCCTGTTGTGGCTGGCAGCTGTGGTAACAAGTTTATCAACAGCCGAAGTAGCCTCCTGGATAGCAGTTTGGAAACCGAAAGTTGAATCGGTAGCTGAAAGGTCATTATCGATGGTTTTGGGAACACCTATGATGTTAAGCCCTTTTTCAAACAACCGTTGTGAGATGCGCTGTGAACCATCTCCGCCAATATTAATGACTGCATCGATACCCAGGTACTGAATTTTCCTGATCATTTCATCAGAGCGGTCAATATATTCCCATTCGCCGTTGTGTTTCTTCACAGGCCAGGCAAAAGGGCCGCCTTTATTGGTAGTTTCAATTATTGAACCACCACGGTAATGAATTCCGGCTACTTTAGCTTCGTCGAGAAGTATAAGCTCAGTGGGCTCGTTTAGTATACCGTCGAAAGCCTTGATACATCCAAGCACTTCCCAACCCGATTCCTGGGAGGCACGTTTAACAATAGCCCTGATTACTGCATTCAACCCGGGGCAATCACCGCCACCGGTTAAAACCATAACTCTTTTCATATGGGTAAAATATCTTTTATCTTATTGATTGACAAGTAGATGAATTTGCAAATCAGCCTTAGATTTTGCGGTGCAAAGGTACTATTTTTATTATTTGGATGAATATTTATTGAATCTATCATCAATATCATTTTGAAATTGTCTCTGTTTTGATCCGGAGTTGTCCTACTCAATCTATATTCTATTGTAATACAATTTATTAGCTTAATTTTCATGTTAATTGTCTGTTAAAAATATTCAAAAGTGTAACTTTTATCTCCTTTAGCTGTCTTAAATATGAAAACCTTAAAAAACAATAATCATGAAAAATATAATCATCACCCTGATACTGGCCGCTACATTTACAACAGGCGCCATTGCAATGAAACCTTCATACAATTACCTTCCTTTGATGAACGAGGCATATGTAAATGACATTCCATTTAATACTTCAGTCATAGCTGCCATAAACACCCCGGGAAGTGCGATCAGCAATGCACTCGAACTGACAAGCGAAACTTATGTTAACGACTTTCCCTTCGACACCAGGGCCGTTGCTGAAAAAGAGAGCCGCAACCTTTCAGTTCTTCCGCTGCTTACTCCCGAAGATGAACCTTATGTCAACGACCTGCCTTTTGACACTGCTGACCTGGCCGAAACCATCCGGTAAACCCATAACCCAACATATCCTCAGCGCCTCCCGGTGTAAAAACCTTCGGAGGCGCTTATTTTTTACAGGTTGCCCATATTCAGGAAATCGAAATAATCAGCGGCATCCTCCCCGTAAATTTCCACCGACTTACCAATGATCTTATAGGTACTGTGCTGCCCTGAAATCCTTGAAAAATGGATTTCATATTCAGAACCTTGTTCATCCAGCATCAAGACTTTGGCAAGATTTGCATTGCGGTCGGAAACAAGTTTCTTGTTGCAGAACGGGCAGAAAAAATCAATCAACTCGCCTTTGCCAATTTCAAAATCAGGATGTTTAACTATGGAGTAATCGCCCAGTTGGGGATGCAATAATATCAGGCCTTCCTTTCCTATGCGATTGCGGGTAGAAAACACGAGATTTTCACCTACATTCAGGTAGTTGCGACATTTCGGACAAAGAAAATTGGTGTTCATAACGATCATGTTTGGCACAATAAAGTTACAACATCCGGGGATGTGTTATCAAGAGGGCGCTTTGCTTAATATGTAATAGTTACCTTTGCAGGTATAAGTTCTCATCATGATTTCAGCAAAAGAATGTGCACTGGTTTTTGACATGGATGGAGTGATCGTGGAGAATCATGAGTGGCATTTCAAAGCCTGGCTTGAGTTTTGCCGCAGACATGGCTTACAACTTTCGGAGGAGGAGTTTTATACTAAGATATTTGGAGGTACAAACCATGACCTGCTAATCCGTTTGTTTGGCAACACGTTGACTGAAAGCGATATTCAAAGGATGGGTGAAGAAAAAGAAGCCGTCTACAGGGAAATGTATGGTCCTCATGTTGTACCTGTTACAGGTGTTGTTGAGTTTATCAGATCGTCGAAAGCTGAGGGATTCAGCGTTGCACTAGCTACTTCAGCACCCGCCTCAAATGTCAGCTTCACTCTCTGCCATACCGGACTGCAGGGAATGTTTGAGGTAATCGTAGAAAGTTCACAAGTTAGACATGGCAAACCCCACCCCGAAATATACCTGAAAGCCGCATCTTTGCTCCAACTGGAACCCCGGCAGTGTGTCGTATTCGAAGATTCACTCCCTGGTATTGAATCAGCCGTAATAGCCGGCTGTAAAGTGATCGGCGTTTCCACTACCCTCCCGGCTAATAGGATTGCCCATGCAAACCATGTGATTAACGATTTTACAGAATTCCGAAAGATTATATCCATAATACGTTCATGGTATTCTGCTATGTAGTTTATACCTTCCGTTTTGAGGAACCAGGGCAGAATTAAGCAGAGAACTCTTTTTAAGATTTGGCGCGGCTTTGACGGCTGAATATTTATTCGTTATTTTGTGAGATAATTACCTGTTTGTATCCTTTAACAAAACAATACTTTATCAATTCCTTACTTATGAAAATCAGGCTACTAGCTTTGATGCTGGCATTTTTTTCGACCGGTATCATGTATGCTCAGCAGGGCAACATCAAGTTTACCGAGTACGACCTGCCCAATGGTTTGCATGTTATCCTTCACCAGGATAATACCACACCTATTGTGGCTGTTACCATTCTTTACCACGTAGGTTCAAAGAATGAAGTGGAAGGACGTACTGGTTTTGCTCACTTTTTCGAACACCTTATGTTCGAAGGTTCACCCAATATCCCCCGCGGGGAATATTTTAAAATCACCCAATCGGCAGGCGGCACACTGAATGCAAACACTTCACAGGATCGCACATTCTACTATGAACTCCTCCCGTCGAACCAACTGGAACTTGGACTGTGGCTGGAATCAGAAAGGCTGTTCCATCTTCGCATTGACAGCACAGGCGTTGAAACACAACGTGCCGTTGTAAAGGAAGAAAGAAAACAGTCGTATGATAATCGCCCATACGGATCGCTTATTGAAGAAACTATGTCGCATGCATACAAAGTCCATCCATACAAATGGACGCCCATTGGCTTTCCTCAGGATATCAACCAGGCTACATTGCAGGAATTCAAGGATTTTCACGATACTTACTATGTCCCCAATAATGCAACCCTTTCGATTGCTGGTGATATCGATATTGAAGCAACTAAGAAACTGGTAGAGAAGTACTTCGGAGACATTCCCCGCGGAACAAAGCCGCTATACCGCCCTTCGGTTGTGGAACCACCGCAAAATGCCGAAGTCCGCGACACTGTATATGACAATATCCAGCTGCCTGCAGTAATAATAGCGTATCATATGCCGGCACAGGGCACACCTGATTCATATGCCCTATCAATGCTTACTACGCTATTGTCGGATGGCGAGAGCTCAAGGCTATCGAAATCAGTTGTTGACAAGCAGCAACTGGGCCTCCAGGTGATGGCATTTCCCTTTGCCCTCGAAGATCCGGGGCTGTTCCTCACATTTGGCCTTGTAAATATGGGCGTCTCACCTGATGTTCTTGAAAAAGCCATTCTCGATGAATTTGAGAAAGTGAAAACAGAAGAAATCGGTGATGTAGAATTCAAGAAACTACAGAATAAAACCGAAAACGATTTTGTAACCGGCAACAGCACCATGGCCGGTATTGCTGAAAACCTGGCCAATTATCATGTTTATTTCAGCGATGCAAACCTCATCAACACCGAAATCGACCGCTATATGAAAGTAACCAAGGAAGACCTGAAACGTGTTGCCAACCAGTATCTTACAAAAGAAAACAGGGTTGTCCTCTATTATTTACCCAAGTCAAAAGCCAAAAACTAAAAGGAGGAAACGAAACATGAAATCGAAAATACTGTCATTTCTTTTTATTATCCTGGTTTCGTTGCCACTTGCAGCTCAGGTATCGAAAAAACAAACCAAGAAAGTAACAACTCCTGCACCGGCACCTAAGGAAGTCCTTGACCGCAGCAAGCGGCCTGAGCCGGGCCCCGCTCCTATCATCAAAATAGGTGAAGCCGAATCGTTTGTGTTATCCAACGGACTTAAGGTATTTGTTGTTGAGAATCACAAAATTCCACGTATTTCGTATCAGCTTGTACTCGATTACGACCCGGTGCTGGAAGGCGAAAATGCCGGTTACGTTGATTTTGCAGGTCAGCTAATGCGTACCGGAACAACTTCCCGTACCAAAGATCAGATTGACGAAGCCATAGATTTTATCGGTGCCCGCCTCAATACATCTGCCGACGGACTTTCGGCTTCCTGCCTCACAAGGCACAACGAAGCGCTGCTCGAAATCATGGCTGACATTGTAAAGAATGCATCTTTCAAACAGGATGAGTTGGAGAAAATACGTACTCAAACCTTGTCGGCTCTCGAAGCTGATAAGAATGAACCTTCGAGTATCTCGGAGAAAGTTGGAAAGAAACTTCTTTTCGGACTAAATCATCCTTACGGGGAATCAGAGAGTGAAGAATCAGTAAAAAAGATTACGCTCGAAAAATGTGAGAATTTCTATAAAACATATTTCAGGCCCAATATAGGTTACCTTGCAATCGTAGGTGACATCAATGCTAAAGACGCCCAAAGCCTTATCGAAAAATATCTTGGCGACTGGCAGCAGGGAGAAGTTCCCAAAACCAAATTTATGACCCCAAAACCACCTGCCAGGACCATGGTAGCCATTGTCGACAGGCCAAACGCTGTGCAATCAACAATAAAGGTTGGTTATCCTGTAGACCTGAAGCCCGGTTCAGCAGATGAAATGGGTGTGCGGGTTATGAATACTGTTCTTGGTGGTGGTTCGTTCAGGTTGTTTAATAACCTGCGTGAAAAGCACGGATGGACTTATGGCGCATATTCGCAGTTGCGCAGCGACAGGATAATTGCTTCATTTAACGCTTCTGCAGAAGTACGCAATCCGGTTACCGACAGTGCTTACACACAAATCCTCTACGAGATGAACCGTTTGAGGACTGAACCCGTTGGTGATGAAGAACTTAACGGAATCAAGAGTTACATCAGCGGCAACTTTGGCCGTTCGCTCGAGAACCCTGGAACAGTGGCCAATTTTGCTATCAATTCAGCCCGTTACAACCTTCCCAAAGATTATTATGCTACTTACCTTAGCCGCCTTTCGGCAATAACAGCAACAGATGTACAAATGATGGCACAGAAATACCTGCGTCCTGATAATTCATATCTACTCACTGTTGGCAAGGCTGAAGAGATTGCTCCTAAACTGAAAGCTTTCAGCANNAAACCGGCGAAAATTCAGTATTACGACATCGAAGGCAACTGGTATGACCCATCCAAAAAACTGAAACCGGCTCCCGAAGGAGTTTCAGCCGAAACTATTATCAATAATNATATTGATGCCATTGGTGGTGTTAAAAAGCTGAAGAAAATAAAGGATGCCACCATCGAAGCCTCAGCCAGTATGCAGGGCAGACCTATTGAAATGAAAATGTACTTTAAGCTGCCTGAGAAAATGTTTATGCAGGTAGGCTCCGGGACCATGGTATTTGTGAAGCAAATTTATAACACCGGTAAGGGCGTGAGTATTTCGCCCATGTCAGGAGAAACCAAGCCCATGGAAGCTGATGAAATTCAGGCATCAAAGGAACAATCAATGCTTTTTCCTGAACTGAGTTATGCCGCACTGGGCATAAAGGCTGAACTGTTGGGAATCGAGGAATCGGATGGCAAAGAGTACTATAAAGTACAGGTTACGCACGCTAACGGGAAGAAGGATACTGATTACTACGACGTTACATCGAACCTGAAGGTGAAAACAGAAAGTGAAATGGGCAATGCCGAATATGGCGATTACAGGCCGGTTGAAGGCGTGCTGTTTCCATTCGCTCTTACCCAGGCCGCAGGCCCGCAGTCAATCAAGTTTACTGTGAACAAAATGGAAGTGAATACTAAGCTCAAAGACGAGCTTTTCGAGATTAAATAATTTTTTCTGCGCAACCACTTCACCTGAGAATCCCGCCATGGACCAGTCTCAACTGTTCGAATTGGGGAAAGTGCTAAAAACCTTTGGTTCGAAAGGTGAAGTGGTTGTTTTTCTTGATGTTGACAACCCTGAAAAATACAGGAAACTTGATTCGGTCTTCATCCAGTTCAACCAAAGCCTCATTCCTTTCTTCATCGAAAAAATACAACTANAAACCAGGAACCAGGCTGTTGTAAAGTTTCATGATGTCGATCACCCGGATGATGCCGCTATGTTTGCAGGCTGCAGCCTTTTCCTTCCTTTATCGAACCTGCCCAAACTCTCCGGTAACAGGTTTTATTACCACGAAGTTGTTGGCTTTGATGTGATTGACAAAAACAAAGGACCTGTCGGAAAAGTGAGGCGCATACTCGAACTGCCTCACCAGGCAATGTTTGAGATTGAGTTTGGAAGTAAAGAAATCCTGGTTCCGGTGGTCGATGAGATTATAGTGAAGGTCGACCGCAAACTGAAACAGCTCCTGATTGATGCGCCCGAAGGGCTTATCGACATGTACCTGGAGTAATCAATCCTCAATAGTCCTGTAATTTCTGAATCCTTATGTTCAGGTTCAAACATTTCAGCCTGGAAGATAAAGGTGCAACCATGAAAACCGGCACCGATGCCGTGTTGCTGGGAGCATGGGCTGCTATTGACAGTGCAGGCAGTATACTTGATATAGGGACAGGATCAGGAATCATCAGCCTCATGATGGCGCAGCGGAGCGAAGCTTTGATCGATGCCGTGGAGATTGATAAAAAAAGTGCTGAAATTGCTGCCTTAAATGCTGCGAACTCTCCGTGGGCCGGCAGGATCAATGTCATACATTCTTCGTTCCAACTGTTTGCAGCAGGCACCGGCAAAAAATATGACATTGTCATCAGCAATCCACCTTACTTCCACCATTCACTCAAAGCACCTGATGCTTCCAGANTGCAGGCAAGACACGACGACGAACTTCCGGTCGCTGATTTAATGTGGGGAATTAAAAAGTTGCTTTCATCCCGTGGAAAAGCATACCTTGTTTTCCCTGCAAATGACCTTCAATTATGGCTTGACGAGGCCTTATTTGTAAAACTTCACTGCAGCAGAATGACCAGGGTGATTTCAAGGTCAGGAAAACAGCCTTACCGCGTTCTTGCAACCTTTGCTCATGAGCAGGCTGAACTATCTGAAAATATTCTGACAATCCATCATACGGATGGAGCCTTTACGGACGAATACCGCCAATTGACAGCTGATTTTTACCTTGCGTTCTGATAAAGGCATTATTTTTGCGGCGCTGTTGGAGTGTATAAAGACATAATTCATTAGCCACCATGAAAAAGATATTTACACTCAGCATACTGGTAATCATCTCAATGGCTGCTTCGTATGGAGTTTACGCGCAAAAGATTTACAGTTGCAACAGCCGTTACGACGCTGATATCAGGATATTTGTGGTCAACAGTCGCTATGATGCTGACTTGCTTGTTTACAAAGTCGATAGCAGGTATGATACCGACGGTAACCAGGGAAGATGGTTCTTTGTCGACAGCCGTTATGATGCTGACAAAAAAGTATTCTTTGCCGACAACCGATACGATGCCGACCTGCTAATATTTTTTGTCGACAGCCGTTATGATGCTGGTTGGCGAAACAAGGAAAAGATTCACCTACTCTACTAAATTAAATTACAATTAATTACAACCAATAATAATAACTGGATTAAAATGAAAACTTTCAGGTTTCTGGGAATTATAATCATTACCATGACATTCATTGCCGGCTGTTCAACCAAAAAGGAAGAACCTCTGCGTATTGCGCTCTCTTCCTCGTCCGAAAACTATGAAAACTGGATCAGGCGCTCCGACAGCCTTGCTGTACTTATTGATTTTAAAAATATGCCTGTTGATTCAGCCGAGATGTTGCTCGAAACCTGCGACGGGCTTTTACTTACGGGAGGAGAAGATGTCAACCCTGCACGCTATGGAAATCCAGCCGACAGTTCCCGTTGCGAGATGAATGCTTCGCGTGACACCCTGGAATTTGCGCTGATAAGAAAAGCCATGAAAATAAAGATGCCCATCCTTGCTGTATGTCGCGGGCAGCAGATTCTGAATGTTGCCATGGGCGGATCGCTAATAGTTGATATCCCGGCTGACAGGCCTTCTAATGTTGCCCATCGTTGCGCTGACAGCAAAAACTGTGATCATATCATCAGGGTTGATACCGCTTCAAATCTGTACCGCATCACAAAAGCTGCCGGCGGCATTGTAAACACTAACCATCACCAGGCTATCGACAGGGTATCGAGTGCTTTCAGGGCAGTAGCATGGGCTGAAGACGGCATCATTGAAGCCATTGAATATGGCAATCCGAAAGGGAATCCTTTTCTGCAGGCAGTTCAGTGGCATCCCGAAAGGATGGATTCGATGAGTCCGCTGTCAGCGCCGCTGATGAATGGCTTTCTGGATGCATCCAAACGTTACATGGATGCAAAAAAAGAGTCTGAGAAATAATTCTAATTCCGGGTCAGCCTTCTGATAAGTGTAGCATAGCGGGAATATTTTCCCTGCAGGTCGCTAAACTCCGCAAATTCCAGGTCGCTAAACCCGAAACCGGGACTCACTGTACAGCCCATAAGGGCAAATGAGCCTGGAACCGAAACTTCGGCTCCAAACCATAACCCGAACGGAACTGTATGCTGGAATACATGTCCTGCACCGGGATTATCACCGAGAATGACCTTTTGAAGTGTGCTGTCTTCTTGAAGAATATAAAGGTTAACCGGGCTGCCAAGGTAAAAATGCCAGGTTTCGTCGGACTTGATACGATGAAAAGCTGATAAATCGCCGCTTTCGAGCAGATAATAAATTGAAGTTGCAAAATTGTGCGGTGAATCAAACCTTTGTGGTAACGAAGTTACTCCCAGACTTTCTCTGGAACGATAGACTTCCCTGTACCAGCCGCCTTCGGGATGGCGGATCAATCCCAGGGTTTCAATCAGCATTTGTGCCTGATTAGTCAAGTCGGGCATCGGGTTTCTTTTTTGCAGGTGGCTTTTCGTTTATCATATATATAAGCCTGAAAGTCCAGAGGTTGTTGTACTGTTTATCATTCAGTATCCATTGCCCTGATTCACTGTCTCTTACATCACGTTCGCCTATTTTTCTTATCGAATAGGAATACCTTACGTTCAATTTCAGGTTCTTGTATATTCGCACTCTTAGATCAGCGATAGCATTCAGGTCACTTTTCCGGTAAACGGTATCCAGGTCAATGTCAGGAATGACATACCGTCTTTCCTTTTCCCATACATTGATGAGATTTCCCCAGGAAAAACCGGCGCCAGCGCTGATAAGTTCCTTATCGGTATAATAAAAAAGCACCGGTACTTCTAGATAATTCAGGTGTAACCGGTAGGATCCATCCATTGTATCGTTCTTATAACCTTTCAGATAGGCTCCTTTTTCGCTGTAAAGCAGCTCCATGGATGCAAACCAGTTTTTATAAACCGGAACTGCAACTCCCGCCCCGAAATTCAGGCCATATTTCTTAAAATGGTATGCTTCGTCACCATCCACCTGTGATTTATTCAATCCAGCGATCAGTTCACCACGAAAGCGTTGAGCGTTAGCCTGAAATACACTCATTGAGAGAACGATCAGTAATATGGAAATTGATCTTTTCATTTTACAAAAGTACGTTTTTGCCTTAAAGAGCTAACACTACCTGACTTCAAACCAGAAACTTCGCCTTACTGTTCAATATCTTTCATTGTCAGTTGTATACGCCTGCGGTCAATGTCTACCTGTAAAACTTTCACCATCACCTTCTGGTTCAACTTGAGTAATTCGTTCGGATCTTTAACGAATCGGTTTGCGATCTGGCTGACATGTATAAGTCCATCCTGGTGGACACCAATATCGACAAAAGCCCCGAAATTGGTGATGTTTGTCACAATGCCCGGAAGCACCATGCCTGGATGAACATCCTCTATAGAATTCACATTCTTATCAAACTCAAAGAAATCGAACTTTTCCCTGGGGTCACGGCCGGGTTTGGCGAGCTCCTGCATTATATCGGTAAGTGTTGGCAAACCGACAGATTCCGTTACAAACTCTCTGAGGTCGATCTTCTTCCGAAGTTCTTCACTATTCATAAGATCGCCTACTGAACAGCCCAGCTTCCGGGACATGTTGTCGACGATCCCGTAACTTTCAGGATGAACGGCACTTCGATCGAGGGGATTTGCCGACTCACGTATGCGCAGAAATCCTGCTGCCTGTTCAAATGCTTTATCACCAAAGCGCGGAACACTCATCAGATCTGCCCTGCTATGGAAAACTCCCTTCTTATCTCGGTGTTCAACGATTTTTGAAGCAAGTGCCGGGCCAATGCCAGATACATAGCTCAGCAGGTGTTTGCTGGCGGTATTCAACTCCACTCCAACCTTGTTCACACAACTTATAACCACATCTTCAAGCCCTTTTTGCAGAAGAGGCTGATTAACATCGTGCTGATATTGCCCCACTCCTATCGATTTAGGATCAATTTTGACCAGCTCTGACAAGGGGTCCATCAGTCTGCGACCTATTGAGACAGCACCTCTTACGGTGACATCATACTCCGGGAACTCTTCTCTGGCAACTGCTGAAGCTGAATAAACCGAGGCCCCGCTTTCATTGACCATCAGGGCCAGAATGTTTGTTTCGAAAGGAATTCTTTTGATGAAATTCTCGGTTTCACGGCCCGCTGTGCCGTTGCCAATGGCAATGGCTTCAATTTTATAGGCTTTCACAAGTGTCTGAATTTTTGCGGAAGCCTGTTTGGTTTCATTCTGTGGCGGATGAGGATAGATGGTTTCGTTGTGAAGCAGCCTGCCCTGGCGGTCAATCACCACCACTTTGCATCCAGTGCGGAAGCCGGGGTCGATGGCCAGCACATTTTTCTGACCCAGCGGAGGGGCAAGCAGCAACTGCCTGAGATTTTCGGCAAACACGCGGATGGCTTCCTGGTCGGCTTTTTCCTTGGCTGCCTGCCTGAACTCCGTTTCCATCGAAGGCTGCAACAATCTTTTGTAGGAATCTTTGACAGCCAGTTCCACTTGTCCGGCGGCAGCATTCTTTGCCCTGATGTACTTGCGATTGAGCAGTTCGAGGGCTTCATCTTCGTCAGGTTCGATCGACACTTTCAAAAAACCCTCATTCTCGCCGCGAAACATGGCCAGCAATCTGTGTGAAGGAGCTTTCAATAAGGACTCATTCCAGTCGAANTATGATTCGTATTTGATACCTTCCAATTCTTTGCCTCTTATAGCCCTTGCAGCAATGGATGCCTTCCGGGAAAACAGGTTACGCACCCTTTCGCGGCTGCCTTTATCTTCATTCACCCATTCGGCAATGATATCGCGTGCTCCGGCAAGGGCATCACTGACGTTTTTAACATCCTTTTCAGGATCGAGAAATGCAGCGGCCTTCGTTTCAATATCAATGTTGAGTTGTGCGTAAATAATATAGGCCAGGGGCTCAAGGCCTTTTTCCCTGGCAATGGTGGCACGGGTGCGGCGTTTGGGACGGTAAGGAAGGTATATATCCTCCAACTCACTCATTGTTCTCGCTTCCATTATCTGCTTTTCCAGTTCCGGGGTTAGTTTCTCCTGTTCCTTTATGGAATTGATGATAGCTTCACGGCGCTTTTCAAGTTCCAGGATTTGCTCATACCTGTCGCGGATCGAAGCAATGACTACTTCATCGAGACTGCCTGTCATCTCTTTGCGGTAACGGGCAATAAAAGGTACCGTAGCGCCATCTTTCAACAGGTTAATCGTATTCAACACCTGGAATTCCCTGATTCCAAGCTCATTGGCTATTTGTGTAATAAATTTGCTGTCCATTAGTAAATGCTCAAATCACCTGTAAATGTCAGCTATAAAAATACAAAAAGCCGGCTTGCCGCCGGCTCTTGCATATAAGTAAAGTCCTTTCAAAACTTTCAAACTCTCAAACTCTCAAACCCTCAAACTTTCAAACTCTCAACCTGCCTGCCACGCTCAATCTTTAGTATGGCAAGCAAGCTTTCCAACTCCTACCTTATCAGTGTCACCGTACCCCATTCACTCGTGGGCATGTTGTCGATTTCACCCACGTTCTCGTTGTGCCATATCGTCCCATCCCTGAACACTGCCTGCACCTTCCACACATACACATCCTGCTGGCAGGGAACCTGCTTGTAGGTGCCGTCCCATCCCTGTAACGGTACACCGTTGCTGTCCAGCGCCGTGGAACTCCACAGCAGTATGCCGTGGCTGTTGTACACCTCTGCCCTGTATGTCGCCAGGTTCACACCCACAGGCTTCCACAGCCGTGTCTGCTCCACCGGCCCCGACGGCGCCATTGCCGTGGGTATCCACAACCCCTTGTACAGCATCCTGTACACCGTTGTGGCCGTATCTGTGCATCCCAGGCTGTTCACCGTGATCAGATGTACCGTGTAGTTGCCGTCCACATCGTAGGTCACCACCGGCGACAGGGCCATGCTCGTCTCCCCGTTGCCAAAGTCCCAGTAATATTGCTGCGCTCCCAACGATCCGTTGGTGAACAGCACCTGCCCCTGCAGGTTCTCGTAGTTCTCCGTCACCGTGAACGCGCTCACCGGAACGGTGTTCACGGTTATCTGTTTCACTATCGTGTCAATACAGCGGTTAGAGTCTGCCACCGTCAATGTCACCGTGTAGTCGCCTGCCGTGCTGAACACGAAGCCCGGCGTGGCACCGTTCATCGTACCCAGCTGCTCTTCTCCTCTCACCATCCATCCCCACCTTGACAATGGCGCCAGGTATGACTGCGAGTGGTCGAAGAAGTATACCTCATGACCCTGGCAGGCCATGGAGTTGTCAAAAGCCGCCTGAGGCAACCCGTTCACCCGGATCTCACTGTCAGTCGTGTCGGCACATCCCAGCTGGTTCATCACCACCTGCTGCACCGGGAAGGTCCCCGGCCACGGGTACAGGTAATCGGGATTCTTCAGTGCCGAGGTATCACTTATTGTACTACCATCGCCAAAGTCCCATCGATAGGTCAGCGCCAAAGCGCCGTTGGCCAGCGTGGTGTCGTTGAAGTATGCCCGCTCTCCCTGGCATACATCCTTTGCCGTGAACCCCGCCATCGGCGACGGCCATATCGTTACCTGCCTCGTCGTGCTGTCGGTAATGGCCGTGCTGCCAACCATCGTTGTCACCACCAGGCTCACGGTAAATGTGCCCGGGCCGCTGTAGCTGTGAAGCGTGTATGGATTGTATTGCGTGTAGCTGTCTGTCGTCCCGTCACCCCAGTGCCATGTCCACCGGGTGATCACCCCGTCGCAGGTGCTCATGTCCATGAACTGTACCGGCGAGTTCTGGCACAGCAGGGTGTCTCCTGCCATCATCGCTGCCACCAGGCAGCCTGAACGCTGTACCTCCTGCTGTGTGCCGGCACTGCAGCCATCGGCATTCACCGTGGTGAGCGTCACCATGTAGTTGCCCGGGGCACTGTAGTGATGTGTGGCTCCCGTGTTCGGGGCATAAACCGTGTCCACCGTCCCGTCGCCATAATCCCATATCATCGTGGTGATTGCCGCCGTAGTGTCCTGCGAAGTGCTGCTGAACATTACCGTGGTGTCGCAACTGCCGTTCTGCCACGTGAACGATGGCACCGGCAACGCATGTACCTCCACCTGCTGCCAGGTGTCGGCACTGCAGCCATATTGGTCTGTAGCCGTGAGTTGAACACTGTAATATCCCACCTGCGTGAACAGGTGCTGCGGCGTTTTCTGTGCTGTAGTATTGCTGGTCCCCGAGGCAGGGTCACCAAAGTTCCAGGCAAAGGTGATCAGCGAGTCGCCTGCCGGGGTGACAAGTTGCGGCGTGAACTGTGCCGGCTGCCCGTAACAGTGCTGCTCATAACTCATCGCTATCGCCAATGGCGCCGGTACACATACCTGCTGCTGAGCGGTGTCAATACATCCCCTCCCATCAACCACAACCAGCTGCACCGTGTAGCAACTGTCTGTCGCATAGTAGGTGTGCTGAGGATTCTGCCCCGACCCGTACTGGTAAGGCTCAAACTCCCACGCCCGGCTCATGATCGTGCTCTGGTAACTCCACGAGGTGTCGGCAAACTGTACCGTTCCCCCTGCACAGGGCGTCGTCGTGTAGCGGAAACCCGCCGTGGGAAGGTTCCATACCTGCAGCGGTATGGCAATGCTGCCCTCACAGCCATGCTCTGTCGTCACCGTCAGCGTTACCGTGTAAGTGCCTGTCTGCGTGTATGTATAGCCCGGGTTTTGTAACGTGGAGGTGTCTGTCGTCTGCTGCGTGTCGCCAAAGTTCCACAGCCAGCTTACAATGGTGTCGCCCTGTGGCGCCAGGCTAAGGTCGCTGAACAGCGTCGCCGTGCCTGCACATACGTTAGCATAGCTGAACTGCGCCTGCGGCGAACCGTGGATCGTGATGCTGTGGCTTACCGCGTTGGGACAACCCACCGTGTCTGTCACCACCAGCGTCACCGTGTATGTGCCTGCATTCTGGTAGCTGTGAACGGGATTTACCGTGTATGCATGCGCCGTGCCGTCACCAAAGTCCCAGTCATACGTTTGCAACGCATCGATGTTGGAAACCAGCGTGTCGGTGTGGAACAGCACATCCACTCCCTTGCAGGTGGTGTTGTCATGGTAGAAGTCTACCGCCGGCATCGTGCTGATGGTGACACTGCTTTGCGCCGTGTCGGCACATCCCGAAGCATTCAACGTGACAAGGGTGACAACATAGCTCCCCGGTGTGGTGTAGCTGTGCCACGGGTTCTGCAGCGGTGAACTGTTGCCCGTCCCCGACCCCGGGTCGCCGAAGTCCCAGCTCCACGAGGTGAGCGTGGCGCCGCCGTTGAGCGTTGTCATGTCCGTGAACTGTGTCGCCTGACCCTGGCAGGTGTTCTGCCACAAGAATGCCGCCAGCGGCGAAGAGGATATCGTCACCGTCTGCTGGTAGGTGCTTTCGCAGCCCTGCTGCGTGACTACCGACAACGTGGCCGTGTAAATGCCTGCATTCGTATACGTATGCGTGAGCGTGGGAACCTGTGCCGTGAGCGTGGTGTCGTGGCCGTCGCCAAACTGCCAGTACCAGCTGCTGATAGTACCGCCGTTGCCGTTGGTTAAATCCGTGAAAGTCACCGCCATGCCGCTGCATCCCGGCGCCGTCACGCTGAACCATGCCTGCGGGCCCGCCTGTATCGTCACAGGGTAGCTTATCGTGTTGCTGCAGCCTGCCGTGTCGGTGATCGTGAGCAGCACCATGTAGGTGCCCTGCTGAGTGTATATGTGCAGGGGATCCGGGGTAGTGGCCGTAGTGCCGTCACCAAACTGCCATAGCCAGCTTTGCGTGGCTGCCACATTCACCAACGTGCTGCTGACAAACTGAGTGGTGTCATTACTGCACTGCGCCGTCATCGTGAAGTCTACCACCGGCGGCGCAGATACCGTGACCTGCTGCGTGGCCGTGTCGCTGCAGCCATTGGCTGTGGTGGCTATCAGCATCACCGTGTAAGTGCCTGAAGTGTTGTAACTGTGCGTGGGATCGGCCAGCGTGCTCTGGTTCGCAGTGCCTGAACCAGGGTCGCCGAAGTCCCACAGGTAACCCGACAATGACTGCCCGCCACCGGCAGTGCTCAGGTTGGTGAACTGCATAACCATGCCCTCGCAGCCGGCGCCATGCGTGAATGCCGCAGCCGGCTGAGGCAGCACCGTCACCGTCTTTTGGGTCGCCGCCGTGCAACTGTCGGCAGTCACCGCCGTGAGCGTCACCGTGAAGGTTCCTGCCTGACCATAACTGTGGCTTACAGCCGTGGCATTGGGGAACAATATCGTTTGTGACGTGCCGTCACCAAAGTCCCAGGTCCTGCGGTATACATAACCCGTTTGGCCCGGTACCGCCGTCAGGTCTGTGAACGCTACCGTCGTACCTTCACATACAGGACTGTCATACGTGAAGTTGACCTCAGGAAGCGGTAGTATCGTTACAGGCATTGTTACGCTTCGTTCGCAGCCTGAAGTATCGCCGACCGTCAACGTGACCATGTAGGTGGCCGACATATTGTATACATGTACAGGCTCGCGCAGCGAACTGCTGTTGCCGTCGCCGAAGTCCCACAGCCACGTCGCAATGGTCGTCGTGTCCGTCACCGAATAGTCCGGTGTGAACTGCACCGGGTTGTCCCTGCAGGCCTGCTGCGTGGTGAAACCGGCAGTAGGCAAAGAACCAATAATGACCTGCTGCGTCGTCGTGTCATTGCACAGGTTGCCGCTGTATGCTATGAGCTGTACCGTGTAAGTGCCTGCGGCATTGAAAGCGTGAACAGGGTTTTGCTCGGTGCTGCTGTTATAGATGCCCGAGGCAGGATCGCCAAAGCTCCACTGCCACCCCGACACCTGCTGGTAGCCCGTGGTGGTGCTCAGGTCGGTGAACATCACCTGGCTGCCTTCACAACCACCTCCCTGGTACATGAACAAAGCCGTGGGTGAATCATTCACAGTGATCAGCCGCTGCTCCCGGTGTGTGCACCCATAGCTGTCGGTGACCGTCAAAGTGACCTGGAAAGTGCCCGCAACCAGGTAGTTATGGCTGACATCCGGTGTATTGGGGAAGGTTACCGTTTGTGTATTGCCGTCGCCAAAGTCCCATAACCAGCTGGTGAGATAACCATCATTAGCTGTGCTCAGGTCGTGGAACAGTATCGTCTCGCTCAGGCAGTTGTCGGCAGGAGCCGAAAAGTGCGCCACCGGCGGCGTGGTGATGGTGAGATAGCGTGAAGTGTCATTCTCGCAGCCCGAGGTGTCTGTCACCGTGAGCGTGACCAGGTAAGCGCCCGGGGCTATGTATATGTGTGATACACTCTCGCTGTAGGCAGTGCCCCCGTCGCCGAAGTCCCAGCTGTATCCGGCTATGGCTCCGCCGTTTACAACCGTCATATCGGCCCACAGCTGCGTGGTGTCTCCCACACAGCCCGTACCAAAGGCAAAGGCTACTGACGGCTTTTCAAATACCGTGATCGTCTTCTGCAAGGTGTCACTGCAGCCGGCGTAGTTGGTGACAATGAGTGTGACCGTGTAGATGCCTGACGAAGCATAGCTGTGCTCTGGGTCCTGGGCCGTGCTGTAGTTCAGCACTCCCGATGCAGGGTCACCAAAGTCCCAGTTCCTGCTTGCTATCGCCCCGCCGCCGTCTTCGCCCGACAGATCCTGGAACGTTACCGCCATCTCCCGGCAGGCAGTGGAGGCCATCGTGAAGTCCGCCACAGGACGACGGGTAACCGTCACCGTGGTGCTCCACGTGTCACTGCAACTCACCGAGTTGCTGACCTGGAGGGTTACCGTGTAGGTGCCGTCGGTGGAATAGGTGTGCGTGATATTCGGCGTGGCAGGAAACCAGATCGTGTCACCAGGCGTGCCGTCACCGAAATCCCAGATCCACCGCTGAAGGTAGCCCTGACCTGACGGTATCGTGCTGAGGTCGGTGAACGAAGTGGCATCTCCCAGGCAGGTGGGCGTGTCGTAGCTGAAGAAAGACGTAGGGTGAGGACGTACATCTACCGTATGCGTGATGCTGAACTGGCAGCCGTTGGTGTCCGTCACACTCACCGTTACCGGGTAACTGCCGTAGGTGGGAAAGACATGCTTCACAGGGTCCATAGGCGCGTTGAGCGTGAGGTACGTGCCGTCACCGAAATCCCACAGCCAGTTACTGATGGCATTGATATACAACCCCGATACATCGATCACCGTGGTGTCGCCAAGGCAGGCTGTATTCCATGTGAAGTCCGTTACAGGGATGGGGTTGATGATAACCTCCACCGTGTCGCGCATCCATGCTGTGCAGGGACCGCCGGGATTGGTGCCCTCGATGGCATACTGCCCCGGGGCGGTGAAGGTGCCAAAACGCAATGTGCTGCCCGTGCCTGACAGCACCACTCCCGTGCTTACCCAGTTGTGAAAGAGCTCGTACGTCATTCCCACCTGTGAGGATGACAGGCTGATCACCACGCCTGTATCGCCGGCACAGTAATAACCTCCATTAGTGGCTGTGGTAATGTACTGGTAAGGCAACTCATGGACTGTGACATATGCCGGCCCGTGGATAGAATCGTTCGGTACAGGACAATAAGCATCCGATGCCGCCGTGATCCAGTAGTTGGAGGTTAACAACGGCGATACCGTGAAGGTGTATGGCGAAGCTGTAATCCCCGTCACCGTCACCGGTACAAGGCCGTCAGTATAGCTGACTGACCACGGTGGTGTCCCCGTGAAGTCTATCGTCAATGGCGTCGACGTGCCTTCGCAGATGTCCGCGGTGCCACTGATTGTCGCACTCGGATCGGGATGTACCGTCAGCAGCAGGAAGTCATCCCCCGTGAGGCTCTGGCACCCGCTCAGGTCCAGCCGCAGCATAACCATCGTGCCTACATCGCCCGGACCGGGGGTGTAAGTCGCGTTCAGAAGATTAGGATTATTGAAACTGCCGTCGCCCGTGGTTACCCAGAGTATAGTGTTCTCATACTGAGCCACCCCGCTGAGCTGGTAAGGCCTGCGACCACACACTTCCCCGTCGGGGCCTGCATTGCTCACCGGCGTGGGGTCGATGAGCAACGTCATCTCATCGCTTACATATTGACCCACACAGGTGCCTACTCCCTGCAGCGTGAGCGTGAAGGTGATGGCACGGTCCACAGTGCTTAAATCCACAGGACCAGGGTAATAGATAGGACTCATTACATTCGTGGCACTGAGTACCCCGTCACCTCCCGTGAAACTCCACTGGATATCGGCCGCATTGTAATTGTTGCCGAAGCCGTTTAGCTGGTATTGTGTCTGGTTACTGCAGATGTAATCATCAGGGCCCGCATTCACTGTCGGGTAGGGCGTTACCGTCAGCACCCGGCTGTCGCTCACCGTCTGTGATGCACAACTCAACCTGCCGTAGGATCGCAACGTCAGCGTCACCGTGCCGTTGTTAAAGTCTATGTTGCCCGGCATATAGGTCGGCGTCAGCGTGGTGTTGCCCGTGAAAATCCCGTCTCCCGAGGTGACCCACTGTACCCCCGAGTTGTTACCTGCCGTGGCTCCCGTGATCGCTATCGGGCTCTGCACACAATGCGACTCATCAATGCCTGCATATGCCGTTGGCATGGGATCGATCGTTAAAACTACCTGGTCATTGTCGGTCTCACCAACACAGGAACCGGCTCCAAAACCGGTGATCGTCAGCACCACACTGCCCGAGGCTATGTCGTTACTGCCCGGAGTGTATACCGGTGCTAGCGATGCAGGGTTGTTGAAGGTACCGTCACCCGAGGTGCTCCACAATACACTTCCGCAGTTGGTCTGCGTGGCAGACAGTGTATGCGTGTTGGCAGCACAAATGGTGGCATTCAGCCCTGCATCAACTACAGGAAGAGGGGTGATCGTAAGCGTCATCGTGCTCTGGGCTGTCTCTCCGGCACAACTTAACTCACCCTGCGCGGTGAGCGTCAGCGTTACCGTGCCTGATTCACCGGGACCAGGTACATAAGTCGGGGTCAATGTGTTGGCATTGGTGAGGGAACCCGTGCCATTTTCAGTCCAGGTGACCGAAGAATAGTGTGTAGCCGTAGCTCCGCTTACCGCGTAGTTGTATCCCTGGCAACTGAAGCCCGCAGAACCGGCATCGGCCGTGGGAAGAGGATGAATGGTAAGCGTAATGTTATCCGTCACGCTGCTGCACGGGTAATAAGCAAGGGAATGTAAGGTCAGTGTCACCGTGCCCGATTCACCCGTACCAGGAACATAAGTTGGAGATAATGTGGTGGCATTGTTCAGGGTGCCTGATCCGTTATGCGTCCAGTAATGCACCGAATCATATACCGAGGTGGCGGTGGTAACATTGAATGTGCTGTTCTGGCATATCTGTCCATTGGCTCCTGCATTGTTCACCACCTGTCGGGTAATGTGAAGGGTCATACCATCGGAAGCGGCAGAGCATTGTGCATAGGGATTGGCCGTAAGGGTGAGCGTTACACTGCCATTGGTGATATCGGTGGCATCGGGCGTATAGACAGGATGAAGGGTTCCGGCGGGTACAAACCCCGAAGTGCCTGAACTTGAGCTGTTCCAAGTAAGGGAGGTATACCCGAAGGCTGCAGCGTCGGAAAGCTGATAAGTGCTTCCTTCACATATCCTGGCATCAATGCCGGCATCTGAAACAGCCACGGGATTTATCGTCAGTACCATTGACGATGTGGCAGGGCCACAGGGTGAATTGCCGCTGGCAACGAGGGTAAGAGTTACTGTATGTGCAGCCGTGTCGGCAGCACTGGGAGTGTATACAGGGTGCAGAATGGTCTGGTCATTAAACGTTCCTGTACCGCTTGAACTCCAGAGTAATGAGGAGTAATTGGCCGCTGTTGCCGAGGCCGGAGAAAAGGTATCATCGGCGCAAATGGTTTGTGGCGAGCCTGCCGAAGCGGTGGGAAAAGCTACAATGTTCAGGGCAATGGTATGGGTACCGACACAACCGGAGTCGGAGGTAGCTGTTAGAATTACATTGAAAGTGCCTGCGTTGGCATAAGTATGCTGAGGATTTTGGAGAGTAGAGGAGTTCCCGTCACCAAAATCCCAGCTCCATGATACAATGGAACCCGATGTAATTGTTGAAAGATCGGTGAACAGCACCGGCTGCGCCTGGCAATTGTTGGAATAGGTGAAATTGG
>JADLKF010000005.1 GCA_015657475.1 Lentimicrobiaceae bacterium | reverse complement strand
GTTGCACTAAATCCCGCCCCGAAAAAGGGGCGGGATAGTAGCATGTTTCATAATTTAAAGGTTCACCAAAACCATTTGAATTATGGAAACACTACCAAAATTAAGAAAAAAGAGTTTCACTATTGTAGAGCAAGCCATTCATCAGGTACATGGGTTTCGCAGCCTATATCAGGAGTTAGACGATAAAGTGCGGTTATCAGGACAATCGCCCAGTACACTCAGCAATTATGCCCGTAAACTGGCACAGTTAAGCCTTCATTTCGGTAAGTTACCACAACACATCAGTGAGAAAGAGTTGAACCGTTACCTGGCTCAATTAGCCAGGCAAAGCAAAACGCCATCGCTGAGCGATTTCAAGTTTGCGGTTTATGGATTACGTTATTGCTATCGTTTGCTGGGGATGAATGAAAAAGCGGTAAAGCTGCCACAGATCAAGCATACGGGCAAGTTACCGGTGGTGCTCAACTACCAGGAGTGCAAGGCATTATTTTCAGCTCCGGAACTGTTAAAACACAGGGTATTGCTGTCCCTGATATATTCGGCCGGGTTGCGTGCGCGTGAAGTGAGCCGCTTACACCTAAGTGACATTGATTCAGGCCGTATGATGATCCACATTCGCCAGAGCAAATATAACAAGGACCGGTATGTGCCCTTGTCGCCGCTGATACTGGAAGGGCTGCGTAAATATTATTATGCTTGCCAACCGGTAGAATACCTGTTTAATGGCAACACGCCGGGCAGCCCGCTGAGTGTACGGGGTATGCAATGGGCATTGCGTGAAGCGGTTAAGAAGTGCAAGCTTCAAAAAGGCATAACCCTTCATACGTTGCGTCACAGCTATGCCACGCACTTGCTTGAATACGGGATGGATATAGTCTCGATCAAAGAACTGCTGGGACATGAGCGCATTGAGACGACGCTGGTCTATCTGCATGTAGCCAAACCAAACCGGAGTAACCTGTTCAGCCCGTTCGACNAGGTTGTACGGCAAAGATTGAGGCCGGCCTGTGAACTGGCAGAGGTCATAAGCCGCTTTGGCAGGGAGTATGAGCAGAAACATGCAGCCAACAGTTATATCCAGAGGACGTTAAGTGCGATACGCCGCTGCCGGACGTCGGAACTGGGTGGGCATGTTGACCGGTGCGATACATGCGGGCATATACGCATCAGCTACAACTCCTGCCGCAACCGTCATTGTCCCAAATGCCAGAATATACAGCGCGAGGCATGGATAGAAGGCCGCAAACAGGATTTGCTGCCGGTTCCGTATTTTCATGTAGTATTTACGGTTCCTGAAGTACTGAATGAGCTGTTTCTGCATCATCCGCAAGGGATGTATAACCTGCTGTTCAGCAGTGTATGGGAAACGATTGCACAGTTTTCATTCACAAAATGGCATGCCGAGACAGGCATGGTGGCGGTATTGCATACCTGGGGTCAGAACCTGAGCCTTCACCCGCATTTGCATTGTATAGTTCCGGGCGGCGGTATCAACTATAAGGGAGAATGGAAGCAGGTAAATACATCGGCCAACGGCAAAGTATTTCTGTTCAGGGTTGAAAATCTTTCGTCAGTATTCCGCGCCAAATTCATTACAGGGCTGCAGAAACGACTGCCACAAGATCAGCAATTCATCCGGGAGTTGAAACGCACCAATTGGGTGGTTTACGCCAAAGAGCCGTTTGCCGGGCCTGAGCAGGTGATTGAATACCTGGGACGCTATACGCACAAGGTGGCCATCAGCAATCACCGGTTGATAAAGGTTGATGAAAGCGGCGTTACATTCCGTTGGCGCGATTACCGGGATAATCGTGAAAAGGTGATGACCTTGCAGGGTGTTGAATTCCTGCGGCGTTTCTGTCAGCATATTATGCCACACCGGTTTGTGAGGATCAGGCATTACGGATTGCTGTCCACCAGGCGCCGGCCGGAGTTGCGTACCCTTCAAAAGGACTTTGGCATGAACCCCGTGCTTCAAAAGCCTAAGAAACACTGGAAGGAGCTGTGCCGCGAACACTTAGGTTATGATCCTGACCTGTGCCCATGCTGTGGTAAGGGGCTGATGATAACGATTGAATGGTTTGAAGCCGGTAGGCCGCCGCCGCTGCATTTAATCACCAGAAACCAACAACACAATGAGACCAATTGATCAAACTGTCCTTAGAAAGGGCCTGGTATTATATTGTCCGATTATGAATGAACAGTAACCTAATGTTTATAAAATCAAACAATTATCACTTTTTCAGTATCCAAATTCAGGTATAACAGTTAAAAACCAGCTCGCAGAGCTGCCTTACAAAATCACTCAAAAGATTTGAAACTCCATAAAAAAACAGCGTTGCGGGATTCCGTGCAACACGGCTTCATGCTGGGTCTCGTACCTCGACCACACGAAGCCTTAATTATTAGGTTTAGTTTTTTTATTTTTCTTCTTTTATTAAATTTCCATTTTCATCATAAGTTGTTGTTTTTGAAGTATGATTTAAATTGTCATTTTCACTTATAATTCTTATTCGTCCATTTTTATGATAGAAAATTGTTTTGTTATAATTACTCTTTGAGATTATTTCATATAAAAGTCTGTCCCCCGAAGTGCTGTATTGTTTACGATGGTAGAATCCTTTATCGTCAATAAATACTGTTGTATCTCCGTTTTGATTTATAAATGGAAATTTATATTTCTTGTCTAATTTTCTTAACGCTTTCCCATTTATTGTAAGAATTGAATCTTTGTCTTTTATTCCTGAAATTATATATTCTAGATTAAAGCAACAATCACAATCTGCCATAACTGGTTCTTTCCATTTGGTTGTGTCGCCATCATTATCTATAAATGGTATTGAATCAGGAAATTCAGAAAATAAGTTTATCGAATCTCCACTTGAAATGATATATCCTTTTTCACCAGAACCACAATTCATTATTGTAGATATAAGAATGGTCAAAGTATCTAATTTTAACGACTTATTTACTATCCCTTCGTTGAAATATTCTGTATTTATATAATGGCTTTCATCACATGGAAATAAAGTATATTTCACTAATTCAGGTTTTTGTGCTTCTAAACTAAAAGTCCAGAAAATTACTAATGTCGTTAAGTAATATTTTAATTGTTTCATCTTGGTTAAATTAAACCTAACGAGTGTGTATCCGCAATCCTTCGCATATAACTCTGATAAGCGTAATATGCGAAACCGTTATAGCTTTTTTCAACCCTCTAATATATAAACAATCCTTATATCTCCATAAACTTTCCACACAAATTATCGGCCTGCTATAGCATGCAACCTTTCATTCCCAATTCTTGTTTATCTTTGGAGGTAAAGATATACTGCGGATGGATGAACTTAAATCATTGATTGACAGCGCCTGGCTCGACAGGTCATTGCTTAAGAACAACGATGTACAGCAGGCAGTTTTCGCTGTGGTGGAAATGCTGGATAAGGGGCAACTGCGCGTGGCCTCTCCCACCGGCGATGGCTGGCAGGTAAACGACTGGGTGAAAAAAGCCGTTATCCTTTATTTCCCGCTGCGGCAAATGGAAACCCTCGAAGCCGGCCCGCTGGAATTCCACGATAAAATCCCCCTCAAGCACAATTACGAAGAACTTGGCATCCGTGTGGTTCCCCATGCCGTGGCCCGCTATGGTTCCTATATTTCACCGGGCGTTATCATGATGCCCTCGTATGTAAACATAGGCGCATGGATAGGTCCCGGCACCATGGTGGATACCTGGGCTACCGTGGGCAGTTGCGCGCAGGTGGGCTCGCATGTGCACCTGAGCGGCGGTGTGGGCATTGGTGGTGTGCTGGAACCGGTGCAGGCTGCCCCCGTCATCATCGAAGATAACTGCTTCCTTGGCTCACGCTGCATCGTGGTTGAAGGCGCCCGCATAGGCGCCGAAGCCGTGCTGGGCGCTAACGTGGTGATTACCGGTTCCACCCGCATCATCGATGTGTCGGGCAGCGAACCCATTGAATACAAGGGGTTTGTACCGCCACGGTCGGTGGTGATACCCGGCTCCATCGAAAAAAACTTCCCCGCCGGTAAGTACAATGTCGCCTGCGCCCTCATCATCGGCAAACGCAAACCTTCCACCGACCTGAAAACATCGCTCAACGATGCCCTCAGGGAATACAATGTTGACTTCTGATACTGATACCATAGCCTTGCAACGCTTCCTCGTCATACAAACCGCCTCCATAGGTGATGTGATCCTGGCCACAGCCGTGATCGAAAAGCTGCACAGCCATTTTCCTGACGCAGCCATCGATTTCATGACGAAGAAAGGAAACGAAGCGCTGTTTGCCGGGCATCCCTACCTGAACAAATTGCTTACCTGGGACAAGTCGAAGCACAAATACCGCAACCTGTTGCACCTGTTGAAAGAGGTGCGCGGCACACGTTACGATTACCTTATCAACCTGCAGCGATTTGCTGCCACAGGTTTATTCACAGTACTTTCGAAAGCAAAACATACTTCCGGCTTCGACAAAAATCCTTTTTCACGGTGGTTTACCTACAGGGCTGGGCACAGGATTTCGGCCGAAGACAACATCCACGAAACCAGCCGCAACCAGGCGCTTATCACTCCCTTTACCGATGAGCTGCCTGCCAGGCCCCGGCTCTATCCTTCACCTGACGATTACAAAAAGGTTGACTCCCTCAAAACGAAAGCTTATCTTTGTATTGCACCTGCATCGCTTTGGTTCACAAAGCAATTACCTGAATACCAATGGATTTCGCTCATTAAAGCAATTCCTCCAGAGTTCGGTATACTGTTGCTTGGTTCGAAACAGGACTTTGACCTTTGCGAACACATCGCGAAAGGATCAGGTTCCGAACGATGCCTGAACCTTGCCGGCCGGCTTAGCTTGTTGCAGTCGGCAGCCCTGATGCAGGATGCCGTGATGAACTACGTGAACGATTCGTCGCCCATGCACCTGGCTTCAGCAGTGAATGCCAGGACTACGGCGGTGTTTTGTTCCACTGTACCTCAGTTTGGTTTCGGGCCCTTAAGCGATCACGCCCTGGTGATCGAAAGCACTAAGAAACTCGACTGCAGGCCATGCGGGCTTCACGGCCACCGCGAATGCCCCGAACAACATTTTGAATGTGCTGCCACTATTACTACTCAACAACTACTCTCTGCTTTGAATTATGAATGAGCCTGAATATCATGATGATTTGCTTAAAGCCCTGGACACGCTCCATAAGGGCGGAAGCATCCTCTACCCTACCGATACCATCTGGGGACTAGGCTGCGATGCCACGAATGCCAAAGCGGTTGAAAATATTTACCGCATCAAGCAACGGGTCGAATCAAAAAGCCTGATCGTGCTGGTAAGCTCCTTTGAACAGGTGATAAAGTATGTTGACAAAGTGCCAGAAGTAGCCTGGGACCTGCTGAAATGCATAGAAAATCCTGTTACGGTCATATACAGCAACGCCAAAAACCTGGCACCGAATGTTATCGCCGAAGACGGCACCATAGGGATACGTATCGTTAAAGAGGAATTCTGCGAAGCGCTGATCAGAAAATTCGGCAAACCCATCGTTTCCACCTCGGCCAATATTTCGGGCGAAGCATCGCCGGTCACATTCAGCCATATCAACAAGGAACTCATCAACAATGTAGATTACGTGGTTAAATACAAGCAGCAGGTATTCCAGCAATCCAAACCATCCACTATAATCCGCCTGCTCGAAACGGGCGAATACATCATCCTCCGTCCCTGAGGTTGATGCTCTATTGTTGAACTTTTTTGCGTTTTGGATGTTAATCTCTAATTTTCAAACCGTAACTACATGAGTGACAAACCTGTTTTCAAGCTTGACAATACCGATAAAGAAACTTTAGGCCGATGGTACTACCTGATGACACTCGGGCGTAAACTCGACGACCGCGCCCCCAACTACCTCAAACAAGCCCTGGGCTGGTCATACCATGCCCCTTATGCCGGCCACGATGCAATACAACTCGCCATAGGCCAGGTATTTGAGAAGAACAACGATCATCTTTTCCCCTATTACCGCGACATGCTCACCGTGATTTCTGCCGGTATGACCGCCGAAGAGATCATCCTTAACGGCATTTCCAAAGCCGATGATCCCTCATCGGGAGGCCGTCACATGTCGAACCACTTTGCCAAACCTGAATGGAATATTCACAATGTGTCATCATGTACCGGCAACCACACCCAGCACGCAGCAGGTGTTGCCCGGGCCATCAAGCGTTACGGAATTAAAGCTGTCGCCATCAGTTCGCAGGGCGAATCATCAACATCCGAAGGATATGTTTATGAAGCTATCAATGGCGCCAGCAACGAAAAACTCCCGGTGATCTTCGTTTTCCAGGATAACCGTTACGGTATCTCTGTCCCCAAGCGCGACCAGACAGCCAACGTTTATGCAGCTGATAATTTCAGGGGATTCAAGAACCTGAGGATCATCCACTGCGACGGTAAAAATGTTTTCAGTTCGATGACAGCCATGTCTGAGGCACGCAAACACGCCATTGAAAAGCAGGAACCGGTGATCGTTCATGCCAGCACAGTGAGGATTCACTCACACTCCAACTCCGACCGTCATGAACTGTACCGCGATGAAAACGAGCGCCATTGTGCCAAAGCCAGTGACCCGCTCGACCGGTTCCGGATACAACTGCTGCACTCCGGCAAGTTCACCGAAGAAGAGCTTAACGCTATGGACGAACAGGCCCAGAAAGAGGTAATGGCCGCTCATCGCAAATCCATAGTGGCGGCTGATCCGGCCCCTGAGTCAATCCACAATTTCGTTTTCCCCGAAGCCTATATCCCGGTAAAATTTCCGGAAGGCATTCACAACCAGACAGAAGGCAGGAAATTAAAACTCATACAAGCTCTTAATGAAACGCTGAAAGAGGAATTCAGGCACAATCCTGATACTTTTATTTGGGGGCAGGATGTTGCCAATAAGGAGAAAGGCGGCATTTTCAATGTCACCAAGGGCATGCAGCAGGAATTTGGCCCGCTAAGGGTTTTCAACGGCCCGATTGCTGAAGATTATATACTGGGTACTGCTGAAGGCATGAGCCGTTTCAGCGATAAGATCAGAATAGTAGTGGAAGGTGCCGAATTTGCCGATTATTTCTGGCCGGCGCTGGAACAATATGTTGAGATTTCGCACGATTACTGGCGCAGCAACGGAAAATTTGTTCCCAATATTACCATACGGCTGGCCTCCGGCGGTTACATAGGCGGCGGATTATATCACTCGCAAACCATTGAAGGCGCACTGGCTACCTTGCCGGGAGTGCGCATTGTATACCCTTCTTTTGCCGATGATGCCGCGGGATTGCTGCGTACTTCCATGCGTTCAAAAGGACCTACGCTCTTCCTTGAACCTAAAGCATTGTATAACGATCCGGCTGCCGAAACATTTGTACCCGAGGAGTTCGAGGTTCCTTTCGGTAAGGCGCGCATCAGGCGGACTGGCAGCGATATGAGCGTGATCACCTACGGAAACACTACCCACATGTGCCTCTCGGCGGCTGAAAAAATCACTACCGAAACAGGGAAGAGCATCGAAGTAGTTGACATCCGCTCACTCGTGCCGCTCGACAAGGAAACTATTCTGGGCAGCATAAAGAAAACCGGCAGAGTATTGGTGGTTCATGAGGACAAGGTTTTTGCAGGCTTCGGCGGTGAAATTGCCGCTATGATTGCTGAAGAGGCATTCCAATACCTTGATGCTCCTGTCCGCCGTGTTGGATCCACCTTTACACCGGTCGGCTTTAACAGGATACTCGAAAAAGCGGTTCTCCCCAACGAAGAGAAGATACTTGCCGCGATGAAAGAGCTACTGTTGTTCTAATGCTATAACTATTCATCACAGGTTTTCATTTCCTCAAAAGCCTGGACTGCCGTGAGTATTCAACGTCAGTGTTAAACTTTGGTGTTTACTGAATAGTCATTGGAATATTCTCAAACTTACCTTCTGTAACAGTATAAACAACGCCTTCAAAGCTTTCGCCTTTGAAATGAAAGGTTCCTGAAATCAGCAAGGCAGATTCATCATATTTCGTAATGACGATTTCTCCTTCAGGGTTATCGCTGTAAAGTGAAGTAAAATCATAACCGGTCATCACCACTGAAGCCACATTATTATCATTCAAAACAAAAGTGCCGGTTCCTGATCCTTTGAAATCAAGAGCAATCTGTTCAAAAGATGTCCCGCTTGAAGCCATAATCTGCGTCAAGCCGGCACTTGTCGTATGAAATGCCTGGGTGACTAATGCCGTCCAGACCTTACCTTCTACTTTCGCAGAAAAACTCGCTTCTGTATTTTTGTCTTCATCTTTCTTACAGCCAAACGTAGCCACCAGTAATAAGGCCAATACAATTGAAATTAATGTTCTGTTCATAATTTTGGGTTTTGTTAACTAAATTTAGTATTATATAAGTGTATGTTAACAGCTATGAAGGATATCATTACAATAAGAACCAGTCAACACGTATCAATATATTCACTAATGGATTGAAACAAATATAAAGATTATTTTGAGTCAACAATAAAAAATACGTAAAGTTGATCTCTGCAATAATTGCCGGCTTCCCTGAGATTGATTCTCTGTATTAAGATCAGAGATCATCTATTCAAAAAATATCTTTTACTGAGAAATATTTTTGGGAATAACTTTCTCTTCAATCATTGCAAAATCAGGTTTTATATATTTGTGAACAGATATCTATAAAACATTCGATTATGCTCACACCTGACGGAAATATGCTCATTGCCAAGCCTGGCAGTCTGAAAGACCTTTTTATTAATCCCAGGATGGCCAACCGCCATGGCCTCATAGCCGGGGCAACAGGAACGGGGAAAACCGTAACACTGCAGGTACTGGCAGAAGCCTTCAGTCTGAAAGGCGTACCTGTTTTCATGGCCGACATCAAAGGTGACCTTTCGGGTGTAAGCAAAACCGGTACCGACAACCCGAAAATCACAGACAGGGTTCAGTCGCTCCAACTGCAGGACTACTCCCACCGTGGATTCCCGGTTACTTTCTGGGACCTTTATGGTGAACAGGGGCATCCGCTCAGGACCACAATTTCCGAAATGGGCCCTCTCCTGCTCAGCCGGTTGATGAACCTCAACGACATTCAGAGCAGTGTCCTCACCATCGTCTTCAAAATAGCCGACGACAGCAACCTGCTGCTGCTCGACATGAAAGACCTGAAAAAGATGTGCGAATATGTCGGCAACAACCGCGACCAGTTCATCACATCCTATGGCAACATTTCCGTAGCTAGTATCGGCGCCATACAAAGGGAACTCATAAGCCTTGAACAGCAGGGTGCCGACAAGTTTTTCGGGGAACCGGCCATCGATATTTTCGACTTTATGCAAACCGATTCCAACGGATTGGGCATGATAAATATCCTGGCTGCCGACAAACTCATGATGTCACCAAGGGCTTATTCCACATTGCTTTTGTACCTGATGTCGGAGCTTTTTGAGCGCCTGCCCGAAGCCGGTGACCTTGACAAACCCAAACTGGTATTCTTTTTTGACGAAGCCCACCTGTTATTCAATGAAGCGCCGAAAGTGCTGCTTGATAAGATTGAACAGGTAGTAAGGCTCATAAGGTCGAAGGGGGTTGGTATATACTTCTGCACCCAGAATCCGATTGACGTACCTGATGTGGTTCTCGGCCAGCTCGGCAACAAGGTTCAGCATGCGCTGCGCGCCTTCACGCCACGCGATCAGAAAGCTGTAAATACGGCTGCCGAAACATTCAGGCCTAATCCGGAACTCAAAGTAGAACAAGTAATTACTGAATTAGGGNTTGGTGAAGCATTGGTTTCTTTCCTCGATGAAAAAGGCATTCCCGCGCCGGTTGAAAGAGCAAAAATATTGCCTCCACAGGCACAAATAGGACCTATTTCGCCCGACGAACGTTCGGCAATCATCAGGCGGTCGGTTATCGCCGGAGTTTATGAAAAGGAAGTTGACCGCGAATCGGCATTCGAAATACTGCAGTCGCGCATGAACAAGGAACAGGAAGCCATTAAAGCTGAAGAAGAGCGCGAGCAGGAGGAAAAAGAACGTGCCAAAGCCGAAAAAGAACAAGCTGCAGAAGAAAGGCGAAAAAAATCGGAAGGCGGCGGACTACTCGGTGACCTGACCAAGTATGTCGGCCGGTCGGTTACCTCCACAATCGGCAGAGAAATTGGCCGTACTCTTATCAGGGGATTACTCGGAGGGCTCACCAAAAGATAAATTCATACGGTTTTATAAACGCAGAAAGCCCGCGATCATCCATTAATTGCGGGCTTTCGTACTTTTTATTAAGTTATTATTACCAATTTATTAACAATGGTTAAGGAAATCAGGCGGGTTTATGGTATTTTCGCAATTCAAATAACGCTGAATCACATATTCCCATTCATATGAAACTCGACAGAATCTTCAGTTTCCTGATTCCTAAGGACAGGAAGTTCTTTCCATTGTTTATCGAAGCCGCCGAAAACCTTGTGCTTACTTCGGAACTGCTGGTGAAACTCATCAGGGAAAACGACCTGCAAAAGCGGGAAGAGTACATTAACCTGATCAAGAAAGCTGAGAAAAACGGCGACAACATAACCCATGCACTGATGGATGAGCTGAACAGCACATTCATCACACCATTCGACAGGGAAGACATTCATGAACTTGCATCGACTCTTGACAGCGTGGTCGATTACATTCACTCCACCTCAAAAAGAATTTATTTTTACAAACTCCGCTCCTTTCCCAACGAATTTGTCACCATTGCCGACCTCATCCACGATGCCAACAAGGAAGTTCTCACCGTAATGAGGGGAATGAAGGACACCGCCAGCTTGATCAAGCATAAGGATTCATGCATACGCATCAGCGAAATTGAAAGCGAAGTGGACGACATTTACCAGGCATACCTGGCCGACCTGTTTGAAAATGAAACCAACGCTATCGACCTGATCAAGAAGCGCGATATACTTGCCTCGCTTGAAAAAGCCATTGATAAATGTGACGACGTAGGCAATGTATTCTCGGCCATCATGATCAAGATGTCATAACCTCCTGACAAGCCTCAGTACTTACATCATTTCATTCATTAAACTTAATCCGTAAGCAAATGTCAGGTTTCACCTTGTTAGTCATAATTGTCGTTCTCGCTTTTGCTTTCGACTTCATCAACGGCTTTCACGATGCCGCCAATTCTATTGCCACAATAGTTTCAACGAAGGTCCTTACTCCGTTCCAGGCCGTATTGTGGGCAGCATTTTTCAATGTACTGGCATATGCGGTTTTCGAACTTCACATTGCCGATACCATTGCAAAAGTTGTTGACACTACCCATATTGACCTGTATGTGATCCTGGCAGGAATAATAGCAGCCATCATCTGGAACCTGCTCACCTGGTATCTTGGGATCCCTTCGAGTTCATCGCATACGCTCGTCGGAGGGTTTGCCGGAGCAGCCATAGCCCATGCAGGCTGGGGTGTAGTTCATGCCGAAAAAATCCTCAAAATCGGTGCTTTCATTTTCCTGGCACCACTGCTTGGCATGGTGATGTCATACATTATCTCTGTTCTTTTGCTGAATATCCTGAGAAAAGCAAACCCTTACAAACTCGAAAAATACTTCAAGCGGGTACAGTTATTCTCTTCAGCGCTTTTCAGCCTCGGGCACGGCGGTAACGACGCCCAGAAAGTCATGGGGATTATTGCAGCAACCCTGCTGGTTTATTTCAATGGAGTTGACCCCGCTCAGGTTCCTGATTGGGCACACATTACACTGGTAAATGGTAAAATCCATGCTATTCCGCATTGGATTGTACTCGGTTGTTATGTTGCCATTGGAGGTGGAACGCTGATGGGCGGATGGAGAATCGTAAAAACCATGGGCAGCAAAATTACCAAACTTACTCCCTTTGAAGGAGTTGCAGCTGAACTAGCCGGAGCTACTCTACTGTTTGGAACCGAGGCCGCTGGTATTCCTGTTAGTACAACTCACACCATTACTGGTGCAATCATGGGTGTCGGGCTCACCAAAAGGCTTTCCGCCGTGCGCTGGGGAGTTACCATCAACCTGTTATGGGCTTGGATACTTACGATCCCCGTTTCAATGGCGCTGTCGGCGGCAATCTATTACCTGTTCATACTGTTCCACTGGGTAAGCTGATAAACTCAGCGTTCTCCGAAAATCAGCGATCCTATTCTTACAATGGTGCTTCCCGCGGCGATTGCGAGTTTGTAATCCCCTGACATACCCATCGAAATTTCGCAAAAACCAGGATCGTCACTAAAAAACTCCTCCTTTAGTGTATTGAAAATCGATTTGAGACTCCTGAACTCCATGCTGATCAGTGACTCATTATCGGTGAAAGTAGCCATACCCATCACACCGCAGATTCTTATATTTCGCATTTCTTTAACCAGGGGATCATGAAGAATTTCTTCAGCTTCAGCCAGCGACAGCCCGAATTTGGTTTCTTCGGTCGCAATATGAAACTGCAGCAGGCAATCGATCACCCGGTGATTTTTAGCAGCTTCCTTATTGATCTCAAGCAGCAGTTTCAGGCTGTCAACGCTCTGAATTACAGACACAAACGGTGCTATATATTTCACCTTGTTGGTCTGCAAATGGCCTATGAGGTGCCACCTTATATCAGGTGGCAGCACCTCATGTTTTGCTACCATCTCCTGCACCCTGTTTTCGCCAAAGTCAAGATGGCCGGCATCATAAAGCACCCTGATCATTCCGACAGGCTTGGTTTTGGAAACAGCAATGATTTTCACTTCGTTGCCTGTTTCCTCTCTTAAGGCTATGTAATTGTCAGCAAGGCTCATGAACAATCGTAATCGGTTAAAGTTATCAAACTTAAAAGGTAAGAATTTTTCTTCAAACTTACATAAACTTATGTCTGGTTCTTTTGTTAAGTCATCATGCAGATAATTTACCTTTCAAATCCATGTAATAATCAATTTTGCCCGGATGATTGCTCATTAATTTTACCTAATTAAGATGTTATCAGGTTACTATAAAATACACTTCCTATAATGGCTACATTTTTTTAAGGCTGAAACCATTATGCAAAAAGATACGTATATTTATTCATTGGAAATATTAGATATTAATGCCTGAAAACCAATCAAATAAGAAAATAATCTCAGCAGATCGGCAGACAAGTCTGTCAAATCTTTTCTTTTTTTACCTGATGCTGATTGTCACCTTCTCATTTGTTGCCACCGGTGGTTATTTTATTGTTCAGAAAATATCAAGATACAGGCAGGATATCAGGCAGCTTAAAGCCGACTTCCCGGCAGAACAGAAGCAGGAACTTAAAGTAAGAGTGCTGGAAGGAAAAGAATTTGTTGACTGGGTTAGTTCTTACCCTGATGAAAGCCTGAACAAACAGCTTACATCACTCATAAAAAGGTATGGTTCCTTGCTTGAGAGCGCCAATCTGCCATCAGGTGAAAAGTTTCTGCTGCTTCCCAAAAGGATCAAGGACAGCCTTGATTACGCTAATCTGAATTCAGTCATTAAGATCGTTGTTTTCAATTCATTGCTAAAGCCTGTATATATCCCTGATTTCACTGACAGTTCTGCCAGCTCACTCAGGTATAAGTCACTCATAAGCAAGATGATATCGTCCGCTGTGATCAGGGAAGCCAGTCACAGGCCTGATCATATCACGCATTATTCCAACTATGAAAAGACAGAATATGCTGCCATTTTTCCTGTCAACAACATTGATTTTTGGGTATTGGCGGTTTATTCGGGCAACGACAGGCAAAAGGCTCTGCAGGAACTAGTACTTGATAGCCTCAGCCGTGTGAAATTTGAGGACAATGAATATTTCATCGTCAATACAGTGGGTGGAGATGCGTTGCTCACCCGCTCAATATGGGATAAAAAACCAAAAAACATTCTTTCAGGGAATGACGAGAACTGGAAAGCAATTTTCAGGCAGGAAGTAAACCTGGCAAAAACACCCGGCGGCGGATTTATCACATATACCTGGAGCCGTAAGGAAAGTGAACCAAGGTCTGAAAAAATTTCATATTTCACCGGGATAAGCCAGTGGAACTGGATCATTGGAACCGGCAAACATACCAATGCGATCCTTCCCCTGCTTGACCAGCAAAAGAAAGCCCTCAGAGCCGATATCCGGAATGATGTGCTCAGCAGGCTTCTGTTTATGCTGAGTATTTACCTGCTGATCTATTTTATCGGCAGATATATCTCGAAGCGCCTACAGACCAACCTGCAATTGTTTGATATGTTCTTCTCCAAGGCAGCGCACAGCAGTCAGCGGATTGATGAGGACAGCCTGCACTTCCGTGAATTCGAGACACTTGCACGATCGGCAAACCTGATGATTGAAGAAAGGGAAAAGATGCGCGCAATCCTTTCGGAACAGCAATCAAGGTTGCGAAACATCATCGACTCGGTTCCCGACATGATCTTTTTCAAAGACACAAACAGTCGTTTCCAGGGATGCAACAAAGCGTTTGAACGGTTTATCAACAGGAAAGAATCGGAAATAATCGGTATGACTGAATACGACCTGTTCTCACCTGCCCAGTCTGAGATTTATCTGGCTTCGGATAAGCACCTGTTGTTGACCGGTGAACCTGTGAGGACCAAGGAATGGACTCCCCTTAAGGATGGACACAGCCTGCTGTTTGATACTTTGAAGACCACCTACCGGGATGACGACGGCAACATCCTGGGTATTATCGCCATTAGCCGCGATGTAACCGAGATGGAGGAAACCCGCCAGAGATTGCTGATGGCCAAGGACAAAGCCGAAGAATCCGACAGGCTCAAGACGGCATTCCTCGCCAATATGTCGCACGAAATCCGCACCCCGATGAATGCCATCATCGGCTTCTCGGATCTGCTTACCGACGAAGACCTTACCAAGGAAGAGAAGGCTGATTTTGTTGAGAAAATCAAGCTATCAGGCGAAAACCTGATGAACCTCATTAACGACATCATTGATATTGCCAAAATTGAGGCAGGGCAGCTGAAAATCATCGAATCACCCTGCAACGTAGACTCCTTGCTTAATGACCTCCATGGCACATTTACAGAAATAAAAAATCAGCAGCGGAAACAAACGATCGACCTGCTGCTGAATATTGAACACCAGGAGAAAGAGATCATTACAATTACTGATCCCTTGCGACTGCAACAGGTTATTACCAATTTGCTCGGCAACGCGTTGAAATTCACCGATCACGGCCGCATTGAATTCGGCTACATGATTGACGACGGTTTCCTGAAATTCTATGTAAGAGATACGGGTATCGGTATTCCCGAAAGCAAACAGGACCTTCTCTTCCAGCGTTTTACCCAGGTTGATGCATCAACCACCCGCAAGTTCGGTGGTACCGGACTTGGGCTGGCTATCTCGAAAAACATTGTAGAATTGCTGGGAGGAACCATATGGCTTGAATCAGATCCGGGACTCGGGTCGACTTTCTTCTTCACAATACCTTACAAACCATCGGACAAGATCAACAGCAAAACAAGAAAATCTCTCAATGAATATGACTGGTCGGAGCACACGATCATGGTAGCCGAAGACATTGACGAGAATTATATGCTGCTGGAAGCTGCATTCAGACGGACCGGGGTAAAAATGATTCATGCCCGCGACGGTTTGGCTGCTGTGAACGAAGCCAAGAACAATGACGCTATCGACCTGATCCTTATGGATATACAACTCCCGGTAATGACGGGTTACGAAGCCATACACAACATTCTGCTGGTTAAGCCCGAAATCCCGATTATCAGTTATACTGCTTATGCATTGCCCAATGAACGTGAGAAAAGCCTGTCAGCAGGTTGCGTTGATTACGTTACGAAACCCATGAAAGCTGAAATTCTGATTCCGCTTGTCAATAAATACCTTAAGCCCGGCATCCCTGAAGAGAGCCAGGCTGAAGATGAAAGTATTTCCTGATCAGAAGTTTACTTCTTAGCCGAGTAGAAACAACGTTTGGGTGATTCAATTTTACCCAGCATAGTCAGCGCTTTGATGGCTTTATCAACATCTTTCTTGTCGATGCCTGTTTTCTCGGCAATATCGCCGGCTTTAAGCGGTTCGGCAGAATCGGCGAGAGCTTTCAGAACAATATCATTCTTTTCCATAACTATTATATTTAGTCGAGTGAATGTATTACCAGTCCGCTACGAAGTTTCGGTTCGAACCAGGTTGTTTTAGGNGGCATGATGTTCCCTGAATCGGCAATATCAATGAGTTGTTTCATTGAAACAGGATACAGTGCAAATGCAGCTTTCATTTCGCCGCTGTCGACCCGTGATTTCAGCGCTCCCAGCCCCCTGATGCCGCCCACAAAGTCTATGCGTTTCGAAGTACGCAGGTCGGTAATTCCAAGTATCGGATCAAGTACCAGGTTTGATAGAATGGTTACATCAAGTACCCCAATCGGGTCGTTGTCATTGTAATTGCCTTGTTTTGCCGTGAGTGAGTACCAATTGCCGCCAAGATAGAGACTGAAGTTGTGCAGACAGCATGGTTTATAAATATCAGTACCCTTCTTTTCCACATCAAAAACCATTGAAAGCTTGCTCAGGAACTCGTTCTCGCTAAGTCCGTTAAGGTCCTTCACCAGTCGGTTGTAATCAATAATCTTTAATTGGTTATCAGGAAAGATCACCGCCATAAAGTAATTGTACTCTTCCTGCCCGGTATGCCTGGCGTTGTTGCTTCGTTTCTCCAGCCCGACTCTTGCTGCTGCAGCGGTGCGGTGATGTCCGTCGGCCACATATAAGTATGGAATCTCCTCCTTAAAAATCTGAACTATTTTAGCTATCAGTGCGCTATCGTCTATTACCCAGAAATGGTGTCCGAAGCCGTCATCAGCAACAAATTCATATTCAGGCTTATGGCCTTTTACAAAATCATCCATGATCCCGTCGAGTTCCGCGTGGGATGGATACGAGAAAAACACCGGTTCAACATTGGCATTGGTAATCCTAACATGGATCATCCGGTCATCTTCCTTGTCCTTACGGGTAAGTTCATGCTTTTTGATGACATTGTTGAAGTAATCATCTATGTGACAACATCCTACAATTCCATATTGCGTCCTTCCGTCCATCGTTTGGGCATAGATGTATAGCTTCTCCTCATCATCCTTAATGAGCCAGCCATTTCTTTTGAACGTGTTAAAATTCTCAACTACCTTATCATAAACTTCCTGGCCATGTTCATCAATGCCCGGAGCGAGGTCAATTTCGGCTTTTGTAACATGAAGCAGTGAGTATGGATTACCGGCAGCTTCAATACGCGCCTCATCTGAGTTAAGCACATCATAAGGTCTTGATGCAAGTTGCTGAACAATGGCCTGAGGCGGCCTGAGTCCTTTAAATGGTTTAATTATCGCCATGAGGTTTTACTAAACTATTAATTTATAGTATTTTGAGTATCATTTTGCTTTTTAAGCAGTTGATGACAAAATAAATAAAAAGGTTTCAGTAATACACTTAAAATCACAAAAAAACCTTGCTGACGAAGCGGCAAGGTTTCATTATAAATTGTGTAAGAAAATTCTGACTAATCTTCATCAGTTTCGACAATGCCGGCAGAGCGTTGCAGCGAGCCTATAAGCGCACCCAGCATTTTGGTCATTTCCATGAGCTGATTGCGGGATTCTTCCTGTTCTTCATGCGTAAGGTACCCGCGTTTACTTGCAAGAGCAGTATGCACAACACATTCTCTCACAGAACTTTTCGCCATCTTCAGGTAGTATATAAACTGGCTTTTATTTCGGGCTGAACCTTCGGCTATGTGCAGCGCAATCGCCTGTGACGAGTCGAAGAATCTGCGTCCCATGGCTGAAACTCCATCTTCTGAAAAACCATTAATCTTTTTATATACCCAATCAATATAGTCGAGCGATTTATGGTATACTCTCAGGTCCTCAAAACGAAAGAAAGTGGTAGTTTTTTCAAGTTCCGAATCCATATCAGAAGTTTTTATTGGTTAAATGGTTACGGCCTGGTTGTTTATTTTTTGATATCGAAATATTTATCAAAAATTTTAGCGAATATAGTCAGAGAAATCACAAAAAAACAAAAAAGTTGCCTGATATTTTTCCTGCCCTGCTAAAAAAAATATGTTCCTATCCGGGAAGTATTTCCTTGTGGGTCAGAACTCCGCATTAAGGCGCTAAATATCAGGCAACTAAATTGTCTGCACTGCTGAAGTGCCGGCAACTTTTAATCTTTATTTATTTACCTGGAAAGTAGTATCTCCTGTTTCAAAGAAAGCAACAATTTGTCTGGCGGCAGCCAGTCCGGCATTATTATTTGCTTCTGAAGTCTGGGCTCCCATTTTTTTGGGAGTGAAATAAAACCTGCCGGTATACTTTTCAGCTATTTCTGATTTGCAGTCAGGTTCAACATCCGACATATACTTAAAGTCAGGTCGTTCGGCAAATATCCTCAGCAGCCCTTCCTCATCCACAACCTCCTTACGGGCGGTATTCACCAGCGTTGCACCCTTTGGCATTCTGGCCAGCAGATCGTAGTTGACCGATTTTTTAGTCTGTGCCGTTGCGGGCATGTGCAACGAAACATACTGACATTTGGAGTACAATTCGTTAACATCACTCACCGGAGTTACTCCGTCCTCAACCATTACATTATTGTCAACGAATGGGTCAAAGGCATATACCTCCATTGAGAAACCTTTGGCGATGGCTGCAACAGCTTTGCTCACATATCCATAGGCATGAAGCCCTATCTTTTTGCCCTTAAGCTCTGTGCCGGAGGTTCCGTTGAAATTGTTGCGGGCAGCGTATACCATCATTGCAACGGCAAGTTCAGCAACAGCATTTGAGTTTTGACCGGGAGTATTCATGGCCACAATCCCTGCTGCTTTTGCAGTTTCGAGGTCAATGTTGTCGTATCCGGCTCCTGCCCTAACGACGATTTTGAGGTTGTTTGCTGCCGCAATCACATCCTTATCAATAATATCGCTGCGAATTATAATGGCATCGGCTTGAGCGGCGGCATTAATCAGTTCGGCTTTTGTCGTGTAGTTTTCGAGCAGAAGCATTTCGTGCCCTGCTGCCTGCAAAATCTTCTGTATGCCTTCTACAGCTGCTTTTGCAAATGGTTTTTCGGTTGCTACCAATACTTTTTTCATAATCAGCGTGTATTTGGTTATGCATTTTCCTTTTCAAAATCATTCATGCAATCAACAAGTGCCTGAACACTTTCGATTGGCAGAGCATTATAGGTTGAAGCCCTGAATCCGCCTACCGAACGGTGTCCCTTTATACCGACCATTCCACGCGATTTGGCAAATTCCATAAATGCATCTTCCTTGTCTTTGTATTGTTCTTTCATCACAAAGCAAATATTCATGATCGAACGGGAATCTTTCTCGGCAGTACCAACAAACATTTTGCTGTTGTCGATGGCATCATACAGGAGCTTTGCCTTTGCCAGGTCCAGTTCTTCCATCTTTTTCACGCCTCCCATTTCCTTCACCCATTTGAGAGTCTCTTTCAGGGTATAAATATTGACACAAGGAGGAGTGTTGAACATTGAACCTTCTTTGATGTGAGTCCGGTAGTCGAGCATTGTGGGAATAGCCTTTTCAACCTTGCCGAGCATGTCTTCTTTAACAATCACAAATGTTACGCCTGCCGGGCCTGCATTTTTCTGGGCTCCGCCATAAATCATTGCATACTTTGAGATATCAACAGGGCGGCTCAGAATATCACTCGACATATCAGCGATCAGGGGAACATTGCAATCGAAATCTTCACGGATTTCGGTGCCATATATTGTATTATTTGTTGTAACATGCATATAGTCAGCATCTTCAGGTACGGTCCATCCCTTAGGAATGTAAGTATAGTTTTTATCGCCTGAAGAGGCCACTGTAACCACCTCACCAAAAAGTTTAGCTTCTTTCAGGGCTTTTTTAGCCCATACGCCTGTTTCCAGGTAAGCTGCTTTTTTATTAAGGAAATTGTAAGGCAACATACAGAATTGCAGGCTTGCCCCGCCGCCCAGGAACAGCACCTGGTAACCCTCTGGTATCGCCAGAACTTCTTTGAAAAGGGCAACGGCTTCATCAATGACTGCCTGAAAATCCTTACTGCGGTGCGAAATTTCGAGTATTGACATTCCGATACCGTTGAAATCGAGAACAGCTTTTGCAGTGTTCTCAATGGCGATGCGCGGCAGAATGCAGGGGCCGGCATTGAAATTGTGTTTCTTCATGACTAAAGTTTTATGTTTTGTTTTTGAAACTTAATCTGTTACGAAAATAGAAATACAACCTCGCAGCTGGCTGTATTTGTTACAAAGGTAAAAAAGCGGCTGCTGGTTTCAAAGAAAAAGACAAAAAATCATTTTGGAGGGAAAAGGTTATAATTCAGTGGTTTACGTTCTTCCTGTTTCTTTCCCGTCGAAGGATTGTTGGCTTCAACTCCTTCGGCGAAAAGCCACTTCCCCTTGCGAAAAATGAATGCATCATAGGTGTTGCCCACAGGGACATAATATTCATACAGGCCTTCAAACCTGGGATCTAAAGGAGCCAGGTGATCGGTTACTATCATCCACATTTGTTTGCGCTTCACCCCTTTACCTGATGGGACCAGGAGCGTTTGGTAATCATATCGCAATACAAGCGAGGCATCTTCAGCATATTCAATAACAACGCGCGGCACAACGCCTTTGGCTGTGTGAAAAACAGGCATGCCAAACAAGGGAGATCCATCGGGCGAAAAGCTCAACACTTCAATAAGTTTGCTGTTCGAATTATTATCGATACCGTCCCATCCAAGCAGCAGGTAAACTGTCTGCTTGCTTATTTTACAGGGAATTATTTTATAATAAAGAGCACCGTACCAGTCAGTTGGAGTTAACGCCGGTCTGCTGACAATGGCAGGTTTATTTTTCGAATCGGACAACCCGAAAACACGTTGATTAGCGCCACCGGTCAACACTATGCCATAATATGAGAACCTGCCGTCCGATTCATGGATGTTCCAGGTAAATATCCTGAAGCGTTTGTCGTCAGCGGTAAGTTTTCCAATTCCTTTTAATGAATCAAAAGGGTATTCGAAACTGCCGGGCAGGGCCAGTACCTGCTGGAACGCAGCTGAAAAATTTTCGCTGCAAGCAATCATCGAAGCATCATCCTTTTGCTGCCATATGCGCTCGCTCATCTTGTACAATGAATCCTCAAGCACCCTGAAATCAGCCTGTTGTGAAAACAAATCGTTGTGAATCGCAATGACAAACAACACGTTTAAGACTAGGATGATTCCTTTTTTCATGATATAGAGGTAAAAATTTCGATCAACCCTGATCAAACGAAAATCATGGCAAACTTAGTATTTAGCTTCAGTAGTGCAACTATAAACTTTAATTTTGTCCTGACCAAAAGCACAATAAATTTTCAGGAATGGAGAACAGGATAATTCCGTTGCAGCAAAGAATTGAAGCATTTGTGAGGCTCAGCCGTTATCTTGCGATGGCGGCGGCTGATAATACTCGCGGGGATTTGACAGAGCATTCCGGACTGCTGCAAAACCTCATCGAATCCAAATCTGTGGCTTCGGCACACAATCCGTGGTTCATTGCCGAAAACATCAATTATTCTCTCCAGACCTGGGCCGATGCGCTGACTGAACAGAACGTAAGGGAATGGCTGACTCGCTATGATGACGCGCTGATTTCAATAAATGAGCCCCGAACAATTGCTGTCATAATGGCTGGTAATATTCCTCTGGTCGGGTTTCACGATTTCCTCAGCGTGCTGATCACAGGCAACCGGTTCTTAGGAAAACTCTCATCCGATGATGCTTATCTCCTCCCGGCAGCAGCTGGTTTGCTCATTGCCATAGAACCATTGTTTGAACCCTTTATCAGCTTCACAACCGAAAAACTTACATCATTCGATGCTGTCATTGCCACCGGCAGCAATAATACATCGAGGTATTTCGAATACTATTTCTGCCACTATCCGCATATAATACGCCGCAACAGGAATGGGATTGCCGTGCTCAACGGAGAGGAAAGTACTGCAGAAATGCAAAACCTGTCACACGATATTTTCCGCTATTTCGGACTTGGCTGCCGCAATGTTTCAATGATCTGCGTCCCTCACGGTTACGACTTTGCACCATTGGTTGAATCCTTCCGGCAACAGTACAGCCAGCTGAACATGTACCATAAGTACATGAACAATTATACCTACCAGCGGACGATTCTTCTGTTGAATAACATTCCTTTTATTGATGGCGGTTTTTTCCTGATCACCGAAAACTCGTCAATCATCTCCNCTGTTTCTGTAATCCATTATTATACATACAATTCCATCGACTCGCTTCAAAAACAGCTTGAAACGGAAGATGATAACATCCAATGTATTGTAAGCAATCAATCGGATTTTAAACGCAATGTTCCTCTCGGGAAAAGCCAGCAGCCTGAATTGTGGGATTATGCTGATGGGATTGATACGTTAAATTTCCTGACCGGGATTGGAAAACAGAATTCAGATTATGAACAAAATGCTGTTAAATAATTATTCCTAAGTATTTGTATGTATTGAAAATATTACTAATTTTGCACCCTCTTAAATAAAGCCTTTATTGCCATGAGAAAAGACATTCATCCCAAAGAATACCGGCTGGTAGTTTTTAAAGACATTTCGAACGATTATGCTTTCATGACCCGTTCGACCGTTGCAACCAAAGAAACCATCAAATGGGAAGACGGTAAAGAGTATCCTTTGGTAAAGCTTGAAATATCAAATACATCGCATCCTTTCTATACAGGTAAGATCAAGCTGGTTGACACTGCCGGACGTGTTGATAAGTTCCGTCAGAAATATGAAAAATACCAGCAGCTTCGCAACCAGTCCAAATAAGGCATCTGCAAGAATTTGAAAAGGCTGTCCGCTTCGGCGTACGGCCTTTTTCAATTTATTGTCGCAATTCACAGTCATTTTAGTTGTTACTTTTACATCATAAAAACTTCCTGAGCAGCAACTTGTTATTTTCAGTGCCTGAGTGGCATAATAATTGACCAGTAGTCTCGGCTTAAATTAAACTCATATAACTGACATACTGTCATAAAACCGCAATGAAAGTAAATAAAGAATATCCTGTTTTTTTGTCGAATCTCCTTGAAGATGAAACCGAGTTTATTCCCCTGCTGTCGGCTGAGGATGAAGAACTTATCAATGCCGAGAAGATCCCCGACTCTTTGCCCATTTTACCATTACGCAATACCGTCCTGTTTCCCGGCGTGGTTATTCCTATAACTGTCGGGCGTGACAAGTCCATCAAACTGATAAAAGAGCATTACAAAGGCGAAAGAATTGTAGGTGTTGTAGCGCAAAAAGATCCTGAAGTAGAAGACCCGGCATTTGAAGACTTGCATAAAATAGGAACAGTAGCATACATTATCAAGATACTTCAGATGCCCGACGGCAGTACTACAGTTATCATACAAGGCAAAAAGCGATTTGAACTCGGTGAATTAATTCAGACTGAACCCTATTTCAAGGCAACCGTGAAGCCTTTTGGGTCGCCCGAAAACAGGAAAAAGAAGGATAAGGCTTTTGACGCCCTTATGGCCTCGATCAAGGATATAGCGACACAAATTGTACAGCAATCGCCAAACCTGCCTTCCGAAGCAAGTTTTGCCATTAAAAACATAGAAAGCCCGGTTTTCCTGGTCAACTTCGTGGCATCAAACCTTTCTGTTGAACTTAACGAAAAACAGAAACTGCTGACAATACCTGAGTTCAACGAACAGGCCAACACGGTGCTTGCACTGCTTACCCGGGAGCTGCAGATGCTTGAGCTCAAAAACCAGATACAGAACAAGGTAAAGATTGATATGGATAAGCAGCAGCGTGATTATCTCCTTAATCAACAGCTCAGGCTTATTCAGGAAGAACTGGGAAACAATCCGCATGAGCAGCAGATCAACGAACTGAAAACAAAAGCTGCTGGTAAACACTGGCCAGCCAATGTGGCCCAGGTATTCGAAAAGGAAATCGCCAAGCTGAGTCGTATGAATCCGGCAGCCATGGAATATTCCATCCAGATGAATTACCTCGAAGTAATGACTGACCTGCCCTGGGATGATGTAACGACCGATAATTTTGACCTGAAAAACGCGCAGCGAATTCTTGACCGTGATCATTTCGGAATGGAAAAGATCAAAGAACGTATCATTGAATACCTGGCAGTGCTCAAGTTGAAGAATGATATGAAATCTCCCATTCTTTGCCTTGTAGGCCCTCCGGGCGTGGGTAAAACCTCGTTGGGAAAGAGCATAGCCAAAGCATTGGGAAGAAATTACGTAAGAATTTCATTGGGCGGGCTTCACGATGAAGCCGAAATACGCGGCCACCGCCGTACATACATCGGCGCTATGCCCGGCAGGATTATCCAGAGTATCAGGAAAGCAAAATCATCAAATCCTGTTTTTGTTTTGGATGAAATTGACAAAGTAGCCGGCATGACAGTAAACGGTGATCCGTCAGCTGCCCTGCTCGAAGTACTTGACCCTGAGCAAAACCTGGCATTTTACGACAATTTCATGGAGGTAGAATACGACCTTTCACGGGTTATGTTCATTGCCACCGCCAATACCATGAGCACCATCCACCCTGCCCTCCGTGACCGAATGGAAGTGCTCGACCTGAGCGGATACCTGCTTGAGGAAAAAACTGAAATTGCGAAAAGGCATCTCATTCCCAAGCAATTGACCGAACATGGACTGTCAGCCAAACAGGTTTCTTTCAGCAAACAAACACTTCACAAACTGATAGAAGATTACACCCGCGAGTCAGGAGTAAGGAGCCTTGAAAAAACAATTGCAAAGGTGATCCGCAACAGGGCGAAATTTATTGCCATGAATGAGGCTATTCCGGCTGCAGTGGAGCCTGAAGACCTGGTAAAAATCCTCGGGTCGCCAATATTCCAGCGGGATAAGAGTACTGTGGCAAACATTGCAGGCGTAGTAACAGGCCTTGCCTGGACTGCCACCGGCGGTGAGATTCTTTTTATTGAAGTCAGCCTGAGCGCCGGCAAGGGCTTGCTCACTCTCACCGGCAACCTGGGTGATGTTATGAAAGAATCAGCTGCACTGGCTTATGAATACCTTAAGTCGCACTCAACCCTGTTGAACATCGAGCCGGGTATTTTTGAAAAGTGGAATGTACATATACATGTTCCCGAAGGCGCCACTCCCAAAGACGGTCCTTCGGCCGGCATCACGATGTTTACGGCGCTGGCATCAGCTTTCACACAACGGAAAGTGAGAAACAAAACCGCTATGACGGGAGAGATAACTTTGCGCGGAAGAGTATTACCGGTGGGCGGTATCAAAGAAAAGATACTTGCAGCAAAACGGGCCAGGATCAATGATATCATTCTATCAACTGACAACCGCAAGGACATTGAAGAGATCAATCCCATCTACATTAAGGGACTAACTTTCCATTACATCTCAGAAATGTTTGAGGTAATCGACCTGGCGCTGCTAAAGGAAAAAGTTGACCATCCCCTCAACCTGAGAAGAGAATAAACGCTACTAATATCAGGCAGCGTTATCTCGCTATAATCATCTTTGCTGAATTCACTGTATCTGCTGTTAGCAGTACACAGTTATAAATACCGGGTTTCAGGGTTGAAACATCCATTGTGAACGAATGGCTGCCAGCCGCTTGCATTCCGGGGCTTAAGGCTATTACTTTACTTCCCGTCACATCGTAAACTGCCAGTTTCACTTCGCTGGTTTTTTGCTGGTCCCAGGTAATCTCAGCTTTATTGTTGGCAGGGTTGGGAACAATACTGGTGAGCCTGTTTCCCTGGCTGGCAATCTCATGCTCATCCGTTGAAACAACAGTGGTTCCTTTTTTCAGCACTATTTGCGTGTTAGGATCGAAGAAAACAGTTGTTGGTTTTCGGTCGGTAAAATCGAAGTTAAATATCTGTCCGTTGAAAGAATTGAAGACTTTCAAGATGGTGTCAGAGTTGTCCTGAAAACGAATCCGCAATTCGACCGGCATTTGCCAGTAAGTGGTATTGGTTGTTTGCCTGAAGGTAAAATAAACCCTCCAACCGTCACCATTCGGTTGAATGCTGTAAACGTTCTGGTAAGTCGGGTGGCTACCGGTGAAAATCCATTCATCGAAAAAGTAGTCAAGCTCCTGTCCTGAAACTTCTTCCATTTTATCTTTAAAATCCCGAATAGTTGCCGACTTGTACTTAAAATTCACAGTATCTGTCGCATAAGCATTCAGCCCTGCAAAAAACGCCGTGTCACCCATCACATTGCGAAGCTGATACAACACACAACTACCTTTCATATATGTCACTCCGTAATCAAATAAAATGTCAACCGAAGGCGTGTTGACAGCCCATTCAGGGTCGGAGATAGGCCAGCTGTGGTTCACGAGCATGTAATAATCTGCATTGTTTTTTATCTCATTTTTGTATGCGGTGTAACCATCGTTAAACTCCGTCCAGTGGGCCTCGGTCCAGGTAGCAAACCCTTCGTTAAGCCAGATGTCAGCCCAGGTTGCGCAAGTGATCATATCGCCAAACCATTGATGGGCAAACTCATGAGCTACCAGCGATTCGCTCCAGCAATTGGGGCAAAGACTTGTCAGCGTTTGATTTTCCATGCCACCCCAGGCAAAATCACTGTTGAGTGTTGCGAAACCATTTTTCTCAAATGGATGATCGCCAAATTCCTGTGAGTAGAACGAAACCATACCGGGAAANATAGCTTCCATACCATCTGGGTTCTCACCCTGGTTGTAATAAAATCTCATGGGTGTAGTTTCCCCTGTATTAGGATTAGTCCAGGGAATTACATCCAGATTATAATTGACTTTAGATGTGAGAATTGTAAGGTAGGTTGCAACAGGGTCGCGGCTGATCCAGTGATAGTAAAGTGTATCACCACTTACAATTGAATCCTGCAATCGGCCGTTTGAAGCAAGTTTAACATTCAATGGAACTTTTGTTGTAACATCTGTCGTAGCTTTATCAGAGGGTTTGTCGTAACAGGGGAACCACTTGCGGGCGCCTTCTGGTTCACAGTCAGTAAACACAAAACCGGTATTTACATAAAATGCTCCGTCACTCACATTTTTGTGTTTGTAGTAAATCTTGACCTCTGTTTCTTCACCCGGATTATATGTTCTGTCGAGAGCTATATCTAACTTGTTTGAAGCGTGTGTGAATGAAGCACCGCTTAGTCGNACAGAATCTATTGTAAGAGAGGTATTTACGGCATCCAGAACAATATGATCTATGACCGAATCAGCTCTGAAAGTTATGATCACACTTCCATCAAAACTTTTCGGATAAGGAGAAATATAGCACTTATAAATATCGAGATCGAGTTTATAATTCAGCACATCAAAGCTATGAAGCGGTGCATTCGGAGAAAACATTTTCAGGTCAGGCAGATTCTGCAGCTGCATTTTGCGCTGAGAGCAAGACCAGGCACCTGACATTTCTCTGACATCCTGTGCCTGAACAATAAACATTAAACTGCAAAACAAAGCGAGGGTAAACAAGTGTTTCATGCTGGTGTATTTTTAACAAAAGTAAAATAAACACCTTGATAAGCAACGAAAACTATAAACACTATTTTGAAAAACAAACCAACCAATAGCAGATGACCAGAAAGCCAGTGCTTTTGTTACTTCTTCCTCTGTTGCTGATATCATGCCGGCATCAGGTGGATACTGGTGCAGGAAAAACAGTTTTCAGGTACAACGAATCGGCTGGAATCACCTCGCTTGATCCGGCTTTTTGCAGCAATCAGGCCAATATATGGGCTGTCAACCAGTTGTTTAACGGGCTGGTCCAGTTGGATGATAACCTCAAGGTAGCGCCTTGCATTGCAAAAGACTGGAATATCTCAGACGACGGTCTCACTTATACTTTTAATCTCAGAAGTGATGTTTATTTTCATAACTCCCCGTCATTCCCCGGTGGAAAAGGCCGCAGAGTTAAAGCATCAGATTTTGTTTACAGTTTCAGAAGGATTGCCGATCCAAAAGTTGCATCACCCGGCGCCTGGGTTTTTTCGCAGGTCAAACGACTAAATGGGATACCAGCCTTTGCAGCTCCTGACGACACTACTTTTAAGATCACTTTAACAGCTCCCTTCCCTCCTTTCGCCGGCTTGCTCAGCAACCAATACTGTTCTGTAGTTGCTCAAGAGGCAATAAGTTACTATGGAGCAGACTTCCGTCGCAATCCGGTCGGAACAGGGCCTTTCATGTTCAAGATGTGGAAGGAAGGGGTGAAACTGGTGCTGGTGAAAAACCCTGTATACTTTGAAAAAGAAGGTAAAAACCGGCTGCCATACCTGGATGCGATCGCAGTGACATTTATCGCTGACAAGCAGGCGGCTTTTCTCGAATTTGTAAAAGGCAACCTCGATTTCATGTCGGGCATTGATGCCAGTTATAAAGACGAACTCCTTATACGCGAAGGAAAACTCAATCCAAAGTACAACAATCGAATATCATTGATTACCGGCCCCTATCTCAATACTGAATATCTTGGAATACTGGTGGATACGAGTCTCCCTGGTGCTAAAAACAGCCCGTTGCACGATGTAAGGATAAGACAAGCACTTAGTTATGGCTTTGACCGCAGGAAAATGATGCGCTACCTGAGAAATAATATAGGTATTCCGGGCACTGCCGGCATGGTTCCCNCCGGCTTGCCATGGTTTGATAATTCAGTTATCGCCGGTTACGACTACGACCCTGAGAAGGTCAGGCAATTGCTCGCTGAAGCCGGCTATCCTGCCGGTAAAGGTCTCCCAACCATCACTATCACAACAAATGCCTCATACCTCGACTTGTGCAAATACATTCAAAGCCAGCTCAACGAAGCTGGTTTTGATATAAAAATCGATGTAACTCCGCCTGGAATGCTAAGAGATATGATCGCTCAATCAAAAGTGAACTTTTTCAGGGGATCATGGATCGCTGATTATCCGGATCCTGAAAACTATCTGTCATTGTTTCTCTCAACCAATTTCTGTCCACAAGGTCCCAATTACACTCATTATTCAGACCGCAAGTTTGACAAGCTTTATTCAATGGCTGCATTTGAGAAAAATGATTCCCTGCGGGCACTTACCTACATGAAAATGGATGACCTTGTGATGCAACAAGCTCCGGTCATTATTCTCTATTATGATCAGGTACTCAGGTTCATACATAAAGATATCCATGGGCTAACCTGCAATCCTTTAAACCTGCTTACACTCAAAAAAGTCAGAAAAAACTGAAATTATGGCCGCAAAAACATCGCTAATTTTAAATGAACTTAAGAAACTTGAAAAGAGTGTCTTTTCGATGCTTGACGATGAGTGGATGCTTGTAACTGCGGGTAATATGCAGTCATTCAACACGATGACTGCAAGCTGGGGTGGATTCGGTGTTCTCTGGAACAAGCCTGTTGCTTTTGTATTTGTAAGACCCACTCGGCATACTTACAATTTCATGGAAAGCGCTGAAGTGTTTACGCTCACTTTCTTCGAAGAAAAATACCGTAAGATTTTGCAATTCTGTGGTAGCCGGTCGGGGCGCGATACTGATAAGATTAAAGCCACAGGGCTTATTCCGGCAGCATCGCCTTCGGGAGGTATTATTTTTGACCAGGCATACCTGGCATTGGATTGCCGGAAAGTATACACCTCAGACATTGATCCGGCTCACTTTCTCGATTCTTCAATTGAAAAAAATTATCCTAAAAAAGATTACCACCGGATGTATATCGGGGAAATCACTCACTTTCAAATGATAACTCAAAAGTAGCTTTTATGAAAAGCCTGCCATATCAATTAACATCCGGATGCAGTTATGATTTATAGTACCTTTTCGGGATAAAAGCGATTAATAATTGTTAATTTCGCAACCTCCAAACCGGAATAACTTGGGATTATTTGAAAACATACGTAAAAAGCTTGCCCGACGCAGCCTTGTTCAGGAGCATCAGAAACTTTCCCGCATAAGAAAGTCTGCTAATCTTGAAGAGGCGCATACCATTGCCGTGCTCTATTATCTTCCTGATGAAGACACTTACAAACAGGTCGAGGAATTCATTAAAATACTTAGCGATACCAATCTGAAAGTCAGAGTTGCCTGCTATACCGACAACAAAATTCAGCCTCATTATTTCATACCCAAACTTTCGCAGGATATCCTGATACCCAAGGATTTGAACTGGTATGGCAAACCTGAAAAAACTTTTGTTTCTGATTTTCTGGCCGAGAAATTCGACATTCTCATAGATCTCAGTCTCAGCGAGCATTTCCCCCTGCTATATCTTGCAGCTCTTTCAAACGCTGCCCTAAAAATCGGCCGCTTCGACGATACCCACCAGGAATTCTTTGATATGATGATTCACACTTCACCCGAAACATCGCTCAGAGAATTTATGGACCAGATCATGCATTACCTGATAATGTTCAATAACAACGAACCAGCATGAATTCCAAATTCAAAGGTACGGGAGTAGCCCTTGTCACTCCTTTTCACAAACAGGGAACCATTGATTTCAGTGCACTTGAAAAACTGATTGAACACACAATAGCAGGAGGTGTTAATTACCTTGTTGTTCAGGGAACTACAGCTGAAACCGCAACACTTACCAAAGAAGAAAAGCATGCAGTATCTGATTTTATCGTTGATACTGTTGATAAACGTGTACCCCTGATGATAGGCATTGGAGGCAATAACACGCAGGAAATGATGAACCAGTTGCGTACAATGTCATTCGAAGGATATGACGCAATCCTCTCAGTAACACCATATTACAACAAACCACAGCAACGTGGATTATACCTTCACTATAAGAACCTGGCTGCCGTCAGTCCACTGCCCATCGTGATGTACAATGTACCGGGCCGCACCAGTGTAAATATGAAGGCCGAAACTACGCTTGACCTTGCCAACGAACTCGATAATATTATTGGCATCAAGGAAGCATCCGGGAATATAGAGCAAATCATGGATATAATCCGGCGCAAACCAAAAGACTTCCTTGTTATTTCGGGTGATGACCTGCTCACTGCTCCGCTTCTCGGAATGGGTGCCGACGGTTTAATTTCTGTAGCTGCAAATGCCTTTCCAAAGGAAATATCTGAACTTGTAAATTTCGGCCTCAAAGGCGACTTAAAGAAAATGCGCGAAATCCATTACCGCTTGACCGACCTTATCAAAGCATTGTTTGCCGATGGTAATCCCAGCGGAATTAAAGCGGTGCTGGAGATCAAGGGTATTATATCGAATAACCTGAGGCTACCACTGGTTAAGATCGAAAAAAACCTCTACAACACTCTCTCTGCGCTGGTACAGGAACTCGAGTCGGTCAGCCAGCTTTCTAATTGAAATTCTTTAATCCACAAATGAAAAAACTTATCCTTTCTCTCTGGATCGCTTTAACTATTGCACTGAATGTAAGTGCACAAAGTAACAATGAAGCCGTAAATCATGCTTATAACACGATCAGGGATCGTGGTGAAGTATATTTTCGCTTCGATATAAACCAGGCATCTGAAATTGAAAAAATTACCCATGTCATTTCGATTGACAATGTAAAAGGTAAAACAGTATTCGCTTATGCAAACTACAGGGAATTGACCGAATTCCTGCAACTCGGTTACGGAATAGAGGTTCTGACCCCGCCATCATTATTAACTCAGGTTGATATGAGTTCGTCATCANGATAAGCCCTGAGCTGGGATTATTATCCAACCTATCCGAATTACGAAAGCATTATGAACCAGTTCGTTACCGATCATCCGGATATTGCCCGACTCATCACAATTGGAACACTGGCCAGTGGCAGAAAACTATTAGCTGTAAAAATTTCCGAAAATCCCGATGTACAGGAAAATGAGCCTGAATTTCTATATACTTCCTCAATTCATGGCGACGAAACCACGGGTTATATCCTGATGCTTCACCTGATCGACTATCTGTTAAGCAATTACGGGGTTGATGACCGCGTAACTGATCTTGTTAACAGCATGGAGATATATATTAACCCTTTGTCAAACCCTGATGGAACATATCATGGAGGGAATACGAGTGTGAACGGAGCCATCCGATATAACGCCAATAATGTCGACCTGAACCGCAATTATCCCGATCCGGAAGATGGCCAGCATCCTGATGGCAATGCCTGGCAGCCTGAAACAGTGGCATTTATGAATTTCGCATCCCAGCATCATTTTGTTCAATCCGCTAACTTTCACGGTGGTAGTGAAGTGCTTAACTACCCTTGGGATACCTGGGCTAAACTGGCAGCCGACAATAACTGGTGGATTTATGTCTGCAGGGAATATGCCGATACTGTTCACCTGCATGCCCCCAGCAACTATTTGAACGAGTATGACAACGGTATTACCAACGGTTACGCATGGTATACAATCAGTGGAGGCCGACAGGATTATATGAACTACTTCCAGCACTGCCGTGAAGTAACGATGGAGATATCCGACACAAAACTTCTGCCAGCGAGTTTGCTTGAAGCGCATTGGAACTACAACTACCGTTCTCTTCTAAATTTCCTGAATGAAAGTCTTTACGGCCTTCATGGCATAGTTACGGATTCGATCACCGGAGAGCCATTGTCAGCAAAGATATACATTGCCAATTTCGACAAGGACTCATCACATGTTTATACCGATCCTGCTGTGGGAGATTATCACAGGCTGCTCAAAGCGGGAACATATAACGTAACATATTCAGCATCGGGATACCAGCCAAAGACCATACAGGTCCAGATAGCAGATCACCAGAAATCCACTCTAGATGTCCAGCTTTTCGATGGTTCGCTTATTCCGTCGTTCACGGCTGACAAAATGACTCCTAATCCCGGTGAAACAGTTCAGTTCACTGATCATTCCGCTGGATCGCCAACCAGCTGGCATTGGGAATTCGAAGGGGGCGATCCGGCTGTTTCCACCGATAAAAATCCGCTGGTTACATACAATGAATATGGCGCATTCGATGTGAAGCTGGTAATTACCCGTCAAAATGCATCCGATTCAGTATTAATAGAGAATTATATAAATGTAGCACCTGCCTACCTTCAGGGTAATTACTATTTCACTACCTGTCATGGTAATTATTTTGATACCGGCGGTGACAACGGTAACTATTCTGACAACGAACTGACTGCAATAACTTTTGTTCCGGGTTCGGCTGATAAAAAGATAACCATATATTTCCTTGGATTCGATGTAGAACAAAGTGCCGGCTGTGAAAACGACAGGCTTACCGTTTATGACGGAACCAGCACTGTTGACCCTGTCCTGGGCTATTATTGCGGCAACAGCATTCCTGAGTCAATCACAGCCACTAATGCCAGTGGCGCACTCACCGTGCTTTTTAAATCAAATGCATCGGTTACAGGTCCGGGATGGAATGGATATGTGGTTTGTTCGCCCAATGTCGGTATTCCTGAAAATGAAGAAGAATCTCTCAAAATATATCCAAACCCTGTGATTGACGGTGTGGCCACTGTGGTTTCGACTACGACAATCCGCAGTCTCCGGGTCACCGACAGCCGTGGCAAAGTTATTTTAAACGAAAAACCTGAAAGCTGCGCTGTTAAATTACCCGGAAGATTATCTTCAGGGTTGTACTTTGTTTCAATACAAACCGGAGACCACTGGTATGTAAAAAAACTACAGGTTGTCAAATAATCAGAAGATAACGACACAAGAAAGCAGGCATTGTCCTGCTTTTTTTATACCAGGTACCTGAGGTAATCGAGCAATAAGGTAATTTCCTCTGATTTTACACCGTTTGCCTCCAGCACTTGAGCATCTGCCCTGAGCACCCGGGAAAATCTCGTCATATTCATGCCTGGCTGATTCAGTGCTTTCGTATAATACTCAATTGCTTTGGGTTTTGAAGAGCGGCAAAATTCCACATGCCCCGCATTGATATAATCACTTGCTGTGGGTTCCATCTCAAGAATATTCTTGATATAGTTCCCTGCAATGTCCATCTTGCCGCTTACGAAGGAACACCATGCTATCGGCCTCAATATCTTCTTGTTATCAGGTGCCAGGAACTCTACCTTAAAATAATGTTCAAGCGCTTCCGGAAATCTCTTCAGATCGAACAGGCAGTTACCGGCCATGGTATTGATATATACATCATCAGGATCAATGGCCAGCGCTTCATTGCACCAGTTAAGCGCTTCATCAAACTTACCTGACTGTCTGAGGCAAAAAATAATCTTTTTTACGCTCCACAACCTGTTTATGTCAAAAAGTTCACTTTGACGATAATATTCCAAAGCCTTTTCAAAATCTTCGTTACGCTGATAGCTGTATGCTAGTTTACCAATCAGATCGCCCGAAGGTTCAGGAAGTGAACAGAGGTATTGCAGCAGAGGAATTGCCCCGGAATAACGCTCTTTCTCGAAAAGGAATTCAGCCAGGTCTTTCACAAGCGGTTTGCTTTTGCTTATTATTCCAAATAAGGCTGAACCTTTAATATTCCAGTCGAGTGCAAAAATATCCCTGAAATCGGCACGGAAAGGGTGCAATTTATAAAAACGATAAAGGTCTTGTATGTACTGGTTAAACACATACACTTCTCTCCTGGGGTTTGCCAGCAAATCTTCCTCCTGCTTCAGCTCACGCAGGCTTTCTGCTTCCATATTGAAAAGACTAATTATTCCATTGCGCTGATTTGCAGGCAAATGACTAATATTGAAGCAGAACGAATATTTATCGGAGTTGCACATATAAAAGGAATTCTCCATTCCTTCGAGAAAGGCTTCAGCCTTGTCGCCTTCAGAAATTACAGCATCCCTTGCCGATTCATTTTCTTTATAAAATGGCCTGAACCAGTTGGAGATATCCCTGAAAAAATCAAAGTGTTTTAACATGGCAAAGGTTCCCATGAAAAGATCAACTCCATCCATCTGCATATTCGACATTTTTTCAATTTTGTCGAGCAAGCCCGGAGAATCTTCAAAAAGCATTTCCCAATCCGGGTTCTTATCTTCAATAAAATCACTTTCCAGGATGTTATCGATATCTATTTTTTCACGGATTTTTTCTTCAATCTTTTGAATATCAGGACTTATTTCCTGTTGGAACTTTTTTGTAACCTTCTCGGTTTCAAGCGCTTTAAACAATGCGATAAGAACTTGTCTGATATCCTCAAAGAATTGTTCGTTTTCCTGATGCTCTGCTATCTTTTCACCAATCGACGGATAAAGGTCAATGCGCCTGTTATAGTAGAACAGAGCTATTACAATGGCTGTAAGAGCTCTTTGCCAGACTTCATGTTGTCTCAACTCATAAAACCTGAACAACATCAGGAATTTTTCCTTGTCAAAACAATTGAGCAGGCTTAGTGTAAGGGCGCTCACTGCCAAACATTTCTCATACCAGGGTAATTCTTCCGAAACACGGATTGCCTCTATCAGCCGGATATCTGTTTCGGTGTATTTATCAGAAAGCCAGATTAATTGAAAGAGTTTTGGAGTGATTTGATTCAGGGCGCTCTGTGGTCTGTCCCCTGTGGGATGTAATTCTGTTTCGGCAAGTATGCGTTCTAGTTCGCGGTCGAAAGAGTGCGTATCAAAGCTGCGGGCTGCATCTTCTTTTACAGGTTCTTTATCTTTTTCCAGTTGCACTTTTAANCGAAAAGTGTTCATGCCGGTTCTTTCCAATGCTTTCTGGTGGACCCTGTCAGCAAGTTCTAGGATTGAGATTTTTAGAGAGTTGTACACCCTCTCTCGCTGGGGATCAGGAACTCCGCGGAATGTATATTCCAGCATCATACGGTATGTTTGGTCAAGATTTTCGTATTGAAGAGTAAAATCAGCAATACTTAATCCTTCCATCAACTTACCAAGTCGCTGCATAGCTTCCTTCAACCTGTTCTCAACAACAAGAGAGCAGGTTTCGTTAAATAGAGTCGTAATTTCAGTCTTTACCGGCACGGCGCATTTTCGTTTATTGTTCAATCATACTGTAAAAGTCGTCTTCAGAGATGATTGGAATGTTTAACTGTGCAGCCTTTTTCCGCTTTTCAGGCCCCATGTTATCTCCGGCAAGCAGGAAGGAAGTGTTTTTTGAAACAGAACCAGCATTTTTACCACCGTGGGCTTCAATCAATGCCTTTATCTCTTCTCTGGAACGGCTGAACACACCACTTACCACAAAAACTTTGCCTGACAGATTATCTGACAATTTGGCGCTCTGTGAATTGTCGTTTTCAAATCTTAATCCGTTAGTTTTCAATCTCTGAATGATCTCAAGGTGTTTCGAATTAGCAAAATACCCTGTTATGCTAGCTGCTATTTTTTCACCAATTTCTTCAGCCTGCAAAAGTTCTTCTGTTCCTGCTGACTGCAGTGCATCAACGGAGCCAAAATGACGGGCTAACTTCTTAGCAACTGTTTCACCCACATACCTGATTCCCAAAGCATAAAGCACTCTTTCAAAGGGAACTTCCCTTGACGAGTTGATGCCGCTGAGAATATTGGACGCTGATTTCTCCCTGAGAGAGACCTTTTTTTCTTTCTGATCGCTTCCTTCAATCACTTTTGTCAGACCAATCAATTTTTCTTCTGTAAGGTCATACAAATCAGCTACACTTCGCACCAGTCCGCTATCGAAAAGCATTTCGACCTTGCCTTCACCCAGGCTTTCGATATTCATGGCTTTCCGGCTGATAAAATGTTCAAGTTTGCCTTTAATCTGTGGCGGGCAATCGTCCTCATTAGGACAGTACCAGGCTGCTTCTCCCAGGTTTCTCTCCAGCGGAGTGCCGCATTCTGGACAGTTCTTTATAAATTCAACAGGCTGTGAAAACAGGTCGCGTTTTTCCAGATCAACGCCAACAATTTTCGGGATGATCTCNCCTCCTTTCTCCACATAAACCGAATCGCCAATTCGCACATCCAGCTTTTCAATGATATCAGCATTATGCAGACTTGCACGTTTTACCACAGTTCCGGCGAGTTTAACAGGCTGCAGGTTAGCAACAGGAGTTATCGCTCCCGTTCGCCCAACCTGGTAATCTATTGACAACAAACGCGTTGTAACTCTCTCTGCTTTGTATTTATATGCGATTGCCCATCTGGGTGATTTTGCCGTGAAGCCAAGCGACTGCTGCTGAGCAATCGAATTTACTTTAATAACAACGCCGTCAATATCATACGGCAATTTCTCGCGCTGCTTTCCAATACTTAAGATAAAGTCCCAGACATCGTCCATTGAGCCGCAAATTTTTGTTTTTTCTGAAACCCTGAAACCCCAGGATTTCAGTGCGTCAAGACTTTCTGAATGCGTTTTAAAAGGTAAATTCCCNCCGGCAAGGAAATAGCTGAAGTTTTCGAGCCGGCGTTTTGCCACTTCTGTTGAATCCTGCATCTTAAGACTACCGGCAGTTGAATTTCGTGGATTCGCAAATGGCACTTCACCCGTTTCTATCCTCTCGGCATTGAGCTGGTCAAAAGCGTTCCTTGGCATGAAAATTTCGCCACGAACTTCAATTTCACCTGGAATATTGCTACCCTTTAATCTCAGGGGAATGCTTCTGATTGTCCTGACATTGGCTGTAACATCATCGCCTCTGACGCCGTCACCACGGGTTAATGCCCTGAATAAAAGTCCATTAACATAGTTAAGACTGATAGAAACACCATCGAACTTCAATTCACAAACATATTCCACATCATCACCGACAATCTTCCTTACACGCAGATCAAAGTCGCGTAATTCTTCCTCGGAGTATGTATTACCCAGTGATAGCATTGGTATTTTATGCTCATATGAAGCAAATTCCTTCGTTATGGTTCCTCCAACCCTTTGTGTCGGTGAATCTGGCAAAGCAAATCCTGGATACTGCTTTTCCAGGCTGGAAAGCTCTTCCAGCAGCATATCGAAATCATAATCCGATATCTCCGGCTGAGCCATAACATAGTAGAGGTAATTATGATGGTTGATCTGGTCCGTTAACTCTTTGATCCTTACGGCTGGATTATTGTCTGTCATGGCAGGGTTTTCTTTTCAAAGAATAATGTCATTGTTTCAACTGGTGAACCTATCATTAGAGGCTAAAGCAATCAATTGGTTATAAATAACTTAAAAAAGTCATTATTTGTTTACAGTAACACTCAATATATCTTTAACCATAACCGGAGCCGGATTATACCTTAATGAATTCAACTATATATCTTACTAAGGTTGAATGTAGTAATCGATTCCCCCCCGGCAATTTATGAGTTAAAATTAAGCAATATTCGCAATCATTGCTGGTTGTAATAATTCATTCAGAAAGCCTTTTACCGGCATCTTTAGTAACTTCGCAGAAAATAAATTTAGATTATGGTTAACCTAAAAAAATCTCTGGTGCCGATCATCATCGCCGGCCTTGCTATTATCCCTTACAACACGCGTGCACAGGCTCGTTACACTCCCGAGTTGCTCTGGAAACTGGGCAGGGTAAGCGAGGCCCAGGTATCACCTGACGGCAGAAGTATATTATATGGAATAACATGGTACGACCTTACAGCCAACAAAGGCAACCGCGATCTTTATCTTTTGCCGGTGAGCGGTGGTCAGCCGCGTAAAGTGACCTCATTTGCCGGTATCGAATCGAACGGAATTTTTCGTCCGGATGGCAAAAAGATAGCTTTCCTGTCGTCCGAATCAGGCAGTTCGCAGATATGGGAAGCAAATCCCGACGGATCGGAAGTAAAAAAAGTATCAGATACAGATGGTGATATCAGTGGTTTTGCATATTCACCCGATGGCACAAGAATTCTTTTCACAAAAAGGGTAAAACTTGATAAAACGCCTAATGAACTATATCCCGATTTACCTAAAGCAAATGTGCGTATAGAAGATGACCTCATGTACAGGCACTGGGATTCGTGGAGTGATTATTCATACAGTCACATATTTGTCGCTTCATACAGCAATGGTACTATCGGTAAAGCTATTGATATCATGCCCGGCGAGAGATTTGATACACCCATGCTTCCCTGGGGTGGCATGGAACAGATATGCTGGAGCCCCGATGGAAAAAATATAGCTTATACCTGCAAAAAGATGACCGGGAAAGAATACTCCCTGAGCACAAATTCCGACGTATACGTTTATAGTGTAGTAACTGGCAATACGATCAATATCAGCCAGTCAAACAAAGGCTACGACCAGGATCCTGTTTTTTCACCAGATGGTAATAAACTTGTGTGGCGGAGTATGGAACGTGATGGTTTTGAGGCTGATAAAGACCGTATCATGATCTGCGATCTAAGATCCGGTTCTCTTACTGATTACTCTGTGGGCTTTGACCAAAGCTCAAAATACTTTACCTGGAGTGCTGATGCAAAGTCGATATTTTTCATAAGCGGACACCATGGAACCGAACAGATTTACCGGCTTGATCTTGCAAACCGGAAAATCCAGCAACTCACAAACGGAGTTTATGATTATGTTTCAATCAGCCTTGCCGGCAATGAACTTATTGGCATCAGGCAAAGTATGACTGAACCATCAGAGATATTCAGAATCACGCCACAGGGAAACGAAGTGCAGCTCACTTTCACGAATAAAGAAATTCTTAAAGATGTAAAGTCAGCCTCTGTAAAAAGCCGTTGGATCACTACGACCGACGGTAAAAGGATGTTGGTTTGGGTTATCTATCCTCCTGATTTTGACCCTTCTAAGAAATATCCCACTCTCCTGTACTGCGAAGGTGGCCCACAAAGTATGGTAAGTCAGTTTTTTTCGTATCGCTGGAATTTCCAGATGATGGCTGCAAACGATTATATAATTGTGGCTCCAAATCGCAGGNGGCTACCTGGTTTCGGACAGGAATGGAACGATGAGATCAGCGGTGATTATGGCGGGCAAAATATGAAGGATTACTTCACTGCTATCGATTCTCTTTCTTCTGAGCCTTATGTTGACAAAAACAGGCTTGGTGCCGTGGGTGCCAGCTATGGAGGATTCTCAGTTCTTTGGCTTGCCGGCNATCACGAAGGCAGATTCAAAGCTTTTATTTCACATTGCGGTATGTTTAATCTTGAAGATCAATATCTTACAACTGAAGAGATGTGGTTCGTAAACTGGGACCTTGGAGGGCCATATTGGGAAAAGAACAACCCGAAAGTGGATCATTCATATGCCAACTCGCCTCATTTATTCGCAGATAAGTGGGACACTCCAATATTGATTATCGAAGGTGAAAATGATTACCGCATTCCTTTCACCCAGGGAATGGCAGCATACAACGCTGCTGTACTCAGAGGAATACCGGCACGCTATCTCCATTTTCCCGAAGAAAGCCACTGGGTACTGCGTCCCCAAAATAGTGTGCTTTGGCAAAGAGAATTCTTCCGATGGCTTGATGAGTGGCTGAAGTAGCTAAAAGAAAAAGCCCGGTACATACAACCGGGCTTTTTCTTTAGTGTCTACAGGTATTTTACATATTCATACCGCCACAAACGCTCAGCACCTGGCCTGTAACGTATTCCGACAGATTTGAGGCAAAGAAAACGCAAGCCTGGGCAACATCTTCGGGTTTGCCACCACGGCGAAGGGGAATTTTCTGAGCCCATTCCTTGCGAACTTCCTCAGGTAACTTAGCTGTCATATCAGTCTCAATAAAGCCGGGAGCTATCGCGTTGCAACGAATACCACGAGAGCCAAGTTCCTGAGCAATGGACTTGGTAAAACCAATTAGACCCGCCTTTGAAGCGGAGTAGTTCGACTGCCCTGCATTACCATTGACACCAACAACCGAGCTCATATTAATTATTGAACCGCTGCGCTGCTTTAGCATGTATTTCTGTACCGCCTTGGTAAGGTTGAAAGCGCTTTTAAGGTTTACCTTAAGAACCAGGTCCCAATCTGCTTCGACCATGCGCATGAGCAGGTTATCGCGCGTAATTCCGGCATTGTTCACAAGTACATCTATACGCGTAAATTCAGCTGCAATCATATCAACAACCCTTTCGCTATCGTCGAATGAACTGGCATCTGATGCATAACCAACCGCTTTCACACCGATAGCACGCAATTCATTTTCAGTTTGTTCCATTACTTCATCGCGGCGGATATCAGTAAAAGCAATATTAGCACCTTCATTGGCAAAAGCTACTGCAATAGCTTTTCCAATCCCGCGCGATGCGCCTGTTATAAGAGCAGTTTTTCCTTCCAAAAGTTTCATAATCTGTTGATATTGTGATGTTTTAATTACATTTCGAAGGTTGATACAATCACTATGACGGCAAATCGTATCTATAATCTATGCCCATTTCACCAGGTTAAAATCAAGCCTGTGAGGGAGCATAGGATTTTGCGGTGTAATACGGAAAGCCAGGTCGAACACTCCGGCATAAGCCGTATCGAACTCAAGTGAATATACCGAATTCTGGCCTTGTTTATTCTGAAACGCGAATTCCCGTATTGTCGTTGGCTCCTGCATGTGGTCGTTAATACGCTGACCTGCAACCATTTCTACCATTATATCGTCGGGGTTCAATTCTCCAAGCTTCAGGATTATGGTGGCTTTGAAGGATTCTCCGAGATTAAGTGGCTGAAGATTGGAATCAGGAATGCTAAAATCTACTATCTCGATCAGTTCCCAGTTTCGGGCAACTTTCACTTTCCATTTTGCCAGCTTACGTGCCATTGTATAATCATCGGCTCGCATCTTCAGTGTTCTGTCGTACAGCTTGTTATAGAACTTATTATGGTAATCATCAAGCATACGTTCCATGGTAAAATGAGGAGCAATACCTGAGATTGTTTTCTTTATATGAGATATCCATTTAGCCGGAATTCCATCGGGGCCACGATCATAGTAGGTCGGAACAATCTCATCTTCAATGAGATTATAAATCGTCTCCGCATCAAGTTCGTCCTGAAATTGCTGATTCTGGTAATCTCTTTCTTCTTTGAGCGCCCAGCCTGCACCGGGAATATAGCCTTCGGCCCACCATCCGTCGAGAACGCTCAGGTTTACAACACCATTCATAATGGCCTTTTCACCACTTGTTCCGGAAGCTTCAAGCGGACGAGTCGGGGTATTCATCCATACATCCACACCTTGCACCAGTTTTTTTGCCATATCCATGCCATAGTTCTCAAGGAATACTACTTTTCCGACAAACTGAGGCATACGCGATACTTCAATGATGCGTTTGATGAGGTCGGCACCGGCTTTGTCAGCGGGATGAGCCTTACCGGCAAAGATAAACTGGACTTCACGGCCTTTGTTGTTAACTATCTCCGAAAGCCTGTCCAGGTTTGAGAATAAAAGATGTGCACGCTTATAGGTTGCAAAACGTCTTGCAAAGCCTATCGTAAGCACATCCTTATTAAGGGAATCGACTATTTCAATAATATGCTTCGGGTTCTCATGGCTATAACTCATTGCTTCTGTGTAGCGATTCTTGATAAAATCAATCAAGTCGCTACGCAGTTGCTGACGAATACTCCAAATTTCTTTATCATCAACCTCCTGAATACGTTCCCACAACTTGAAATCAAGCTGGTTATTGATAAAATTCTCACCAAATACCTTATTATAAAGTTGTTTCCATAAACGCGACGACCAGGTAGGCAAGTGAACGCCATTTGTGACGTAATCAATATGAAGCTCATTCTCGAAAAATCCGTCGTACATGTTTTTAAACATGGCGCGGGTGACACGTCCATGAATACGGCTAACGCCATTCATCTCCTGCATCAGCCTGGCAGCCAGCACACTCATCGAGAATTTCTCATCCGACTTGTTTTCAACATACCTTCCAAGATTCATAAATGTGTTCCAGGAGATGTTCAGCCTTTCAGCATAATGAGGAATATAAGTACGAAGAATATCCTCAGGAAAAGCATCGTGGCCGGCAGGTACCGGGGTATGCGTTGTAAACAGGCTCGATGAACGCACAACTTCCATAGCCTGGGCAAAAGAGAACTTTTTCTCCTGTACAAACTCGCGTAATCTTTCAATACCGATGAAAGCGGCATGGCCTTCGTTACAGTGGTAAAGATCAGGGGCAGCATTGATGGCTTCAAGAAAACGTATGCCTCCAACCCCAAGCAGGAGCTCTTGCTTAAAGCGGTTTTCCAGATCACCACCATAAAGTTGGTAAGTTATTGTCCGGTCATTTTCCTGGTTCTCATCCAGGTCGGTATCAAGCAGATATAAAGGAATCCGTCCTACATCAACGCGCCAGACTTTTGCAATCAGGTTTCGGCCCGGCAAAGCAATTTTTATCTGTACAGGCACTCCCTCCGCATCATGTACCGGGCTGATGGGCAACAGGTTAAACCTTTGTGTATTATACTGAGGCACCTGTTCACCAAACGGTGATAAAACCTGTTTGAAGTATCCATACCTGTATAAGAGTCCGATACCGATCATATCTGTATTGGAATCGCTGGCCTGTTTGAGGTAATCACCCGCCAGAACGCCAAGGCCGCCCGAATAAATTTGCAGTGAATCATGCAGCCCAAATTCCATGCTGAAGTATGCAATCCGCGGGCCGGTTTTGGCCTTGCCCACTTCAAGGTATGTATTGAAGTCAGCATAAACCTTGTTCATCTTTTGTATGAAGGCTTCATCAGATGTCAGTTTTTTTAACTGATCATATGAGAGTGCATTCAGAAGCGGAATCGGGTTTTTATCGAATTTTTTCCAAAGCGATGGATGTATTGAGTAGAAGAGCTCAACAGCTTCAGCATTCCATGACCACCATAAGTTGTGGCTCATGATGTTAAGCGGCTCAAGAACAGGTGGGAAAGACTGTTTTACCAATACTTTCTTCCATTCAGGCTGGGTATGCGGCTTTGCAGGTAAGGCTTCAATAACTTCAGCATGACGTTTGTCACGGAAAAGTTCTGAACGTTGTCCTACTTTATTCAGAGTAATATCGTAAGCCTCACGGTAATGGACTTCCAGATTGTTCCACAGTGCCTTTCCGGCAATTTCGATAGCATGTGATGCATAATGATCACGCTGCTCATCATTAATATTGTTGAATTTCCTGATGACCTTTGATATCTCGTCTGTGACTTCACGGTTATTATCGTCGTCGCGATCGATCACGGTAATTACATCATTACCGCAGTTTTTCCTGGCCCACAGTCCGAAACCAGCCAATGAAGTGGTTACGGTCGGAACACCATATGCCAGGCTTTCCAGGGGTGTGTAACCCCAAGGTTCATAATAAGATGGGAAAACTGAAAGGTCAAATGCCGGCAACAGGTCGTAATAATCAATATTGATGATGCCATCATCACCAATCAGATAACTTGGAACGAAGAATATTTTGACATTATCTGTATCTGAATTACTCAGCCCACACTCTTTAATTGTCCTGAGAATGATATCATCGCTATGATCAAACAATCCGTGGGTCAGGTACTTGCCTGTTGTGGGTGAGTTAAAATCAGGATTACCGATACGTTCAGCCAACCCTGACACAGGCCCGTAATGATGAGCTGGTATCATAATGAAAGCCACAACAGGCTTCCTGAGCTTATCTTCCTTGTTGAGATTGCCCAGCGATTTGATAAACAGGTCAATACCCTTATTCCTGAACTCGTATCGCCCGCTTGTCACCATGAGCAGGCTGTCAGCCGGAAGTTGCTGGTTAAGGACAGCTTCGGCTACATCTAGCAGACGTTTCCGGCCTGCATCACGCTTTATTTTTAGCTCTTCCTGGTTGGGAATAAGTTTTTCATCGAATCCGTTTGGTGTAACCACATCAGGTTTCCGGCCAAGAAAACGTTCACATTCACGTGCTGTGATATCGCTTACGGTTGTAAATGCATCACTGGCAACAGCCGAATGCATTTCGAGTGAGTGTTTTGCCAGGATATTGAACCGGCGTGATATTTCGCTGCTGTCATAATCTTCGAAATGGCTGTATAGCGGGAGATTATTCCCGGCAATTGACCGTCCGACAACGGTGGCATGTGTAGTAAATACGCAACCAACCTGTGGTACATGATGTCGCAGGTAAAGGATACCTGCGCCGGTCATCCATTCATGAAATTGTGCAACGATTTTATCCTGGGCATTAAGATAGAACTCGTAATAGCTCTCAACTACCTTGCCGGCAGCGTAACCGAAAAGTGCCGGTTCCACATAGTCCCAGTTGCCTGTTATGCTGTCGAGCTTGTAGGTTTCCCAGAATTCAGCAAATATCTTGTCTTTTGATGAGAAAAATGTTGTGAAATCAACAAGGATGACAATTGGATTGCCTTTTATGTTCCAGCGGCCTACTTTTAATCTAAGACCTTCCGATTCGGCTGTTTTGCGCCACGAACGCAGCAATTCGGGATCCTCGGTGAAGTAAGGGTTTTGTCTTGTCTCTTTCCAGACATCGGGGCCTATAAGAATGAAATTATCTCCAAGTTCTTTTTGAATATCTGGAGCTTTGGTAGATACAACGGTGTAGATCCCTCCTACTTTATTGCAAACTTCCCAGCTAATTTCAATGATATAATCAGGTTTCGTAAAATTTTCTTCGGTCATAAGGATAGTTAGTGTTTGTGTAACAACGGATATTTTACCCGGTTTTTACGTTACAAAATGAGATTCGGGGTAGTAATAAGAGCATTTTTAGGGGTGCTAAAGTACTACATTTTGAAAACATATGCATAACCATGAATAAGCAAGAGAGTATGCAGACGTCCGAGGCAGATGCTAAGTACAAGGTATACAGACTCTTAACACCCTGACATTATCTTGATAATGCATCCATTGATACAATGCTTCGTCTTCAATAAATTCTGACTTAACACAATGGCCAAGATGTAGTCTCACCTGCGGTACAACAGGATTATTTTGCTTTCCTGGTGGTTGTTTTGGATGAAGCAGCTTTGGGTTTAACCGTTTTCACTGCCTTGCCGGCAGGAGCCTTGACAACTTTTTTTACCGGTGCAGTTTCAATTTTCACAGGACTTTTCACCGGTTTGCCGCCTGCAATTCTCTCTTCACCATATTCCTTGACGCGTATGAGGAAATCTGATACTACGTTCATGTAATTAATGAATGCTTCGTAAGGAGTGCTGTACGGGTTAAAGTAATGGTGTACAGCACCATCACTGAACCATTTTGTACACATATAGTAAAAATGATCGCTGCATTGCAGCCGGTTCCAGTCGCGCAGCAAGTCTTCATCGTCACAATCGGCTATAATGTCAGAAACCGAGTACAGTGTATCGAAGGCTTCATCTTGCAGGTCGTTACCCAGCCAGGCTGTTACATCGCGCTCTTCATCAGCCCATGAGATTGTGTATGGTACGTCGAGAGAAGCAACAGGGTCAAGCAGGTCAGCCAGTTGCGAAGGCGTACGGAAAATCCACTTCTTCGAATTGAGAACTATACCCGGCAATGCCTTTAAAAATGAAAATATGCCACTGTCGGCTTTCTGATGTTCACCAAATGTTTCATAATCCATGAACAGATTGACGACTTCCTGCTTTTTATCAATGATATTAAGCCAGTTGAGGTATTTATCGGCAGTGAGAGGCCATTCGCTCCAGCTCGATTGTGAAAAACGAAAAGCTATATCGTCGCTCAGCTGATAATTGCGCAATAGCAGCTTCAGTTGCGGATGAGGGCGGCTATTATAGAGGAAATTTGGACTCTTCCAACCCAGTACTTGTTTTGCACCTTCAGTGAGCATCATCTTATATCCAAGCTTATATACCATATCGGCAACATCATTGGAATAGATCAGCTCGGTATTACGGAACGTAACCGGCTTAACACCAAAGAGTTCCTCAATGGTTTCGGCATGTTGTTTCACCTGCTGCCTGAATTCTGCTTCATCTTTAAAAGCAGCCAGCGAATGGGAATAGGTCTCGGCCAGAAACTCTACATTGCCTGTTTTTGCAAGCTTTTTGAAACTCTCGATGACTTCGGGAGTGTATTTTTTAAACTGCTCAATAGCCGTACCTGAGATACTGAATGATACCCTGAAATTGGGGCCATGCTCTTTTATCAGGTTCAGCATGATTTCATTGGCCGGCAGATAGCAGTTATCAGCTATTCGCTTTACGATATGCTTATTCTGGTAATCATCATAATAATAATGGTCGGCACCTATGTCAAAAAACCTGTATGTGCGAAGCCTGAATGGCTGATGAACCTGGAAATAGAGGCAGATAGATCTCATGGCTCTTTATATTTTTCGTAGTTACTTTTGATAAACTTGTTTGTAAACATCAACAATATGTGCGGCAGCATTTTCCCACTTCAGGTTGTTTACCTCTTCTGTTCCGTGCTGCCTGAACATTGTAGTGAGTGAATTGTAGTGCAGGAGGCTGTATATTGCATCAGCCATGGCATCAATATCCCAGAAATCGACTTTGAGAACATGGTTGAGCACTTCGGCAACACCCGATTGTTTTGAAATAACAACCGGAACATTCGATCTCATAGCTTCTAACGGAGAAATACCGAAAGGCTCTGATACCGAAGGCATTACATATACGTCGCTCATTGCAAACATACGGTCGACGTTCTCACCTTTCAGGAAGCCCGTGAAGTGAAATTTCGAAGCAATTTTCAGTCTTGCAGCTCTGCGAATCATTTTCTCCATCAAATCTCCTGTACCAGCCATTACAAATCTAACATTCTGATCACGGTCAAGCACTTTCTTGGCTGCTTCGATAAAATATTCAGGACCTTTCTGGAAGGTAATCCTACCAAGGAATGTAACAACTTTCTCTTTTACATGTTTTTCGCTATCAACCAGCTCGGCTTTATCAACAGGTTCAACGGCATTGTGAACGGTAAACACTTTGTCAGGATCAATCCCGTAACGCTCAATCACAATGTTCCTTGTCAGGTTACTGACGGTTATCACGCGGTCAGCTTCTTCCATTCCTTTCCGTTCAATATCATACACGTTACTATTAATATTTTCACCTGAACGGTCAAATTCCGTAGCATGCATATGAACAACCAGCGGCTTACCCGAAACATGCTTTGCTGCAATGCCGGCCGGATAAGTAAGCCAGTCATGAGCATGAATGATATCGAATTGTTGCTCAGAAGCAAGGGTTGCCCCGATCAGTGCATAACGCGAAACCTCAGTCATCAGGTCCTGACCATATTTACCTGAAAAAGTGAATCGTTCGGCAAAGACAGGATTCATCTTTTCTTCAGTTGATCTGAGGTCTTCAGCCACCATTTTTTCAAACTCTATCGGCCCGACATACGGAATAAGGTTCGACCCTATTTCCATAAATGTTATCTGATTCCAGTAATCCTGGAATACCTGCTCCCGCATTTTCACCGTCACATCGCTGGCATTGATCAGGCGGACAGCTTCCTGGCTCTCATCACCATACGCTTTCGGAACTACAAAAAGAACCTCAATACCATGCTTTAAAAGTCCCTTTGTCATCCCAAAACAGGCTGTACCTAATCCNCCGGTGATGTGCGGTGGAAACTCCCACCCAAACATCAATATTTTCATCTGCTATATCTGTTAAGTTATTTCTTAGTTTTTTTTAATGGTTTATATTGCTCCATGAGCCATTTCATCCTCAATATCTCAGCAACGCTCCAGGCCTGGCTTATGGTTCCTGATGGTTTATGAGGCGGATCACCATCATAAAGCTCAGATATTGAACCTATTCCATGTTCAGTCATCACTTCTTCCAGTCCATTGTATATTTTCATGATAAAACCGACACCTGACTCCTCATGCAACCTGAGATAGCCTTCAGCGAAGTGTCCCAGAAGCCATGGAAAAACCGATCCCTGGTGGTATGCTTTGTCACGTTCAGCCTGATTGCCGGTATATTCCGGTTTGTAAGCCGGGTTTCTGGGAGAAAGAGTCCGTATACCGCGGGGTGTCAGCAATTCACTAATTACTCTGTCGATCACTCCTTTACGCTGGTCGTCATCGAGAGGTGAATATGGCAGTGATGTGGCAAATATCATGTTTGGCCTAACTGAAACATCACGGAAATCACCATGGACATAATCAGCGAGATATTTCTTATCGGCAATCCAGAACGTATGTATAAATTCTGCCGGTATACTTGCAGCTATCGATTGCCAATCATTGACAAATACAGTATCACCGGCTTTTCGTGCCAGTTCCAGAGCAAACATGATTGCATTGTACCATAAAGCATTGATTTCGACAGGTAAACCAACTCTTGGTGTAACCGGTTGACCATCGACAACGGCATCCATCCAGGTAACAGCATTACCCTCTTCACCGGCAAAAAGCAGTCCGTTGTCGAGCATATGTATATTATACTGAACGCCCTGTCTGAATCCATAAAGTATCGTTTTCATTGGCAGCCCATAGTCTTTCCATATATTTTCGTCCCCGGTAAAGCGCATATACTGCTGCAATGTCCAGAAAAACAATAGCGGAGCATCCACAGAGTTGTAATAGGCTGAGATACCGCTGCCCATATTTGGAAATAATGGACCTTTCATTTCAGCAATAAGAACATCCAGTACATCCCTGAACCTTTCAACATTGCCCTGAATAAGTGTTAACCCGGGCAAAGCGATGAATGAGTCGCGCGACATACGTCCAAACCATGGAAATCCTGCAAGTATTTCAGTATGTTTATTCCGGTGAAGGATGAACTGCTCGGCAGAATTTTGCAGACAATGTTCGTAGCTGTCGCGTTTAATGCGATGCCTCAGTTCGTGGTCGTACATTTTTGTAAAGAGACCTGTTTCAGCTTCTTCGAGTCCGGCAACAAAATATATACTTTCGCCTTTAGCTATTGGAATATCAAATGTACCAGGCGTTGCCAGATCTTCAAGATAATCGTATCCACGTGCTTTTTCGCGGATATACTCAAAATTGAAGTACCAGTCAGGGCGATATGCGAATTCCGGCTTTTTGGAAAACTGCATGAACAGATTGGAAAATCCGGGATACAATCTCATACGAATTCCATTTTCCACTTGCTCGTAGCCAAGATCGGCATTCCCGTTGGCCTTACTCACTGAATGGATATTTCTAAATGCCAGGAAAGGCCTGAATCTCAAAGAAGTGGGTGAATGAGCATCAACAAGTGTATACTTGATAATAAGCCTGTCGGCAGATGCAACAAAGAACATTTCCTTGGTAAGTATCACACCTCCAACACGGTATGTAATCGTTGGAAACGGATCTGACTCAAAATTGGTCATGTATTTATGTCCCTTGGGAGTATAAACATCTCCTTTGAAACGGTGCAGAGCCAGGTTGAACTCGGCATTCTGCTGAATCACAGTTTCATCTATTGATGAAAGCAATACATGCAAGCCGCCGTCGATTTGAGGCTGCGGAACAACCAGCATTCCATGGTACTTCCTGGTATTGCAACCAATTATGGTGGTACAGGCATATGAACCCGCCCTGTTCGACCGCAGCAACTCTCTCGTGAGCGAAAACTCAAGGTTCACGAGCTGGTCCTTATCAAAGCTAATGTAACTCATTTAGGATCAATATTTTTTGCGAAAATTCACAATTCTGATTTAAAAATGCAAAGGTACGTATTGACCAGGGATGGTTTAGTATCTAAACGCACTAATATTCAAAGATGTTTACCCCCGGATTCAACATTTAAAAATAATAAAATATTGTCCAGAATGACACTTGCTGAATAATAAATCTACAGCCTTAGCGTATATTATCTGATACTATTAATTTTGCAGAAACCTAGTTTATTATGAAACGGCTGAAAATGATCAGGTTATCGATATTTATTGCAATATCAGCCATTGCTGTTTCATTTATCCTGCAAAGCTGTAATAAGGAAGAATTCAATACTGATATCCGTTTTCAACTTGGCTTTAGTAACGATACGATACTTTTCGATACAATATTTACATCAGTTGGTACCGCTTCACAAGTATTAATGGTTCGCAACNCATAGCGATCTGCCGGTCAAATAACTACCATTAGACTGGCTGGAGGCAGTGCTTCACCATTTCGGATTAACATTGACGGCGATGCTGTATTCAAAAGTTCCGATGTTGAGATAGCAGCTAATGACAGCCTCTATATCTTCGTAAAAGTTACCATTGATCCCACTAACACTGACCAACCGCTCATTCGCACTGATTCCATTATTTTCGAGACCAATGGCAACCAGCAGGATGTAAAACTGTTAGCCTGGGGGCAGGATGCTTACTTCTACAATAACGATGTGTTGAAAGACGATATAGAATTCCGGAACAACAAACCTCACGTAATATACGGCAACCTGGTTGTTGACTCGCTCAGCACCCTCACCATTGATGAAGGCTGTCAACTTTGCTTTCACAAAAACAGTGGACTAATTGTTAAAAATAGTGGCAAACTGAAAGTAAACGGTACGTTGGCAAATCCTGTGATATTCAGAAGTGACACCTATGTGAATTTCAGTCCGTTACTGGATACCATACCTGGTATGTGGAATGGCATCTGGCTTAAAAGCGGCAGCGGCAGCCATGAATTGAATTATACTGAGATACGGAACTCCGATGTTGGTATTCTTATCGACAGCTGCAATGCTGCCTCTGCACCTAATCTCACGCTGTATAATTGCAAAATAAAGAATACGATCAGTTGTGGCATCCTTGCATCATCGGCATCGATATTAGCTGCAAACTGTGAAATCAGCAATTGTGGCGGTTATCTTCTTGCGCTGATGGGTGGAAACCATGATTTCAGGCAATGCACTTTTGCCAATTACTGGCAGTGGCTCAGAAAGACACCTTCGATATACCTTGGCAACTCTTATAATGGAATTCTGGGTGAATTGCATCTCACAGACCTGCAAAAAGCCTATTTCGGCAATTGTATTGTATATGGAGAATACAGGCAAGATACCACACGCACCGAACTGGTTGTGTATAAAGATGAAAATGCAGCCCTTGACTTCACTTTTGACCATTGCATTGTGGTGAGCAATCTCTACAAGAAATATCCGGCTTCGTTTATTGAATGTAAGTACTATGCTGATCCATTATTCCGCAACACTGATCACTGGGACTTCCAACTCGATACACTATCTCCTGCAATGAACATCGGCCTGAGAAATATTATCAACTTCTCTCCACTTAATATTACCTCCGATATCAATGGAATGTCAAGGGTAAGCGATTCAGGTCCCGACCTGGGTGCATATGAAAGAACTGAATAATAAAAAAGCCGGGATTCACATCCCGGCTTTTTTATATGTCATAAGGAATTACCCTTTCAATAATTTCAGCATCGATTGGCCAATATCGGCAGGTGAATCTACAACTGTGATGCCGCATTCGCGCATGATAGCTTTTTTAGCCTCGGCTGTGTCAGCCTTGCCTCCCACAATCGCTCCGGCATGACCNATAGTCCGGCCTTTGGGTGCAGTAGCGCCGGCAATAAAACCAACAACCGGCTTTGTTCCATGATCGCGGACAAAATATGCTGCCTCAGCTTCCATGCTTCCACCAATCTCACCTATCATCACAATGCCTTTGGTTTCAGGATCGTTCATAAAAAGTTCGACAGCTTCTTTTGTTGTGGTCCCTATGATAGGATCGCCGCCGATACCAATGGCTGTTGTTTGTCCCAAACCGGCTTTGGTAAGCTGGTCGACAGCTTCGTAAGTCAGGGTCCCTGAGCGGGATACTATCCCTACAATCCCCTTCTGATGTATAAATCCTGGCATAATACCCACCTTGGCTTCACCGGGAGTGATCACTCCCGGACAATTCGGCCCAACCAGCCTGCAATCTTTACCGGTGAGATATTCCTTAACCAGGAGCATATCCTTTACAGGGATGCCTTCAGTTATACAAACAATCACTTTTATTCCCGCTTCGGCAGATTCCATAATTGCATCAGCTGCAAATGCCGGAGGTACAAATATGACCGAAACATTGGCTTTAGCTTCCTTAACAGCATCAGCAACAGTATTGAAAACCGGTTTGCCAAGATGCGTTTGTCCTCCCTTTCCCGGTGTGACCCCACCTACAACATTTGTTCCGTATTCAATCATCTGTGAAGCATGAAATGTACCTTCGCTGCCGGTAAATCCCTGCACTACAACTCGAGAGTTCTTATCAACTAAAATACTCATACACTATCTGTATTTATTGAAAGGCCAAAGATATTGATTTTTACATTTGATAAAATCCCGGCATCCAAAAGTTGAAAAAACAGAGACCAAAACAACGAAAATCCAAATGATAGCCAATCACTGATGCTCACTATACCCGGTTTATAATCCAGAGCGCCTGAGCAATTTGGCTATCTGTCAGCACAACTGCCAACAATCAGTTGTTGATAATAAATCACCTGGTGTCTTCAATCCCGGCTTTTTTTAGATGATTTTTGTTATATGAATACTTCTTCCAGACTCGCCCGATTTATATCAGAAAAGACACTGCAGGCTATTTCATTGATACTGATTATATTGTTGGCCGCCTGTTCGGGTAAAAGAAATGAAAATAAGGATAATATCCGTAATTGTATTGATCTGAAATTTCCCTCGAAAAGTGAAGAAGCATCTATCCGTAAAAAAATCAATGCAGAACATAAAGCCTTTAGCATTGACACTATCTTTCAGAAGAAATCCAGGGCACAAGGGTTCAACGGAGTCGTGCTTGTGGCTCAGAAAGGAGTTGTACTCTACAGAAATGCTTTCGGATACACCTCACCCGACAGGAAGTATCCATTGACTGCTGATCATATTTTTCAGCTTGCTTCGGTATCCAAGACTTTTACTTCGGTTGCCATCCTCATGCTCGCTGACCGTAAGCAATTATCTCTCAATGATTCAGTTCAGGTTTACCTGCCTGATTTCCCCTATCACAACATCCTTGTAAAAGATCTGCTAAGCCACCGCAGTGGGTTGCCTAACTATCTCTATTCTTTTGAAGAAAAAAGGAAACAGGGAACTGCATTTCCCTCAAACGACAGTATTCTCAAATGGTTCAGGCAGGCTTTACCCCTTCCGGCACTCTATAACCGACCTAATGTTGCATTCAGTTACAATAATACCAACTTCATACTCCTGGCAAGTATTGTTGAGAAAGTTTCCGGACAATCTTTTGCCGGCTTTCTGAAATCAGAGATTTTTGAGCCGCTGGGAATGAAACATACTTTCCTGGATACAATTTGTTCAGATACTCTCAGGGTGTTAAAAACTATGGGCTATGACCATAATCGTAAACGTATCCGCGATTTCTATGATGGTGTTTATGGTGATAAAGGTATCTATTCCACTGTAGATGATATGTTTCGCTGGTACATAGCCTTAAACTCCAATTGCCTGGTCAGCAAGCATATGCTCAAAGAAGCGTTTACCCCCCGGAGTATGGAGCGTAAAAGCAGGCACAATTATGGATACGGTTTCAGGTTAATGACTGATCCCGAAAACATGAATGAAGTTCGGTATGTTTACCATGGCGGATGGTGGGCCGGCTATTCAAGCATGTTTACCTTTAACCTGAAAGACGATTATGTGATAATTGTGTTATCAAACCGGAAGAATGCTTCTGTATATGAAAACAAAGCCATCATGGAGATTCTTGATAACAAACCGGTAACTGAAAATGGCGAGGAAATTGATTCTTTATAAGATACATTCATTCAGCACCTTACACCAAATCAATTCCTAGGCACCACACATTTACCCGGTATATTTTGAATTCCGCATATATTTCATTATCTTTGTTTTTACCAAACATCTCGTGATGAATACAATCAGCTCTTTTTCAGGAATGGATGATACAATCTGTGCACTTTCCACCCCACCGGGCACTGGTGCCATTGCTATCATCAGGCTATCGGGAGATAGTGCAATTGAGATATTGAACAAGGTATTTCACCCTGTCAACAAATCGGTGAAAGTTGCTGACTTAAAGAGTCATACTATTACACTGGGAATTATAAGACAAGACAACGAGAGCATTGACGAAGTGCTGGTTTCCTTGTTTCGATCACCTCATTCCTACACAGGAGAAGATGTAGTGGAGATTTCATGTCATGGCTCGTTGTTTATACAGCAAAAGATTCTTGAAACACTTACTGAATCAGGAGCCCGGCTGGCCCGGGCCGGTGAATTCACTCTAAGGGCTTTCCTGAATCACAAATTCGACCTGACACAGGCAGAAGCTGTAGCTGACCTCATCGCTTCAAATACCAGGACAGCTCATGATCTTGCTCTGTCACAGATGCGGGGAGGATTTGCTGCAAGGATCAAATCTCTTCGCCAGCAACTTGTTGACCTTGCTTCATTGCTCGAACTGGAACTTGATTTTAGCGAAGAAGATGTAGAATTTGCTGACCGGAAGAAACTCATTGACACAATCAATAGTCTTGAAAATGAACTCTCTCAGCTAGCCAACTCTTTCAGGCTGGGCAATGTTATAAAACAGGGAATACCTGTAGCCATCGTAGGTAAACCCAATGTCGGGAAATCTACGCTGCTAAACGCACTACTCAACGAAGAAAGAGCCATAGTGAGTGAGATACCCGGCACCACCCGCGATACAATCGAAGATACTCTTACCATTAACGGCGTTTCATTCCGATTCATTGATACTGCAGGACTTCGCAGCCACAGCGGCGATATGATTGAAAACATTGGCATTGGCCGTACGTATGAGAAGATACAGGAATCTACCGTCATTCTATATGTATTTGACATGAGTTCAATTACAGCGAAAGATATTGATGAACTCCTTTCCGATTTCAGAGAACATATTGATGATCCGGGCAAACATTTTATAATGGTTGGCAACAAAACCGATCTGATGGTAGAAGTGCCACCACATGTTTCCAGGCTTTTCGACATCGAAACCGTGTTCATATCAGCCAAACGAAAGGAAAATATCAACCTTGTGATCGACAGCTTGATGCGCGCTGTGAACATTGGCGAAATTGCTGATGCTGCCATTGTGAGCAATGCCCGTCATCATGAGGCCATCACTAAAACTCTGTCTGCGCTTAAAAGCGCCGGACTGGCTATCGATAAACAAACCTCAGCTGACCTTGTTGCAATAGACATACATTCAGCTCTTTATCACCTGGGAACAATCACCGGAGAAGTGACTTCCAATGAAATTCTGGCCAATATTTTCGGTAAGTTCTGTATCGGAAAGTAATGTGCGCAAAGATACATTAACCGACTGTTATAGAAACTAATGCAAAAACAAAGCTGCCGTTTTCACGGCAGCTTTATTGATTCCCCCCTAACGTAATACCAAAATCAGTTGATCAATATTGTGATAATGGAATGAGCAGGGCTGTTAGCCTTAATACTCTTATTATTGATCCAGACAAAGAAATCCTTGGCTTTTGACGTCTTGTTCATTACCACTGTGGCAATCTTGCCGTCGGTGTTTAGAAACGCAGTAGCCTGCAGTTCATCATCATTGGAAGCACAGGTTATGCGTTTGGCTCCCGGTCTGATAAATTTAGAAAAATGGCCCAGGTAATAGAATGAGTTCATATAGATCACCTCGCCTGTTTTGGTGTTGCCAATTACAGGTGCAAGACAATTGTTATTTACATGGTTAGGGCCGCCGGTCTCATCAAGAAGAATATTCCAGTCAGTCCAGGCGCAAGCGCCATTGTTCAGGTCATTAATGAGTGATGTGCCGTAAGTTTCTCCCCAATGCCATAAGTTCAGGCTGTCATAGTTAAACGGATATACACATCCTTCGGTGAAAATAAGGTTCTTGTCAGGAAATGCTTCGGCATGAAGTTTTACATTCTCGAAATGGTCGCCGGTATACCAGTGAAATCCTGTGCCCCAAACATATTTAGAGGCTTCGGGATCGTCATACATCACCTTGGCCCGTTGATTCATCAGCCCGCGGTTGTGGTCCCAGATGATGAGTTTGGTATCAGCAAATGCAGATTTCTTTAATGTGGGCCCCATATATTTTTTCACAAAATCACGTTCATCCTCAGCAGTATAAATACATGATTCCCAGGTTTGAACTGCCATTGGTTCATTCTGTACCGAGACTCCCCAAAAGTTGATTCCTTCTTTCTTATATTCTTCAAAGAAGCGGATATAGTAATCGGCCCAGGATTGCATAAATTCCGGTTTCAGCTTGCCTCCCTGCAGCATATTATTATTGTCCTTCATCCATGCTGGCGGGCTCCATGGCGATGCAAACAACGTGATTTTACCACCAGCTTTTTCAAGAGCCTCCTTGATGAGTGGTATCCTGAATTTCCTGTCATGTTCAATGGTAAAGCTTTTCAGTTCCTTATCACCATCGGTTGCAGCATAAGCATAGCTTTCGCTCGAAAAGTCGCAGCTGTTTATATGCGTACGTCCCAGTGAGTAACCGATTCCTTTATCAGTTGTGAAGTAGGCGTCAAGTATTTCCGTCTGCTTCTCCTTCGGCAACTTGTAAAATGTTTCAGCAGCAGCATCAGTAAAAGCACCTCCGATACCTACAATTTCCTGAAAAGTATGGTTCGGATCCAGCATTATGGTCGGTTTGTGCTCATCAGGCTGTACCAATTCAGTAAAGGTCAGCTGCGGCCCTGCCGATAGACGAAGGTTAGTGTCTTTAGCGGTTATATACATTTCTGCAGATTTTAACTCCAATGACAAGCCTGCTGTGCCGGTCTTCTGCTTAGTGCTGTTCATATTGCAGCCTGTAAGTAATGTTGCGGCCAAAGCGACCGCCATGAAGAGGCATGTGATGATAATTTGTTTTTTCATGGTTGTTTTGTTTCTGTTTGAAAAAAGGGAGGCATCTCGGCATTTACGGACAACCCTAATCAGCAGTTGCTTATGAAAACCAGATTAACCTAAAAACTGCATTAATCCGATCGAAGAATGATCAGTTCCTCTTTAATACCGATAGCCTCCTTTATTTGTTTGTCATAGGTAGATTATTCTCAATTAAGTTTGCAATGTTGATGTTTATGGTGATGCTAAACATGTTAGGATGAAGCCATTGCCCGCCATCTTTTTCTATTGGAATATCCTTACATAATCAACTACCATTTCCTGCGGGAAAACAGTTGTTGCATCAGGATAACCCGGCCAAACACCACCAACTGCCACATTCATAATAAAGAACTGAGGCAGGTTGAAAGCATCGAATGCAATGTCATTTGAATTCACTGAGAAATACTTGTGGTAATCAACATACCATTCAATTGAATTCTCCTGCCAGATGATTGTAAACACATGGAATTTCGTGTGATAATCTTCCGCTGCGCCAACAACGTATTTGCTGCCGGTATATTGATGCCCACCGCTATTGTAATGTACTGTACCATATACCGTTAGAGGATCGTGGCCAAGATATTCCATAATATCGATTTCGCCGCAGTTTGGCCACCCAACTGAAGATATATTACCGCCAAGCATCCATAATGCCGGCCACACCCCCTTACCAACAGGCATTTTAGCTCTTATGTCGATCCTGCCGTAAGTAAACTCCTGTTTGCCCTTCGTAGTAATTCTCCCTGAATAATAATCACCGGTATAGGGATTTTTGGTGGCTTTTATCGTAAGGTATCCATCTTTCAGAAACACATTTGCCGGGTTATTGGTATAGATTTCAAGCTCGCTGTTTCCCCAGCCACCTCCGCCAATCTCATAATTCCAGTCATTAGTATTTAAGGTTGCTTCATCAAATTCATCACTCCAGATAAGCGACATACCGGGATAGGTATCCGGCGTTGTATAACCATCAGCGACCGATTGTACCGTATAGGTGTCATCGTTTTCAATGGTGACTTTTGCTTGTGTTTTTGTACTCGTAACGCCGGAGAAGTCTGACAGTAAGACATAGAAATTTTCATCGAACTCAAGATCGCTATCTGCCGATAAAGGCACCTCAATGGAAGCCGTCAATTCGCCCGGTACAAAAGTTACAGTGCCATCTGTTACAGCAGTGTAATCCTGGCCCGCTTTAGCAGTTCCGTCCTCAGTATGCCACTTGAACGACACTGTTGCCGTAGTGGCTTCCGAAAGCCTGAACGAAAGTGTGGCTGACCGTCCGGGAGTGTTTCCTTCAGGGATTACCAGGTCGGTAAACGACAGTTCGGGAATCACTGCCGGTTCTTCAGTTTTTTTGCACGACCATATCAGGTTAGCCTGAAGAAATAACAAGATCGCAAGTATCGCAGCATTTTTCATGTTTGAATATTTTCGTTTAAATTTATTCTACCAGCAGTTTTGATCGCCATACATTACCGGCAACCTGCAATTCAAGAATATACATTCCAGAGCCAAGACTGCCTAGTTCAGTTTCATATGTTTCGTCGGCTTCGAGCAAATTCTCTTCTCGCACCAATCGGCCACTAATGGAGTGGATAGACAATTTCTTTTTCTGACCTTTAGATTTCGGAATATCGATATTCAGTTTTTCTTTGGTAGGGTTTGGGTAAATTTTAATCTCTTTGTCTTCATTGATCACTGTATCGTGAATAATTTCGTTAAACAGGTACCAGTTAAGGTTGAACTCCGGTTGAAGTATCAATACGCGCAATACGCCTATTCCTTCATTTAGCCTAATCGAAGTTGAAGTTGTATTCCAGGTTTGCCAGCCTCCCGTTACGGGGATATCAACTATTGCTGAGTTCAGCAGTGCACCGGTTTCGTCGAGTTGCTGTACCGAAATCTTTCCGGCCTTATTAAGGCATGCCTCCCTGACTTCCATTTTGTAGTCGGCAGTTTCCCTTACACGAATACGATAGTCAACGTAATCACCGGTATTTGTATAACCAATATCCTGACCGCCGCCGGCATCGGAGCAGTTTTCAAGTTGCAGACCTTTATTTACATAAAATGATTCGGCCTCAATCTTACCGGGAATTACCTGGTGTACAGGAAGACTGTTGACAACTTTTAAGTATGTAAATGCCTCCAGTGGAGATCCGTCTTCCGAAACTACCGTACCACCCGAATAATCCATAAAGATCAGATCGCCATCGTAAATAGTCTGTGCAAGAGTAAAATCTATCTGCCGGTAGTTGTCGGGATTAATTACAGCGCTGCTGATTGCAACAGCATTACCATTAACTGTAAAGCTAAAACCTGTGGAACTCACGGACGCCAATGATAGTAACTTATTACATGTAAAGCCAATAAGTTGTGATTCACCAATTGTTTGAGCTGAAACAGGTTTCATTGCAATTTCAGAAAGCGGTTTGCCAAGGGTAAATTTTAAGAAACCGAGATTTGCTCCTCCCTTTTCAAAATAAACCTGCAATTTCTGATGGCCTTTGTACAAAACAACATCGCTGATAACAGCATACTGCCATACCTGGTTGCCCCCGGTCGATTGTAGTGAAACTGTTTCCGAAACATCGGAACCGTTTATTTTGATTCTGACCTTGGCTAAAGATCCCGGTGGCACGGCATACCTCATCTGTACATTATAGGCAGCTGTTGAATCAACGTCGATTGTATACTGCATCCATTCTCCGGTCACGGTCCAGCCGACATTGTAGCCGTTTGAATTAGGATCTGAGTCAGTAGAATTTTCAATATCGACGCCATCATTACGGTACGTATAGCCGCTGTTCCAGGCAGTATATGAACCTGAAGAAACATGATAATCAGCATAATCCGTATCAAAATAGGCTTTGCCATTTTCACCGAGGTCGTAATCTGTAGCCTGAATTGTGCCCGGAATATTGTGCTGTGTAAACGGAATAGTCACTGTATCGTACACTTGCCTGAACATGGCATCTGTTACATCCTTTCTGTAAATGCAGTTGGCGATGTTTGCATTAGCAGCCTGCCTCATCAGTGCATTTCTTGCAAATTCTACAGTTGGTTTGGTGCCGCCATTTGTCCAGTAATCAAGCAGCACACCATAATCATGATCCTTAGGAATGGTGAGCGGGTTAACTACTGATCCGATTTTTTTTNNCAATGGCCACCATGCCCAGCCGATACCGTTCTCTTCAAGCAGGCGGATAGCATCAGTGAACCACTGGTTTGAATTCTCACCCGACTCACCGAGCCAAACCGGAACATTATAGGTATTACGCATATTCAGTATACCCTGAATTGTGCCCACGTCGTTATTTGACCAATACTTGTGATAACTGACAGCCAGGTTGTTATCCCAGGTCGGAGCGATGCCGTTATAATTATTCCCNCAGCAGTTGCCTTCGATTATCACAATATGTTTTTTATCCACCTGGCGGATGGCTGTTGTTATATCCACCAAAAGTTGCTTCAGGGGAATGTTTGATGATTCATCGCAGCCATTCTGATTGGTGCCTGAAAAATTCCAGTTAGGTTCATTCAGTATATCATAGGCTCCAATCCATGGCTCATTTACGTATCTTTCAGCCAGTTTCCGCCATAAAGCAATGGTTTTCTGCTTGTTGGCTTCACTCTCCCAGAGCGAGGGTTTTGAATCATCCCCGTCACAAATTCCAAGATCATGACCTTGCCCGCCCGGGGCTGCATGAAGGTCGAGGATAACGTACATCTGGTTTGCTGTGCACCATTTAACCAGGCTGTCGGTCAGTGCAAATCCCTCGGTCAACCAGGTATTTTCGCCCGCAACTGGTTCTTGTTCGATGGGAAGCGTAAACAGGTTGTAGTGCATCGGCAGTCTTACTGAGTTGAAACCCCATGAAGCAAGCGAATCAATATCACGCTTTGTCATATGATTTTGTCGCCAACTGCTGTAAAATTCTTCAGTGTAAACTGAACCTATCAGGCTTTCTATTTTTGCTTTAAGCTCATGCTGAGTATTCGCAAAACTGCCGCTTTGCATCATATAGCCTTCCTGCAACATCCAACCACCCAGACCCATTCCCCTGAGTATGACTTCATTGCCATAATCATTCACTATTTTCTTACCTGAGGTTTTTAGCCACTGCGCTGAAACCGGTAAGGTAAGAATCAGAAGTGTGAACAACAATATTGCAGGTAATCGCTTCATTCTGTAGTTTGACATTAGTGTGCACCCGATTGTCTCAGCTGAAAGGTGCGACCGCAGGAACCGGCCAAAAGACCGGTTCCTGTGATCACAACTACTCAAAGCATATTTTAGTATCCCGGGTTTTGAACGAATTTGGTATTGGTGAGTTCGGCAAGGGGAATTGGCAATATTTCATGTTTACCGGCAACGAAACCTTTGAATGCCAGCACTGTAGCAGCCTGTCCGGTTCGAACAAGGTCGAAAAATCTCTGTCCTTCGGTTGCAAGTTCAAGCCTGCGTTCCCTGTAAATATTTTCCTTGGTAGCGGCTACCGGATCAAGGCCAACACGGGCGCGTACAGCATTAAGGTAGTATGCTGCCTTATTTACATCGCCACCACCACGAACCAAGGCTTCAGCTTCCATAAGGTAAGTATCTGCCAGGCGGATTTCAATTTCATTATTTGGCCAATTGACAACCGGGTCGCCACCAATGGTCGAATAATTCTCAGCCAGCGGAGCATATTTCTTCATGAAGTAACCGGTATTCTGGTAACTTGCTGAATAGCTGGCCCCGGGAATACTGCTCATGTCAAGAACTGTGAATTCATACCTTGGATCATCTTTCATAAAGTTTACAAAGTCAGGAATGATCGGATTGAAACCATAACCGGCTTTGTAGGTTGGTCCGGTATATGAGCGTGGCCCAATCATCTGGGTGTATATATTCCCTTCGAAATTACCCCAGGCTTCCCATCCCGACAATGCCTTGGATGTGTGTACTACCTCAAAAATACATTCGGCATTGAACTTATTGCTTGCACTGAAAACATCACCATAGTTATCGAGCAGGTGGTAATTCGGAGATGTATTAACCTGTTCAAAAAGGTTGGCAGCTTCAAGCATGCGGCTTTCATTATTTTGCCAGAGAATTACTTTTCCTAAAAGTGCAACCGCAGCCATTTTAGTTATACGTCCGTTTTCTGATGTCGGGCGAATCTCAGGAAGGTCAGGAATGGCTTCATTCAGATCTTTCTCAATCTGGGCATAAACATCTTCAGGAGCAGCCTGAGTAACATTTCCGGCATCAGCAGGCGACAGCGGCTCGGTGAGAAGAGGCACATTTTTAAACTCTCTCACAAGGTCAAAATAGTAATATGCTCTCAGGAATTTTGCCTCAGCAGTGTACATTGCCATTGTTGATGCTTCCAGATCAGGAACATTAGGGAGTTTGGAAAGAATGACATTGCAACGGTAAACCCCGATAAAATTCCTGCTCCAGAAATCGGCCTGAACACCATTTGCCGGATCGAGAGTATAGTTGTTCCACACCTGCCAGGCAGGAACATCAGAAGCGTCTCCACCGCCGGCATAACATTCATCAGCAGCAGCATTCAGTGCACCTATTTTACAGAAATAAGTGTTTCCGGTTTGTTTTCCCAGGGGGTCATAGGCAGCTACCAACCCGTTGAAAGCTTCCTGGGGAGTTTGGTAGTAGTTCCCTTCGAGTGAGGTTCCCTTTGGCTGCACTTCAAGCCAATCCTTTGAACAGGATGCAAGAGCCAGTGAAATGAGCATTATTAAGCTCAGGTATATGCTGTATTTTTTCATAATCGTATGTATTTAGAATTAGAAAGCGACATTTACACCAAGCATGAAAGAACGGGCCTGGGGATAAACTCCACGGTCGATTCCATAGCTTCCTCCCCCAATTTCCGGATCAAATCCATTGTACTTAGTGAAAGTTAACAAGTTATTTCCGGTCACGTATAACCTGAAATTATCCATTCCAACCTTGCTGAGAATTCCTTTAGGCAGAGTATAACCTAATTGTACGGTTTTAAACCTGAAATATGAACCATCAGTTAGGAAGAAGCTCGAAGGCTTGCTGAAATTGCCATTAGGATCACCGACGATCAATCTCGGGAATGAAGTGGATGTACCTTCTCCTGTCCAGCGATCAAGTGCTTCTGCAGTCCAGTTAGCAGTAGGAATATCGAGACGGCGAAGTGCATTGTAAACATCGTTACCTGCGACTCCCTGTCCAAATATCATGATATCAAATCCCCTGTAACGTGCTGATGCATTAAAACCAAACGACCACGTAGGCGTTGGGTCACCAATGTAAGTTCGGTCTTCAGTCCCGATTTTACCGTCGCCATTGAGGTCGGCATAAATAAAGTCACCCGGTTTGGCATTGGGCTGAATTTTATTACCGTTAGCATCGTGATGGCTGTTTATATCCGCCTGGTTCTGGAATATTCCGAGGACCTCGAAACCGTAGAATGATCCGATTGGATGCCCGACAGCGTTACGGCTCAATTCGTAGGCACTTGACTGGAATGAGGCACCGGTTGTGTATTCAACAGAACCGAGGTCTGTAATCTCGTTCTTCAGATACGAGGTATTTCCTTTTATATCAAAGTATAAGTCACCTATCTGCTTCTTGTAGCCGAGTTCTAGTTCAACCCCTTTATTTGTCATCGAGCAAACATTTCCGATCGGATTTCCGGCGGCTCCCAGGAATGACGGGATCACTAAGTCGGCCAGCATACCGGTAGTGTTTTTACTGTATACGTCAAATACAACAGTAAAGTTATCGAACAAGGTAGCCTCAAAACCGGCGTTTGCCTGACTTGTTTCTTCCCATTTCAGATCCGGGTTTGCTGGAGCATCGGGGCTGTAACCTATGGTAAGCACATCTTCTCCAAAAGTATAATTACGGCCACCGCTCACGGTTGACAGATACTTAAAATTGCCAATGTTATCGTTACCGGTCACACCATATGATCCGCGGACTTTCAGGAAACTGATGACTTTATTTTGTGGCCAGAAACTTTCGTTTGAAGCAACCCAGCCTACTGATGCTGAAGGAAAATAACCGTATTTGTTATTGCTTCCGAAACGGGATGAACCGTCGCGGCGAATAATTCCGGTAAAAAGGTATTTTTCATTATAATTATAAGTAGCGCGGGCAAATAATGAACTGACCCTGTGCTGAGGAGATTCCCAACCACCTGCAACGCGATTTTCGCTGGAAATGCTGAAATTCATCGATGCCTCTTCAAATGTTGAAGCAGGAATATTGCGATATGAAGAACTAATTCCATTTGAAGATTCAACAAATGCTGAAGTACCTGCCAGAATGGTCATATTATGCTTACCAATACTGCGCGTATAGGATGCTGTGTTTTCCCAGTTCCATAAGAGCCCTGAACTTGTCGATCTGTTATAACCAGTGATAGAATTGGTATAGGTTGAACTCAGCCAGTATATCGGGTTGAAACTTTCATCACCCCAATAAGCGAGTTTAGTTCCCAGGTCTGATTTTATTTTAAGGCCTTTTATCGGACTGATCTCGGCATAAACATTTCCAACAAAGTTATCGGACCAGCCGTGGTTTCCCTGAACCGTCTGTTCATATGCCATGGGATTGGTCATTTCCTGACCTACATATTGTGAAATCCCGTAAGGTTGTCCTAATTCATTCCTTATAACATCATGATTGCTGTATGGTGCATTGCCTGCTATAGTTTCATCGGTTATCACAACCGGAGTGATTGGGTCAAGGTTGACTGCCGAAGCCAATGGTCCGCCATATTCACTGTTGGTGTTGAGCGAGCCCATACTCTTGATGTGCGAATAACCAATGTTGTTTCCAAAATTCAACCAGTCGTTCACCTTATGTGTCGAATTCAATCGGATATTCAGGCGTTTGTAATTTGAGATCGATGACAATACAACACCTTCCTGATCCAGGTAACCCATTGATGCATAATATGTTGAACGATCGTTACCACCACTTATACTTAATTCATGGTTTTGAATGCTGGCACTTTTATTGAATATTACGTCCTGCCAGTCAGTTCCTGCGCCAAATTCTTCAACATTGCCGGTAAAGATCAGCGGCTGGTTTGCGTTGCTGGCGGCTTCGTTTCGGAGGGTAGCATATTCTGTCGCGTTGCACAATTCAAGTTTTTTTGCAGGTGCCTGAGTTCCAAAATAGGCATTGTAATTAACCTGCATTTTCCCGCTTTTACCTTTTTTAGTGGTAATAAGGATTACACCACTTGCAGCACGTGCTCCATAGATAGCTGCTGATGCAGCGTCTTTCAATACCTCAATGGACTCGATATCAGCTGAATTAAGGAAGTCGATTCCTCCAACATCAACGATCATTCCATCAACAACATACAGAGGATCGCTATTATTTATTGAGGTTGTTCCGCGTACGCGAACGGTTGCTGATGCACCAGGCTGTCCTGAACTGGAAGCAATGGTCATACCTGATGTCCTACCCTGCAAGGCTTGCTCAACACGGGTGATTGGAACATTTTCAAGGTCTTTTGATTTTACACTGGTGATAGCTCCTGTTACAACACTCTTCTTCTGGGTGCCATAACCAATTACAACAAGTTCCTGCAAACCAATGGTTTTGCTCTGCATGGTAACTGTGAGCGGCACATCAGGCAAAGCCTGAATTTCCTGGGTAACCGATCCAACATACGAAAACACAAGTGTTTCGGTTGGTTTGGTACTGGTGATTTTGTAGGTACCATTAATATCGGTTGAAGCACCGTTAGTGGTTCCCTTGATTATTACATTGACACCCGGAATGGTTGCTCCGTCGGCATCAATCACTTTGCCACTGTATGTATACGTTTTTTGTGCATACAACGACGAAAATGCTCCTATCAGCAGCAATGTCAGAAGTATCAATTTTCTTCTTAAGCTGCCAGCAGGTGAACTGTGGTCATGGTTTCGTGTCATTTTTCAGTTGGTTTGATTAGGGTATTAGTTAAGTTATTTTTCAGATATTCAGTGCTTTGAAAATGATATTCTTTAATTTCTCTTTTTTTACTTTCGCCTATTGCCTTCCTACAATTTGAACAGCAATTTTCAATCATTCATGAGTGTAATACCATTACCTCAACATTATCATTTCCAGGTGATGGTTGCAACTGACTGAGGCGGTATTGTATAAGCCAGATTATTCTTACCCTGGGTAACTGCAAATGTTTTAGTCTCACCTCCTATATTACAAGCTACCAATACTTTGCTTCCATCGGGATTGAGGAAAGCCACTGCCACGATTGTTGTAAGCGCTGAAGGCACTGGAGATGCGATTCTTATGGCGCCCGGCCTCACAAACTTTGAGAAATGCCCGATTGCGTAATATTCCTCATTTCTTGTAATGTTGCCGGTAGCTGAATTTATGGTAATCACACCGCGGCAGTTGTTACACCCCCCGTTTTGAGGCCCATAGTTCTGATCAAGTGCCAGGTTCCAAAGGAGAGCAGACCTTGACCAGTTTTTGGCAGTCCCGATAAAAATATTTTGGACATTCCAGACCAGATTTGATGCAAAATCTGTTGCCCAGGCTCCACCCGAAATTTCAGTAAAATACAAATCCTTGTCAGGATGTGCATTATGTACAATTCCCATTGCAGAAACATCGCCTGCATATGCATGAAAAGCCGACCCGGCAATGTATTGCCGTGCCGCTGCATCGTTCAGTATCGAAATGGCGTAATTGGTATTATCCCAGTTGTGGTCGTAAATGATGATCCTGGTTTGAATCCCGTTTGAGGCAAATGCCGGGCCCAGGTTATTCTTTATAAAATCTGCCTGTTCATTGGCCTGCATTTCCATACAGGGATAGCCGGCAGTGAAGAACAGAGGCTCATTTTGTGGTGTCACAGAAGCAATAGTAATCCCCTGGTCTTTCATTGCCTTTATATACCTGACAAAATATTCGGCATAAACTCCGTAACAGTCAGTCCGAAGTTTACCACCTTTCAGGTTGCCGTTAGTTTTCATCCATGATGGTGGGCTCCAGGGGGTTCCCATCAATTTAATGCCTGGTGAAATCTTGATAATATCCTTTAATACCGGAACAACATCCTGCATATCCTGCGAAAGCGAAAAACCTTCGAGATTAAAGTCCGTTGTGCCATCCGCAATATCATCGTATGTAAAGTCGGATAAGGAGAAATCGGAAGATCCCATAGTAAGCCTGAGATACGAAATACCTATTCCATTTACAGTATCGAAAAGTTTTTCGATTTCATCAAGCCTTGCCGCGGTATTCAGCTTTTTGTGCAACAGATATGCTGATGATCCTGTTAGCGCAGCACCAAAACCTTCCATGGACTGATACCTCGTTGTACTATCAATATTGATAACAGGCCAGTTAGCATAAGGAACCTGTTTTATGGCAAGATCGCCCTGCTGGGCCAGCAGTGCAGCCTTATCACCACGGGTGAGCCAAACCGATGCCGTAGCACCAGTAATAGTATCCTGATCACCAGGTTCCGGAGTATCATTTTTATCACATCCCTGGAATGAGGATCCCAGTAATGTCACCATTACTAAGAGTAACAACCTGCAGAAAATGTTTAAATGATTCATCTCTAAGTCTTTAGTTTACACTTACTTACTCTTTCACTTTTCATGGTTGGCTATGACAGCAAAGAATCAGGAAGCAAATGGCTCCATTTACAGTTCAAGCTTAACTTCCTGATTCTTTCGTCATCATCATCAAAAATTCAACCAGTTATCAATACCCCGGGTTCTGAGTAAGCTTTGAGTTTTTATCAAGTTCTGCCTGTGGAATCGGCCAGAACAAACGGTTTTCGGTCAGATTGTAGCCCAATGATTCACCTCCAACACCGGTAGCAGCATTAATAACAGCAATCGCCCGGCCGGTACGTTTTAAATCGTACCAGCGCTGGCCTTCGAATGCGAGCTCCAGCCTGCGTTCTTTCTCAATCGCCAGCCTCATTGCCTCCTGTGTAGATGCCGGAGTGTTTGGCAGGTTCACACGTGATCTTATCTGGTTAACAAGTGCAGCTGCTCCTGCCACATCCCCGGTTTCATTAAGCGCTTCTGCTTTAAGCAGCAGAACATCAGCCAAACGGTAGAATATGTAATTCTGCGGGCTTGGTGACGTATAAATTCTGTACTTGTTAACAAACGGGTAATTAGTTTGCGGCCAGTGAATATCCGACCACTTTCCGGTTACATCAAGCCAGACAATTGAGGAATTTTTCCTGATCAGATCATTCTCTTCATCAAATGCCTTTACAAGGTCATTTGAAGGAATATTGAACTTTTTCCAGTCGAAGCCGAGAAACATGCTTGCACCCCAGTTGCCTGATGAGCTTGTACCTTCGTAGTTGATCTCAAAGATTGACTCTGACGAATTCTCGTGATTGTTGTCCCACAACATATCATATTCAGGCAATAGCGTGTATCCGCCGGCAATTACATCGTTGCAGTAACCTAAAACCTTATTCCAGTCATGAGGTTCAATGGTGGCATAGACCTTAGCCAGCAGGGTATTCACTGCTCCTTTGGTTGCATATCCTTTGTTGGGTGTAACGGTTTTCACATTAGCACGTGCGAATTCAAGATCAGCGATAATTTGCGTGTAGACTTCAGCTGCCGTAGCCCGGGCAGGGAAAAGAACAGGGTACACCTCTTCGAGGTTGGCAGCGCTTATTGTTTTTACTTCAGTGAGCTGAAGAGGAACATCACCCCACAAACGCACCAGCTCAAAATACATGAATGCCCTGATAAACGAAGCTTCGCCTTTGATTTCCTTTTTCCTGGCATCGGTAAGCGCTGCATCAGTAACAGCATCAACATTGTTAATCACTGTGTTAGCTCTTCCAATGGTGCCGTATAGATATGCCCAGTCGCGGCTAACATTGGTGTTTGTGGCATCAATGTTGTAATCGTCGATCTGGAAATTTGCAGGGTTATCAGCTCCGGCATAAGCATCATCACTTTGTGCATCGCCATTGACGAAATAGTCGAGTTCAAAGTATTCATTCTTGAAATCGTCGTAAACGCCGGCCAGGGCTGCTTCTACAGCGTCGGCTGATTTGTAGAGAACTGAATCTGATGACCCGTTCTCCACGGCAATACCTTGTGACTGAGGTTTTAGATCAAGAAACTTCTCACAGGAAGAAAATGATAGTACGAGCAGTACTAAAAACATAAGTTTTGATATTTTTTTCATGAGAGTAGCTTATTAGAAGTTAACATTTAAACCGACGATGAGCGACCTGGCTTGCGGGTATGTACCGTAATCTATACCCAACTCTGTGGCACTGTTCCCAAAAGCATTCACTTCGGGATCAAATCCACTGTATTTGGTCAGGGTCAGAAGGTTCTGGCCGGTAACGTAAACCGTGAGCTCTTCAATAGCTTTTATGTTCTGGCTGCGATCGATAGCCTTATATGATAAGGTAACCGATTTCAGCCTCACGTAGGAACCATCTTCGATAAATCTTGTTGAGTTACGGACATTATCAACTTTTCCGCCACCAACAGCCCGAGGAATATCAGTATCAGTATTATCTGGAGTCCAGCGGTTCAGTACAGCTACCGACTGGTTCTTGCTGTCAAACATTCCTTCGAGATCTATACGGGTAGCGTTGAAAATATCGTTGCCATAACTTCCCTGAAAGAACATGTTCAAATCGAAACGTTGGTATGACAGGTTATTGGTCAATCCAAAAGTAAAGTCTGGTTGGCCGTCTCCCATCACTATTCTGTCGCGCGTGTCGAAAATACCATTGTTATTTACATCCTTGTAAACTATGTTGCCGGTTGCAGGGTCAACACCTTCAGAAACGTACCCGTAAAATGATCCCAAGGGCAAGCCAACCCTCACTATTGCAACATCAGAGTTGTTGCTGTAGATGCGGCCATAATAATAAACGTCAGTGAATTTCAATTCTGTAACCTTATTGCGGTTAAACGACATATTGAAATCAGTTGACCATTTTATGGTTTTATCAATATTTATAGAATTGATATTGAATTCAATACCCTTATTTTCAATTTTTCCGGCATTTGTTTGGATGGTCGTGATGTCAACAGTATTTGGCAACTGAACATCCAGAAGGACATCTTTGGTTTTCTTCAGATATGCATCCACATTGATAGTGAGGCGACCGTTGAACATGGTAAGATCTATACCAACATTTGACTGAGCTGTTGTTTCCCACTTGAGGTCCGGATTGCCATAGGATGTCTTGGCTTGTGAAGGCCCGGAAAGCGGATTGGTGGGAGTTCTGCGGTAATATGAAACAAGCCCGTAACGAGCATATTCCGAAATACCTTCCTGGTTACCGTTCATACCCCAGCCACCACGCAATTTGAGATCATCGATAAATGTAAGACCTTTCATGAATTCTTCGGATGAAATGCGCCATCCTGCTGAGAATGAAGGCATTGTACCCCAGTGATGAGCAAGTTTTGAGGAACCGTCACGACGTACACTCATCGTTAAGTAATACTTGCTGTTATAATCGTAAGTTGCCCTTCCGAAAAATGAAGCCAGCGCCCACTCGGTAACATTGGTATTCGCGCTGATTATATTGGCTGCATTTAAAGTTTTCACCGAAACATCGGCCGGATAATCATTCCCCCAAATGTAGGAGTCGTTCCATGTATGTTTTTGGATACTGCTGCCAATCAGGCCGGTAAAATTGTGTACTCCAATTTTCTTGGCATAATCAAGGGTGTTTTCCCAAAGCCAGGTATTCGAATTACTTTTATCTGACTGCCCAATGCCGTTTTGTTTACGGCCATAATTGGTACGGAATGGGTCAAGATAATAATCCCACTGATGATTGCTTATATCAACACCAAACCTTGATTTCAGAAACAGTCCTTCCATGATTTTTGCTTCTGCACTGATGTTTCCAAACAACTGATCATCAATCGATTCCTGGTCAGGGCCATTCATATATGCTACCGGGTTTTCCCACGAAGGCTGGAAAGGATTAGGGTCATACCAGGTTTTATCAGTCAGCACAAAGCCGGCTTGCCCTTCACCCTGATAGGTATGAAGGAATGGAGGTGTATTGAGAGCACTCATAATCACACCACCTCTGCCCGAACTGGCATTATCAGGAGTATCTTTCGTATTTATTTTCAATACATTAATACTTGTTCCAATTTTCAACCACGACCTTACCTGGTTATCAAGGTTAATCCTGACTGAGTATCGGTCGAAGCGGGCCGGTTTCACAATACCCTGTTCGCTCAGATAACCTGAAGAAACAAAATACTTGGATTTTTCGTTTCCACCGGCAATTGACAACTGGTATGACTGATTGAATCCTGTACCAAATGTTTCATCGCTCCAGTTTGTGTATCCAACAGCTGTTGGATCGAGGCTTCCGGGAAGTATCTCATCAATCAGTTCCCGGTATTGTTTTGTGCTAAGGACATCAATTGTTTTCCTTAAGCGTGATGCGCCGAAATAAGTATTGAATGAGACTACCGGTTCATTTTCGACTCCCCGTTTGGTGGTTATCAGAACTACACCATTGGCGGCCCTGGCACCATAAATAGCTGATGAAGAAGCATCTTTGAGCACGCTCATGGATGCAATATCGTTAGGGTTCAANCCTTTGATATCAGTTGTAGGCACTCCATCAACAACGTAGAGAGGTTCATTTCCTGCAAGCACTGAAGTTGCTCCACGGACTCTTACTGAGAGGGCTGCACCTGGTTTTCCTGAAGGTGAAACTACCTGAACACCAGCCGCTTTACCCTGCAATGCCTGAGTCGCCGATACAATGGGTCTTTCAGCAATTTCTTTTTCACCAACTGTAGCTACTGCAGTAGTAAGGTCTTTCTTTTTCTGAGTACCATAACCAACTACCACAACTTCATTGAGTGACTGTACTTTTTCTAACAGGGTAATATTTATCACTGACTGGTTTGTAACGACAACATCCTGGGTTACAAATCCGATATAACTAAACCTGAGGGTTCCTTCCTTCATACTTATCAGGAATTTTCCGTCAAGATCAGTTGTCGTTCCCTGGGTAGTTCCCAGCAATTGTATCGTTACTCCAGGTATGCCTGAACCTGTAGCATCCTTAACCGTGCCGGTAATATTTCTGTTTTGTGCAAACACGGATAAGGACACAATTATGGCTATGAGTAAAGTACATATTTTTCTCATAATCAATTTTTTAAGTAATGAAAAAAGTTTACTTTTTGCTCTATAATGTAGGGTATACCAGCATAATATTTACTGGCTGCTGAAGCAAAAGCAGTTTTAGAATAAACCAAGAGTGAGCTTTATGGAACTCACTCTTGGTTTAAAGAACAATGCAGTTCTAAGTATTATTTTGAAGTACGCTCAAGGATAGCTGACCACCAGCCACCATCAGCGGTATGAGCAGGAGTAAGGTCAACGCTTATGAACAAGTATTCTTTTGTTCCTGAATTGGCGTATCCCACAACTTCATACTGGTTGGTGGTGTTACCACCGTTAGGCTGCAGGGTTGTGTATGATGCATTATTTTCACCACCATAATAGCCTTTGTAGAAGCCGAGGAAAGCTGCGCCGGTTGCACCATTTGTCAGCACAATCTTAGCTCTTTCTCCGCCAGCAGCGGGAGTTAGTGCATAGGAATGAATTCCGCTGCCAAATGCCGGGCCGGGAGCTGGGGTACCAGCAATTTCAGCATCGGTTACACATCCGTTTGGATAATCTGGACCCCACCAACCATCGTTACGTGCTGAGCCATTGGTTTTGTATTCAAATACACCACCATCACTGAAAATGAACTCATCGTCAGGCATGCATGACCAATCATCAGTACCAGTAGTTGATCCGTCTAACATGGCAGTTGAAACATGCCACCAGTCATTTTTACCGGCACCTGAACCAACAAATACTGACAGATCAGATACTCCTACTTTCCATGATCCTCCCTTTAACAAAGCATCAGTAATCTCTGTTTCAGTAACGAAACCAACAGCAGTGGTTGATGCACTTCCGTTTGTATTGGTAGCAGTAAGGGTAATGGTATAGATACCTTCTGCAGGGTAGGTGTATGTTGGGTTGGCAGCGGTTGAGGTTTCTCCGTTGCCCCAATCCCAGAGGTATGAATCGGCACCTGTTGAGGTATTGGTGCAGGTAACTGTTTTTNNTCCGCTCCAAGCCAGTGTAAAACCAACTGAAGGTTTATTGCCTGGGATAGGAGGTTCATCAGCAGGATTGTCATAATGTACAAGTACGAATTTCCAGTATCCGCCATCGCCGGCATCCCACTGATAGTGTCCCTGAACAATCAAGGTGTCCGTTGTACCATCATAGAGAGAGATGATGTCGTAAGTCACAGCAGCGGGAGGTGCGATTGGAACAGTTGTTGATGATCCAAGCATAACTTCCTGTCCGTTTCCAAGTTTTTCAAAACCAATGAATGCTCCGGTGCCGTTTGCTGTTATCTTTTTGTTAGCTCCATCAAGTGTAAAAGTGAAGTTTCCACCTTTCCAGCATGAGAGGTCTTCACCTGCAGCGCCTACCATTGCATCAGCAGTACTGGCACAAACGTTAGCCGGAACATAAATTCCGCCTTCTGCCCAATAATCACCTTTTCTGTCAATGATCAGAGAACCGTCACGTTTGAATGTAAATTCATCATTCAACATACAAGGCCTGTTAGCCAATTCATCATTTCCAAGACCCATTGCCCACCAAATTGAGCTGTGATCCCATGGGCCTACTTCAAGAGGATACACTCCACCTGATACATCACGCAGAAGTTTCCAAGTTTTTCCATCACCGCCTTCACCAACGAGCTTTGTGAGTTCAGCATTGGGGTCAGTAATGTTAATTACTTCAGAGTACATATCTGTGCCACTTCCGTCTTCATTAGTTGCTGTTAATTTAACAGTAAAAGTTCCTAATGCAGCATAAGTGTGTGAAGGACTGGTTTCGGTTGAGGTTGCACCATCACCAAAATCCCATGATAAAGCTGAAAAGTTTTGTGATTGGTTAGTAAATGTCACTTTCATGTAATCAGTAGCATCTACCGCATAAGTGAAACTAGCGATAACTTCTGGTACTTTTTCCTCTTTACACGACATGGACTGGGCAACAGCGAAGAGGACAAGCATTGCCATTCCAATTTTAAGCAAATGTTTCATAGTTTGTTGATTTTGTGTTAGGGTTTATGTGGATTAATCGGTTGAATTAATTGCTAAAAATAAACAAAAAAAATCCAATTTATGTTTAAATAACAAACTTTTATTCATTTTGTCCATAAGCAAGAAACATGGCCTACCGGCTCTGTAATTGGCTTAGAAGCCATCAATGCCTAATGACACCGTAAAAGTATTGCATGATTTATTGTTTTAGCTTCGTAAAAGTACATCATTTTTTCAGCAATATGTTTTTCTTTATTACATCATGTATACATCAAATATATTATTCAACAATTTTTACACGTTGTAAATCTGATACTTAATTTTTACCGTTTAGATTTCGTATTTCATCATATCATACAGCAGCTCAACCAGACATATAATCTAACTCAAGCTTTAATCATCAAATTGATTTTCCCTGAGGATAATAATCTGTTTAAAAGCCAGGCATGCCTGACTATAACTTTAACATGAAATCGGTGAGGTTCTCATCTCGGCCAAGCCCGAGCTTTTTTCTTATCCTGTAACGGCTGATCTCGACACCCCGTGTACTAATATTCATGAGAGTGGCTATTTCTTTACTTGAAATGTTCATGCGGAGGTAAGCACACAGGCTAAGTTCACGCGGGGTCAGGTCAGGGTATTTTTCAATCAGTTTTTTAAATAATGTCTCATGCACCTGTTCCACATGTGTGTTAAATACCTGCCATTGCTTTTCATTATCAATCTCCTTCCCTATCCGTTTGATTGTTGCACCAATTTCATTTTTCATCGGTTCGTCGGTAACCGCATTTCTTATTTTATTCAGGTCATTCTTTAGTTTCGTGAGTATCTCATTTTTCTGGATGATCAGCATAGTGGAATTGGCAAGCTCCTTTTCCTTATGAATCATCTCCATGTTAAGTGCCTCATTTCTAAGCCTTATCATTTCCTTTTCAGCAATCAACGCATCCTCTTTTAGTTCACGCTCACGTTCCCTGTACTTATTCTTTTCCTCTAGCTTTTGTTTCTGAAGTGAATTCTCAACACGGCGGTTTACTAGCCTGTAGATTATGAATGCAATAACACTAAGAATCAGAATGTAAACTAGCAAAGCCAAATTCGTCATGTACCAGGGGGGNAGAATTTTGAATTTATATGGTAACACTTGCGTAATGATACCGCTTGTTGTCTTCGCCTTGAGCATGAAAGTGTATTCACTGGCAGGCAGATTAGTATATTCTTTGCTGTTTTGCTCCGTCCAGGGTGACCAGTCGTCATCGAATCCACTGAGTTTATATTGGAAAGTAATACCACTTTCTGTATAGCGGCTCGCTGCAAATGAAATGGTTATCATATTGCCGTCATGTCTGAACTCAGGAATAACTTCCTGGCTGCGCATTGTACTGTTATATCTGTAGCTGCCTTCAGACGTATCTCCTGAATGCAATTCACTGATATGCAGCACAGGTATCATGTTGTAATTCATATATTTACCAGCAAGGTAGTGAACAAATCCACCTTCAATACCCATGATTACATTATTATTATCAAGCGAATTAATATGGCCGTATGATGGAATCACCTGACCTTTGAGTTCAATGAATGGTGCCGTGATATTTTTCAGTGTACCGTCTTCCTGTAATCTTAAAACTCCTGGTTGATGATCATGATAATACCAAATATTTCCACCATCATCCTGCATGATATAATCAAAGAGTTTGGCATTTGGCATTAGTTTGTTAAACTGATCATCCGGTATAAATTTCCCTGATTTATCATCGTAATGGTAAATACCATCACGGGTTGTAACGACAATGCCAGATTGAATCTTGAAAAGGTTATTTCCAATTGCTGAAGGGAGTCCATCCTGATCGCAGTAAAAACGGCTCTGAATAACGTTTCGCCATGCTGAATCGGCCTTAATTCTGAAAATTCCTTTATAGCCGTGGCTTATCCATAAATCACCCATTTCGTCCATAGCAAAATAATGTGATGACTGGTCAAATCCTTTCAGTTCATTGCGGTAAACCCAGAGGGTGCCTTTTTTTTCCAGTACCGAAATCCCGGAATAATGCCCTACCAATAACAAAGGCTTTTTATTATTGACTTTCATTACATTCCATCCACCACTGATTGATGAAACCTTCACTGCCTTTTCACCTGATATCTGAAAAACCCCAAAATTGTGTCCGCAAAAAAGGTCATCATCTATCTTTGTAAGACTCCACACCTGCCCTTCGGTTCCTTCAATGAGGTGAAAATCTTCCTTCTTTTTCATCGGGTTGACAAATTTTTCCCAGTCTATGTAGAATAACCCCTGGTTTGTCCCAAGATAGAGCTTGCCTTTGTAAAGAGCTGAAGCATAACCCGATCCTATATCGAAATAATTCTGAATATATGTATGCGGGGAATTGAAATGTACAACAGAGATGCCATTGTCTAGACCTAGCCATATATCACCCTGCCTGTCGCTTCCGATACACAGCACAGTATTGTTGAGAATTCCCCTTTCCTTGTTGAGCTCAAGAATTATTTTTCCTGAAGTATCAGTAAGAATGAGCCCGTTCTGAATTGTGCCAAAAGCAAAATATTCGTTTCTGATCTTAGCACCTGAGAATATCTGGTACCTTTTAAGAAGTTCATTTACAGCTTTATCCCAAGGCACAATTCTCTCTCCATCATAACGGAACACCCCTTGTTTGGCCGTACCGATTATTACCTGATCGTCATTAAGGGGCATAATCGACCAGATTTCAGTACCGGTAAAGAATCCCCCTCCCGGCACTTGCCTTACTTTGCCATCCCTTATCTGCATAAGCCCCTGAGCTTCATCATAAACCCACAGTATTCCATTTACATAATAAGAGAAATGGAATTTCGACCGTGGGTAAACGATATCAATCCGGTTGCCATCATAAATAAAGATTGCCCGGAATGATTGAAATACTATTCCCTGGCTTGTTTTATGAATGCGCCAGATTTCGTCAAAATCGTTGATTCTGCCTTTGAGGAGCGGAGTAAGTGAGTGAAACTTAAGCTCACCGCTTTTGTCAGGCTCATAATAACCAAATTTATTATATGCACCAACATATATTTTGTTTCCATCGATGCATAATGAGCGGTAAATCAACTCCATGTCGCGATATTTTGCCCAATGCCCGCCGTCAAATTCAAGCAATCCATCGTTATTGGCGAAATACATACAACCATTTGGCGCCTGACCGAGTGACCAGTTCTGAGTCCCACCCTTGTATTCCGTTCGCGAATAATTTGTGATTCCCGGTAAGCCATAACGGATGCCCTGGGCCGAAACCATGCATAAGTTAGCTGATATCATCAATAATATCAGGAGGGGATATTTATTTAACATCCTGATTTTCATTTTCTACAGCATGATATCTTTCTCAGTATTTAATTGTATTGTAACACGGAGTTAGCTTAAATCAAACAATCTTATCTATCTGCCTCCCTGAGGACAATTCTCCAGTAAGAATTTGAGGCAGGTCGTTTTCAGGTGCTCGCGGGTACCTTCTCCTTCATATATGCCATGAGACCGCATAGGATATGACATTAGTTGAAAAGGTTTGTTGTACTTAATAAGCTCATTGATCAGTTTTTCTGCATTGGCATAGTGAACATTGTCATCACCTGTTCCATGAATATATAACAAGTTACCTTTCAAATTCTTAGCATGCGTATAAGGAGAACCTTTAAGGAAATCCTCTTTTGTTTCCCATGGCACTCCCATATAACGTTCCTGGTAAATGTTATCGTAAGCCAATTGGTTGGCAACAGAAGCAACTGATACACCTGTTTTGAAAATGTCAGGATATTGGAACATCAGGTTGAGCGTGGACGATCCTCCCCCACTCCATCCTGTGACTGCAACACGGCTTGTGTCGCAATAAGGCCATTTCAGCACTTCTGCCGCGCCCATCGCCAGGTCGCGTATGTTCTGGATTCCAATATTCCGGTAGATGGCTTTACGCCATTCACGGCCCCTTGGCATAGGTGTGCCGCGGTTATCCACTGAAATATAAAGGTATCCTTTATCAAATATTTTCTCACCAAAGACCGAACTGCGACCGATGTATGAATTATCAAGAACCGTTGAAGAAGCTGGCTCTCCATAAACATAAAAGATGACAGGGTATTTTTTTGTCGAATCAAAATCAGCCGGTTTTACCATCCAGCCATCCAACGTTACTCCGTCAACAGTAGTAACCTGGAAAATTTTAATCTGTTTAGCCAACGGATTGTCTTTCAAATTCTTGGCAATACACTTTTTATCATCAACCGGCTTATGATCAGGCAACGAAATCCACTCTGAAGCAGGCATATATTTATAGGAAGTAAAGGCATGCCTAGCCCATCTTCCATTAGGTGAAACAACATAAGAATGTGTACCCTGAAACCCGTCAGGAGTCAGGCACATAGATTTTCCACCGTTCAGGGGCACACTAAATAGATACTGCTGGGTGTGATTATCGGGTGATGCGGCAAAGTACATCACCTTTCCGGCTTCATCAATTGAGTAAAGCTTCATTACATCAAAATCACCCGGTGTAAGAAGTGATTCTTTGCCATCCATCCCAATTCTGTATAGGTGACGCCATCCGTCCTTCTCACTTGCCCAAATGAATGCCTTTTTATTTTCAATCCAGTTCCAGCCCGAGTTATCACCGCCATTCCAGGCTGATTCTACATCGATCCAGGTAGGATCGCTTTCGGTGTATAGCAACTTGCAGCTTCCGGTTAAAGCATTGGCAATGTATAAGTTAGATACATTTTGTTTCCTGGTAAGTTGTTGAATGATAAGTTCCTTCTCTCCTGTCCATTCCATCCGGGTCAGATAATTTTGCTGGGGATCACCCGGAATTTCCATCCATTTTGTTTTAGCTTTAGCAATATCTACAACACCAATCTTTGCTGGTGACGGGTTTTCACCAACTTTTGGATACTCGACAGGCACAGTGAATGAATATGTAGAGTCGGTTGTATTGAGCATGAGATAGTTACGGATCTTAGAAGCATCAATGTTCCAATAGGCAATCTGCGATCCGTCGGGGTTCCAGCGAAAGCCGTCTTCACATGATAGCTCTTCAGCGTATACCCAGTCGAAAGTACCGTTAATACAGCGGTCGCGTGTATCAAATGTCAATTGCTTTACCGAACCATTAGCAAGGTTTTCGACGTACAGGTTATAAACCACTTTGCCATCGCTCTTGTCCTGGTAAACATAAGCTGCCTTTGTACCATCGGGAGAGAGTTTTGCATGCATCAGCCCATTGGGTCTTAACCCTTTACCAAGTTGGGTCAGTTTCTTTTGAACTGTGTCGTACATCCAGACCTCACCCGTTGTTTTATGGTATTGGGTTTCAGTGTTTACAGTAAAGAGGATCACAGGTTTTGTTTCCGACAATTCAAATCCGTCAACATTGCGCAATTCGGGTGCATCGGCAGGAAATAATGGTTTTAAATCGACCAGCATGGTTTTTTTCATCGAAGGCAGTTCAGTTTTAACAATTTTACCCGGTTCCATGGTGACAAAACTATTGCCATCTGGAAGCCATTTTACGCCAAATCCGCCTGGCTGGGCAAAAACAGTTATTGTTATTAAGCTGATAATGAGCGTAATAAATGTGTTACGAAACATAGTTAATTGGTTTTAATTTCTCGGGAAAGATAAAAAAAATGGAGATCGGCATGACAAATTTCTGGTTGCTGTCATCCTGGAGTCATAGATAATTGAACCAGAATTTTAACTTTATTTGTAAGTAATTTCAGTTCAATATGAAAAAACATANTAGTAACCGTCATCCTTTTTGCCATAGCTTACTTTGCATCCGCGCAGCAATATCCTGATAACAGTCTGGGTAATTTGAAAAAGCTAACGAAAGGCAAAAATTCGCTTACCATTGAGACAACCAATGGCTTAGTCCAGGTCATAGTTTACTCTCCCGAAATTATCAGGATCAGGGTCAACAAACAAATTCCTTCCGGCGATTTTTCCTATGCAGTTGTTGGCCAACCGATTGAATGTAAAGTAAAGGTTCTGGAAACTGAAGGCCAGGTATTGGTAATAACCGATTCGTTAAGGTTGCAGGTGAGCACCGATCCGGTAAGGTTTACTTTCTCCACTCATGACGGAAAAACAGTAATCAATGAGGACGATACTTTCGGGACAACCTGGGTTGGTGAAGAGGTTACTACATTCAAAAAGCTTCAGGAAGGGGAAAAGTTCATTGGCCTGGGTGAAAAAACCGGAAACCTTGACAGGCGCGGTGAAGGATATATGAACTGGAATTCTGACGTGCCGGGATATGGAGTAAACCAAGACCCGATTTATGCTTCATTCCCTTTTTATATTGGCATACATCACAATGTTGCCTATGGGATATATTTTGATAATACGCATAAGAGCTATTTCAATTTTGGAGCTTCGAATGACCGCTACTCCTCTTTTGGGGCTGATGCCGGTGAAATGAATTATTACTTCATCGGCGGGCATTCAGTTTCTGAAATCATTCAAAACTATACTTACCTCACAGGCAGAATGCCTATGCCTCCAATCTGGAGCCTGGGTTTTCAGCAGAGCAGATGGAGCTATTATCCTGATTACCAGGTGATGGATATCGCCCGGACATTCAGAAACAAGAAAATACCTCTTGATGTCCTTTATCTCGACATACATTATATGGATGCATACAAGGTTTTCACCTGGCATCCCGAAAGGTTCCCGAATCCATTAAAAATGGTGAGCGATCTTACAAACATGGGTATCCATACAGCAGTAATCATTGATCCGGGGATAAAAGTTGAAAAGGGCTACATTCCATACGAAGACGGTGTAAAGAAAAACATGTTTCTGAAATACCCTGACGGAACTAATTATACCGCACAGGTTTGGCCCGGCTGGTGCAACTTCACTGATTATACATTGCCTGAGGCACGAAGATGGTGGGGAGAACAATTCAGCGATGACGTAAAGACCGGTGTCACTGGTTTCTGGAATGATATGAATGAGATTGCCTCATGGGGTGCCGGAAAAACATCGTCGATTGTGTGTTTCAACTGGGAAGGCAAAGGTGCATCTTACCGTGAAGGGAAGAATGTTTATGGCATGCTTATGGCCCGCAGCACCTATGAAGGAGTAAAACAGCTTATGAACAAACGCCCGCTTGTACTCACTCGCGCAGCATTTTCAGGGGCTCAGCGGTATACAGCCATCTGGACAGGTGACAATGTTACCAGCGAAGAACACATGTTGCTGGGTTGCCGGCTCGTTAATTCATTGGGAATCACAGGCATGCCTTTTTGCGGAACTGATGTGGGCGGATTTATGAACGGTGATGCCAGCCGCTCATTGTTTGCACGCTGGATGACCATTGGCGCATTTACACCCTTTTTCAGGGTCCACAAACATTGCGATTACAACATGTCGGAACCGTGGTCTTATGGTTCTGAAGTGGAAAACATTTCGCGCAACTACATCTCACTGCGCTACAGACTGCTGCCTTACCTCTATTCTGCATTTTTTGAAGCACATCAAACTGGTATGCCAGTGAACCGTTCGCTCGCAATCACAAATACTTTCGACGAAAAGGCATGGTATTATGCTTACCAGAATCAGTTCATGTTTGGACCGTCACTGCTTGTTGCCCCTGTTGAAAGTAACAAAGAGCTAGCAAAAGTATATTTGCCTGAGGGAGAATGGTATGACTTCTTTACCGGAAAGCATTATGAAGGGTCACAGGAGGTTATGATAGAATCTCCCCTTGATAAACTGCCCGTTTTCGCAAAAGGCGGCAGTTTCATTCCGATTCAAAGCCTTACCCAAAGTACTTCTGAAAAGCCTTCTGACACACTTTTTCTGCATATTTATAAAGGCAATCAGGTAAGTGTATTCATTTATTATGAAGACGATGGTGTATCGTTTGATAATGAAAAAGGCCGATTCATGACCCGGGAACTAACTTTTGATCCAATAAACAAGCAGGTTATCGTTGAAGCGCCCAAAGGCAATTTCATAAGTAAATTCAGCAAGATTGCACTTATGCTTCACGGTTTCGACTCTGATAATTTCAAACTGAATGGTACTGATGTGTCTCCTGCAACTCAGAAAATTGATTTTTATACATCATTACCTGATGATGATCCGTTGAATATTTCTGCGAAAAAATACCCGCAGCAAGTGAAGCAGATACTTATCAGTAATCCCGGTGTTAGCAATACTCTTAAGTGGAAATGATGATCGGGAATTAGGACAGGTCAATTCACGATAAACTTTGTATTTGCCTGACCGGAGGATGAATTTATTCTTAACAGGAATAGTCCTTTACCGAGTTTTTCGAGAGGTATTGTGCAACTGTTATTCCCTCCGGGAACACGTGTTTGATAAATCTTTTTTCCCACATTATTGATTACGAGAATATCAAGATTCTCATGCTTTATAAACTTCGTTAGATCAACATTTATGAAAGAGGTCGCCGGATTGGGGTATATCCTCACTGGTACCTGAGATGAGTTATTTTCTTTAATGCCAAATACGGTTCCGCCGATATCGTCCCAGTTTTGTTTAATTGTTGCAGAATCCAGCACATAATTATACAGTTTCAGCATTGCTACGGCTCCTGAAGATGCTTCGTTAGGGACATACAGGTCATCATAAAANAAGTTCAGCACACTATCGGCATCCATGAGAGCATAATCATATGAATCAGTGAATTCAATCATCACTTCAGCATCGGTATAAACTTTAACATTGCTGTTCACACTGTCACGGGTAACGACATAATAAGTATATTCATCTTCAATAACCGGAGCCGCACCACTGTATATTACCGGATAGAAATTTAATTGTCCGTTATATACATATGCGCCGTTGTCGCTTTTCCTGTTTTTCCAGTCAACAACACGCCTCCAGCTTGTAAGATCATCGAAAACAAAATACAGTTCAATTGTGTAGGAATTCCCGATAAAATTTCCGGCTTCCCTGTTATCAAACTGGAATCCGTTATTACTTTCGAAACGGTACACGATTTTATCGGTACCGCCAATCTCACTCAATGTATCTGTCACGTAACTTCCTTCATTTCCAAGTACCTTCAGTGCCGGCCCATTGCCATTCACTTCATTCAGCGAATTTTTGAAGTTATAGAAGAGTACAGTCTGGGAATAACTCACCAATGTCCAGGTGGCGGCCAGTACAATAAATATCAGCTTTTTCATAATCAAAGATTTAGATCAGTGTATTATGCTTGATTTACTTCCATCATCATCTTTATCGTTTTGTACTTCTGATGATATACAAATATAACAAATATTATACAGAAATGCATAAAAAGGAACCAGCTCCGGAAATAATACAGGCCCTTTTCTTATGATAAAGTAGGGTAAACAGGAGTTAATCCTCAAATAACTTACCTTGCCTGAGTTGAGATTTTATGTCGGCAACTTCCTTTTTGAGTGTGGCCAGTGTTGCAGCAAATTCATTCTTTGGGAGGTTGGGTTCGGGTAACTCGGCGCTTATGTAATGCACGAACCGCCATATTTCCCTGATGTCTTTTACATCAACATAATACGGATCGTAAAGCGGGTTAAGCGAGTGCAGTCTGATCCTGCCTTCATCATTAATATGATTTTCTATCACTTTAAACATAATACCATCCTCGATTGTGAGGATGATATAAGCCAGCCCGTCGCGTATGTTCTGCCAGTTCTGGACAAATTCTCCTGTAATCCACGATTTGTCGGGTATGGGTAGCATGGAATCGCCGCTGATCTGGAACATACGGTATTTTCTTTCGGCCGAAAGGAACGGCAACTGGAATGTTGGGAGCATTCTGATGAATTCCGGATCGGCAAAACCGGTGCGATAACCTGCCGAAGCTTTATGAGGGACTAGTTCAATATTCTCACGGTTCGAACTGTCAACCGTTGTTGCTATCACCCGTAAAGTACTCCCATTGACAAAGATGTCAAATCCGCGTTCCAGTTGCGATAACTGGCTATCGGGTAAGGCCGATAAGTCCTGCTTTAGTAAAGTATCAACTGAAATCTTATAATAGTCTGAGAAGGCAATCAGTACTTCTATCCCCGGTTCAGCCACGCCATTCTCGTAACCGCTTAGTGTCGGACGTTTCATATCCAGGGCTCCGGCGACATCATCCTGAGTGCGCCCGCGTCTTTTGCGCAACAATTTTATGTTCTGTCCAAAGAAATTATCTGCCATCAGTCGGTAGTATTAATATTATGATTATATTGTAATCACATTTTTGATTAATTTTTGATCAAAGATAATACGATTTTGAGGCAGTTAGACAAAACAAGGATTTTTTTTCGAAAAAAACGGGGAGTGCGGGAAGCAAAAAACGACCATGACAACCATATTACATATGGACCTCGACACATTCTTTGTGGCTGTGGAAAGGCTTACAAACAGCAAACTCATCGGTCGTCCGGTGATCGTGGGAGGCTTTTCCGACCGCAGCGTGGTGGCAGGTTGCAGCTACGAGGCCAGGCGGTATGGCGTACATTCGGCCATGCCCATGAAAATGGCCCGAATTCTTTGTCCCGATGCTATTGTGATACGCGGCGACATGGAAGCTTACACCCGCTACTCCGATATGGTCACTTCCATCATTGCCGAAAGAGCTCCTGTGTACGAAAAAGCCAGCATCGACGAGCATTATCTCGACATCACCGGCATGGACCGCTTTTTCGGCTGCATGAAATGGGCTCGTGAACTCAGGCAGACCATTATCAGTGAAACGGGGCTACCCATCTCGTTGGGCCTTTCAGTAAACAAAACCGTATGTAAAATTGCCACCGGCCAGGCTAAGCCCAACGGCGAAATGGAAGTTCCATACGACCAGATAGTTACCTTCCTGGCACCGCTCTCAATCAGCAAAATACCCGGTATCGGCGATAAAACCTACCGACTGTTGCGCTCAATGGGCATTGCTACCATCGACACACTGAGCCGCATACCGCCTGAGATGGTGGAAAAGGTGCTGGGGCAAAACGGGCTGGTGATCTGGAAAAAAGCCAATGGCATTGATCCTACCCCTGTAATCCCCTATTCCGAACGCAAAAGCATCAGCACCGAAACCACTTTCGACCAGGATACCATCGACATACTTATGATCAATGACCTGCTGGTAAAAATGGTGGAGAAAATCGCCTTTTCACTTCGCAAAAAGCAGAAACTTACCTCGTGCGTCACGGTGAAAATACGTTACTCCAATTTCGACACGCACACCATGCAGATGCGGATTCCCTACACCTCGTTCGACCATATCCTGATCCCCGTCACCAAAGAACTTTTTCGTAAGGTGTACCAGCGCCGTATGCTCATAAGGCTTATCGGTGTGCGTTTCAGTCATCTCATCACCGGCACTCAGCAGATAGACTTGTTTGATGACACGCCTGAACTTATCAACCTTTACCAGGCCGTGGACCGCGTGCGCCTGCGCTACGGGCGTGAAAAACTGATAAGAGCGGTAGGCCTGGGGATAAATGTGAGAGCAGATGATGAGGAATGAATAATAAAAAGGTGGTGGAAACCAGACTATAGAGAATTGAAAATGCACCTTGCTATTAACTCCTTGCACTATGCACTATGCACTATGCACTATGCACCAAGCACCAAGCACTATGCACTATGCACTATGCACCAAGCACCAAGCACCAAGCACTAAGCACTAAGCACTAAAATGTACCTCAACTGCCATTCATATTACAGCCTCAGATACGGCACTCTCCCGATTGACCGGTTGGTACAAACTGCTGCTGATCATGGCATCGAGACATTGACACTCACCGATATCAACAACAGCGCCGGCATTGTTGACTTTGTTAATGCATGTAAAAATAAAGGTGTTAAACCCATAGCCGGCATCGAATTTCGTGACGGGAACAAATTACTCTATATTGGAATAGCAAAAAACAACTTGGGATTCAAAGAGTTAAACGATTTTCTGAGCCATCATAATATCGAAGGAATAGCTCTCCCTGATCGCCCGCCAATGTTTGATCATTGTTACATTATATTCCCTTTCGGGAAATTTCAGACACGCGAACTACGAGATTATGAATTCATCGGGGTAAGGCCTCCTGAACTAAACCTTTTGCTCTCCTCTGTTTACAGGAATCATCGGGAAAAACTTCTCGCACTTTGCCCGCTCACATTCATGGATGAGATCGGTTATGAACTACACCGAAACCTTCGTGCCATCGACAACAATATCCTGCTCAGCATGCTCACACCCGATATGGTGGCGCATCCCGATGAAATGCTGGCCACTCCTGCAGAAATACGGCAACAATACTGTTACTATACTGATATTCTGAGAAATACTGAGAAAATATTGAATAGTTGTTCGATTGACTTCGATTATAAANCTGTCAAAAACAAGAAGCTTTTCTCAGCCAGCGCATATGATGACAGATTGTTGCTCGAAAAACTCACCATGGACGGGCTACAATACCGTTATGAAAAAAAAGATAAAGAAGCCCTGAAGCGGGTAAAACATGAACTCGAAATTATCGACCGGCTTGGGTTCTCAGCCTATTTTCTCATCACCTGGGACATCATCCGGTACACCATGAGCCGGGGCTTCTACCATGTGGGCCGGGGTAGCGGTGCCAACAGCATCGTGGCTTACTGCCTTCGCATTACCGATGTTGATCCCATCGAACTGAACCTTTACTTCGAACGTTTCATGAATCCGAAGCGCAGTACTCCGCCCGACTTCGACATCGATTATTCATGGAAGGACCGCGACGAGGTTTTCGACTATATCTTCAAACGCTATGGCCGTGAACATACCGCATTGCTTGGTGCCACATCCACTTTTAAAGGGAAATCCACGCTTCGCGAACTGGGTAAAGTGTACGGACTGCCAAAAGAAGAAATCGATACGCTGGTCGAGGATCCCAACAACCCGCTGAATAACAGCGCTATAGTACATCACATCAGGAATCTCGGTATCCGCATGACTGATTTTCCCAACATCCGCAGTATCCATGCCGGCGGTGTACTGATTTCGGAAGAGCCCGTTACGTGCTACACTGCCCTGGATATGCCCCCCAAAGCATTCCCTACTACTCAATGGGATATGTACGTTGCCGAAGATCTTTGCTATGAGAAGCTCGATATCCTCAGCCAGCGCGGACTCGGGCATATTAAAGAATGCTCTGATATCATCCGGNCAAAACCGGGTGTAGAAGTGGATGTTCACAGAGTACAGGATTTCAAGAAAGACGAAAAAGTACGATCGCAACTCCGGGTGAGCGAGACAATAGGCTGCTTCTACATCGAAAGCCCTGCCATGCGCGGATTACTAAGCAAACTGAAATGCGATAACTACCTTACCCTCGTGGCTGCCAGCAGCATCATTCGTCCCGGTGTGGCCAGGTCGGGTATGATGAAAGAATACATCTGGCGGTTTCATAACCCTGACAGATTCAGCTATATACATCCCATCATGAAAGAACAGTTGAATGAAACTTTCGGTGTGATGGTGTACCAGGAGGATGTGCTCAAAATCTGTCATCACTTTGCCGGTATGGACCTGGCCGATGCCGATGTATTGCGGCGCGCCATGAGCGGCAAATTTCGCTCGAGGGTTGAATTTCAGAAGATAGTCGACAAATTCTTTGATAATTGCCAGGCAAGGGGTTACCCGGAAGATATAATAAAAGAGGTATGGCGGCAGATCGAGTCATTTGCCGGTTATTCATTCTCCAAGGCTCATTCGGCTTCTTTTGCCGTTGAAAGCTACCAGAGCCTTTACCTGAAAGCCCACTACCCTATCGAGTTCATGGTTGCCGTTATCAACAATTTCGGTGGTTTTTACCGTACCTGGGTGTATGTAAACGAAGCCCGGCGCTGCGGTGCAAACATTGAACTGCCCTGTGTAAACCATAGCCAATACACCACCTCAGTCACGGGAATAACAATATGGCTGGGATTCATACACATCGCTAACCTCGAAAGTCATGTAGCGCATGCTATTATCGAAGAGCGCAAACAAAACGGTGATTTCCAGAGCCTTGAGGACTTCACAAACCGCGTAGTCATTGGCCTTGAACAGGCAATCATACTCATCCGTCTTAATGCTTTCCGCTTTACAGGCAAAAGCAAACAGCACCTGCTATGGGAAATTCATTCATTACTTCGCAAGAGCACACCTCCTCCGGCTACCGGTGCATTATTCACCACTCCTGCAAGGCGGTTCGAATTGCCAGCGTTGGTTCGTTCTGATAAGGAAGACGCTTTTGACGAAATAGAACTGCTCGACTTCCCTGTAACACTAAGCTACTTCCAACTTCTTCAGACCACTTACCGTGGTGAACTCAATGCCAGGGGATTACGTGATAATATTGGCCGACAGGTAAGGATGGTCGGGATACTGGTAACAATAAAATATGTGCGAACAATTAAGGATGAGATCATGAACTTTGGCACCTTTTTCGATACTGAAGGCGAATTTTTTGATACGGTACACTTCCCTCCCACACTCAAAAATTACCCTTTCAAAGGAAGAGGTGCATATCTTATTCTAGGAAAAGTAGTTGAAGAATTCGGCTTCCCGAGTATAGAAGTTGAAAAGTTGGCTAAACTGCCACTGGTTAAAGATGGAAGGTATTTATAATAACTCAAAGACTGGATTAGACTAGATACTGTTGGAATGCAGCCGAGCCTGATTCATATAGTGAATTCTTATCAGCAAGCAATGACTTTAGGATGAAAATTCTATTCCGGTGAAGTACCCGGTTCACTGGTAGATGTGCCGGTTTCCATAACATCCCGGTGGGTTGTATCTGAAGAATCAGAAACAATGTCATGAAAATTACCGTGCAACTCATTTCCTGAACTTTTATCAACTTTTATGAGTTCAACGACGAAGGTGTTTTTCACTCTCTTGGAATGGATGAAATATGGAATCCAGATACATGCCGCAACAAAACCTTGAATTACCGATTTATAGGAGCTGTGATCAGCTACTATAGCCGGAATCTGCCTAGCGAGCAGTGTGTCAATCAATTGAAACGAAAAATTTACAGCATATAGTATAATGATTAGTCTGGGAAGTATAGTTCTTCTTTTAAAAAAGAGTAAAATAATTAAACCAATAAAAATGACCATTAAAACGTTGTATACCAATTCAATAATAATTATTAACGACCAAAGTATCCCATCCAGGGTATTCTTTTGTGAACGGATCAAATCAAATGTCTTTATATCAAAAAATACTGTTGATGTAAAGATCTGATAAATGAGTACAAAGAATGAGAGGATCAAACCGATGATAACAAGGACAAGCCAACCGCCAATCTCGTATTTCATGATCGATTCTTGTTTTGAAGGAAGATTGTAACAGCGATACAACTTGTACGCCCCGAAGATTCCGGCAAGTAAAGCAATCAGAGCCAGTAACCCCATGAACCAGCTGAATCTGAATGGGCCTGAGACTGCTGTGTCATAGGTGATCTGAAGCCCAGAATGTTCATTCAGAATTTTGTTGAATCCTGCTATCAGTCCTTTAACTTCTTGTGGTTCAATATAACCTTTTTTGGATTGAAACGTATAATTCAGAGTAATTGAATTATCAGCGTAGCTTGAAGAATAATAGTAATAATATGCTGAATCATTTACAGTGAAATTATCAGTATGGAGGTTCCAGGGTTCGGGGAGATTTATCACTATTTTTTCCGTAATGTCGGATGGATATACCAACCTGAATGGCATCGTTCTTTTTGAAACTGATGAAACATTAATTATTGATCGGATTGATAATGGATAAAAAGCACAGCAGATGGTTGATCCTTCATCCTGTTCCGGCTCCCAAAGATTTTCTATTTCGTATTCCTCATCTACAGTAAATATGTTTTTTTCACGGTCATCATTGAATTTTAACTCACTTACTGTTTTAATTCCCGGGTAGGTTGAACTATAAAATTCTACATAATTCTGATTAATTTCCTCAAGGCTCATCGACTTGAAATATGAACGGGTTTCATCAGCTTGTTTATCAGAGTAATCTGTATGTACGCTAAGGTGAGCATTCCCACCGATTGAGTCGAGTTTGAAAATGCTTGTAATAATTTGTTTACCGGGAGCATCACCCGAAATTGTTACTAGATCATTTGTGCCCTCCTTTATGACAAGTCCAGATCCAAAATCCGGAACATTTATTGATCCGAACATTCCTCCCTGATCAGAGATCGTGGGGTCGATGAAGTAGATACTCCCTTTAAAATTAATCTGAATTATACAATGATTAAAGTATATGATTGATGGCTGCAGACCTTTCTGGTATTGCAATCCGCTTGTATTTACAAAAACCGGTGCTGCATCAATATCCATCGACTGAAGTATTGTACAGAGGAGTATGGATTTATCCTTACAATCACCATATCTGTTACTTAGTACTTGCAAAGGCTTATGAGGTACATAGGCGCTCATTCCTGATTCAAAAGCAAGATATCTGATATGATCCTGAACAAATCTAATTACTTCAGTGATTCTTGATTCTGTAGTTTTTGCGGTAACTATACCCGAAAGCTGATTACTAACCTTAGCCTTCTCTTCCATAGTTACTGTATAATCAGGCAAAATCCAGTCAACCAGATCTCCCCAGGAATCAAAATCGGTAATAGTAACTCTCCTGCTAGGGTTGTACCATGAGGGTGTATTATCTTCAAAGAGCAATGCTTTAACCTGGCTCGATTCCCACACATATTCGGTAGTTGATTGCATTTTTCTCACAGCCGGTTCATGTTTTATCCCATAGTAACTGAATTTCAGATTCAGCCCATCAGGAACCAACAATCGACTGTATAATCTCTGAATTGGTTCATTGTATTCAAAGTAAAGCTCACCAAAATAATGGCCCAGATTTCTTGGATTATACCCCTTGATAACATAAGAATAATCAATAATATCTCCTGGTCTGACATCGCTTAGGTTTACATAAGCTGTAATTCGCTCATCGTACATATACCTGTCGAAGTCGCTCTCCCTTTTAGTGGTTTTTATTCCTTCAGGGTCAAGTTTTTCAATTACTTTATTATTTCTTATAATATTGATTTGGTCAAAAAAGAGTTGCTGATATGTCGGGTCGAAATTCACACTGATATCTGATAAGTTTTGTACACCCTGGTTATTAATAAGTTTAACTACATACCTGCAATAAATACTTTGCTCTGCAATGTTTTCCTGGTAGTCGACGAGGAGGTAAAATGAGCCGCCTGATACATCAGAATTTTTAACCACACAATTATAATCTGGTACCTGCAAATTCACCCAATCCGGCACCCTATCGATTGTAACTTTCTGAGCATGTGAGTAATTAGTTTGTAAACCCAATAGGAGAACTGTCAATAAAAAAATCAGGAATAGATAACTATTTCTTTTTGAAGATTGAATCATATCTTGAAATGTTAATCAGGGACAAAGAATTAGCTAAAATGAGCATTCGTAAAATGCCAAACAGCTAATTTATTATTTATTTCAAAATGTTTTCAATTGAAAACAAAATATTTACGACGGCTTATAAAAGTAATTTCAACATCATCCGACTTGATCTGATAATAACATAATGTTAATGACATCAAGATTTTATTCATGAAATCAATTTGATTACACATTGTATTTTACTATCATCTTACTAACCGAACGATTTCAATATTTTATACAGAACCTCCTGAATCATTACATTTGTCTTTGAACAATAAGTAGAGATCAACAATGTCCTTTACACGAAAGCAGAGAATAATTTCATTACTGGTGTTGCAGCTCATCAGCATAATAGTGTATGCTCAACCATCTGGCAATCATAATCTTAAATTCGATGCAATACCAGATCGCTGGGACCGGGGCTTCCCTCTTGGTAATGGCATGATTGGAGCCCTTGTGTGACAGAAAGAAGGCAAACTGCGTATATCTGTTGACCGTGCCGACCTTTGGGATCTGAGACCTACAGTCGAAATTGACAGGTTCACATATAAGTGGGCTTACGAGCACAGGCTTTCAGGAGACTGGGATACCGTATGGAGAGTCGCTGACGAACCTTACGACCGTGATCCTGCACCTACCAAGCTACCCGGAGCTGCCATTGAATTCGATATCAGCAAACTGGGCGTGGTGGAATCAGCCGAACTCAACATTGCTTCAGCTATATGTATTATAAAATGGAAAAACGGCGTTGTTTTCAGGATCTTTGTTGATGCGACATCGCCCGTAATCCGCTATGACTGGCAAAATGCAGACATCAGGCCAAACCTGATCCAACCAGCATACGCTTCAATTGATTCATCCGAAGGCAACCAGGTTGTGAGCGGCGCTGATCTGAAGAGACTTGGTTATAAACCAGGAAAGATAAAGAGCAGCAAGAATAAAATTGTCTATACCCAAAAAGCGTGGGGACCACTGACCTATCAGGCAGCTGTTGCTTTTGTAAACGGTAACGGCGCAGCCAGTATCAGTTCGCATTACAACGACAAGCCAAAAACTGTTGCTGCCACTAAACTGGTTACCAAGGCCATAAAAACCAGCTTCGACGAAGCAGCATCCAATCATAAACAATGGTGGCTAAATTACTGGTCAAAATCCTCCATCAACATACCGGATAAGAAACTCGAAAAACAGTGGTACCTCGAGATGTATAAGTTCGGCGCTGCCTCCCGCAAAGGCGCACCCCCTATTTCCTTACAAGCTGTATGGACTGCTGATAATGGCAAGTTGCCTCCCTGGAAAGGTGATTTTCACAACGACCTGAACACCCAGCTCAGTTACTGGCCTGCATACAGCAGCAACCATCTTGAAGAAGGATCAGTGTTTACCGACTGGCTGTGGGACAACAAACCCTATTTCGAACAATATACCAAAAGAGTATTCGGAACTGACGGATTGAATGTCCCCGGGGTTGCTACACTTCGTGGACATGAAATGGGCGGATGGCACATGTATGCCATGTCGCCAACCGTCGCATGCTGGCTGGCTCAGCATTTTTACCTGCAATGGTGCTACAGCATGGACAAGGAATTCCTTTCATCACGCGCATACCCGTGGATTGCGGGAGTAGCCCGACACATCGAACAGGTTTCATTAATTGAAAATGGGAAAAGGAAACTGCCCATGGGATCCAGTCCTGAATTTCACGATGGCAGCATGAACGCCTGGTTTCTGGAAATGACCAATTATGATATCTCCCTTTGCAGGTATATCTTCAAAATAGCCTCGGAACTTGCCGGTGAACTTGGCTTTATAAAAGAATCAGATCACTGGAAAACCATCGGAAGCCAGTTCCCTGAACTTAACATTGACCCTAAAGAAGGGCTCACCGTTGCACCCGGATTCCCCTATCATGAATCGCACAGGCATTTTTCTCACCTCATGGCTATTCATCCTCTCGGATTACTCAACTATGATAATCCTGATGATCAGCTCATTATGAAGGAAAGCATTTCAAACCTCGAGAATCAGGGCACTGCATGGTGGTGCGGTTATTCATACAGCTGGCTTGGAAACATCTATGCATGGATGAAGGACGGGGAGAAAGCAGCAAAAGCCTTGCGAACCTTCGCCTCCTGCTTTTGCTCAACAAACTCTTTTCATTTGAACGGGGACCAATGCAAAGCGGGCAACAGCAATTTTACCTATGATCCTTTCACGCTGGAAGGCAATTTTGCATTCGCCTCCGCGATTCAGGAGATGCTGCTTCAAAGCCATGCCGGTTATATCGAAATCTTTCCGGCTATTCCTTCCGAATGGAAAGATGTTGCTTTTAAGGGTCTCAGGGCCGAAGGCGCATTCCTGGTATCGGCAACAAAAGAAAGCGGTGTTGTTGTTAAATTCAGAATAGAAAGCGAAAAAGGTGGTATCGCCCGTATCAAGCTTCCCTTCCCGACTTACGTTGTAAAATCTACAGATGGCGCTTTAGTGACTCCTGAAAAGGGGCTTTATATCAACGTTGAATTTAAAGAAGGAGGATATCTCGAAATGGAGAATGGTTATGAATAAATCAAAGACATTCCATTAACTGTAGGCTCATTTGCAGTTTTTATTCGGGAAGGGTAGCATTTTCAGCATCTCTTCCATATATTTGACCAAAATTCAGACTAATATCAATAAACTTATCAGGTTCATTATTATAAACTAAAAGAAATGAAAAAGTTACTACTATTATTTGTGGCCTTCGGGATGTTCTCCATTTTGGAAGCACAGAATAATAACTCAGTCGGTTATCAAAGCCCTGGCTTCTATCTTGGGATAGGAACAGGCATAGAAAGCTTTTCGGGGATGATCGGTGTGACAGCCGATATCAAGGCAAAAGAAAACCTCTTCGTTAGAATGGGAGCCGGAATTGGAGGCTGGGGAGGAAAACTCAGCATTGGAATCAGAGGAGAAAAAAGAGCCGGAAGCAGCATTGGTTATGGCGCATTCTTTTCTTATGCAACAGGATTAAAGGACTTTACAACCAACCTGGAGACTACCTCAGGCAACAAAGATGTTAAGATGGATCTGCACCCAGCCATGACCATCACTCCGGAATTCAGCTACAAGTGGGTTTTCGGGAAGGGCCACAGGTTTTATATTTCGGGAGGCTATTCGGTGCCATTACAAGCCAACAGGTGGGAAGTCACTGATGGCTCAATACTTTCACCAGATAGTAAAAAAGCAATGAACATTACCACTCCCGGTGGAGTGTCTGTCGGGTTAGGATTCCAGTTCGCACTCTGATCCGGCCTGTAAGTAGACTAAAACATCCTTGATTTTGCAGGTATTTAATGCTTAACTATCTTTGCCGGCCTTGGTTAGCTGACCATTAACTTTGGCTTCAACCTAACTATAAGCACGATATTGTCGTACCTTTATTTGATTTTTATCCGAGCATCATGAATGATATCACGCGAAAGCCATTACAATCTTTGGGTTATAATTTCATTCCTGATCAATACCTGCCATCGGGCAAAGATGAGTATTACCTCCGCAATAAGCAAAACCCGCCTGATAACCGTTACAGACAGCTCACAGCGCACGAAATTGAAGTGCTCGTACGCAACAGGAATACAACTGATAACTGGAACAACATCCTTGTAAAACAGGCATTTAACCCCGAGCTGGTTAAGAATTCGAAATTTTTCGGACTCGTACGGATCGGGAAACTGGAGCCCTGGTTTCTTGAATTCCACGATTTGCAGGTACCAGTGGGCATCTACAATAGTACCATCGTAAGCTGCGATTTTGGCGACAATGTTGTGATTGACAATGTGAACTATCTGTCTCATTATATAATTGGTAATGAGGTGATTATAACTAACGTGAATGAGATTGATTCGACTAACCACGCCAAATTTGGCAACGGCATCCTGAAGGAAGGAGAATCAGAATCAGTTCGAATATGTCTTGAAATATGCAATGAAAACGGAGGGCGCAGCATTTTACCATTCGATGGCATTTTACCCGGTGATGCATGGCTGTGGAGCCGGAGCCGCCATCAAAAAGCCTTGCAGCAGCGCTTCCGCGAAATGACGGAGAAACAGTTCGATAACCTTTGGGGCTATTACAGTACCATTGGTGACAGAGCTGTTTTGAAGAATTGCAGCATCATCAAAGATGTGAAGATTGGTGCCGATGCTTATATTAAAGGTGCCAATAAACTTAAGAATCTCACAATTAACTCTTCTCCTGATTATCCAACACAAATAGGCGAAGGCTGCGAACTTGTCAATGGCATTATTGGCAAAGGCTGTAAAATCTTCTATGGTGTAAAAGCAGTGCGGTTTGTACTTGGAGCCAATTCACAATTAAAATATGGCGCCAGGCTCATCAACAGCTTTCTGGGCGAAAATTCAACAATCTCATGTTGCGAGGTACTGAATTCACTGATATTTCCGGCACATGAGCAACATCATAACAATTCATTCCTGATTGCGGCTACCATTGAAGGCACAAGCAACATAGCCGCCGGTGCCACCCTTGGATCAAACCACAACAGCCGCAGCCCTGACGGTGAAATAATTGCCGGTCGCGGATTCTGGCCTGCTCTCACTGCCAGCATCAAACACAACAGCAGGTTTGCCCCTTTTACATTGCTGGCAAAAGGAGATTACCCGTACGAATTGAATATCAGTTTCCCTTTCTCACTGGTTAACAACAATATAGCTGATAACCAACTTGAAGTGATGCCTGGGTATTGGTTTATGTATAATATGTATGCCCTGGCCCGTAACTCCTGGAAACTTTCTGATCGTGACAAGCGGCCAGAAAAAATTCAGTTGCTTGAATTCGATTATCTTGCACCCGATTCAGTGAATCTGATGCTGGAAAGCCTCACGCTGCTGGAGAAATATACTGGTCAGGCTGTTTTAGAAAACCAGAAGGGAAATCAGTCACTTGATGTTGAAAAATGTATTCTAAAGGGTAAAGAGTTGCTTTCTTCCTCGACATTTCCTGAAGACATGTTGGTTCTTGCCGAAGATATGGAACACAGTCAGCGCAATTGCGTGATACTCAAACCGCAGAAAGCATGGAATATTTTCAGGGAAATGATTGAATATTACATCACTGCCAACCTTTTATCGTGGATCCAGAGTAATAAGAACCCCGGCATTGAATCTGTTAACAACATGTTGGCCAAAGGTACACCAAGAAGTAAGTGGATAAATGTTGGCGGACAATTGATCAAAGCGGATGAAATAGAAAAGCTCAGGAATCAAATTACTGATTATGAAGTAATAAGCTGGGAACAGGTACATGCATTTTATTCCTCACAGGGAAAGAACTATCCGCAGGATAAACTCGAACATGCAGTTTCTGTACTCCGTGAATTTTTCGCTGTTGAAAAACTTGATATTGCCTTCATGGTTAAACTTCTGAACAATCATATTGAGTCAAGCAAAAAGATTGTTTCGGAAATCAGGGAATCAAGGCTTAAAGATTACACAAACCCGTTCCGTCGCCAGGTTTATGAAAATTTCGACGAAATGGAAGCTGTACTCGGAAAAATTGACGACACCTCATTCATCATTCAACAGGAAGCAGAATTGAAAAGGAAAATAGACAGTATTAACCACCTGATTGGTACACTTTCGAAAGCCCTATAATTTTCCTCTATTACTACTCATATAACGTTATACTACAATCAATCCGGTCATTCACAGAACAATTCATAAGGTACTTTGTTAAAATCATAAGTTCGTGCTATACATTACAATATGAGACACTACTCGATTAAGGACCTGGAGAAAATAACGGGAATCAAAGCCCACACTATTCGTATCTGGGAAAAGCGATACCATATTGTTAATCCTGAACGGACGACGACCAATATCCGTTTTTACAACGACCTTGACCTTAAGAGGCTGCTCAATATAGCCATCCTAAACCGCTATGGTTATAAAATTTCGAGCATAGTGAGTATGAGCGGCGAGGAGCTTAACAGCCGTGTGGTAGAAGTTACCGTTCACGAAACTGATTATAACAGCCTTATCGAAAGTTTCCTGGTAGCGATGGTTGAATATGATGAGGTTCGCTTTGAAAAGGCGCTTAACAATTCCATTATCAAACTAGGTTTCGAAAGTGCTATTACCAATGTAATATTTCCTTTCCTGTCAAAAGTAGGCGTGTTGTGGCAAACGGGTTCTGTAATTCCCGGCCAGGAGCATTTCGTCACCAATCTTGTAAGGCAGAAGCTTATTCTGGCCATTGATTCGCAGCATGCATCAACGCACAGTCATCCACAGTTATTTATTCTCTTTCTTCCTGAAAACGAGTACCATGAACTAGGATTGTTGTATGCCCATTTCCTGATAAAGAAATTTGGACATAACGTGATCTACCTCGGTGCCAATGTTCCCCTTGCTGATGTAAAACAACTGGCTGACCTGAAAAAGCCCGCTTTCCTTATCACCTCTGTCACCACCTCACTGGCTGCAGGGAATATTGCTGAATTCCTTGAACAACTGAGTGACATATATTCAGGTAATATTATCATTGCCGGTTCCCAGATCAATGATGTTTCATTGGTTCACCCACAAAACATCCGGCAAATACCTTCATTTAGATTGTTCATAGATATTCTTGAATCTGTTTAAGCCGAAATTATCTCTTCCGGAGTGTTTTAAAGCATGATAAATCATATGTAATTGTTTGATTATGTAATTGTTATACATATTATGAATTTTTTAACATTTTTTTAAAGAAATCTTATTGATTTGTTTAGTTTATGGTTGTAATTTGGTCAACAAATTAAAAAGCTTCTAAACAATAATTGAAAATTGCTGAAGTTCTTTGCAATCAAGTAATATGGATGTATTTATAATATATCGATATTGTTTAGAAAGGTTTTTAATAGTAAATGTTTAGCGTTTTTTAACATTACTTAAACATTATCAACCATGACACAAATAGAATTCTCGCACAAACTGGTTAGTCTTCGCAACAACCTGGAATACTACGCAAATATGCTAACATCCAATCGTGAAGAAGCCAAGGACCTCTTGCAGGACACTTTCCTCAAAGCATTATCAAATCGTGATAAATTTGCCAGCGATACCAACCTTAAAGCCTGGACTTACACCATCATGAAGAACACCTTCATCAACAATTACCGCCGCAATCAGAAAGCTAATACTATTGTTGATTCAACCGAAGACCTATTTTATCTGAACATTTCCAGGAAAAGTGATTTCCCATCACCGGAGTCTAAAATCTCGGAGAAAGAGATAAACAAAACCATCAGCAAGCTGGATGAAGATCAGCGGATGCCATTCGAAATGCATAATGCCGGCTATAAATACAAAGAGATTGCCGACCATCTAAATATTTCAATAGGTACCGTAAAAAGCAGGATTTTCTTCACCCGTCGCAAGTTGATGGATTCACTCAAAGATTTTGCTGATTAATATCAAGTATTGTTATACTTAAATACCGCTTTTGATAGTAAATCAAAGCGGTATTTCTTTATAATTATTCAGCTTTCTGAATACTAAGTTTTAAAATGGCAAAAATCATGATTGAAGCACTAATCCACTGAACAGGGTTAAGTACTTTTCCATTGAAAAAATAGTCAAATATAACAGCTGAAACCGGAAAGCACAATTCGCAGATTGTGGCCAGCATTGCTCTCACACGCGTCAGACCGAAATAATATAATACAATCGCCCCGGAGCCTGTCGTAAAAGCAATTATCACGAAAATAATCCACTCTTTCTGATTTATTGAACCTATCCCGGGTAAAGTGCCAACTATCAGGGTGATTACAAGCATAATAACGGTTGTAAAGCCATACCTGTAGAATGTAGCTGTAACAAACTGATACTTCTGTAGCACTTTTTTACTGAGAACGGTAGAACTCCCGAAAGATAAGGCAGCCAACAGTGAATATCCAGCAGCGAGCATAGTATTACTGCCGGTTTTGAAATCAGGAAGCTGAAAACCGAATGTCAGAAAATAGCCAGCTATAACAGCAACTACAGCCCAAAAAGCAAAATTGCGTTTAAGTTTCTCTCCAAGTATCAGCGCTGCCAGAATTATAGCAAAAACCGGCTGCAGTTTCTGCAAGAGCACAACAACTGTAAGTGTTTTAAACTCAACAAGGAACAAGGCTTTCACAATCGACATGGTACCCACTGCTCCACCCAGGAGCGCAAGAAGGAAAAACAACATCGCATCGGAGGCTGTAAAGGCTCGCAAAGCTTTATATTCTTTGAAAAGGAAGAAATTCATAATCAGGAACGGCAGCGCATGAAATATAAAAACCACAAGGGTTATATCGAGCCTGTATAACCTCGGAGTAAGCACTATTCCATCAAGTCCCCACAGTATGGCAGCAAAGCAAATGGCCATAGCCCCGGCAAATACAGCTTTATTAATCTTCATTCCTTTTATGTCTTCCCTGTTTAACTTTAATTTTAATCCGGCACAAAATTAGGGAAATTTGAATAACCCGGATTTCACGTATTATCATACATTGATCCGGCAGTTATGAACAATTCTGTTATTTCATTAACAATAGGTTTCAATAATTTTTAAATATTTCAGGTATTTTTACCTTTGCACTTAATTGTAATGATTTAAAAAACAAAACCAACTATATGATTACCAACAACTTCGTTCATAGACACAATGGCCCTCGTCCTGCTGAAGCCGATAAAATGCTCAACACACTCGGAGTTTCTGATTTAGACCAACTCATTGAGGAAATTGTTCCTTCCTCTATCAGGTTACCTAAACCTCTCAACCTGCCCAAAGGCATGAATGAGGCTGAATATCTTGAACATATCAGGAAAATTGCTTCAAAGAACAAGGTCTTCAAATCATATATCGGGCTTGGTTATTACAATACAATAACGCCTTCTGTAATTCTTCGGAACATTTTCGAAAACCCGGGCTGGTACACCTCTTATACTCCTTACCAGGCCGAAATTTCTCAGGGTCGCCTCGAAGCACTTCTCATTTTCCAGACAATGGTCAGCGACCTCACAGGTATGCCGATCGCAAATGCATCGCTGCTCGACGAAGGCACCGCCGCTGCCGAGGCCATGATCATGTTTTACAACGCACGTTCCCGTGAAGCAGTTAAGAACAATGCCAATGAATTTCTGGTTTCGGAAACACTTTTCCCACAAACGATTGATGTTCTGCACACTAGGGCTGGTGCACTGGGTATTGAAATAAAAGTTCAGCCTGCAGAAGATTTCATTTTCGGTGAAAAGACTTTTGGCGCCCTGCTTCAATACCCCGACTGCTTTGGAAATATTAATGATTACAAAACGCTTGTGCAGCAAGCAAAGGAAAAGAATGTATCAGTGGCTGTTGCTGCTGATCTGCTCAGCCTGACCCTGCTTACACCTCCTGGCGAATGGGGTGCTGATGTTGTTTTAGGATCATCACAGAGGTTTGGAGTTCCGATGGGTTTTGGCGGGCCTCATGCCGCCTTTNTTGCCACAAAAGAAGATTTCAAGCGATTTATCCCAGGAAGGATCATTGGCATTTCAGTAGATGCAGCCGGCAACAGGGCTTTGCGGATGGCCTTGCAGACACGCGAACAGCACATAAAACGTGAAAGGGCAACATCCAATATCTGTACAGCCCAGGCCCTCCTTGCAATAATGGCCGGGATGTATGCCGTGTATCATGGCCCCAAAGGCTTACGCGAAATCGCCAGGCACATCAATATCCTCACAGGAGTGCTTGCCCAGGAATCTAAAGCTTACGGATATATCCAACTCAATTCCGATTTCTTTGATACCATCAGGTTACGCATTCCTGAAACAACCACGATGGAAGAAATACGCAGACTTGCCCTGGACAGCCAGGTTAACCTGCAGTATATTGATACACAAACAATTGGCATCAGCCTCGACGAAACCACTTCGCTTGACGATGTAAATCTTGTACTTCACATACTTGCATCAGCCAATAAGATAGTTTTCAACGAATTTGTTTGCGACCCGGCTGTTTGCGGACTGATCAGGACTTTCGATACCAAATTTGACAGGAATACTAAATATCTTGAAGGAAAGGAATTTAACAGCTATCATTCCGAAACTGAGATGATGCGGTTTCTAAAAAAGCTTGAGAACCGTGATCTTGCTCTTAACCGCAGCATGATACCGCTTGGATCGTGCACCATGAAACTGAATGCTGCAACAGAAATGATACCGCTCAGTTGGCCTGAATTCGGGGCTATTCACCCTTTTGTCCCGGCAAATCAGGCCGAAGGTTACAAATTAATGATTGATGAACTTGAAAAAGCCCTGTGTGAGGTCACAGGTTTCAGTGCAATTTCATTCCAGCCAAATTCAGGTGCTGCCGGAGAATACACCGGTTTGATGGTAGTAAAAGCCTGGCACGAAAGCCGTGGCGATGCTGACCGTAAGGTGTGCCTGATTCCCGCATCGGCTCATGGTACCAATCCGGCAAGTGCTGCAATGGCCGGAATGGAAGTAGTGGTGGTGAAAACTGATGAACAGGGAAACATTGATACTATCGACCTTCGCGAAAAAGCTGAAAAACACAAGGACCGACTTGCTGCCCTTATGGTGACATATCCATCGACACATGGTGTTTTTGAAGAAGATATTCTTGAGATTGTAAAGATCATTCATGAAAACGGCGGACAAGTTTACATGGATGGTGCCAACATGAATGCACAGGTCGGCCTAACCAATCCCGGCGTTATAGGAGCTGATGTTTGCCACCTCAATCTTCATAAAACATTTGCCATTCCTCATGGCGGCGGCGGGCCGGGAGTTGGCCCTATAGGCGTGGCCGCTCATCTGCAGCCTTTCCTGCCCGGACATTCCGTTGTGAAAACCGGAGGTCAACAAGCTATTACAGCAGTTGCATCTTCCCCATTTGGCAGCGCTCTTATATTGCCAATCTCTTACGCATATATTAAGCTTCTTGGCGGAAACGGACTTACTGAAGCAACAAAATATGCCATCCTCAATGCTAACTACCTGAAAACAAAACTTGAAGGATCTTACAAAATTCTCTATACCGGCAGCAAAGGCAGAGTAGCTCATGAAATGATCCTTGACTGCAACCAGTTTTCAAAAACAGCTGATGTTCAGGTTATTGACATTGCCAAAAGGTTGATGGATTATGGATTTCACGCACCTACAGTTGCTTTCCCGGTTCATGGAACATTAATGGTTGAACCTACCGAAAGTGAACCTTTGTCTGAATTAGACAGGTTCATTGAAGCAATGATTGCCATAAGAAAGGAAATTGCTGAAATAGAAGCCGGAACAGCTGATAAAGCAGTAAATCCGTTCAGGAAGGCTCCTCATACTATAGAAATGGTAACCACTGAAGAATGGACTTTACCTTATACAAGAGAGAAAGCTGCTTTTCCATTGCCCTGCGATAAACAGGACAAATACTGGCCTGCAGTAACCCGTATTGATGATGCCTACGGCGATCGTAATCTCATGTGCACTTGCACTCCTGTGGAAAGTTACCAGTAAACTTCAGGATGCAATCATCTGTAAGGTAAAAGAAACACTAAATTTACAGCCCCGTAACGGGGCTGTTTTTATTCTATTTTCCCTGAAATGAAGATCGCTCGTAATTCTTTGTTTTACATAGTAACAGTCAGCATTTTCATAGTGCTGATGTGGGTAATTCTTGAAAGCGGAAAACAATTACAGCCCAGCGGAAGCATTGCAGCAGAGCAAAGAATTACAGTTCATACATCAGTCAGCCAACCAGAAAAGGGATTCCATTCCGATTCATTTGACTCGATTTTAAATATTGCCCATAAACCACTTGCAGTGCTGATACTGCAGATTATCGTAATACTGGTCCTTTCGAGGCTCTTTGCATATTTTTCACAAAAGATCAAGCAACCATCAGTTGTTGGCGAAATTATCGCAGGCATAGTGCTGGGACCTTCCGTGCTGGGAGCATTCTTTCCAGGCATTTTTACATTTATTTTTCCCCAGAGTTCGATTGAGACGCTACACTTTCTCAGCCAGGTTGGCTTAATTTTATTCATGTTCATTGTAGGTATGGAGCTGGATGTCAATGTATTGAAGAGGTCGGTAGGAACAGCTATTATGGTCAGCCATGCCAGTATTATTTTCCCGTTTGCCCTGGGGGTAGGGCTTTCTTATTTCCTTTACCCCTATTTTGCCCCTGCTCATGTATCATTCCTGGCATTTTCACTTTTTATCGGAACCGCAATGAGCATCACCGCGCTTCCAATACTTGCCAGGATAATCCAGGAACGTGGACTTACCCGCACAAAACTTGGAACACTTGCACTCACCTGCGGCGCAATTGACGATATAACTGCCTGGGGAATACTTGCTGCAGTAATAGCGATAGTCAATTCAGGCTCATGGATAAACGCTTCTGTTACGTTTCTTCTATCTGTCGTTTACATTCTCCTGATGATATTTGTGGTTCAGCCGTTTCTAAAAAAGATAGGTAAGGTCTATATAGCCCGCGAGACACTTAGCAAACAGATAGTCGCAGTGATCCTTATCATATTGCTCGTATCCGCATTTATTACGGAATTGATTGGAATTCATGCACTTATAGGAGCATTTTTTGCCGGTATCATTATGCCGAAAACTGCTGAATTCAAGAAAAATGTCATTGAGAAAATTGAAGACCTGAGCCTTGTTCTTTTCATGCCATTGTTTTTTGCTTTCACGGGATTGAGGACTGAAATCGGGCTTTTAAACCAACCGAATCTCTGGATTGTATTCTTGATTGTTATAACGGTCGCTGTTGTCGGCAAGTTTGCAGGAACTGCTCTAGCTGCACGTTTTGGCGGATTGTCATGGGAAATATCGCTTTCTCTTGGCACACTAATGAATACTCGCGGACTCATCATGCTGATAGTGTTGAATATAGGTTATGACTTTGGTGTGATTTCTCCTGAAATCTTTGCAATTATGGTTCTCATGGCCCTTATAACCACATTCATGACCGGACCTGTTTTATCATTGATTCAACGAATGTTTAGCAGAAAACCTGCATCTATCGTTGAATCAGTCCATCCGTTCAAAATTTTACTTGCGTTTGGCCCGCCAAAAATGGGAAGTACACTTCTCAATCTTAGCAGGTTTTTATTACCTCATGAAAACGGCACAATCACCGCCGGTTTAATAACAGCCATTCATCTAACTCCCAGCGCGGAAGTGCATCCAACGCAAGCTGCTGTTTTTGAGAAAGAGGGATTTGAGCCCGTACTAAATACTGCAAGCCAATATGGGATTACGCTTAACACTATATACCGGGCAACCGATGATGTACAGTCAGAGATTATACGTACGGCAAGGCAGAACAAATGTGACCTGCTCTTGCTTGGTAGTGCAAAATCAGTATTCACCAGCGACCCTCTTGGCGGAAAAATCAGGAAAACACTTCACGACAGTCCATGTAACGTTGGCATCCTGGTTGATCACGGCTTCACTTCAGCACGGAATGTTATTATATATTATCCTGAACAACAGGACAGGTTGATTACAGCCACAATAGATAATATGATTCAAAACCCTGATGTGCAGTCAATTACAATTGCCGATCAGAGTATATTCGGCCAGGCAACTGATATACCGGCTTTCAATAGTGATAAAGTGAGGATGACCGAAGCCTCCATACTTGATAAACATGATATCCTCATGGAGTCATGCGACCTCATCATTGTTCATGTAAATGACTGGAAAGATGAAGTGATCAAGAAAATGATGAAATTTGAGAAATTACCTTCAGTGCTGATCATCAACAGCTAAACCGGAGAACAGTTATACCATCATATCGAGGCAATGCCTGATGCGCTGCCAGATGGCCTCAATATCATGATCAAGCCCTACACTGAATCTAACCAATCCTTCGGAAAGCCCCATCTCATCCTGGATTTCTTTCGGGACCTCACTCGAAGTACTCCTTCCCGAATTGCTGAATAAAGTTTTGAAGTAGCCAAGACTTACAGCCAGGTAGCCAACATCGTGCATCTCAAGAAGTTCCATAAACCTGGCAGCCCGCTCGCTCGTTTGAAGGTCAATGGCCAGCATGCCGCCAAACCCGAAGTCTGGGTTCATCAATTGCTTCATAAGTTCATGACCTTTATGATCGGGCAGTCCGGGATACGAAACCTTTAAACCTGCTTCTTTCATTTTATTGGCAAGATAAAGGGCATTTCGGCTGTGCTGTTGCATACGGATATGCAACGTATGAAGGTTTTTAAGGATACTGGACGAGCGCAACGGATCAAGAACCGGACCCAGCAACATAGCGGTTCCCGAGTTGACATCGATGAGCGAATTAATAAAGTCATTGGTCCCGCATATAGCTCCAGCAACGCAATCGTTCTTCCCGTTAATGAATTTTGTCATGCTGTAAACCACAACATGAGCTCCCAGTTTTGCAGGCTGGATGATAAGCGGTGTAAATGTATTATCGACCACAAGCTTGATACCATGTTCATTGGCAATTGCTGCAAGAGCCTGAATATCAGAGATCTGCAGCATGGGATTGGTCATTGATTCAGAATAGATCAGCCTGGTTTCGGGCCTTATAGCCTTGCGCACCGATTCAAGGTCAGTAATATCAACAAAGGTGGTTTTTATATTGAATTTCGGGGCATAATTGCTCAGAAATGCAAAAGTTCCGCCGTAAGTGGTCATACTCGAAACAATATGATCGCCGCTGTTGCAAATTTGCATGATGGCCGCAGTAATTGCGCTCATACCTGAAGCGGTGACCCAACCCTGCTCTGTACCATCCAGCGCTGCCATGGCATCGGCAAGGTACTTATTGCTAGGGTTCCAATGCCTTGAGTAAAGGAAGCAGCCCTCCTGTTCACCATGAAAAACATCCGTCATGGTTTTAGCCTGCAGGAATGTATAAGTTGCTGAATCCGTAATTGACGGGTTTACATCACCGAATTCACCGAATTGCTTCAGGTCGAAAATAGCTCTTACCGGGTCTCGCTTCATAATCTGCTTTGTTAAGTTTGCAAAATGCTTGAAATCTGTACATTAGTTATCCTCCAAATGGAAAGGCAACAACAAACAAATTTACGCAAAATACTGAAAGATCATCATCAGAATAATCTGGCTTTAACAGGAATCGGTTGAATTTGGTACCAAGGCTTTCATTGTCTCAGGACAATGAAATATCATTATAATAAACTCATCTGCTATAGATTATAAACAGAAGAGGCTCATTATTAATTTTTTCGTTCATAATTTTTTAATCGTACCTTTGTACATCAATTTAAACCAAATTAAATGAGAAAATCCATTCATTATCTTGCCCTCGCAACAGTAGCAGTGGCAATTTTGGCAACTGCCTGCAACAAAGGCAAGAATGCCGGTAATTCAGGTAACGGACTTTTCGGCGAAAAATCCGGCATCGTGTACTATAAACCATTCGACATGATGGGCGTAAAAATGACGCAGACCCTTTATTTCGATGATTACGGCAATAAAGAAATGCGTGAAACTGTGATTGAAGGCAATATGATGGGTACATCCATGAAACAGCACAGCGTTGATATCAGAGAAGGTAACATAAGCTACCATTATGAACTTGAAAATAACATGGGCCAGGGTGACCAGGCTAAGAAAGAAGCCTACAAGGCCACACTTCCTCCCGAGGTCATGGAACAGATGAATATTGCCGCTCTTTCGGCTAACTGGAAGAAACGCCTCGACTATAAGGAAGAAGGTGACGAAACTGTTGCCGGTATCAAAGGCCTGAAGTATTCAATTGCGCCTGATAGCACAAACCTGGCCAATCGTATGGTTGGAGTTCAGTACAAGAACATACCTCTGAAAATTGTCATGGGGCAGCTTGAAATGGTTGCTGACAAAGTTGAGTTTGATGCTAAAGTACCAGCTGAAAAGTTCAAAGTACCTGAAGGCTACACCATTATCGATGAAAAAACTATGCCTCAGGGACTTCCTCAGGAAGAACTCGGGTCAGAAGCTGATAGCCTTGCCAAATAATATCCGGCATTTAAAAAGATAAAAAACGGCTGCCAGGTGCAGCCGTTTTTTATTGCCTTTTTTTCAAACCCTTTGAGAACTTTCCGGTTAAAGATTGTTTCTATGAGACAGTTAATTAACCCGGGCGGTTTTTATAGCCCGGAAATTGGTAATTTTGCACCTTAAAATAAAAAGAATTATGCATTACGATGTACTCGTTATTGGCAGCGGCCCGGGAGGTTATGTAGCAGCTATACGTGCTTCGCAACTTGGTTTTAAAGTCGGAGTTGTTGAAAAATCAGAACTTGGCGGAGTTTGCCTCAATTGGGGTTGCATCCCGACTAAGGCATTATTGAAAAGTGCTCAGGTATTTAACTACCTGAAGCATGCAGGCAGCTACGGAGTTAAAATTACCGGAACGGCTGAAGCCGATCTGCCGGAAATGGTCAAGCGCAGCCGGGGAGTTGCCGATGGCATGAGCAAAGGCATACAATTTCTGTTTAAAAAGAATAAAATAGATCACATACAAGGATTTGGGGTTATAAAACCCGGGAAGAAAGTTGCTGTGACTGCTTCTGACGGCCAATTGACCGAATACTCTGCCGATCACATCATTATAGCCACCGGTGCACGCTCGCGCGAATTGCCAAACCTGAAACAGGACGGTAAGAAAATAATCGGCTACCGCGAAGCAATGACCCTGCCTGAACAGCCCAAACGCATGGTCGTAGTAGGATCAGGAGCCATAGGTTCGGAATTTGCATATTTCTACAACTCAATAGGCACCGAAGTTACACTGGTAGAATTCATGCCGAATATTGTTCCGCTTGAAGATGAGGAAGTATCAAAACAACTGGAACGCAGCTTTAAAAAAGCAGGAATGAAGGTTATGACTTCTTCTACAGTTGAGAGTGTAGAATTTAAAGACGATAACTGTTTGGTGAAAATTAAAACGCCTAAAGCCGAGGAAACGGTTGAATGTGATATCGTCCTTTCGGCTGTTGGCATTGCGACCAACCTCGAAGGTATAGGACTGGAAGATACCGGTATCAAAACAGAAAAAGGCAAAGTGATCGTTGATGATTTTTACCGCACAAATGTGGAAGGATATTATGCTATCGGCGACATTGTTCATGGCCCCGCACTTGCCCATGTTGCTTCGCACGAAGGCATTACATGTGTCGAAAAAATTGCAGGAATGCATGTTGAACCGCTTGATTATGGAAATATCCCCGGCTGCACTTATACATCACCCGAAATTGCTTCAGTCGGTATGACCGAAAAAGCCGCCAGGGAAGCCGGTTATGAAATTAAGGTCGGTAAGTTCCCTTTCACTGCTTCAGGAAAAGCCAGTGCCGCCGGTTCAAAAGACGGGTTTATTAAGGTAATTTTTGACGCAAAATATGGCGAATGGCTTGGTGCTCACATGATTGGAGACAATGTCACTGAAATGATTTCCGAAGCTGTTGTAGCCCGTAAATTGGAAACCACAGGACACGAAATCATTAAATCGGTTCATCCCCACCCCACTATGAGCGAAGCTGTGATGGAAGCAGTTGCCGCGGCTTACGGAGAAGTGATTCACATTTAACCACCGGCTCTCATTTATTGTAATAAACACTGACAATCTGCCCTCTCCGCTATGGAACTGATTAATACAGATATACCTGATGTAATTATACTGAAGCCCAGCGTTTTCGGCGATAGCCGCGGATACTTTTTTGAGTCATACCAGCAGGAAAAACTCAGGGAATTTGGAATAGAAGCACCCTTTGTTCAGGATAACGAATCACGTTCTCAGAAAGGAGTGTTGAGGGGGTTACATTTCCAGAAACCTCCATTTGCACAGGGTAAACTCGTGAGGGTGATAAAGGGTGCTGTTCTTGATGTGGCGGTAGATCTCAGGCAAAATTCACCTACTTTCGGCAAGTGGGTTACAATGACACTGACAGGTGAAAACAAATGGCTATGCTGGATTCCGGAAGGATTTGCACATGGATTCCTTACCCTCGAAGACGATACAATCTTTACTTATAAGTGCACTAATTATTACAACAAGGCATCCGAAGGAGCTATCCGATGGAACGATCCTGACTTAAACATTGCCTGGGGTACCGATCATCCCATACTGTCTGGCAAAGACGCTGAGGCACCGCTACTTAAACAACTGATCAACACTTTCTAAATAACTCGAAAAACTGGTACAAAACTTGTAGGCTTCCCATGAAAAACTCTAGTCACACATTTTCATCTTTTACAGGTTTCATGAAAAAACGAATTCTTATCATCCTTGCATTGATTGCTGTAGCCGGTATTCACGGCTTTTTCCTGTTGCGCGACAATTCCGGAGGTGTTGATGATGAAAATTACCGTAAAGCACTGATGCACAGCAATAAAATATTTTCGCTTGTACTTCCGGCCAAAGTAGAATTTGCAGGAGAAGAAACTCCTTTGAGCCTATATTATGTGCGCGAAGGCCTCGACCGCGAACTCACTGTGAATACATACTGGCATTCTTCCACTATACTCATGCTGAAAAAGGCGGCACGCTATTTCCCGACGATAGTGCCGATATTAAAGAGTAACGGCCTGCCTGAAGATTTTAAGTACCTGGTATTGATTGAAAGCGGGCTTACTAACGTGGTTTCGCCGGCCGGCGCTGCGGGATTCTGGCAGTTTCTTCCTGAGACCGGAAAACGGTATGGCCTTGAAATAAATGACGAAGTGGACGAACGTTACAATCTTGAAAAATCGACGATCGCAGCTTGTAGAATGCTCAAAGACACTAAGGCAATCTTCAAAAACTGGACTCTGGCAGCAGCAGCGTATAATGCCGGTGAAGGCAAGATACTCAAGGAACTCAACAGGCAGAAGGTCGACAATTATTATGATCTGTACCTGAGTGCCGAAACTTCGAGATACATCTACCGGCTGCTGGCACTCAAGCTACTCTATGAGCATCCCACCGAATTCGGCTTTTACCTGAGGAAAAAAGATCAGTACCCTCCTATCCCTACCTACCAGGTGAAGGTTGACTCAACCATCAATGACCTTGTTGCGTTTGCCGGTTATCACAAGATCAACTACCGGATTCTCAAAGAGTTTAATCCATGGCTTCTGAAAGACAAACTTTCAAATTCAACCGGCAAGTCATATACCTTTCTTATACCCAAACCCGGATATGAAGTTTACGACAGTCTTGTAAGCAAGATGACAGAGAGCGAAATGATATTCAACGATACGATAACTGCCGGTAAACTTTACTAAATCAACTATTCCGGATTAAAAGCCGGTACCTCTTTCATGGAAGTCATCAGCGAAAGCACGGGAGTCACCCCAATAAATAAACCGGCAACCGGAGAAGAAAATCTGGAAGTATACGGCGCCAGGGTTCACAATCTCAGAAATATCGATGTAGTAATTCCGCGAAACAAGCTAGTTGTTATTACAGGACTTAGCGGAAGCGGTAAATCATCACTGGCCTTTGATACAATATACGCCGAAGGTCAGCGAAGGTATATGGAAACCTTCTCAGCCTATGCCCGACAGTTTATCGGTAACCTTGAAAGACCTGATGTTGACAAAATCACCGGGCTGAGCCCCGTAATTTCCATCGAGCAAAAAACAACCATCCGCAATCCCCGGTCCACTGTAGGGACAATCACCGAAATTTATGATTTCCTCCGCCTGTTGTTTGCCCGAGTCGGTGAAGCTTACAGCTATTCTTCCGGCGAGAAAATGGTCAGGTATTCTGAAAACCAGATCGTGGAGCTTATCAACAGTGAATTTGAGGGCAAATCGATCTACCTTTTGGCACCTTTGGTTAAAGGGAGGAAAGGCCATTACCGAGAACTTTTCGAACAGGTGCGGAAACAGGGATTCCTGAAGGTTAGAATTGATGGAAAAATAACCGATATCACTTTCGGGATGCAGGTCGATCGATATAAAGTGCATGATATTGAGGTAGTTATTGACACAATTACTGTTAATACCAAAAATGCAAACCGTATTACTTCATCGGTGCAAACTGCTATGAGGCACGGCAAAGGCGCCATCATGGTCGGTGATGTATCGGCAGGCTCTGTGAGGTTTTACAGCCGCCTGCTTATGGACCCTGTTACAGGCATCTCATACGATGAGCCGGAGCCAAACACATTCTCGTTTAATTCGCCTTATGGTTATTGCNCCCGATGCAAAGGGCTTGGTGAAATTTCGGAAATCGATTTTAAAAAAATTATCCCTGATCCGAAGAAGGGCATCCGCAAAGGAGCAATAGTGCCTGTTGGCGAATATAAACAGTCCTGGATATTCAGGCAACTGGAAGCCATTGCCCACAAATATCATTTTACCCTTGATACCCCGGTTGAGGAAATCCCTGAGCAGGCACTGGAAACAATTCTATACGGCTCCGACGAAGTTATCAAGGTACACCACGAGTCACTTGGTGTAACTTCCTCATATTCGTTGAATTTCGAAGGAATTGTTAACCATATCCAGAACCAGAATGAAGAAAACAACTCTGAGGGACTGAAACGATGGGCTATTAGCTTTATGAACACTGTGGCCTGCCCTGAGTGCGGAGGCAGCCGGCTGAAAAAGGAATCGTTGTGTTTCCGGGTTGACGGCAAAGATATTTCGCAGCTGGCATCCATGGACCTTATCAATCTTTCGAAATGGTTTCACGGACTCAAAAAAAGGCTTGACGAAAAACAGGCGAGAATAGCCGGTGAAATCATCAGGGAGATCACAAACAGGCTCAGTTTCCTGCTTGATGTCGGCCTCGATTACCTTACACTAAACCGGTCTTCTGGCAGCCTGTCGGGCGGGGAATCGCAGCGCATTAGACTGGCCACTCAAATCGGGTCACAACTTGTCGGGGTTTTATACATTCTCGATGAACCCAGCATTGGTCTTCACCAGCGTGATAACCACAAGCTGATCAAAGCATTGCAGGACCTGCGCGATACAGGCAATTCAATCATCGTGGTTGAACATGACAGGGATATGATCCACTCGGCTGACCATGTCATCGACATTGGGCCGGGAGCCGGAAACCATGGTGGCCGAATTGTAGCACAAGGGCCGCCCGACCAGTTTATCAACTGTAACAGCCTCACCTGCTGCTACCTGAGTGGCAAAAAGGAAATTGCAGTTCCTAAAAAGAGGAACAAACTCAACGGTCATTATCTTACCCTTTTCGGTGCCAGCGGAAACAACCTCAAAGATGTAACCTTCAGGCTACCATTGGGGTTATTCACTTGTGTGACAGGTGTTTCGGGCAGTGGCAAATCCAGCCTGATCAACGAAACACTCTATCCTATCCTAAACCGGCATTTCTACCGTTCCGAAAAACGGCCATTGCCCTACAAATCAATCGATGGTCTCGACAACATCGATAAAGTTATTGAAATTGACCAATCACCCATAGGACGAACTCCGCGTTCAAACCCAGCAACGTATACCGGCGTTTTTGACGAAATCAGAAAACTGTTTTCAGCATTACCAGAGTCGAAAATAAGGGGATACAAGCCAGGCCGTTTTTCTTTTAATGTGAAAGGAGGCCGATGTGAAACCTGCCAGGGCGCCGGTGTGAGGGTGATTGAAATGAACTTCCTCCCCAGCGTGCATGTGCATTGTGAAGATTGCGAAGGCAAACGGTACAATCGCGAAACCCTTGAAGTTAGATATAAAGGCAAATCAATCAACGATGTGCTTAACCTCACCATCGAACAAGCGGTTGAATTTTTTGCCAACATTCCTTCCATACTACAGAAAATCAGCACATTGAATGAGGTAGGACTTGGTTATATCACACTCGGACAACAATCAACGACCTTATCAGGTGGTGAAGCCCAGCGTGTTAAACTTGCCACCGAACTATCAAAGAGGGATACAGGCAGAACCGTCTATATCCTTGATGAACCCACCACAGGATTGCACTTCGAAGATGTGAACGTATTGCTTCAGGTACTTGACAAACTGGTGAAACGCGGCAATACAGTGCTGGTAATAGAGCACAACATGGAAGTGATAAAAATGGCAGACCACATCGTCGACCTTGGCCCCGAAGGCGGTGAAAGAGGCGGGATGATCATCGCTGAAGGATCGCCCGAACAGATCGTTGCCATGAAAAAAGGATACACGGCTCATTATCTCAGGGAAGTCCTGTGATCTTTTGCCTGATTTTGAATACATTTGACACAACCAAACTTTGATTTATGCCAAGCGCTGATGAAATTATTAAAATGGAGGAAGAGGAACGCATACGCGAAGCAATCGCTCCAAAGGACTGGAAAGAAATAAAAACACACGATTCCTGGTCGGTTTTTAAGATCATGTCGGAACTGGTGGACGGTTACGAAAAGATGTCCCGCATTGGTCCGTGTGTAACTATCTTCGGTTCAGCACGTACCGCCCCAAGCGATAAATACTATAAACTGGCCGAAGAAATAGCATATATCCTTACAAAGAAAGGATTTGGTGTCATTTCAGGCGGTGGTCCCGGCATCATGGAAGCTGCCAACAAAGGCGCTCATTTCGGTGGCGGCCGTTCGGTCGGACTCAACATAGAACTCCCGCACGAGCAGCAGGCCAACCCCTTCATTGATCCTGACAAATTGCTGACCTTCGATTATTTTTTCGTCCGTAAGCTCATGTTCATGAAATATTCGCAGGGATACATCGTGCTGCCGGGCGGTTTCGGTACCATGGACGAATTCTTTGAAGCCGTCACGCTCATCCAGACACATAAACTCGTGCGTTTCCCCATTGTGATGGTTGGCGTGGAGTACTGGAAAGGTCTCATCGACTGGATCAATAATACAGTAATAAGCCGAAAGATGATCGAGGATAAAGACCTGGATATTTTCACGCTTGTTGATGACGCCGCCAGCGCTGTGAATGTGATTGAAGAATACTACAACCGTTATGCCCTGAAGCCAAACTTCTGATAACCGCTATTCAGCTTCCGGAGACAAACCGGATTACCCCCGCTTTATGAAATTCAAATTATTCTCTCTATTGCTCTTAGCTGCAATAGCGGTATCAGGGCAGAAAAAAGTGTGTTTTACTGTCGACGACCTGCCATTGGTGAGCTATGGGATAAACGATTCTGCATATCAGGCTGCCGTGATCGATAAACTCACTGGCGATTTTACCCGTAACAACATACCGGCGATTGGATTCGTAAACGAGAACAAGCTATTTAACGACGACCGGTTGATTCCGGCCCAGATCTGTCTTTTGCAAAAATGGTCTGATAGCGGCCTCGAACTCGGTAACCATACTTTTTCTCATCCTGATTACAACAAGGTCTCTTTCAAAGATTTTACCGACGACATCATCAGAGGTGAAACGGTAACACGCCAAATACTCGCCGAAAAAGGTAAAACCCTGAAATATTTCAGGCACCCATTTCTGCATAGAGGAAATACGAAAATAAAGGTCGATTCACTAAATGATTTCCTCACAAAAAGAGGCTATACGGCTGCTCCGGTTACCATTGACAATGAAGATTATATTTTTGCAGTTGCTTATAAAAGAGCACTTGATAAGCATGACATACAGCTATCCCAACGCATAGGCCACGACTATGTGAACTACATGGAACAAAAGGTGAAATATTTTGAAAGGCAAAGTAATACGTTGTTCGGACGCGACATTGTGCAGATTCAGCTTATACACGCCAGCAAACTCAATGCCGACTATGTTGATTCGCTTGCTGCCATGTACGTAGAAAACGCTTACAAATTTGTGAGCCTTGATGAAGCCCTGGAAGACGAAGCTTTTTCAACCGAAATTACAGTATTCGGCAACTGGGGTATTTCTTGGATCGATTTATGGGCGCTGTCGAAGGGCAAAAAGAAAGATTTCTTCACCGGTGACCCTGAAACCCCGGAGTACATAAAGAAACTAGCAGAATAGCAGATAACTTGAAGGTAAATAGGACCCAACCACTCAAAGTGAAAAGCCAAACGCTAAAAGCCATAACTAAGAAAATCTCACTGCAACTTGTCACGGGTAGAATTTAAAGTATCCTGAAAAATGAAGAAATGGTTTACAGGCTTTTTGCTGATGATGATGGGAATTCTCAATCTTCAGGCACAGGTTACCGATACAATTTCGAACTGGGACGGTATTGAACCGCAATGGACGGTGTGGCCGGGCAGCTCAGAAGTTGTTGAAAATCCCTATCCTGTTTTGATCAACAGTTCGGCACATTGTTTTAAGGTTGTTACTACTGCCGAACAATATGACCTTATGTCGCTCGAACTTGCTGAACCAGTTAATTTTGACAATACTCCGTATTTTTCCCTCTCCTGTTACTGTCCCNTTGCAGGAGGCGATGTGGTTCTTAAATTCGAGAACAGCGATGCAAGCGACTGGCAGGAGATCAGGCTAACAGCTTATGCCGGTCGATGGAACAGGCTAAACTTTGATTTCACCGGACTGCCTTACAATAACTTTACACGCATGGTTGTGTTTTATGATTTCCTGGGCACAACACCCGGCATAAGTTGGTATTTCGACGACATCACGAGGCAAAGCATTATTCCGCTGCAACTTGAATCAAATCTCCCGATTGTTGTTATCAATACCAGCGGCGTTGCAATACCAGACGAACCCAAAGTTTCCGCCCATATGGGAATCATCGACAACGGGCCAGGGAACCTGAACAATATCAATGACACATTTAACGGTTACAACGGGAAAATCGGAATCGAGATCAGGGGGCAATCAACACAGATGTTTCCCAAGAAATCGTACGGTTTCGAAACCCGCGACAGCCTGGGCGAAAACCTTAATGTCTCACTGTTAGGTTTCCCCGAAGAAAACGACTGGATACTCTACGCACTATACACCGATAAGAGCCTGATGCGCAATGTTGTAACCTTTGAAATGGGCCACCGCATGGGCGATTATTGCACCCGCACAGCCTATTGCGAAGTCGTGATAAACAACGATTACCAGGGTATTTATGTGTTGATGGAAAAAATCAAGAAGGATAAACACCGGGTGGATATAGCGACACTTAACCCTGATGAAATTACCGGTGACGATGTAACCGGTGGCTACATTCTAAGTGTTGACAAGATTCCTTACGGGTTTTCATACGGCCTTGACGGCTGGCTTTCGTCACCAAACCCGACGTATCCTAATGCTATGGACATCACCTTCCAGTATTATTATCCAGGACCTGACGAGATTGTTGACCAGCAGCGTTTCTACATCAAGGATTTTGTCACCAAAGCCGAAAAAGCCCTCATCGCTTCAACCTATAAAGATGCAATAGATGGTTACCTCAAATATTTCGATGCGCCGCCGTTTGTGGATTTCATGCTGCTCTGCGAAATATCAAAGGAGGTAGATAAATACCGCTACAGCACTTATTTTTACAAGCAAAAGGACAGCGATGGAGGTAAACTATTTGCCGGACCAGCATGGGATTTTAACCTTGGCTATGGCAACGTGGATTACTGGCCTCCGNGCATTGATTACACTGGTTGGATATACACCCTCGTGAACCCTTGGGATTACAGCATCATGTACTGGTGGAAACGCATGATGGAAGACCCGTATTTCAGAAATCTCACCAAAACGCGCTGGACTGAACTCCGGCAGGATAAACTCAGCACACCTTCGCTGATGTCTGTAATCGACTCAGTTGTAGACCTTACTGCCGATGCCCGCACCCGCAACTTCGAACGATGGCCGATACTCGGTCAGTACGTTTGGCCAAATTACAACTGGCAGAACAACGATTACGAGGACGAAGTAAATTATTTCAGGAATTTCCTGGTGAACCGTCTCAACTGGATGGATCAGAATTTCACTGGAAGTATTCTGAAACCATTTGCGGGTATAAGCGCCGAATCAAATAAAATACGGTTCACCCTTTACGGGNATTATTTCAGTCAGCCGGTGCTTAAAAAGAAACACTTCCGTTTGAACAATGCACCTGCCGGGTTAAGCATCGATGAAGTGGAATACCTGACACCATGGGAATGCCTGCTCACTTTATCTGAAGATGTAACTACCGATGGCGAACTTTCGGTAACAGTAATTGATGAGGTCATCAACACCTGGCACGACCTTACCAGCAACAAACTGGCAACTGCCAACAGACCTGATCAGGAAGTAGTCTCAACTAAAATAATAGTTTATTCTACAGACAATCAAATACATATCCATTGCTCTGACCCTGACTTGCTGCCCCTTTATGCTGCGATAACATCCGCCTCAGGCCAAGTGATTGGAAGGCATAAATTGCAGGCAGTAACTGATAACATCATCAGCGGGCAGTTTGCACCCGGTGTTTACTTCGTAACACTCAATGGAAAAACCAAACCTTTGACATACAAGGTTATGATTCCTTAACAGTGAGGAATTTATTGCAGAATTATTCTGACAAAGCTAAAGTATCCACATAGAGGCGTGGAGATCAAAAAATAATATTGTAACCTGTTACACGCTGGTTAATTTAGAAATGGCCTTCCCTCCCACCGGGTTAGGATTCAAAGGCGGGTTTTAGGCGCTGGCTATTACTCATCAATCAGAAGTATTTTGATCTATTCCACCTGTTAGATATAGCCGGCTTTACGTACAGATCTAAAAAAAAGACTGCTCAATGATTATATTGAGCAGTCCGTATTTTAATGGAGAACAACAAATTATTTCTTAATTACTTTTGCTGACCGGGGTTTTATTCCATCATTCACTATCAGTATATATGTACCCACAGGCAGTCGTGAAAGATCAATTTCGGCAAAACTGCTACCTGAAATAACGGTCTGCGAATAAACTTTCGTTCCGGTGATTGTGTACAATTCAATTGACTTTATTTCTCCTGTGTAGTCAACCGTCACTTTGTCGGTTGTCGGGTTTGGAAATACTGTCAATTCATAGTTTGCAACCGATTCCGTTGTATTCAGATCAAAACCAATTGCTTTGGATGATGAGGTAATAGTGATTTTAATGTTCGGTCGGTTGTTGGAGACCGTGCCTTTACTTGTAGGGGCTGTATTATCTGCTCTTAAATACATATGCCTTTTTGACGATGTGGAATATCGGCATGCTGGTCCTGTGCTAGTTCCGGCACCTGAACCGCCATAATTGGTTTCGACCAAAATCATTAGGTTATTCGATCCGCCTGTATAGTTGAATGCTGTCGACAGAGTAAATTCCTTCCATGCATTTGCTGTCGTTCCTGCCATTGTACCACTGTAAACCAGGGTGGCACCCGTAATAGTACTAGCCCATGTTGCAGCCGTAATGGTAGTTGCCGTAGATTGCTTTATGTAGATCTTTATTGGCACATTGTAGGTTGTGGTTTTTGTAGGATACCAGCAAACCTTGCTAATAGAACCTGTAATGCCTACCTCAGATGCAGTGTAAAGCGAAGCGCTCCTTTCATAACCATAATAGCAACTCAGCGGATAGCCTTGGGTGGACGTTCCGGTCCCAATGGTAACATCAGTTGTAGATCCGCTGCTGGCCGAAGTTGTAAAAGACACCTGCAAACCATAAGAAGTACCGTTTGAATTTATCGCGTATGCTCTCACATAATATGTTGTGGATGCTGTTAATCCGGTCATACCTGCAGAAAATGTCCCTGTTCCTGAACCACTGGTTACTTTGGTGTCAGATATAGTAGGATTTTGAACAGTTGCATAGCAAATGCCTCTTTCTGTAACAGTGGCGCCACCATCTGAAGTTACATTACCGCCTCCAGTTGCAGTACTTGATGTTATGTTTGACACAGTTGATGTAGTAACAGTAGGCACAGTAGTCGCAGCAGTCGTGGTAAATATCATATTGCTGCCATAGGTTGTACCAACAGAATTGACAGCAACTACCCTGTAATTGTATGTAGTATTTTCTGTTAATCCTGTGAGTGAAGCAGTTATTGCCGTAGCCGTCGCACCCGTGACTGTATTAGGATTGCCGTTTACCGTGGTGCCATAACTTGTGGTTGTTCCGTATTCAAATGTAACAGTAGTAGTAGCATTGTTGGCATTGACTGTAGCATTGAGGGTTGCGGCAGTAGAAGCCACACTGGTTGCAGCAACAGTTGTGGCAGTTGGAGCTGTAGGTGTGGTGGCTCCACCCATAAAGCTAAAAGTGATAGTGCCGGCAGATGTGTTTTCAACAACATTTGTTATGGGTTTTGCAGTGGCAGCACCTGCCCATGATTTTGACCAAGGAGTGGTAGCATCGGTAAATGTTGTTTTGGCTGAAGTGCCTGGCCAAGGACAACCTGATACATTTATCTTATTGTTGGCACTGGTTTGAATACCTGTACTGGTTGTGGCTACTGCCGACATTGGATACAATCCCTGATGTGAACCATTATTGATGTTGTTGGCACTTGAATGCGCTGCGATATAGGCTCCGTCAACATGATAGATAATCATTCCATGGCCAGGCAAACTTGCATTAAACCCTGTTAGCTGCCTGTTTTCGCATAGAAAGTATTCATTTGTGGTGGTGGTATTATATCTGACAACATCTGTTGAAGTAGTTGCATTATTCAGTGTAACATTCTGTGCTGTTGAGATAACCGTCGGAGTCAGCCAGTAATATACATAGGCCTTGGTATATGGATTTGGCGGCGCCGGTTTATCACCATCATTGCCGTTCCATGAGCCGCTTGCCTGAAGGTCCCAGTCGCCGGTGCCATCATACTGGCCACTGGTCGAGTAATCCGTGTCGTAAAAGTCAGGTGCTCCTAAGTTGTGTCCAAATTCATGGCACATAACGCCAATGGTTCCCATAACGCCTCCCATTTTCTCTGGCATTGCGGTGTAGGCATCAACCTTAACTCCGTCAAATGTCCTCTGGGTTGCTGAATATCCTGCTGATGACAGCGACCAGCTATGTGACCATATATCATTTGTATTACCTGAATATTCTTGTCCTTCACCCTGGTGGAATATGGCAACTCCATCAACAATACCATCAGCATTATTATCAAACTGTGAATAATCAATTGCAGCCTGATTGTTGGCAGCAACAACTGCATCATAGGCAAACTGGCCCCATTTTGCTTCCGGGCCATAATAATCATGCGTATTTGGTAACGTCACCCATGCTGTAACGGTCGACATAACGGTCAGCTGACCGTATGATACTTCAAGGAAATAGTCTTTAAAACTACCTGTCCCATTATAATTTACCTGGTTCATGTAATTGTCAAAGGTGGTCTGAGGATATGTGACTGTCGTGTTAGAGAAGTTAGCCAGAATCACCAGCAACTTCCTTGTTCCTGTTGTCGGGAACCCACCTGTCATGGCTGCCCTGGAGTTGCCTGACCCATTGTAGAATGCCCTCATCTCACTAACTTGCCTTTCAGAAAAGAATGCTTGTTTCTCAACATTCTGAATGAATGTGATCTCTGAGGAATTACGATGCTCAGGATTATGTGCCAATACTCCGGAAAGTTTCAAATTGCCTTCGGAATCTTTAATTGCATATTCATAACCATTATTCTTCCCCGAGAGGATTGTGTAGCCATCAGTTGTTTCAGCCCAATGGATCCATTCATCTCCTCTCATTTGGATTGTAAGACTTGAACCATCCGGTTGGTTGAAATTGATTAACTTAGGATAAGCAGTAACAGCGAATGCATCAGTAATCATCAATCCTGCATAGAGTGCGCAAGATAGAAAAACAAGGCGTAATGTTCTTTTCATGATTGTTCTGTTTTAATTAATAGTAACTCATTATAAATGCAACTTCAAAATCAAGCAAATATAGTATTATGACAAGCTTTTTTATCTTCATAAAAATATATTTTTTCATCAACAGCGGTTAATAAACCGATAAACCTTTAACATATTCATTATCTGATGAATATTGTCAATATTCTACGTGTCTACAAGCTCAAAATATCTGGCATATGTTTATAATTTCTTATAAACTTCATAAAATCGTAATCATTTTAATAAAAATAAACTCTGACAGATTTTAATTTAAATAAATTCGAATGCGCAATTGATATTCCTTAAGATTTGATGTAAAACAAACGCCATTTTAATAATTCGTAAACAATAAAATCTATTACCTAACAACCAGTTTGCCAGTCATCCGGCAGAGTGTCTGTCCTTTCATTAAGAATATTTCAGCAAGGTAAAGTCCTGATGATAAGCCATGTATGTCTAATTGCAATGTACTTTTATTGATAATAGTTGTAATATTTTGAAGTCTGCCTTCAGCATTGTACAAATTACAAGTAATGCCGGTCATATCTTCCATTCCATCTACATACATCATAGCTACTTGTGATGCCGGGTTCGGCACGATTATCAGACGGTCATGAACTAGTGGTTGTGGTTCGTCAATGTGATTGACCGATGCTGAATATCCTTTATAATAACCGAGTCCGCCGGAGTAATTCCCCGAGGGCATCTCAACCAGCGTATCATTGTCGATGTTAGCAATTGCGACCGAACTTCTCCATCCGTCCCTGATTCCCTGAAGAAGCCCTTCGAATGTGAACTTTTCATTCAGGTTGTTTTCAATGTTGCTGTATACCCACACTTCGCCATATTCGGAACCAACAAAGAGGAGCAATTTACCACTACTATTTCTATAGAAATATGGCACGCTGTATCCGTAATATGATAACTCAGTATTGGTTACATCAATTCCACCCAGTGAATCACTCACCAGGCTATAGGACGAAATGCCAGCCTGGCTTGTGTTGTGATAATAAAACAGTTTCCCCTTACGATTACCTATTACCAGGTCATTTAGCCCGTCATCATCAAGGTCAATAATTTGAGGCGCACTGAAATCACCCACATCAATCTGCATGTACGCCGGATCACCGAGTTCGAAATCAGCAGGTTGGCCTGTTGTTGCTTTATTGTGCAGGTAGACCAGTTTCCCCTTGGAGTTGCCACAAAGCAAGTCGGCAACACCATCACCATCCACATCACCCGCTGCCGGAATAAGCGATTGCATCTGCAGAGTGCTGAGGTTCAAATAATCGCGTGTTATTAATTTAAATGAAGGCACGGCAGTTGTGCCGGTATTCTGAAATAACGCCAGTGACGAAACGTACTTACATGTCAGTCCATAGACAGGATCGAGCCAACTACTATCGAGGTAACCATAGTTACCCACGATGATATCCTGCAGCCCGTCGCCATTGTAATCAAAGAACAGGGGGTACGCTCCCAGCCCGAGGTCGATCATATCGTGTTGCAGAAAATCCTTTTGCTGAAAATTATAGCTTGCAGTTGTACCGGTATATAGCCAGCAGCTGTTGGCACCGTCAGTTCGAATGAGGCTGGGTTCAAAAGGTGAAGCGATTAGGTCCTGTTTCCCGTCGTTATTCACATCAACCATCGAACAGGCAGGGAACGATGCAATGTTAACCGGGTAAGATTGCTGTGGAAACGATGTCGTATAATTAACCATGGCTGCTTCCTGCGGGGTACCTCCATTGGTCAGGAGCACCAGTGCGGGGTAATCCACATCACCCAGAACTAGATCGTATAGCCCGTCGCTGTTGAAATCACTCACAAGCAAAGTCGAGCCTGTATGCTTTGGTCCATTTCCTTTCAGTCTGCTCACCATTTCGGGATTCAGAGAGTACTCAGGACAAGTATCGAGCTTGATAGTATTATTCTCGGCTCCTTCGGCAAAGCGGCCCCAGCAGTCGCTTACCTTCTCAAACACAAGTGAATCAGCATTTCCGTATGTTTCCATTGAGAGGTTCTTATGCCATTCGATGAATGAACCAAGTCCCCAGAAAGTGAGAATATCCTTATCGCCATCATTATCTACATCCACAATGGCAGGAAAATCGACATAGGTAACAAAAATATTGGTAAGAGTAGTGCCCTGCAATGAAACCAGATAAGGTTTTGATACCTGAGTAAACACCAGTCCTGACTGAGAATCATTCCGATAAACTTTAATACCGCCGGTAGTATAAGTAAAAATATCAACTTTCCCGTCGTTGTTATAATCCACCAACTGCATCCAATGCTCGATTGCAGGGAAATCTGCAGCATATTCAGGATGATAGGTATAGCTAACATGAGAAGCGATGCCCTCATTGATAAATGGCAGAATGCGGTAACCTTGCCGGTCGAAAACCACAAGGTCCTTAATACCATCTGCATTGAGGTCAATGCTTCCGAACTGGCAGGCATTTAAACCGCCGGCAAAAGGCAACTTGAGTTCTTCGCCATTAGAATCAATAACTTTAGGCGCGTTATCTGTGAGCCTTCTAAACTGCAAGGCCGGTTGCGATATCAGGGAGAATGGAATCGCAAGGACAGAGATAAGCAGAATGAAATTTCTTGTCAGGCCAGGCATCAGTCAGCGATTAGAAAACTATGACAGCTTTAACAGGCAAATGATCCGATGGGTAATAATCCCCTGTATGGTAAGTATTTACGAAATATTTCAGTACCTTTTGCTTTTGGTTCATAAAAATATAATCAATGGTTTCTCCGCGTATTCCACCCACCTTGAACCCCGTGTATGTATAAAAAGGTGTATCTGCAAATTCTGCCAGGTGGAATGCATTGAGCAAATGCAAGGGGTCTCGCTGATCGGTAAGTATACTATAAGGCTCGGAACCCGGCTCGGCATTGAAGTCCCCGGTTATAAAAGCGGGCATTGTCCCTGCCAGTGAATCAACCGCATGAAGAAGCAAAAGGGCACTATTGTGGCGTGCAATCTGTCCCATATGATCGAAATGGGTGTTGAAAACAAAAAATCTTTTACCGCTCAGTTTCACAACCAGTTGAGTCCATGTTACCACGCGCGTGCATGCAGCATCCCAGCCCATGCTGCCGGGTACTGATGGTGTTTGCGACAGCCAGAAAGTGCCTGACGATGCACTTTTATAAAGGGTTGTATCAAAAAATATGGCAGAGAACTCACCCTGGGTGCGTCCATCCTCCCGTCCAACCCCTACCCTCCTGAATTGCGGAAATGTTTTCTCAATATCCTGCACCTGGTTATACAAGGCTTCCTGTAACCCGAATACCGTAGGTTCCTCTCCTTTTAACACTTCGGAAAATAATTCTTTCCGGTTTGGCCATGCATTGATGCCATCCGAAGGAGTGTCGAGCCGCATGTTCCAGGTCACGATTATTAGTGTATCAGGGAAACCTGCCATTTTGCTTTGTGCTGACAGTGAAAATGTTAGCGAGGAGACAATAAATAGCAGAATGATTGGCTTTTTCATGATGATTGCATTGATAATCCTTACAAAGGTAGCATTTCTGGAAAAGAAAAACCGCCTGATGGACGGCAGGGTAAAAAAGCAAAATATGTTCTATTTTCTTTATTTCTGCCCGTTTGTAAATTAAGTAACAATTTCTACCTTTGCAGGCTCAAAAATCAGAACAAACCTAACTATCTAAAATCTAATAATATGCAGAATAAAGGCGCAATTCGTTTTTTTGCCATAGCGTTCGCCCTGGTGTGCCTTTTCCAACTTTCGTTCACCATCGTTGCCCGGATCACGGAGAAAAAAGCCAGCAATTATGCCAATACCGAAGCAGTAGCTACTGAAGCCAAACAACTGGCCAAAGGTGATGCCACCCGCGAAATCGATGTTTTGGACTCATTGGTACAAACCCGCAAGAGGTATTACCTCGACTCGGTTGCAAACCAGACTATTTATCTGGGCCGTTACACCTACAAGGATTGTATCGAACGTGAGATAAACCTTGGTCTTGACCTGAAAGGTGGTATGAACGTCACCATGGAAGTTTCGGTAGCTGATGTTGTAAGAGCAATGTCGGGATTCAGCACCAACGAAACTTTCGTAAAAGCCATGGATATGGCCAACGAAAAAATGAAGACCAGCCAGTCTGACTTCGTGACCCTTTTTGGCCAGTCGTTTGAGCAAATCGATCCTAACGCCAAACTTTCTGCTATCTTCAGCCGTATGGAAATGCGTGATAAAATCAAGCCCAACTCAACCAATGAGGAAGTGCTGAAAGTTATCCGCCAGGAATGTACCGACGCATTTGACCGTACCTTTAACATCCTGCGTAACCGTATCGACCGTTTTGGTGTAACTCAGCCAAACGTTCAAAAACTGCAGACATCCGACCGTATCCTTATTGAGCTTCCCGGTATAAAGGAACCCGATCGTGTAAGAAAACTGCTGCAGGGTACTGCCCAGCTCGAATTTTGGGAAACCTACCAGTTCAACCTGCTCAACAACTATTTCACTGAAGCCAATAAACGCCTTGCTGCAGGAGGCATTGCTGATACCCTTGCTGCTTCTGCTGATTCAGCAGGCAAAACTGCTGACGCTGCTGTTGCTGCTAAAGCCGACACCATATCCAAAAAGACTTTGGCTGAGAAACTCAAAAGTGATACTACCAATAAAAAGCAAGATCAATCCTTCGAAAAATACGCCAAGGATAATCCTCTGTTTGCTTACCTGCGCCCCGCCTATTACCAGGGTAAAAACAACCAGTATTATGCCAGCGACAGGTCAACCGTAGGATATGCAGCCATAAAGGATACCGCCAGGGTAAACAATATGCTGAAAAAGGTCAAAGGAATTTTCCCGCAAAACCTGGTTTTAGCCTGGACTGCCAAACCTTCGAAAGAAATGCCTGATGTCTTGGAACTCACTGCTTTAAAAGCCAGTACCCGCGAAGGAACCGCTGCTCTTGACGGTACAGTGATTGTTGACGCACGCCAGGATTATGACCAGAACGGCCGCGTTGAAGTTTCGATGAACATGAACTCCGAAGGTGCCAAGAAATGGCGTCGCCTAACAGCAGACAACGTTGGCAAGCAGATCGCTATTGTACTTGACGGCTATGTTCAGTCAGCACCCAATGTAAATGATGAAATTCCGAACGGACGTTCATCAATCACAGGCAACTACAGCATCGAAGAAGCCCAGGACCTTGCCAACGTGCTGAAAGCGGGTAAACTTCCCGCTCCGGCCCGCATCGTTCAGGAAGAAATCGTAGGACCTTCACTTGGCCGTGAATCAATAAACTCCGGATTGATTTCATTCATCATCGCCTTTATTCTGGTTCTCGTATACATGGTTCTCTATTATAACCGTGCCGGACTCATTGCTAATATTGCTTTGCTTGTCAACGTATTCTTCCTCATCGGAGTACTAGCCTCCATTGGCGCTGTGCTTACACTCCCAGGTATCGCTGGTATCGTGCTCACCATGGGTATGGCAGTTGACGCGAACGTTATTATTTATGAACGTATCCGGGAAGAAGTGCGGGCAGGTAAAGGGCTGAGGCTGGCCATCAGCGATGGTTTCAAACATGCTTACTCTGCCATCATCGACGGACAGGTGACCACTATCATCACAGGTATTGTTCTGTACATTTTCGGTTCAGGCCCCATACAGGGTTTTGCCACAACTCTCATCATAGGTATCCTTACCTCATTATTCTCTGCTATTTTCATCTCCAGGCTCATATTTGAACGCTTGCTCGATAAAAATGTGGAAATTCCTTTTGGAAACAAATACACAATCAATGCATTCACCAATGTTAATATCGATTTCATAGGCATCCGTAAAAAGCTTTACCTGGTTTCCGGAGCCATAATCCTCATCGGTATTATTTCGCTCGCTACCAAGGGCCTTAACTATGGTGTTGACTTTGCAGGAGGCCGTTCATACATCGTTCGTTTTGACCAGCAGGTAAAGACCAAAGAAGTTCGTGAAGCCTTGACAAAGTCGTTTGGTGAAGCTCCTGAAGTAAAAACTTTCGGTCCTTCAAACCAGGTGAAGATCACCACCAAATACATGGTAGATGATCGTTCAACCACAGCTGATTCGATTGTTGAAAGTAAAATGTTCGATGGCCTGAAGCTGCTCTATAAAGCTCCTATAACCAAAGCTGATTTCAGCACTTCCAATGAAACCATTGGTATCTTAAACTCTCAGAAGGTCGACNCTGTAATTTCTGATGACATCAAGAAATCATCAATATGGGCTGTCACCTTTGCACTGATCGCCATCTTTATATACATCTTCATTCGTTTCCGTAAATGGCAGTACGGCCTTGGTGGCGTTGTTTCGCTTGCACACGATTCACTTATCACCATCTCAATGTACTCGATCTTCTATGGAATCCTGCCCTTCAACCTCGAAGTCGACCAGGCATTCATAGCAGCCATTCTTACCATTATCGGATACTCCATCAACGACTCCGTTATCATCTTTGACCGAATCCGTGAATGGAATGCGCTGTATCCGAAACGTGATCTTAAAACCAATATGAACGGTGCTATGAACAGTACTTTGGGTCGTACCTTCAATACCTCAGGTACAACCCTCGTAACGTTGATCGCAATCTTCATCTTTGGCGGTGATGTTATCCGCGGCTTCATCTTTGCATTGCTGGTTGGTATTGCCATCGGTACGTATTCATCTATCTTTAATGCTACTCCTGTTGCTTACGACTTTCTCATGATGCAGAAGCGCCGTGCTGAAAAGAAAAGTTTGGAACAAAAGAAATAATACCACCTGAAAATCAATGAGAGCCCTGGCAAATGCCGGGGCTTTTCATTTGACGGAACCAGAAAGTTTAATTTGCTTACCGGCAAAATCTAAATTCTGTCGACAGATTGCAGGTGTTTAGTATTTTTGTTGATTCAATACAGATACTTGATGGTATTTCACCCTATACTTATGTTCCTGGATGTCAGCGGTGGCGAACTGCTGGTGATTATCATAGTTATTTTCCTGGTTTTTGGCCCAAATAAAATGCCGGAAATTGCACGACAAATTGGAAAAGCTATGAACCAAATGANNAGAAGGCAACGAACGACATAAGCAGGGAATTCAAGAACCAAACCTCTGAATTCAGGAATGAACTCACTTCTGTTCAAAACCAGGTAAAGGACGAAGTGAATAATGTGAGCCGTGAAATGAACAGCANCCCGCGAAAGCATTCGTAAGAACCTGGATATAGGTGATCCTGAAACATCAACAGTCGCAAAAAGCAATACTGAACTACCAGCAGATCAACCTGAAGTGACCGAGACAAAAGATACCGAACCTTTGCCCGATGTTTACAAACAGTCGGAAAATGCCGGATAATAAATAAATTGCACATTCGTTTAATTCTTGCGCTTATACTCTTCTACCCCTCTTAAAGGACTCAATACATGAAATATAAATCACTTATATTCTTCCTGGTACTCACTTTTGGTTTTGGAGTTGCTTATGGTCAAAACAGGTCATGGCGTGCTGCCGAAGACGCATTCAACAGCATGCAGTATAACCTGGCGCTCACTAAGTACAAGAAAGCTCTTTCGAAAGCCAAGGTTAAATCTGACAAGGAGAAAATTTCTTTTCAGATGGCCGAATGTTACCGTATTATCAACAACACCAAAAAAGCAGAGCCTGCTTACAAAAGATTAGCTACATCCAAATCAGGGTTTGCTGATAAAAATCCGCTCGTATACCTCTACCTGGCCCAGGCCATGAAATCCAATGAAAAATACGCCGACGCACAGAAATATTTTGAGAAATACCAGGAACTGGTACCTGAAGACCCTAGAGGGAAAAATGGCGCCACATCCTGTGAACTGGCACAGGAATGGCTCGATAATCCCACTAAGTTCCAGATAAAGAACGAAAAAGTACTTAACTCCAAGGAATCAGACTTTTCGCCTACCTACGCTGACAAACTTTATAATACCATCATTTTCACTTCTACCAGGGAGGCTTCCACCGGAAAATTACAGGATAACTGGACCGGACAGAGTTTCAGCGACCTTTATATATCGAAAACCGACCCTAAAGGCGCATGGTCTACACCTGTGCTTCTTGACAATGATAAGGTGATAAATACTGAGGCCAACGAAGGTAACCCAATGGTTAACAGCAAGTTCAACCAATTGTATTTCACCCGTTGCGGTAATGAGAAAGGTACTCTTCAGGGCTGCCAGATCATGGTCTCAAGACGGGCAGGGCGCGCCTACGGTGATCCAAAACCATTGAGCCTGGGTGGTGACTCTACTACTGTTTTCGGTAATCCCTCAATCAGCCCCGACGAACTTACCCTTTTCTTCTCCAGCGATTTGAAAGGCGGACAGGGAGGTAAGGACCTCTGGATGGCTACACGCAAATCGCCGAACGATAACTTTGCCAAGCCTCAAAACCTTGGCCCTGTAGTAAATACCCCCGGCGATGAAATGTTCCCTTTTCTCCGCAACGACACTACGCTGTACTTTGCTTCCAACGGGCACCCGGGTATGGGCGGACTCGATATCTTCAAAACAACATATAGTAACGGACAATGGACGGCTCCTGTAAACCTCCAGTCACCGGTTAATTCTGCCGGCGATGATTTTGGACTTATTTACCATCCGGAAGAAGAAAAAGGTTTCTTTTCTTCAAACCGCCGGGGAGGCAAAGGCAGTGATGACATCTACTCTTTCGTGAACCCGCCACTGGTATTCACCCTCGCGGGAACTGTTAAGGATGACAAAACCCTGCAATTTGTGCCCGGCGCTGTGATAAAACTTGTTGGTTCCGACGGTTCTTCGGTTGAAGCGCGCACTGATCAGAAAGGATACTACAGTTTCAGCAAGACACAGATCAGGCCAAACACAACCTATGAGCTTGTTTGTAACAAAGCCAATTATTTCAATAAAAAGGCAAAGGAAACAACTGTCGGGCTTGAAAGCAGCAAGGATTTCACCATTGATTTCAGGCTGGAGCCTATACCTGACAAACCGGTTGTGCTGCCCGATATCCTTTATGATCTTGCCAAATGGGACCTCAAACCTCAATATCAGGATTCACTACAGGGACTTATCAAGACTCTGGACGAGAATGAAACTATTGTTGTAGAATTAGCGTCACACACTGATAACCGCGGGACCGATGAAAGCAACGACATCCTGTCGCAAAAGCGTGCTGAATCAGTTGTTAATTATTTGATTGAACGCGGTATAGACCCAGACAGACTTGTAGCCAAAGGTTATGGTGAAAGAGTTCCGCGTACACTTTTAAAGGACACAAATAAGGACGGTTTTATTTTCAAAGCAGGTACTGTACTTACAGGTGCGTATATCGACTCTCTTGACGGCAAACCCATGCAGGAAGCAGCTCATGCACTCAACCGCCGCACAGAGTTCAGGGTACTTAGCAAAGATTATGTCCCCAAGCAGCAAAATAAAGCCGTTGCCAGCCAGACACAGAAAGTGAATATCCAACTTAACCCTGAGGACAATATTGTTGAATTTACTGAGAATTCTGATCAGACCATTTCGTTCCAGGCTATTGTTAACGGATATACGCTAAGTATAACTCTGGGGGAAACTGATGGACTATCTTTTTCGCTCGACCAGGCACTCAAATTGCTGAAAGACGGCGCTATCGGCAAAACAGATTTCGCGGGTGACGCCGAAAAAGTACTTGCCAATGGAACCATTGCCGATAAGGCGCTCTTCAATGTTGCTGAAGTGAATATTGCTAACAAGTCAGCTTTCGATCTTGAAGCACAGGTGATGCAAAAACAGAAAATCGCTGTACTGATTGATGCTAAAACGCTCGGCCGTTTTGGTAAATACAAGATTGACAAAGAAAAGAAAGTCATCGTTTTCGAATAAAACCCGGTAAGTGACTTCCGATCTCAAATACAACCTCCGCGGAGTAAGCGCTTCGAAAGAAGACGTTCATAATGCCATCAGGAATATTGATAAGGGCTTGTTCCCCAATGCTTTCTGTAAAGTAATCCCCGACCTGCTGGCCGGTGATCCGGAATATTGTACTGTGATGCATGCCGACGGAGCCGGGACCAAATCGAGCCTTGCCTATATTTACTGGAAAGAAACCGGCGACCTTTCGGTCTGGAAAGGTATTGCCCAGGATGCCATCGTAATGAACCTCGACGATTTGTTGTGTGTTGGCATTACTGACAGTATATTGCTGTCGTCAACCATCGGGCGTAACAAGAACCTGATTCCGGGAGAGGTAATAAAGGCCGTTATTGAAGGTACCGAAGAGTTCCTGGCGAAAATGCGCTCGCTGGGCGTTGGCATCTACTCAACAGGAGGCGAAACTGCGGATGTAGGCGACCTTGTAAGAACAATGATTGTTGACAGCACTGTGACTGCCAGGGTTAAAAGGTCAGAAATCATCGAAAATCATATTCAGCCTGGAGATGTTATTGTCGGCCTGGCGAGTTATGGACAAGCTTCTTACGAAGAAACCTGCAATGGCGGGATGGGTTCAAACGGACTGACTTCGGCCCGGCATGATGTATTCACTCACGCATACGCCACAAAGTATCCCGAAAGCTTTGACAGGAACCTGCCTGATGATGTGGTTTATTGCGGCAAACTTAAAGTGACCGATAAAACTGAAATTCCGGGCATGGATGCCGGCAAAATGGTGCTTTCACCTACCCGCACCTATGCGCCAGTGATTGCTGAAATCCTTAAGCATCACAGAAACGAAATTCATGGCATCATCCACTGTAGCGGCGGTGCGCAGACTAAAGTCCTGCATTTTATTGATAATCTGCACATTATCAAGGATAACATGTTTCCTATCCCTCCCCTTTTCAGCCTGATACATCATCAGAGCGGCACTCCGTGGCGCGAAATGTACCAGGTTTTCAACATGGGACACAGGATGGAATTATATGTTTCGCAAACTGTTGCCGATGAAATCATTAAGATATCTGATGCTTTCCATATTCCAGCCCGGATTATCGGGAGATGCACCGAAGCCGACAGAAAACTGTTAACAATAAACACTCCTGAAGGTATATTTGAATATTGATCAAGAACTTCATTGTATCTAAAGCCTGTTTCAGATTTCCTGAGAATGATTATAATATTAACAGTTCAATCCTTCGTTTCATAACAGACATCCTTTCCCGCCTTCATTATAAAACACTACCTTTGCAGCACAAAAAAAACACTGCAATTCCAATATGTTAGACAAACTCGATGCCATATATCAACGATTTCTGGACCTCGAAAAACAAATGGCCAGGCCCGATGTGATGTCGGACATGAAGTCGTTTGTTAAGCTCAATAAAGATTATAAGGAACTCCAGCCGATCATCGCCGCATACAAGGATTACAAAACCCTGATGAACGGCATCGACACTGCCCGCACAATCCTGAGCGATGAAAAAGATGCTGAACTGCGCGAGTTCGCCAGGGAAGAACTCGATTCGATGCTCGAAAAGCAGGAAAAGATGGAAGAGGACATCCGCCTGATGCTTATACCTGCCGATCCACAGGACGGCAAAAATGCGGTTGTCGAGATCCGTGCCGGTACCGGTGGCGACGAAGCCAGCCTTTTTGCCGGAGACCTTTACCGAATGTACACCCGCTACTGCGAAACCAAGGGCTGGAAAATAGATCCGGTGAGTGTGGCCGAAGGAACAGTGGGCGGATTTAAAGAAGTGATTTTTGAAGTAAAGGGAGAAGGCGTTTACGGGCTTATGAAATATGAATCAGGAGTGCATCGCGTGCAACGCGTGCCGGCTACTGAAACACAGGGAAGGGTACATACGTCGGCTGCCACGGTGGCTGTACTGCCCGAAGCCGACGAGTTCGACGTTGATATCAAACCCAACGACATACGTAAGGACACTTACTGCTCTTCAGGCCCCGGTGGGCAAAGCGTGAATACAACCTATTCTGCCGTAAGGCTCACCCACATTCCCACCGGTATTGTGGTTGCTATTCAGGATGAAAAATCGCAGCTCAAAAATCTCGAAAAGGCAATGACTGTGTTGCGTACCCGAATCTTTGAAATGGAATACCAGAAGTACCTCGACGAAATCTCGAAGAAACGTAAGACCATGGTGTCATCAGGAGACCGCTCGGCTAAAATACGTACATATAACTATCCGCAGAGCCGCGTTACTGACCATCGTATCAACATGACTGTATATAACCTACCTGTTTTCATGGACGGAGACATACAGGAGATGATCAACCAGTTACAGCTCGCTGAAAACGCTGAAAGGCTTAAAGAAGCAGTGGAGTAGTTAATGGACAATTGAAAATTGAAAATTGATCCCGATAGCATTTGGGATGGTTAATTGTTTATCGTTAATAGTTAATAGTTTGATATATAACACTATAACTTGATCCTAAGAACCTTTTTACCCACCATTAACTAATAACTAATAACAGATAACAAAAAAGTCCAACCGACATCAAAATTCGACCACTTAACAATATGGACCGGAAGCAACTCTTTAAATTAATTCGTCAAAAAAGATCATTTCTTTGTGTCGGGCTCGACAGCGACCTATCGAAAATTCCCTCCCACTTGCTTCAAGAAGATGACCCTGTTTTCGCATTCAATCAGCGAATCATTGATGCCACAATAGATTTTGCCGTTGCCTATAAACCCAATTTCGCCTTTTACGAAAGTCGTGGACTAGCCGGGCTGGAAAGCCTGAGAAAAACCATGGATTACCTGGAAAACTTTAAAGACCAGGTATTTACCATTGCCGATGCCAAACGCGGCGATATTGGAAACACTTCAGCGCAATATGCCAAAGCCGTTTTTGATAAAAATACATCCGGGTATAGTTTTGATGCAGTAACCGTCGCTCCCTACATGGGAGAAGACTCCGTTAAGCCTTTCCTTGATTTTAGCGGCAAATGGGCTATTATACTGGCTCTCACCTCAAACAAAGGTTCCGATGATTTCCAACTGTTCAGCGATGCCGGCGGAAAAAGATTATTTGAGCGTGTTCTTGAGCGCACCCAAGCCTGGGGCTCACCGGATAATATCATGTATGTAGTTGGTGCCACCAAAGCCGAAATGCTTGGCGATATCCGCAAAATCATCCCGGACCATTTCCTGTTGGTTCCCGGAGTGGGCGCACAAGGCGGCAGCATGCAGGAAGTGGCAAAATACGGCATGAACGAAAACTGCGGCTTGCTGGTGAATGCTTCCAGAAGCATCATCTTTGCTTCAAACGGAACTGACTTTGATGAAAAAGCAAAAGCGGAAGCAGCCTGCATGCAACACGAGATGGAAATCCTGCTCAGCAATGCAGGGCTTCTTGCCTAGATTTATTTTAATACAAACATCTGATTGTCAATGCGGAAAAAGATTCTCATTGCCATAACCGGTATCCTTACAGCGGGCATCATCATTTGGTTCCTGCTGCCTCGTTATATGCAGGGTGCTCTTCTGTACCTTAAGCCGGGGATACTTGACTATAAAATTTTCGAAAACAGAAAGGTAAGCAATGGCAATGTTATTCCCTGGCCGATAGATGAGAAATATAATGCGACAAACATCAGCAGTGAGGCTTTATCAGAAATTGAAAAGTACCGGACCGTTGCCTATTTGGTAATAAAAGAGGGTAAAATACTTCACGAAGAATACTGGGATGGTTGGACCGACACGACCATCAGCAATTCTTTTTCAATGGCAAAGAGCATAATCTCACTGCTTATTGGATGCCTTGCTGACGAAGGGAAACTATCAGTTGATGATCCCGTGCACAAATATATCCCGGAATTAAAAGACCTTCCCGACCATCCAATACTTATCCGGCACCTGCTGAGTATGAGTTCAGGCCTCGACTGGGATGAGAGTTACAGCAGCCTGACCTCTGTCACTACCGAGGCATATTATGGCAATGATATCCAGGCTCTTGTGACCTCGCTGAAACCTGCCGAAGAACCAGGAAAAATCCATCGTTACAAGAGCTGCGACTCGCAATTACTTGGAATAGTTGCAGGCCGTGTTTCAGGAATGAGCATATCTGACTACGCTTCGATGAAATTATGGCGACCATTGGGGGCCGGTTCACCAGCAGAATGGAGCCTTGACAGGAACAATGGCACCGAAAAAGCCTATTGCTGCTTCAACAGCAATGCCAGGGACTTTGCACGCATTGGACAATTGGTTCTCGATAGCGGCATGTTCAACGGACAACAGCTTGTTTCAAAAGATTATATCCTTAAGGCCACAACGCCTTCTACCTGGCTCACCGACGAAAACGGCAAGCCCTGTCATTACTTCGGTTACCAGTTCTGGCTTACTGATTACAAGGGATTTAAGGTTGAGTATGCCCGCGGTATACTGGGGCAGTACATTTTCATTATTCCCGAACTCAATATGGTCATCGTGAGACTTGGGCATGAGCGCAGTGACCGATACAAAGACTATATCCCTGCAGATGCCTACATTTACCTTCAGGAAGGTATTCGTCTGTCTGGTGCACAATAAAAAAGCCGGCAATATTCCTGCCGGCTCACTTTAGAAAATTATGGTCTAGTCGATTTCTGAAACCCAGCCGAAAGTATCGGGTTCATCGCTATATTGTATGCCAAGCAGCATCCTGTATAGTTTTGAGGAGATTTCACCTGCTTTGCCGTCTTTGCAATATTTGAATTCATTACCTGTCGTTCTGTCTACAATGCGGCGGATAGGTGAAATAACGGCAGCTGTGCCGCATGCGCCAACTTCGTCGAATTCGGCAAGTTCCTCTACAGCAATTTTGCGCCTTTCAACTTTCATCCCCAGGCTTTCGGCCAGTTGCATAAGGCTCTTATTAGTAATCGACGGAAGTATTGATTCGGAAGCCGGAGTCACATAAGTATTGCCTTTGATTCCAAAGAAATTGGCGGGTCCTGCTTCGTCAATATATTTCTTTTCACGGGCATCGAGAAACAATGCTGATGCAAAACCTTCGCGGTGAGCACGTTCACCGGCCATAAGACTGGCAGCATAATTACCACCTACTTTATAGCGTCCGGTACCCAGTGGAGCTGCCCGGTCGCTGTCGCGTGCTATCTGGATGCTTACAGGATTGAAGCCTTCTTTAAAATAAGGACCTACCGGTGTAACAAATACAATGAAAGTATACTCATCAGCAGGCTTTACACCTACCCTTTTGCCAGAGCCAAACAGTAAAGGCCTGATATAGAGTGATGCGCCGGTACCATAAGGAGGCACAAAGCGCCTGTTGAGCCTTACCACCGAGAAAACAGCTTCTTTGAACAATTCACAAGGTGGGACAGCCATGAGCAAACCATTGGCCGAATCCTGCATACGTTTAGCATTTTCTTCCCAACGGAAAAGCCTTACTTTCCCGTCTTTGCCCATGTAAGCCTTGAGTCCTTCAAACGCCTGCTGGCCATAATGCAAGCCGGTAGCCGCGATATGAACCGGCATATATTCCGAGTCCGAAATCTCGAGCTTACTCCATTCACCTTCATGATAGTAAGCCCTGACGTTGAAGTCTGTCTTCAGGTAGCCGAAGGGTAGCTTTCCCCATTCAATGTCTTCCATGATGTCAAGTTTTTGTGTGATATATATGAGTATTTTGGTTCTGTAGTGGTCTTTTTCAGGGTAATAAGTTGCCTTAGTCGCAAATATCACATACAGGGCGAATTTATAAATAATTCTTAAGTAAATCTCTGAAAGTGGATGAAAATTGAGTAAATTCTTCAGCTTAATAATCAGCTCATCTCGTGATAATTGGCTAAGAATACAATTCACGGCGAATTCATGAATAATTTCAATCCAACCTCAGAATTGCTATTCTTATAACAAAATTCAATGACAAATGCCAAACTTTCAACTCAATTCTTACAATTTTCCCCTTTAACCCTTTCCCCGTGCCAAATTGTCATATTTCTCCGGCTGGCATGTGCTTTGATCGACTTCTGCAAAAAAACAAAACTATGACTATGCAAAGCGGTAAGATTAACGTTCAAACTGAGAACATTTTCCCAATCATCAAGAAATTTCTTTACTCCGATCATGAAATTTTCCTGCGCGAACTGATATCCAATGCAGTCGACGCGACCACCAAACTTAAAACGCTTGCCTCGATGGGCAAGTTCCAGGAAGATCTTGGTGATACTACCATTGAAGTATCGGTTGATGAAAAGAAAAAGACACTCACTGTTAAAGACCGCGGTATTGGCATGACCGCCGAAGAAATCGACAAATACATCAACCAGATCGCGTTTTCGGGCGCTGAAGAGTTCCTGAAGAAATACAAAGGCAAAACCGAAGTGGAGCAAAGCGGGCTTATCGGTCATTTCGGACTGGGGTTTTACTCTTCATTCATGGTTGCCGACAAGGTCGAAATTCGTTCAAAAACCTATAAAAAAGGTCCTGGTACCAAAGCTGTGCGCTGGGAATGCGACGGGTCGCCCGAATATAAAATTGATGAATACGATAAGACAGATCGCGGCACCGAGATCGTCCTTCATATCGCCGATGATTCAAAAGAATTCCTCGAAGAATACCGAATCCTCGATCTGCTGAAAAAATACTGCAAATTCCTTCCTGTACCCATACGTTTCGGAAACGAAAAAACTTGGGAAGCATCAGAAACTGAAAAGGACGACAAAGGTGAACCCAAACAGGTCGAAATAGAGAAGCCACGCATCATCAACAACACCGACCCACTCTGGAAACAAATGCCGTCAGGCCTTTCTGATGAAGACTACAAGAAATTTTATCGTGAACTTTACCCGAACACTTTCGAGGAGCCGCTATTTAACATTCACCTGAACGTTGATTACCCGTTTAACCTTACTGGTATTCTGTTTNTTCCCAAGGTAAAACGCAACTATGAAGTTCAGCGCGATAAAATCCAGCTTTACTGCAACCAGGTTTTTGTCACCGATTCGGTTGAAGGTATTGTCCCTGATTTTCTGACGCTTCTTCACGGCGTACTTGATTCGCCCGACATTCCGCTCAACGTATCACGAAGTTACCTTCAGAGTGATCATAATGTGAAAAAAATCTCCGGACATATTATGAAAAAGGTTGCCGACAGGCTTGAGGAGATTTTCAAAAACAACCGCGAAGAATTTGAAAAGAAATGGGACGACATCAAGTTATTCATCGAATATGGAATGATTTCGGAGCCCAAATTTTATGAACGTGCCGAAAAGTTCACCTTATTTAAAGATACCGACGGTAAATATTTCACCTTCGAGGAATACAAGGATCACATCAAGGATACGCAAACCGACAAGGAAAAAAGTCTTGTTTATCTTTACACCACCAATGCGGAAGAACAACATAGCTACATTGAGTCAGCCAAAAGCAGGGGTTACAGCATATTGTTGATGGACACACCGCTCGACGGCCATTTCATCAATTCGCTGGAGCAAAAGCTTGAAAAATCGCACTTTACACGTGTTGATGCCGATGTGATTGACAAACTCATCAGGAAAGAAGACCAGCTTCCTTCCAAACTTACTGAAGATCAGCAAAAACAGCTCTCCACAGTGTTTGAAGCACTCGTTGACAAAACAAGGTTCCACGTTACATTTGAAAGCCTGAGTGAAAATGATTTGCCTGTTGTGATCACTCAACCCGAGTTCATGCGCAGGATGAAAGATATGTCGGCCATCGGCGGCGGATATGAATTCATGGGAAGCATGCCCGATAATTATAACCTTGTGGTAAATCCGAACCACAGGCTCATTGGCCAATTGGCCGAAACAACTGATGAAACATCGCGTGAAAAGCTTGTAAAACAGCTAGTTGACCTCGCTCTCCTCTCACAGAATCTGTTAAAAGGAAGCGACCTCACGAGTTTTATTCAGCGCAGTGTTGATATAATTAAATAATAAACGATCTTTGAATTAACCAAATCAATAACCGAAACAATAATGAAAAAGTCACTCATCTGGATAGGCGGATTAATTCTGCTGGCGATCATACTTTACTCCTCGTTATCAGGCGTATACAATGGGCTGGTAACCTCTGAACAAAGCGTTAATAAAACATGGGCCGACGTTCAGGGTGCATATCAACGTCGAGCTGATCTTATACCAAATCTGGTCGCAACTGTAAAACAATACGCCAATTATGAGCAGCAGACGCTTATACAGGTCATAGAGGCCAGGGCTAAAGCTACCAAAACCGACATCAACATAGATCCCAAAAACCTGGATGCCAACACCTTGTCCAAGTTCCAGGAAACCCAGGGACAGTTAACTTCCGATCTTTCGAAACTGCTTGTAATTGTTGAGCAATACCCTCAACTCAAAGCCAACGAAAATTTCATGCAACTGCAAAACGAACTGGAACGCACCGAAAACCGGATCAACGTAGAACGCCGGAATTTCAATGATGCAGTACAGCAATATAATACCAAATTACTGAGGTTCCCTACTAACTTGCTTGCAAAAATGTTTGGGTTCAAGGAGAAAGCCTACTTTGAAGCTGATAAGGGAGCTGAAAATGCCCCGAAAGTCGATGATCTTTTCAACAAATAGTCACCTGCTTTCATGAAAAAAAAGGCTCGTAACTTTTTTACACCTGAGCAGCAGGAAGACTTGAAACTTGCTATCATGGATGCGGAACTCGACACGTCGGGTGAGGTCCGCATTCATATTGAAACACGGTGCCCTGGCGAGGCCAATGACAGGGCTGCTCATATCTTCAAACTTTTGAGCATGGATAAAACAGAACTCCATAACGGAATACTGTTTTACCTTGCTATTGAAAACAGGAAGTTTGCAGTGATTGGTGATTCGGGTATCAATGCGATGGTTGATGAAAATTTCTGGCAACAGATAAAAGGTATCCTTATCGACAATTTTGCACAAGGCAAATTCACCGAAGGCCTGGTTATCAGTATCGGCAAAGTTGGTTTGGAGCTAAAGAAATACTTTCCTCACCAGCGCGACGATGTAAACGAACTTCCCGACGATTTGTCGTTCGGTGATGAATAAGCAGCAATTATATAACCATCCGGAACAACAAACAGCTGTGCATATGCAGGCTTTTATCAAACGAACGATCATCCTGGCAATTGCTGCCATCGTCATTCCTATCGGCCTGGCTTTTGCTTCCGGTTCCATTCCTCCACCCCCTGACCCACCACGGCTGGTCAACGATTTTGCAGGTATCCTTCAAGCCTCCCAGGTTGATGAGCTTGAACATAAACTTGTTTCATTCAGTGATTCCACCTCCACACAAATTCTTGTCGTAACCGTTTCATCACTTGAAGGTTACGATATTTCCGATTTCACTCAAAGGCTTGGACAGGAATGGGGTGTTGGTTCAAAGAAATATAATAATGGCTGTGTGATCCTTGTTAAACCGAAAAGCGAGACAGAGAAGGGTGAGGCTGACATTGAGACCGGTTATGGCCTTGAGCACCTGATCACGGATGGAGACGGCTGGAACATCGTCAACAAGGAGATGATTCCCTATTTCAAGCAAAACGACTATTATGGCGGGATTAACGCCGGTGTGGACGCAGTCATAAAATTTACGACCGGAGCATATAAATCTGATACTTATGGTAAGGGCTCCGGTGGTGGTTCAATTGTTATCATCATCATTATTATTGTCGCAATCATTTTGATTTTCGGCAACTCTAACCGCAACAATCACCGCACGATAGGCCGGAGTTCAGGCATGGGTCCGATATTCTGGCCGGGTGGTTCAGGAGGACAATGGGGCGGTTTCAGCGGAGGAGGAGGAGGATTCGGCGGAGGCGGTGGTTTTGGAGGTTTCGGTGGTGGCGGTTTTGGTGGTGGCGGCGCCAGTGGTAGTTGGTAAGATATCTGCAAAAAAATATCAGGAGATTTTCGGTTTACATGATTTAGTCATTCATATGATTAGACTAATTCATTATTTTTGCCATCAGGTAATCTCTTTCTATGAAAACATTCTTACGTACTTTTTTACCGGCACTATTCCTGTTAGCCGGTATTTCTGCTCATTCCCAGGAAAAACAAACAACTTTAGCTGACACATCACAATATCCTTACTGGATTCAGATGATGCAGGATCCTGATGCAAACTTCTTCCAGACTCAGAGAGCCTTTGAGCTATACTGGAAAGACCGGACTATCACCAAAGGCTGCGGCTGGAAACCATTTAAACGCTGGGAAAGCTACATGCAAACCCGTGTATCGCCTTCTGGTGAAAAACCCGCACCCGATGCAGTTTTCAATGCTTACAATACCTACATGCAACAGCATGACCAATCAACCTCGCTCAACGGGAACTGGATAAGCCAGGGACCTGTGGCTATACCTATGGCAAAAGGTTACCAGGGACTGGGTAGAATTAACGCAATTGCATTTCATCCTTCAGATCCAAACACTATATACATCGGCGCACCTTCGGGCGGGTTATGGGTTACCACTCAGGGCGGAAACAATTGGACTACCAATACAGATATTCTTCCCACATTAGGTGTTTCAGCTATCGTTATTAACCCATCCGACCCTCAGATCATGTATATCGGTACCGGAGACCGCGATGCCGGTGATGCTCCCGGTATAGGAGTTATGAAGAGCACTGATGGCGGTATAACCTGGAATCTTTCCAATTCAGGTATGGGTAACCGTACGGTTGGTAAAATGATCATTGATACAGAATCCCCTGACATTGTTTATGCTGCAACCTCAGGAGGTATCTATAAATCGGTTGACGGTGGCGCAAACTGGACAATGAAAATTTCGGGCAACTTCAAGGATCTTGTATTCAAGCCCGGCGATCAGTCAACACTTTATGCAACCGCCGATGCAAAATTTTACAGATCAGTCAACCATGGTGAAAGCTGGACTCAGATCACTTCCGGAATACCGGGGGCTGCTCGCGGCGTAATAGGTGTTTCACCAGCTAATCCTAATGTAGTATATTTCCTCCTTGCCAAAGGAGATAATGGCTACCAGGGAGTATATCGCTCGACTGACGGTGGACTTAATTTTACTGAAAGGTCAACATCCCCCAATATCATGGACTGGAGCTGCGATGGTAGCGGTTCAGGTGGACAAGCCTGGTATGACTTGTGTATTGCCGTGGATCCTTTGAATGCCGACATTATATATGCCGGTGGTGTAGATATCTGGAAATCAACCAATGGCGGAACCAACTGGCAGATAAGCGGACATTGGTATGGAGGTTGCGGAGTACCGGCAGTTCATGCCGACCAGCATGTTTTTGAAGTTAACCCGCTAAATAACAGGATATATGTCGGTAACGACGGTGGTATCTATTACACCGAAAACAATGGAACCAACTGGCCTGAAATCAGCAGCGGGCTCGTTATAAGCCAGACGTACAAACTCGGACAGAGTGCAACGGTTGACGATAGGGTTGTAAACGGATACCAGGATAACGGTACATCACTGTTTGACAATGGAGTATGGTACGCAATCGGCGGCGGCGACGGCATGGAGTGTGCTATCGATTATACCAACCATATGGTAAGTTATACAACCGTATATTACGGCTCAATTGACAGGCATTACGGCACAAACAATCAGGGAGCAATTGCCGGTAATGGCGTTAACGGAATAGATGAAGAAGGCGCCTGGGTTACCCCGTTCATCCTCGATGCAAAAGACCCGAATACCATGTTCATTGGTTATAAGAATGTGTGGCGTAGCCGTAATATTAAGAATCAGTCAACCAGCGGAGTTAAATGGACCAAGATTTCCACAATCAATACAGGAAATCTCTCTGTTCTTGAACAGTCGCCGGTTAATACCGATTTACTCTATGCGTCAGCCGGCAGCAGCCTGTACCTCTGTATTAATGCACAAGCCGAAGCACCTGCATGGGCAAACATCTCTTCATTCCTGCCATCAGCCTCCGATATTACTGATCTGGAAGCTCACCCCTTTGAAGAAAATACTTTGTACATGACCATGTCTAACAACAAAGTGTACAAATCGACCGACAGGGCAGTCAGCTGGACCGAGATTACTGGCTCATTGCCCAATATTCATATCAGCAACATTGAGTATTATAAAAACAGCCAGGAAGGCCTTTACCTGGGTACCGATGCCGGTGTGTTCTATAAAGACCAATCTATGACTGATTGGATTCCTTTCAATAACGGAATGCCTGCTAATGCCCGCGTTACCGAGATTGAAATTTTCTATGATTCGGTTAATGTTGCCAACGACAGGGTTAAGGCTTCAACTTATGGACGTGGATTGTGGAAATCGGATATGTATTTCACGACGCCAACGGCTGAATTTACTGCCGACAAAACCCTGGTGCCTCCTGGTTGCCCGGTGAATTTCAAAGACCTATCCTTTGGAGTTCCGACCGAATGGAGCTGGTCATTTGTTGGCGGAAGCCCTTCTACCTCAAGCGAAAAGGATCCACAGAACATAGTTTTCAATACACCCGGAACATATACTGTGGAGCTAACTGCTTCCAATGCTGCCGGTTCAGGTACAATCACCAAAACTGCCTATATTGTAGTGAGTGATACCCTGAAACCCATCGCTGACTTTAGCGCAAATGGAAGAGTTTTCTGTTCTACAGGAGAAACAGTTGTTTTTACTGACGAATCAGAATACTGCCCCAATAGCTGGCAGTGGGAATTTACTCCAAACACTGTTACATTTGTGAATGGAACGGGTATTAATTCTCAGAACCCGAATGTATTATTCAGCCAGGAAGGCAATTACAATGTGCAACTCGTTGTCACAAATGCCAACGGTGTTGACGCCGTTGTTAAACAGGATTATATCATTGTAGGAGGTTACCAATTGCCTTTTACTGAGGACTTTGAATCAGTTAACTTCGATACCAGGAATTGGGAAATTGAAAACCCGGATATGAACATAACCTGGGACATTGATACGATTTATGCTAACGGCCCCAGTCAATATGCTGCCCGAATGGACTTCTTCCATTATGCCACACCTCCTGGCCGCCGCGACAGGATGATCTCACCAGCCCTTGATTTCTCAGGAATGGAGCACCCCGTACTTAGCTTTGACCATGCATATGCTACGCGTTATTCTTCAACTTCCGACTCGCTGATCATTTACGTTTCGGGCGATTGCGGTGCAAACTGGACACGCGTATTCCAGGCCGGTGAAAAAGGCCAGGGAACTTTTGCAACTACGCCAAAGACTACAACACTATATGTTCCGACGATTGTTGACGATTGGTGCGGTATAGGCTGGGGCAGTAACTGCTATTCTATTGACCTCAGTGCATGGGCCAATCAGACTGGTATAAAAGTCGCCTTCGAGTCATACAACAGATACAGTAACAATCTTTATATCGATAACATCAGCGTTACTGAAGCTGTTGGAGTAATCCAACCTGCAACCACAGGCGGTATTGCAATATATCCCAACCCAACAAGGGGATTTGTCACCATTACATCTGACAATCCAATGGGAAATACTACCATCAGTATTGTTGACATGGCCGGAGTTACCCGTTTCCGTAAATTCATTGATAACGCACATGTTCTGCATGAAACCCTGGACCTCACCAATCTAAGCTCAGGACTCTATTTTGTGAAGATCAGCTCCCAGGAAACCAATGTCATGCGCAAACTGGTGATTAACTAAGTTTAACACAGAACTTTCAGAAAAACCTGCCATATCCGGCAGGTTTTTTAATTTTGAGGCAGATATAGTCCATGCAACTCTTCTATTCACCGGACATTTTGAGAAACACTATCCCTCAGCAAGTACAACTGGGTGAGGAAGAATCTGCCCATTGCGTGAGGGTGTTGCGGAAAAAAGCAGGTGATACCATTCAGATTACCGACGGACGGGGAGGTTTTTTTGAGGCTGTTGTCAATAACAACGACCCGAAAAAGTGCCTGGTCACCATTGTTTCTGCTTCGGGAGTCCTATCACAAAGACCTTTCAGGTTGCATTTGGCCGTTGCCCCAACTAAAAATACTGACCGCTTTGAATGGTTCCTTGAAAAAGCTACCGAAATTGGCATTACTGAGATCACCCCAATCATTTGTGAACACTCGGAACGAACCGTTCTCCGCACCGACCGGCTGCAGAAAATCCTCATTTCGGCGATGAAACAGTCGATGAACCTGCATCTGCCTGTCCTGAATGAGCCGGTTAAATTGGCAGATTTTCTGAAAAGAGAATTTGCCGGCCAGAAATTCATTGGCTATGTGGTAGAGAAACAGGAAGTTCTGCTCAAAGATCGCTATCAAAAAGGCTCTGATTGTGTTATCCTTATCGGCCCCGAAGGCGATTTCAGTAAGGATGAATTTGAAAGGGCAAAAGATAAAGGATTTGAGACAATCAGCCTGGGAAATTCACGTTTAAGAACCGAGACGGCTGCCCTTGTCGCTACCATGACCATCAACTTACTGAACGACTGAAAATGAGACGATATATTCTGCTGGTATTCACACTCATATCGCTGACTGCGGGTGCACAATCGTTCCAGATCGCGCTGCTCAAATACAACGGCGGAGGCGACTGGTACGCCAATCCAACCTCACTTACCAATCTTATTGATTTCTGCAACAAGAACCTGGGAACCAACATCAGCAAGGATTACGCGACCGTGGATGTAGGCAGTGCCGAGATTTTCGATTATCCTTTCGTGCATATCACCGGGCACGGCAATATCATTTTCAACGACCAGGAAGCACTGAACCTGAGGAACTACCTGCTTGCCGGCGGTTTCCTTCACATTTCCGACAATTATGGCATAGACAAGTTCATTAGGCCGCAGATGAAGAAGGTATTCCCCGAACTTGACTTCGTTGAACTGCCTTACTCCCACCCTATCTACCACCAGAAATACAACTTTCCCAACGGCCTGCCCAAAATACACGAGCACGACAATAAGCCCGCACAGGGTTTCGGACTGCTATGGGAAGGAAGGCTGATCTGTTTTTATGATTATGAATGCGACCTTGGCGACGGCTGGGAAGACCCTGACGTACACAAGGACTCGCCTGATAAGAGACTGAAAGCCTTACAGATGGGAGCGAATATGATTCAGTACGTTTTTACGAAGTAGAAGTTCCGGGTTTCAAGTTTCAGGTTTCAAGCGGCTGGTGCCAGATTACAGCAAAATGATTAGAAATGTTGGATAAATTAATATAAGAAATGTTGATTAATCAAAAGATTTCTCCTGAACAATATTACCTTTTTCATCAAACTTTGTAATTCTTGTTTTTTTTCCACGTTCGTCGTACTCTTCCTGAGAATGAAGGACACCATTTTTATAAGAATCAACGACACTTCTGTATATACCTTCCTTAAATATATATCTTTTCCAGTGATCTTTATTAATCCGCCAAATATCAAGTGTTCCAGTAAACTTGTTCTTAATTAATACTTTAACAAGCCCATCCATTGCTCCATAATAATCATACTGCCATTCTCTCGAATATTCCACATAGCCACGATCATTTTTCATTACCTGCATTGATTCCTTTCCCTCAGAAATAAAAATATTTTCTTCGTGGTTTTCAATATTCAAATAAATACTGTCAATCAATCCTTCTGAATCAATAATCTCAAATTGCTTATCAGAAGATCTGGAGTATCGCGTCACTCTAACCACTTTTGTATTAACATATTCGATCTCTTTACGCAGTCTGCCATCCGGAAAATTTACTTTCCACACTCCAATTGGCTGACCATTATCATCAAAATAATACTCCTTGTAAATAACATTGTTAGCATTTATATTCTGCCATTTTCCTATTTGCAACCCATTCTTAGTTCTCCCCTGTTTTGTAAAACGCAGATATACAGAGTTATCTTTATTTGTAATCTCCAGCGTTTGAGCATCAATTTTAACACACGAAATAAGTATCAGCGCAATGCAGAGCAAGCATCTATAACATCTGATTCTCATGTTTGATAAGATTTATATCATCAACTATTAATGCAAATATCGTAATAATAAAATTACATGGAAGAAGGTTCAATGGTACCGTAAATATTAATCCGGTTACTTTCTCATCAAAAACAATTACTCCTACAACACCTAAATCCTCGATTCGAAATCGGGAAATAAAAGTTCCCGTGGCCAGATTCCAGATATTCCAAGTCCATGTTCTATTTCAACGCCACTATCTGCTCCTCAAGCACCTTAATCCTTGATTCGGCATCGGCTTGCTTTTTACGCTCAATTTCAACCACTTCGGGTTTGGCATTGGACACAAAGCGTTCATTTGAAAGTTTTACCATCACAGTTTTCAGAAAGCCTCTGGTGTATTCCAGTTCTTGGGTAAGCTTGGCAATTTCGGCTTCGGTATCGAGCTTGCTTCCCAGCGGCACATAAAACTCGGTGGATTTGATAATAAAAGACAGGGCGCCGCTTACTTTTTCATCAACATATTGTATTGATTCGAGGTTGCAAAGTTTTTCAACCACGCTGTCGAAAGTCAGGTCGGGCTGCTCGTTATTGTTCTTGCGGATAAGCAGACCAATCTTTTCCTTGAAAGAAATATTCTTCTCCTTGCGTATCGTACGAAGCGCCATCACCACCTCTTCGGCAACAGCAAACTTTTCGAGTATTGCCGGATTGTACTCCCGTTGTCCCGGTAACTGCGAAACCATGATACAATCGCTCTCTCGCCTGTCGCGCAGCCTGTGCCAGATTTCTTCTGTGATGAACGGCATAAACGGGTGCATGAGTTGCATCAGCTCTTCGAAGAAACTGATGGTTGCATCGTAGGTGGTTCTATCCATGGGCTGCTGAAAGCCCGGTTTGATCATTTCGAGGTACCAGGAGCAGAAATCATCCCAGGTAAGTTTGTAAACCGTCATCAGCACTTCGCTCAGTCGGTAATCATTGTAGAGGCTGTCAATCGAAGCCAGCGTTTCATTCCAGCGTGCATCGAACCATTTCACGGAAGCTGCTGCATAATCGGGTTGCGGAAGGTTTTCATCCACCTTCCAGCCTTTCACCAGGCGAAGAGCATTCCAAACCTTGTTGCTGAAGTTACGCCCCTGCTCGCAAAGCACTTCATCGAAAGGCAAATCGTTGCCTGCAGGCGAGGTGAGCAGCATACCGACACGCACACCATCAGCACCGTATTTCTCCATCAGGTGTATTGGATCCGGCGAATTACCGAGCGATTTGCTCATCTTCCGGCCGATCTTGTCACGAACGATCCCCGTCAGGTAAACATGACGGAAAGGAATTTCTTTTGGATATTCAAGCCCGGCCATTATCATACGTGCTACCCAGAAGAAAAGAATTTCAGGTGCAGTGATCAGGTCGTTGGTGGGATAATAATACTTAATATCCTCATTATCAGGGTAACGAATACCATCGAATACCGAAATCGGCCACAGCCACGACGAGAACCATGTATCAAGAACATCTTCATCCTGGCGAAGATCACTGACCTGCAGTTCAGGTTTACTGAACTGTTTTCGGGCAATTTCAACAGCTTCTTCAGCCGATTTAGCCACCACAACCTGGCCAGTAGGCAAATAGTAAGCCGGGATGCGCTGTCCCCACCAGAGTTGACGGCTGATGCACCAGTCGCGCACGTTTTCCATCCAGTAACGGTAGGTGTTTTTAAACTTATCGGGATGGAATTTCACGGTATCATTCATCACAACATCCAGCGCCGGTTTTGCCAGCTCGGGCATCCTGAGGAACCACTGCATCGAGAGTTTTGGTTCGATCACCTCATCGGTACGCTCACTGAAGCCTACTTTGTTTACATAATCTTCGATCTTCACGATGTGACCGGCAGCCTTCAGTTCATGAACAATTTTCTTCCTCACCTCGAAACGGTCTTCACCCACATAAAGCTGTGCCTTCGCACTTAAAGTCCCGTTGTCGTTGAAAATATCGATGGTTTCCAGGTTGTATTTCTGGCCGATCATGTAGTCGTTCACATCATGAGCAGGAGTGATCTTGAGACAGCCCGTACCGAATTCGCGGTCGACGTATTCATCACTGATCATCGGAACGCTGCGGTTGAGCAGAGGAACCAGCACGCGCTTTCCGGCCAGGTGTTTGAATCGCTCGTCTTCGGGATGATAGCAGACGGCAGTATCGCCGAGTATGGTTTCAGGGCGGGTGGTGGCTATGGTAACCCACTCATCTTCCGAACCTTCTACACGATAACGCACATAGTATAATTTCGACTGGACTTCCTTGTAAATCACTTCTTCATCCGAAAGTGCGGTAAGTGCTTTCGGGTCCCAGTTCACCATGCGTACTCCACGATAAATAAGCCCTTTGTCGTGCAGATCAATAAACACGTTGATCACCGACTCGTACCGGGCTTCGTCCATGGTAAAGCAGGTGCGCTCCCAGTCGCAGGAAGCGCCAAGTTTCTTGAGCTGTTCAAGGATGATCCCGCCGTGCTTTTCCTTCCATTCCCAGGCATGAGCCAGAAATTCATCACGCGTAAGCGACGATTTTTCAATGCCTTCTTCTTTAAGTTTGGCAACAACCTTGGCCTCGGTAGCAATGGAAGCATGATCGGTACCCGGTACCCAGCAGGCATTTTTCCCCTGCATACGGGCACGGCGAACCAGAACATCCTGGATGGTGTTGTTGAGCATGTGCCCCATGTGCAATACGCCGGTAACGTTGGGAGGAGGAATTACAATGGTGTAGGGTTCGCGTTCGTCGGGGACTGAACGGAAAAACTTCTGCTCTAACCAATAGCTGTACCATTTGCTCTCAATCGACGTAGGGTCGTATTTGCTGGGAATTTCCATAGTAAAATGTGCGGGTTTCATTAAAGGGTGCAAAGGTACGGAATGATAAGAGAAGTATAAAGCCTTTAAAACCCCAATTATCGGATTACACTCAACCGGTTTTCTGATTGTTAACTTGTGTATCTTTGAACGCCATGAAGCCAGCCACTAATAAGAACCTGTTCAAACTTTCAGTCCTGTCAGTACTTCTTATGACAGCTGCATCCGGTTATACACAGAATAACCGGTTTTTCGCCGGAGTGAACAGCGGCATCACAATTCCCATGGGGCAGTTTGCGAAGACGGATTTTACAACCGGAGGATACGCCCTTACCGGGTTTCATGTTACGGCTGAAGGTGGCTGGTATTTCACACCGAAACTTGCCGTGACCGGGAGTTTCTCTCAGCAATTTTATCGCTATTACAAGAATGCCTACCTCATCGACCTGGTGAACAGTGATAACTTCATTTCGCACGTAGAGATGAAAACCGACATGTACCAGGTGCGGTGTTACCTGCTCGGAGCTTTGTACCGGTATCCGCTGACGGAAAAGTTATCTCTTTCGGGAAAATTGTCGGGCGGGATTTTGTGGGCACAAACTCCTGACCAGTTTATCGGTGCCGATTATTACCTTGTGGGGAGTCTCTATTACCGGAAAACTCCTTCAACCAGCCTGAGACCTGCCGGACTTGCCGGTATCGATTTGAATTACAGCCTGTTCGATCATGTAGTGATCAGGTTATCGGGCACTTTCAGCTATTCAAAGGCTGATTTCACTTTTGTGAAAACCGACAGATCAAACTATACACGTAACTACACTATGCCGCTTGCCACCGCAGGCTGTGGCATCAACATTACCTTTTAATGCCTTGACTATGAAGAATTTAAAAAAGCATTACAGGATCAAAGCCATTCCCGAACATGTTTACAAAGCGCTCACCAACCCGCTCACCATCGAAATGTGGTCAGGCTCGGAAGTCGTGATGGAAACAAAAGCCGGAACAGAATTTTCACTCTGGGATGGTGACATCACCGGGTTAAATATAGAGTTTGTTGAAAATCAAAAGATTGTCCAGCAATGGTACTTCGAAGGCCAGGAAGAGAAATCGCTGGTTACCATCACGCTGACCCCCGAAGGCAAGGACACCCGCGTTGAAGTGCTGCATATCAACATCCCCGATGATGCATTTGAAAACATTGTCGATGGCTGGGATCATTACTATTTCAAACCGCTGAAACAACTCGTTGAAGAATAGGCCATTGATGGATCTCACTGCCAAACTCGGACAACTGCGGAACAAACTCAGCGGCGACCTTTTTACCGACAAGCCGGCGCTGGTGATGTACGCCACTGATGCTTCGGCATACCGCGAAATGCCGCTGGCTGTGGCTCGTCCCAGGGATAAAGACGACCTGCTGGAACTTATCAGGTTTGCACACGAAAACCATGTAGCCCTTATTCCGCGCAGCGCCGGAACATCCCTGGCAGGACAGGTTGTTGGAAACGGGCTGGTGGTCGATATTTCGAAATATATCACCAGGGTACTGGAAATAAACGAAGAAGAGCATTGGGTGAGGGTTGAACCGGGCGTTGTGCTGGATGAGCTGAACAAAATCCTTGAATCCAAAGGCCTGTTTTTTGGTCCCGAGACATCCACTTCAAACCGCTGCATGATCGGCGGGATGGTTGGAAACAACTCTTGCGGCTCTCACTCGCTGGTGTACGGAAGCACCCGCGACCATACACTGGAAATCAAAGCATTGCTAAGTGATGGTTCTGAAGCCGTTTTCAGATCGCTTACAATAGATGAATTTAACAGTAAATGTGAATTCCAGGACCTTGAAGGTGTCATCTACCGGAACATCCGTGAGATTCTTTCTGACAAGGAGAACCAGGCTGAGATCAGGTCACAGTTTCCTGATGCAGGCATACACCGCCGCAATACCGGCTATGCCATCGACATGTTGCTTGAAACGGAACCGTTTACCGGAAACGGTGAGAAATTCAATTTCTGCAAACTCATCGCCGGTTCCGAGGGAACCTTGTGTTTTATTACGGAAATAAAGCTGAACCTTGTCCCGCTTCCCNCCAAAGAAAAGGCGCTCATGTGCGTTCACTGCAATTCGCTGGAGGACGCTTTTAAAGGCAACATCATCGCACTGAAGTACAAGCCGGTAGCTGTCGAACTCATGGATAACGTGATCCTGGAATTGACAAAAGCCAATATCACGCAGCAGCGCAATCGCTTTTTCCTTCAGGGAGAACCTGCAGCAGTGCTGATTATCGAAATGGCGGAACATACCAGCGAAGTGCTTGATTCAAAGGCAAAAGTTATTGAAAATGAGCTTCGCGATGCCGGTTACGGGTACCATTTCCCGATGGTCTACGGGAGCGATATCAGCAAAGTCTGGGCATTACGCAAAGCCGGGCTGGGCGTTCTTTCGAACATGCCGGGTGATGCCAAGCCGGTTGCCGTGATTGAGGATACAGCCGTCAACCCTGAAATCTTGCCGGATTACATGTCCGATTTCAGGCAGATGCTTGAAAAACTTAATCTTAGCTGCGTTTATTATGCCCATATCGGCACGGGAGAGTTGCACCTCAGGCCGGTCCTGAACCTGAAAGATCCCAAAGATGTCGAACTGTTTCACACAGTGGCTCTCGAAACCGCTAAACTTGTAAAGAAATACCGCGGTTCGCTAAGCGGTGAGCATGGCGACGGACGCCTGCGCGGCGAATTCATCCCGCTGATGATAGGCGACAAAAATTATCGGCTGCTGGAAAACATCAAGCATACTTGGGACCCTGAAGGCGTTTTCAACCCGGGAAAGATCACGGCAACACCCAAAATGAATAGCAGCCTGCGCTATGAGCCGGGAAAAGCTGTAAAAGAACCGGAAACCATTTTCGATTTCTCGTCGACCCAGGGGCTATTGAGGGCTGCCGAGCAATGCAACGGATCGGCCGACTGCCGTAAATCATCCCTCATGGGCGGTACCATGTGCCCAAGCTACATGGCGTCGTTCGATGAAAAAAACACTACGCGTGCCAGGGCTAACATTCTTCGGGAATTCCTCACCCGCTCAACGAAGGCAAACCGCTTCGATCACAGAGAGATATATGATGTAATGGATCTGTGCCTGTCTTGCAAGGGCTGTAAAAGCGAATGCCCGTCGAATGTGGACATGGCACGCTACAAGGCGGAATTCCTGCAGCATTGGTACGATGAGCATGGCATCCCGCTAAGGACACGACTCATCGCTTATATCACCGCCATCAACAAGCTGGGAATGATATGGCCGGCAGCCTTTAACTTCTTCGCAACCAACAGGTTCACTGCTGCATTCCTGAAAAAGTTCTTAGGATTTGCTCCAAAACGAAGCATTCCGCTGCTTTACAAAACCACGCTCAGGAACTGGGTGAAAGTCAATGCAAATAAAGAAACCGGGCATAAGCAATTAACAGGCAAGGTTTACCTTTTTGCCGATGAGTTCAGCGATTACAACGATGTTGAAATCGGCATCAAGGCGGTGAAACTGCTGAATGCCTTAGGCTACCGTGTTGAAATACCCAGACATACCGAAAGCGGGCGTACCTATATCTCCAAGGGATTGATAAGGAAAGCGCAGAAAATTGCCCGTTTCAACATGGAAAACCTTGCCGGACTAATCACTGAAGAAACACCGCTGATCGGCATCGAGCCGTCGGCCATCCTCAGTTTCCGCGACGAATATCCGGACCTTGCCGGCAGCAATCTCAAGCAGAAAGCAAAAGCACTTGCCCAGAACTGCCTGATGTTCGACGAGTTTATGATGCGCGAAGTGCGAAACGGGAAAATCTCAGCCGGTTCGTTTGTCACTGAAAAGCAAGAAATTTTGCTTCACGGCCATTGCCACCAGAAATCGCTGTCAAGTACCGGTCCCACAAAGGAGATGCTTTCGCTCCCGTTAAACTACGAGGTAACCGAAATAAAATCAGGATGTTGCGGAATGGCTGGATCGTTTGGTTACGAAAAGGAGCACTACGAGTTGTCACAAAAAGTGGGCGAATTGGTGTTACTCCCGGCTGTAAGGAATGCTGCCGATACGACCATCATCGTTGCCCCGGGCACAAGCTGCCGCCACCAGATAAAGGACGGAACCGGGCGAAGAGCATACCACCCGGTAGAAGTTTTGTATGACGCACTCATTAAATAGATGCATGTCAGATAGCTACAATAAATATTTCGATTTCTGCCCACAATGCGGCAAAGAGCAGTTTTTATACACAAAGCGGAAGTATTTCCAGTGTTCTGATTGTGGTTTCGAGTTTTTCTTCAACATGTCGGCAGCGGTAGTGGCCATTATCAGGAATGAGAAAGATGACATCCTTTTTACCTTTCGCTCCCATGAGCCGGCCAAAGGAATGCTCGACCTTCCGGGCGGATTCGTCGATCCTGGTGAAACAGCTGAATTGGCACTCGTGAGGGAAATAAAGGAAGAACTCAACCTCGATGTCACCGAATACTGCTACATCATGTCATCCCCCAATGTATATCCATACGGGGGATTTGATTACCAGACACTTGACCTTGTTTTTGAATGCAAGGTGAGCAACATGGGAAATATCATCCCGGCTGATGACGTTTCGGGCTACAGGTTTATTAATATTCATGAGGTGAATGCTGATGAGATAGGCCTTGAATCCATCAGGAATATAGTTGCTTACCTGCGTGAACATGAAAAGCCGAAACAATAAACTTTACACCTGCCTGCTTTTGATTTATTTTTGTAAAAATTCCCGACCATGAAACGACTCCTTTTCCTCATACCGCTAATAACATTCTCAACGCTTTCGGAACAAACGGTTCTCACTTATAGCAACAACGGGCTTCGCCAGGGCGACACCATCACAACGCAGGAGATTGAATATGTTCAGCCGGGAAGCGCCGGCGAAAACCAGGTGTGGGATTTTTCGGGTGTGAAGTTTACAGGCAAAGTCAATAGGACCCTTCTACCTGCCGACCCGATTGAGAGAACAAGTGGCTCAACCGACTATAACCTGGTGATGAAAGAGGATGACCGTAACTATTATATGAGCCTCGACGAAAACTCTTATATCGAAAAAGGGTTCACCACCGGCAACACAAGTATCATTTATTCCGACCCCATAATCCGGCTGAAGTTCCCTTTCGCTTATGGACAAACCTTTTCCGACAAGTACCTTGGTGATGCTATTTATTACAGCAATACTATCATCCCTGTAACAGGTGATTACACCGTTACGGCCGATGCCACCGGCACGCTCATACTGCCCGGAATGATTATCAGGGATGTACTCAGGCTGAAGGTGGAGAAAAATGCCTTCCAGGTGAACCCCTGCAGCATTACCGAATCAACGATAACCCGGTACATGTGGTATGCCCCCGGTGCACGCTACCCGGTGATGGGAACGAGCTATGCCGAGCACAAAACCACTGCGAAAGAGACGCAGATCATCAAGACAGCCTTCATCAACCCGCAGGATGCAGGGCTGCAACTAGTTACCGGCGACAACGTTTACCCGCTCCGTGTAGCTGATTATTCTGTAGTTGCATATCCAAACCCTTTCCAGGAGAAACTGGATTATGTGTACCTGCTGCGCAAGCCCATGAAAGTGACCGTGGAACTTCTCGACCTCTCAGGTAAAGAGCTTTCGGTGATTGAAAGCAAGACTATGCAATCGGAGGGTTTGCATTTCGGGGAAGTAGATTCATACAGGCAGAATCTTTCGATGGGCGTTTATTACCTGAGGTTTACCTTCGGCGGCGAAACTTACGTGAGTAAGGTGGTGAAGATGTAAATATGTCGGGATATAATATTAGAGATTAGATAGTTAATACATCATAATGTGGTAAAAGCACATTCAGCAGGGAATTATATCACCTGATTCGTTTCAACAATTCACTGGTAGAATTATTGTATGCTTCTCGTATCGAGAGACAATACAAGAGAGTAGAAGCATTAATGTCTATAGGGCAAAAACTCACATTGAATTACTTCTCCAAACCGGCATGACAGCTTAACTTGTAATCTTACGCAAACAGCATCACCAGCAACTGTGCAAAAACTATCCTCAGGAACATCACCAGCGGGTAGACTGTAGCATACGCCACGGCCGGGGCTTCGCACTGCGCAATGCTGTTGGCAAAAGCCAGGGCCGGCGGATCGGTCATGCTGCCGGCAAGCAATCCGCACACCTCAAAGAAGTTGCGCTTCAGGGCGATCTTGGTCACAAGACCGACTATGATGATTGGAACAATGGTGATGACTGCGCCGTATGCCATCCAGATGAAACCATCGCCCGAAGCCAGCGTAGGGATGAACTTCTCCCCTGCCTTTATTCCGACGCTGGCAAGGAAAAGCACGATGCCGATTTCGCGCAGCATAAGGTTGGCGCTGGGTGTTGTATAAGATGTGAGCGACAGCTTGTAGCCGAACTTGCTCAGCAGAATGGCAACAATGAGTGGCCCGCCGGCAAGTCCCAGTTTCACAGGGGTGGGCATCCCTCCTATCACAATAGGAATGCTTCCCAGCAAGGCACCGAGCATTATACCGATAAAAATCGGGAAAAGGTTGGGCTCGTTGAGGCGGCGGAGTGAATCGCCGAGCAGTTGAGCCACACTGTCAATAGAGTTTTCTTCACCAACAATGGTGATCTTGTCGCCCATCTGGAGCCTGAGGCGCGGTGTAGCCACCAGTTCAATGCCTGACCTGTACACGCGCGTGATGTTCACCCCGAAACGGGTTCGCAACTGCAACGATTCCAGTGTTTTACCCGAAACAGCCGATCTAGTGACCAGTACCTGCTTCGACATCAGTTTCCCCGGCTGACCTGAAAGGTCGATGTCACTGCGTTTGCCAAAATCGGCAACCAGCGCAGGTATATCCCCTTTCTGAGCAACGAAAAGCGCAATGTCGCCTTCATGCAAAACCGTGCCTGAATACGCCGATGCAATCTCCCCTTCATGCAAAACCCTGGAAATCACCGTTTCGTTCTGCAGCAGGTGTTTGAGTTCAACGATCTTTTTCCCGGCGACGGCAGCATTGCTGATGGTGATACTCACCTTTTCGGGCAAGTTTTCTTCGGGGTTTTGCATCCGGTCAAACTGTTGCATCTCCTCACCCAGGTTGGTTCCGGTAAACCGTCGTATTAAAAGCATGGTGATGATAATTCCCAGAACACCAAACGGATAAGCCACAGCATAGCCCAGGCTGATATCTGCAACTTCGGCTCCCGGCATTCCAGATGTCACCTCTTTCACTGCTTGTTGTGCAGCACCGAGTCCCGGTGTGTTGGTGACGGCACCTGACATAATTCCGACCATCACAGGCATTGATACTCCCGAAACATAATGAAGGACAATTACTGTGACAACACCCAGCAGAACAACAGCAGCTGCCATCAGATTGAGTGTGAGGCCGCCTTTACGGAAAGAAGAAAAGAACCCAGGCCCAAGTTGCAGCCCTACTGCAAAAACAAACAATATGAGCCCGAAGTCCTTGGCAAAGTCAAGTACTTCGTGGTTGATGCGGAATCCAAAATGCCCGATGGCAATGCCGGCAAAGAGTACAAAGGTAATCCCAAGCGAGATGTTGTATATTTTGACTTTACCAAGCACAACGCCTACTGCAATAACAAAACTGTAGAGGATCACCGTTTGGGCGACTGACTCATTCAATAGAAGATCCCTTAACCATTCCATATCTTATAAAAAATCTAGTGCAAAGGTAGATGTTTCCGTACTCACGAAAGATTCAAGATGGCTGAAAGTACCGGATTAGCATCAAATATCCGTATTCATGGAAGTTAATTATCTAATCCGCTCTATAATTGATTGTTAGAGCCATTTTATTTAGAAAAATAGCTTAAAACTTTTGGCAAAAGAAACTTTATCTAATTCCGGCCATCGGGTAAAAGCACCGGTTTAAGGGTAAATATCCGCTAAACGTCTAATAAAGTTGAAACATAATCCGGCTGTTTTCACTTTTGCAACAGTTTAGGTCTAGGGTTACGGGCGAAAGCTTAATCATCACCCGATTTCATAAAAACAAGAGTATTGGTTGACATGTGATACCATGCCGTGAAATCCATGATTAGCAAACCGGAACAAACAGATAATCAGCATGATTAATGCTCTCGCCCGTTTTTATTACTGCACTCCTGGTATATTTCAACGAATACTGCTCAATGACAATTCAGAAAACGTACAAATACCTGTTGCCCGGCATCATTGCCTTGCTTGTTACTTCCATCAACACGTTATCGGCCCAGGATTATTCTGAGACCAGGATCAACGAATATTATTGGGGTACTCCCCTCGTGAAAGTCCTGAGCGATTTCAAAATCAAGTATCACATTCCCATCTTATATGATTCGTCGATGGTTTCGGGATACAAAGTGGATTACCTGTTCGACAACACCTTAGCCGTCACAGCCATCGGCATCGTTTTCCGCGACAATAAGGACCTGTCATATACCATTGATTCGAATAATATCGTGCAGGTCGTTCCACGCGAACTGGCAAAAGGAAACATCATAACCGGCGACAACCTGAAATACCAGACAAAGCCCCGGCGTTTCGACCTTACGGTCACAGGCGTTGTGAAAGACAAGCTGAGCGGCGAGCCGTTGCCGTTCGCATCGCTCATGATCCGCGAAAACAATTCAGGCACTTCATCAAATGTCGACGGATACTTTACCTTACAGCATGTGCCCTGCGATACCTCTTCTTTTATAGTTTTCTACCTGGGGTATTACAGGCAAACATTTCACCTGACGCCGAAATCGGATCTGCGGAAGCTCATTATCTACCTCGACCCCATGCCCACAGAGTTAAAAGCCGTCGAAGTGAAGGGTGAGCGTGAAGAACTGATGAAAGCAGCCGAAGGCGGTAACATGATAAAGATGGCTCCTGCCAAAATCGCTGAACTACCCAGCCTTGGAGAAAAAGACATTTTCAGGACATTTCAGCTGATGCCGGGAATTGGCGGCAGCAACGAGTCCTCCTCAGGGCTGTATGTGCGTGGCGGCACCCCCGACCAGAACCTTATCCTTTACGATGGCTTTACTGTTTATCACCAGGAGCATCTATTCGGAATGTTCAGCGCGTTTAATCCTAATGCTATCAAGGAAGTACAACTATACAAGGGTGGATTTGAATCCAAGTATGGTGGCCGGCTGGCCAGCGTTATGGAAATTATAGGCAAGACGGGTAACGAAGAAAAATTCAATGCCGGTGTGGATGCCGGTTTCCTGGGGATTAACGGTTACCTCGAAATACCCCTGAATCACAAAGGGTCGGTATTTGTTGCCGGTCGCAGGTCGTACAAGACATTCCTGTATGAAAAACTGTTCAACTCATTTACCCAGAACGATGGTAAACCCAAGACAACGGCCTCGGTACCAGCAGGAGACGGCCCGCCGGGAATGAGACAGATGGTGGAAGAGCAATCTCCTACTTCTTATTTTTATGATCTGAATTTTAAGGCGACTTACCCGGTTACCAGGAAAGATATTATTTCGTACAGTTATTTCAGCGGACAGGACGATTACGACAATTCCCGTGACCTGAGCCGTGAACGGGGTGGCATCAGTATGGAAGGTGATGTCACCGATCTTACAACCTGGGGAAACTGGGGAACAAGCCTAAAATGGTCGCGCAAGTGGAGCGAAAAAGTCTACACGAACAACCTGATTTCATATTCCAATTACACCAGTTCGAAAGACCGCTCCTCTTCGCGCACCTTTGTGAATGAAGACGATGAAACCGAAACATTCAATTCAGGAACAGTTGAAGATAACAACCTCAAAGACCTCTGTTTTAAAACCGATAACGAGTTCAAAACCGGGCTTCACAACCAGGTAGAGTTCGGTGCCCAGTTCAACAATTACAACATCAGGTACAATTTTGTCCAGAACGATACTGTCACCGTGCTTGACATGAAAAACACAGGATCGCTGGCCGCGATATATTTCCAGAACCGCTGGAAACCGCTCGACAAATTCATGTTTCTGCCCGGTCTGCGTACTTCCTATTACAGCAATACCGGCAAGGTATATTTTGAACCTCGTTTCCAGGCTTCGTACAACCTTACAGAAAAAGTCAAGCTAAAAGGATCAGCAGGAGTGTTTTACCAGTTTGCAAACCGAATTATCAGGGAAGATATTGCTTCAGGCAGCCGCGACATATGGGTTCTTTCGAATGGTGATAATATACCTGTGAGCAAAGCGATTCACCTGATCGGTGGCATGAGTTATGAAAACCATGACTATCTTATTGACGGTGAAGCCTATTACAAAAAACTTTACGGGCTGACGGAATATACACTCCGCTTCTCACAGCAGTTCGGCCCCGGACAGCAGAGTGTTGATTATTCATCCCTGTTCTATAATGGCGATGGATATACCCGCGGCTTCGACCTGCTTATGCAGAAAAAATATGGTAAATACTCCGGATGGCTGGGTTATACACTTTCCGAAACAAGGTATCACTTCCCTGTTTATGGTGATGGTTACTTCAATGCAACCCAGGATGTTACGCATGAAATAAAGATCGTGAATACATACAAGTATAAGAAATGGACATTTTCAGCCACCTGGATTTTCGGCACCGGCATGGCTTACACACGTCCGCTTGGCGGATATGTGCTAACGCTCCCCGACAGTACCACGGTCGATGTAATCATACCCGGGACAAAGAATGCTGCCCGGTTGCCAAACTACCACCGGCTGGATGTTTCAGCTAAATATGACCTAAAAATGGGTGATTTCGGCAAGGGAAGCATCAGTTTCTCTGTCTTCAACCTTTACAATCGAAAAAATGTGTGGTACAAAGAGTTTGAAGTAGATGAAACCGGCCTTACCGAAACCAACATGACGCTTCTTGGTATCACTCCCAATGTCTCACTATCCTTTCAAATCCGGTAAGATGAAAAAGAAAAGGTTAAGATATCTAATTTTCAGCACGATACTCATCACCTGCTTCGTTTCAGGATTCACTTCGTGCCAAAAAGAACTTATGACACCCATGACGGGTGATAACACGGCAGTGGTTGAAGCGTACCTGTTAGCGGGAGATACCAGCGGGTATGTTTATATTTCGAAGGTTCTTCCTTTTTCGGACGACACGGTGAATATCAAGGAAATGATCAGCGGGCTGAATGTTTACATTAATGATGAGTTGCTCATCGAAGTTGATTCGGGCGTTTATCGTTTTGAATCAGGCACCGAAGGGTTTAAAACAGGCAGCACTTACAATCTCAGCTTTGAATATAAAGGAAACACCATTAGTTCTTCAACGGTTATCCCGGTAAAGCCATCAGGCTTTACAAGCTCATCATCAACTGTTTATGCAACAAGAATTACCGAGGACGACTCTACTTTCCATCCTGGCCCCGGCAGCATGATGGACGAAGTGGAATTGACCTGGAACAATGATGACCTTGCATATCATTACCTTATGGTGGAATATCTAGAGGATTCGGCGGATTACATTAATGCAAGGCTTGCCGATACTGAGTTCCCTTTCAACCAGGCGACTTCACCAACCCAGGAAACATACTTCAAAATAGGTATGCAGAACCTGCGTTATTTTGGCAGTTACCGCATTGTCCTGTTAAGGGTAAACACCGAGTTTGATGATGCTTTTACCAGAAACGGCACCAATTCCAATAACCTGGTAAATCCAAACACTAACATTACCAATGGATTCGGATTGTTCACCGGCGTTAGTTCAGATACTGTTTACCTGGAAGTTGTACCGAAATAAGTAACGGGGATTTGCAGCCACAAATCATATCTTCTTCGTGTCCTCCCTGTCTCTATTGTAAACATCTTCCTCAGTGCTCTTGAGTGCCCTCAGTGTCTCAGTGGTTCCTTTCCAACTCCTACCTTATCAGTGTCACCGTACCCCATTCACTCGTGGGCATATTGTCGGTTTCACCCACGTTCTCGTTGTGCCATATCGTCCCGTCCCTGAACACTGCCTGCACCTTCCACACATACACATCCTGCTGGCAGGGAACCTGTTTGTAAGTGCCGTCCCATCCCTGTAACGGAACGCCGTTGCTGTCCAGTGCCGTGGAACTCCATAGCAATATGCCATGGCTGTTGTACACCTCTGCCCTGTATGTCGCCAGGTTCACACCCACAGGCTTCCACAGCCTCGTCTGCTCCACCGGCCCCGATGGCGCCATCGCCGTGGGTATCCACAACCCCTTGTACAGCATCCTGTACACCGTTGTGGCCGTATCTGTGCATCCCAGCTCATTCACCGTGATCAACTGTACCGTGTAGTTGCCGTCTGTGCTGTAGGTCACCACCGGCGACAAAGCCATGCTCGTCTCCCCGTTGCCAAAGTCCCAGTAGTATTGCTGCGCTCCCACCGATCCGTTGGTGAACAGCACCTGCCCCTGCAGGTTCTCGTAGTTCTCCGTCACCGTGAACGCGCTCACAGGAACAGGATTCACGGTTATCTGTTTCACTATCGTGTCAATACAGCGGTTAGAGTCTGCCACCGTCAATGTCACCGTGTAGTCGCCTGCCGTGCTGAACACGAATCCCGGTGTGGCACCGTTCATCGTACCCAGCTGCTCTTCTCCTCTCACCATCCATCCCCACCTTGACAACGGCGCCAGGTATGGCTGCGAGTGGTCGAAGAAGTATACCTCATGACCCTGGCAGGCCATGGAGTTGTCAAAAGCCGCCTGTGGCAACCCGTTCACCCGGATCTCGCTGTCAGTCGTGTCGGCACATCCCAGCTGGTTCATCACCACCTGCTGCACCGGGAAGGTCCCCGGCCACGGGTACAGGTAATCGGGGTTCTTCAGTGCCGAGGTATCACTTATTGTGCTGCCATCGCCAAAGTCCCATCGATAGGTCAGCGCCAAAGCGCCGTTGGCCAGTGTCGTGTCGTTGAAGTATGCCCGCTCTCCCTGGCATACATCCTTTGCCGTGAACCCCGCCATCGGCGACGGCCATATCGTTACCTGCCTCGTCGTGCTGTCGGTAATGGCCGTACTGCCAACCATCGTTGTCACCACCAGGCTCACGGTAAATGTGCCCGGGCCGCTGTAGCTGTGAAGCGTGTATGGATTGTATTGCGTGTAGCTGTCTGTTGTCCCGTCACCCCAGTACCACGTCCACCGGGTGATCACCCCGTCGCAGGTGCTCATGTCCATGAACTGCACCGGCGAGTTCTGGCACAGCAGGGTGTCTCCCGCCATCATCGCTGCCACCAGGCAGCCTGACCGCTGTACCTCTTGTTCTGTTGTGGCACTGCAGCCATCGGCATTCACCGTGGTGAGCGTCACCAGGTAGTTGCCCGGGGCACTGTAGTGATGTGTGGCTCCCGTGTTCGGGGCATAAACCGTGTCCACCGTCCCGTCGCCATAATCCCATATCATCGTGGTGATCGCCGCCGTAGTGTCCTGCGAAGTGCTGCTGAACATTACCGTGGTGTCGCAACTGCCGTTCTGCCACGTGAACGATGGCACCGGCAACGCATGTACCTCCACCTGCTGCCAGGTGTCGGCACTGCAGCCATATTGGTCTGTAGCCGTGAGTTGAACACTGTAATATCCCACCTGCGTGAACAGGTGCTGCGGCGTTTTCTGTGCTGTAGTATTGCTGGTCCCCGAGGCAGGGTCACCAAAGTTCCAGGCAAAGGTGATCAGCGAGTCGCCTGCCGGGGTGACAAGTTGCGGCGTGAACTGTGCCGGCTGCCCGTAACAGTGCTGCTCATAACTCATCGCTATCGCCAATGGCGCCGGTACACATACCTGCTGCTGAGCGGTGTCAATACATCCCCTCCCATCAACCACAACCAGCTGCACCGTGTAGCAACTGTCTGTCGCATAGTAGGTGTGCTGAGGATTCTGCCCCGACCCGTACTGGTAAGGCTCAAACTCCCACGCCCGGCTCATGATCGTGCTCTGGTAACTCCACGAGGTGTCGGCAAACTGTACCGTTCCCCCTGCACAGGGCGTCGTCGTGTAGCGGAAACCCGCCGTGGGAAGGTTCCATACCTGCAGCGGTATGGCAATGCTGCCCTCACAGCCATGCTCTGTCGTCACCGTCAGCGTTACCGTGTAAGTGCCTGTCTGCGTGTATGTATAGCCCGGGTTTTGTAACGTGGAGGTGTCTGTCGTCTGCTGCGTGTCGCCAAAGTTCCACAGCCAGCTTACAATGGTGTCGCCCTGTGGCGCCAGGCTAAGGTCGCTGAACAGCGTCGCCGTGCCTGCACATACGTTAGCATAGCTGAACTGCGCCTGCGGCGAACCGTGGATCGTGATGCTGTGGCTTACCGCGTTGGGACAACCCACCGTGTCTGTCACCACCAGCGTCACCGTGTATGTGCCTGCATTCTGGTAGCTGTGAACGGGATTTACCGTGTATGCATGCGCCGTGCCGTCACCAAAGTCCCAGTCATACGTTTGCAACGCATCGATGTTGGAAACCAGCGTGTCGGTGTGGAACAGCACATCCACTCCCTTGCAGGTGGTGTTGTCATGGTAGAAGTCTACCGCCGGCATCGTGCTGATGGTGACACTGCTTTGCGCCGTGTCGGCACATCCCGAAGCATTCAACGTGACAAGGGTGACAACATAGCTCCCCGGTGTGGTGTAGCTGTGCCACGGGTTCTGCAGCGGTGAACTGTTGCCCGTCCCCGACCCCGGGTCGCCGAAGTCCCAGCTCCACGAGGTGAGCGTGGCGCCGCCGTTGAGCGTTGTCATGTCCGTGAACTGTGTCGCCTGACCCTGGCAGGTGTTCTGCCACAAGAATGCCGCCAGCGGCGAAGAGGATATCGTCACCGTCTGCTGGTAGGTGCTTTCGCAGCCCTGCTGCGTGACTACCGACAACGTGGCCGTGTAAATGCCTGCATTCGTATACGTATGCGTGAGCGTGGGAACCTGTGCCGTGAGCGTGGTGTCGTGGCCGTCGCCAAACTGCCAGTACCAGCTGCTGATAGTACCGCCGTTGCCGTTGGTTAAATCCGTGAAAGTCACCGCCATGCCGCTGCATCCCGGCGCCGTCACGCTGAACCATGCCTGCGGGCCCGCCTGTATCGTCACAGGGTAGCTTATCGTGTTGCTGCAGCCTGCCGTGTCGGTGATCGTGAGCAGCACCATGTAGGTGCCCTGCTGAGTGTATATGTGCAGGGGATCCGGGGTAGTGGCCGTAGTGCCGTCACCAAACTGCCATAGCCAGCTTTGCGTGGCTGCCACATTCACCAACGTGCTGCTGACAAACTGAGTGGTGTCATTACTGCACTGCGCCGTCATCGTGAAGTCTACCACCGGCGGCGCAGATACCGTGACCTGCTGCGTGGCCGTGTCGCTGCAGCCATTGGCTGTGGTGGCTATCAGCATCACCGTGTAAGTGCCTGAAGTGTTGTAACTGTGCGTGGGATCGGCCAGCGTGCTCTGGTTCGCAGTGCCTGAACCAGGGTCGCCGAAGTCCCACAGGTAACCCGACAATGACTGCCCGCCACCGGCAGTGCTCAGGTTGGTGAACTGCATAACCATGCCCTCGCAGCCGGCGCCATGCGTGAATGCCGCAGCCGGCTGAGGCAGCACCGTCACCGTCTTTTGGGTCGCCGCCGTGCAACTGTCGGCAGTCACCGCCGTGAGCGTCACCGTGAAGGTTCCTGCCTGACCATAACTGTGGCTTACAGCCGTGGCATTGGGGAACAATATCGTTTGTGACGTGCCGTCACCAAAGTCCCAGGTCCTGCGGTATACATAACCCGTTTGGCCCGGTACCGCCGTCAGGTCTGTGAACGCTACCGTCGTACCTTCACATACAGGACTGTCATACGTGAAGTTGACCTCAGGAAGCGGTAGTATCGTTACAGGCATTGTTACGCTTCGTTCGCAGCCTGAAGTATCGCCGACCGTCAACGTGACCATGTAGGTGGCCGACATATTGTATACATGTACAGGCTCGCGCAGCGAACTGCTGTTGCCGTCGCCGAAGTCCCACAGCCACGTCGCAATGGTCGTCGTGTCCGTCACCGAATAGTCCGGTGTGAACTGCACCGGGTTGTCCCTGCAGGCCTGCTGCGTGGTGAAACCGGCAGTAGGCAAAGAACCAATAATGACCTGCTGCGTCGTCGTGTCATTGCACAGGTTGCCGCTGTATGCTATGAGCTGTACCGTGTAAGTGCCTGCGGCATTGAAAGCGTGAACAGGGTTTTGCTCGGTGCTGCTGTTATAGATGCCCGAGGCAGGATCGCCAAAGCTCCACTGCCACCCCGACACCTGCTGGTAGCCCGTGGTGGTGCTCAGGTCGGTGAACATCACCTGGCTGCCTTCACAACCACCTCCCTGGTACATGAACAAAGCCGTGGGTGAATCATTCACAGTGATCAGCCGCTGCTCCCGGTGTGTGCACCCATAGCTGTCGGTGACCGTCAAAGTGACCTGGAAAGTGCCCGCAACCAGGTAGTTATGGCTGACATCCGGTGTATTGGGGAAGGTTACCGTTTGTGTATTGCCGTCGCCAAAGTCCCATAACCAGCTGGTGAGATAACCATCATTAGCTGTGCTCAGGTCGTGGAACAGTATCGTCTCGCTCAGGCAGTTGTCGGCAGGAGCCGAAAAGTGCGCCACCGGCGGCGTGGTGATGGTGAGATAGCGTGAAGTGTCATTCTCGCAGCCCGAGGTGTCTGTCACCGTGAGCGTGACCAGGTAAGCGCCCGGGGCTATGTATATGTGTGATACACTCTCGCTGTAGGCAGTGCCCCCGTCGCCGAAGTCCCAGCTGTATCCGGCTATGGCTCCGCCGTTTACAACCGTCATATCGGCCCACAGCTGCGTGGTGTCTCCCACACAGCCCGTACCAAAGGCAAAGGCTACTGACGGCTTTTCAAATACCGTGATCGTCTTCTGCAAGGTGTCACTGCAGCCGGCGTAGTTGGTGACAATGAGTGTGACCGTGTAGATGCCTGACGAAGCATAGCTGTGCTCTGGGTCCTGGGCCGTGCTGTAGTTCAGCACTCCCGATGCAGGGTCACCAAAGTCCCAGTTCCTGCTTGCTATCGCCCCGCCGCCGTCTTCGCCCGACAGATCCTGGAACGTTACCGCCATCTCCCGGCAGGCAGTGGAGGCCATCGTGAAGTCCGCCACAGGACGACGGGTAACCGTCACCGTGGTGCTCCACGTGTCACTGCAACTCACCGAGTTGCTGACCTGGAGGGTTACCGTGTAGGTGCCGTCGGTGGAATAGGTGTGCGTGATATTCGGCGTGGCAGGAAACCAGATCGTGTCACCAGGCGTGCCGTCACCGAAATCCCAGATCCACCGCTGAAGGTAGCCCTGACCTGACGGTATCGTGCTGAGGTCGGTGAACGAAGTGGCATCTCCCAGGCAGGTGGGCGTGTCGTAGCTGAAGAAAGACGTAGGGTGAGGACGTACATCTACCGTATGCGTGATGCTGAACTGGCAGCCGTTGGTGTCCGTCACACTCACCGTTACCGGGTAACTGCCGTAGGTGGGAAAGACATGCTTCACAGGGTCCATAGGCGCGTTGAGCGTGAGGTACGTGCCGTCACCGAAATCCCACAGCCAGTTACTGATGGCATTGATATACAACCCCGATACATCGATCACCGTGGTGTCGCCAAGGCAGGCTGTATTCCATGTGAAGTCCGTTACAGGGATGGGGTTGATGATAACCTCCACCGTGTCGCGCATCCATGCTGTGCAGGGACCGCCGGGATTGGTGCCCTCGATGGCATACTGCCCCGGGGCGGTGAAGGTGCCAAAACGCAATGTGCTGCCCGTGCCTGACAGCACCACTCCCGTGCTTACCCAGTTGTGAAAGAGCTCGTACGTCATTCCCACCTGTGAGGATGACAGGCTGATCACCACGCCTGTATCGCCGGCACAGTAATAACCTCCATTAGTGGCTGTGGTAATGTACTGGTAAGGCAACTCATGGACTGTGACATATGCCGGCCCGTGGATAGAATCGTTCGGTACAGGACAATAAGCATCCGATGCCGCCGTGATCCAGTAGTTGGAGGTTAACAACGGCGATACCGTGAAGGTGTATGGCGAAGCTGTAATCCCCGTCACCGTCACCGGTACAAGGCCGTCAGTATAGCTGACTGACCACGGTGGTGTCCCCGTGAAGTCTATCGTCAATGGCGTCGACGTGCCTTCGCAGATGTCCGCGGTGCCACTGATTGTCGCACTCGGATCGGGATGTACCGTCAGCAGCAGGAAGTCATCCCCCGTGAGGCTCTGGCACCCGCTCAGGTCCAGCCGCAGCATAACCATCGTGCCTACATCGCCCGGACCGGGGGTGTAAGTCGCGTTCAGAAGATTAGGATTATTGAAACTGCCGTCGCCCGTGGTTACCCAGAGTATAGTGTTCTCATACTGAGCCACCCCGCTGAGCTGGTAAGGCCTGCGACCACACACTTCCCCGTCGGGGCCTGCATTGCTCACCGGCGTGGGGTCGATGAGCAACGTCATCTCATCGCTTACATATTGACCCACACAGGTGCCTACTCCCTGCAGCGTGAGCGTGAAGGTGATGGCACGGTCCACAGTGCTTAAATCCACAGGACCAGGGTAATAGATAGGACTCATTACATTCGTGGCACTGAGTACCCCGTCACCTCCCGTGAAACTCCACTGGATATCGGCCGCATTGTAATTGTTGCCGAAGCCGTTTAGCTGGTATTGTGTCTGGTTACTGCAGATGTAATCATCAGGGCCCGCATTCACTGTCGGGTAGGGCGTTACCGTCAGCACCCGGCTGTCGCTCACCGTCTGTGATGCACAACTCAACCTGCCGTAGGATCGCAACGTCAGCGTCACCGTGCCGTTGTTAAAGTCTATGTTGCCCGGCATATAGGTCGGCGTCAGCGTGGTGTTGCCCGTGAAAATCCCGTCTCCCGAGGTGACCCACTGTACCCCCGAGTTGTTACCTGCCGTGGCTCCCGTGATCGCTATCGGGCTCTGCACACAATGCGACTCATCAATGCCTGCATATGCCGTTGGCATGGGATCGATCGTTAAAACTACCTGGTCATTGTCGGTCTCACCAACACAGGAACCGGCTCCAAAACCGGTGATCGTCAGCACCACACTGCCCGAGGCTATGTCGTTACTGCCCGGAGTGTATACCGGTGCTAGCGATGCAGGGTTGTTGAAGGTACCGTCACCCGAGGTGCTCCACAATACACTTCCGCAGTTGGTCTGCGTGGCAGACAGTGTATGCGTGTTGGCAGCACAAATGGTGGCATTCAGCCCTGCATCAACTACAGGAAGAGGGGTGATCGTAAGCGTCATCGTGCTCTGGGCTGTCTCTCCGGCACAACTTAACTCACCCTGCGCGGTGAGCGTCAGCGTTACCGTGCCTGATTCACCGGGACCAGGTACATAAGTCGGGGTCAATGTGTTGGCATTGGTGAGGGAACCCGTGCCATTTTCAGTCCAGGTGACCGAAGAATAGTGTGTAGCCGTAGCTCCGCTTACCGCGTAGTTGTATCCCTGGCAACTGAAGCCCGCAGAACCGGCATCGGCCGTGGGAAGAGGATGAATGGTAAGCGTAATGTTATCCGTCACGCTGCTGCACGGGTAATAAGCAAGGGAATGTAAGGTCAGTGTCACCGTGCCCGATTCACCCGTACCAGGAACATAAGTTGGAGATAATGTGGTGGCATTGTTCAGGGTGCCTGATCCGTTATGCGTCCAGTAATGCACCGAATCATATACCGAGGTGGCGGTGGTAACATTGAATGTGCTGTTCTGGCATATCTGTCCATTGGCTCCTGCATTGTTCACCACCTGTCGGGTAATGTGAAGGGTCATACCATCGGAAGCGGCAGAGCATTGTGCATAGGGATTGGCCGTAAGGGTGAGCGTTACACTGCCATTGGTGATATCGGTGGCATCGGGCGTATAGACAGGATGAAGGGTTCCGGCGGGTACAAACCCCGAAGTGCCTGAACTTGAGCTGTTCCAAGTAAGGGAGGTATACCCGAAGGCTGCAGCGTCGGAAAGCTGATAAGTGCTTCCTTCACATATCCTGGCATCAATGCCGGCATCTGAAACAGCCACGGGATTTATCGTCAGTACCATTGACGATGTGGCAGGGCCACAGGGTGAATTGCCGCTGGCAACGAGGGTAAGAGTTACTGTATGTGCAGCCGTGTCGGCAGCACTGGGAGTGTATACAGGGTGCAGAATGGTCTGGTCATTAAACGTTCCTGTACCGCTTGAACTCCAGAGTAATGAGGAGTAATTGGCCGCTGTTGCCGAGGCCGGAGAAAAGGTATCATCGGCGCAAATGGTTTGTGGCGAGCCTGCCGAAGCGGTGGGAAAAGCTACAATGTTCAGGGCAATGGTATGGGTACCGACACAACCGGAGTCGGAGGTAGCTGTTAGAATTACATTGAAAGTGCCTGCGTTGGCATAAGTATGCTGAGGATTTTGGAGAGTAGAGGAGTTCCCGTCACCAAAATCCCAGCTCCATGATACAATGGAACCCGATGTAATTGTTGAAAGATCGGTGAACAGCACCGGCTGCGCCTGGCAATTGTTGGAATAGGTGAAATTGG
>JADLKF010000019.1 GCA_015657475.1 Lentimicrobiaceae bacterium | reverse complement strand
TTTGATATTTCAAATGACAACTCCGCGACGTCGGTAGTAGCAATTACGCCGTATATCTTCTTGATTGTTTGAACTATAAAAAGCAATCTTTTACCCCCTTCATTGGCGATGCAATCGGACTTTTGAACCAGTAATTGACGAACCAGGATGTCGTCGTGCCTTGTTTCCACGATGATGACGAGGCAGAGCTATACCATAACGCAATTCTGCACGCCAGCGTTTCTATCGCTCGATCAGGCTTTACCATTGACATAGCACCCTGAAATTGTCAAGTAACCTGAAATCCCAGTCAATTTTGACAATGAGCATGTTTCCGGATTTGGAACGACCGGGCTTTTAAACTCACTTTGATCATTACCTGCGTCCATAATCCTCATCGAACGGATAGGTGAAAAATCTAGTATTCATTCGTCTTCATAAGGTCCCAGCCCATTCCTGCCCCCTCGCATTTGTTAATGCTGAATTGATTGTTCTCATAAAACCTTGAAAACGCTCACTCTACTTAGAATGTGATTATGTTAACACAACGGTTTCGCGATCTCTGGTTTAGAGATACAATGCATTTTTCTCAGTGAATGCGAGTAAGTTCAGGGGTACCAAAAGTACTGCCTGCACAAATTCTTTCACCCAAACTCGCCTCGGCCAAATACACTTTTCAGGAGCACTGGTAATTATCTTCTTTACGTGTATGCCTGGCTGCCAGGTATAGCCGCCTTTAAGCTTCACACTCGTCGGGAGGAATTTCTGTTGTGATAATTTCAGGTATGTGCTATCAACCGAAATCAATGACGTAAGCCTTCATCGAGAATTGGTGTGTCGGTTGTGATGTGATTACCCCTTCGCACGTTTTCAAAATCGGGAAATCCCGATTGAATAGAAAGTTTTTCTTTCGATGGACACTGGCAATTCCCTGACTATCGGTTCAGAGTTATAAATGCTTCCTGACATGGACAGGCCATTTACCGAATTATTTTGCCTTTCGAAACAATCGTCCCTGCGCTTCCGGGTCTGACGGCAAAAGCAAACGTTTCCATCACCTCGGCATCGCTATGAAGTAATTACTATGTAGGTTCATAGGCTTGCCGTAACTCCCACGGTTGATCGGGGCAGTTGCGAAGGCGAACAGGCCCGTTTGAACGAAGACAGCAGCCTTACTTCGACGTTTTACATTGTGGTCATGTCGCCATTAGCCCAATAATCTGCTGATGGTTTTTCGAGCGATTGGATCATATGCGTATAGGAATGAAGCGGTTTGTGTCACGCCGGGTTTTCCTTACCTGTTATTTGAGGAGGGCATCCTCAGTGGTGCTTTGATAATCGTACTGGCCCAGCAGCTGCGAAAGGTTAGAGAACGGTAATTTCCGACTTGCTTCACACCATGAAACGCCCTTAATTTTTGATCTAACAACTGATAATAGACTTTGTTGCTGTCCATATTTTAGCAATGCGCTAGCAGTCGGACGAATCAGCTCATGGTGATGTAATAGACCAGTTTTTGTCCCGTGAGCCTCAGGATCGAAATTGGTCTCTTTTTACCATAGATTGTCGTTGTGTTGGCATGTACCATTAACGATGGCGCCAAGCACGAGAAGATTAGAGGAGCTTTTTCATGGAGTGACTTCAGTTTACTGGTTATTTATTATCTTTTGGAAAATGGAACTTTATAATTTCTGCTAATATTTACAGCATTTGAGAGAATGATTTTTAAAATGTTAGTAACTAATTACTTTCTTTTGTCTTTGCCACAAAAGAACAATAACAAAGAAAAAAGTCAAGACTTTATGAACATTATCTTGTTTTTCTACGGTTTCGGCACCCTCTTCAACGCCGACACAAGCCGCCATCGACACTACGCTCACCAACGCAGGCTTCTGTATCGCTTGGCACATGTCCGGCGCCATCACGATCCCTTCCCGTGAAAACCAGCCCGAAAAATTTTCATAAATGTTCGTTCCCTCTCCTTTTGACGTCTTAAGACTGCGATCCAGAATTTGAAATTATTGATCGGATTTAGTAATTACTATGATGCCTATGCCGGAAAACTCAGGAGTCTTTGTAGTTGCCGCCAGTGAGCGGACAATGGTTTTCGAGATAACCTTTCCTGTTTACATAGCCAACATTTTTGTAGGACGTTGCCGAAGGCCGGGTTGTGTAAACATACACAATCTGGCCGTAAATCTTAATAGCAGCCCAAGTTTTTTTAAACCCGTAGCGGATCCCAATTTCCTATGCTGCTTCGGTGGCACAAATCCCCTGGTTTCCCAGTATGGTCTCGCCAATCCAGTAGCCACAGCTTCGGCAACTTACCCACCACCCAGTGTTTAAAGCCCTTGACCAGCCGATACAGCTCCTAAAGAAGCAACATGTCGTCTTTTCCGGGCAAATGGCTTTAATATAAGGTTGCGTTTGGCGGAATGAATTCTTTCAAGCAAATGGGTGGCTATCCAATCCTCTGCAGCACCGGCATGGATTAAAGGTGAGGGCATGGTCAGCGTGTGTTTTTTCGGCACCTTTTATATTTCCGGGCAATGTTCCCGTCACCGTATGGGGCCATCCGGTTAACAGCAAAAGGCCTGCAGGAATAAGCCCCTCCCGGTTATAAAGCCGTTGGTAATACGGAAATCAGTGCTGAAAATCAGGCTGTCATGGCTCCCTACGGAAAGGGTTGGTGAAGAGAACAAATACCTAAAATAACGCCAGGAAAATGTGTCGGCATGCAATAAACGATTGAAGATATTTATTTGTTGGGTTAATGCATATTGTTGTTAAAAATATACTATGCAGAAAATCTTTTTATATTTGGGATTGATTTTTATGACCCGGATAGGGAAGTTATTTTAAGAAATTAATATTAAGGTATTTAATCATAAAAAAGGTGATTATTCTTTTTGCCGGGGTGTGTATCCGTCTATTCAAGCATTTTTCGCAGGATGTATGGACCAGGGGTGTCTGGAAGCCCACAGGAAAATACACATTAAATGATATTCTCAAAATTCCGGGAACAAACAATTTGATAGCGGTGGGTGAAGGTTCTACTGTGATGATATCGAACANNAATGCCGGTGAAACGTGGGACCNNTTATACTGCAATCCTGCCGGCAAGGACAATGATTACATGNCTGTAAATGGTCTGTTTTTTATCAACGAAAGCGTTGGATTCATTTTCGGAGGCAAGTGAAACAATCTGAAAACAACAGATGGCGGATACCATTGGTCGGAAANNAAGTACGCTGCCCCTAATAGCCATAATTCATATCACCTTTCGGATATTACCTNNTCGTTGATGAAAACACATGGTTTTGCCGTAGGCAGAGATGGATTACTGCTGAAGACCAATGATGGTGGTGAAACCTGGGAACCTGTGGCCAGCGGGGTAAGTTTTGAGTTAAAAAGAATCGTTTTTGCCGATTCGTTAACGGGTTATATTACAGGGTTTTTCTGATAGCCTTATGCCTTAAAACGGAAGACGGAAGGAAATACCTGGTCCGTGATCAGTTATCCTCAGGGGCTCCCGGATTTAGTAATCTCTGACCTTGTTTTCCTTAACGATAGTGCAGGAATCATCGTTTGTGATGCTCTTGAAGATATATACATTTACAGGACCGATGACAAGGAAGTCAACTGGAGCGAGAACTTATTCGGGATGGCCATCATCGNNTCAGAAGGGGAACTGGTATTTCTTGATAATCTGACAGGTTTTTATACGGTTCCATCTCCCGTAGNNTATATACTTGAGACTTATCTGGTGATGACGCATGACGGAGGTTCTTTTCCTGGACCAGTTTTATGCCCGGGATTTGTGGNNTGGGACGAGGCCCGCTCTATGTGCACATTCGATACAAATACTGTTTTTACCGTCGGCTCTTATGGCAGTATTCATAAATCATCGAATAGCGGGGTGGATTGGACTCGTTTGGATCATAAAATTTTCGACGGGNACGTGTATGGAGTTCAGTTCGTTGACCAGGATAACGGATACGCTTTCAACGATATTACCGGAAATGGAGTACCTGAGACTTTTTTCATGAAAACAACCGATGGTGGCGTTTCATGGGAAAGAGCTGGAAATCTTAGTTTTACCNTGGGAGGCTCCTGCTTTATTAATAAAGATACAGGCTTTGTGGCAGCAAATCTTGCGGGCATCAGTCTGAATAAAACTATGGATGGAGGCGCTCATTGGACAAGCCTTGAAACCGGTTATTATGATTCCGGTGAACATATGATGATTAAATTCTTCGACGTTGNNAAAAAAGGCTTTATCGGGTGGGATGGTCAAATGATAAAAACAACCGATGGGGGCGTTACGTGGTCGGAAGTCAATACCGGAACCAATGGAATGTTTGATTTTAAAGATATGGAATATGTCTCGGCTGATACAATCTTTGCGGTTGGATGGGATTGGGTGAATAATTCAATTCTAAGATCTACAGATGCTGGTGAAACCTGGGAAAAAATTATGATAGAAGGTTNNTTTACGTCAGCAAATGACATATACTTTACAGATAAACAAACTGCTTTTTTAGCCTGTCATGATCAGATATTTAAATCAGAAGATGGAGGGATTACCTGGTCGCTGGCGGTTATGAACAATGCAAATCCTATCAATATTCTTTCAATAAGTTTCCCGACGCCTGAAGTGGGATATGCTGCGGNNGGTAGCGGTACTTATGAAAATATGATTAAAACAACCGATGGAGGCAATACCTGGAACCCGATTGAAAACCAATNNGAAAGCTCTGTCCTGAACAATGTATATTTTTTCGATGCCGACAATGGCGTGGCATTCGGCGATAATGGGCTGATGATCAGGACTACAACAGGGGGAGTCGTTTCGGCAGAAAAACATCAATCGATAAATACTGATAATCTGCTGAAGGTTTATCCTAATCCGGCATCAGCATTTATCGCGATTGAATCGCAAATGAACGCATCTTGGCAACTGGAGCTTTCCAACATGAAAGGGCAGATTCTTTCTACGATTAATTTTGCAGGCAAGAATAAAATTCTCGACATCTCCACGCTATCACCTGGCCTCTATTTCATACGACTAAATAACGATAAAACGGTGGAAGTGGGAAAGTTCGTGAAACAATGAGCCATCTAAAAATAGAATTATACAGAGTAAGTGTAATTGATTAAAATATTCAATTATGAAGAAAGCAGTACCTTTTATCGCTGTACTATTAATGTCAGCATACTCCGCGTTTCCTCAGGGTTGTTTGCCGGGAGGAATCGAATTTGCAACCCAGGCACAGATAGACAGCTTCCCGGCGAATTATCCCGGATGTTCAAGAATTGAAGGCAATGTGACCATTTATGGAAATGAAATCACAAGCCTCGACAGCCTGTATACCCTCACTTCACTAGCCGGGGACCTGTATATCTCATTCAATCATAAGCTGGTATCTCTCTCAGGCCTCGAAAATGTTACATCCATTGATGGCTTGCTGCATATTGAAAATAATACATCACTTGTCAGTATAGACGGACTTAAAAACCTGGCAAGTATTGGTGGTTACCTGTATATTTTTTTCAACGAATCACTTAAAAGCCTCACCGGGTTTGAAAAGCTGGCTACCATCGGACAGGGCCTTCATATCGGATACAGCCACGGGCTTTCTTCTCTTGCCGGGCTTGAAAAAGTTACTTCCATAGGCGGAGGACTTTGGATTTTCCAGAATAGATCCTTAAAAGCTTGGCAGGTCTTGATAATATTGATGCCCAATCGATTCAGAGTATTTATATCGTCGACAATGATTCGTTGCTGGAATGTGATGTGAAGAGTATATGCGATTATCTTTCAGCTTCGGCTGCTGATGTCACCCTTCACGACAATGCTACCGGTTGCGATAACCAGGAAGAAGTGGTGGCCAATTGTGCTATCGGGATAGGGGAGGCAGAACCCCTTGCCGGCGCTTTGGAAATATTTCCGAATCCGGCCTCAGGAGTCATTGAAATCAAAGCACCTGCTAATACCGGCGATGGGAATGTAATTATATATAACTGTAAAGGGAAGGTGATGAAGAGAGCTAGCATTATTAGCCAAACTTCAATAATCGATATTAATATTTTGCCTCCCGGCCTATATTTCGTCCGACTCAGCAATGAGAAAATGGTGGAGGTGGGGAAGTTTGTGAAAGAGTAGCTTGATTCTACTAACATGTCTACCTAAATCTTAAAGACATTAATATATCACAGATAACAATCATTATCTTGTAAACTAATTGAATTGCCAACTCTCTTAAAAACAATATGTAATGAGATTCTTTGCTTTACTTCTGCTAATTGGTTTATTCTCAACAATCAACGTGGCACAAACTCCTATGAGTGTTCAATGGGAAAAACTATATGGCGGAACTTTACGCGACTATACGGAGGGAGTTCACAGCAGCCAGCAAACTTCGGATGGTGGTTTTATCCTTGTCGGCTCATCACAATCGGTGGACGGCGATGTTACTGATCTTCATGGTGGATTTGATGTTTGGGTAGTAAAAACCTATCCTTCAGGCGAAATTCAATGGCAGAAATGTTATGGTGGTTCAGATACTGATTTTGCAACAAGCGTACAACAAACATCTGATGGAGGATATATAGTCGCAGGTGGAACAAATTCTATAAATGATGACATAACCAATAATCATGGGCAATTTGATTTTTGGGTCATTAAAACAGATTCATCTGGATCAATCCAATGGCAGAATTGTTATGGCGGATTAAATTCAGAATATGCATATTCCATTATTCAAACAAATGACAATGGTTATATTGTGACTGGCTTTACCGGATCCTATAGTGGTCAGGTTGTAGGTAATCATGGTGGTGGCGACATCTGGACTATAAAAATAAGTTCATCCGGGGCTATTCAGTGGTCAAAATGTTACGGAGGATTGCATGAGGATTGGGCTACTTCTATTCAACAAGCATCTGATGGCGGCTATATTACTACCGGCTGGACTGATTCAAATGACGGCGATGTGTCAGGTCTTCATGGCGGTTATGATTTTTGGGTAGTAAAAACAAGGAGCAATGGGAGTATTCAATGGCAGAAATGTTACGGGGGGTCTTATTGGGACAAAGGTGAGAGCATTATTCAATTATCCGATAATGGATATATTGTCGCGGGTTCCACTAAATCATATAATGGGGATGTTACCAGTAATCATGGGAAGGAGGATTATTGGATCGTCCGGTTAGACTCTTTGGGTAATATCCTTTGGGAAAAATCCTATGGTGGCTCTGATGAGGATATTCCTCACTGCATCATTCATACTAATGATGGTGGATACATGATTGCTGGGACTTCAAATTCTTACGATGGTGACATTACAAATCATTACTATAACCTTGATTTCTGGCTGGTAAAAATTAACTCTTCAGGTACAATAGAATGGCAACATTCATATGGGGGATTTGCGTATGATTATGCATATTCAATTCAACAAACCACGGATGGAGCCTATTTCGTTGCCGGTCATACTGGTGATCAACCAGCAGCTTTACCTGGTCATCACGGATATGACGATTATATTGGAATAAAACTTTGTAACAGTGATCCATTATTAATAGTAATTTCTAATCCAACCTATTGCGTATCGACTACTCTGACTGCCACCAGTGGATTTGCAAGCTATTTATGGAATACCGGACAAACTACACAGTCAATCGAAGTAACTGATGGTGGAAGTTATCAGGTTCAGGCAGTTAATCTTACAGGCTGCCCTTCCACAGCCAATATTCAGGTGCCTGATCCAATTCCTCCATATGGTGGTGATCCTGTATACATTTCAATATCAAATACTGAATACTGCCAATTTACCTCACTTACAGCGTCAGGCGGATTTGTATCTTATAACTGGAGTACAGGCCAAACAACACAATCAATCGATGTAACAACAGGAGGTGTATATAGTGTAGTGGCAACCAATGATTCCGGTTGTACTTCCCTGGCACAAATTACAGTACCCGGACCATTGCAGCCATTTTCAGATGAGCAAATTTGCTTAGTTACTGTAGATTCCCAGATTAAGAAAAACAAAGTCGTCGTTGAAAAAACATTAAATGTTGGCACTGATACCATATTTATTTACAGAAAGGAAGCGATAACCGTAAACTATAATAAGGTTGGCTCTTTGGCCATTAATGACGAAAGTGTATTTACCGATGATAATGCAGATCCATTAAGCCGATTCTATTATTATGCTATCTCTGTGAAAGACAGTTGCGGTTATGAAAGCTACCTCTCGCTAAATCATCGGACCATGCATTTGACAGCCGATATTGGTAGTACAAATGAAGTAATTCTCTACTGGAATCCTTATGAAGGCTTCTCTTATGAGAATTTTGATATTTATAGAAGTAACCAAGGAGGTAATATCAATTTGATAGCTAGTATACCATATGATACATATACTTTTACTGATTATACACCTCCTTCGGGATTAAATCTTTACCAAGTAAGAGTCGCAAAAGAGTCTCCTTGCATCCCTAAAAAATCATCTTATGAATACTCTGCTTCAAACATTGTCAGGACAGGTACAGATGGCATAGATGACAATAAGTCACCATCATTCAAGTTGTACCCTAATCCAGCGGAAGAATGGGTTTATCTCAGCTTTCCCACCAGCATTTCTGATATTATTGGTAAAATCTCCATCATTAACACAACTGGAGAACTGGTGATAGAACAATACATCACTGGCATAATCTCTCCGATCAATATTTCCTCTCTCCCTCCCGGCCTCTATTTCATCCGTCTCAGCAATGATACAGCCGTTGAAGTAGGGAAGTTTGTGAAACTTTAACTATTTACCACAGTCATGACCAGGCTTTTATTCACATTCACGGTATTGCTCACTGCAGCTTGCGCTTTCGCCCAGCAGAAATTGCCTGTAATTCCTGAAAAGGCCCGGCAAAAATGTATTAAAGCCGAACCTGTTGTTGGGGATGATGAAAATATTTCGTTTTTAACTCCCGGAAACCAGTATGTTAATGCAGATTTTTTCTATTCCTGCGATATAATAGGGCATACACGATATGATTTACAATCGAACTGCAGCGCTCCTTCGGGACGGTTAACACTTTTTTCCGACGGAAACATGGCTGCAGTCTGGAACAGGGGAGTTGAAGCCAACGGGAGTGATCGTGGCACCGGTTATAATTATTTTGATGCCTATACCTATGCCTGGGGCAACATTGACCCTGAACGCCTGGAAAATCAGAAGGCCGGATGGCCGTCACATGCCCGGCTTGGAACAAATGGTGAAATTGTTGTTTCACATAAATCAGGAATACCGGCGCCCCTTTTCATGCTGAAACGAGAAATAAAAGGAACAGGGGACTGGATGCAGTCAACAATTCCGCTGCCTGAGGATGCTCCCGGTTTGCTCTGGCCACGAATGGTTACAGGGNGGGCTGATAACGATCAGATTCATATTATTTCGTTAACCACGCCGTTTGCAAACTCCGGGACCTCATACCATGGCCAGGACGGAGCCCTTATTTATTCCCGTTCGCTTGATGGCGGTATAACCTGGGACCGGAACGAGGTGATTCCGGGGCTGGATTCAGCCTTTTATCCGGGTTGGACTGCCGACCGGTATTGCCTGGCGGAGCCCAGGGACAATGCCCTTGCCTTTGCCATCAGCAATGCTGACAATGATCTGGTTGTGATGAAGTCGGGTGACGACGGCGATACCTGGCAGAAAACCGTTGTATGGCATTATCCCGGCCAGGTGGGGGATGCAATTTACAAACCTGATGGAGCGGTATCGGTGGTAATTGATTTTAATAAAAAAGTTCATCTGTTTTTCGGGGTGGTTCTTTCCAATGCTGCCGGTGACCTGTTTCCTTATCAGTCAGGGATAGCATACTGGAACGAAGATATGCCGGTTTGGGAAGGCGACGATCTGTATCTGGCCAGTTGCCTGAATCCGGATACCCTGGATAATGAAAACCAGCTTGTTGCTTACCCGTTGGATCTTGATGGAAACGGTGTGTGGGATGTATTGGGCGATTGCGGTGATTACCATGTCGGGGCGGTAAGTATGCCGCAGGCCATGATGGATCCTTCGGGATTCGGCATACTGGTGTGGTCTGCCGTTACCGAAGGATATAATTACATGGGAAAAGACTACAGACATATCTGGACTCGAGTAGCAGGAAACAATTTCAGTCATTTCGGANTGATGTGTGATCTTTTAGACTTTGATTGTATCGATCCTTTTAATGAATGTATCTATCCCGGTGTTTGCCAGCAATATGATCCAGATTTACTGGGCGGATTCCGTCTTACTTACCAGTACGACCGGTTCCCGGGACTGCAGTCTGATCCTGACCCGAGCGAAAATTATGTTATCTGCATTTCCGCAATGGGATATGTTCCCGGAACCGGAGACCCAGCCGAAGCTAAACTGCTTGTCTCACAGAACAAGCCCAATCCTTTCAGCGGCACAACCCGTGTTGATGTTTCGCTGAGGATGCCCGCTATATTGAGCATTTCGGTTTCTGATATAACCGGTAGAACTGTACTGACAGAGGAATATGGCAGCAAGCCAGCCGGACAGCACACCCTTGAGATTGATGCATCAGAACTCTCACCCGGAGTTTATTTTTACACGGTAAAAGCCGGCTTCGCTAAAATGACGAAGAAGATGGTCCTGCGATGATAGGAATGATTATTTTTATTTATAATTTGCACATTGCTAAGCAATTATCTAATGCACCGGGTCAGGGACCATTATAAAACAGTAAAAACGATATGAAAAGAATCCATCTGCTCTTACTCTTCTTGTTCTTTCTGAATCAGTTAAACGCACAATGGCAACAGACAAACGGGCCTTATGTTGCAGGAGTCAATGATTTTGCCAAAATTAATTCAGGAATATTAGGAGCTACTAATTTTGGTTTTTGTATTACAACTGATTCTGGCTTAAACTGGTCCATGCTGAATACCCCGAATATTACAAACTCAATACTATCGTTAGCTGCTCACGGTGATACAATTATTGCCGGTCTTGATAACCAAATCCTGTTTTCTGTTGATGATGGATATACATGGGAAGAATCGCTGTCTCTTAATGGATGTAGTTTTACAACATTTTTAATGACCAATAATGACAAACTATTTGTAATCTCAAACTGCGGAATATTTTTATCGGAAGATCAAGGCTTAACATGGAATGCCTTTGATTACGGTTTCAATCCAGTATACAGTATGCCTACATGCATTTTAGTTTTCGGAAACAAGATAATCGTGGGTGACTATTACAATGGGATACTTAGATCGGAAGATAACGGCTTGACCTGGAATTACGGAAATGATGGACTATACTGCAAATCTGTATTGTGTGCTGCAACTATAAACGATAGCATTTATGCTGGTACTAGTGGCGGAGGCGTTTATCTGTCAACAGATTATGGAAATAAATGGCAATCATGTTCAAACGGGTTATTTAATTATTCTGTCGAGGCTCTAGGGGTGAATAATGGTAAAATTTATGCCGGTACTCAGACTGGTGTTTTTATTTCAGAAGATAGAGGCAAAACCTGGCAGGATGAAAGTGAAGGATTACCGCCGAATTGTACCGTTAATGCTTTTACATTCATCAATAACGAAGCCTTCATCGGTACTGTATGGAATGGTATCTGGAGATTGAACGAAACCAATGGATTTGAGGAATTGCTGATAAATAGCAGCGCTTTGAATCTCTATCCTAACCCTGCATCCTCGGATGTCACGATTGAATTACAACTGAATACAACCTGGCATCTGGAACTTTCTAACCTTAGTGGACAAATACTTCATCAGAGAAGCATTACTGGCAAAAGCACAGTTCTTGATATTTCCTTTCTCCCTCCAGGCCTCTATGTCGTCCGGCTGAGCAATGATAAAACTGTGGAAGTAGGGAAGTTTATGAAAGAGTGAAAGGAAGTTAATCGCAGTCCAAATAATTGCCTGATCAACTTTTCACATTTCTTAACGTTTCAGTAACTGCAAATCACTACTTTTGCGACTCACAATAAAAACGAGATGAAGAAGATAACCCTAGTTATGCTGATGCTGGCTCTGATCGCCGGTGGAACATCGGCATATGCCCAGAAAAAAGAAAAGAAAAGCAAAAAAGCGAAGAAAGAAGCCGCTGTTGCTCCGCTTCAGATGCTGAACAGCACCGATACAGTGAGTTACATCATTGGCACCGACATCGTCAGGAGCTTCCGCAAGAATAACGTGGAGATCAATTACGAGATGCTCAACCGCGGGATGAAGGATGTAATGAACAGCGCCGATACGCTTTTCACACAGGACGAGATCATGCAGATATTCCAGGCATGGAACCAGAAACTAATGAAAGAACGCCAGGACCGTGAAGCCGCCGATCTTTCCCAAACGATAGAGGCTAACAAGAAGTTCTTTGCCGAGAATAAAACCAAACCCGGTGTGATGGAGACCCCCAGTGGCCTGCAGTATGCCATCATCAAGCAGGGTGAGGGAGAACAACCCACCGATAGTGACGTTGTGGAGGTTCATTATGTTGGCAAACTGCTTGACGGTACGGTATTTGACTCATCCCGCGACCGTGGCGAGCCGGCAAAATTCCCAGTCAACGGCGTGATCCCCGGCTGGTCGGAAGGCGTTAAACTGATGAAACCCGGAGCAACCTACATGCTTTACATACCTGCCGAACTCGGTTATGGCAATCAGAAAAACGGCCCTATCCCTGCCGGATCAGCATTGATTTTTGAAGTGGAACTGCTGAGTGTTGAAAAAGGCGGAGCCGCCGAGCAACCCGATCAGGAATAATATCTGATATACGATAAAAAGTAAAGCCCGGTCAAATGACCGGGCTTCTTTTTGATATCTGGTCAATAATGCTTTGCGCCTTTGCGCCTCAGCGTGAAACCAATTATTGAATGCTGCTTCATCCGCATGGTAAATGACGCTTTGCACCTTTGCGCCTTAGCGTGAAACCAATTATTGAATGCTACTTCATCCGCATGGTAAATGACTTTTTGCGCCTTTGCGCCTTAGCGTGAAACCAATTATTGAATGCTACTTCATCCGCATGGTAAATGACGCTTTGCGCCTCTGCGCCTTAGCGTGAAACCAATTATTGAATGCTACTTCATCCGCATGGTAAATGACGCTTTGCGCCTTTGCGCCTTAGCGTGAAACCAATTATTGAATGCTACTTCATCCGCATGGTAAATGACGCTTTGCGCCTCTGCACCTTAGCGTGAAACCAATTATTGAATGCTGCTTCATCCGCATGGTAAATGATGCTTTGCGCCTCTGCGCCTTAGCGTGAAACCAATTATTGAATGCTACTTCATCCGCATGGTAAATGACGCTTTGCGCCTCTGCGCCTTAGCGTGAAACCAATTATTGAATGCTACTTCATCCGCATGGTAAATGACGCTTTGCGCCTTTGCGCCTTAGCGTGAAACCAATTACTGGATTTCACTTATCTGCAATGTCCAGGCATGTTTACACGGGGGATTCCCGCGCAGTTTCGACGGGATTTCAATGGTAGTCACCCCGTTTTTGGTTTTCCATTTCAGTTCACCTTTTGCGCCAAGCAGGGTAATATCAGCCTTTTTCTTTGGCGTAATCCCCTTAATAACAATGGTTTCAGGCATAGTATTCTCATTCTCTGCAGCAAGGTAGATGGCATTCACAGCGCCACTCTTCGTTTTGGTGAAACAGATGTTACCTTCCTTGTAAGGAGCAATGGGCCGGGTGCTGTAAATCGCGTCACCGTTCACTTTCATCCATTCACCAATGCCTTTCAGCCGGTCGTAGGCTACAGGATCGTAATCTCCAAGGGGGCTGGGCCCAATATTGAGCAGGTAATTTCCGCCCTTGGCAACAATATCCACCAGGTTGTGGACAATCGTCCAGACAGATTTGTAGGTATCACCCGGCACATATGACCATGAGTAACCCATTGTCATACAGGTTTCCCAGGGATAGTCGAGCGGTTTATCAGGGATTTGTTGCTCGGGGGTGCGGTAATTTTCGAATTCGGTACCTACCGAACGGTCGACGACGATTAATCCGGGTTGGTTTTTCCGTCCCATAGCTGCAATTTTGGCCATATCAATGTCCTGGTCATAAACAATACCCTTTTGCCAGTCAATATTTTTATCGACGGTTTTCAACGGGCGCACCCAGCCACCGTCAAGCCAAAGGATATCGATTTTGCCGTAACCGGTCAGAATTTCTTCTATCTGCTTATAAGTAAAGTCCTTAAATGCATTCCAGCGTTGCGGATATTTAGCCGGGTCGTAATTCACATTGCGGTCTTTTGGCGGGAAATATGACCACCAGTAATCAGGACAATTCCAGTCGGGTTTCGAGAAATAGGCGCCAACTTTAAAACCTTTGTCGCGGAAGGATTTGGCTATCTCAAGTCCTACATTGGCCTTTGGATTGGTATGAAAAGGAATCTTTNNCAGAGAAGTGATTTTGTAATCTGTCTGTTTGGTGTCGAACATGCAAAANGCGTCGTGATGCTTGAATGAAAAGACAACATATTTAAATCCGGCTTCCCTGGCTNNTGCATTGGCCCATTTGTCAGGGTTTNNAAAATCCACCGGGTTGAAGGTTGTCTGAAGATTCTCGTAAGCTTTTTTATAGGTGAAATAGTCGGAAGCATATTCGCCCCGGCGCTGGGTCCAGCCTTCATCTTCGGGACATAAACTCCACGATTCCACAACTCCCCATTGGCTGTATGTGCCCCAGTGCATAAAAATTCCAAATTTCAGATCCTGCCATTCATCGAGGTTCTGTTTTACAAGGGGATCGGTGGGCCAGATGTAAGGCGATTCGTGTTCCTGGGCTTTTGCCCCAAAGATGCCTGCCATGATGACGAGGCTGATGAAGAGAATCTTTTTCATAAAATATGGATTTTGTTAAACAACAGTCAGTGAATTAATTATGCGCTTAAACCTTGGTGGCCTTTCAGCGCGTAATAAAGTATGAACAGGAAANNAAGGGGAATAAGGTACAAGAAAGGCACGTCGACCATGCCATGAATGTCGGAAATGTATCCCATGAGCGGGNNTGGGAAAATGNNTGCGCCGCCAACCCAACAAGCCCCATTACCGAAGATAATTGCGGATGCTTCCTTGNNGGTTTTGGGTCCAAGATCCTTGATGCCCAGTNNGGCCAAAAGGCGATGGTCGCCGGGAAACATGATGGAACATGAAGAAAAGAAGACACCGTTAGAAGCGTAAATCACGGAAAGCNNCCAGCCGAGACGTGCGCTTNNTACAACCGGCAGCAGTAAACAGCACACAAGGCGGCATAAATTCGCCCAGAATGGCGGTGGGCTTTGTCATCCGTCCATGAGAGATAAACTGCCCGACCAGTCGGCCTAATCAATGAACACGTGCAAAACCCCGAATGGAAAGGATATGTAGGGGGCGCGTGTTTCACATATCGAAGCGCGGGATTACTGGCCTTCATCGGTCACAAAATTGATAAGGTAGCTGAAAACGCCTGTTTGTGCTGCANNAACATAACAGAATTGAGCAATAACACCCATCACGAAATGCGGCTGTTTGACTAGCGGGATGAAAAAGGAAGGTTTTTCCTCAACACCCGAAACATGCGCTCCGTGGGCAATAGCGGCATCTTCTTCCGATATTTCAGGCAAAGGCAGCTTGATAAATACCAGTGCTACCGTCATCACAACCAGCCCGATTATTCCCAAAGGAAGGATCAGCGAGACCATTTTCTCTCCCTCAACATGGCTTTGGTTTCCATATATGCTCAGCGCAATGAGCGGACCGATAACCCAGGCAAGACCGTTGAATGACTGTGAAAAGTTGATTCGCTGTTCGGCCGACTCACCGGGGCCGAGTTTGGTGGTGTAAGGATTAGCTGCCGTTTCGAGGGTGGCAAGTCCGCAACCCAGGATGAACAGGCAAATGAGGAATACCCAGAATGACTCAAACGAAGTGGTACCGGCGATCAGGAATGCTCCGAGGGCAAAAAGCGACAAGCCAAAGATTATCCCCTTTTTATAACCGAACTTCCTCATAAAATAACCTGCAGGCAACGCCATGGTGAAGTAGGCCCCGTAAAGCGAAAACTGTATGAAGCTCGACTGCCATTTATGCAGATGCAAAATCTGCTGAAAATGCTTGTCCAGCGTATCAACCATGCCATGTGCCAGGCCCCAGAGGAAAAACAGGGAGGTGATCATGATGAAAGGCAGCATGAACTCTTTGGTGGTGAGTTTGGCTTTTGTCATAAGTCTGAATGTTAGTATCCGGTTGTTTGTAAATTATTGTCTTATAAGCCGTTCTGCCGCCGTATCCTGATCTGCATGGCGTCTTCAATGGGCTCGTCGGCAACCATGATCAGGTAGCCGCCGCCACCTGCTCCNGACAATTTCCATCCTTTTGCCAGGTGCTTGTACTGATCGATGATGTCGTAAATCTCCTTGTCGGCCATATTGGGAAACATGGCAACCTGTGCTTCAAATGACTCCCTGAATGATTTCCCGAAGGCTGAAATGTCTTTTTTCAAAATGGAATCCCAGCAGGCTTCGGTTGCATCGGCAAGCGCTTTGGCACCTTCGGAGGTGATGTTGGTATTGTCGATCACTGAATATTCGCTCACACGCGGCCCAAGGGTTACGAGATACAGGTGGTTTTCGATCCATGACAAAGTGTCCTCATCCTGAACACTTTGCGTATGAGCGGGCCAGTAATTGTTTTCGTAGTAATGCTTGTTCAGGCCGGGGTAAACAATGCCAAGTGAGTCCTGAGAACCGGCAATTTCCCTGGTTCCCGGAGGGTTTTCGAAGCTGAAAAGCAGCCTTGCCAGTTGGTCGGGGTCGCCGTGCGGAATTTCTGTCCGCCACAGTTCAATAGCCTTGCGGCGGGTGCTCGAAGCCATGCCCGACCGGTGGTTAAATTCTACGGTTGGCTCAATGCTGATGGTAATTACTGATCCGGGGTAGTATTTTGAGACAAAAGGCTGATCAAGCCAGCCGCCGGCGAGGTCTATCCTGTATGGAATCCGGCAGACATTCCGAAGCGCTGTTGTCGAACGGGCAGGAAGGTCGGCATAGGGAATGCGTTTCAATACTTTATATTCAATTCCCAGTTCAGCACACATAGCTTCTTTGGCAGGAGTATGGCCGTCTTCGTTAACCACGAAGATATCGGGTTTAATGTCCAGCAGTTCATTTTCAAAATCGATAATTCCGCTGCCGGTATTGATGCGGCATTCTTTAACACAGCGCAGCGATTCGATCATATACTTCCGTTCTTCCTGGGAATTAACGGTATAGCGGCCTTTCAGGTTATAANNAATGGTTGAGTCGGATCCGATACATACAAATAGGTCTCCGAATTCTGCAGCCTCTTTCATGAAAGCCACATGGCCGCTATGAAGCATGTCGAAACAGCCGGTTACAAATACTTTTTTGTGATTGTCGCTCATAGGCAAATTGCTGATTTCATGGCCTGCGTTTCGACAGCCATTGAGTTTTAAAATCTGAATACAGTTTTTTATAAAATTCCTGGTTGTTACCAGGCAGGTAGGTTTCCACCGGATTTTCAATTGATCCGGCGGCTTCCTCAACAGATGTGTACATTCCGGCAGCTGGCATGGCGAACAGGGCTGCGCCAAGCACGGTTGTTTCGCTTCGTTTTATTGTTTTGAAAGGCAATTGCAGTACATCGGCGCGTATCTGGTTCCAGAGGTGATTTCTGGTCCCGCCGCCAGCGCCCCATACAAATTCAGGTTCAAAACCGCCTGCATTACTAAGGGTTTCCAGCGCTGCCCGTGCATAAAATGCCAGCGCTTCGAGCGTAGCCCGGTAGATGTGAGCCCTGGTAGTATTATGTTTTAGCCCGCAGATCATTCCGTTTCCGGGAATAAAGCCTCCGTCGAATAATTCGGGTATAACTGTAACACCTTCGCTGCCGGCAGGTATGCGTGAGGCCTCATCAATCATCACCTTATATTGTTCAGGGCCTTTAGGATATTCAGCATAAAAAAGTTTGGCAATCCATTCCAGAACTCCTGAGGCTACCCATTGCACCCCGGAATCAACAAAACCTGCAACAGCATCGAGTTCGATGGTTACTCCGGCAGAAACAGGAGGAATTGTCAGGTTGCCGGCTGCCGATCGGGCCATCAGCACTTCCCATGTGCCTGAACTGAGCACCGGCTGGTTGATGCCGGCGCCAGAGCCGAAGACGGCAAATTGCGTGTCGTGGCCGGTAGCTACAACCGGCAGACCAGATTCTATACCCAACTCAGCAGCAGCTTCTGCTGTGGTTTTGCCTATGATAGTCCCGGGCTCAATAATAGGAGGGAAGAGGTGTTTTTCAATTCTGGTTGCCGACAATATTTCTTCGGAGAATTGCCTGTTTTTCAGGTCGGTAAGCATGGATGTCCCGGCCATTGTTGCATCGGTTACAAATTCTCCTGTGAGTTTGTGCAGAAAAATAGATGGCATGAGGACGTAATAATCGGCAGCGTTAAGTACATCGGGGCTATTCTCCCTGAACCATATCAGCTTATTGATCGTATTGTAATGGAAAGGCTGCAGGCCGGATATGGACGATAAAACTGACAGAGGCATGTATTTACCGATGTTATCCATCACAGCAACTGTCCGGTTGCACTGCCATGAAATGACCGGATAACAGAGTGCGCCATCCTTTTTCATGGCAGCACCGTCAACACCGAACGTCGTTACGGTAACTGCTGCTATTCTGTAATTTCCGAGACTTTTGGCCACAGCCCCGGAGCAATCAGCAAATTTTCGCCATATTTCATCAGCGTCCCAAATAAGTCCGCCGCGGAAGCAGGGGTCAGGGTGAACGGTATTGGGAAGTGAATGTGAGGCCAGTAGGTTGCCAAGCCGGTCGACTGCAACAGCACGGACATTTGTCGCACCGCAATCAAGAACCAGGATGGCGTTTTCCATNATAGTATCAGTTTGAATTCTTATCGTCCGTATAAAGGTCCGAAATTTTTACATGCCCGGTAANTCAGCTCCTTCAGGGTCGGAGGTGCCGAAAGCGCTCCAAACAGCCGGCCTGAAAATATCTTTAGCGCTTACGTTATGCATGCAAACCGGTACGCGAAGCATTGCAGCCAGTGCAATAAGGTCAGCACCTATGTGTCCGTAGCTGATGGCGCCATGGTTGGCACCCCAGTTGGCCATTACCGAGTATACATCCGTAAAAGCGCCGCTGCCTGTGAGGCGCGGAGCAAACCATGTTGTGGGCCAGGTTGGATCGGTACGGTTCGTCAGAATATTGTTCACATCTTCCGGCAGATCAACGGTCCAGCCTTCGGCCAGTTGCAGGACCGGCCCCTGTCCTTTCACAAGATTTATCCTGCTCATGGTCACAGGCATACCTCCGCGCGACGTGAATTCGCTGGAGAAACCGCCTCCGCGGAAATACTCGAGTGTAGCTGAAGGCCAGCGTGTGTTGGCAAGGCATTTGCCTGCTTCTTCGCCTGTGATCTGCCAGAACGGTTTTATTGCCGGTTTGTCATCCATTTCCTGCCTTCCGGTGAAATCGAGCGAGGATGCGCCTGAATTGATCAGGTGTATGATACCATTGGCAGCGTCGCCTTCAAGCGATTTGCCAGTTACACGTTTTACGGCTTCAGGGCTCCAGTATGTGCGTACATCGCTGAACATCTGGGCAGTATTTGTCAGGAGATGGCCAAAAAGCATGGCGGCACCATTGAGAGAGTCATTTTCGGTAGCTAGCAAAAACACCTGCCTGATACCGTTCCAGTCGAACGAACTGTTCAGTATAGCTTCCATGAAATCTCCGTTGGGAAGGTGATCGGTCCAGTGACGTTGCCCCTGGAAGCCGGCGAGGATAGCATTGTGCCCCAGCGCTTCTTCACCAAAGCCCATATTTGCCAGTTCGGGGTTACTGACCATCAGGTCGCGGGTGATGATGGTCATCTTGACCACTGTTTCCCAAATTTTCTCCTTTTGCTCTGCTGACATGGGATTTGCATTCCGGTCCTCACCTTCAGGGCAATTGGCCCTGGTCCATGTAAGCGCTTTTTCGTACTCTGATTTATCATATATGCCTTCATCCATGCGCCGGATGAGTTCTGCCATATCGACGTATTCATTACGCATACCAAGATAATCACTAAAGAACACCGGATCAACCACTGAGCCGGCTATACCCATAGATACAGAGCCTATCGATAGGTAGGATTTGCCTCTCATGTAAGCCACAGCCAAAGCGGCTTTCGTAAAGCGAAGTATCTTTTCCTTCACATCTGCCGGAACCGACTGATCGTTGGCATCCTGTACGTCATGTCCGTAAATACCAAATGCCGGAAGTCCTTTCTGGGCGTACCCTGCCAGGGCTGCTGCCAGGTATACTGCGCCGGGCCTTTCAGTGCCGTTAAAGCCCCATACAGCTTTTGGAATCAATGGATCGGCGTCCATTACTTCAGTGCCGTAGCACCAGCAGGGAGTGACAGTAAGCGAGACGCCAACTCCGTTTCGGGTGAATTTCTCAGCACAATCGGCAGCCTCAGCCACACCTCCGATACAGGTATCGGCAATAATGCATTGCACAGGCGATCCGTCAGGGTATTGTAAGGATGAGGAGATGAGTTCGACAGCATGGCGGGCCATATTCATGGTCTGGTCTTCGAGCGCTTCACGGACACCCTTACGCCGGCCATCTATTACAGGACGTATTCCAACAAGAGGGAATGAGCCTTTTAAACGGTTCATTATTAGTAGTTTGTGGATGGTTAATATTTTTGTTTACCGGAGGGTTCCGGTTAAACATTTATTTCTGCATGTATCTTTCCATTTCCCGAACCTGGTCGTCGGTAAGCCTGATCGCCTGGTTATTGCTGCGCATGATAATACCACAGGCCAGTTCAAAGAAAAGAGCACGCTGGATTACTTCGTCGAAGTCCCTGCCGACCACTACCTGCCCATGGTTACGCAATACCACGAGGTTGTGTCTGCGCATGGCATCAGTGACCATTCTGCCGATTTCAGGAGAGCCTGGGCATATATAGTCGAGCATGGTAACGGGTCCTATATAAACAGGAACTTCATTTATTACATTGAAATTGGTGGGCGGATCAGGCATACAGGCCAGGGTGGTGGCATAGAGCGACTGGAAATGCAGCACTACATTTATGTCTTTTCGATCGCGCAGCACACCAAAATGAAAGCCACTGTCCATCGATGGCTTGACATTGTTCAGCACCACACCATCGAGCATATTAGCGATACAAATCTGATCTTTGGTGAGATAGGGCAACCAACTCCCTGTTTGGGAAATCAGCAATGTCTGATCATTTATACGCCACGATAAATTGCCGCTGCTGCATAGCAAAAGCTGGTGTGTACCAATACGGTGAGCGGCATCGACAAAGGCACGCAGGTGACTGTCGGTTACATGAGGCATGGAAATTTCGGTTATATTGTTGTACGGCAAGTTTACAACATTTTAGTGCTTCGTGATTCGACTTTTTAAATTTATTATCAATCTAAACTGTTTGGCTAAAGCGGAAAACGATCAAGAAATCAAATATATAAAAAAATGAATATATTTGCCGCTCAAAACCAACTATGAAAAAGATATTAATTGCTATTGTTGCTATTGCAGTATGGGGTTTTATGACACAGAATGAGTCCATGGCTCAGTCGACCACCGGCACTATGACATTTACTGTTAAAACCATCAGCAATAACACGGGTTATTCTCCCAAACATGTACTGGCCATCTGGATAAAAGACAGCCAGGGAAATTTCGTTGTATCATGTAAGGTGATGGCTAATACCAGGAAGAAACACCTGGTAAAATGGAAGAGCAGCTCTTCGGAAAATACGACCAATGCGATCACCGGCGCCACTCTCAGCAGTCACCAAACACATACTATTACCTGGGATGGCAAGGATTATTCCGGAAACCTGATGGCAGATGGTGTTTACCAGGTTTGGGTAGAATACACCAGCCAGAACTCGGCAAGCGGACAACCAGCCGGGCCATACATGTCGGTTGAGTTCAACAAGACAACAGCTTCTGAACACCTGGCGCCTGCAAATCTCACTTATTTTAACAACATAGTGCTCGATTGGGTGCCTGATGGCGTTGGAATTGAGGAAGCTGCCAGCCTGAATTCGCGTGTTTCGGTTTATCCGAATCCTTTCAGCGAAAGTGTAAAAGTGCAGTTTAACATTGACATGCAATCTCAACTGCAGGCTTATGTGGTTGATCAATCTGGGAAAATGATTGCAGTTCTTGCCAATGATGTTGTTTCAGCGGGAGGCTACGAACTAACCTGGGATGGTAAAAATGACCAGAACATGAGAGAGCCTTCCGGCATTTATTTCATAGTCCTCAGAGTTAACGGCATATCCACATCACATAAAGTGCTGATGATGCACTGATACGACAGCTAGTATTGACAGTAGGACAGCATTATTCAACAACAAGCCATGTAAACCCTTCCGGGGGCAGTTTCACAGTCACTTTGGTTTCACTATTTGGATTCAACTTATAGGTTGATGTCCTTCCCTGCATTTCTCTTATTACAGCAGTCCCTGTAAGCCCTGTATAATAAAGCGGTAATGTGATTTGTCTCTCGATGGCAACATTCAAAGGGTTGAATAACAGAACCATGGCTTTTTCTTTCAGTGAAGGATTCACATGCATGAATCCGTCCCAGTCGCGGCCGTCAGCTCTGCGCAGGTGAATAATGTCGGAGTTGAGAATAAGCCGGTATAGTTTGTACCAGTTCACCCATTTTGAGACCAGTTGCCTCGTTTCTTCAGTATCATACAGCCTGAATCCCCGGTAACAAGCCTGCACCCCTGCTCCGAAATTCTGGAACAGGTGCGCTTCATATTCTTTCAGGTGTTCTGACAAGGGTTCAAGTGTTGCGGCTTCCCCGCCACCCTGATATTCAACAAGGGGCACGAATGTCCATCCCATCGAGGGAGTCTTCCCCCAGGTGCCGTCGTAAATATTCTGCCTGCCCAGCACCAGTTGCCTGTCGCGTGGCAACGACCAGTTGGTCTCGCGGTATCCTATCCCTGTTTTATTTGATCCCGCCAGGAAATACCAGTCGGGNACGTTCAGATAAATATCTTTGCTTCGGCACCATTTATAAAATCCGGTAATCTCCTCNCATTGTTTCCACTGGGAATCGTTCAATCCCTTATGACCCGGGTGCTGCAGAGAGGCGCAAAAGTCACCGGGGTAAGAGCCGTCATGTTCCAGAAGCGAAAATCCGGTTGCATCAATGAAATGCTGAAGGTTTTCGAAATATTGCCGGCCCCAGTTACTTTCGAGGCAGGGCGAGTTACCGAACACAGCTCCGCCTGTCTTTCCCGTTGCCGGATTGATGACATCCTCCTGGTCATTTATCCTGCGGCTTGCTAACAGCGAGTAACCGCCAAGTTCTATACCGTTGCGCTTACAATAATCTGTAATTCCTTTAAATTTCGGNATATACGCAGTGTCGTTGCTTTCCATATTGAGTCCGCTCCCGAAGCTCAGTATGATCATTTCGAAGCCTGTGTTTTTGCACTGCTCAACTGCTTCGTGAATTACTTCAGGATCGGTGGAGGTAAGATGCAGGAAAATAGGATTTTCCAGTACCCAGGGTGAAACNAGTCGGTAAATGTGACGTTCAGCGAGGCCTTTCCTTTCCCTGTCGTAGGAGTCGTAGAGGAGTTCCCATACACGCAAAGAGGTATAATTNCTGTCCTGGTGCAAGATCTAACCCGGACCGATGGGTGGCCGGCAGACGAGCAGGCAGGGAGTCTTACGTTCATAGTTTACCTGTGAAGTGTATGTGCTGTCGGTAAGCCAGTTGGTTACCCTGTCGGCTGAGGCGCCTGTCATGCCCATAAAGCTGTAGTTGCTGGCAATGCCTAAATTTGGCGTTTTCCACTGGTTCATTTTATCAACAGATACTTCTTCCTCAACAACTGCCAGTATTTCGCTGCTCACTTTATCGACAGATACCTGTTTGCCGCTTTTATTGATTATTTCCAGCCATTTACATACCAAAGGAATACCATCGTAGATTTCATAATGCACCTGGAGCGAAATGTCTTTGGTAACGGAAGTTGAACCAACCAGGTTGAAAGTCAGTTCCTTGCCTTTGGGTGGCCAGGTGTAACCGGGAATCCATCTCACGGGCTTCCATTCCATGTATGGCCGGATATCGTTGACTATAAAACCTTCGAGTATAAAGTCCCCGGAAGCTGTAAACGAATCAAGCCATTCATATTTCAAGTAGCCGTATTCAAACTGGCCATTCAAGCCACCGACAAAAACATTCTTGTCATCAATTGTTATCTCTGCTTCAGGCTTAACAGCCCGCAGCATTTCCTGCCCGGTGATTAGATTNTTGAAGCTATAGCAAGCCAGCGAAGGTTTAATGCGAAAGCATCGCTCAATAAGCCCGTTGGTGATTACCAGGTCGTTAGGACCGGCACCCTTGTATATTCCGGCTTTGTATGCACTTCCGTTGATAAGCCAGTCATCATTCGATGAAAACATAGGCTTTGGCTGAAGCTGAGCCAGGCTGCTTTGTGGTTTATCCTGAGCAATTGCCGAACAATACAGGATTGTCAGCAAGGTGATTGCTACAATTTTTTCATCGGTGAGGAAAGTTTGGTTGCCTTGATTTCTCTGACTTCTGATCTTTTATAGCTTCGTGATTCGGGCAACATATCCGCCTCCCGGAGCCATGTCAATCTTCAGTTTTGAGGTTTTGTCAACATTCTTTTCGGCGGAGAGGTAATCATTGCCTTTGCGGTCGGCATTCGGGCCGTCGTACCAGCATTCGAGTTTGTATTTTCCTTCCCCGAGGAATGATAAATCGATATTGAGGCTTCGGGGTGTCCAGTCGGTCATTGTGCCGATGTACCAGGTGTCACCGTGACGGCGGGCGACGGCAGCATAGTGTCCGATTTTTGCATCTAAGCCTGTGGTTTCGTCCCATGTTGTAGGAACAGGAGCCAGAAACTTCATGGCTTCGGGTTCGCGCATGTAATTGGTAGGAGCATCACACAGCATCTGCAAAGGACTTTCGAAGAGAATGTATTTTGCAAACTCATGGCAGCGGGTTCCCTGGCTCATCGGCTCGCTCCATGATATGGTGAAGTTCTTCTTCGTAGCATTGGTCATGGCTCCGGGAGTATAATCCATCGGCCCGGCAAACATCCTGGTGAATGGCAGTGTGCAGTCGTGGGTAGGAGTAATTCCGTCGCTCCATTTGTCGTTTTCCATGCCTCTTACCCCTTCGCGGGTTAGCTGGTTTGGATAAGTGCGGCTCAATCCCGTTGGTTTGTACGATCCGTGAAAGTCGGCCAGCATATGACGTTTGGCAGTTTCGGCAGCTACTTTCTCATAAAAGTTGACCATTTTCTGATCATCGCGGATCATGAAATCCATCTTAATGCCGGCACATCCCCATTTTTCGAACTTGTCGAGTGAGGAGTAAAATTTATCCTGGAGTGCTCGCCCTGTTACCCAGAGAATAATCCTGACATTTTTCTGTTTCGCGTAAGCAAACAAGGCATCCATCTCCATGTCGGGATTGATTTTGTCAAGGTCATCATTGGCCGACCATCCTTCGTCGAAGATCACGTATTCAAGCTTGTTTGCCGATGCAAAATCAATGTAGTATTTGTAGGTTTCGGTGTTAATACCGGCTCTGAATGGCACGTCGTATATGTTCCAGTCGTTCCACCAGTCCCAGGCAACCTTGCCGGGTTTAATCCATCCGGTTTCTTTAATTTTACAAGGGCTTCCAAGGCGGTAAACAATATCATTTTCAAGCAGTTTGGCATCATTTGCAGCTATGCCGAAAACTCGCCACGGGTATTCGCGGGTTCCGGCGGTTCGGGCAATATAGTCATGCCGGGTATCAACAAGGTAGCTTCGCCTGTCGTCGCTCACTTTCTCAGTGGCAGCGGCTTGTGGCAAGATCCCTTTAAATGTGGCCGTTCCTGCTGCGGTTCCGCCAAGATAAAGCCCTGGATAATCGAGCAGGTCTGCTTCGGTGAATGCGGCGATGATGCCATTGCTCTTTCGGAAAACGGCCGGCAATACGCACATCTGTTTACCGGTGATTTCTGCTGCTGATTTTATGGGATAAAATCTTTCGCTGTGCGAATGGAAATTGTCTTCCTCTCCAAAGAATAAAGAGTCGGATTTTGCCATTGAGAGAGTGAGGGATTCATTATTAATGGTCACACTATCAGGAAGTTTGGTGATGAAACGCCAGGCAGCGCCATCGTTGTATGCCCGCAGCCTGATGCCGCAGTTGCTCCTGAACCAGACCTCGGTCTCGTTGTATTTGTCAGGAATGTGGCTTCGTTTTTCGGCTACCGGTGCTATGATCACCTCGTCGACCGTACGGGTGATGATTTTCCTGATTTTCGGATTTTGATAAGCGGCGGGAAATTCACGGATATCAAGGCTTTGTACTGACGGCGACAGGATGGTTTCACCATTGTATTTGATTGAGATCACCGGTGCTTCAGCCAAAGTAAGGCTGATAACGATTTTTCCGTCTGGGGAAGCTGTTATCACAGGCTTTTCCGCTTTTGCAGCAAATGATTGTGAGATCAATAGGGCTAATACAGCCAGTAGGGTGATTTTAATGTATTACGCATGGCTTGATGTTGTTATACTTTGGAAATTTCAGGCATAAAGGTAGGGATTTCCGGTGGGAGACGGAAAAGAAAACAGGACTTTTGTAAATTGAGGTGTCTAAAAATTTGATTTTCTTTACGCCCGCAATGTGCCAAAGCATCAACTACTCATAAAAGCCTTTGGGGGCTTGTGTATTTATAGCTGGATTGATAACAAGATTATGCTGTAATGAGGCTTGTATAAGTAACTATTACAGAGAGTCCACAAAGAAGACGCAGAGTTTCACAGAGAGAATATTGATGGTGAATAGATCTATATCTGTCCTTATAATTTTATCCGTTTCTTTGAAAAATCATTTCACATTCCGCAGGTATTCATTCAAAGGCACAGGTTTGTGGGTTTTTGCCCATTTTGCAGTGATTTCGTATTGATCTTTCATCTGGTTAAAATCCAGAATATGAAAATTCTCTTCAAAATCAGGGATATAGATGTAGGTGTGTTCTGCCAGTTCAGGGTAATTCGTTTGGAGAGCCTTCATTTGTCTGATAAAGCCTTCATGTGCCATGTTTTCAATCCTGACACCGATTTTCTCAAATAATTGCTTGTCCTTCGCGCCGAGGCTCTCCATTTCACTGCTGAGTTGCGAAGTAGTGTCACATTTTCTGCTGATAATGATCAGAGTGTCAACACCAGTTCCACGGTATTTTTCGTATTGGATAACTGCCTGATAAGGTATGTGATCTTCAGCAACCCCGCCATCGATAAAAGTTGTAGAAGGTAGCGATGAAGCTAACTGCATTCTGACCGGAGGAAAGAGCACCGGTATTGCTGTGGAAGCCATCAGCACATCAACCAGGCTGAGCGAAGGATCACTTTCAGCATTCATCCTGACATTGCTCATCCTGTAAGTTCTTGTTGCTAAGGGAAGTACGCGGATATCAGTGATTGAAATTGAACTTGGGTATGGCAGGCTGCCCAGGCTGTCAAAACCCAGGCTGTCCTGAATGGTGCTAGTGAGCAACGTTTTGAGGGGGTCAGTATCAAGCGGAAGTTTATTGCCATCTCTTAGAAAGACATCATCACTTTTCAGGTTAAAGAGAATGTTGTGGTAACGTTTCCACGAAAACTTCCCGGCAAGAATAGCATTTAGCATCACCGTGTTAAGCGCCCCGGAACTCGTGCCTGAGATAAAACATGGTTTCTTTATCCATCCCGTTTTCTGCAATTGCTCAAGAAGCGCAACCTCCTGCACGATACGCGCCGCTGCCCCCGTCAGGGCAATGGCTGTGCCTTTGCGCTCAAAAAAAATCCCTGCTTTTGCAACAGGCTGAACTTTCCAGCTAATGACTGAAATTCCGACATAGGATGAAATGAGGATTAACAGAGCTATCGCAATAATCCTGAATGTTTTACGCATTGAATGAGAGCCTTTAAACCAATTATTGAAGATTAACGAATTTAGTAAAAAATATGGTATAAATCAATATAAATATTTTCTGATACACGTTTGCAGAAAATTCAGGATTTCCAGTCCCGCTAATATTGCTACCTTTGCGCCACGATTGGTTTCTTTGATTAATACAATGATATTCAACAAGATATGAAACAGCTTATCGAATGTGTTCCCAATTTCAGCGAAGGCCGCAATATGGCCGTTATCAAACAGATCACCGACCAGGTTGAAGCCGTTGAAGGCGTGAGGTTGCTGGATGTTGACCCGGGCGCTGCTACAAACCGCACTGTCGTGACCTTCGTGGGTGAACCTGAAGCAGTTATCGAAGCTGCCTTTCAGGCTGTGAAAAAGGCCTCGGAAGTGATTGACATGCGTCATCACAAAGGGGAGCACCCGCGTTTCGGGGCAACCGATGTTTGTCCGTTGGTCCCTGTGGCAGGCATCACCATGGAAGAAACGGTGGTTTATGCCCGCAGGCTGGCCGAGCGGATCGGCAGTGAGTTGGGTATTCCGGTGTATTGCTATGAAAATGCCGCTTTCGCTGTGGAACGCCGCAACCTGGCCAACAACCGTTCGGGTGAGTATGAAGGACTGCCGAAAAAACTTGCCGACCCACGCTGGAAACCAGATTTCGGCCCTGCCGAATTCAACGAGAAAATTGCCGTAACAGGCGCTACAGCGGTTGGTGCACGCGATTTCCTTGTGGCATACAATGTGAATCTTAACACAACTTCGACACGCCGCGCGAATGCCATTGCTTTCGATATTCGTGAGAAAGGCCGGCCGGTGCGCGAAGGCAACAGTGTGACAGGGAAGATAAAAAAGGATGAAAACGGCAACGAAATCTGGATTCCCGGTTCGCTGAAAGCATGCAAAGCTATTGGATGGTATATCGAGGAATACGGTATCGCACAAATTTCCATTAACCTTACGAACATCAGCATCACACCGGTGCATGTCGCCTTTGAGGAAGCAAGCAAGAAAGCACAGGAACGCGGTTTACGGGTCACAGGATCGGAACTTGTCGGGTTAATTCCCCTGAAAGCAATGCTGGATGCCGGAAAATATTTTCTTCGCAAGCAACAACGCTCGGTGGGCGTATCGGAAGCCGAATTGGTGAAGATTGCCGTTAAATCTCTTGGCCTCGATGACCTGAAGCCGTTCAATCCCAAAGAAAAAATCATCGAATACCTGTTAGCCGGAAATTCTCAGAAAAAACTTGTAGACCTTACAGTGGCAGGTTTTGCCGATGAAACGGCTTCCGAATCACCTGCTCCCGGCGGTGGATCTGTTTCGGCGGCCATGGGCGCCTTTGGCATTTCGCTGGCTACCATGGTAGCAAACCTGTCGAGCCACAAACCCGGCTGGGACGATCGCTGGGAAGAATTCAGCAACTGGGCCGAGAGAGGACAGCAGATCAAGGATGCACTGCTTTACCTGATTGACGAAGACACAAGGGCTTTTAACAAAATTATGGATGCATTCGGTTTGCCCAAAGGAAGCGATACTGAGAAAGCAGCCCGCGATCATGCCATACAGGAAGCCACTAAGTATGCCATTGAAATTCCTTTCAGGGTGATGAAAAAATCGTTCGAAAGCATGGAGGTGATCAAAGCGATGGCTGAGACAGGAAATCCAAACTCGGTGTCGGATGCCGGTGTTGGAGCGCTGGCTGCCCGCTCGGCTGTGATGGGTGCCTTCCTGAATGTGAAGATCAACGCCTCGGGACTGAAAGACAAAGTATATGTGGAAAAGATACTTGCTGAAGGTTCTGACATCCAGGCAAAAGTTATAGCAAAGGAAGCTGAAATTCTGAAAATTGTGGATTCAAAAATCAGTTAAATCACAGCGTTAATACCTGCTATTACCTCTCATCTGAATATTCCTGGTGCCACATGGGATAGTGAAGCGGTTGTGCGCTTATCTCGTCCAGCAATGCTATGTCTTCGTCCTGTAGTTTCCATCCCGAGGCTCCAGCATTTTCACTCAATTGCTCAAGGTTCCTTGCCCCGATGATGACTGAACTTACAGCCGGTTTCCGGAGCAACCAGTTGAGTGCTGTCTGTGCAATGGTTTTCTGGTACTTTGCCCCGATTTGCTCAAGTACATGTACGATCTCAAATCCTTTTTCCTCATCCACCGGCCAGTANTTCATGTTGGATGCTGTCGGATCGCTGCGGCGCATGCCGGCCGGAATATCTTCTCCACGCCGGTATTTACCTGTAAAAAAACCGCCTGACAACGGGCTCCAGCACAATATACCCAGTTTCTGATCGAGGCAGAAGGGGACCAGTTCCTGTTCAATGTCGCGGACGCCGATGGAGTAATAAAGTTGCGTGGTTACGAACTTTTCGAGGTTCAGCCTTTCAGAGACAGCCAGCGCTTTCATGGTTTGCCAGGCAGTGAGATTGGAACATCCTGTGTACCTTACTTTGCCAGTTCGCACCAGGTCATCAAGCGCACGGAGCGTTTCTTCAAGCGGAGTACCCTTATCGTAGCTATGAATCTGGTAAAGGTCAATATAATCGGTATTAAGCCGGCGGAGGCTGGCTTCGCAGCTTTCAATGATATGATGCCTCGACAGTCCCGTGTCATTGGGTTTATCGCTCATGGCAAATCTTGCTTTTGTAGCAACAACAGCCTCTTTTCGCCTCTGGCCCAGCGCTTTGCCAAGCATGATTTCCGAAGTTCCGTTGGCATATATGTCGGCAGTGTCGAAAAAATTAATTCCAAGGTCCAGTGCAGCTGAAGTCAGGTTGACGGCTTCCTGCTGCCCGGTAGTGGATGTATTGCTGTGCACGCCACCTGTAAAAGTCATGGCACCATAACAAAGCTCTGAGACTTTAAGGCCTGAATTGCCAAGATATCTGTACTTCATTTTGTGTTTCTTATAAGCTCTTTCATCCCATAAAAGTAGCCAAAATGCAAGCAATGACGGATCCTTTTTTTCAATGGAATAATATCCGTCGGTGAGATTTCATTCAACCTGCTCTAATGAGAGATTACAAGTTTGAGGTAGTGAATAAATTTCGTATTATTGATGCACTCTTTATAAAGTTCAGAAAATAAGCCTTGTAACAGTTTTATAACACATTTTTTTGGTTATGTACAGGATATTTACGGGGTTTGCATTAGTGATTCTCCTGCTGCCGGGTTGTGATTTATTCACCAAAAATCACCGGCACGATCAGGAGGCATACCGTATTGATTCACTTAAAATTGCACTTGATTCGGTAGAAACCGGACTGCTTACGCTCGAAAAGCGATACCATTCGGGAACGATAAGATATAAGCCTTATATCAGGCAAAAAATGGTTTACGAAAAGGCTTACCAGGAGATTTCAATACAGCTTGGCGGCCTTCACAAAGCCTACAAGCTACCTGGCTGGGCGCGATCGCTGGGGCTCATGGAGCCTACTGGCATGATCCTCGACTCTACATTGTCGCAAGAAACATCTGTTGACAGGGAAGGGGAAGGTTTCAATTCGGTTACCCTTGTATATATCAGTTCTGCTGATACTGCAAAGATGTGGGCCGATTCCATTGCTAAGACGGCAGATCTTATCGAAGTAAATGATTACCTGGTTCGAAGCAGGAAAGCTTCAACAATAAAAGCAAAAGAAGCCAGTGGAGTTAAATACCTGAATTACGATCTGAAGCCCGGCGACAAAGAATATCTTGTTTCGGTAGAGGCTGATGAAGAAGGGTTGCTTACGATTACTGCCACCAATATGCAGCAGCTTAACGAAAAATTGTCGGGCTACCGTTCACTCAAAGTCAGGAAGGAGAAACAGCAAGTCGGTAAAAAGCAGTAAGTTTGGGGTGAGGAAAAAAACGATGAAAGAAAAGGAAAGGCAATACCGTACTGAAACTGATTCCCTGGGAAGCCTGCGGGTCCCAGCTGACGCCTTCTATGGCATTCATGCAATGCGTGCCAGGGAAAATTTCCCTGACAGAACCGCTTTCCCGGTTGAATGGTATGAATCCGTTGGGACAGTAAAGCAGGCATGTTATATCACTTACAGGAAATTTAAATCGGCTGTTGAAGCCAAGTACCCGGGCAAAATCATTTCATTTTCCGNNCTAATTGACGACGAAGTGATCGATGCCATGACTGAAGCAGCAGCCGAAGTTGCCGAAGGANAATATTACGACCAGTTTATAGTACCGGCCGTGAGCGGTGGAGCAGGAACGAGCATCAACATGAATGCGAATGAGATCATTGCTAATGTAGCACTGCTGAAACTTGGATTCACCCCCGGTGACTATGCACATGTCCATCCCATAGAGTCGGCCAATATCTTCCAGTCGACCAACGATGTTATCCCTACATCGCTAAAGATCACCATAATGCGGCTGCTCAACGGTCTCGAGAGCAGTATCAACTACCTGAGGCAATCTGTCGAGAAACTGGAAGGCAAATACCGCAATGTGTTACGGGTGGCTTACACACAGATGCAGGAAGCGGTGCCGTCGTCATACGGAAAATTGTTCAGCACATACAGCGAAGCCCTCTCGCGTGACTGGTGGCGTGTTTCAAAATGCTTCGAGCGCATCAAAGTTGTTAACCTTGGTGGCAGCGCTATTGGTACGGGCATCACAGTACCCCAGTTTTTCATCATGGAGGTTGTGCCGGTGTTGCAGCAAATTACCGGGCTTCCAGTCGCAAGGGGTGAAAACCTGCCCGACGCCACAAATAATCTTGATTCGCTGGTTGAAGTGCATGCCATCCTGAAATCCTATGCTGTAAATCTCGAAAAGATGGTTTCCGACTTGCGGCTGCTGGCCTCGGATGTTGGCCCGCACGAACTGGCAATCCCTTCACGACAGGTGGGCAGCAGTATTATGCCGGGCAAAATTAACCCCGTAATCCCGGAATTTGTCATAAGTGCTGCTCATAAAGTTTACAGTAACGACATGCTCATCAGTTCGCTGAGTGCGCAGGGCTGCCTCGACCTCAATGCCTATGTCCCGGTGATCGGCGCTGCCATGATTGAAAGTCTCAACCTGATGATTGCCGCCGGACGTACGCTTCGCGAAAACCTTATCGAAGGCCTGGCAGTGAGAAAAGAAATTACAGAGCAAAGGCTATTTTCCAGTCCTTCAATTACCACTGCCCTCGTGCCATACATTGGTTACGACCGTGCATCGCAACTGGCCGGGGTCATGAAAGAGGAGAAGATTGATATTTTTGAAGCGAATGATCGTATAAAGGCGGTGAGCAACAGTGTTCTGAAAAAAGCACTGAAACCTGAAAATTTACTTAAAACCGGCTATTCACTAAACGACATACTGTAACACTCAAAAACCTGACTCATGAAATCCAAATCAACTCGCGGGCACATTGGAATTTTCGGCCGTAGAAACAACGGGAAAAGTTCACTGATTAATGCCATAGCAGGGCAGGAGGTCGCCATCGTTTCCGAAGTGGCGGGCACTACCACTGATCCTGTGCGAAAGACTATGGAAATTAACGGGTTAGGACCTGTTGTGCTGATTGATACTGCCGGTATTGACGATATTGGATTATTGGGTGAGAAGCGAATTGCAAAAACCAAAGAAATACTCAAGACCATCGATATTGCCATACTCATCATCACCCAGAATACATTCGGCGCCTTTGAGAAGGAGCTTGTGGCTGAGTTCCGGGAATTTGATGTACCCTTTTTTATTGTTCACAACAAGGCTGATATTACCCCCATTTATGCAGAGACTCAGCGGATGATCAAGGCATCGCTCAATACTGATGTCCTCGATTTCAGTTCAACCGACAACCCTGCTGTCGACAGGCTTATCAGCCTCATCAGGAAATACATGCCCGAATCGGCCATGCGCCACAATACGCTTGTCGGTGACCTTATTTCGTACGGAGATACAGTGCTGCTCATAACCCCCATCGATATTGAAGCCCCCGAAGGAAGGCTCATTCTCCCGCAGGTTCAGGTAATACGCGATGTCCTTGATAATGACGGTATCGTAGTGGTATGCAAGGAAAGAGAGGTTGATGCCTATATCCGCAAAATGGACCCCAAACCGGCGCTGGTTATCACCGACAGCCAGGTTTTCCCGAAGGCTGATGCCTCGATCCCAAAGTACATTCCACTCACGAGCTTCAGCATTGTATTAGCCCGCCAGAAAGGAGATTTCCAAAATTACCTGAAAGGAACTCCGCAAATTTCAAAATTGAAGGACGGCGATAAAGTGCTTATCCTTGAATCGTGCAGCCATCATGTGTCATGCGATGATATCGGAAGGGTGAAGATTCCCAGGTGGCTCAGCAATTTTACCGGCANNAAAAAACTCGAATATACTGTGGTTGCCGGGCTCAACGAAATCCCGGGTAAGATACAGGAATATGCTATCGTGATACAGTGCGGCGGATGCATGATCACACGCAAACAACTTATCAACCGCCTGAAGCCCGCCGTGGATGCCGGTGTACCTGTGACCAACTATGGAATGGCCATCGCGTATGTTCATGGTATCTATAACCGTGCCGTGGCGCCTTTTGTGAAAATGCAGAATGTTTCGGAGGATTATTTGTAGTGCAGGGGTCAGGGAGCATGGGGCATGGGGCAGGGAGAACGGAGGATGGAGGACGGAGAATGGAGACTGCTTTATGTTCTATGTCTTATGCTTCCCATTTCCCATTTCCCATTTCCCATTTCCTGTTTCCCACTTCCAGTTTATTACGCTTAGCCTACCGAAGTGCCAGTTTCTTCAAGCAATTTTTCTGCTGTTTTATCAATCCTCGTCTGATTCTTCTAATTTTGTCAGATGGAAGATCTGCTGTTATTGAAGCAGAAGATTTTATTCAATTATTTGGTACTGAATTATGTGAGTGATTTTGAAACAGGATATTTCACACGAAGGCAGCATTCTTGAAATCAGCGATAAGCTGATAAAGGTGCAGATCATTTCCCAGTCAGCCTGCTCGGCATGCAGGGCCAAAGGAATGTGTTCAGCGTTCGAAATGAGTGAAAAAGTGATCGAGGTAAAGAATGACCACAAGTCAGTGCTGAAACCGGGTGATCATGTCGACCTTGTTATGACTCGCTCAATGGGCAATAAAGCCGTGATCTTGGGCTATTTCCTTCCTTTTGTATTTGTGCTGGTGACGTTGCTTATACTTTCAGCTTTCCTGAATGAACTCTGGGCCGGGCTGCTTTCGCTATCAGTCCTGGTACCTTATTACATTATTTTATCACTGTTTAAAGACCGTTTAAGCAGGACTTTTGAGTTTAAAATTGAGCCGGCCGGCAGTGATGTATCTGGTTGTTGCTGATCAGATTATGATCTCAGAACACCGGCCCCGATAATAACGATAGTTGTCGGGATCGGGATGATTTTTAAAGACTTCTTCCTGTTCCCGAACCTTACCACCGTGTATTTATCGTACAGATCAAAAAGGTATTCAATGCGTATGGTTTCCGGTGGAAGAAGGACAAGAATCCCGGCTGAGGGACGCTTGCAAGAGGCAGGGCCCGGTTGTGAATGGCAGGTACTGTGAAGATTTTTCACGCGAAGGCGCGAAGGCGCAAAGAAGCCGGTGGGTTTGTAAGTTTACTAAGGTTTATTTATTATCCGGGTGTCGGAGACTTACTCTGCGAGGCCCTGCGCCCCGGGCCGAAGCAAACTTCCCGGACTCAGGTGTTCTGATTTTTTACTTCTGTTTCTTCTTCCCGAACAGCCCGGGAGTTTACTTATCGTACAGTTCAGTAAAGTGTTGCATGTGGGGCGCAAAATAGTGATATATGTTGCCGGGTGAGGAGCAGGGCAGAGCCCTGGTTTTAAATTCTAAAAATCAGAAGCAGGAGAGTGTTAAGAAGCACTTTGTCAAAAAAAATACACGCAAAAAGGAGAGAAGACTGAGTAATAAAGTCCTTAGTTGGAAACAACGGACAACGGCGGCGGGTTACCGGATCAATATTTTTCTGGATAAGTTTTGCTTCTCTGTTTCAATCAGAAACAAATAGACGCCCGAATTGTAAAGTGAAACATCTAATCGTGAAACACCATTTTTCAGGATCGTTTCAAAGACTTTTATACCAGAGATATTGTAAACTGTTAATTTGTATTCATTTTGAGGAAAGTTAGTATTTATCACTAATTCGTTCGAAGAAGCAGGATTTGGAGAAATAGTCAAACTGCTTTCGGATTGTACTGAAAGCGAAGTAATTAAAATATTGGTATTGAAGCGGCAGGTATCAGTGCCCAGCGAATTAAATGCTATCAGTTTACATTGAAATATTCCGCTATGGGGAAATATGTGAACAGGATTCCAATCAGTTGAATAATGGCCGTCACCAAAATCCCATAAAACGTTTTCAGCACACCATGACAAGTTAGTGTACTCTACAGAAAACTGATCCGCCGAATATGATTGGTTTGCAAAAGGCGCTGATGGTATGACCTCAATAAACAGGGAATCTACTTTTCCTGTAGCAATTTCGTTAAGGAAAACATAACCCGAGTTGGCAAGGTGAATAACAGGAGCATTAGCTGTTGAATCAGGGAACAACGATGAAGGTGACCAGTAATAGCCCGTGAAATCGTCGAGGCAGACATCCAGGCACAAAAAATCATCGCACCTTTGTTCAACAGTATCAATAGGAAAATTAAAACAAATTTCATTAGCGCTTAATGAAGCAACAGGACTCCTGAGAACACTGTCAATATCGAAATCGTACAGACTTCCCGGTATTTCAAGCGCTTTTTGTATCAAAATTGGATTTGTGGCATGAAGGTCATTATCTGAAACATACATCGGATCATAAAAGGATGCATCAGAACCTGTCATTGTACGGAGGCACAAAGGACAAGGTCCAAAATTATTATTCACCATCAAAGTAACCGATGGTTGAGCTACTGTATCACTGAAAATTATATTGTTTTTGATTGATGCACTGCACCAATACACTTCCAGCCTTGAAGACGGACCGAAATTGTTATAATAAATCTGTTGATTAGGACCTTGCGAAAACATTACATCTCCTGAAAAGAAATTAGTGATAACCTTTTGATTATCAGAATTAAAAATTACATTTCCAAAGCATTTGTTATAACAAATAGTTGAATTATTACAATAAATAACATGTAAATCTTTTTCAAAAATATTACCTGCCATCGTCATATTATTGCTATATAATATGTTAACATTGTCATGAAATACATTTGTACGCAGGATTGTACAACCAATATTTACCGGGCTAAAAAATTCATTTTGCTTAAAATCTCCATTCAGGCCTAATGCATTACAGTTGTTTGTCAAATAGATTTTATTTCCTTCGAAATATTGGCCGGTAGATTCCAGAAAACAATCTTCACATATTATGGTGTTGTATTTGTAGTTTTTACTTGTAATATTAAACTGGTCCCAAATTGTTCCCATTATTGAATCGTGCTCAAAATCTATAGTTCCTTTGGTTCCGCTATATCTTATAGTATATTTTTCTGACGAGATAATCGAATTGAGGAATTTGATAGTTTTAATACTGCCTTCCCAGGGATACTTAATAAATACCAAAGCATGGTCGGGGTCAAAATTCATGTTGTCAATTCTTCTTATCCTGCAATTATGGAAATCTATTTTATCAGATTGATCAATCAATATACATGTATTTAGCTGTCCATAATCGGGTTGTATTGTTATACTTCTGAATGTCAGGTTCGAGGTTGTCATCAGACTAATTGACCCGACAATTGTAACAGATGAGGAATCGAGGTTTTCAGCCTGGAATCTTACATTATCATTTGCTCCCACATTTTGAATCTGACCGATATTGAATCCGGAATAGACTCCGGGCCGTATATTAAAAACAACATTACCTGAGATGCCATTCACATTTAAGCTATCAATAGCATCGGCAAAATTTGCGAAATCGGGATTTACACCACCGATTGTAAAAGTACCGGACATTTGTGAAAAACCGGATTTGAATATAATTACCATGATCAGCGTCAGGTGATGGAATTTTATCCCCTTGAATGACGATAATCTATTCAATTTAATACCTTGAAACATAATACCCTGAAAATTATATTGTTTTCAAAGATAAAACATATTTATATAAAGGCCGATGATGGTTTATCTATTATTGCTTATCACTTTTTGAAAAGTTTTCCTTACCCGCTCGCTGTTCGTAGTATTTCAAGAAACAAAAACATAAACAAAAACGTACTATCTGTATCCCGATGCTATCGGGATGATTTTTGATGTCTTCTTCCCGATCACAAACAATCCCGCTGTGTATTTATCGTATGGTTCAGTAAAGTGTTGCATGTGGAGCGTGCAAATTATTGTAATGAATGTTGCCGGGTAAAGAACAGGGTAGGTACCTGGTTTTAAATTCTAAAAAATCAGGAGCAGGAGAGTGTCAAGAAGCACTTTGTTAAAAACTACAGGCAAAAAGGGACAGGAGGCTGAGTAATACAGTCCGTGGTTGTAAACTACGGACAACCGGGGTTACATCGTTTGTTGCAACTGCCGTCTTTACATCCTTTATTTTTTAAATCATATCTATTGGTTTATCTTAACTCCCTCATAATTATTCGTATAGTAGTTGCCTAAGGGCCCACTCACTGTATAATGAATGCTGTCGTTTGCAAATAAAACCCCAGAATGATAACCAAAGAAATTGCATGCCGGATGACTATAAGATCCATTCGAATTAAGATAAATCATTTTGTCCCCCTCATAATTGTTTATGATATCGTTTTTGGTCATGATGTTTACCATCTTAAATGAATTATTTTTTACAACAGTCAGTGTGTCAATTTGGTACCTTGCCAAACCATCATATAAAGATGCTACATTGCAACTATACATTCCAATATAATCATTTCTATAATCATATTTAAGGGAATCAATGGTATCTGTCTTTATTTTATATTGAAATCTTTGAATTTGATTACCATTAACTGACACCTCATAATCTAATATGATATCATTAGAAAATTTGATTGTGTATGGACCTCTGTCTTCCAACGAATCCGGATCATACCACTTTACTGAGTAATTATCAGGATTGCCTTTTGGTACAATATTAAAAGTCATTGTAATCTGCTTATCAGGATAATAAACAAGCTTTGTAGTCTGAAAATCAAATTCCGTCAACTGATCTTTTTCTTTCTCACATGAGTATCCGATAAGAATCAGAATTGTCAAGATTAAAAACTTGCTAAAAACATTGTTCAGGGAATTAATATTAAAATTTTTCATTGTGTTGCATTTAATAGGTTATCATATATTCATTTTATTATGTTTGCTGCCAACAAGCAGCTAACCACAATACTTCACCAATCTCACCTATATACGAACAAGGTTTACCCTCCAGCAATCCGCTCTATATCGCATCTAAGTTAGAGAAATATCTTAAATGGAAGAGAACGTTGGCGGTATGGTTCGTTGCCTGGTTCAGGGCGCTCACTTATCCGATTACTCCTGTAATTATAGGTTGTGCAAACCATTGCACCGCCTCAAAACCTGCCATTGCTTATACGCGGTGCTGGCGTGTCATTGATTATAATTTTTCATTTTATCATTGGTAAGTATTTTTCACGATTCTCGATAATTACCCAAACTTCTATTGCCAGCAGAACAAGAGCCAATGGAAGTCCTGATGGTGCGGTTATTATGTGAGTTAAAAGTATCCCTATTATAACCGGGAAAATAACTATTGCGCCAAGAGCCCTGTATTTATTGGTGATGAAAAGTAATCCTCCAACAATTTCTGCAACCGCAACAAGAGGCATCAGCCAACCAATCTCCATAAAGGCGGTCATAACTTTCATCATATTTTCCGGCACATCTTCAGGCATTGGCATGTAATTAAAAAATTTGTTCAGGCCTGAATTAATGAACATCAGTCCAAAAAGAATACTTACTACCAATAGTATTTTCTTTTTCATATCTTTTGGTTTTAATGGTCAATTGATGTGTATTATTTATAAGTAGTCAAAATTGTTCGTGTAGTGTTAACAATGCACGCCAACGTTCAGATAACCGCAATATTTCTCCTATCAAGCCTATATATGAACAGTGTTTTTCCTTCGGCGATTCGCTCTATATCGCATCTAAGTTAGATAAATATTTCAGATGAATGTTGAAGCGGGGGATTATAAATCCTGGCTGCTGCCCCATTTCTTTCTATTGTCATTCAGGATTGCTTAATTTATGTTGCCTGTGCGCAATGAAAAGCAGAACAGTCATTACGACAACTGCAACAAGTGAGGATTCTAAAGTGCCAAGCTGTAAACCTCCTTTGCCAAGTGGTTTGGTAAGGAAATCCCCGAAGGTTGCACCGAAAGGCCGTGTGAAAATAAATGCAACCCAAAACAAAATGATGTGATTTATTTTAGTGAGATAGTGTAACAATACAACCACAAGAATTACTCCGCCTGTTACAAAAGCACCTTGTAAAAAGCTCATTCCAAAATAGTCGCCAAGAAAATCGCCGAAAGCCGTTCCCAGGCTGTTTGAGAAAAGAATAGCGGTCCAGTAATATATTTCTTTCTGCTTGCTGGAAATCGGATATACTTCGAGATTTTTATACTTGCGAAACCATAAAAACAAGGCCAATGACAAGCAACTTACAAGTAAAATTGTTCCTAGAGTGTACCCCAGATGTAATGTTCTGTCGATGTAGTCCGAAATCTCAGTGCCTAAAGTAGTTGTACCGACAATGACTAACCAATAAATTACAGGCACATATTTTTTGACTGAAAGCTGAGCAAACAAAACAACCAGGAAAAACGAAAGTGTAATGACAATGCCAACAGTGTAACCCAAATTCAAAGTCATTGATATAAAATCGCCAAGCGTTTCACCAAGTGTTGTGGCGACAATCTTCATAAGCCAAAATATCAGCGTAATTTTGGCAACCTTATTGATTGGACCCGTTGTATTCATATTTTTTTCTAGTGTTTAACGATTCATATTTACTCGCCCAGTAATATCTGTAAACCAACCAATCCAAAGAGATATTGTTTTTCCTCATTGTTTGGTGTCATAATTTCCGTGCCTATTGAACACATGCCTGTTAAATGGTTATTAAAAGGTTTCCTGAATCCAAAATTTAATAATCCGGTCGTTGATTGTGACTGGCTTATAATTTTCGAGAGATAAATTTCGCCCATCAATTCTAAATCGTTGTTGAAGTGATATCCCACAATTGTTCCATTGAAGATGATATTGGGGTCCAGAATAAAATATCCTATCTCTTCGCCGATACGAAAATTATTAAAAGATTTTTCAAATTCTAAAGGGATAAAAATCTGTATGCTTTGTTCTTTTTGTATTGGTACAATAATTTGCGGGTAAACGGAGAACGAAACAAATTGCTTTTGTTCATCCAATAATTGGCATTTGATTCCCATCTGAGGTTGAGTAAAGGTGGTAAAATGGGATTTACTCAATTCAACATCAGGCAAAGGCAATTGAACAGAAATCTGATAATGATTGCCAATACCATAAACTATCTCTGTAGCCGGTATTTGAATATCTGACTGGTTGGAAAAATGGTAATTCAGCGAAGTGTTTATCTCCCAATGATTTTTACCCGGAGTGCCGGGGTCAGTAGTAATCATTGGAGGCCCTCCTCCCTGGGCAATAATCTTACCCGGGCTGCATAAAACAAACCCGCTAAACAGTATAAATATCAGAAGTTTATGTAAGTTCAATTCACGCTTGTATTGACATGATGAATTATTTTACAAATGTGCCGTCTTCACGATAAATGACTTCCTTCTTTCTCATTCCGGTTTTGATGTCAGCTTCATAAAGCGTTCCCGATTTTATGCTCTCTATTTTGTCGCTTCCTGTAATAGTACAGCCAGGGTATGCTTGCCTTATGGCAGCTACAACATTTTCCGGAAGTTGCGTAACGGGAATTTCAATTTCTGTTTCTAAGCACTGTCCGTCAGCAGAAAAGTTTGCCGACTCATTTATTGTTCCTACTTTGAAGTTGGCTTCCCATTCAGTTGCGTTTTCCTTACCCCACTTAACATTTGTCGCGGTTGGAAATTTTTGCGTGAACGCTTTTGTAACTGCTACAGGAGGTGTACCGGCAAAAAGGATTGTTGAAACTGTCAGCAAGCAGATCGATAAAATTGTCTGTTTCATTTCGTTTGATTAATAGCAATCAAAATAACGAGCAGATAACCGCAATATTTTACCTGTCTCACCTATATACGAACAAGGTTTACCCTTTAGCAATCCGCTCTGGTTCGCATCTAAGTTAGAAAAATATCTTAAATGGAAGAGAACGGTAGCAACATGTAGAGTTGGGTATTACGGTGCGATTCTCTGTCAACTCGTACAATGATTGATACGGGTCATTTTATTTGAATAACCTATAAACCCCAATTTTTATATTGTAGGTAATGCTCAGGCATTTCTTTTCAATAAAATAGTGATTTATTTATTCCGGTTTTTTCCAAAATAAATCAGGGTTATTCGTCCTGTAATAAGTAAATCTCACCCCGGTTTTAGGATTGGTCTCTTCGGTTTTCTGAGGATTTTGCTCAAGGCCATCCAAAGGAATGAGTTCTGTATAGGTGATTTGCTTTCCGGGAGACCATGTTTCTGTATTATATCCGCTCTCAACCTGGCATTCTAACCTGTACAGGTTTTTAGTCATGTATTGCTCCAGGTAACCTTCTTTGGTTTGGGAAGTTATTCTGTTCCAATTTGCTTCCGGATTTAAAATTATGGGCAATCCTTTGATTAATCTTTCTCTTACTTCCTGAATGCCGAGCAATTCACCACTGTCATTCATAACATAAGCATCCAATGTCGGATCAATCCAAATCCATTTTTTCAATTGTTCGGAATAAACGGCATTTATTACATGACACTCGTCAAAATTTATTTCTTTGGGCATACATGTTACAATTCTTGACTTAATGCCTAATGATAAATAACATTCATTCAATATAGTCGCCATCATTCTGCATGTCATTCCCCGGCTTTGATTTCTGCAATATGATATTAAGTCCAGTGCGTTTTTTGAAGGTGGATTGTTTGCTTGTCCATCATGCCAAACAACAAAATGAACCCAATGAAGCACATTTAATATTCTGGATATTTCATTGGCTTCTCCGGCTATGGAATCAAGTTTTAAGACAGTTCTGGTTTTGACCAGATTAGCATCCTCTCCGGATAAGTAGGTAAACTCCGGAATATACCGTTGATCATCATAATTATATTCTTCTCCTTTCTTNAACGTATCAATATATGAGATGACTGATTTCTGATTCTGAGCTAAAACAATTGAAGAGAAGCATACAATCGCTGAAATCAATAAAAATCTAAGTTTCATATTTGTTATTATGTCGATTTATTTTGTTTTATGCTTAAGACTAACGGCCTCGGCTAAAAGCAGTTGGCAGCTCTTGCTGCCAATTGCAGTTTTAGCCATTGTTGCACTAAATCCCGCCCCGAAAAAGGGCGGGATAGTAGCATGTTTCATAATTTAAAGGTTCACCAAAACCATTTGAATTATGGAAACACTACCAAAATTAAGAAAAAAGAGTTTCACTATTGTAGAGCAAGCCATTCATCAGGTACATGGGTTTCGCAGCCTATATCAGGAGTTAGACGATAAAGTGCGGTTATCAGGACAATCGCCCAGTACACTCAGCAATTATGCCCGTAAACTGGCACAGTTAAGCCTTCATTTCGGTAAGTTACCACAACACATCAGTGAGAAAGAGTTGAACCGTTACCTGGCTCAATTAGCCAGGCAAAGCAAAACGCCATCGCTGAGCGATTTCAAGTTTGCGGTTTATGGATTACGTTATTGCTATCGTTTGCTGGGGATGAATGAAAAAGCGGTAAAGCTGCCACAGATCAAGCATACGGGCAAGTTACCGGTGGTGCTCAACTACCAGGAGTGCAAGGCATTATTTTCAGCTCCGGAACTGTTAAAACACAGGGTATTGCTGTCCCTGATATATTCGGCCGGGTTGCGTGCGCGTGAAGTGAGCCGCTTACACCTAAGTGACATTGATTCAGGCCGTATGATGATCCACATTCGCCAGAGCAAATATAACAAGGACCGGTATGTGCCCTTGTCGCCGCTGATACTGGAAGGGCTGCGTAAATATTATTATGCTTGCCAACCGGTAGAATACCTGTTTAATGGCAACACGCCGGGCAGCCCGCTGAGTGTACGGGGTATGCAATGGGCATTGCGTGAAGCGGTTAAGAAGTGCAAGCTTCAAAAAGGCATAACCCTTCATACGTTGCGTCACAGCTATGCCACGCACTTGCTTGAATACGGGATGGATATAGTCTCGATCAAAGAACTGCTGGGACATGAGCGCATTGAGACGACGCTGGTCTATCTGCATGTAGCCAAACCAAACCGGAGTAACCTGTTCAGCCCGTTCGACNAGGTTGTACGGCAAAGATTGAGGCCGGCCTGTGAACTGGCAGAGGTCATAAGCCGCTTTGGCAGGGAGTATGAGCAGAAACATGCAGCCAACAGTTATATCCAGAGGACGTTAAGTGCGATACGCCGCTGCCGGACGTCGGAACTGGGTGGGCATGTTGACCGGTGCGATACATGCGGGCATATACGCATCAGCTACAACTCCTGCCGCAACCGTCATTGTCCCAAATGCCAGAATATACAGCGCGAGGCATGGATAGAAGGCCGCAAACAGGATTTGCTGCCGGTTCCGTATTTTCATGTAGTATTTACGGTTCCTGAAGTACTGAATGAGCTGTTTCTGCATCATCCGCAAGGGATGTATAACCTGCTGTTCAGCAGTGTATGGGAAACGATTGCACAGTTTTCATTCACAAAATGGCATGCCGAGACAGGCATGGTGGCGGTATTGCATACCTGGGGTCAGAACCTGAGCCTTCACCCGCATTTGCATTGTATAGTTCCGGGCGGCGGTATCAACTATAAGGGAGAATGGAAGCAGGTAAATACATCGGCCAACGGCAAAGTATTTCTGTTCAGGGTTGAAAATCTTTCGTCAGTATTCCGCGCCAAATTCATTACAGGGCTGCAGAAACGACTGCCACAAGATCAGCAATTCATCCGGGAGTTGAAACGCACCAATTGGGTGGTTTACGCCAAAGAGCCGTTTGCCGGGCCTGAGCAGGTGATTGAATACCTGGGACGCTATACGCACAAGGTGGCCATCAGCAATCACCGGTTGATAAAGGTTGATGAAAGCGGCGTTACATTCCGTTGGCGCGATTACCGGGATAATCGTGAAAAGGTGATGACCTTGCAGGGTGTTGAATTCCTGCGGCGTTTCTGTCAGCATATTATGCCACACCGGTTTGTGAGGATCAGGCATTACGGATTGCTGTCCACCAGGCGCCGGCCGGAGTTGCGTACCCTTCAAAAGGACTTTGGCATGAACCCCGTGCTTCAAAAGCCTAAGAAACACTGGAAGGAGCTGTGCCGCGAACACTTAGGTTATGATCCTGACCTGTGCCCATGCTGTGGTAAGGGGCTGATGATAACGATTGAATGGTTTGAAGCCGGTAGGCCGCCGCCGCTGCATTTAATCACCAGAAACCAACAACACAATGAGACCAATTGATCAAACTGTCCTTAGAAAGGGCCTGGTATTATATTGTCCGATTATGAATGAACAGTAACCTAATGTTTATAAAATCAAACAATTATCACTTTTTCAGTATCCAAATTCAGGTATAACAGTTAAAAACCAGCTCGCAGAGCTGCCTTACAAAATCACTCAAAAGATTTGAAACTCCATAAAAAAACAGCGTTGCGGGATTCCGTGCAACACGGCTTCATGCTGGGTCTCGTACCTCGACCACACGAAGCCTTAATTATTAGCGGTTGATTTCATTTTCTTCTTCTTTTATAAAGCTCGTTTTCATGTGAATTAGTCCACCTTTTTCGATAAACTTTTCAGCTCTTTCCATTAAGTAATAATCGAGCCTCTCTTTTCTTCCCATTGAAGCTTTTAAATACTTCATAAATTCATGGTAATCCATTACATGCAGATACATTTTTCATTCNATCATCGCAAGCATTATTTCTTTNTCGATGTCTTCCCAATCTCCAAACGGAATCAATTCGGAAACTAAAACTACACAATGAGGAACTAATGAGGAATCAATATTAATTCTTTGNCCTGAGTTGCTGAAAACCGGCAAATTCCTTTTGATATTTTTATTTGCTCCTATAAGTTGTTTAATTCCTTTTAATACTTGCTTTTTTACATTCGCTACTTTTCTATCAATTGTCTGTTCCTTATCAAGGTTCAATATTCCTAATGCCTTAGTCTCCACCAAAAAACTACCATATTGGTAATGAGCAAAAATATCTGTTAATTCTCTGTCTTTATTTTCTTGTTTAACAACTGGATTCAGGTATATATCATTTAGAAATAGGCTTTCCATTGAATACCAAATTTGCCTTTCAAATGTGCCGCCTTCATCTTTATCTGATATATTGACTTGTTGAACATCGGCAAAGCCAACAAAATCCTTATGGATTATATTCCAATTTTTAATCTTGCAAGGAATTGATTTGGTTTTAATTTTATACGAATTGGAGGTTTTCTGGGAAGGGTCAAGAGAATAGACAAAGGAATCCATTGAAACAGACAAGTCTGTATCATAATTTCCTACATACAAATTATTGATGTCTTCCATAAATCGCAGAATTGTAATTCTTTCATCTTTTTTAATTGTCAATTCAGCTGTTGCGGAACAAGTCAATAATTCATCATATAGTTCAATTATTACCACCCTTTCGTTCAATATTCTTCTCAACCCTTCATAGTCCCTAATGAATCGACATGGTTGAGTTATTAAAACGGGATTTGTGGAGTCATCATAAATTCTTGAACCAATATGAAAATATATTTTATCGTCTTTTTCATCTTTTCCGAATAGAAATTCCATTCGACATCCATTTATCAAAGAACGAATAACATTTGAGGGAATCTTTGCTGAAATTTTAAATCCGTATTTATCTGAAATGAACCATATTCCGACATCTTCTCCTTTCATTTCTTGATATATTTCTGCTTGCTGGTTCATTTTTTTCTTAATAGCCGCTAATGAGTTTGTATGCGCAATACTTCGCATATATTTCCTAAATACGAACTTGGTGTAACCTTCAGTGATCCGCTCTATATCGCATCTAAGTTAGAGAAATATCCTTAATGGAAGAGACGTGTTGCAGCTAGGCAAAGTCGCTGAATTTCAATGAACTTTCCTATCACCAGAAAACTTCTTTAATGCGAGTGCAAACGCCCAATTTAATTAGGTTTTCGGCAATTATGCTTAGGTGCTGTTATTCACAGGCTATTTTATTCTTATTGTTAATATTTCTATCCTTTTATTTATTGAATCTAATTTCTCAATCCATTGAATATTCATTACTGTATCATAATTAATTCGATACTTGATTTTATAAAATCCATCGATAATCTCACAAATCAATGCTGAATTATTCTTGTCATACTTAAAAAAATATGGCAAAGGGAAAATTCCAGAAATCATGCTACCTTGATAATAAAAAGTAGTCAAATTGCCTGCCTTGTCAAAATTATATTTAAAAACTAAATTCTGTTTCTCAAAGTCGGTTAATTCAGTAGTATCAGGTTTTATCCAATAAATATTTCGAGGAATCTTTGGCGGATAGCCAAATTTATTAATGCAAAACTTCAAATCAACGATCGAACTGTCAGAAAGGTCCAAAGTCATTAAAGTAGAATCAGTACCGTTGGTTCTTGTCAAGATAGCAGTAACTCTTTTATTCTGATTCATACAAATAAATCCAGATAAAAGTACAATCAATATAACCATTAATATTTTTGATGTCCTTTTCATGTTGTTACTGTTATTAGCTTGTGGACAACTCGGGCTAGGTGTGTTTGGTTTTGTAGTGGGTCTTGTGCGGCTTGTCAAAGCCATGATCGCTTAGGCAGTGTTAGCGGTTCAGCATTTTTTCTTTCATCTTTGATTATGTGTTGCTGTTATATCTAGATTGAATTTTTATACATAGATAAGTTCCTTTTAAGATTAATGCTTTTTTCGAAATACAGGTATAAAATCCCGGGTATAGCATGCATATTCGGTTTCAAATAGACCTTTCCCGAATGCTTCTTTATGTATTTCTGGCAGCTTTTTGAATCTTCTGATTCGAAGTCTATCTACCTTCTTGAGAGTTATGAAATCATAAGAACCAGTCAACATCATTACAACTTCAACTTCATTACATTTATCAGCGAGCTCTATAATTGTCGGGTCAAGTCCAACTGCCCTAAATAATATTTTTTTCTCAGAAGCTGGGATATCAATTTGGAAAAAACCACTCAAATCTGTTCTGCCAACGTTTACTGTGTCATTAATCAAAATAGATACACCTGGCAAAGTTTCCAGGTTATCATCAATTACGCGTCCTTTAATTCTATTATTCTGAGAATAAAGGCTACTTGTCGAAAAACTGATTACTAACAATAGAATTAATAATTTCTTCATTCTAATGTTTTTTACTTTCTACTCGTATGTTAAAGAAGCTCTCGTTTTAATGCTGACCGCTAACTAGCAGGTAACCGCAATACTTCCCCAGTCTCGCCTATATACGAACAAGATTTAACCTTAGGCGATCCGCTCTATATCGCATCTAAGTTAGAGAAATATTTTAATGTGCGATAAATCGTGTCAGATAACAGGTGAGCAGTGGGGGATTCAAATTTGTATCCAACCCACACCTTAATTTCTGAAAAGCTAATGGAGCAGTCCGGGCAGGGATAAGCCGGAAAGTCAGCAAATAGGAGAGAGGCATCAGATGTTTTCAGTATCCGGTCTGGTCCGGTAGCCGGCTTGCCTTGTCCGGCTGCCTGCTTTACAAGCGGGGCTGACATCATAACCTGATGTTACAATAACTCAACCGACACAGTTCAATTTACTCTCCCAACCATTTACACAGAAATCTTTACACTACCACACTCCCTAAAAACTGTACACTCTCCGGGATAAGTCTGAAACTTGTACAGGATAACTTTAAGGCTGCAGAGGATAACTTTAAGACTGCACAGGATAACTTTAAGGCTGCACAGGATAACTTTAAGACTGCAGAGGATAACTTTAAGGCTGCAGAGGATAACTTTAAGGCTGCACAGGATAACTTTAAGGCTGCACAGGATAACTTTAAGGCTGCAGAGGATAACTTTAAGGCTGCAGAGGATAACTTTAAGGCTGCACAGGATAACTTTAAGACTGCACAGGATAACTTTAAGGCTGCAGAGGATAACTTTAAGACTGCAGAGGATAACTTTAAGACTGCACAGGATAACTTTAAGGCTGCACAGGATAACTTTAAGGCTGCACAGGATAACTTTAAGGCTGCACAGGATAACTTTAAGGCTGCACAGGATAAGTTTTAAACTGCACGGGTTGGTTTACAGCATTTTATATAAAAATAGTCCCCGGGAGATTGCCCTGAAAAATGTGTGGTTGCATCACGAAATTGTTGTAATTATAAAAACAGGGTGAAAAACGCTTACTGTCAGGCTACCTGTCCGCATCAGTCATCCACATGCTCAGGGTGAAAAGGGGTGCAATCAGTCCCCCGGTTTCGGGTATTTATAGCTCTTTAAACGGTATTTAAACAGTATTTAAACACCACCGGAAGAAGATTAAAAGCAAACCTGGTGACTTTATTTATTAATCGTCAGTTCAATTTACACTCCCTTGTTCGGTGTATTAAACTTATACACTTTGTTGGACACTCCCCGGTAGCAGTTGAACTATCTCCTGATGAGTGTATCTCCGTTTTTATATATTATCTGCATTATACCATGATTTTCTGCAAGGAATATCCTTTTCAATTCAACAGGAACTGATTCCGGTATTACAAACTGCATGACCCTGTCATACGTAATACCGCCGATTTCCAATGATTTGTAAATGCAATCGTAATCTGCAATATCTTCAACAGTGTTATTATAATAAACATACCCGGAATGAATAATCGAATTAGGATAGCGTATGGTATATTCGAGCGATTCATCATATCCGTTTGTTGAGAGCGAAAATGAACTTTCATTGGTTTCAGGAATATCCAGTTCAACTGTTCGCTGAATAAAATTTTGCCTGCAGCCGTCTCCGTTAACTTTTATCTCCGTAGTCTCAGTTACATCACTGATAATTTTTAAGGTATCGGATTGATTCGTATCAGAGGTTGAAAAGAACAATAATGAATGCCCGCCTTTTTCTGGTAAATATCTATCATATGTGTGGTCATAATCTTCCGTTGTATTCGTATCACAGCAGGAGCTCAGGAGCAAAATAATGCTTATAGTGTATAAAAAGATCTTCATAGTATTTTTTAATTGTTTGACTGCTAACGTTCCCGGGCCAGGCGTCGGGCCTTTGTGTGGTTGTCCTTGTGCGTCAGGACAAAGGTCTGGCAGCTTAGGCAGTGTTATGCACCGTTTGTTTTTTCTCAGGCGGTAATGGCATTAATGAATATAGCTTCGTGACAAACATATAACATGTATAAGAAATATCATTGAATTCATTGATATCCAATATAATTTCCTCTCCTAATCTGAACTCTTTTTGCTTACTTACAATTTCTAAAGTTAGATTATTTACTAAAACCGTGTCCTTTCGGTAATCATATGTTATGTCTATTTGTTTTCCATTTACTATGGTAGAATTCTTCATTGAAATCCATTTTAAACATAAAGAATTGACAGAAGTACCCTTTAGATCTTTATCCCTAACTATTCCATGTCGATGAATAAGACAGTTTCGAATTTTATTAATAGATAGGATTTCTTCTTTATAAAGTAGTGGCTGATTTATTAAACTCTCAATTTTATCAAGGAAAAGCGGGAATGATAATTCTTCTATTTCAGCTTCTGTTTTTTTTATAAAGCACTCAAAAGCATCTCTATTGTTTATTTTTTTTGGCGTTAATGATTGCGAATAAATTTTGAAGATACATATATGCGGCTTTAAAGCTTTTTGTCATACCATTTATAAATTCCTCAAATGCTTTATTCAAGACCCAATTAATCGTTTTGAATTTTAGTTCTTCTTTTGTTGAAGGTGGTTTTTTATTGTCGATTGCAATTGGAAAACTATCTGTAGGGAGAGGTTTCAGCGGAATATCATCTGAATAGTTAATTGAATTATAAATAAATGTGACAATGTCTGTCGTTTCCTTGAGATGTAACAGGAATTTATTAGATACTTCTGATAAATCAAATTTAATTTCTACTTTATTGTCTTGCATTTTTGATTAATTGAATGGTGCATAACATCAGATATCCGCAATACTTCGCCAATCTCACCAATTAACGAGCTTGATGTAACCTTCGGCGATCCCTTCAATTTCGCATCCAAGTTAGAGAAATATCTTAAATGGAAGAGAACGGTTTGACAGCTATACCCGGTAGCTGTTTTACGGGCTTTATCACTGTCAGCAAATACAATGTTCCTGCTGGGCGTAATGTTTCAAGTTTCTATTTCACAGGCTATTGGGCACAGGTGCTGTTGGCAACTGTTATTTATTCTCCAGGTATTGAGCAATTTGTCTGGTCAGCTTCTCTGCTTCAGAGGGTCGTTTCGCGTCCATTTCAACAATTACTCCATTTTTGTCAACAATTGCAAAACGGGGCAAAGAAATTTTTCCTTTCATGATTTTGTCTGTTATACCGCTAAAAAATGGTGTCCTTAATTGAGAATAATAATTAAACCCAATCAGATTGTACTTTTCAACCATCTTCTTCCATTTATCAATACTGCTTGCCTGGGATGTCGGATCTGTTTGTATTTGTTCAATTGCAATATATAACCTTACAATGCCATGAGACTGGAAATATGTCTCCAGCTCCGGTTGCTCGGCCAATTCGGTAATACAAGGCTTACACCATGACGCCCAAAAGTCAACATAAATCACATGACCTTTAAACATACATAATAGAGAATCAAGTGAGGAAACCTCATTCAAATAGACAATGCTATCTGTATTAATTTGTAATTTATGGTTTTGACAATACGTCCAATGAAAGAAAGTGACAAAAATCGCAATCAGCAAGACTCTTATTCTAATAATAATGTTTCTCATTTGGCTGTTCTTTAATCATTTATCTATGTACTAAGCTGGCTTTAATGATATAATTCCCTTTTCTGAATTGAATTTTTAATTCTCGTTTCATTGTTGCAAAATCAAACGAAGCAAATATGGCGTTCAGTTTTTGGTTTTGAATTTGAGAATCGTAATTAACCGCGTTCATAAGTATGTCTGTCAGACAGATATCTTCCTTTAAAATTTCAGTTTGCCATTCCACTCCGCATAAGCGATCAAGCAGAAAGGCCTGACGCTGTCCGTAATAATATTCCTTATTACCAGGTATGTTAAGGTTAATAATACTATTGTAAAAGTTTGAACTATCTAAATAATCAACATACTTAGCCTGATTGTAAGGAAGCATTGCTATTAATAGTTTCGACTGAATATACATTGCTCCGCCTTCAATCCATTCATAATCTTCTTCATAATTAATCTGCCTTTTACTTAGTTTTTATTTTTAAAATCTCTTATGGCAATAAAGTCCCTTATTAATTCTTTCGCTTTTTCATTTGAACCCGAATTATAAGCTTGTTGAAGCAATGAACCTTCTATATATGATAGTGCCGCGATTTCAGGATTTAAATAGTTTATTTCCTTATGTCTCTGCCAGGGTTTTGCTTTTTGTTGAAATATATGAAATGCCTCATGAAAGACAATAGATTTGTAATATTCTTGTGAATTAATCAGTAAATAAACTGAATCAGGTATATGATCAACGGAAAAATAGTTCTCAAGAAAAGAAATATAATCATCTTTAAATGTTGTTGAATATGAGTTAAGTTTCAAATAGTTGCGATAATAAATATTGTCAACCTTTACCCCAACACCTGCACCGGAATAATCGACACCACCCGGCTTTCTGATAAAGATCTTCCATACGGTATCTGAAGTGATTTGTGAATAGCCTGCCGGTAATTCCTTGTCTGGATTAATAAATACTCCTTGATTTTGGGCCGAACCGATATAGACAGGAATTTGTCGGTAATCTGTCCAGCCGCAAAATATACTTGAACTGTCCAAAAATATCCATGCATCCTTTAAAAGTTCAACTGATTTTAATGATTCCGGAGAAAGAATCTGGGACTTTAAAGGAGTAGTTAAAGGTATTATGGAAAGAAAAAATATAATCCGTACGTTCATTTTGTTTGTTACCAATTCTATCTTATTATAGTTGCCAACGAGTGTATATGCGCAATCCTTCTTATATATTTCCAATAAACGAGCTTGATGTAACCTACGGCGATCCGCTCTATATCGCATCTAAGTTAGAGAAATATCTTAAATGGAAGAGAACGATTTACAGCCAGTCATAGTGCGGGAACAGATTGCTATTCAACTATCTGATTAATAAAACCGTTCCTCTTTTTTCATATTCTTTCCCCTGCAAAGATTTGTAGCGGATACAATACACGTAAAGGTCAGCGGGAGCTGCGTCCCCTTCAATTGTTCCATTCCATCCGGTATCAATATCGGAGGTTTCAAAAATCATCTTACCCCATTTATTGTATATCTGCATTAAAAAGCTTTCTGAGTCGATGAATGACTGTACGGGCCTGAATTTATTGTTTGTCCCCTCCGGCATAAACGCATTGGGCATGTTAAAAACAGGATCACACATAGCGCACGAAATATTTGAAACAGAGTATGAATTGGGAACAACCGGATTTCCGGGAGCTTCTGCCGCCCTGATAAAATAACAGACATTTAATGTTGGAGGAAATGAACTTATGTCATCAGCATAGTTCAACGATGTGCCGGTAATTGTTGCCAGTGGCGCAGCGGAATCATAATTGCCGTCAAGTATCCTGAAAATTTCATATTGTTTTACGCCATTATACCAGTCAGAATATTCGTTCCACTCCAGTTGACAAACCTGAGTGGCCGGGGTCGGACATTTAAGAAGAATTGTTCGGGAGATATTATCTGAATATTTGATGGTGTTATTGAAATAATCAAACAGGGAAGTTCTGTAAAAATAGCTTTGCTGCATTACATTGGCCGAGGTATCTGTAAAACTGCCCTGCTGAGGCAGGAAACTTTCAGGGGGCGATGTAAGTGTATCAATCGGGCTGTAAGGCCCTGAAGGATTATCGGCCCGCTCAAGTACCAATTGACTCACCCTGTCAGGAGGGGAATAATAATAACCAATTTCAGCAGCGCTGTTATTCAATACACTCACTTGCGTTATATACATAGTGTCAGGAGGAGGACATGGATTCATCCTTGATACGATATTCGAAATGGAAGGACATCCTCCCGCTCCTCTATCAAACCAGATACGATATTTCGTTTCAGTGTTGTTACAGGGAAGGCCGGGCAGCAGGTCAGTATAGGAATAGTATTCATTGTTTATATTGAATGGAATACTATAAATTGTATTCCATACGCCATTTTCCAGCCGTTGCAGATAATGGATTCCTGAAGAATTCGTCCAGTCGTAATTCCAGTCAAGTTTTACAACATTTGTGCCCATTTCGGTCATGGTAAGAAAGATGCTTGTCGGCCAGGTTTCAATTCCTGTCGTATTTATCCTTTCTCCGTAGAGGCGGAAATAATAGCGGTTTTTATTCCCGTCAACATTGGATATGGTATAGGTTGATGCACCTGAAGAAGTGAAAATAACTACAGAATCCACATCATTNCCAGTCACCTTTGGTCAGACTCACTGAAGCGTGAAAAAATTATAATCACCTGATGCGTTTGAGAAGTTCCAGCTAAAGGTAATTTGTCCGCTCACGGGATCAGTTGATACACAGATATACTCCTGGCCAAAGGATTTCTGTTTTGGAATTATCAATGTGAGAAATAATATCAATAACAAGGTTTTCGTGCGTTTTATCATAAAGGCATATGTTATAAAGTCAATTTTTCAGGTAAATCAGGATTATGTTTGAATGTTACCGGGGTGTTAATCAAGAATATGGTATTGAAATACACAGAGTAAAGCGCTAATTCTGATACCGGGATCATCTTGCGGAAGGCAACAGGTAATAAACACCGGTTTTGCCGGGCCATATACCTGCCTGGCTGATGTATCCGGTCTTTATTAAGTTAGCATCAACAGACTATCCGGGCGATTTTGAACATATTATTAACGTACGAAATTCCACGATATTTCAAATATATGATAGTAAAGAATTTATTGTCTATTCCCCGCTAGATTGACTTCATACGCGCCAGAATTATAAACATATTTTAAACGGTTGCTGAAGAGTGCTGAGTAATACACAGCCGGCCGGAAGAGGCGGACAGAAAGCGGAAAGTGCCGGTTACATTCCGATAGCAATCAGTAAGGTCCGGATAAGGCGATTAAGGGTCAGATGTGCGGTGTATGTCTAACGGCTTGCAATTCTTTTCTCCTTCTTCAATCCGTTTCAAATGACAAAACAGCAATTCTCCTGTTTTTTCATCCCTCAGGTGCATGCCGTTTCCTTCACAATATTTATAAAACTCACAATCGGAGCAGATTCCTGTTTTAGTCCAGCTCTTATCCCGAAATACTTGGTACCTGGTTTCCCAGACCTCCCTGAAATTATCCCGGTAGATATTACCCTGTATAAAATTCTCCCTCAGGTTCGGACAAGCAGAAATTGAACCGTCAGCCAATATAGAAGCAACATTAATTCCTGCCCGGCAATTGAAAAAATTGTCTCTCACCTCTTGTTCATAATTACCTAAAAACCCTTCACAGCCATAGCTGACATTTATTCTTCCTTCCTTTCGAGATTGCCTGATAAACTCAAATAATTCCTTGAACATGCGTGGTTCCAGTTGCAGTTCCTTATGATCTTTTGCCCTGCCAACAGGGAAAACCGTGAAGACTCTCCAGTTTTTAATNCCTTTGCTGATCAGGAGTTCTTTTATTTGTTCCAGTTCACTGAAGTTTTTCTGATTAACACAGGTAACCACATCGTATTTTAAATCAGGTATTGCGGGTAAAAGACAAATTGCATTTAAGGCGGCCGGAAAACTTCTTTTGTCACCTCTCAGCCAATTGTGGCTGTGCTCCAGCCCGTCAAAGCTTATGGTAATTGCCCTGAGTCCTGAATTCAAAAGAGAATCTAACCGCTGCCGGTTCAGGAGCATTCCGTTTGTAACAATGCCCCAGGGGAATCCTCTTTTGTAGAGGCCCGATCCTATTTGTTCAAGATCTTTTCTTAGCAGTGCCTCTCCTCCGGTAAGCACAATCATGGTGTTACCCGGATCGACAATTTCAGTGATTTCATCCAGGGCTTTAAAGAAGTCCCGGGCAGGCATATCGGCGATCGAAGCGTCCTTTTTACAATCACTGCCGCAATGGATGCATTTTAAATTGCATCGCAAGGTGCATTCCCAAAGTATATAATTCAGCTGGTGAATTTTACTTTCATTGTCTTTGTACTTTTTGAAAAGGTCAAGCGCTATTTTCTTTCGCAAAGGAATTTTTGTAACGGTCATTTTTTGGGTGTCAACTTTACATCAAACTCTTTATTTGTTTCTCCGGCATACCAATCCCCGTCACCTCCGGTAAATTCAGGGTCTTTGAATTCCACAACCGTATCAAGGTCGCTAAACTCGCCATTAGCTGCACCGTCGATATCCTGAAATTTTATATGATAAACCTGGTCGGCCGGGAATCCCCAATTGTCAACAACCTGGTAGGTTCCATCGGAGCCGGTATAAGACGTATCATTCAGCATGCTTACTCTTATGTTCCCGACAGGTTGTTCTGTTTCTGATGATTTTACATTTCCGTTGACAATAAATTTTGCGGCAGGTGTACCGTATTCCACCCTCGAATCACAGGATGGTGCGAAACCTAATATGGACAAAAGCCCTGCTATAATTGCGTTATATGCTGTCAGAATCTTATTTTTCATATCACGATAATATTACTGATCATAAAGGTGCTTGTAAAGCGAATATGGTTGCACAGGCCTGACTGAAAAAATTAAAGTACAGTTACCATCATCGCAGGCTGAGATTTATAAAGGCATATGTTGCCAAAGGCTGTCAAATAGTTATTTCAAATATACGAAAGTAGCAGTATAAGTGATTGTCGACGGATGAAGGTATGCACAACCGGCTTTTGTTGAAAATACACTGTTCAGTACGGCTGTGTTTCTCATCAATGCACAATCCTCCCCTTACAATCATGTGCCTGATGATTGTAAGCTTTTACTAATGGCGCTGGTTTCTTTACTGTGAAATATGATACTTAATACCGGTTGAAATCGTATATGATTGTCCGGTTATTTTCAGTCCGGCCGAAGTTTCAGAAGGTTCTTCATTTTTAATAGGTGAAAATTCAGGGTAGCCTGAAATTTCAAGCAACACACCAATGCTTTTGATTCTATACTCAATTCCGCCTCCATAAGTCGCTCCCCAGACTGTTTTATTATACCCGCTGAAATTATTCGTCAGATAGTCTGTTTCATAATTTGTCTGGATATCTATTCGCGGTCCGGCATATAAGTATGCAATCAATTTATCAAAGTCGTAATTCACACTCAGTTTAGGCGAAAAAGTCAAATAGTTGATTGTAGTCTTACAGGTTTTATAGGAGATAATAATCTCAGGAAATTCTTCAGATGTTACCGGAACCTTTTCTTGAAATCCTTTTTGCATCAATCCCAAATCAGTTGTCAGGCAGAAATGCTTGTTTTAAAAAAATCAGCAGTCAAAACACTGTAAAACCCGGTTTTGTAATCCATTTTGATTGTATAATCAGGTGATTTATAGTTCCATGTCTGATTTGCAAAAGAGATTCCGCCTTTAAATCCGATACTCTCAACAACTTGTCCTGATGAATAGATCATGGTCAATGCTAAAATGATTGTAATAGCTTGTTTTTTCATAGTTTTCAGTTTATGATGATTAAATGTTATTTTTCAATTGATTTTAACAGTTTGCAGTTATGTTCAATACTCATTTTGCGGGCATCAATGTGTCGCATAGAACAATGTTAATGCGGGGCATGATGTTTCAGGTTTTTTAAAATATGCGATTGGGAACAGCTGCATTCATAAGTCGTTTTGTTCATCTCTGTTTATAAGTTCCATAGCTTTTTCAAATACTTCATCCTTTCCTGATCTTATCCCTTCAATCGTTGGTTTTACCTCAATGTCGGGGATTATACCGATTCGCTGTGTAGTCGTTACATCAGGATAATAAACTCCAAGTCCGGAAAAATAGGTACTATAACCACCAGGAAATGTAACTGGCAAAACATCGCCATCCGCGCCGGCAGTCTGACTGCCTATAAAAGTCACATCCGGCAGGGTCTTAAACGCCATACAGGTATATTCTGCCTGACTCATGGTATTCTCATTCATTAAGACTATTACTTTCCCTTTATAATAATTTCTGTTCCGTTCTTTGCCGCAATACTGTTTTTTTGTCCAATAGAACATTCCGGGGAAAGTTAAATCAGGAGTTATCAAAACACTGAAAGGTGATTTTTCTTTGCATAAATACCTTGATATTTTTCTTCCTGTACCATTTGGATAACAACGAAGATCAAATATAATTGCTTTTTTATCCATCAACCCCTTCATCACTTTTTTTACCTGCATCTTTCGTAAAGCGCCCATATTTACATATCCTGTTTCACTGTCAATTTCTTCAATACTTGGCCATTTCGGTTCGTTCCATTTGTAATGATATTTTCCGGCATCATATCGTTGAATCTTTGTATTGAATAATTGGTTTTGTCGGTCAACAGTTATATTTACGGAATCTGAATCTCCTGTGAGTAACTGATTTGCCATATTCCTCAATTTGAATGATTGATTGGAGCCTGCCATTTGACTGAGTTTGTCCGAAAGCAGGTTTTCAATAGGAGTGCCGTTTATCAATGTTATTACATCCCCGTACACCAGTTTATTTTTCTTGCAAATGGAATCATTGAAATAACCGGTTATAATTAATTTGTTTTCGACGACTTTTACCTGGTACGGGAAATATTTACTGCCGTTATACTGTTTGGTATATTTTGACGCAAATACTGCATGGCTGTCATCAAGTCTGGAAACCAGTTTATAAATGGCATGATGGTAAGCAATGGTATCTTTGGGTGATTGAAATTCGGGAATCATTTCAATAAGCACATCATTCCAGTCATAATCAGTAAGATACTTGTATGGAGCGAAGTAATTTATTATATTCCAGTATCTGAATAATCCCACCATCCTCAATCCTTCTGATGGATATACTGAGTCGTTGTATTTTTTTTCTTCAAAAAATGGAGAGAAAAAATTCTTATGCACGTAATGGTTGCGCCTCGCCCTGTTGTCTTTAATATAATTCAATTGAGCGATTAATTCATTGTTGAACATTGCTGTATCATTTATCCATCCGACATTGAGGTTCTTGGTAAAACTTCGCGATGTTGAATCCATAAAGTGCTTACGCGGTTTAATTTTACCCAGAGAATTGACCCAGTCAATATATAATCTGCTGCTTGCTTCTTTTGAGTTACAGGATTTTATCAATGGCAACTTTTCAATCAATTGGCTGTCCCAGTTATATTTTCCTTTAGATACTTGCGGATGATAATATTTGAGGAATCCCCACACTTTACAAAAGGTCGCGATTTTTTCTGTTTCCGTGTGTGTAATCTGTGTGTGCCCGTAAAATGATGTTGCCCCAAAGCAATAGCATCAATATAACTGGCTTCAGGATAGGAAATGATTTCATATTGTAATGACTAATAACTATATAGGTATATGCAATGCTTCGCTGATATTTCCAATAGATGAATAATGTTCTTATTGCGGCGATCCGCTGTAATTTGCGCCTAAATTAGGCAAATATTTGATTGTGCAACAGAACGTATCGGTCAATTGTTGAGTTGTGGAAGGTTCAGTTTGGAAACCAACAGAAACTGATTAATTTCTGACAGGTTAAAAGTGCAGCGCGGGCAGGGATAAGCCGGAAAGATAATGGATGGGAGAGAGGCATCAGATGTTTCCGGTTTCCGGGCTTGTCCGGCCTCCATCGTGCTATGTCCGTCAGCCAGCTTTACATGAGGGTCTGATTCCATAACCTAACGTTACGATAACTCAACTAACACAGTTCAATTTACACTTCCTTCATGTTTTTATGTTTGAAGTTTCCAGTTTTTCCACTGAGCTTGCCGAAGTGCCTGTTTCCTGTTTCCTATTTCCAGTTTCTACACGAGTTTGCTTCGCCCCGGCGAGCCGGGCCTCGCAAAGTAGCGGTTTCCATTTTCCATTCTCCGTTTTCCGTCCTCCATTCTCCATTCTCCATTCTCCATTCTCCGTTCTCACCAAGCTTCCGGTAACTCCCTGAGTTTGCTTCGCCCCGGCGAGCCGGGCCTCGCAAAGTAGCGGTTTCCATTCTCCGTTTTCCGTTTTCCGTCCTCCATTCTCCATGCTCCATTCTCCATTCTCCGTTCTCCTGTCTTACCAAGCCTCCGGTAACTCCCAGAGTTTGCTTCGCCCCGGCGAGCCGGGCCTCGCAAAGTACGGCTTCCATTCCCTGTTTTCCATTTCCCGTTTTCCATTTTCCATTTTCCGTTCTCAGTCCTCCGTCCTCCATTTTCCATTCTCCGTCCTCCGTCCTCCAGTTTCTTCACAGTTTTATACTTTTGTCTCCTGAAAAGTTGAATCAGTTGGCCGGCCAGAAACTCATATACAAAGGATGGCGCACATTTAGCGGGGTATTTACTTCGTTACGTTCGAGGAATTACCGGATTTACTTCATCGGGCAGGGAGTGTCGCTCATCGGCACCTGGATGCAGAACCTCGCCCTGAGCTGGCTGGTATACAGGCTCACGGGATCAGTGTTCCTGCTTGGGCTCATTGGTTTTACCAGCCAGATACCCACATTTTTCCTTACACCATTTACAGGGGTGGTTACCGACAGGTACAACCGCCTCAGCATCATGAAAATCACGCAGTTGCTTTTCATGCTGCAAGCCTTGGCCATGGCTCTGCTGGTCATGTTTAATCTAATCGATGTATGGCACATCATTGCCCTGAGCATCGTATTTGGCATTATCACCGCGTTTGATGCGCCCGCGCGGCAGTCGCTGGTGATCGACCTGATAGCAAAGCCCGAAGACCTTGGCAATGCCATAGCGCTGAATTCGGCCATATTCAACGGAGCCAGGCTTATCGGCCCTGCCGTTGCCGGAATCGTGATCGCCATCGTGGGTGAGGGGATTTGCTTTATGCTGAATGCCATCAGCTTTGCTGCCGTTCTGGCAGCATTGTTTCTCATCCGGATTCCGGCCCGGAAGCCTGCAACCCGCTCATCCAATTTCAGGGAAAGCTTTACCGAAGGGTTTCATTATACTTTCCGTTCCATGCCCATACGCACGCTCATCATCATGCTCGCGGTACTCAGCATAGCAGGCTTGTCATACATTGTACTGCTTCCGGCTTATGCCAGGGTGAACATGCATGGCGGCTCCGATACCCTGGGGTATCTCATGTCGGCCATGGGAGCAGGCGCGCTGTCGGCTGCGCTCTATATGGCATCGCGTAAATCGGTGCTGGACTGGCAAAAAATAATTACCGCCGCTGTAGTAGTGCTTGGGGTATCGATTACAATGGCCTCGTTTTCGGGTAACCTTTACTTTTCTATGGCGGTCCTGTTTTTTGGCGGTATGGCCATGATCCTGTCGCTTTCATCCATCAATACCATGTTGCAGACCATTGCTGATGAGGATAAGCGGGGGCGCGTGATGAGTTTCTATGCCATGGCGCTCATGGGCACCGGCCCGATCGGCAACCTTATTTCAGGATCGGTGGCAAGTGCCATCGGGCTTTCCTGGACATTCGCTGTGTACGGCATACTGACGGTGGTTGCGGGAATATGGTTCGGTATTGTCCGCCGCTCTATGCGCCGGTATGTGAGGCCGATTTATATCACCAAAGGAATACTCACCGGGCTGCCGGACGATATTTCATAACAGGCACGAAACCTGCTGCCGGAGCACCTGAACAAATCATAAGGGTGTTTCTTGCCTTTCGGAAACAGTTGCAGCCGTTGAGGTTAGAGTAATTCTGTTGTCTTTACTTTCGACTTTTTCTGGTTGGCGCCTTCCATCAGCGCATCCAGGGTTTGCTGATCAAAAACCGTAAGGTTATTCCGGTCGAAGATGCCGTTGGCAAAATTGCCGAGNGCGCCGTTATCCCAGTAGAAGGGAAGTATTCCGTTGGCAATTGCTTTTTGGGTCACGTATTTATGGTAATACGCCCTCGACAACAGGTGCTGCGTTAATGCAGGACCGGTCAGGTTTGAACGGCGCATGGCACCGTATTCGCCAAGGATAACAGGAATGCCTTTATCGACAAACTGCTGTTTCATCAGTCCGAAGTTGGTATCAACAGTCTCCTCCTCGCCCCACGTAGCATTATGAGCCGGGTCGGTATCTGAATGATAGCCGTTTCCCCAGTAATAGAACATATTGCCCCAACTGGCATCTTCGGTGAGGCCGCAGAGGTTCCAGGGAGTGTAGTAATGTATTTCAGCCATCAGCCTTCCGGCAACCTGGTCGGCAGGCATCTGGTTCATAAGGTCGTGGGTTTTAGCAATATCAGTGCTGGGCCCNTGTACAACCAGTATTCTGTATGCATTCCTGCCGCCGGTTGAGCGCACGGCATTGATAAATGTCTGGTGATAGGAGAGGAGCACTTCCATTTGTGATACNTGGTCAACGTTGGGCTCGTTGGCGCCGGCAAAAAGCAGGTGTTCGTCAAAATCGCGCAGCGCGGTAGCTATCTGTTCCCAGAAAGCTTTCAGCCGGGCGTTGTTGATGTCCTGCACGTCGGGAGTGCAGTGGTTTTCGAGCCATCCTCCGTCCCAGTGGATGTTGAGCAGCACATACATGTCGTTGTCAACGCAATACTGCACCACCTCTTTCACCCTGTTAAGCCATGTCTGGCTGATTTCTGCCGTATTGGGATCAGAATACTGNGTACATGAACAGGGAAGGCGTATGGCATTAAATCCGCTTTGCTTGGCCAGCAATATCAGGCCGTTGGTGATGGCAGGGTTTCCNCAGGCGGTTTCACCTCCAATCGCTTCAAGGGAATTGCCGGTGTTCCAGCCGATTTTAATCTTTGAAGCCAGTTGTGTGGCATCGCTGCCCATGCCTGAATTGTCGGGTGCAACAGGATTAAGATTATAACCCGGGAAATATGTCCCTTTCTGAGTAACCCGTATTTCAAGCGGCTGAGCACTGTCGGCGCTGAGAATCATGACGGCTGAGCGTTCACCGGTGGCAGTGTTTCCCTGCGTACTTAAGTTCACGGTAGTAGTTCCTTTGTTGCCGCTTTGCTGACTTAACTGTATCCATCCTGCATCGCATGCGAGGTGCCAGCCGGGGGCATCGGTGGTGATGGTAAGGCTGCCAGAACCGGCGGCGTTGCCGAAGCTGATGTTGTACTTATCAGCACTCAGCCCGTAAAGGTATTCTGCCGCTGACTGGGTCACAGTGACGCTTACCGGCTCCGCATTTCCTGCCCTGATGGTAAGTGTCTCCTCCCGGCTGCTCAAAGACCTTGAATTTACATCGACATATACTGTGGCCCTGCTGCCTTTGCCTGATGATGCAGAGAGAGTGACCCAGCCGGCGCCGGAGCTTTCGATGCTCCATGAATCAGCGTCCGTTTGAATAATAAAGCTGGAAGCACCTCCTGTACCGGGTATCTGAATTTTCGTTAAAGAGACGCTCAGCGTATTGGTCCCGGCTTTTTCGCATCCGGCCAGTATCAGCAGTACCGGCAGCACAATCAGTTTAATGTATTTCATGGCAGAGGCTTCATTTTAAATAGCAATATTATGAATTTCTGAAAGATATAACTGAAATCACAAAAACCTCCCGGGGAATATAGCTGTTATCGATGCGATGGCAGAGAGAAGGTAATAGGAATAACAATGACAGTTACAGGTCAAAACATCCGTTCTTCAGTACTTTAAATGGAATTTTACCAGGTGTTACTTTCAGGTACCGGAATCAGTAATATCTTTGGGGAAAATTACCGGCACGTGATATCAATTGCAGAATCCGGGAAAAATTGTATGCTGCCCGCTGTCTAAACCTGCGAAAGGACTGATATGATTATAGAAGAAAATGTTGAATACCTGAAGGTGCATTATCCTTCAATGCTTGACCTCACAATTGCCGACCTTCGGGTTGGCTCATACATGATGGCGGTGAAGCTTTCGGACGGAAGCCTGGGACTGGCCAGTTCGGAAATGGATGACCATATTCACTGTGCAAAAGAGAGCAGGGACTACGGAGAATTTACACCGCTCAAAATCACCGGACGTTCAATCGGACAGCTCTTCAATGCCGGAAAATCATCATCGCTCATTAATACCCTGAAAGTTGCAGTGCTTAATGCCATCTCGGGCAGCCTCAACCAGGGGAATGACATGCGTGTTATCCGTAATGCAGAACTTACCGATCTGCTGCGGCCCGGCCATGAGCATAAGGTGGTAATGGTCGGCGCATTTCATACTTACATCAGTAAAATTGCTGCCGCGGGGAGGCCGCTCCGGGTTCTGGAACTCAACCCCGATGCCATGCTTCCGGAGCATATGAAATATTACTGCCCGGCACATGAGTTCCCGCAGGTATTGAGCGATGCCGGAATTGTGATCATTACCGGGCTCACCATGGTGAACAACACCTTTGATGAACTATTGCAGGCGTGCCCAAAGGAGGCGCAGATAGCAGTCATCGGCCCTTCGAGCAACCTTATTGCAGAGGTGCTGTTCTCCAAAAACATTGACATCATCGGGAGTACATTCATCACAAAGCCAGATGTACTGTTCGACCTGGTAAGCCAGGGAGCGGCAGGCTACCACCTTTTTCAATATTGTGCCGAAAAGGTATTTCTGGTAAACAACCGGAAAGCTGTGTAGGTTTTCATGCGTATACAAGCCGTTGAAATTCAGCGTAACAGTCAGGCTGAACCGGAGTAGAATGTATTGATGCCGCCTTCGTCTGTTTGCAATTCCTCTTCGTTATAATATCCGCGGGGCAGTCCGGCTTGCTACCGGGGCATCAAACTTTCAAACCAGCCCCCCCCCCCGCAGGCATTAGCACGGCAGGCAGGCTATCAAACCATTACCCTAACTCCCCTTTTTCCTGATCCTGTGCAAATCATGTTTCTTTCCTGATTCAAGTACAAAAGGAACTTTCTCTTCCATTACATTGCTGGTATCGAGTCCATATGCACGGATATCGCTTGTTGATAGCTTTGTGAGGAAAGTGTATAAATCCATGATAAACTGTTCGAATGGCGGGAAGTCGAAATCGTAGTTCTGGATGCGGCGGATAATTATGTAATGAAAGTCTGCCGGTACGCCATGGTCGCGAAGCGAAGGATAACCTGAAGCAAGGCTGATTTCATGGTTTTCCTCCAGCTCTTTAAGCACATGCTTAAAAAACAGGTTGATCCTGGGCTGTACTTTGAAACCCAGCCTGAACTCAACCCTCATCAGCACTCCGGGAATGATCGGGTCAACACAATATTCAAGCGTATGCGGCTCGTCGGTAATATGAACATGTATAAGCCAGTACGTATCCGCTCGCTTCGGCTTTTTATTGAAGATAGAGTATAGTATTTTGGATTCTATATCGGTGGCATAGTCGGCATGAGTGATGTACACCAGGTTGGTGGCATATTTAGGAACTGTCTCGTCGCGGCTCAGCGCTTCGAGGGTTTCGGCATAATCTGCGATCTTCACAAAGCGTGTAAAACGGTTCTTTATAGTTCGTCCGCGATACCAGGTGTACATTATTAATGCCATAACACCTGCCAGTAACAAGGTGAACCAGCCGCCATGGATAAACTTGGCAAGGTTGGCCAGCAGGAACGAACCTTCAATAGAGAGATAAACGATAAGGAACCCTGCAATAAACAACGTCCGGCGTTTTATTTTCAGCAGGTAATACGACATGAGAATAGTTGTCATCAGCATGGTAATGGTGATGGCAAGGCCGTATGCTGCTTCCATATCGGAGGAGTTCCTGAAAATGAGAATAACGGCGACCACGGCCACGAACAGCAGCCAGTTGATGGAGGAAATATACATCTGGCCTTTGCGGGTAGTAGGGTAGGTTATGCGCACTTTCGGCCAGAAATTAAGCTGGATGGCTTCACTGATGATGGTATACGACCCGCTGATGAGCGCCTGGCTGGCAATGATGGCAGCCAGTGTGGCAATAATTACACCAACCGGCAGAAACCAGCCGGGCATTATGGCAAAGAAAGGATTTGGCCATTGAGCGGTGCCTGCAGGTTGCATCAGAATCCAGGCACCTTGTCCGAGGTAGTTAATGATCAGCGTGGTTTTTACAAATATCCAGCTAACCCTTATGTTGACGATGCCGCAATGACCGAGGTCGGAATACAAGGCTTCGGCACCGGTAGTACACAGGAAAATGGCACCAAGCAGAAGGAATCCATGAGGATGGTGGGCAAGTAACTGAATGGCATACCATGGGTTGAAAGCTTTGAGCACAACGGGCATCTGCACGACTTGTATAAAGCCCAGGGTAGCTATCATGCTGAACCAGACGACCATTACCGGGCCGAAAGATTTACCGATGGTGGTTGTACCAAATTGCTGAACAATGAACAGTACTGCTACGATTGCAAGGGCAATCGGTATAACCTGTAATCCGGGATGCCGTAACTGGAGGCCTTCAACAGCCGAAACAATGGTGATTGAAGGCGTGATAATGCCATCAGCCAGCAGTGCGCTGCTCCCGGTTATAGCAAGTGCATAAAGCCATTTACGTTTCTTGCGAACCAGGGCATACAATGCCAGAATTCCNCCTTCACCCTTGTTATCGGCTCTGAGCGTGATGATTACATATTTTAATGTGGTCTGTAAGGTGAGCGTCCAGATAATACAGGAGATAGCTCCAAGGATCGTTTCAACCGAGATATGCCCTGAAGAGCCGGCAAGAATAGCTTTCATCACATAAAGCGGCGAAGTTCCTATATCACCGTAAACAATCCCCAGGGTAATGATCAGGCCGGTGAGTGTAAGCAGAGAATGCGATTTTCTTAATGTTCCTGGCATAATTGCTGGATTTGAAATAATGTCGTCCGGCTGAGCATTCCCGTCCATGAAAAACTTAACTGTACGACCCGTTGAAAAAAAGCGTGCAAAATTAGATATTATTAAATGGTGTGACCGAAATTTCAACGTCTATTCAATGATTCGCGCAAAGAAAGGCGCACTATGTAAGCTATGATTCCCAATTTAAATCAATTCTAAGAATTGTATTAAAAGCCCTATTGCTATTGATATATGCAGGAATTTTAATGTTAATTGATTAACATTTGTAAGCTTAATTCACAATAAATCAACGGTATAGACAAAGTGAAAAAGGCTTTAATATCTTTTACCAATCTGAGAATAGTATTTACATTTGCCTGAAACTAAGCGGGCTGGGACCGGGTTTGACTGTTTCCGGCCATAATGAATAAAAAATTAAACAAAGGAGGCTTAAGTGAATCAGGCCGTTTTGTTTGCGGTGGCTACGTTGGGTATAATCGGAATAGCTTCAGCCGCAATTCTTTACGTAGTAGCTCAAAAATTTAAGGTTATTGAGGACCCCCGCATCGATGAGGTGGCTGATGCATTGCCGGGCGCCAATTGCGGTGGTTGCGGGTTTGCCGGCTGTCGCAATTTTGCTGAAAACATAGTGAAGGCAGGGACTCTCGAAAACCTGAATTGTCCGGTAGGAGGAAGAAATGTGATGAACATGGTTGCTGCCATTATGGGATTGGTAGCCGAGGAAAAAGACCCGATGGTTGCGGTACTGAGATGCAACGGCTCGCTGGCCCACGCACCCAAAAAAGTAGAGTATGACGGCGCTTTGAACTGCCAGTTTGCCAATGTGCTTTACAATGGTGAGAGCGGCTGTCCGAACGGCTGTCTTGGGTTGGGCGACTGCGTAGCCTCCTGTACTTTCGATGCCATGTATATTGACACAGAAACCGGGCTGCCGGTTATCATAGAAGACAAATGCACTTCCTGCGGAGCATGTGTCAAAGCCTGTCCGCGCCATATCATCGAACTCAGAAAGAAAGGCCCCAAAAGCAAGCGCATTTTCGTGTGTTGCGTAAATACGGAGAAAGGTGCCGTGGCACGCAAAAATTGTGAAGTGGCATGTATAGGCTGCGGTAAATGCGTGAAAGTGTGCAATTTCGAAGCCATTACCATGGAAAACAACCTGGCATACATCAATTTTGAGAAGTGTACGCTCTGCCGCAAATGCGTGGAAGAGTGCCCCACGGATGCTATCCATGAAATCAATTTCAAGCCAAGGGCACCGAAACAACCTGCCAACATGCAGGAGGAAGTTACTGTGTGATGTCAGGCTGAATCAGCTCGTACTTACTTTAAGGATTAATATCACAGGCATTCATTATGCTTAAAACATTTAAAAAAGGCGGTGTTCACCCACATGAAAACAAGCTGTCGGCTGCCATGGCAGTCGAGGTGCTGCCACCACCGCAAAAAGTGTACATCCCGCTCGGACAAAGCCTCGGAGCTCCTGCAAAACCCATTGTGGATAAGGGTAACGATGTTAAAGTCGGCCAGCTAATAGCCAAAGGCGAATCGTTTATATCGGCCAATGTCCACTCAAGCGTATCAGGAAAAGTCGTTAAGATTGACGATATCACCGACCCTAGCGGGTATCGCCGCAAAGCCGTGTTCATTGACAGCACCGGCGACGAATGGCTCGAAACCATCGACCGCAGCACGGACATTGCACGCGAGTGTGCCCTTTCGCAAAAGGAGATCATCAGCAAGATCAACGAAATGGGTATAGTTGGCCTGGGCGGAGCAACATTTCCTTCCCATGTAAAACTTATGGTTCCTGACGGGAAAAAAGCTGAGGTCCTCATTATCAATGGTGTGGAGTGTGAGCCATATCTTACAGCCGACCACAGGCTAATGCTTGAAAAAGGGGAGGAGATAATTGTTGGTGTCACCATACTGATGAAAGCACTGAGTGTGTCGAGAGCCGTCATTGGAATTGAGAGCAACAAACCGGATGCCATCAGTCACATGCAGGAACTGGCAAAAGCGCACACAGGAGTGGAGGTGTTAGCCCTTAAGGTCAAATACCCGCAGGGAGCCGAAAAACAGCTTATCAAAGCCGTTACCGGACGTGAAGTGCCGTCGCAGAAACTGCCGATCGAAGTGGGATGTGTAGTCAACAACGTAGGGACAGCATTTGCTGTTTACGAAGCCGTTCAGAAAAACAAACCTCTTTTCGAAAGAGTAGTTACCGTTACCGGCAAAAAACTTGCTTCTCCTTCGAATTTCATGGTACGCATTGGTACACCAGTCTCGGAACTTATTGAAAAAGCCGGCGGCCTTCCCAAAGATACAGGAANNAAAATTATCAGTGGAGGACCCATGATGGGCAAAGCACTTAATTCGGCTGATATTCCCGTTATGAAAGGCACCTCCGGCATATTGCTTTTCCCTGACGACGAGTCTAAGAGAATGCAGGTGCAGCACTGCATTCGTTGTGCCAAATGCGTTTCAGCCTGCCCGATGGGTTTGGAGCCATACCTTATAGAACGTGAGGTGAGTGCATCACTATGGGAGGAAGCTGAGTACGACCGTGTAATGGACTGCATGGAATGCGGCAGCTGCCAGTACACCTGTCCATCCGGTCGCCCGTTGCTCGACTACCTCAGGCTGGGGAAAAATAAAGTAGGTCAGATCATCCGTTCAAGAACCAAGTAGAGCTATGCAATTACTCACCATATCAGGGTCGCCGCATATTCATGGTGACCAGAGTGTAAAAAAAATCATGTGGGGCGTGGTGCTGGCGCTGGTGCCGGCCATGCTGGTTTCCTTCTGGTATTTCGGACTGGGTGCCCTGCTTTCTATTGCAGTGGCAGTATTCACCTGTGTCGCCGTTGAATACCTGGTTGCAAAATTTATTCTGAAAGAAGAACCCACAATCAGCGACGGATCTGCTATAATAACGGGAATCCTGCTGGCATTCAACGTGCCCAGCAACCTGCCGTGGTGGGAACTTGTGATTGGCAGCCTTTTTGCTATTGCAGTTGTCAAGATGTCGTTCGGTGGCCTGGGTAAAAATCCATTTAATCCGGCACTGGCAGGACGTGTTTTTATGCTTATCTCGTTCCCGGTCGATATGACTTCCTGGCCATTACCGGTACAGAACCGCTTTGTACTGGTTGATGGACTCACAGGACCTACTGCCCTTGGAACCCTGGCCGAAGGGATCAAGAATGGAGAAGCTGTTTCGCAATTGGCTTCAAAACTTCCCGGCTATGCAAACCTGATGCTGGGCAATATCGGCGGGTCGCTGGGAGAGGTTTCTGCCATAGCTCTGCTTATCGGTGGTGTCTATATGCTTTTCCGTAAGATCATCACCTGGCATATTCCGGTTTCATACCTGCTTACTGTGTTTCTTTTTACCGGCGTGCTTTGGCTGATAAACNCCGAAAGATATATCGACCCCGTGTTTCACCTGCTGGCGGGAGGTTTGATTCTCGGTGCCGTTTTTATGGCAACTGATATGGTCACATCACCCATGACTACCAAAGGAATGCTCATTTTCGGGACAGGATGCGGCCTGCTGACGGTGCTTATACGTGTGTGGGGTTCGTACCCCGAAGGCGTTTCATTCGCTATTCTGATCATGAATGCAGTGACTCCGCTTATTAACAAATACGTAAAGCCGAAGAGGTTTGGGAGGTGAAGGAGTAGGGAGGGCGGAGAGAGGAGGACGGAGAAAGGAGAAAGGAGAAAGGAGAAAGGAGAAAGGAGGACGGAGAAAGGAGGACGGAGGACGGAGAAAGGAGAAAGGAGAAAGGAGAAAGGAGAAGGGAGAAGGGAGAAGGGAGAAGGGAGAAGGGAGAAGGGAGAAAGGAGAAGGGAGGAATGGAGTGTTGGAAATGGATTACCAGAACATAGAAACAATAAACATGAGCGGGATGGCTGCTAAAGGATTAAAAGACCTGTTTGTTTGGCGGAAAGCGCATCAGTTTGTCTACCAGATATACTCATTTACTGAGGGTTTCCCCAAGAGTGAGATGCCGGGCCTTGCCTTGCAATTGAGGATGGCGGCTATTTCATTTCAGGCCAGCATTGCCGAAGGCGTTCAAAAGAGAAGCAGGCATCATAAACTGAAACTTTTGCATACTGCGCAGAAATCACTCGAAGAATGCCGCTTTTGCCTTCAGCGTGCCCGGGAACTTAACTATGGCGGCGACAACCTTTTGTCCGACGATATTGAAGGCATCAGCAAATTGCTCGAATCATACAATCATGCAATTCTGGCTAACGCCTCCTGAAATCAGATATTAAAACTGAAAGTTCAAAGAGACTTATATACCATGTCGAAAAAACTTGAATCATCACTGAAAAACATGATACTATGCCTGCTGCTGATATCGGCAGTGATGGCCGGGGCGCTTGGCTTCGTGTATGGTGTCACCAAAGGTCCGATAGAGAAGGCAAACAAAGAAAAGGAAATGCAGGCAGTGAAAGATGTATTGCCGGAGTTTAACAATGATCCCACAGCCGATGCAAAAGAGATTGATGGCCTGAAGTTTTATAATGCCGCCAAAGATGGACAGCCTGTTGGATGTGCTGTGAAGACTTTCACCGATAAGGGATTCAGCGGCCATTTCGAACTGATGGTCGGTTTTAAACCCGACGGGTCAATCAATAAAATTGTTGTGCTGGAACATAAAGAAACACCCGGCCTCGGTTCAAAGATGAGAGAGCCGAAATTTGCTGACCAGTTCAATGGCCTGAATATTGGGACACTGAAAGATAAACTGCTGAAAGTGAAAAAAGACGGGGGTACTGTGGATGCCATCACTGCTGCCACCATCAGTTCCCGCGCTTATTGCGACGGAATTCAAAAAGCTTACAACCTATATATGAACACCCTGCAAAACGCTGCCGCTCCGGCCGATACAACGAAAGGAGGCACAAAATGAGCGTATTCAAAAACTTTACCAACGGACTGCTGAAAGAAAACCCGACTTTCGTGCTGGTGCTTGGCACTTGCCCCACACTGGCTGTGACCACTGCAGCCATCAACGGAATAGGGATGGGAGCCGCTACCACCTTTGTGTTAGTCTGTTCCAACGTGATAATCGCAGCTCTTAAAAATCTGATTCCCGATAAAGTGCGCATTGCCGCTTTCATCGTGGTGATTGCCACATTTGTCACCATAGTCGACCTGGTGATGAAAGCCTTTACCCCCGACTTATACAAGACACTGGGTATATTCATACCGCTCATTGTTGTTAACTGCATCATCCTTGGCCGTGCAGAAGCTTTTGCACAAAAAAACAATGTATTTCCCGCGCTGCTTGATGGACTGGGAATGGGAATCGGCTTCACACTCGCCATCACTCTTATGGGTTCTATTCGTGAAATCCTTGGTAACGGTTCGGTTTTCGACATCAGGCTGGTTTCACAGGAAGCCCGTACAATTCTCATCTTCATTCTGCCTCCCGGCGCTTTTATTACCTATGGTTACCTCATCGCTATCATGAACAGCATCAAGAGGAAATACTCAATTTAATTAACAGAAGTGTTTGAATGACGGAAAACTAAAGTAAGAAATCAGGTTATGGAACTCATTAAAATAGTCATACTGGCACTCATCGTTAATAATGTTGTGCTGGCGCAATTTCTCGGGATATGCCCTTTCCTGGGAGTCTCAAATAAAGTAGGAACCTCAGTAGGTATGGGTGCTGCTGTTATTTTCGTAATGACACTGGCGAACCTGGTTACCTATCTGATACAGAACTTTATCCTGGTGCCGCTGCATATCGAGTTCATGCAGACGATCACTTTTATCTTTATCATCGCATTCCTTGTTCAGGTTGTTGAGATCATCCTCAAAAAGTCAGCACCTTCCCTTTACCAGGCACTTGGCATTTACCTTCCCCTTATCACAACCAACTGCGCTGTACTTGGTATCGCAATACTTGCCGTGCAGAAAAATTATAACCTCATATCGAGTGTTGTTTATGCCGCTTCAATTGCTGCCGGCTTCACACTGGCACTCATCCTTATGGCCGGTATTCGTGAGCAGCTTGAACTGAACGGTTACCCGAAAGGAATGAAAGGCTTCCCATTATCGCTGATCACTGCCGGACTGCTCTCGCTGGCTTTTATGGGTTTTGCCGGACTGGTCAAATAACGGATTGTTTATAATTTCTGTGTCAGCCGGAAATTTACCGGTTGAGCATGCATTGTATTAAAATGCCTACTTTTGGCATAAGATATCCAGATTATGAACACCGAATCGATCATTTCACTCAGCGACGCTTTTATATACCAGAAGGAGATCCTCATACTTTCAGATGTTTCGCTTTCGATAAAGCATGGAGAGTTTGTATACCTTATCGGCAAAACAGGTACCGGCAAGAGCAGCCTTTTAAAGACATTGTATGCCGAGTTGCCGCTCAGGGAAGGCGAGGGAGAAGTTGCCGGTTATGACCTGAAAACATTGAAGCGGAAGGATATCCCTTACCTGCGCCGGAAGATCGGCATTGTATTCCAGGATTTCCAACTGCTGAACGACAGGAGCGTAAACGACAATTTGATCTTTGTGATGAAGGCAACCGGTTGGAAAGACCAGGATGCCATGCGCCATCGCATGAATGAAGTGCTTGATAAAGTGGGGCTTATCACCAAAGGTTTTAAGATGCCGCACCAGTTGTCGNGAGGGGAGCAGCAGCGTGTTTCCATTGCCCGCGCCCTAATCAATGACCCGGAACTGATCCTTGCTGATGAACCCACCGGCAACCTCGATCCAGAAACATCAGAAGGGATCATGCAACTGCTTTTCGACATCCGCAAAACGGGACGCGCCGTATTTATGGCAACACACAACTATAACATGATTGAGAAGTTCCCTTCACGCACCGTTCGTTGTGAAGGCGGAAGGGTGCACGACTCGATGAGTCATGCTCTCTGATTAGTGAGATCGATCAGCTGATCAGTTTTTTTGCCTGCTCGAAGGCTGCTGGCAAACCTGCTGGATTTTTTCCACCTGCAGTGGCATAGTTTGGCTGGCCACCTCCGCCGCCCAGGATGTTTTTTGCCAGTTCACGAACGATTTGACCTGCATTCAGTTGCCTTTCAGCCACCAGGTTGTCAGAGATCATCACCGTAAGCCCGGCTTTACCATCCGATTCGTTTCCAAGAACAAGGAAAAGGTTTTCCAGCTTGGCTTTCAATGCAAACGCCAGATCTTTGGTGGCCTGTGCATCAAGGTCGACGCTGGAAGCAATAAAATTCAAGCCGTTCACAGGCTCGGCTTTCGAAGCAAGCTCGTCTTTCAGTTTACCTGATTTTTCAGCATTCAGCGACTCAAGCTGCTTTTTGAGTTCAGCCTGTTGGTCGATGAGTTGCTGAACAGCACGCAGCGGATCGTTGGGATTCCTTACCAGGGCTTTGAGTTGCTCAACAATGGCAAGTTGTTCGTTGAAGTATTCCTCTGCCTTATCGGCTGTAATAGCTTCAATGCGCCGCACACCGGCAGCAATAGCGCTCTCGCTTACAATCTTGAACAAACCGATCTGCCCGGTTGCCTTCACATGGGTGCCGCCACAAAGTTCAACGGATTCACCAAAACGGACCACGCGGACCGAGTCGCCGTACTTTTCACCGAAAAATGCCAGTGCGCCCATCTCTTTTGCCTTTTCCATCGGTACCGAACGATGTTCATCCAGCACACTGTTGAGGCGGATTTTCCGGTTCACCATTTTTTCAACCCTGGCTGTTTCCTCATCGGTAAGTTTCTGGAAATGAGAAAAGTCGAACCTGAGGTATTCCGGTCCGACAAATGACCCTTTTTGTTCAACATGGCTGCCCAGTATTTCGCGCAAAGCATGGTGAAGCAGGTGTGTAGCCGAATGGTTGTTGGCAGTGAGTGTCCTTTTATGCGTATCAACCACAGCCCTGAATCCGGCTGCAGGATCGGAAGGTAGTTTGTCGGTCAGATGAACAGATAGCCCGTGCTCCTTCCGGGTATCATTGATCATGATCCGTTCGCCGGCTGATTCAATATATCCGGTATCACCGACCTGTCCGCCGCTTTCAGCATAAAAGGGCGTCCTGTCGAAAACAAGCTGGTAAACTTCCCTGCCTTTTGCAATCATCTTGCGATAAGAAGTGATCCTTACATCGGTTTCGGTAGTGTCGTAACCAACAAACTCACTGCCGAAGCAGGAATCNAGTTCAATCCAGTCATCGGCTTCAACAGCCGCATCTTTGCGCGACCGGTTTTTCTGTTCTTCCAGGCGAACCTGGAACCCTTCCATATCAACGGCCCAGCCAAGTTCACGGCTCATTAGCTGTGTAAGGTCAATCGGGAAGCCATAGGTGTCATATAGTTCGAAGGCAAACTCGCCGGCAATGGTTTTTGAAGTTTCCTGTGTTTGAGTGTACTGCTGGAACTTCTGAATGCCAACAGAGAGTGTTCTAAGGAAAGAATTCTCCTCCTCATGCATCACACGGTGTATCAGTTCCGACTGTTTCACAAGTTCGGGGAACTGGCTGCCCATCTGTTTTTCAAGTACCGGTAAAAGCTTGAATATGAACGGGTCCCGCACATTGAGGAATGAGTATGCATATCTTACGGCCCGGCGGAGTATCCTCCTTATCACGTAACCGGCTTTAACATTTGAAGGCAGCTGACCATCAGCGATGGCAAATGCTACTGCCCTCAGGTGATCGGCGATCACGCGCATGGCAATATCGCTTTTGGGTGAAGCTCCGTAAGGAATACCCGAAAGCTTCGATATTTCGCCAATGATTGGTGTAAAGATATCAGTGTCGTAGTTGCTTTGTTTACCCTGAAGCACCATGCAGAGGCGTTCAAAACCCATCCCGGTGTCGACATGCTTTGCAGGCAACGGAACAAGGGATCCGTTTGCCATCCTGTTAAACTGAATGAAAACGTTGTTCCATATCTCGATAACAAGCGGGTGGTCTTTGTTAATAAGCGTATGTCCGGGAACTTTTTCGCGTTCATCGTCATTGCGGATGTCGACATGTATTTCGGAGCAAGGGCCGCAGGGACCGGTATCTCCCATTTCCCAGAAATTGTCTTTTTTCGAACCATGCAGTATGCGGTCTTCGGCTATCCATTGCTTCCAGATGTCAAAAGCTTCCTGGTCAACGGGAAGATTATCATTTTTATCGCCACCGAATACCGTCACATAGAGGCGCGACGGATCGATTTTATATACAACGGTCAACAGTTCCCATGCCCATGCAATGGCTTCCTTCTTGAAATAGTCACCGAATGACCAGTTTCCAAGCATCTCAAACATTGTATGATGGTAAGTATCGTGGCCGACTTCCTCAAGATCGTTGTGCTTGCCCGAAACGCGGAGGCATTTTTGGGTATCGGCAATACGCGGATACTTCAATGGAGCGGTTCCAAGAAAGATGTCCTTGAACTGGTTCATCCCCGCATTGGTAAACATCAGCGTAGGATCATTTTTAATAACCATGGGTGCCGACGGGACAATGGTATGCTGTTTTGATGCAAAGAAGTCGAGGAAAGTCTGACGAATGTCTGCTGAAGTCATTGATTTTTAACTTGTTTCTAATAAATATAGGTGCTTTAAATGCGTACCGTTTATCTGATTCCTAAATTGTTGTATCGCAGGTGCTTTGAATACTGCTTTAACAAATGTTAGCAGAAAAAGGGATGCAAATTTACGGTAAATAATTAATTTTGCCTTCAAAGGCTTGAATTCCATATGTTTCATTTAGTTGAGGAATGGGCAGAGCTTAAAAGAACTTAAAAATGGCCAAAATAAGATACCAGTTTAACACAAAGTCACTTAAAATAGAGGAAGTCAGGGTAACTATGAAAGACCGGCTGAAGCGGTTACTGAGTTCCCTGGCATTTGGCCTGGTATTCGGAGCAGTAGGCCTCGTCGTACTGTACAATGTTTTTGCTTCACCGCGTGAAAAGGCCATGCAGCGCGAATTAGAGCAGTATAAGCTGCAATATAAAATTTTGAATGACCATCTCGACCAGGTTCAGCTAGTTTTGAACGACCTTCAGGACCGGGACGATAACATTTACAGGGTGATCTTCGAGACGGAACCAATCCCTGCTTCAGTGCGCAAAGCCGGGTATGGCGGGACCAACAGGTATGCCAGGCTTGAAGGGTATAACAATTCTGACATTCTCATCAATACAACTAAAAAGCTGGATCAGATCACCAGCCAGGTATATGTTCAGTCGAAGTCATTTGATGAAGTGTTCAAACTGGCCAAATCAAAAGAGAAAATGATTGCATCGATACCTGCTGTTCAGCCCGTTGATATTAGCGATTTGCGACGTATCGGGTCGTTCTTCGGCTATCGCACCGATCCTTTCTACAAGGTGACCAAAATGCATGAAGGCATTGATTTCACGGCCTCAATAGGTACCCCAATCTATGCAACCGGTGATGGCGTGGTGACCGAGTCAGAATATAACAAGGGTGGTTACGGCAACTCTATCAAGATTAGCCATGGTTATGGATATGAAACCTTTTATGCACACTTGTCCAGGATTAAGGCCAGGGTTGGGCAAAAAGTAAAACGAGGTGAAGTAATCGGATTTGTTGGAAATACAGGGAAATCAACCGCGCCGCATTTGCATTATGAAGTTCGCCTCAGAGGAAAACCAGTAAACCCCATCTACTACTTCTTTAATGACATCACAACCAAGGAGTACGCCGATATGATCGAGCTCTCGTCGAAACCTTCGCAGACTATGGACTAGGGAGTTTGAAGTCAGCGGATAGTGGTTAATTGTTAATAGTTAATGGGAAATAGTTAATAGTTAATGGGAAATAGTTAATTGTTAATGGTTAATGGCTGATGCTGATATTTAATGGCAAAGAACAATTACCACATCGCACTTTTTAACCACCATTGAATGGCCACTGAATGACCACTGAACCTTTCCGAAGCCCACTCCCCCAAACCCTGAACAACAACTGAATGACAACTGAATGACCACTGAATCACCCGAAACCTACTCCCCCAAACCCGGAACAACAACTGAATGACAACTGAATGACAACTGAATGACCACTGACTCACTCCCAGATCCCACTCCCCAAAACCCTGAACAACAACTGAACAACAACTGAACAACAACTGAATGGCCACTGAATGACCACTGAATGACCACTGAATCACTCACAAACCATTAACCAATAACCCCTCCCCATGGCCTTGCGCAAAGAGAAAGTCGGACGATTATACTACCGCATGGGTGAGGTGGCGGATATCTTCGGTGTAAATGTATCGCTCATCAGGTATTACGAAAAGGAATTCGATATAATCAAACCCCACCGCAACAAGAAAGGCAACCGCCAGTTTACTCAGCAGGATGTCGACAATTTTCACAAGATATTTTACCTGGTCAAGGAAAAAGGATACACGATTGAAGGTGCTAAGGCCAAACTGAAAGAAGAAGAACCAGTTGGCAAAGTGAGCAATGCCGAGGTTGTGGAAACGCTGCGGCATATCAAAAGATTCCTGCTGGAATTGCGCAACGATTTGGGAGAGTAAGCGCCGGACTAATGCAAATTACCAGCGGTTTGGAATAATGCCGGAAAAATCAGGAGGATCAATAACAGGCTTTCATACCCTGACTGCCCCGCTCAGAAATAATTTCCTTTCGCAAGGTACTCCTTAACATACTCTTTGACTCCGTCTTCAAGCGAGTGAAAATTCAGGTTCATTGCCAGGTTTCTCCCCATTTTGCCCATATCGGCTTCAGTAAAGTACTGGTACTTGTCGCGTATATCAGCCGGAGTATCAATAAATTCTATGTTCTCCTCCTTGCCCATGGCGCTGAAGACAGCCTTTGCCAGGTGATGGAAAGCACGAGCCTTGCCGGTGCCAAGGTTGTATAGCCCCGGTTCCGGTTTTTTGTCCATCATGGTGACAAGCATATCAACAACATCCTTGACGTAGATGAAATCACGCAGTTGCATACCGTCCTGAAAACCTGGATTGTGCGAACGGAAGAGCCTAACCTTACCGGTTTCGCTTATTTGCCTGAATGAGTGAAGTATCACCGAAGCCATGCGTCCTTTATGGTATTCGTTGGGGCCATAGACGTTAAAAAATTTAACTCCTGCCCAGAAACGTGGTGAAGCTGGCTGTTTGAGCGCCCACTTATCAAACTCATTTTTCGAAACCCCATAAGGATTGAGCGGTTTGAGCATCTCCACCACATCATGGCCATCGCGGTAGCCATGTTCACCAAGTCCGTAGGTAGCTGCTGATGAGGCGTAAAGTAGCGGAATACCGTACTTTGAGCAGGCCATCCACATTTCCTTAGTATAGTTAAGATTCAGCTTCTCCAGGATTTCCCAGTGAAATTCCGTCGTATCAGTGCGTGCCCCGAGGTGATAAATGGTATTAACTTCGGAAGCGTGCGATCCGAGCCAGGTAAAGAAATCATCGCGATGCACCTTACCTGCAATTGTCTTGTTTTCGAGGTTTTTGTTCTTTTCAGGATTGCTGAAATCATCAATAGCAATTATTTCGCTTACCCCCAGTGAGTTAAGTTTTCCAACAAGGCAGCTTCCTATAAACCCCGCAGCTCCGGTAACAATTGTTAAGGACATTATTTTTTTATGCAAAGTTAGCGTTAAGTCGATTCACCCTGTTTATTCGGCGATGATTTCACTCACAAACAGCCACGCTTTCTGCCCTGCACCGGGGTGCCCTTCGGGGCAAATACCGGTATTTTTCGCTTTAACCTGCAGGTAGCGGGCTGTGGTAAAACTGATTTTCCGGCTAAGCAGGACAGGGCCATCCTGCCTGATGTCATCAATGTTTGCCGGGTCTATGTCGCAAACAGGCTGCCATTCAATACCGTTGTCCGAAGTGTAAAATTCGACCAAAGAAGGCAAAAATATCCAGTCTGCCGGCTGTTGCAACACTTCCAGGCCCAGTTGTGTGAGATCCCGCTTCTTTCCGAAATCCACAACTGCTTCAAAATCTGTACCTTCATATCCCAACCAGGCGTCATCAGTGTATTCTGCTGTGCCTTTGTTGCCATCCACCAGGCTTATTGCTCCTTTGCCCGGGTACTTTGCCGAGGGCTCACACAGCAGTTCAACATTGTTTATGCCTTTGATTATGTTCACATTAACTACAACCGGCTCACTTCTCACATTGCCTTTATAGGCCACAGCCGTAAGACGGATTGGCGTAGCAAGCAATATCTGTTCAGAGTATTTCCTGGATTTCAGATCAGGGATTGTGCCATCAAGAGTATATCGGATATCGGCATCATTCATTTTGGAGAAGAGCATGGCAGGCTGAGGCGAAAGATAAATGCCATCCTTCACTGTACATTGGGGCTTAGGCACATAGCTGGTAAACTGGCGTTTGGCAAATTCTTTTGCTTTCAGATAAGCTTCATTCACAGGTTTACCCGTCCATTCAACCGGCAACTTCATTCCCAGGATGTCGGCTATTGTCGGCGCGGTATTTTCAAGATTGTTAGGGTCCTGCAATACAACGTTTTTCCGGATGCCGGGTCCAAAAATTATCCAGGGTACAGTAATCTCAATCATACTTTCACCACCATGGCCGAAACCTCTGCCGCCATGATCGGAGGTGATAATAAATGCTGCATTATCAAAAATTCCGGCATGCTTCACCGAGTCGATGAGTCTCCTGATCTCTCCGTCAACTTCGCTGATAGCCTGGTAGTAATCCGCTGTATTAAATCCTTTGGTATGGCCGGTTTCATCAGGGTGGCCATAATAAACGAAGGTGAAGTAAGGTTTGTTTCGCACGATATAGTCGGCTGCAGCATCGGTAACCTGTTGCGTGCCTGTAATGTATATCATGGTATCGACAAACTTTTTGTTGATACAGGTGCCGAGCCAGTCCCAGTCAAAGATCATGGCTGTATTGGCCAATGGCCTTTGTTGTCTGATAAGGGTGAAAATGGACGTGAAATAACCTTCATAGTCGCATACGGTGGGTTGAAATCCATGTTTGCTCATGGTCCAGTCATTGGAGGTCACACCGTGTTGTTCAGGCCCTGCACCTGAAAGTATTGTCGCCCAGTTAGGTGCGCTCACAGTCGGCATAACACCACGCGTTTTCAGCGAAACAGCCCCTTTGGCCACCAATTCGTCCATAAAAGGCGTGGATGCATATTGAAAGGCTTCGGCTGAAACGCCATCTATTCCAATGAGGATAACATGCTGAACAGGACTTTGGTTGCTCTGACTGAACAAATGCATGCTCGAAAGCAGGATGAGAATGACTGTTAATTTTCTCATAATGTCATATTTGAAGATGCGACTGATTCTAAAACAAATGAAAAACCTACCCGAAGATACGGATAGGTTTGATCAAAATTTCTCTGAACTTCAAATTTGGGTATTTCAGCCAGATAGCTATCAGTTTACTATAACTTCATCAGCAAACATCCAGCAGGGTTGCCCTTTGTATTCATGCCATTCGGGAAGTTTTCCGGTATTCGTGGCAGATACTTTGATATAGCGGGCTGTAACGCTTTTGAGTTGCGTGCTGAAATCGCGGTCGGCTTTGCCTTTTGATTGCACCGGAGGGGTCGTGAAAGTATCGGCAAGGTCCCAGTTTTTACCATCGGTACTTGTAAAATATTTTACTTCAACAGGATACATTACCCATGACGATGGGTCCTGAACGAAAGTAGTGGATATAGAGTTGATTGTTTCCGGTTTCTGCAAATCGATAACGATTTCCATATCGGTGCCTTCATACCCCTGCCACCCGTTTTTGAAAGATTTGTTTCCTTTGAGTCCGTCAGTTAGCGAGTTGTTACCGGTTCCCGGGTACTTGAAACTGTATGGCTTCAGTATGGATACAGGTTTGCCGGCAGCTTTATGATCAATGACTTCGCACGAACTCGGCTCGCCCCATACAATACCGTCTTTAACGAGAACCGACTTTATAGTCATGCTTTTACCGGCAGGGAAGGGCGAATTATAAAGGGTCGATGATGCATTAGGGGCACTTCCGTCGGTAGTGTAATGGATTTCGTATCCGGAGGCTTCGCTGCTGATCTTCACAAGGTTGCGGCTGTTTATTGAATCGCGGATGGTTGTAATATCGGTCCTGAACGATCCTTTGGAGTATTTGATCCCCATGTTGTCAAGTCGCTGGTACTGATCAAGCATACGCCTTGAAAAATCGTCCCAGTTACGGTCGGCTTTTTGTGACCAGTTGACTTCGGCCAGGGCAATGCCACGCGGGTATGCCATGTATAGCAGGTGCTCGGGAGTTGCAATATATTCGGTCCAAAGGTTCCCCTGGGTTCCAAGAATATGTTTTGCTTGTTCATCGGTCAGAACAGGCGGTGTCGGCTCATACGAATATACGGTTTTGAGGGTGAGGAAGCCGCCGATTGAGAGCGGTTCGGTGGCAGGATCAGCCTGGTAGTAGTCGAGGTAGCAATAATCAACAGGAGTCATGATGACATCATGGTTTTGCTTTGCAGCATCAATGCCTCCCTGAACTCCGCGCCATGACATTACAGTGGCCTCCGGGGCAATGCCGCCTTCAAGAATTTCATCCCACCCGATGATTCTGCGGCCTTTCGAAGTAAGGAATCGTTCTATCCTTTTTATAAAATAGCTTTGCAGTTCCATTTCATTTTTCAACCCTTCTTCTTTCATCCTTGCCTGGCATTTGGGGCATTTCTCCCAACGGACTTTAGGTGCTTCATCACCGCCTATATGAATGTATTTTGAAGGGAAAAGGTCCATGACTTCGGTGAGAACATCCTCAAGAAATTTGAAAACTTCTTCATTGCCTGCGCAATAGATGTCATCAGAGATCCCCCACTGTGTGCGGACATCGAAAGGCCCGCCCGTGCATGAAAGCTGGGGGTAAGCAGTTAAAGCTGCAACCGAGTGGCCGGGCATTTCAATTTCAGGGATCACTGTGATGTATTTGCTGGCTGCATAAGCTACTACATCGCGGATCTGATCCTGGGTGTAGAATCCGCCATAGGGAACTCCGTCGTTTTCATCGGTAATTCCTACCTGCGAACCTTTTCTGATAGAGCCGATGCGTGTTAATTCAGGATATTTCTTGATTTCGATACGCCAGCCCTGGTCCTCGGTGAGATGCCAGTGGAAAGTGTTCATCTTGTACATCGCCATGATGTCCAGATAGGTCTTTATTGTTTCGACCGGGAATATATGACGGCCAACATCAAGATGCATTCCGCGGTATGAATACCGGGGCTGGTCAGTGATGACTATACCCGGGACTGAAAATACAGCATTGTCGCCCTGAGCCTTGGCCTCGATGGAAGGAGGCAGCAATTGGAAGAGTGATTGCAAACCGTAAAAAATACCTTTGCCTGAATTTGCCCTGACTATGATGTTCTTTTTGGTTACAGTAAGCTGATAGCCTTCATCTGAAAGGTTTTCGGTGAGCCCGCCGATCACAAGCGCTACTGCGTTTTTGGGGTACGCCGTTTCGCTAAGTCCAGTAATTTGCAGTTTGGGTCCGCCCGCATCACCAATCTTTTGAACTAACAGCTTACCAAGCTGGCGTAATTCTTTATTGTTCAGGTCGGTGACGATAGCTGTTGTATTTTTGAAAGTAAACTTTCCTTTGCCGGCTTCAATTTTCATGGGTTTTGGTACAATATTCACCTGCACTCCGCCGGCCAATATCACCGAAGTGGAAAGAAGCAAGACTGAAACCAATAACAGGATCTTGATTTTCATAAGTTCAGCTTATTATTTATCAATGCGTTAGATATTCACTTAAAGCGCTTTGCACAATGTTCTCCATGAACAGCGCATTTTCTTCCATTTTCTCCACGAGCCTGAACTGTACCCGTGCCCTGACAAGGTTATGATCGGGGTACAACGTGCGGAAATAGAGATCGCCGTCGAGATAATCCGTGAGAAAACGAAGCCCGATGATGAAGGTCATAAATCTTGCTGCAAATGCCAGGTGATCTTTCTCATTCACAGTCAGTGATTTGCATGTGCTGGCGATGAACCCCCGCGTGTAGGCCTCGTAAATCGGCAGGTTGATATCAACTTTACCAAGGTCTTTTTCATCTTCATCGGCGAAATTGGCACCGGTTCTGATGGCGTCACCGAAATCAAAAAGTATGCTTCCGGGCATCACAGTGTCAAGGTCAACAATACACACAGCATGGTTGTTGCTGTCGAAAAGGATATTGTTGAATTTGGTGTCGTTGTGCGTAATCCTCAGTGGTATTTCGCCCCGGCGTATCATCTCAGGAATGGAAAGCATTACCGATGCACGCTCTTCAACGAAAGCAATTTCTGCTTCAACTTTCTCACGGCGGCCTGCTTTATCGTCCATCACCGACTGAAAAAATGCAGCCAGCCTGGTCTCCATGTTGTGAAAATCAGGGATGGTATCGAGGAGTTGGTCTGCCGGTAAATCGGCAAGGTCGCTGGAAAATTTGCCGAAGGCTTTGCCCCCTTCAAAGGCAATTTTTGGATCATCGACCACATCATAGGAGTGTGTTTCCGAAATGTAATTGTATAATCGCCAGTAATTTTCCTCTTTATCCCTGAAGAAAAATTCGCCGTCAACTGTAGGGATCAACCGCAATTGAGCTGCATTCGCTTTGCCCGCAGACTGTTTAGCCGAAAGATGGTTGGTCACAGCCACTATATTGCGCATTAATCCGGGTACATCCTTAAAAATGTAGTTGTTGATCCACTGAAGGAAATAGGCAGGCTCACTATTTCCTTCAATGTAAATATTGTACGAATCGTTGATATGCCCGGTGAGCACAGGAGTTGCGCCGAAAAATTTTCCGGCAATCATAAAATGAGAAAGTATATCCCTGACGTCTTTTTCCATCACAGTTTATTTCCAGAGTTTTTCAGGATAAAAACCCTGTTGTATCAGTTGTTTTATTTTATTGATTACCAAAGGCTTGTCTTCTTTGTAGGTGACACCAAACCACTGGTCGTGGCTTCGAAGGACCTTGATTCTGGCTTTCTTTTGCTTGATAAGTGAGTCAACAGCCAGGGGGATGTAAAATTCCGATTTGGGGTCCTGTATGTTGCCTGCCAGGAATTTACGAAACAGGTCACCGGTTTGCCGGAAATACTCAGGAGTAAAACCCCAGAAATTCATGGAGACGATGTCGTCTTTTTCAAGTACAAGCGGCTCCTGCCCGGGTTGAATGTCGGCTATCCCGGTGTCAGTGTAAGCTATTTTTGTGCGTTCGGTCACTTCAACAAGCCAGTCATTAGTGTCTTTACGGCAGATACCGCGTGAAACAGATCCGTACTCACTCATGGTTTTCCCCAGGTCATAGCCAACCATTGCGTAATCGGTTTGGTTNGAAGTAGTTAGCGAGTTAAGGTACAATGCCATTACTTCAAAAGCACCGGCGCCATAAAAATCATCCGCATTGAGCGCGGCAAATGGCTCGTTGATCACCTTTTCAGCCATGAGTATTGCATGGCCTGTGCCCCAGGGTTTTACCCTTCCATCAGGAGGAACAAAACCTTCGGGCAGCATATCAAGTTCCTGGAAAACATACTCAACGTTAACGTGTTTAGAAAGTTTCTCGATAAAAACTTCCCTGAACTCATTCTCTATATCTTTCCTGATAATGAAGACTACCTTCCCAAAACCGGCACGAATTGCATCAAATACCGAATAATCGATGATTGTTTCGCCCGATGGGCCGATAGGGTCAATCTGTTTCAGGCTGCCATAGCGGCTGCCCATACCTGCAGCCAGGATCAGCAATGTTGGTTTCATAACTGAAGCGTTAGTCTGTAATTACTTTCTGATTGTGTGCCCTTTAGTAGCAAAGAAGAAGATGAAAAGGTAAATGGGCAACAATATCCAGTATGCCTGCTGGTTACCAATCATCTCAACAAGTTTTCCATATCCCAGCGGAATAAGGGCACCACCGGCAATACCCATAATCAGCAATGCTGAACCGGCCTTGGTAAACCTGCCTAAATCAGCGATTGAAAGCGGGAAAATAGCCGGCCACATGATGGCATTGGCCAGTCCCAGCAATGCAACAAATGCTACACTGGTGAGACCTGAAGTGAAAATGGCCGCCAGGGCAAAGAGCACCCCAAGTACCGCCGACACAGCTAAAGCTTTGCTTTGGCTGATAAATTTTGGAATGGTAATTATACCTATGATATATCCAAGAACCATCGAAAGCAGCGTGAATGTAGTGAACGTTCTGGCAGTATCAAGTTCGATTCCCTGTGAGAGGCCGTACAGAATAATGGTGTCGCCGGCAATAACTTCGGCTCCTACATAAAGGAAGAGCGTTACAAAACCGATCCACAGATGCGGGAACTGCCACCATGCAGTTTTATGAGATCCGGTGGAAGCAGCGGTATCTTCTTCCTTGTCGGTATCAACGTCGGGCAGGTGGATAAACCGCAGGGCGATTGAAAGAATAACAAGAGCTATGGCGATGATGATGTATGGCAGTATGACTTTATGAGCCAGTGTATCGAGCATCGGGATACGGTCAGCCCCGGTAATGTTTTTAAGTTGTTCCACGACATTTTTGGTATCCTGGTTCAGGATAACGGCGCCGAGTATCAAAGGGCTTAAAGCTCCGGCGATTTTGTTGCAGATGCCCATGATGGCTATACGCTTGGCGGCGCTTTCGCGCGGGCCGATTACAATTACATAGGGGTTGGAAGCAGTCTGCAGAAGCGCCAGGCCGGTCCCCTGGATAAACAGACCCGTCAGGAACAACCCGAATGTGCGTGTGAGTGCAGCTGGAATGAAAACAAGTGACCCTAGTGCAATGATAAACAACCCAAGCGCCATACCGTTCTTTNNGAAGCCAACTTTATGCAAAACAATTGTTGACGGTGGTGCCATCACAAAGTAGGCAATATAAAACGCCAGGGTCACAAAGTAGGCCTGCACGTTGTTGAGCTCGCACGATATTTTCAGAAACGGGATTAGCGTTCCGTTGAGCCAGGTGATGAACCCGAAAATGAAGAATAGTACTCCGATAACTGTGATCGGGATCAGGTAGCTGCTTTTACCAGAGGCAGTTGTTGTGCTGTTGTTAGCCATGATTATGTGTTTGGATGGATTTGTAATGCGTTGGTTGACAAGTTATTTAACATCGTATCTCACAAAAACTTCGATGGCTTCGTATTCAGCCATTCCCAGTTTATCGTAAAGTTTGGCTGTGTTGCGGTTGCGCTCTTCGGCACGTTGCCAGAACTCGCGCTTATCGCTGCCCATAAACATGGCACCGTCCTTCTGGCTCTGGTGTTTAAAAATAGCATAACGTTTAATCTCTACCTCCTCCGGACTTAGGGGAACAGCCATGTCCACCTTGTCAAGTTCCCATTCCTGCCATGCTCCGCGATAGAGCCAAACACGGCAATCGTCCATCCATGGATCATTCTTCATGCGTTCAAGCGCTTCCAGGATGATGTCGATACATACCCGATGGGTGCCGTGCGGATCGCTGAGGTCGCCGGCAGCATAGATCTGGTGCGGTTCAATGGATCTCAGGAATTCCATTGTAAGCAGGATGTCGGCTTCCCCTGCTGGGTTTTTCTTCACTGTACCGGTTTGGTAGAAAGGCAGGTTGAGGAAATGGACATTCTCTTCCGGAAGGCCAATGTAGCGGCACGAAGCCCTCGCCTCACCGCGGCGAATAGCAGCCTTGAGTTCCAGCAATTCTGTGGGCTCTATGGTTTCTTTCTTCTTGTTGCGGTAGAATTCAGCTGTTTCCTTGTATTTTTCCGCTCCCTGGTGGCACGATGTATTGTAGATATCCTCGTAATCCTGCACAAAATCAAGATAGCGAATGGCATCATCGTCGGCAACGGCAATACTGCCGGCAGTCTGGTAAGCAACATGTACATCATGCTTCTGCTCCACCAGCCTTGCAAAGGTTCCGCCCATCGATATCACATCATCATCGGGGTGCGGGCTGAAGATAACAACCCGTTTTGGATAGGGTAGGGCGCGCTCCGGGCGTGTAGAATCATCAACCCCCGGTTTTCCACCAGGCCAGCCGGTAATTGTATGCTGCAGGTCGTTGAAAACGTTGATGTTGATCTTGCTGAACGGGCCGTTTTCAATGATGAGTTCGCTGAGGCCATTGTCATTATAATCGCGCTCGGTAAGTTTCAGAATAGGCTTTCCAACCCTGGTGCAAAGCCACAGAACAGCCTGGCGTATCATGCGGTTGTCCCACTGGCAGCTTCCAACCATCCAGGGTGTCTTAAAACGGGTGAGTTCGGCAGCACCTCCCAGGTCGAGAATGACTGATGTGTTAGCATGATTTTGAAGGTAACTGGCCGGAACGACATCGGTTATAGGCCCTTCAATTGCTTTCTGAATGATACCGGCTTTCCCTTCACCCCAGGCGAGGAGATATATCTCGCGTGAAGCCATAATGGTGCCTATTCCCATGGTGATGGCCGTTTTCGGAACGTTCTCCTCACCATTAAAAGCATCGGCAGCATCTACCTGGGTCAAACGGTCGAGTGTCATCAGGCGGGTCTTCGAACTAAAGGAAGAACCCGGTTCATTGAATCCGATATGACCGGTACGACCAATACCAAGTATTTGTATATCAATTCCGCCGGCTTCAGCTATCTTCTGTTCGTACTCCTTGCAAAATCCGGCTACATGATCACGTGAAATATCTCCGCGGGGAATATTGATATTCTCCGGCCTGATATCAATGTGCCTAAACAGGTGCTCCTGCATAAAATAGTTGTAACTCTCAATGTGTGAGGATTGTATAGGATAGTATTCGTCAAGGTTGAAGGTAATCACATTGGAGAAACTCAGTCCTTCTTCCTTATGCAGCCAGATCAGTTCACGGTAAATGTTCAGGGGTGTCGAACCGGTTGCCAGGCCAAGCACTGCATTTTTACCGGCTTTCTGCCGTTCTTTTATCAGTTCCGCAATTCTGCCGGCAACTACCCGCGAGCCTTCAAGTGAGGTTTGGAAAATTCTCACAGGCATCTTTTCGAAACGGGTGGCGTAGGCATCAGTTTCAAGTTCGGAAGCCACTTTTTTGCCCTGTGTATATTGTACGATAGTCCCATAGTGATTTTATTTCTGCTTTAGAATGTTAACTGCTGTTTGCTAAGCCTGGCAGGAGTGCTCTCTTTCGAAGTGTATGGCCGCATCCTGAAGCTCCACTTGTAATCCGTTGCTTTTGGAAGGTATTTTTCCATTGGCCATGCGCCCCAGCTGTCGTCACCGCCAACCCCGGCCTGCAACAGGTCTATGTTCAGGTCGGTGAATGTATTGACAGGCAACTGGTTAATATGCTTGCCGCCGTGTGAGAATCCTTTGAGGTCATCATAAGAATAGGGCAGTGCGCTGAAGCAAATCAAAGGCTGGCCCTGGAAAAGAATCCCGCTGTTTCCGTTGCTGATGGCGACCCACCTGATGTCGGTACGGTAGCCGTTTTCCTGNGGACGGACATAAGGTACATACAGTTCATCGGTGGTGGCTTTGTAAAGACCTACAAATGAACCGGTTTTGCGATCCTGGTAGTTCTCGCCCCAGCCTCGACCGTACCATTCAACATTGCGGTAAGCAGCCGGCAACTGCATGTTAAGACCCACACGAGGAATGATCGGCAGTTTATCAGTTCCGGCCTGTAATGTGTAATCAACCATTACATCAGCATTTCCTGTAACCGTGTACTTTATCGTGACTTTACTTTTCGTGGCCGGGAGGCCGTATACCACTGTAACAACCGGAGCATGTGCATTCGTTTTGTCGAGTGTAACACTTTCAGTTATCCTTTTTCACTGTCGTTGNTACCATACTTCACAGGTCTTAAACATGCGGTTACCGGCATCATTGTCAGTTGGAGCCCTGCGGAAATTGGGAACCGGCCCTTTCACGATCAGTTCCTGGCCTTTGTAACTGAATTTGTCTATGGTACCTGTTACCTTGCTGATAACCAGTTCAAAAGCTTTGCCTTCAACCTTGATTTCTGAGCCTGTTTCTGTAGTAAGAGGTTCTTTGAGCGTATTGAAGTTTACAGTTTCTGTGTTTCCTGCAGGTTTGAGTTGCATCGCTGCGGGCACTGCCAGTTGTTCTGAAGCAATTACAAATCCTTTTCCCAGCAGCGGGCGGTCGTCGGCAGTGCGAAGATAAACATTGATAAATACTTCGGCATTTTTTGGCAGCAGTTGCTTTAATGGCAGGGGAATCACGGTTGATTCGCCCGGTCGGATTACNAGGAGCAGAATTTCAGCTTTTATAATTGAATTACCATCGGCGATCACTTCAAATGACAATGTGTTATTGGCCAGGTTGTAGAAATAGTTTTTATTGGTGATTTCAACTGAAGGTTCCTGGCTGTCGGCAAGCCTGAACCTGACATTCTGGTATACTTTCTTTATTTCGGTGAGGCCGGGGTGAGGCACCCTGTCGGGGAAAACGAGGCCGTTGCAGCAGAAATTCCCGTCGCTGGGAACACCCTTCGGGCCGAAGTCTCCGCCATAAGCCCAGAATTTTTTACCTGCAGAGTCGTATTGCAGCAATCCCTGGTCAACCCAGTCCCAAACAAACGCACCCTGCAACTGATCATGGCTGTCAATGGCATCCCAGTAATCGATAAGGTTGCCTGAGCTGTTGCCCATGGCATGTGCATATTCACATTGTATCAGAGGCCGTTTCTGAGGTTTTGAGGCATAATCCAGAATACCTTTAACGCTCTCGTACATAGGGCAATAGATATCAGTATTCCACTCCAGCCCGGCTCTCTCATATTGTACGGGGCGGGTTTTATCGAGGCTCTTAGCCAGGAGATATGAACTGTAGAAGTTGTAACCGTTGCCGGCTTCATTGCCNAGCGACCAGATGATGACCGACGGATGGTTTTTATCACGTTCAATCATGAGGCGTGTACGGTCAAGATGTGCATTAAGAAACCGGAGATCGTTACCAAGGGTACGGTCAAGGTTATAACCCATGCCATGCGATTCAACATTGGCTTCATCAATTACGTAAATGCCGTATTCGTCGCACAGCTCATACCAGTATGGATCGTTTGGGTAATGACTCGTCCTCACCGCATTGATGTTGTTCTGCTTCATCAGTTGAATATCTTTCAGCATCAGATCCCGTGAAATCACATGCCCTTTGATGGGGTCATGCTCGTGGCGGTCAACTCCTTTGAGTTTGATTTTCTGCCCGTTAACCAGTAAGAAACCATCCTTTATTTCGCTGGTTCTAAAACCGATGCGGTTTGTTACTGACTCAAGGACATTCCCTTTGCTGTCGACAAGCGAAAGAACCAGCCTGTAAAGGTTCGGATATTCAGCGCTCCATTTGAGCGGGTTAGTGATGGCTTTCTCGAAATAAAGGCTGTCGGATGAACTTTTGATTGAGGAGAGTTCTGATATTTCGGAGAACAGCGGGGCCTGTGAATTTTTTTCAAACAGGCTCACTTTCAGCCTGTAATCATTAAGAGGATAGTTCTGCGAGTCAAACTTAACGATGAGTTTCAGCAGTCCGTCCTGGTAATTGTTGACCAGGCTGCCGTTAGCAAAGAAATCCCTGATGTGGGTCTGTGGTTGTGCAAAAAGGTACACATCGCGGTTGATTCCGCTCATGCGCCACATATCCTGGCATTCGAGGTATGAGCCGTCGCTCCAGCGAAGCACCTGCATTGCCAGTTTATTTTCACCGTTGCGGAGGTATTTAGTGATGTTAAATTCGGCAGGGGTTTTTGAATCCTTGCTCAAGCCGACGTATTCCCCGTTGATCCACAGGTAGAAGAATGATTTTACGGCATCGAAATGAAGAAAAACCTGTTTGTTTTTCCATGTTTCGGGCAGGGTGAAAGTAGTGATGTACGATCCTGTCGGATTGTAATCGTGAGGAACCAGCGGCGGGGTAGGGTTGTCGGTGAAAAACTCGTATCGGGTGTTTACATAAATGGGATATCCGTATCCCTGCACTTCCCAGGTTGAGGGTACGTCAATTTTTCCCCAGGCTGCATAATCAAAACCGTTTTTCCAGAATTCTTTGGGTGCTGCATCGGGAGTGTTTGCAAAGCTGAAATACCACTGTCCGTTCAGGTTTTTGTAATAAGGCGATTCAATCCAGTTATTTTTAAGTGCCTGGTTTTCATCGGCAAACGGAATCATTGTGACATGAGGTTTTTCAGTATTTACTGATGTCAACCCCGGGTTTTCCCAGTCATTCGCTACCTTTTGCTGTGCAAAAAGTGCAGGTGCTAATAATGTCAGCAAAACTATTGTCAATGCATGAATGCGTTTTCTCATATGCTTGTTATTATTTACAACAGAGGGAAGACGGCAGTGGTCAATCCTGCCACTGTCAGGAATTGCAAATTTATTCCTGGCTGAAAACCTTGTTCATCACCAGGGCGACAGTTCCCATCAGACCGGCGTTATTACCCAGGGTAGAGGTGATGATCTGGGCATCGCGACGTATCTTGGAGATGGTGTATTTGTTGAGGTTCTGCTGGATCGGATCAATGAGGTAGTTGTCGGCTTTGGTGAGCTCGCCACCAACAATGATGAGTTCAGGGTTGAATATGTGGATAAGCACGGCGATGCCTTTTCCAAGATGTTCTCCAATATTGGACAGTAGCCCGATAGCGAACTGATCTCCGCGTTGTGCCGCCTCAAGGATAAGCTCGCTGTTGATGTTTTCAAGGTCATTATCGGCAAGGGTTCGAAGCAGCGAGGTGGCGCCTTCTTCCAGTTCCTTCTTTGCTTTCCTGATCATGGTAGTGCCTGAAGCCAGGGTTTCGAGGCAGCCGATTTTACCGCAATAGCAGAGCTCACCTTCAGGGTCAACCTGTATGTGGCCAAATTCGCCTGAGAAACCTGAATTACCAACGTAAAGCTTGCCATTGAGAATCATTCCCAAGCCAATGCCCGAACCGATGTTGAGGCACAGAACATTGCTTTTGCCTTTGGCAAGGCCGAATGCCTGCTCACCCAGCGCCATGGCCCGGGTATCGTGTTCAACAAAGACCGGGTGATTGAAAAGGTTCTCAAACATGATAGTCGCCGGTTTTTCATCATGCAGGTAACTGTATGTGATACCGGTGTGTATATCGATTAGTCCGGGCATGGCAATGCCGATGCCAATGAGTTTCTTTTCGTCGATGCCTGATTCGCTTATGTATTCGGCAACAGCCTTTTTGATGAACGACAGTATATTTTCCTGTGTCTCAAGGCCTTCGCTGTATACTTTGATTTTGCCTGCTGGCTGGTTATGAAAATTAAAGAGGCCTATACGGATATAAAACCTGTTGACATCAATACCCATTACATAGCGTGAAGTGGGGTTAATGCCGTACAGATTGGGCCTGCGTCCGCCACTCGATGTGCCTATGCCTTCTTCCAGGATCAGTTCATCGGCCATCAGTTCATCGATAGCGCGGGTAATGGTAGGCGTACTCATCCTGATGCTCTTGCTGAGCTCGGGAATTGACTTGCAACCACTCCTGTAAAGCTCTTCAAGGATCAATATTTTGAGTGAATTCTTCTTTGAAAGGTTGGCTTTTGACCCTGTTTCGGAAGTGCCGAATAATAGTTGAGCGTTCATAGTATTGATTTAAAGCTTTTTAAAAACTAATACTTTGATCGTAATCAAAAAAGATACGGTCGGTAGCTTAGGGCAGGTAAACTTATGAAAAAAATTAATAATAATTACCTACATAGTTAAAATTATTAAAAAGAATTTGAAAATTATGACAGGTGTAAATTTTACATTTATTTTCAGCAGTGATTTTGTGGCGATTATCTAGCCATTCAGCCCGAAAATCGCAATCTTAAAATAAAGAAAATCTGATATATGTTGAGACTGTAATCTGACATCGACTCATGTTTCGATCAGAACCATACTCATTAGTAAGGTTTTCTATTTGATCCTATCTTTATACTTTTGTCGAATATTAACAACCGTTATGCAAACCGCCGAACGCAGCTCAGTACTCGACCCTTCAGAACACGTTATATACAACCGTTGCCTGTTTGCCTATGAGGTTTCGAAACCGGCAGCTACAGGCGCCGTCATTGAACTCGGCAGCGGGGAAGGTTATGGAATAAGGCTGCTTGCTCCTTCAGCACAGAAGTACCTTGCAATTGATAAGTTTGAACCTGTTTTGCAGGCTGAAGGAAACATCGAATTCAGAAAACTCCTCCTCCCGTCGCTTGCCGGTATTCCGGACAATTCTTTCGACACAGCAATAACTTTCCAGGTAATAGAGCACATTAAAAATGACAGGGAGTTTGTATCTGAAATATTCAGGGTATTGAAAAAGGGAGGGAAACTTATTGTAACAACTCCCAACAGGCTGATGTCGCTCACCCGTAATCCGTGGCATATCAGGGAATATACAGGGCAGGAACTGGCACATCTGCTTTCATTAAAATTCGGTGATGTCGCCCTGAAGGGAGTGTACGGAAATGAAAAAGTGATGGAATATTACTTAAAGAACAAGGAATCAGTCAGGAAAATCATAAAGTATGACGTGCTTAACCTCCAGTATCTTTTGCCACGTCAGGTACTTCAGATTCCATATGATTTCATGAACAGGCTCAACCGGCGTAAACTGCGAAATAGTAACGAAGGCCTGGTGAGCGAAGTAACTGTGAATGATTTCTTCCTGAAAGATTACGACGATCAGGCATTTGACATTTATGCCGTAGCAACCAAGTAGCCTTATCAACTGCTTTCCTGTGTGTATTTTAAGTTAATTTTTATCTGCTTCAGGTATAATCAACCTGTTTTTTTCAGTATTTCGCATTACGAAAAAATTAAGGCGCATCATAGCGTTTGGAATTGAATATAATATCAAATAATAACAATACACACTAAAAACTAAAGTTATGTTCTCAGCATTTCCGGCCATTTTCTGGCTTGTGCCTCTAAGCTCCTTACTGGCACTTGGGTTCGCCTATTATTTCTTCAGGGATATGATGGGCTACGACGAAGGCACCGATCTCATGAAGAAGATTGCTTCGCATGTGCGCACAGGCGCTATGGCATATCTCAGGCAGCAATACAAGGTCGTGACCATTGTATTCATTGTATTGGCAGCACTGTTTGCATTTCTGGCATATGGTCTGCATATTCAGAATCCTTTTGTTCCCTTTGCTTTTATCACGGGAGGCTTTTTCTCGNGGCTGGCCGGATTTTTCGGTATGAAAACCGCCACCTATGCCTCATCGCGTGCAGCACACGCTGCCAACCAGTCACTTAACAAGGGATTGGTAGTGGCATTCAGGAGCGGTGCGGTAATGNGACTTGTGGTCGTCGGACTAGGCTTGCTCGATATTTCAATATGGTTCTGGATACTCAACCAGATATATCCTGCTGCCGCCACTCCGACGGAGNCAAACCTCAATATCATCACAACCACAACCCTTACCTTTGGTATGGGTGCATCAACGCAGGCGCTGTTTGCCCGTGTCGGTGGCGGAATTTTTACCAAGGCTGCCGATGTTGGTGCCGACCTGGTTGGCAAGGTTGAAGCCGGCATTCCTGAAGACGACCCCCGCAATCCCGCCACCATCGCTGATAACGTTGGCGACAATGTTGGTGATGTTGCCGGTATGGGCGCTGACCTTTACGAATCATACTGTGGTGCCGTTCTCTCAACAGCAGCCCTTGGGNCAGCCGGGTTTATGACTAAAGGAACCGACCTTCAATTCAGGGCAGTTATTGCTCCCATGGTAATTGCAGCTATCGGAATCCTGCTTTCAATTTTTGGCATTNTCCTGGTACGCACAAAAGAAGGAGCCAGCCAGAAACAGCTACTCCGCTCACTGGGCGTTGGAGTAAACGCATCGGCAGTGGGCATTGCCGCATTGTCCTGGGTTGTGCTTTACGTGCTTGGATTGCCGAATTATACAGGTATATGGCTGGCAATGGTTGCCGGGCTGGCTGCCGGAATCGGCATTGGCCAATCTACTGAGTATTTTACCTCACACTCATATAATCCCACCAAAAACATCGCANATGCTGCCAAAACCGGACCTGCAACAGTTATTATAGCCGGTGTTGGAACGGGTATGATATCAACAGCTTTCCCGGTTCTTATCGTAGGTGCAGCCATCATCCTGTCGTTTGGTTTTGCTTCATCATGGAATTTTGCCGATTTCAGCATGGGCCTTTATGGTATCGCCATAGCTGCCGTTGGTATGCTTTCAACGCTGGGTATTACCCTTGCCACCGATGCTTACGGCCCTATTGCCGATAATGCCGGTGGCAATGCAGAAATGAGCCACTTGGGTCCCGAAGTACGCAAACGGACCGATGCACTCGATGCCCTCGGTAATACCACCGCAGCAACAGGGAAAGGTTTTGCCATTGGCTCTGCTGCACTCACCGCCCTTGCCCTGCTGGCCTCCTTCCTCGAAGAAGCCCGTCTTGGTATGGTTCATTTCCACCCTGATAGTCCCCTTACCGAACAATTGAGAAACGGAACACTCATCGATGTCCTGAAAGCATTTGATGTTTCTTTCATGAACCCGCTGGTACTCGTAGGCGCATTTATTGGCGGTATGGCTGCATTTCTCTTCAGCGGCCTCACAATGAATGCCGTGGGACGTGCAGCCCAGAAAATGGTTGAAGAAGTTCGTCGCCAGTTCCGCGAAATAAAAGGCATCATGACCGGCGAAGGTACTCCCGACTATGCCAACTGCGTTGCTATTTCCACAAGGGCAGCTCAGCGTGAAATGCTTTTTCCCTCCATGCTTGCCATTCTCATCCCTATCATCATAGGCATTCTTTTCGGTATACCCGGAGTGCTTGGACTGCTGCTGGGAAGTATCACCACAGGTTTTATCCTGGCAGTATTTATGGCCAACTCAGGCGGCGCCTGGGACAATGCCAAGAAATATATTGAAGAAGGCAACCTCGGCGGAAAACACAGCGATGCTCACAAAGCTGCCGTTACCGGCGACACCGTTGGCGATCCTTTTAAAGATACTTCGGGCCCCAGCCTCAACATCCTCATCAAACTGATGACTATGGTTTCGATCGTGATGGTTGGCGTTACCCTTACTTTTAACCTGCTGATATACTTTTAACCAGACTGACCCTATATAAATGAAGAAGGCCGTCCGGGGAGGACGGCCTTCTTTTTTTTGGTCTCTTAAAAAATTATTCCTTGTTGAATCGTTTCTTGTACTGCCGTTCACCGTTTACCTGAACTTCGAAGAAATACCTTCCCGATGGCAAATGGCTTACATCGATGACCGTTTCGCGGTTGATGAGGTTCAGGAAAAGATGGTCTTCGAGCAGTTGGTTTTCCGATCCCCTGATCAGCACGTGAATGTCCGATGGTTTTGATGCCAGGCAGTCGAAGGTGAGTTTATCTTTCATCCTGAGAGGATAAACGCCGAAAGCGAATTTTGTGACACTGGTATCAGCCTTGTAATCGGGTGATGCCGTAAACGCCAGGTGCTGCCCGCTGCCGCAGTCGCTTTCAAAGTTGTAAAGCAGGTTACCTTTGGTATCCAACAGGCGGAGATAGCCGCGTCCCTGTTCCGGCTCAAACCAGAACTCAAGCCCGTTGCCTGTGCTGTCCTGCAGGAAAAACTCATAGCAGCCGGGATCGAAATGGATGGTATCGTAATAGGTGGTGTTGGCTTTGAAAGTGCTGCTGTTGCGGTTGAAAACTATGCCGCCGAAAGCGTTCATAATGAATATCTTATTGTCATACGGGTGGTTGTTGGTGCGAAACTGGACCACCACGTCCGTCGGCATCAGGACCGGAGCTGCAAAGGTTGCTTCCAGCCTGTTATCGTTGTTCCATTCGTCCTTTGCGCCGTTGGGTGATGCGATATAGGCAAAAAAGGTGTTATTGCCTTTGTGATAATCAACCGGGCCGCGAAGACTTACAACAGCCGTTTCGTTGAACCGGAGGTTGCCATGCCAGTTGTGGGTGCGTGTTTTATAACCTTCGGTACCATAATAAATTACGGCTGAGGTCATGTTCCTGCTTCCCATATTCCTGATCACAACCCTCGGCTCACAGCATATCGGGTTGATACGGCTGAACTCGTTGTCTCCGCTGGGAGCAATGATTTTGTCGACAGCCACATCATTGGCATTGTTTGGCGAACGGTATTGTATGAGGTAAGAGGCAATGCTTTCGTGGGCTTCCACCTTTCCGGTTGCCCTGTAAGGCTCCATGTCCATATCAATCACCTGTGTTCCTGACCTGAGGTTAAGGTCGATAATGTCGGGTTGTTGAAGGTTTCCGGGGCACCAGTAGCCGCGGTCGAAGATCCATGTGCCGCCCTGGGGGTAAAGCGGGTTGTCACCGCACTTTTTCCAAATATCGCGGCGGTCGACCACGCGGCCATTGAGTTTTATGTCGCGGTAGCGTGTGCAGAACTCGCTGCAGCCTCTGGGTTCGTCCATTCCATGGCCGGTATGCTGTATGCGCAGCCTGCCAATAGAGGCGCGCATGTCGGTTTTAAATTCAATGGGCGCCAGTTTCTTCTCAATGCTTTCCTTCGGGTCGCCGTATGTATATTCGTCCTGCCACAGTTTCGTGATGGAGATGGGATCGGCTGCCGGCGGGCCGGTGATCACATCGAACCGGATGGTGAGCGCCCAGCCGACGGTTGTCGGTTCGTAACCCGAATGCACATAGTCAATCTCCACCCGTTCGCGGAGAATCAGGGCGAAGTCAGTAACATCCACCGACCAGCCGTATTTCCAGTCGCTGCTGAAAATGCTTCCGTAGGGAGTGAGCATTCTGCTGAGTTCATAATCGCCGGCTGCAACGCCGTTACCTCCTTTGTGCTTCACGTAGATATGATCGAGATAGTCCCAGTGGGCACAGGGCATGGTATCGGGGCATCCAAGAGTCACCGTCATGATGATCTTTCTCACGTCCATACTGTTATTGGGGAAGCTGCCCCAGGCAGGGTAGTGTTTCACTCCCTGCGACGGATCGGTGACCACAAGAACACGGTTGTGGGTAGTGACGGTAAGGGTNGTCGGGGTACGTGCGCTGAGCTGAAAAACGGTTAGTAGTAGCAAAATTGTCAGAAGGTATTTCATACTAATAGCTTGTTTGAGAAGGATTTAGGTTTTATCTGACGAGTTAAGTCGAAACAACTTTTTCTTATTCCGGCAAAGAAAGTTAATTTTGCGCCGCTTTCCGGTACGGCCGGGAATTAGTATTCACATTTAAGCCAACAATCTGACACATGGGCAGAGCATTTGAATTTCGCAAAGCACGCAAACTGAAGCGCTGGGGCAATATGTCCCGTGTTTTTACAAAACTGGGTAAGGAAATAGAAATAGCAGTGAAAGCAGGTGGCCCCGACCCCTCGGGCAATGCCAGGCTCAGGCTGCTTATTCAGACCGCACGCAGCGAAAACATGCCCAAGGACAACATCGAAAGAGCCATCAAACGCGCTGTTTCGAAAGATTCGTCAGACTACAAGGATGTGGTTTACGAAGGATATGCACCTCACGGTATTGCCGTTGTTGTTGAAACCGCCACCGACAATCCCACCCGCACGGTTGCCAATGTGCGCAGCTATTTCAACAAGTATGGCGGCAGCCTGGGGACTACCGGCATGACCGATTTCCTCTTCGACCGCAAATGCACTTTCAAGGTTGGCATGAAAGAAGGCGTGGACCTCGAAGAGCTTGAGCTTGAACTGATTGACTATGGCCTCGACGAAATTTTCGTGGATGAGGGCGAAATCATGATCTATGCCGAATTTCAGAGCTTCGGGCCGATACAGAAATACCTCGAGGAGAACAAGTTCGAGATTAAGAGTTTTGCCTTCGAGCGCATACCGCACGAAACCAAAGAGTTAACACCAGACCAGCAGGCTGAGGTTGACAAACTTCTTGAAAAACTTGAAGAGGACGACGACGTGACCAACGTGTTTCACACGATGCGGTAATCACTCGTTGTGATTGTCGTGGTTGGTGATGCGGTTGCCGATATTCTGTAACTTCCTTGCTACCAGGTAGCGCACCGATTCAAAATTGCTGAATTCTTCGAGGTAATGCTTGCGCACGGCCACCAGGTCGTGGATCTCCCTTTTCATTTCCTGCACCATCAATACCTGCTTTTCGGGCAAACCGCTGTCAAGCAGCTTTTCTATTATCGGGTAGATGAATTCTTCCGTCTGGTGCAGGATGTGCTCGGTTTTTTCTTTGGAGAAGACAAACAGGTGCAGGTCGGTGAGGTTGCTGATGCGGTCGGCGAGTTTTACGATTTTGGCCTGCGGCGAGCTGTTGTTGATAAGCCGGTCGAAATACTCTTCCTTGGTTTCGGTGAGCTTGTTGTGGGTGAGTTCGTTCACGAGTGCCAGAACAGCCGGGCTGTCGCCATCGATATGCATCAGATCTTCGGGTGTCACTTTGTCGGAATCCTCGAGCAGGTCGTGGGTGATGGAAGCTTTGAGCATTACGCTGTCGATAAAATGGTAGTCGATAAGGATGATCATTGCCGCCATGCAATGCCTGAACTGGTTGCCGCCCACATTGCGGTTGTTGCCGATGAGGGCCGTTGCTTTTTGTATCCACGGCGCCAGTTCCATCTGCTTCAGCGCCTGCATTTCGAGGTCTTCCATGGAGGGTGAAGTTTGAAGTTAGAGGTTAGAGGTTAGAGGTTTGAAGGGTTTGAAATGTTTAAAATGTTTAAAGAGTTTGGTACCGATAGCTATCGGGATTGAAGAGTCAGAGGTTCTGTTGGCTGGTTTGTCAATCTGAAACATTAAACATGAAACTTCACCCTGCCTTAAACCACTCGCCCTAAACTCTTCACACTTTTAAAATTATCATCTTACATTTTATATTTTGTCGCTTTCCACCTTCCAAACTTACTAAATATTGCCAATTCATCATTCGACATTCGTTAATCGGCGTTCATTATTCAATAAAAAAGCCGCCCAGGGGCGGCTTCACATAGTATCTTCAAAAATCCCGGAAACTTATGCTTCGGCTTCGGGAGTTTCGGTTTCGGCAGCGGGAGCTTCAGCAACCGGAGCTTCTTCAACTACGGGTGCTTCTTCGGTAACTTCTGCGGTTTCAGCGGCAGCGGCTTCGGCAGCTTCTTCTTTGGCTTCGGCGGCAACTTCGGAAGCGCGTTTCTTAGCCAGTTCTTTGGCCTTGGCTTCGTTTACCTTGGCTTCGGCTTCGAGGCGTTTCTTTTCGTCGGCTTTCGATTCCTGTTTTACCTTGTTGGCGTGGCTGCTGATCTTGGCGTCTTTTTCCTGTTTCCAGGCGTCGAACTTAGCCTGTGCCTCTTCCTGTGTCATGGCGCCTTTGGCAACGCCTTTCAGCAGGTGGTGCATGTAAGCGACTCCTGTGTACTTGAGGATGGCTTCGACGGTTTCGGAGGGCTGGGCTCCGCTTTTCACCCAGTAAAGGGCGCGGTCAAAATCGAGGTTGATGTCGGCAGGGCGGGTAAGCGGATTGTAAGTGCCAATCTTTTCAATAAAACGCCCGTCACGTGGTGCACGACCATCCGCGATAACAATGTGGAAATAGGGCTGGCCCTTCATACCACGTCTTTGTAATCTGATCCTGGTTGGCATGTTTTAATGATTGTTTTTTGTGATGAATTGATTTGTTTTTTATCTGCCGGAAACTCAACGAATTGCACTTTCCTGGCAAAAGCGGGTGCAAAGATCGGAAAAAAAACATTAGGTAAGATGGGGGAGGAGAAAAAATGATGGAGAATAGCCTAACAGCCAGTCAATATGTCTTTGTTGCATGTTGTGAATTAGTTCACTGTCCAACCGAAATTTTTCAGAGGAGACAGAAACTTTCCTTAAGCAACGTAAGGTAAAAAAGAATTCCGCTTATTACCAACAGAGCCTTGTTCAATCTTCTGATAATTCAATTTCTTCTTTTAGTTCAATTTTATGTTTTTTCAAAAATGCATCTGTTTCCCTGTCCACTTGAACAATAAAGTCAATCTTATCTAAATTTATTGATTGAATGACTTCTTTTTTGAAGATTTCTATTTCTTGTTTAAACTCCCAGTTTTGCATTTCTGGTGATGCATATGTTATAATCCTATCAATTATTCGAGCCCCTGCTGCCAATGTTTTTTCACTGAATGTTGCAAAAGAATGTACTAGTGAGATTAATCTTGATTCTTGTAATGGTTTTGTTGTTTGCACGAAATCTAAGAACCTAATTGGGTTTGTTATCCAGCCTTTGAATAAGTCACTTTTTGAAACAGAAATCATGGATGTATCATATGTAAGTATAATCCAATGTTCTCCGTCTCTATTAATTTTGTCATTCGCAAATTGTAAGGCATAAATATCATGATTAATTAAAATCGGTTTTTTCTCCATGCCCAATTCATTTAATCGATACAAATAGTCAATCTCAAAATCCTTACAATCTCCTGGATTATAAAAAGGAACATCAATGAAATGTACATTTGCTCTTCCAAGTATAGACTGAATATCTGTCATTATAGCTCTAACCCAATCTTTAGTATTACTTTTTTCAATTTGAATACTAGTGCTATATGAACATAAATATTCCATGAATGATTTTGGGACGTTAATTCCTTGATTTTTCAATGCATAATAATTTGCAACAAATGCATTAGATGAATACGCCAATTCTACCTCATCTAATTGAATGCCAATATAATTTCTAGCTCTTAATAGATGTCCTGCACATTCATTAATGTAGAAATAGGGAATATAAAGAGGAGAACCAAGTTTAATAGCTTCATTAACGCTTCTTATGCTTAAATCAAAATATCTGTTTACTGAACCCTTGAATAATTGAGAACATAAATAGGGTATTGCAATTGTAGGTTCAACTAAGATATTTATTTCCGTCCAACGATTCGCACCTAACGCCTTAGCTGAACTTATTGGATTAGAACCCTCAAGTGCTAAATAGACAGAAGCCCTAGCAATTTTTGTAATTAATGGATGATTAGATGCCAATCCTAAGAGTTGTTCAACAACAGTATCTATTACGCTGGTACTGATTTTTTTCTCTTTTAATAAAAAGTTTTTAAGTCTATCAATTCCATTATTCTCCAAGTCAAATAATGGATTTGAAATAATACTTGCTTTTGCTTCCTTTAAATTCTTAAGCTGGTCAGAAATAGAAATATTTGCAATCCAAATTATTACTTTCTTGGAATCTTCTTCAGTCCATTGACAATTAAATTCATTAATCATTAAGTCTACTTGTGCTGAGGTAAGACTTAATAATTCAATCTCATAGATAGCTCTTCTCGAAGCAAGGTCCTTAATAGTATCTGGATGAAGTTCGATATGTCCATTTTCATTTCTTTTTATTCTATTTTTCCCAAATAAAGCGCCTATTCTCCTTTTAAGCATCTCAATTTTATCATTACCTAAGTTTAAAAATTCAATGACTTTTNNTTGTGCAAGAGTGTCATCGTCTAATTCTTTTTGATTTGACAACACAAATAACACTGTGTCATCATATATGCTGCTTTTCATTTGTGTAGCGTCATCTGATAACAAAGTATATGAATGTAAAGCCATCTCTTGTAAATCATATGTGGTTTTATAATCTCTAGGCAATGGATAGTTACTTTCTTCTAATAGTTTATTCAATAATCCCGCGTTTAGTATTAAAGCTGCGATATGCCTTGGAGCTAAGCATACAGAAGGAATTCCTAATTCAGTTGAGATTTGATTTTGAATTAGTATAATATCAATTTCACTCAAATTATATGTGGAAATAAAATAGTAGCGAGTTACATTTAATTTTAGGAGTGATTTCTTGGCATCTTTATATGCTTTGTTCCTGATGTCTGTCTTTTGTGTTGTTATTTGATAACCAACATGCAATCTTTCTCCTGATGAAGAGAAAGCAGTAAAATCAGCACCTCCATCACTCTTACCGTCTATATTTATTGCATTTAAATTAAAAACATCATTTAGTACTATTTTGCATGCATTATCAAAATAGGTCTTTCCCAATTTAGAAATGTGATTTGCCAGTGTTTCAATGTCCATGTCGTTAATTTATTTGCGATTCTTACAATTTGTTAATAGGCTTATAAAATCAGACCTATCTTCCATCTTTTAGCTGTATAGGCCTGATTACATTTTGCTTTACTATTGATGGTATTTTATGGATGTAAACTTACAAAATCATATCCGTTTTTGTAACATGTTTTTAAAGGACTTATTAACCGTATTTTAAACATATTCGCTTGAGATTCAGGACAGGATGTCCGTTTATACGCTATGCCGTCCGGAGTTGTTACTTCCCCCGCCTTGTGTTGATCCTGAAATTTATCGCAAGGTCGAGGAACAGGAAATGGCCGTACCTGAACTCACCGGGGCCGAACGTGTAAAACGAAGGCAGGTATTTGATGCCCGCGCTTGCATATTCGTTAAACCTGTAAACGGTTGAGAATGATAGTCCTGCCCGGGTTTCAACCTTTGAATAGAGAAGCGTGTCAATATATTCGGGATATAATTCACCCGTGTAGCGTTTGTAATAGGAGTATTTCGAAATATTCAGTCCGTAGCTGAACGAAAACCGCTTGAAATCGTTGCCGTGCAGCAGGTCGAGATACGAGCCGAACGACCTTTCGTATTCACCTTCAACATCATAAGGCGCCGGGACCGGTATAATGAAATCAGTGAGCATACCTGCGCCGACGCCAAAAAACCGCCTGTCACGGTAATAGTAGCAGCCTTCGCCGGTGATCCCCAGAAAGCCAAACGACTTCCCGATGTGGGTTTGTTTGTTGATTACAAATGAGTTGCCTTCGGGCACCGAAAGCTTATAGCTGAGAGTTCCCCGGGGACAGGCGATATCCCTTTTCCGGCCTTCAGGACACTGATATAAAGCAAATTGCGGTTCAATTTTGGTTTTGTATTTCAGGTTTGCATTGTTGAGGTAATCGAGGTCGAAATACACCTTCGAAGGGTATTTAAACCGCTTTGGATTGGAGAAATCTACCAGGTAGCCAATCAGCAGGGTGGCGTTGGCATAATTGCCGAAGATAAATTCGGGTGACAGTTTCGCGGGAATCAGCACCGTTTTCTTCAGGTCCTGCTTTTCAAGAGTAACCTCCAGCGGCGTCTTCGACCTCACGACAATCAGGCGTGCCGGAGTATAGACAAACTGCGAGCTGTCGCTGAGATAAACTTTAACACTGTCCTGCTTTGTATACAGGTTTATTTTGGTGAAGGGGGAGTTCACCAGCGTGGCGCAGGAGGAGAAAAGCAGTAGGATGAAAAGCAGAAAAGGTATCTTTTTCATTATGCAACTTGCTGATATAGTTTTAGCTGTTTGCCAGATCTAAATTGTTATTTTAATCCGGATGCTTTTTGCCGCTGGATGGCTGATATGTTTTCCAAAGTTAGTTATGTATCGGTTTACTTACTGGATTGGTGTTGAAAATTCTATAAAACGACAACTGATGCAATAAGGTTAGTTTTCAGATGGTTCTGAAATATTTCAAATCTTATCAACACCGCTAATAAAACTATGGGTTATTCGGTATTTTAGCAAAAGCTCAAAATTTCATCAATTACCTGATTTTCAGAATACCAATGCCCCAGTTCAGCCACCTGCACGTTCACTCACAATACTCACTCCTCGACGGCGCTTCGGATATCGCGGCCATGTTTAAAAAAGCCGTTGACAACAAAATGCCCGGTATCGCCCTAACCGACCATGGCAACATGTTCGGCGTTTTCCAGTTTGTGGCTGAAGCTGAAAAAACAAATTCCAAAGGCGACACCCTCATCAAACCCATTGTGGGCTGCGAGTTTTACGTGGTCGACGACCGTCACCGCAAAAAGTTCGGCGGTGGCGAGCGCGATGTGCGTTACCACCAGTTGCTGCTTGCCAAAGATGCCGAAGGTTATGCCAACCTGGTGAAATTGTGCTCTTTGGGCTATATCGAAGGCTTTTACAGCAAATATCCCCGCATCGACAAGGAACTTATTGTCCGTTACCACAAAGGGCTCATTGCTACCACCTGCTGCCTGGCGGCATCGGTTCCGCGAGCCATCATGCGCAAAGGCGAAGCTGAAGGCGAGAAAGAGTTCAAATGGTGGCTCGACCTGTTTGGCGAAGACTATTATGTTGAACTGCAGCGTCATGACATTCCCGAGCAGCACGAGGTGAACGAAGTGCTGATGCGGTTTGCTCGCAAGCACAACGTGAAAATGATCGCGAGCAACGACTCGCACTACGTTGAAAAGGACAATTACAACGCCCACGATATCCTGCTGTGCGTAAACACCGGGGCCAAGCAGTCGACGCCCACTTTCCGCGAGTACGGCGACGACGACGGCAGCGTGAACGGCCGCAGGTTTGCATTTCCCAACGACCAGTTCTATTTCAAGACCACCGATGAAATGGCTGAAGTGTTTAGCGATGTGCCCGAAGCCATCGACAACACCAACGAAATTGTCGGGAAGATTGAAATGCTGAACCTCAGGAAGGACATCCTGCTGCCTAATTTTCCCGTTCCCGATAAGTTCAGGATGCACGATACGCCGGTGTCGTTTCACGGCAAGGAGATTTCGCCCGACTCACGCAACCAGTGGGAATACCTCAGGCATCTCACCTTCGAAGGGGCAAAGCAGCGCTATGGCGAACTCACCCCCGAGCTTACCGAACGTATTAACTTCGAGCTGCAGACCATCCACGACATGGGTTTTGCCGGTTACTTCCTCATTGTGAGCGACTTTATAAAAGCCGGCCGCGATATGGGCGTGTTCATCGGCCCCGGCCGCGGCTCCGCCGCAGGAAGTGTGGTGGCATACAGCATCGGCATCACCAATATCGACCCGATAAAGTACGATTTGCTGTTCGAGAGGTTCCTCAACCCCGAGCGCATCAGCATGCCCGATATCGATACCGACTTCGACGACCAGGGCCGTCAGCGGGTGATCGATTATGTGGTACAGAAATATGGCCAGAACCAGGTGGCGCAGATCGTCACTTTCGGCACCATGGCCGCCAAAACCAGCATCAAGGATGTGGCCCGCGTGCTCGACCTGCCGTTGCCCGAAAGCAATGCACTGACAAAACTCGTTCCCGACAAACCCGGTACTTCGCTCAAGCGGGTGCTCCATGCGCCCTTATACAAAAGCGAAGGAGCCGGCTCACTCGAGGAAAAGGAAGCGTTGCAGAGCGAAGACATTGAGAATGCACGCAGGCTGAGGCTGGAATACAATTACAAAGGCGATGATCCACTGGGGCAGCTCAAGAGTTCCATACTCCACGAGGCCGAAGTACTCGAAGGATCGGTGCGCAATACCGGCATCCATGCGGCGGGAGTTATCATTGCCNCCCGCGACCTCAGCGACCTGATCCCGGTCTGCACCTCAAAAGACTCCGACCTGTGGATCACGCAATACGAAGGCAACATCATCGAGAGCGCCGGAGTCATCAAGATGGACTTCCTGGGACTCAAGAACCTTACCATTATCCGGGATGCGCTGCAACTCATCGAGCAAAACCATGGCGAGAAGATAGACATCGACGCCATTCCGCTCGACGATACCAAAACATACGAACTCTACCAGCGCGGTGACACCAACGGTACGTTCCAGTTTGAAAGTCCCGGCATGCAACAGTGGCTCAGGCAGCTCAAACCCGACGCCTTCACCGACCTTATCGCCATGAACGCCCTCTACCGCCCGGGGCCCATGGAATATATCCCCAACTACGTTGCACGCAAGCACAAACGCGAGCCGGTGACATACGACCTGCCGGAGATGGAGGAAATACTGAAAGATACTTACGGGATCACCGTTTACCAGGAGCAGGTGATGCTGCTGTCGCAGAAACTGGCGGGTTTTAGCAAAGGCAAAGCCGATGAGCTACGTAAGGCGATGGGGAAGAAGCTTCGCGAAAAACTCGACAAAATGAAACCTGAGTTTGTAGCCGGCGGCACCGAAAAAGGCCATCCAGCCGACAAGCTCGAAAAGATATGGACCGACTGGGAAGCCTTTGCATCCTATGCTTTCAACAAGTCGCACTCCACATGCTATGCTTTTGTGGCCTACCAGACAGCTTACCTTAAGGTTCATTACCCGGCTGAATACATGGCTGCGCTGCTCACCAGCAACCTCAATAACCTCGATAACATCACCTTCTATCTCGACGAATGCCGCCGCATGGGGATCAAAGTTCTTGGCCCCGATGTGAACGAATCGGATCTGAACTTCACGGTGAACAAAAACGGGGAAATCCGATTCGGGCTTATGGCGCTTAAGGGAGTAGGGGAATCGGCGGCTGACAGCATCATTGCCGAACGCAGGGAGAACGGCCCATACAAAACGATCTTCGATTTTGTGAAGCGCGTGAACCTGCGAACGGTGAATAAAACCAGCGTGGAATCGTTGTCGCAGGCCGGCGCCTTCGACAGTTTCGAGAACATGCACCGCGCGCAGTTTTTCCACAAGGAACTATCGGAAGAAACTACTTTCATCGAAAAGATGCTCCGCTTCGGCAGTACCTTTCAGGCCATGAAGCAGTCAACACAGGTGTCGCTGTTTGGTGATGCCATGGACCAGGATATTCCTGGCCCGGCAATACCGTATTGCGAAACATGGTCGAACCTTGAAAAGCTGAAACGGGAGAAAGCAATAGCCGGGTTCTTCATTTCGGGGCATCCGCTCGATGATTACCGCCACGAAATCAACTCGTTGTGTAATATCAACATCAAATCCATCAAAGAAAATCTCACGGGTGTGCAATCGCGGGATTTTATTTTTGGTGGAATCATATCTGCTGTGCGGCACGATACCCTGAAGAACGGCAATGGCTGGGGAAGGTTCACCATTGAAGATTTTGAGGATTCGTACGAAGGGGTGCTTTTCAATGAGGACTATTTGAGGTTCAAGCATTTTCTGGAGGAAGATAAAGCGTTGATAATCAAAGCACGCGTGCAGGAACGGTATGGCCGGCAAGGACAGTTTGAGCTTAAGTTTCTGCAAATGACGTTGCTGAGTGAAGCCTTTGACAAGTATGCACGGCAGTTGCTGGTTCAGATTCCGCTTACCTCAATGAACGATGGTTTTGTGCAGAGCTTCTCAAAAATCATTAAGTCAGCCAAGGGTGAGTGCAGGCTCCGCATCCAGGTCCTCGACCTTGACGAAAACATGAAACTGGAGATGACATCGCCAAAGCATAAAGTTAAATGCTCAACCGTGGTGCACGAACTGGCCAGGTTAGGAGGGGTGGGTTATAAAGTGACGATCTGATCCTAACGGTTGTTGCGTTTAATATTTTCGAAAATCATCCGTTAAACATGGAAATTTGTAATTTTGTAAGAAGAACTATCCAATCATAATTAATTACAAATCAAAAACATAACATAAAATGGCAATTCATTTTTCCGATGCAACCTTCGAAGAAGAAGTATTAAAATCAGACAAACCCGCTATCATTGACTTCTGGGCAGAGTGGTGCGGCCCCTGCAGGATGATTGGCCCGATTATCGAGGAGATGTCAAAAGAATATGAAGGCAAAGCCATTATCGGTAAGGTAGATGTCGATTCAAATCCCGGCATCACTTCGCGTTACAGCATCCGCAACATACCTACCATCCTCTTTATCAAAGGAGGCGAAGTAGTTGACAAACAGGTAGGTGCCGTTCCCAAGTCGGTTCTCGTCGGAAAGCTGGAGAAAATTCTCTAGTTTATACAGAGCATGGCATTCTCGCGATGGCGGAGTTGACTATCCATGATAACTATCGGCTGGTTAACGGGTACAATACTTTTTCACGCATCAAATCATCAGTCCTTGTCTGAACAGATCGATCAAAGCCGGCTTCAACCCTTTGGCAACATTGAATTCATTGCACGCCAGGTAGTTGAAGGTTTCATTGTGGGACTTCATAAAAGCCCTTTTCACGGTTTTTCGGTTGAGTTTTCAGAACACAGGCTTTATAACCCAGGTGAATCCATCCGCCATATCGACTGGAAATTATATGGCCGTACCGACAGGTTGTATGTGAAGCGTTATGAGGAAGAAACCAACCTGCGGTGCCAGATTGTGATCGACAACTCATCGTCGATGTACTTCCCGGTAAGGGAAAAACTCTCGGTCGACGATCCCAATAAGATCATTTTCTCGGTTTATGCTGCAGCCAGTATCATGAACCTGCTTAACCGTCAGCGTGATGCGGTCGGGCTGAGCCTTTTCAGCGATACGGTTGAACTGCAAACCCAGGCTAAATCGAGTTCGGTGCATCATAAGTACATACTCGGTGAGTTGGAAAAGCTTCTTACCCCGGTTTCGCTTCAGGCCAATAAGCCTTCGATGCTGGCAGAATCACTGCACAACATTGCAGAAAATATCCACAAGCGCTCCCTGGTTGTGCTTTTCAGCGATATGTTCACGACCGGGTACAAGCAGGAGGATCTGTTTGATGCGCTTCAGCATCTGAAGTACAACAAGCATGAGGTGGTGCTTTTTCATGTCGTTGAAAAGATGCATGAGCTTAATTTTGAGTATGATAACCGTCCGCACCGTTTTATTGACATGGAAACCGGCGAGGAAGTAAAACTGCAGCCTTCGCAGGTTAGGAGCACATACACGAAAGCAGTCAGCGAATACACCGAAACCCTGAAAATGAAGTGCGGCCAGTACCATATTGATTTTGTGGAAGCCGATATCGACCGGGGTTTCAGGCAGGTGCTGCTGCCATACCTGCTCAAAAGGGAGAAGATGCTGTGAATCGTTAAGACATAAAAAAAACACCGTGATGTTCATCACGGTGTTTTTTATTTACTTGCCGGTATTCAGCTATTTTCTGGCTGTTCTCAGGAAGTCGTTCAGTTCATCGATCGACGATTCGTAAGTGAATGCATCATTTACCTTGAAGTAATTGCCCTGGTCGAGTGTGTAAGGGAAGGCAAACTTGGCAAATTCAAGCCTTGTCGATTCGTAAGTGAACAGCAGCATGACTTCTTTCACCTGGCTGCTGAGCAGGCAGTTGCTACCGACGATTTGTTTGGCTATGGTGAGTTTGCTGTCTTCAAAGGTTTTGGAAGCAATACTTTGCTTTGCCTGCATAAAATCAGGTTCTGCCATTGGCCAGGGGCAGCCGTAAGGGCCGTTGTAGCCTGGCATGACGTAGAGCTTGGGATCATAGCCATGCTGATGCCCGTCTCCGGTTTTATTGGTAACATCCTGTGAACCGGCGCCCTGGTTGTCGTTGCTGATGTTTACCGTGTTGCCGACGCCCTCAGCCGAAACATTCACATTGTTGTTGATCGTGGTGTTGTTGATAACAGTAGTAGTTACCGATGTGCCGGGAGCAACACCCTGTGGCTGGTAACCCACAATAACCTGTCCGGCAGCAGGAGGCGGAACCTGTGCCAGCGGGTAGGAATTCATGAGACGGATGACATAGCGGCCTTTTTTGTCGCGCCTGATTGAATAAGTTGTCTCATTTCCCTGGGTTGTGAAAACGGTCTTATTGAGTTCTCCCAGTTTCTTGTTCATGAAAATAATCTTCACCTTATAATTCGGTGCCGGCAGGTCGGTGACTTTGATAAAAGTTTCGGGAATGCCGTTTTGCAACATGCCGTTTAGGNNGACAACCGAGAAACGCTCGCCATTCTCAGTAAAAAATGCCAGGTTGGATGTCTGGGTCTTGCCGGCCATTGATGCCAGAAGTATGATCAGGAGTGGTATAAGTTTTTTCATGGCGGGTAGTATTTGTGTTTGAAGTTTATAGTTTAAAGTTTCAGGTTTGTGAGAGCTTGGCGCTTGGTGCTTGGTGCTTGGTGCTTAGTGCTTAGTGCTTAGTGCTTAGTGCCTGGTGCTTAGTGCTTAGTGCTTAGTGCCTGGTTTATTGGTAATTAGAGTGATATTTAGTTGTGGCTTAGGGTTTAAGATCTTGGGATGAAGGTTAATAGAAACAACGATCCATCATATTCATTATCAAGTATCCCTTTTCTATTTTTCTAATTTTCTATTTCCTTTTTCCCTTTTCCTATTTTCTGTTTCCTGTTTTCTGTTTCCTGTTCTTTTCCTGTTTCTGTTTCCTGTTTCCTGTTTCCTGTTTCCTGTTTCCTGTTTCCTGTTTCCAGTTTCCAATTTCCTAATTCCAGTTTCCAGATTAACAAAAGCAATTATCAGGCCAAATGCTTTTTTCGGCTGAAATGCAGGAGTTCTACCATTCGGGCCTTTCAACCTTGTACATGAGAGATGAAATAGCCCCGATTTTACGGGAAATGTAAGGTGTCGGGCGGTCAGGTCTCCATTTTCGCGGGCCGGGCAAAACGGCTGCGATGGCGGCACATTCGGTACGGGTGAGCTTTGAGGCGGGTTTGTGAAAATACTGCTGAGCAGCCATTTCGGCGCCATAGATGCCGTCACCCATCTCAATGACGTTGAGGTACACTTCCATGATGCGTTCCTTGCCNCAGGTAAGCTCAATGAGNCCAGTGAAATATACCTCGAGTCCCTTGCGCACCCAGTTGCGTGCCGGCCACAGAAAAACATTCTTCGCTGTCTGTTGTGTAATAGTGCTGGCTCCGCGCAGCTTACGCCCCTTTTTGTTCAACTTCTGGGCTTTTTGAATGGCCTTAAAATCAATGCCATAGTGATGCAGAAAATTATTATCCTCGCTGGCAATCACGGCAAGTGGCATGTTGGGTGAAATGTTCTCCAGCTTGACCCAATCATATTGCATCCTGGGATTTTCACCTTCGGCCAGCTGTTCAACTACCCGTATCATCATCAATGGCGTTGCAGGTGGATTGATAAACCGGTAAAGCAGCGAGACAGCAATGGTAGAAATGAAGAAGAACAGAACAGCAAATCGTATATATCTGAATATCAGTCGCATTTTTGTGCCCTGTTTGTTCTGGTAAGGTTTTGGTCTGCCGTTGTGAAACAAAAAACAATTTCTTTGAATCCCCTGCAAATGTATCAATAATTTGGTATGTTTGCTCTGCCGGACCGCAAACGGGACTAGTCAAATAATCGGTTGTTTATCAGTAAATTACTGATCGGGTTTCAACTTATTAGGTAGATTACTTATCGATGGTCCGGTTGGACATCCCCGAAAATCAGGACGAAATTATTAATAGCCGGAGCATTTCTTAAATAACACTACCAACACTATCAAATGAGCAAATTTATCGGCATCAGGCACGAGGACAAATACGTAATGGAACGTCGTGCCCCGCTTACCCCCAAACATGTTGAACGTCTGATCAATACAAAAAAACTCGACATTGTTGTACAAACATCACCCAAGCGGATATTTAAGGATGAAGAGTATATTAAAGCAGGCGCCGTTGTAGCCGATAATCTGAAAAACTGCGATGTGATCTTCGGAGTGAAGGAAATGCCCGAGTCCTTTTTTGAAACAGGGAAGACCTACATTTTCTTTTCGCATGTGATCAAGGGTCAGTCATACAATATGCCCATGCTGCGAAAGATGA
>JADLKF010000010.1 GCA_015657475.1 Lentimicrobiaceae bacterium | reverse complement strand
CATCACAGGCAAAATAATTGAAAGGACCAATTATACTTACGACAGCAAAGGCACAGTGCTGAGCGAAAAACAATACAACTGTCTATGGCCCGGATAGCAAGTCGGTGAACAAAACAACCTGCACGCCAACCTACAATGACAAAGGATTGATTGAAAAGCTGGAAGAGACATATTCTTCCAGCTTTCTGGATGGCACCGATTACATCACGACCGATTACAGTATAATGCTGCCGGTAAGGTGATTTACTCACGGGTAGTGCGCCAGAATGTAGCATCTTATGGCAGCAGTCAGCGAGAAACAGTGACCACCCGGGACGACAACGGCAATATGCTGAAAGAAGAGGAAACAGACGACGAAGGCGATACCATCAACCGATACATACACCTATCAGTTTGATGAAACGGGTAACTGGACAAAGTACATACAGATAACGGAGTACCCGACCACAAAGCCGAAAGAGGTGGTGGTGGATAGGGTGATTGGGTATTATTAGGAAGGAATTTGAAAATTTGAAAATGCGATAATTTTGAAAAATTTGAAAATGCGAGAATGAGAAGATGTGTTAATAGTAATTTGAAAATTTGAAAATTTGAAAATGGAAGAATGTGTAAATGTGTAGATGTGTAAATGGGGTAATTTGGTAATTTGAAAATTTGAAATGGGAGAATAAGAGAGGGGGAGAAGGGAACAAACGAACAGTTGAACAAACGAAGTAAGAACTAGCAGGAACTGGCACTTCGGCGGGCTTAGTTTAAAAAATCTGGAAATAGGAAAACGGAGAACGGATAAGGGAGGACGGAGAACGATGTTCTCACGGTGGGAAGGCATATGGTAAGGATGAGTTTTGGATTGGCGACAGCCGGTACAAGAAGATTCTTAATGGAGACCGCTACTTTTGCGAGACCCGGCTCGCCGGGGCGAAGCAAGCTCAGGTAGTTACCGGTAGCATGGGAAGGATGGAGAAGGGAGAAGGGAGGACGGAGGACGGAGAACGAAGTTCTCACGGTGGGAAGGCATATGGTAAGGATGAGTTTTGGATTGGCGACAGCCGGTACAAGAGATTCTTAATGGAGACGCTACTTTGCGAGACCCGGCTCGCCGGGGCGAAGCAAGCTCAGGTAGTTACCGGTAGCATGGGAAGGATGGAGAAGGGAGAACGGAGGACGGAGGACGGAGGACGAAGTTCTGTCGGTGGGAAGGCATATGGTAAGGATGAGTATTGGCATGGTGGCAGCCGGTACAAGAGATTCTTAATGGAGACCGCTACTTTGCGAGACCCGGCTCGCCGGGGCGAAGCAAGCTCAGGTAGTAACCGGGCTTGGGGAGAACGGAGGGTGGAAACTGGAACTTAGGCAGGCTCAGTGTTAAAATCTGGAAACTGGAAACTGGCGTTTTGACAGGCTCAGTGTAAAAAAACTGGAAACATTAAACCTGAAAACGGGAACCTGAAATCACGGGTTCGGTACCTGCCTGATTCCCCGGTTACCAACTCCATAAACAATCGCCCTCCGACTTTTCTGGCAGTTCAAATGAAGGATTACCTTTTAGAAATCGCCTGGTGATGATATCCAGATAATATTGATCCCTGTATTTTCTCTGTGAACCTCTTTGTCTCCTCCATGAACCTCTGTGTAATTTGACCGCTTATTTCACGTAGGAATCCTGCCACTTTATAATTTAGCGTTTATCATTCATCATTTATCATTTTAAACCACCCCGTCCTACCGCCTGAATAGTTTCGATTCGATTCTTCGCATAACATCATCCGGTGATTTTGCTTAAAGGTAACCTTCCGCCGGCTGTGATTATCTCATTACCATCAATGGTTTGTATGGCTGAGAGCGCAACCAGGTAAGATTTATGGATACGCACAAAATTCTGAGAAGGAAGCTGTGCTTCAATTCCTGAAAAAGTGAGGTAAGTAATGTACTTCTTTTGCCGCGTGTGAACGATCACATAGTTTGACAGCGCTTCAATGTAAACAACTTCCGAAAGGGTTATTTTTTCGATCTTACCATTGCATTTTATGAAAAAGAAATCATCGGTAACATCCTGCCCGGTTCCCCTTGAATTGAGATAGGCTTGTGCTTTTTCCACCGATTTCAGAAACCGCGCAAACGATATTGGTTTAAGCAGGTAATCAACCACATCCAGTTCAAAACTTTCAAGGGCATATTCAGAATAAGCCGTTGTAAAGATGATCAATGGCGGATTGGCCAGGGCTTTTTACAAATTCAATGCGGTGATTTTAGGCATTTGAATATCCATGAAAATCAGGTCGATCCTGCTCTTCTGAAGTATTCCTGCGGCTTCAGGGGCGCTTTTGCACAGTGCAACAGGATTCAGGTACTCAATTTGCCTTATATATTCAGCNAAACCTTCACGGGCAATGGGCTCATCGTCTACAACCAGGCAATTAATCATGACACTTTATTCTAAGNNGGTTGTTTCGTAAGTATTTCCGCTTTCAGCGACCTCAAGTGAATGTGTTTCGGGGTAGAGCAGCAATAACCTTCGCTTCATGTTTTTTAAGCCTACGCCATTTGAATCGGATGTGCGTATGTCCCTGTCAGCCTTATTAAACGTATTCATTACATAAACCACAAGCTCTTTTTCGGGTTGCGTGGTGATGGAAATGTGAAGCTTGTTTTGCGAAGGATCTTTATGGTTCGAAATAAATTTGAAGGCATTCTCAATCAATGGCAATATCAGCAACGGAGCTATTTTAAAAGAGCCTATGTCTTCGAGAATATCTATTTGCAGATCGGTGCCTTCTTCCATGCGCAACTGCTGAATTGAGACATAATTGCGGATATATGACAGCTCTTGNGCAATATCAATCATATCGGTATTGCAGTCGTAAAGCTGGTAACGAAGCATCTCCGAAAACTTCTCAACGGAGCTCCTGGCCTCGCTATTTTCCTTTTGAATCTGGAAGTAAATCGTGTTTAGTACGTTGAACAGGAAATGCGGGTTAATTTGTGCCCTGAGAAAAGAGAGCTCATTACTGATTTTCTCACTCTCCGCCTTATGCAGTTCCTGTTCGATGCCAAACTTGTCGGTAATTATTTTAATAGCAGAACTCATTATTATCACAACAGAATTGACGATGAATACAAGAGGTGCAATGATTATGATAAAGCTGCTGCGTAAAATGAGTGGTTTCTCACTTAATAATGAATAAAGTCCCCCGCCGATCACGAAGGTTATCAATGTGCTGATAATGGCCATGAGTGCCATGGCGCTGATGAAAGTCCAAAATTTCTTTTGATATAAATATCTTGGTACCAGCACTTTGGCTCCAAAATAAGCCGGAAAGGCAGAAAGCCCTGTTATTACCAGGGTTGCGATGAGCTGCCTGTAAAATGGGGCTGCATCGTCATAGTAAAGAAAGAGCAGGAAAAAGGTAAGGATGATCCATAAAAGGATGTAAATACCAGTCCGGGCGAGCCTCAGTTTACGATCCATAATACAACTCATTCTTAACGAGCCAATTTAAGTCAAAATTTAGTTAGTCCTTTTCCTGATAATCAAGAAAATAATTCACTTCATCAATAAACAATATCCAATGGTGTAATTACATTTTGGGGGTGTTGCCGCTTTGATAATTTTAGCTTCATTCAACGGCTGATCCTGCTGGTGTCAGAGCCAAATTTTACACAAATATCAATATGAACATGAAGACTGATTCCGGACATTCAATTCTGAAGAGGTTAATTACTTTTTCAAGCCTGTTACTTTTCATGTTGCCGGGTTNNTTTTTTGTTCAGTCACAAATAATAAATCCCCGGGCTGATTATGGCGCAATGCTGGAGCCGAAAGGCAGGATCATTAATGGTGCAGGACAGGATCCCGCCGGGTATAATAATTACTGGAACGTGATGCATAGCATGGGTAAGCCTGTGATTTACATGACATACCTGGGATTGAAATCTGTGACTTCCGACTGGTCGACCGGCCTCAAAGCCGATCTGATGTCGCATCCCGGTAAGTTCCTGATTCCCCAGATCGGGCTTTCCATGACATCCGACGGTACTCCATCGTCGCATTACGAACAGGATGTAGCGGCAGGTTTGTACGATGATCAGATTTTTGNNATGTTCATCGAAGGATTAAAATTACTTGCCTTCCCGGCTTATGTCAGGATTGGGTATGAGTTTAACGGTACCCTTTGGAACGGATATGAGACAGAAACATACAGAACTGCATTCAGGCGGATAACAGACATGATACGTGCCAGCGGCGTTGAAGCGGCCACTGTCTGGGACTTTTCCATGGACGGTGTTATGAATTATATGGATTATTATCCAGGTGACAGTTATGTTGACTGGTGGGCAATCAACCTGTTCTCGGCAAGTCATTTTACCAACTCTTATGCGCAGAGTTTCATGGAAGATGCCAACTCACATAATAAACCGGTGATGATTGGTGAAANNACCACTCCACGCTACGTGGGTGTGCTTAATGGCCAGCAAAGCTGGAATGACTGGTTCGCACCTTTTTTTACATTCATTCATAACAACCCCGGATTAAAAGCATTCAGCTACATTAACTGGGATTGGTCGCAATACCCGCAATGGTGGAACTGGGGAGATGCACGGATAGAACAAAATTCGTTTGTCGGTGGCGCTTTTGCATCCGAAATGGATTCAGCAAAATATCTTCATGCTTCAAGTGAGCATGATTTCAGGAAAACCTTAGGTCTGGCAGATAATACGGCGTCACCGGTGCCGGGAACAATCACTGTGGACCAGTCATTATTCCCATTTCAGCTTAACTGGGATAATGTGAGCGATCCCTCAGGGCTGTCGCACTACATTATTTATAAACACGGTGTGCTTTCCGATTACTCATTCGCCTCACCCTGGTACGATCATAATGTTGCTGCCGGCGATACAATTACTTATTCTGTGTCGGCTATGGACCGCGCCGGAAATGAAAGTCAGCAGACTGAGAGCCTGAAAATCACAGTTCCTTCACCCATTGAGAAAGCGATAAACGGCGAGTTCGATAATAACTTGCAGAACTGGATACTTTCAACGTACGATGCTGCCGTGGCTTCCATGGCAGTAGATCACGGATCGGTGCTTTCAGGGCCAAATTCGTGTAAAGTTACTTTGAGCCTGACTACTGGTACCGATTGGCATGCCCAGGTGTGGCAATGGCTTTCGGTGTACACAGGACGCAAATACAAGGTTACTTATGAGGCAAAAGCCAGCACCGACAAGGATATCAGGCTTGTAGTACAGCAGGCAGCCTCGCCATATCATGTATATTATTATCAAACGCATCATCTCAATACCGGTGTTCAAAGCTTTTCCGATACATTGTCAATCTCCGTAAACGATCAGGCCAGGCTTGCATTCATGATTGGAACGGCGGCAACAGGTACGGTTTGGATTGACAATGTCGTCATAAGTGAATCAGTTCCTGCATCGTTCGGTGTAAGTGATGAATCAGAGATGAATCCGGCGCTTAGTGTTTATCCAAATCCCTGTAAGGGAGTAACCGGTATTAAATTCAGTAACATCTTACCGGGATTTGTTTCACTAAAAATTACCGATGCAAGCGGAAAAACGGTTGCGACACTCGTGGATGAAAAAAGGGCTGCAGGAATTTATTCAACGCAATGGAACGCAACCGGTTTGGCCTCCGGCATCTATTTCTGTACTTTAAAAAGCGGAAAGGCGACAAGAATACAGAAAATTCTGCTTTTTAATGAATAAGTAATAAAAGATGCCCAATTAATAAACGAAAAGAACAATACTATTCCAGTCAACCATTAACGCTATCTAAACACATCGTTATGAGATCAGTAAACCGAATTTTAATGCCGCCTGTCCTGCTGCTTGGCTTTTTAGCCGTTTTTATCAATAGCTGTAAAAAGGATGAAGATACACCACAGATAGAGAGTACTACTGTGACCGACCGTGATAATAATGTTTATCACACGGTAAAAATCGGGAGCTATGTATGGATGGTTGAGAACCTCAGGGTGACGCATTACAACGATGGCAGCCCCATTCTGAACCTGGGTGATGATGCCGCATGGCAGAATGACGCTACAGGTGCTTACTGTTGGTACGACAACGATGCCGCTTTAGCCGTCAATAATCCTTACGGAGGGCTTTACAACTGGTATGCTGTAAACAGCGGGAAACTATGTCCGGCAGGCTGGCACGTACCCACCATGCAGGAGTGGGATAATTTGACATCGTACACGGGAGGTGAAATTGCCGGCGAACAGTTAAAAGAAACCGGAAATGACCATTGGAACCCTCCCAATACCGGAGCTACTAACAGTAGTGGATTTACGGCAGTTGCCGGGGGATATCGTTTAAGCAACGGAGAATTCAGGGAGTTGAAAAATTTTGGCTGCTGGTGGAGTTCAAATGAGGAAGTATCAGGCAAGGTATACATGTACTACCTGTCGTACAATAGTGATATGATGAATGGAGGACCGGCAGCTAAAGGAGCCGGCCTGTCAGTTCGTTGTGTTAAAGATGTGACTCCCTGATTAAAAACGCAGTAGTTATGATGCTGTTGGTAAAACCAATGATTCAGGCGTTCAGCCGCGAAATCCACTTTTAAGAACCCAAATAACAAACACATGAAAACAAAATTATTCTTTCTTTCAGCCCTGTTGTTTACAGGGATGATGGCACTGCAAGCGCAGAATTATTCTTTCCTTAAAGGGGATAAGGTGCTGAACTTTGGAGTTGGGATAGGCGATTACAGTTCACATTCCTATAATGTTAAATTTCCGCCAATCTCAGCTTCTTTTGAGTATGGAATTCTGTCAATGTTTCACGGGAATGGGGCATTGGGAATAGGTGCATATCTTGGATACGCCGGGTACAGAAAAGATTACAGTTACAATGACTACAGAACAATGAACAAGTGTACCATAGGTGTAAGGGGTTTGGTGCATTTTCCTTTATATGAAAAACTTGATACCTATGCCGGACTGACCCTTGGCAACCATCTTGACTATTGGACAGATCATAATGTTGGCTATATGGATAATAAGAATCACGACAGGACAGTTGCCGCTTCTTTATTTATAGGAGGCAGATATTATTTTACTGGCAATCTGGCGGCTATGGCTGAGTTAGGATTGGGGATCATGGCGATTAACATTGGTGTGGCATGGAAATTATAAATGGGGGGATTTGTTGATATCTGTGTGCACTGAGTACACCAGTGTGTTTAAAAGAGGAAGCCGCTTTTGTAGCGGTTTCCTTAATTTTTTCATTCAGGTTGTTTGTTTGAATTTACCTGATACACTGGTTCAGGTCGACCTATGAAAATCGGTGCCGGTGAGATTTGAACCCAGCAGGTTGGCAAACAGGTAACTACTCGGGGTTATATTCTTTCTCCAGATCTTTCAGCAAATCCGCCGCCTGCTCTTTAAGCCAGATAAGTATGAAATTACCGCGGATTTGATTGATCGCTTCGGCATATTTCAAATACAACAAGCGGAGCGACTCAGGGTCATCCTTTATTGTTTTAAACTTTGTTGCCGGCCGGGAGAAAAGATTTACATAGCCTGCTTCAAATCGGTTAAGGCTCGACAATTGCCCGACATCGAAAAGCTTTGCTTCCAGTTCCCTGAGGTCGTCACGCCTGAGAAACCCAAATCCCGGCTCCGTTTCCCGGTATCGTTCCACCAGGTTGTAATAATCTGAGATCTTCTTGTACAAGGCATTGTTCCTGATATACCGGAAATTTCCCGAACTGAGCAGCTGCCTGTATGTTACATCCTGTACTGTAAAAACATCGTTCAACGACAGGTAATTCTCCGTATAATAGATCAGCTCGTTGTGTTGTTTTCTTAGCTCAGGAACCAGAAGTATTTTCTGAACGCTGTCATATTTAGCCCATATCCACCATTTCTCAGTCAGAGTCCTTTGTATTGTCATGGTGTCAACTTTCAGGTCATCAATGAGTGACTGTACATATTCCTTTGCCTTTTGCTGTTCAACGTAATGTTCGCGTCTGTTTTCAACAAAAAAACCCAGCGTAACGGCAAGAAAAAGCATGAGGAATTCGAAGAAATAATGCCAGATTTTTTGTCCGGGAGCTTTGTGCAGGTGGTGAGCATGTGTTTCCATGATTTCAGCACTTAAATCAAGAAGGTGGCAACTTACTGTGATTTTGGCTTATAGTAATCAATGTCAAGCTGCACTTTTTGCAGGGCATGGAACAGGGCATCTTTATCGGCCTCTTTGCTTCCGAGTGATTTAAACCGGATAAATATATACCCCCAGATATAGCCAATGCCTGAATCATCATAAGGTCCCCATCCTGCCAGACCAATGCTGGCGCCGTTTCCCTGAAAGGTATTGGAGTTGATTTTCGTAATAAGGACAGGATAATCCATCAGCCCGACGATTATATGCCCTTTCATGTTCAGCCCTTTTAACGCTTCCGCAGAATCAGCATTCAATGTAATGGTAAAAAGAGCATTGATGTGTTCCTTTGAACAAAGGCCTTCCTCAGTAACCCAGTCGAAAGTGAGAAACTCGAACTTCACTGTATCGCCCGCTTCAACACCCCAGTAGTTCGAATCTGCAATTCCGTTGCCCTCATGGTAATACATCGTAGTATTCAGTTGGTTCCTTGGCCCGCATTCCGAATCTTCGTCACCGGACATATCGCAAGCCGAAAAGCCTGCTATTGCTAGCAGGGCAACCAAAACAAACAAAAATGTTTTCATGGGATGTTACATGTTATAATTCATGCTAATATAGCTCATAATTAGGCGGTTAGCAAATATATTTCAAGAGTGTACGGCCTGCCTCAGCATGACCGTTTCCGTTCAGGCACAGTCTTCTCCCGGCAGTGAAATTGTGTGGCTTTGACAATAAAAGTAATTGCTTTGCTTAACTGAAGCTCAAGCGATTTTGCGGCAGGAAAAGCGAGGTGAAAGCCTTGTTATTAAAGGTGGCAGGCAAAAGGCAAACTTACCTGATACACTGGCTCAGGTCGACCAATGAAAGATCGGTGCCGGTGAGATTTGAACCCAGCAGGTTGGCACCTGTAAGATCAGTGCCTTCGAGCAGTGCCCCTCTGAGGTCGGCCTGGCTGAGGTCGGCATTACTCAGGTTTGCATTCGACAGATCGGCGCCTTTGAGGCTTGCATTATTAAGATTTGCTCTGTAAAGTATGGCGCCTGAAAGATTGGCGTGATTGAGATTGCAAGAGCGCAGATTCGCTTTCTTGAGGTTGGCGTCTTTCAGGTTGATTCCTTCAAGGTTGATTTCCTCCAGGTTGACATCACTCAAATCGATCGCCTCAAAATTCCCGTGCCGCAGATCGATCTCACGGATATTGCGGCGGCTTAATAATAATATGAGCTCGTTTTTACTGATCACTTCTTTCCCTTTGTTAGGTTGTAATGTCCTTTATTTTCTGGTGAAACAGGCTGTTAGCCTTCAAACCGGGAATTCGCAATATTATTGATATCTGGAGTAAAATCAGTAACCTTTTGAGCATTTTGAGAATGCACGAATTTATATATTTTACCACCGGTAGCAACAGCAGGGTACGAAAACATATCAACATATTTCAGGCAATTCATTAACAATGATTGACATATTATATAGTATGTTTTCAGGTAATCATCAGGCTTAAGTACAACAATCACTGCCCGGGCGGTAAAAAACAACAGCGAATTACTTTCCGTTACAAGACAGGGGATCGTTGCATTCACTAAAACGCTTCAAAAAAATGCGCATATTGAGGTTTTTACTACGCATATTCCTGCACAAATTGCTGCCCGGTCCGCTAGATTTGCAGTTAATGTTTGTTTAAAACGGAATACTTTTCATGTTATTAAAAATCTGAAATGATGATTATCGGTGTAGATTTGGGTGGTACCAATATCAGGGCAGGAATTATTGAAGGGGGTAAACTTTCAGCGGTCAGGCAATCGCTGCTCATCAGCAAGAATTCACTCGAAAGCACACTTTCGCAGCTTATATCTGTGATAGCCTCTGCAATGGATAAGAATGCTGAGGGAATAGGAATTGGCGTGCCTTCGGTGGTAGACATCGAGCATGGGATTGTTTTTGATGTGGTGAATATTCCGTCGTGGAAGCGGGTTGAATTAAAGCAGATACTGGAGAAAGAGTTTAACAAACCTGTAAAAGTCAATAATGATGTAAATTGTTTTGCCCTGGGGGAGCACCGGTACGGACAGGCAAAAGAGTTTTTATCGTTTGTTGCCCTGGCACTGGGTACAGGCCTGGGGTCAGGGATTATCATCAACCGTTCTCTTTATGCCGGTGCCAATTGCGGAGCCGGCGAAATCGGCTCACTGCCTTACCTGGACAAGAACTTTGAATTTTACGCGAGCAGCCTGTTTTTTGAAAATGTTCATGCCACCACGGCGCAACAGGCGCATGATGCTGCCCTTAAAGGAGACGGGCAATCACTCAAAATCTGGAATGAGTATGGGGTTCACCTCGGCAATGTTGTGAAAGCGGCACTTTACACTTACGACCCCGAAGCAATTATATTTGGAGGCTCAATTGCGAAAGCTTACTCACTTTTTGAAAAATCCATGATGGAAGCAATGGCTGATTTCCAGTTTCCTGAAACGCTTAAGAAGCTGAAAATTATGCCGTCGGTGCACGAAAACATTGCCCTGTTGGGAGCAGCCGCGTTGTTTGAAAAAGAATAATTTTGAAAGGAATAAGTACCCCGTTTTTAATTGATTCTTCAGCAAACTATTATTACTAACGTGCGGCTCGCCGGGGTTTAAATATGACCAAACTGACTTCACACTAAAAACATCCTGCCAGTTATGCCGAAATTTTCAGTACACCTTATCTTCTTTTTACTGGCTTTTGTATGGCCATTCAGTTCACAGTCGCAGGGGATGAAGGATCTGTCCGCCACCATCGGGCTGAAGCACAACTGGTATGTTCAAAGTTCACGGGTGATCAACCGCAGTGGTTCAGAGTTATCGTCCGCAGCCATTGACAAAGCCGGGTGGTATAAGGCGGAGGTGCCTTCAACGGTTATGGGCGTGCTCACAGGCAACGGCCTGTACAAAGACATATTTACCGGAAAGAATTATGCAGGAGTCGATAAAACTCAGTTCCAGGATTCATGGTGGTATATCAGCGAATTCGAAATTCCCGGTCTCAGGCCCGGGCAGCATGTATGCATTACATTTAACGGCATTTCATACTATGCAAACATCTGGCTCAATGGCCGGCTGATCGCCTCACGCGATAGTGTTTTCGGTGCGTTCAGGAGGTTTGAGTTTGATATCACCGGTAATATTCAAACAGTCAATAAGCTCGCTGTTGAGGTATTCAAAGCTGAACCGGGTGACTTTAATCTTGGTTTTGTCGATTGGAACCCAAGACCGGTTGACGAAAACATGNGCCTTTGGAGAGATGTTTCCATAAAAACCACGGGTGATGTGAGTCTCAATTATACGTATGTTCAATCTAAAGTAAACACCCAAACGCTGGATGAAGCCTCACTCACTGTCAGAACTACCCTGAAGAACTTCTCAGACAAACCGGCTGATGGTTTTATCAAGGGTAAAATTGAAAATCGCGAATTCAGTTATCCGGTTCATCTTGAAGCTAACATGACCCGCGAACTGGTGCTGACACCCGACCAGGTATATTCCCTCCGCCTGAAGCATCCGCGTTTATGGTGGTGCAACAACCTGGGATCCCCTGAATTGTACCGGCTTAGCCTGTGGTTTGAAAGTAAAGGCGTCATCACCGATTCTGACCAAGTGACTTTTGGCGTCAGGGAAATTGAATGTTACCGGAATCCACAGGGCCATAAAGGATTTAAGCTCAACGGGAAAGAAGTACTTATCAAAGGAGCCGGCTGGACTGATGACATTTTTCTCCGCGACAGTGCCGCGAGCCTCGAAACGCAGGCACAGTATGCAAGGCATTTGAACCTGAACGCGATTCGTTTTGAAAGCTTCTGGGGCAATACCGACGAAATTTATTCGCTGTGCGACAAATACGGTTTACTTGCCATGGTGGGTTGGAGTTGTCAGTGGGAATGGGATGAATACCTGGGCAAGTCCTGTGATGATTTCGGCGGCATTCAATCGGAAAGTGATATGAATCTGGCTTTAAATTCCTATCGTGACCAGATCTTATGGCTGCGCAATCATCCGTCAATATTTGTGTGGCTGGTCGGCAGTGATAAATGTCCCAGGCCTGATCTGGAGGTTAAATATGCACAACTGTTTAAAAACCTGGATGACAGGCCTTACCTGGCTTCGGCCGGCACGCGGGTGAGCACGGTGAGCGGCCCCACGGGAGTGAAGATGAACGGCCCTTACGAGTATGTTGCGCCAATATACTGGTACGTCGATTCGATCAATGGCGGGGCATTCGGCTTTAACACCGAAACAGGCCCCGGCCCGCAGGTACCGGTGATAGAATCACTCAGGAAGATGATACCTGAGGATAAATTATGGCCGCCAAACGACGTATGGGATTATCACTGCACCCACTCAAAAGAGGCATTTAATACAATGAATGTTTTCAACCGTGCACTCGATGAACGATACGGGAAGCCGGGCAACCTGCAGGATTACCTGTTTAAAGCTGATGCTCAGTCATACGAAGCGGTCAAAGCCATGTTTGAAGCATTCCGGACACGAATACCTGTTGCAACCGGTATAATTCAGTGGATGCTCAACTCAGCCTGGCCCTCACTTTACTGGCACCTGTACGATTATTATCTTCAGCCATCGGCGGCATATTATGCTGTGCGTAAAGCCAATCAATCGGTTCAGCTTATCTACGATTACGGTGATAACTCGGTATATGCCGTGAATGAAACCTTAAAAGCAGTGTCAAATTACAGCGCTTCGGTTACAATGCTGGATATATATTCACGGCTGGTATTTAAGAAGGACCTGCATTTTAATCTGGGCTCCGGGAAATCANGAAAGGCTTATAGTTTTGGATAGTATTCACGGCACAGTTTTCTCGACCTCAGGATTTCCGGCCCGAACGGGAAACCTGTTTCCGGGAATTTTTACTGGATCAACGGCAAACCCGATGAGTTTGACTGGGATAAAACCACCTGGGCTTATACGCCCATGAAAGCTTACACTGATTTCAAGGCACTGAATACATTGACCGGTGCGGCAGTTAAGGCTGAATATGATGTGAAAGAAAGCGGTGACGAAGAGATTGTTACCGCCAGCCTTACGAACATTTCCGGGAAGGTTGCTTTCTTTATCTCACTGGCCTTGAACGACAGTAATGGCGAAAGGATCAAACCGGTGTTCTGGGATGATAATTACCTGAGCCTGATGCCGGGTGAAACGAGGGAAGTGAGTTGCACCGTACCAAAAAATACGCTTGCATGTATTACGCCGCGGGTTGTCTTATCGGGGTGGAATATTGAACAGCAAAGCGCTGAAATTAAATAATATACACATGCTTTGTTTAACCATAAAAACCGGGCGGTTATGAAAAACAGGAATCCATTCATGGTTTTGCTGATCATGCTTATTTTCTTCGTGATCTCATTTCTCACCAATATCCTTGGCCCGATCATTCCTGATATTATCAGGAGTTTTAACCTTGGAATAGGGCTGGCAGGTTTTCTGCCGTTCTCGTTTTTTGTCGCATATGCCATTATGTCGATTCCTGCAGGAATTCTCATTGAAAAATACTCTGAGAAGCCTGTGATGATAACAGCATTTCTGCTGGCANTTGCTGGAGCGGTGATATTTGCCTTGTTCCCGCGGTTTTCGGTAGCGCTTTCGTCGCTTTTTCTCATCGGTATAGGCATGGCCATGCTGCAGGTTGCCATCAACNCGTTACTCAGACAATCGGGTGGAGAAGAGCATTTTGCATTTTATTCGGTACTGGCGCAACTGGTATTTGGCGCGGCTTCGTTCCTTAGTCCTCAGCTTTACAGCTACCTCGTGCTCAATATTCATAAGAACAAAACGGGCCTGATCACTCAATGGCTCGACCCGGTTGTTCCTGCCGGCCTCGAATGGGCATCACTTTACTGGGTATTTGCGTTAACGGTACTTGTTATCATTTTGATAATATGGCTCGTTAAGTTCCCGAAGGTTGACCTGAAAGACGATGAAAGAATAGAGACCGGCAAAGCATTTAAGGAATTGCTTTCAAACAGGTATGTGATCCTGTTTTTCATCGGGATATTTGCTTACGTTGGCACGGAGCAGGGTATTGCCAACTGGATGTCGAAATTCCTGCAGACCTATCATGGCGTTGACCCTGCAACGAAGGGAGCCGATGCAATTTCTTATTTCTGGNGTCTTCTTACCCTCGGGTGCATCCTGGGCTTGTTGTTGCTCAAACTCATCGACAGCCGCAAGGTTCTGATTATCTTTACGATGGCCGCCATCATCACCCTTAATCTGGCCCTGTTCGGTTCAGCTGAAGTGGCCATCTATGCATTTCCTCTGACAGGTTTCTTTTTGTCGGTCATGTGGTCGGTGGTTTTTTCGCTGGCACTCAACTCGGTGGCAGCCCATCATGGCACATTTTCAGGAATACTGTGTACCGCGATTGTCGGCGGGGCAGTGGTTCCGCTGTTTATCGGGGCTCTTGGCGAGCTGATCGGACTCAGGTATGCCATGCTTTTCATCATGCTTACGTTGGGTTACATTCTCAGCATCGGTTTCTGGGCAAAGCCTATCGTCGTAAATAAGACAATTCATCTGAAAAAAGCTGACGCAGAGTAATTTTGCGAATCATTCGCCGCCCTGTGCTGAAGAGTGACTGAAATTCGTTTAGTTTGTACTGCCGGTTTTCATCATCGTTGATATGCACAAAATCATCCTGCTAATTGATATTTCGGAAGAATACGGGCAAGACCTGCTGAAAGGTATTGCTAAATATTCCAAAGAGCACGGCCCGTGGGTATTCTGCCGGATGCCTTTGTTTTACCGTGAAAAGCTTGGTATGGAAGGAATTGTGAATTTCGCCAAAGAATGGGGAGCCGATGGAATCATTGCCCAGCTTTACAATGACCTGGATATAAGAAAAGTGCTGGATGCAGGAATCTACCTGATAGCCGAAGATTTCAAAGAGCGGTTTACTGATATTCCCAACATCACCGGCGGGTATATTGAAGCCGGTGAAATGGGCGCTGAGTATTTTCTGAATAAAGGATTCAGGAATTTCGCATTCTATGGATTTAAGGATATCGTCTGGTCGCGTGAAAGGTTTGAAGGTTATCGAAACTACCTGAACGCCAAAGGTTTTAAGGTGGATTGTTTTGACCAGGATAATGAGCCTTCGAGGGAACTTTGGTATTACAAACCATCGGCGCTAAGCCAGTGGCTTCAATCTTTGCCTAAACCGGTTGCCATTATGGCCTGTGATGACGAACGCGGGCAGCACCTTACCGAAGCGTGCAAGCAGGCCAGGATACAGATACCCGAAGAAATTGCCGTGCTGGGAGTGGATAATGACGAGCTGACCTGCAATTTGTCCGACCCGCCGCTTTCGAGCATTGGGCTTGATACTGAACGGGGAGGCTATGAAGCAGCCCGGCTTATGAATTTGATGATCACCCGTCAAATTCAGGAGCCGTATGATGTGGTGGTCAAACCGACGCAGATAACCACCCGTCAGTCGACCGATATAGCTTCGGCAAATGATAAATACATTGCCAAAGCCCTGAAGTTCATACATCAGAACATCGATAACCGCATCAATGTAACCGATGTGCTGAAACAGGTCCCTCTGTCGCGAAGGGCTCTCGAAAAACGATTCCAGGAAACAACCGGGCTTGGCGTCTATAAGTATATCTATAATCTGCAGATTCAGAAGTTTGCTGAACGCCTTCTCGAAACCGATAAATCCATTTTTGAAATAGCCCTTGAATCAGGTTTTGGCAACAGCAAAAATATTTCCCGACAGTTCAAACAAATTAAAGGGTGCACTCCCAATGAATACCGGACCCGGCATCTGACACGAAAGTGATACCCGGTTACTGCAGATAATCAGGTAAATGGGTTTGAACTATATGCACTATTGCGGCTGATGGAATGTTGATGGCCGGTAGAAGAGAATTATTGAAATTGCGTAATTTGAGGATAATCATACGCAAATCCGTACAATCATAGTTTATTCATAATATATCTTTGACATATATAATTGTGTTGGACTCATCATCGGCTGAAAAAGTAAAGTGCATGTTGGCCAATCATAAATCCCGATAATTGTAAAGCATTATTTTTCAATAACAATACAAATCAAACCTCAATTCGATGAAAAAAAACTTATCTGCAAATCATCTGTTGATCCTGAGGAAGAAAGCCTTCTGGCTTTTAATCAGTCTCTTTCTGTTAATTCAGGCCGGGCTGATTGCACAGAATGTCAATGTAAAAGGGTGGTAAAATCCGTTGACGGAACCACACTACCCGGTGTGAATGTTGTGATAAAGGGAACAACCAACGGAACGAGTACGACGGAANACGGAAACTATTCCATAACGGCCCCGTCAGGCGCCACACTGGTTTTTTCATACATCGGCTTCGAAACGCTGGAAGTTCCGGTTAACGGGAGATACCAGGTTAATGTCACGCTCAACGAATCGGTAAGCAACCTCAAAGAGATAGTGGTTGTGGGTTACGGCTCGCAGCAGAAAAAGGATCTGACCGGCTCGGTGGCGGTAGTTTCATCAAAAGCGCTGGAAGAAAGGNCCAATACACAGTTCGGTTACTCACTCGAAGGGAAAACTGCCGGTATCCAGGTCATTCGCTCCTCAGGGCAGCCGCAGGCGGGGTTTGCCATAAGGGTCAGGGGAACATCTTCCATCACTTCGGGCAGCGATCCGCTTTACATTGTTGATGGCGTGCCTACATACAACATTAATGAAATCAACCCTGCGGATATCGAGAGTTTCTCAATCCTTAAAGATGCTTCATCTGCCGCCATCTACGGGAGCAGTGGTGCCAACGGTGTGGTTCTTATCACGACCAAAAGAGGTAAGAATCAGAAGCTTAAGATCGATTTTACGACATCACTCACAATGTCACAGGCATGGAAACGTATGGAAATGCTGAATGGCAGCCAGTTTAAAGACCTTGCCGTCGAAATGGGTGAAACGGATGACGCAGCCTTCTGGAATAAGTACAATGCAAACACCAACTGGCAGGATGAAATTTTCAGGAATGCCCTGTCGCAGAATTATCAGCTTTCGGCTACAGGCGGAACAAAAAAGACCAGCTATTATGTTTCCGGTTCTCTCATCGATCAAAACGGTATAGTTCTGAATAACAGTGTGAAACGCGGTACGGTTAAAACAAACATTGACCACCAGCTCACCTCATTCCTGAAGCTAGGTACCAGTCTTTCGTACGATCACTGGAAAGATGTGGATGTCNCTGAAGGAGACCGCAATGGTGTTATTACCAGGTTGTACACATCCATTCCAAATATAGGTATCCGCGACCCTGATAATCCTGAGATGTATGCCAGGAGCCCTTTTATCAATGACCTCGAAAACCCTGTTTCAACGGTTTATCAGCCAGAACACGCTTATAAAAATGACAGGTTTCATGGCAATGTATATGCCGAAGCAGAGGTGATTGAGGGGTTAAAGCTCAAAAGCATGTTCGGGTTCGAAAACACCGACGGCATTTACAACTCTTTCCAGGATTCAGTTCAGACGAGGTATGGCAAGTCGCTCGGAGGCTTAGCTGTTGAGAATACCTACAATTATAAATACTGGACTTCGGAAAACACAGCCAATTTCGTGAGGAAAATTAATGATCACAACATTTCGGCATTGGGTGGTTTCATTATCTCCAGGGAAAAAACCGATAATTTATACAGATCTTCCCATGATTTCAGCAAGGCAGTCGGCGGCGACGAATCAGTTGATGCCGGCGCTGTGCAGAGCCTTCCTATTCCTTACCTGGTTCAAAAATCGCATGTAGCTTTTATCGGACGTATCAATTACTCGTATAAGGATAAGTACTATTTCACCACTAACTTCAGGGCTGACGGTTCAGGGCAGTTCTCGGCACAACACCGCTGGNGGTATTTCCCTTCGTTTTCAACAGGGTGGAGGATTTCGCAGGAAGATTTCCTGAAAGACAATACATTCATCAGTGAATTAAAACTCAGGGCAGGCTGGGGGCTGGTTGGCAACGACAGGGCACAGCCTTATGCCTGGTATGGCCTGGTTGATACTATAAGCTACAAATACCTGATCGGTGCANTAACCCACACATCTTTTGTGCCGTCAACACTCGAAAACACTGACCTGCGCTGGGAANAAACTTCGCAAATAGACATTGGTATTGATTTCGCGGTATTGGATGACCGTATCGCACTAACAGCCGATTACTATTACAAGAAGACTTCCGATCTTCTGCTGGAAGTGCCGCAACCAACAAGCACAGGTTTCCCGACTGCGCTTCAGAATGCAGGTAGTCTCGAAAATAAAGGGGTTGAATTCCAGCTGAGTACAAGAAATTTTGTTCGTACCGAATTCAAATGGAATACCGACTTCAACATTTCGTTCAACCACAACAAGGTATTAAGCATTATCGGCAACACGATTCACTCAGGCGGTATAAATCCGGCAGGTGACGATTTCAACACAGCCGTTGTTCAGGAAGGTCAGCCACTGGGTTCATTCTACGGTAAAATTTCACAGGGGGTTGATCCCGCTACAGGAGATATCAAATTCATGCAAACAGCCGACGGCAGTGCCGATAGTGTCGGGATCATCGGGAATGCCAATCCCAAATTCATCTATGGCCTGACCAACTCTTTTACATTCAGGAATTTTAAACTTGATATCTTCCTGCAGGGAGTTCAAGGGAACCAGATTATGAACGCCACGAAAATTCTTACAGAGTCAATGGCGCTGGTAATGAACCAGTCGGCTACTGTTCTTGACAGGTGGCAAAATCCTGGTGATATCACTGATATGCCAAGGGTCACCCCTAACGACTGGTACAATTCTAATCCATCGACCCGCTACCTGGAAGACGGATCCTATCTCAGGGTGAAATCACTCACACTGGGCTATTCCATCAATCCATCGGCATTGTCAGCACTCAGGATAACAAATTGCCTGGTGTACCTCACCGCTGAAAACCTTCTGACATTCACAAAGTACACCGGATTTGACCCCGAAGTAAGCACTTTCAGCAGCAATGGCCAGGATGCAACAAATCAGAATACGGCTCTTGGCGTGGATTATGGTAACTATCCGCAATCCAGGGACATTGTTCTCGGTGTTAAAATTTCTTTCTAATTCTTTAAAATGAAAGTCATGAAAAAATACTCATTAACGCAGCCTATTGCCTTCATCCTCCTCATAGCAGTTTTCTCACTGGCATCGTGTTCAAAGTTTCTTGACGATAAGCCTGTCACCTCATTATCTACCGGCAATGCTTACAATACTGCATCCGATATTGAAAACGCCCTGACGGGTTGTTACAATACTTTTTACAGTACCGATTATTATCAGTGGGAGTATGTGATGCTGAGCGATGTTCGTTCCGACAATGCTTACCCGGGAGGCAATAATGAAGAAACCTTCTTCGATTATGACCGGTTTATACTCCCGCCCAGCAACCATCATAATTATGTAAACTGGTCGGCATTATATAATGGTATTGCCCGCTGCAATATCCTGCTTAATAAAGTAGGGTCAGTGACTGATGAGGCCCTTACCGATACGCGAAGGCAGCAAATAATCGGTGAAGCAAGTTTCCTGCGAGCCTTCCACTATTATCAGCTGGTGAAATTGTTTGGCGGTGTTCCCCTTGAACTGGAATCCAATACTGCCGATCCGTCAGTGACCAGGAAAGCCAGAGCAACCGAGACAGAAATTTATGACCAGATTGTTAAAGACCTTGAAACAGCGCTTTCAAAGCTGCCTGATACTTATGGAACAGAGCCTTCGGTGAATAAGGTTCGTGCTACAAAAGGTGCGGCCAATGCAATGCTTGCCAAAGTATGGGCACAGCGAAGCGACAGGGACTACGCAAAGGTTCTTTCGTATTGTAATGATGTAATCAGCAGCCCCGCCGGCTACTCGTTGTTGCCAAATTACGCTGACTTGTTTGATGGCGGGCATTATCTCAATGCAGAGTCTATCCTGGAAATTCCTTTCGAGGAAGGAAACTGGTCAGCATCTAGTTGGGGAGTAGAGCTTTACCTTGCTCCTGAAGACGGTTGGCAAAAATATTGTGTGCCCTCGAAAGATCTTGTTGCTGCCTATGATGCCGAAGGTGATGTGGTAAGGAAAGATGCCAACATTGTGTTTATGACTACTGATGCCAACGGTGACCCGATAAGTTGGGCCGATGAAAACTGGAACCCCTGCCAGGATCCTGATATAGGTATTCCTNTTAATTACAAGCAAAAGCATCCTGCAGGCTGGGGAAGCGGGGATGATTATTACCTGATAAGGCTTGCCGACATAATCCTGCTTAAAGCGGAGGCTGAAAATGAACTTGGCAATGTTGGTGAAGCAGCCTCGCTGGTAAACCAGGTAAGAGCTAGAGCAGGCCTTGATCCTGTGTCGGGAAGCCTTTCAAAAGATGAAATGAAAACAGCTATCCTGAATGAAAGGCGGCTGGAACTAGCCTTTGAAGCGCAGCGCTGGGACGACCTTGTAAGAAATGGTGTGGCAACAACTGTCATGCAGGGTTTGGAGGAATACACCTACAGTTGTGTTGACGGTGCACCGGGTGATCCGGTTAAAATGGATTACTCAAATTGTAGCAAAGACCACTGGCTGCTCCCGATACCACAACTCGAAATGGATGCTAACCCCAATCTGGTCCAAAATCCGGGCTATTAAGGAATGGCTATAGGTATTAACGGAAGTCTGTTGCTTTTTCTCATAAGCCGATTGTTGTCAACATGCTCTTTGAACACATCCTGAAATTGCGATTTTCAATGTGATTCTCTCCGTAACTAATACTGTAGCAAACCAGCTTGTTTTCGGCAAGCTGGTTATTTTTTTCAGGGAATTACCGGAGGTCGAAATATATTCTAAAAAAATTACTAGCCTTTAGCGGGTCGATGTAAATAGAGATTAACTAAATTTCTTAATTTGCCTTTTGCAGATAACTATTGTCATGAACCAAAAATTAACTGAAACTACAGGAATGAATAAAGCCGGCTTACTTCTGCTACTGGTGATCATGCTGGTTTACAGCCCGGCACAATCACAGGGGAAGCATCGTTTTGATGCCAATGACCTGAAAATAACCTGGAAACTCAATACCAACAATTTCAATCAGCAGGATATTAACCAATCGACGCTTACTCTTTCGAACACCGGCCATAGAAAGTTTCCTGCGAAAGGCTGGAAAATTTATTTCAATTATAACAGGCATATAAATCCGGGGGGAATTACCGGCAACGTTACCATAGATTATCTTAACGGTGACTTTTTCAGGCTCATTCCTGCCACGGCATTCACTGATTTAATGCCCGGTTCGGGAACGAGCATCACATATCTTTCGGAAGGTGAAGTGCTTAACCCTGCGGCTGCACCTTCGGGTTTGTATCTTGTTTGGGATGATGAGCCGGACAAAGGAGTAAAAATCTCGAATTATTCATTGATGCCGATTCAGGATACAACATCAGAATTTATCACACCGGCCGATGTGTTTGAGAAGAATAAGGATGTTATTGCAATTCCCGAAAAAGAGCTGGTGAAAATTTTTCCGACGCCCGCCAGTTACAAGGAACATGAAGGTAATTTTAAGCTTGATGCAGGGGTGAGCATTGTTAGCCCTGCTGAATTTCAGAAAGAAGCAGCATTTTTAGCTGATGAACTTTATAAACTGACCGGGACAAAACCGTCAGTAGGACTTTTGCCATCTAAAGACAAATCAATCATTTTCCTGAAAGAACCGATGGCCGATGAAGCCTATAAACTTGTGGTGCGCCCCGAAAATATTGAGATTTCTGCTTCTTCACCCCGCGGTATTTTTTATGGAATTCAATCTCTTCGCACCCTCATTTCCCCGCTACCAGGTCCTGGAAAAAGTCCTGAAATAGAAATTCCGTCGGTATCGGTTATTGATAATCCGCGCTTTGGTTACCGGGCGCTGATGTTGGATATAGCGCGAAATTTTCAGCCCAAAGCAGAGCTTTTAAAAGTACTTGACCTGATGGCGCTCTATAAGCTGAATGTACTGCACCTCCATTTCAGCGACGACGAAGGCTGGCGGATCGAGATACCCTCTTTGCCCGAATTGACGGATGTTGGAAGCAAACGGGGACATACCACTGACAACCGGAATTGCCTTCAACCCTCCTTTGGTTCGGGGCCAGTGCCGGGAATCCTTCCAGGAAGCGGCTATTACTCAAGAGCTGATTTTATTGAAATTCTCAGATATGCCAATGCCCGGCACATCCGGGTAATTCCTGAAATTGAATCACCGGGGCATGGACGTGCGGCCATTAAAGCCATGGATGCACGGTATGCCAGATACATGGCAGCCGGCAATCCGGCAGAAGCCAATAAATACTTGCTCCGCGATATTTATGACAAGTCAGAATATTCGTCGGCACAATTATGGTCCGACAATATCATGTGTGTGGCCTTGCCCTCGGTTTATAATTTCATTGAAAAAGTGGTTGATGAACTTGCCGGAATGTATTCTGAAGCCGGAGCCCCCCTTACATCCATACATATGGGAGGTGATGAAGTACCGCAAGGAGTTTGGGAACAATCGCCTGTTTGTCAGAAGCTTATTGATGCGGACACATCGCTTGAATCGACGGATGGCTTGTGGTACTATTATTACCGGAAGGTTAAAGGAATTCTTAAGAGCCGCAACCTGGCGCTTATGGGGTGGGAAGAGATTGCCATGCGAAAAACAATGCTGGATGGTCACAAACACTATATTCCGAATCCTGATTTTGTGAGTGATGATTTCAGGGTGAATGTCTGGAATAATGGTATCGGATGGGGCTCCGAAGATTTGCCATACCGGCTTGCCAATGCAGGATATAAGGTTATTCTCTCGTGTGTAAGCAACAACTACTTTGACCTTTCGTATGAGAGATCACCAGAGGAGCCGGGACTATACTGGGGAGGTTTTGTTGATATTGATAAACCATATTACTTCATTCCTTTTGATTATTATAAAAATACAAGGGAAGATGTTTCGGGCAAACCCATTGACGAATCACTCTTTATCGGAAAGGACCGGCTGACTGATTATGGCAAATCTAACATCCTGGGAATACAGGGCTTGTTATGGGCCGAGAATTTAAAAAGCAGCGAAATACTCGAATATATGCTTGTGCCCAAAATGCTGAGCCTTGCTGAAAGGGCTTGGGCAAAGGATCCGGAATGGGCGCAGGAACCTGACAGGCACAAAAGCGGAGCGTTGTACAGTCAAGCCTGGACTTCGTTTTTGAATGTTCTCGGCCAGAGGGAATTGCCAAGACTGGAGCAACTCAATGGCGGGTATAATTACCGGATTCCATCCNCCGGGGCAATAATCCGTGATCATAAAGTGCATGTGAATTTTCAGCTGCCCGGATTTGTTATCCGTTATACAACAGATGGTTCAGAGCCAGATAGCAACAGTGAACAATACTTGCAGCCTGTTGAAAAAAAAGGTGAAATCAGAATATGCGCTTTCTCGGTTTCAGGCCGCAAAGGAAGGACAATCACTGTAGTTAACCCGTAAAATGGTTACTGCTCCTGATGTTGTCGTGTTCACCTGTTGATCAGATATTGAGCTTTTGCTCCATGTCTTCGAGTGAGATGCCTTTTGTTTCAGGTACAAAAAACTTCACCCAAAGAAGTTGCAATACCATCATACCGCAGAAAATGCTGAAGATAACCTGCGGGGTTAGCGCTTCTGCCATTACAGGGAAAGCCAGGGTAAGTAATGCTGCGAAGAGCCAGTGGGTGAAACTTCCGAGTGATTGTCCGAAAGCCCGTTGTTTGTTCGGGAAAATTTCACTGATGAAAACCCATATCACAGCTCCCTGCCCAATAGCATGAGCTGCTATAAAGGCGAAAATTGTAACAGGAACAATCCCGGTATGGCCTGAGAAAAACGCCCAGGCAGTCAGCCCCAGTGAAATAATATAGCCCACTGAACCAATGTACAGTAATGTCCTGCGCCCCAGCCGGTCAATCAACCACAACCCGGCGAAGGTAAAAATAAGGTTTGTGATGCCAATGCCCACTGACTGTAATACGGCTGCTTTTGCCGCCAGTCCCGACATTTCGAAAATACGGGGAGCGTAATAGAGTATGGCATTAATGCCCGAAAGCTGGTTGAAAAAAGCAATGAAAATTGCCAGGAAGATGGGTTTTATTAACTTTTTGGAAAACAACACCTTACTGTGATCGCTTTTGTTCGCTGAACGCTCAATTTCATTGGCAAGGATATCCAGTTGGTCAGCGCTGAAATCAGGGTTGATTTTACGCATCACATCCAGTCCGTCTTTACGATTCTTTTGATGAACGATAAGCCAGCGGGGACTTTCGGGCAGCCAAAAACAGAATACTGCATAAATGAAAGCCGGGAAAGCCATCACGCCGAGCATCCAGCGCCAGTCATCAGCACTGGTACCCCTGATCAGTGAATTAGAAAAGAAGGCCACCAGGATTCCGAAAACAATGTTGAACTGGAACATGCCTGTCAATCGTCCGCGATATCTTGGAGGAGCAATCTCAGATATATACATAGGTGCTGCTACCGTTGATACACCTACACCCAATCCGCCAATAAATCTGAAAACCATAAACGAAAACACATTACCGGCTAAAGCCGATCCTATTGATGCTACGAGGTAAAGCAGACCGATTGCGAACAATGTTTTNCTCCTTCCAAAAAGCTCGGACGGCCAGCCACCGATCATCGAACCTATCACAGTCCCCCACAAGGCCATGCTGATAGCCAACCCATGCCTTGCTCCGCTCAGTGACCACAACGACTGAATGGTCTGTTCGGCTCCGGAAATTACTACGGTGTCAAAACCAAAAAGAAATCCGGCCAGCGAAGCAACAACAGCACTTTTGTACAGGAAAATTCTGTTTTTCATAAAACAAGGCGTTAAAATATTGAAGTTGAATGGGGATCAATCTATTGTCATTATTAAAAGCAATGGTTTATCAGGGTAAGTTATCGGCCGAATATCCTTCACACTAATTGCAACTGGGTTATGAAATTCGGTTTGCAATTAAACGCGGCAAGATAATTCAAAATAGAGTGAGAAAATGCCGGCTGATTCAAAGATTTTAATCAGCAGTGATTGATATGAGATCAGCCCATCTGCACTTTGAATCCCAAAGCCGGTTGGCTGATAAATATTTAATCGTTTCCGCGGGATAATTTGTCGAGTATGAGGATTAGTTTATACTTTAGTTGGTCCAATAGGTGTAAAGGGCAAGTCATTCATAAACAAAACGTTAACACAGTAACAAAATGAAATTTATAAAGGTATTTTTGGTTCTGGCATTGATTTTTCTTGGTGTAAAACCGGCAATAATGGCACAGCATACAATTACAGATGATGAGAAAGCATACTTCGAAAAACTGAAAACCGATTGGCCAAACCTTGAATGTTTCCGTGAAGCCAATGCAAAACTGNGTTTACCCAAAGAGGGCGAAAACAGGGTGGTTTTTATGGGGAACTCAATTACAATAGGCTGGATAGAGATGCATCCTGAATTTTTCGCTGGTAAATCCTATGTCGACCGCGGGATAAGCGGGCAGACAACTCCACAGATGCTGGTAAGGTTCAGGCAGGATGTTATTGACCTGAAACCAGCCGTAGTTGTGATTCTTGCGGGAGTAAACGATATTGCAGGCAACACTGGTCCGTCAACGCTCGAAATGATCGAAGGCAACCTGGCCTCGATGGCTGAGATAGCTAAAGCAAACAAAATCAAGGTAGTAATGTGCTCTGTTCTGCCTGCATATGATTTCCCCTGGAACCCGGGTGTGCAACCGGCTGAGAAGATTTACGCGCTCAATCAGTGGATTAAAAAGTATGCAGGTGAGAACAAACATCTGTACCTCGACTACTTTACATCAATGGCTGATGAAAAGAAGGGGTTAAAAAAGGAGTTCACCTATGATGGCGTACATCCTAACCTGGCCGGTTATAAAGTAATGGAACCACTGGTTGAAGAAGCGATAAAGGATGCTCTCGGAAAGAAATAAACGCAAATAGTATTGATAATCAGTCCCGATCGTTGTTCCTGATAAGACTAAAAGCGTTTATATACTTTTCAATGTAAAACTGCTTCTCCCGGGCTTTGTATTGCATCACAAAGCGGGGATGCTCAAGAGCAATAATCTCCTGAAAAAAACCATGAGCATCGTTTAGCTGCCGCAGGAACTTTTCATTTTTCCCTGTTCCAAAGCAAAAGCAAATATCGCGACGAATGCCAAATGCAAGCTGTTTGTCGATGTTTTCCAATATGAACGGGTTAACAACTTCGGTTAATTCGCTGCTGTCGTAATAGTTATAGTTCTTCTCCTTACCTTTTGCGGCGAGGCTGACAAATCCGAGCGGACAAACAGCACCTATATAAAAATCGGTATAGAATGCTTTGATGCCGCCATACGCTTTGATGACATCATACACAAATACCGATGACGGTTCATGGGTTTGACAGCCATTGTATGAAATCCCGCATTCATTAATCAGGTGCTTGGTATCGGTAAACGGAATTCCTGTCACCCCGGCACCGAATCGCCCCGGGTTTATCCCCAGGATCATATGGCGGGGTTGGGGATCGTTATAGAATTTACGGTAGAATTCTGATGAAATTTCCATTACCTGATTGTCATCCCGAAAAGGATTCATGATCCTTATTCCTGCCGGTAATTCTCCGTCAAAGTTGAGTGACCGGTTGAACTCTATAATATTTTCTGCAAAAGTTTTCATTGTCAGGAAGTTGTATAGAACAGGGCCGTTCCTGTCATTAACATGTGTTTGGATAATACTTTTAATCTTCTGTTAGATCAAATTCTGTGGCATGTTGAATACTATTTGTGCATTGCTTTGAAAATACCTGTAAACAATGTTAAAACTGAAAATATGGAGCACAAATCATTCAGGGAGTCACTATATTTGTATTGTACAAATATGTATCAATTATTGACGTATGAAACGCTATCTGCCATTGTTTTTCGTTTTGCTTGCCCTGAATAGTTTCGGGGCGACCGGTAGTGCTTACGATGCTATCTTCTTTGTGACAAGCGTCATCGTCCTGATGCTGATCATCATCGCAATTGGGAGCTTTATTGACTTTTTGCGAAAAGGTATTCATGTAAGCCGGGCATGGAGCTGGATTCACAGGCATTACAACAAGCCTGAAGAAAAGGTTCAGGATGAAGTAGTTGGCCTTGACCTGGCTACCATATAACAGATAAGGGACAAGAGTGCTCTCGTCCCTTATGATCTCAAATCAGCACTGATTTCAATTTCCAGCCGGATTAGCAACCGGTTCAGCAACAACTTCTGTTTGCACCTGCTGATGTTTTTTGTGCGGGGCGTGCGGATGCCAGCCTACAGTTCCCAGCATCACAAAAAAGCCGATAATATAGGCTACCGTTACGTGCCAGCCATGTTTTACATATTTTACCACTGATTTTGCTTCGGGGTACATATTCGATAATGCGACTCCGGCTGATGAGCCAAACCAGATCATTGAACCGCCAAACCCTACGGCATATGCCAGCACACCCCAGTCATAACCGCCTTGTTCGAGACACAGCTTGGTAAGAGGAATGTTATCGAAAACAGCTGAAACAAATCCCAGTGTAAAAGCCGATTGCCATGATGCTACTGGCAGTTCATCCACCGGCATAAGCGAAGCGCAGGTAACCAGGGCCATCAGGAAAATAGTTCCCTGTAATGATTTAGGTAATTCTTTCCAGGGAGCTTTACGGATGAAATTACCGATAATTATGGCGATCCACACACCTGCTGCCGGAAAATCGAGTGTCCAGTTGGTGATAATTGCACAGACCAGGATAAGGAAAACGATAAACAGCTTTCCCCAATCGATCTTGTAATTTTTCGATTCATCCCTCTGAATGCGCTGATACCTGTCCTGCTGTATGGAACCAACAGTACCAAAGATTACAAAAGCAACAATAGAAGCTATGAAAGCATGGGTGACATTCAACGGGTTAACTCCATCGATCCACATAAGTGTTGTAGTGGTATCACCCACCACCGAACCGGCTCCCCCGGCATTACTGGCGGCTACAATGGCAGCCAGAAAACCGATATGAACCTTGCCTTTAAACACTACCATAGCAATAGCGCCGCCTATCATGGCAGCAGCTATGTTGTCGAGAAACGAAGAAATAAACATGATGGCAAACAAGAGGACAAGTCCGCCTTTCCAGTCGTTGGGAAGTACTTTTGGCAGCCAGTCGGGGATGCCTGACTCTTCGAAATACTTTGCCAGGATGGCAAAACCAAACAATAACCCGAGCAGGTTGAGCAATATGCGCCATTCTCCTTCTTTTTCGGCAGAACCCGTGATGTGCTCTAAAAGTGAAAAATCAGGGAGAAAAACATACTTCACAATGAGTATTGCGGCCAGCCCTATCAGGGCAACATACATGGTTTTGTGATGGAAAACGGCGACACCTGCAAGTGTCAGCGCAAAAAGTATGAATTCAAGCCTTATACCATAAATCGCAGGCATAGCAGCAGTAGTGGCGGCAAATGTGGTAGCCGGCAGAAGCAGTAAGGGAATGATCAGTAATAAAACCGATGCAATTGATTTTTTCATTTGAGTATTATTATGATTTTTTCAGTATGAAAGGAAGAAGAGGAGAGAAGCGAACCCTCTCCTTCTTCGCCTGGTTGATTACATGATAAGATCCAGCAGGAGCTTAATGATGATGAGTGCAGCTATTATTCCGCCAAATAAAAGCACAAAAGGCATAAAGCCCCTTTTCTTCTCATCCGTATTGTTATTGATGTCTTGATTTTGAGTCGACATAGTATTTGGTATTTAAGATGAATAACCGGAAGATTTCAGGTAAAGAGAATCACCATTACGGTTTTAAATTGGGATATCATACTGATAAGCACAGTAATACCCTGATACGAACATGAAACGGTAAATGGAGTGGTGATAATACCTGATGCTTAGCGATGCAATGAAGCGATCGCCTTGAAACCGGAAGATTCTAAATTCTTAAAAACCTCACCGCCATGAAAATAGGTTCTACCTTGAAACCCTTGAAAGGAAAGAATTCAAAGGGGACAAACGATTGATAATGCAACTGTAATGAGCTTTCAGTCGGAGTTTTCCACTCGATCACAGGCAGCTTTATACGTTGAAAATCGGTTTGAAACGGGTCGCCACCTGATTGATTTGGAAGTACAAAAGGATCGGGAGCGCTGGTAACCAGTGAAAATGGTACATTTTCCTGCGAAGCTTGTTCGTTGCATCTGCAGTTCTTTATCTCGCTGGCCGAATACAAAAGCAGGATCAACGGGATCAGGACAACAGTAACAGCAACAGTAAACAGCCTTCGCATCTTCCGCAAGATATTGTGCAAAAGTAGTGGTTTAGCGCCTGTAGTGCTACACTGTTAAACTGATTTATCCGGAAAAATTAAATTGATACCGGATTATTACCGGGTCCTTTATTATCGGGGTTCGGTTAAATGTAATCAGCACAAAAACAACGAAATAGATTATTGGCCTGTTTTTTCCGGCGGCAAAATGGCCAGTTTCTCTATTGGAAGAAGCGGAGGGAAGGCGTTGTGAGGTTCATTCTGGTACCAGAAAGCTACCGAGGCCATATCGTCGGTTAATGGCAGATAGCGGCCCTCACTTTGCCAGCCAATGCATTGAATGGTCACTTTCAGGTCTTTATCAAAGCGGACGGGATCTGTAAGGTGCCATCGGTATTCGCCAAACCTTCGCTGATTGTCTTTGTGACCTGTGTTAATATGGTAGAACCCGGTATACGGTGAGCTGAAATCAGTATAATCGATGGTAGTATCAGGCGTTTCCCGTTCTTCGTAACAATACGATCCGTTGAAATAGTCTTCTTCACCGGTGCCGCAAATTGTCGGGAATTTTGTATCCCCGTCGATGAAAAATTTCACTTCGCCTTCGCCCCACCATCCGGGGCTGTTGGCGCCATGAGCAATAAATGTTCCTACATATTGCCCTTTGCCTGTTACACCGTCAAGTATTGTATAATCGTCTTTATAAGTCACAGGATTGGTACGGTTAAATCTTGCATGAAAGTATGCTGATTCGTCGGGTACCTTAGTTTCTGAATAATCTACCTGGTAATAAACCACAAGCCTTTCATCCGACATGTTTTGCATGGTTATTTTGCAATGTTTTTTAAAGGGCATGGGCCAGTAGCAATTGAAACCGTTTTTCGGATTTACGCATACGGCCAGTGAGTTTATCTGTGGTTCATTATCCCACCCCCATGCGGTACAGAAAAAATCTCCTACCGGGCATTCGACAGAGGGTGCAGTCTCGTCATCCCAGTAAATCCTGAAGATGGAAAGTCGGTAAACTCCGGTGGGTGTCATCCAGATATGTTTGATCATTCCCGGGCCTGTGATATCGGCCATGGTAAATGTTTCACCCGGTTTAATTACAATATACGGATTTACTTTCCATCCTTGTCCGAGTTCACGGGCGTTGTATGCAGCACTCCCGTTTTCAAGGGTTGCCATTCCACCTTTGCCTTTCTCACCGGTGATGTTTTCGGGGCTAACCGACCGAGACCGGGAATCTTTCAATAAGAAAAGGTTTTCAAGGTTTTCTGCAGGGCTGATTGATTGGGCTGAAAGGAGCAGCGGAAATGCCAGGAGAAATAAAGATGCCGGGATTTTCATCGAATAATAATGTTGTTTGTTATACACTTTTCTCATAACAAACATAAGAAAAAGAAATACTTAATGGGAAGACAATAAAAAACCCCGCATCCACAGGGGTCGCAGGGCTTTTTGAGACGAGTCAACGAGTAATGGGAGTTTTCTGAAGCAGTGTTTTAGTGAATATATAGTTTTTGGATCGTCGTCAGGCCTCTAAGTCTTTAGATGCAACCACAAAATGAGGATCGGTTGTCGTGGGTATATTTATTGATCAATTCTGACTGTTCGTTTTTATCCTTCTGTGCCAGCAACTTGATGATGCGATTGCGGTGAAGTTTAGAAGCAATATTCCTGTAATTGCCACCCTCGCGCAGGAATTTCATCATCAGCTCTGTGCTTTCTGTCTCTGCCTTCTCACGGGCTGCCTGTATAATCTCCGAATTATTGCGAAAGGCGTATTCACATAAATGAAGATCAATAATGTCGTGAATCTTTTCCCTTAATTCACTGTTCAGTTTTATTGCTTTCCTGAATGTTTGAAACGTGATTGAGTGACCGTTTACCAATTTACAAACTCCTTCTTCAAAATGGTCGCTGTGTAAGTAATCGCTGCTTCTCATAACCTTTCGTTTATTATTAATAGACCTTGTTTCGATTGGTTATATGCCTTAAACAGAAAAAATGCAATTTTATTTTCCACTGATCTGCAACAATCTATAAATCAAAAAATTGAGCTAATTCTGTTGTGTTCGTCAAAATCTTTTTAAGATATTATCTATATATTATATATACGTCAATATAATGTCATCGTGATGTTTACCGTTAGTTGAACTACCTGAATGATACCATTTTGCACGTTCTAATGCAAGAAAGGGTTACCTTTGCAGCGAAATTTTGAAATTGTATGGGAAATATCCTGGCCATAGTCGGCAGGCCGAATGTCGGCAAGAGTACTCTTTTTAACCGCCTTACCGGCTCACGTGCCGCCATTGTAGATCCTACCAGTGGCGTGACCCGCGATCGTCATTACGGCCACAGCGACTGGAATGGAATCGAGTTTTCGGTGATTGACACCGGCGGAGTTGTTATTGGCGGCGATGATGTTTTTGAGCAGGCAATCACTCGCCAGGTGGAGCTTGCCATTGATGAGGCCGATGTGATACTTTTCATGGTTGATGCCCGCGAAGGGCTTACTCATATGGACGAGGATGTTGCAGAAATGATAAGGCGTTCACGCAAAAAAGCATTCCTTGCCGTAAACAAAATTGATACTCCTGATAAAGTGAATGAAGTTGCGGAGTTCTACAGCCTCGGACTCGACGGAGTTTTCCCGATTTCTTCGGCCAATGGTGGAGGTACCGGTGACCTGCTCGACGAAATTGTAGCCTCATTTAAACAAAGCGAAACAGTCGAAGTTCCGGACTTGCCAAAATTTGCTGTTGTGGGTAGGCCCAATGTCGGCAAATCCTCATTCGTAAACGCATTGTTAGGCAAAGACCGTAATATTGTAACCCCTATCCCCGGGACAACCCGCGACAGCATCTATACCCGTTATAATGCTTACGGGTTTGATTTTCTGCTTGTTGATACTGCCGGACTCAGGAAAAAAGGGAAAGTTTATGAAAATATAGAGTTCTACTCGGTCATGCGGTCAATCAGGGCAATCGAAAACAGCGAGGTGTGCTTATTGCTCATTGATGCAACACAGGGTTTTGAATCACAGGACCTTAACATTTTCTCACTGGCTGAGAAAAATCATAAAGGCATTGTAATTATAGTGAACAAATGGGACCTGGTAGAAAAAGACACCCATTCCACGAAATATTTCGAAGAATATATCCGTAAGCAGACCGCCCCGTTTACTGATATCCCGATTGTTTTTACCTCAATGCTCACAAAGCAACGCATCCACAAGGCGTTGGAACTGGCTGTGAAAGTCTACGAAAACCGTAACCGCCGTATACCAACACGCAAGCTGAATGATACCCTGCTGCCTGTGTTTTCGGAGACGCCTCCACCAATGTACAAAGGCAAAGACGTGAAGATCAAATATATCACCCAGATAAAAACCGCCTATCCCAGCTTTGTTTTCTTCTGCAACCTGCCACAGTACATTCGCGATCCATACAAACGATTTGCCGAAAACAGGCTTCGCGAGATGTTTGAATTCAACGGTGCGCCCATGGAAGTGTACTTCCGTAAAAAGTAACTGTTTTAAGATTCATGGAAAACGATCATCTGCGCATCGACAAATGGCTGTGGGATGTGAGGCTATTCAAGACCCGCAGCCAGGCTACCGAAGCATGCAAAGCCGGCAAGGTGAAAATAGACAACACTTCGGTGAAGTCTGCCAGGGAGATCAAATGTGGCGACATTATCACGGTCAGCCTGAACCCACTGTTCAAAACAGTGAAGGTGAAAGATTTTCCAAAAAGCAGGCTGAGTGCCAAACTAGTTCCCGATTTCATGGAAGATCTTACACAGCCGNAGGAGTATGACAGGGTGAAACTTATTCATGAAACCAACATCGAATACCGCGACCGGGGGATAGGCCGGCCGACTAAAAAACAACGAAGGCTTATTGATAAGCTTAAAAGCAGTAAGGATCGCTGGGAATAACTTCAGGAAAATAGTTATTGGGAAATGGTAAACTGGAAATAGTGAACAGTAGTTTTCATCAATTTGTCATTAAAAAAAAGGAGATCTTTAACTCAAGGTTGCCGTTCTGATATTAGAACCAGATTCCAAGTTCCAGGCTACTCGACTCTTAAAACAAGCCCTTTCAGGTATTCGCTCTCAGGTTGAAAAATATTGATCGGGTGGTCGCCTGATTGTCCTAACTGCTCCAAAACCTGCACCCTTCGCCCCGATTCAATGGCAGAGGCTGCCACTGCAGCATTGAACTGTTCTCGGCTTACTACCTGTGAACATGAAAAAGTGAACAGAATTCCATTGCTGGCGATCTTTCTCATCGCAGCAACATTCAACGCAGTATATCCTTTGATAGCATTATGCCGGGATGCAGTGTTTTTGGCATAAGCCGGAGGATCAAGGATGATCATATCATATGCGCCTGTCTCAATATTCTCGAGGTATTGTCTGGCGTCGGCAGCAATGGCCTTATGCCTGTTGCTGTTAATACCATTGAGCACAACATTCTCTTCGGCCAGTTTACAGGCAGGTGCCGAACTATCGACCGAGTGAACAAATTCTGCCCCGGCTTTTAGGGTGTAAACCGAAAAGCCGCCGGTGTAACTAAACATATTCAGCACTTTACGCCCTTTTCCATAAGTGCCGGCTTTCGCCCTGTTTTCGCGCTGGTCAAGGAAAAAGCCTGTTTTTTGTCCTCCTTCGATGTCAATTGCAAATCTGCATCCGTTTTCAAGCGCTATACAATTGCTTCCGCTGCCGCGGAGCCATCCGTTGTCAGTCTGTACACCGGTATTTTTAAGTAGCGATTCAGCACTTTTATTAAATACTCCACCGAGCTTATTGTCATATAGTTGCAGCAAAATGTCGGCAAGTGTATCACGCTGCAGGTACATTCCGGCAGAGTGTACCTGGATAACGGCTGTTTTATCATAGATGTCGATGATAAGCCCTGGCAATGAGTCTCCTTCATTGTGTACAAGGCGGTAACAATTAGTTCCGGGATTGCCAACCAGACCCAGTTGTTTTCGTAATTCAAATGCAGCAGCAATACGCGAATACCAGAAATTCCGGTCAATTTCCTGCTGTTTAAATGTGATTATTTTGACAGCAATTGAGCTATCCTGGAAATGCCCGGTCGCCAGGTATTTCCCTCTTGAGCTGAATACTTCGGCAATATCACCGTCCTTGATGTTTTCGCTTACAGCATCAATTGCCCCTGAAAATATCCATGGGTGAAAGCGCAGTACCGGCATGTCTTTACCGGGTTTCAGGATGATTTTAGGTAAACCCATCTGAAGGAATTTCAGGCAAAGGTATATTATTGGCCCGATATTTGTTGATACATAAAACGATTCTGACTGCTGTGATACTGTAAACCAGCGGATTAGGATATAAAGCAACGAAACCCTGCAATTAATCGTATATTTGCAGCGTTATTTATTCATCTCAAAATCAATTTATCAATGAAGAAATCAATTTTCCTGCTCATCATCCCGGCTCTTTTGCTAACTACAAGTTGCAATAAGCAAAAAGAAGAAATCGCCCGGCTTAAAGCAAAGAACGACAGCCTTCTTACGCTCAAATTCACGAGTGATACTACAGTGATAGAATTCGTAAAAGCATTCAATGATATACAGGCAAATCTCGATTCGATCAAGCAGAAAGAGATGATCATTTCGAAAAGTACCGATGGTACAACTGAGCTGAAACAGAATGCTAAGGATCAGATCACTAGCGATGTTAATTCGATTTACCTTCTCCTGAAGAAAAACAAGGAAATGGTTGCTGCACTGCGTGCAAAACTGAGCAAATCAGACAAACGCATTGTTGAACTTGAAACCATGATAGACAACCTGAACAAGCAGATTGAAACAAAGGATCTCGAAATTGCTGATCTCAAAGAGTCGCTCGGCAAACTCGACATCAAGGTGAAGGATCTCAGTTCACAGGTAGATAATCTCAACCAGACCGTTGATAACCTCAATTCAGACAACCAGGCCAAGCAGCAGTCCATCGATGAAAAAACCGCTGAACTTAACACGGCATATTATGTTGTAGGTACCACTGCTGAACTCAAAGAAAAGGGCATCATAACCCGTGAAGGAGGTTTTATTGGTATTGGCCGTTCAAGCAACCTGAAGGATCTGGTGAATATGGAACATTTCACCAAGGTAGATGTTACCAAGCTTCACGAAATTCCCATCATGAAGTCAAAAGCCACACTCATAACTTCCCATCCTTCGAGTTCATACAAATTTGAAGGTGAAAAGCCTATCGAAAAACTGGTAATTACCGATCAGAAGGCTTTCTGGAGCATTTCAAAATACCTGGTTATCAGCGCTAAGTAAAGTGCAGAAAATCTTCTAAACCGGCTCATTTGAGCCGGTTTTTTTTTCGACTATGACAATGAACGCAATAAGTAAGTCATCTTTTTTATGGAATTTGACTACATTCACCTTCTGAACATTTACCTGATTGCACCATGAATAACTACTTAAATATAGTATTTCCCGCCATTTTGTTGCTTATTTTCTCATGCTCACCTGCCAATGATAGGAAAACAAAAAATGATGACGGAATTGAAACTGAAACAGGCCGACTGAGTAATCTGTCTTCGGGTAATGAGCTCTCAATAGTGTTTTATAATACTGAGAATCTTTATGATACGATTGATTCGCCAGGCATTGATGATGCTGAGTTCACCCCTGGAGCCCGCATTCCATGGACAGCCAAACGATTCAATACCAAGCTGGATCGACTGGCAGATGTATTCGGTTCTGTTGCTTCGCCAGGAATGCCTGATATTATCGGGCTGGCTGAGGTTGAAAACTACTATGTGCTTGAACGCCTTACAAAAACAAGCAAAATGAAGGCCACTGCTTATGGAATTGTTCATTTCGACAGCCCCGATGTAAGAGGCAGCGATGTTGCCCTGTTGTATAAAAAATCTTCTTTTACGCTTTTAACAGCGGAACCCCTCAAAGTAAAAATCGGGAATACAGGTGACCGTACACGCGATATTCTTTATGTAAATGGCAGAACCCGGGGCGGAAATCTCATTCACCTGTTTGTTAACCACTGGCCTTCGAGGCGTGAGGGTAATGAAAAATCTGAATTTAAAAGGGTGGAAGCGGCAAAGACTCTGCGTCGCCAGGTTGATAAAGTCTTTGAAACGGATCCTTCAGCCCGCATTGTGATTATGGGTGATTTTAACGATGAGCCCGGCAACAAGAGCATTCGTGAAGTTTTGTTAGCAAAACAGCCCAGGCCGCCCTATATGGCAACAAACCTTTATAACCTTCTGTACGATGATTTTAAGTCAGGCAAAGGAACTACCTATTTTAAGGACTGGGATCTGTTTGACCAGTTGATTGTTTCGGGCAGTTTGCTTGAAGGATCGTCCGGACTGCATTGCACACCCGAAAATGCTTCGATTTTCAGTCCTGACCGGCTGATCCATAAGGACAAGGGTGGAACCTCAAGGCCCAACCGCACAATGGGAGATAAATATTTTGGCGGTTACAGCGACCACTTGCCGGTGGTACTCAAACTTCGGGAGTAGTTGAAGGAAATAGTAAACCGGGTATTTATTAGTCGCCGGCCATGTTTGCAGGTTGTTATCCCGGAATTGAGTCCTGCTCAATATTTACCGTACCTTTTGTATAGTCTACTTCCTTGATAATATTTCCTTTTTCGTCGTAGAAGCGCCAGATGCCTACCTTGCGATCGGCAGCGTAGCTGCCTTCAATGAAGAGCTTTCCGTCTTCATAGTATACTTTTCCGACACCATCACGTTTGCCGTCGACAAAAGCGCCTTCACTCCAAAGATTGCCATTCTCGTACCATGCTTTCCACACACCGGTTCGTTTCTGATCAGCATAATTGCCTTCCATTTTCATTTTTTCATTCTCATAGTACTGTTGCTCACGCACAGCCTGTTCTTCTCCATGGACTTTTTCGTAATACTTAACAAGCTTCGGCGAGCCGTTTTCATATTTTTCCTCTACAACTTTTTTTGGGCCACATGCAAATGTGATGGATGCCAAAATAATCAGGATCAGTGTTTTAACGAGTTTCATTTCCTGTTGAATGTTAAGCGTTTTCCTTTAACCGTATCATAAAACCGGCCATGACTGTATACCAGTTTTCCGTTTACAAAGGTATGTGATACCTGCGAATGAAAGGTGACTCCCTCAAAAGCCGACCAGCCACATTTGTAGTGAATATTTTCTGGTGACACTGTCCAGGGTTCATCCGGATCAACAATAACCAGATCGGCGAAATAACCAGGCTTGATATAGCCCCGCTTTTCAATGTTATAGCAATCAGCGGGAGCATGGCACATTTTCTCAACTATTTTTTCGATTGATATCTGACCTTTGCGCCGGAGTTCAAGCATTGCCGTTAGCGCATGCTGCACTAAGGGTGTCCCTGACGGCGCTTTAAAATAGGTCTGATTCTTTTCCCCAAGGAGATGAGGAGCATGATCGGTGGAAATAATATCAATTTTGTCATTCAGCAGGCCCTGCAAAAGCGCTTCCCTGTCTGTGGCCGTCTTAATCGCAGGATTCACCTTGATCCTGGTACCAAGCCGGTCGTAATCTTCATCACAAAACCACAGGTAATGCACGCAGGCTTCAGCAGTGATACGTTTTTGCGAAAGAGGCAAATCGTTGGTAAGCAGGCTGAGTTCATCGGCTGTTGATAGATGGGTAATGTGAAGCCGGGTGTTGTATTTCATGGCCAGGTTCACGGCCAGTTCCGATGACATATAGCAGGCTTCAGAGCTGCGAATCAAAGGATGCATGGCTACAGGCACATCATCGCCATATTTTTCCTTCATCAGTGCACTGTTACGGCGTATGGTGGTTTCATCCTCGCAGTGGGCTGCCACCGGCAGAGGCGACCTTTTGAATATTTCCTGAAGTGTATCAAGGCTATCCACAAGCATGTTGCCGGTTGAAGCGCCAAAGAACACTTTTACACCGCATACCTGCTGAGGATCGGCATTCTCTATTTCGCTGATGTTATCATTAGTGGCTCCCAGGAAAAAGGAATAATTTGCCAGTGATTTTTCAGACGCAATTCGGAATTTGTCTTCAAGCAGTTCAAGAGAGGTGGTTTGCGGTACAGTATTAGGCATCTCCATGAAGGATGTCACACCTCCGGCAACGGCAGCACGGCTTTCAGTGGCTATATCAGCTTTGTGGGTAATTCCCGGCTCGCGGAAGTGGACATGACAGTCAATAACTCCGGGAATACAAAGCTTGCCACCGGCATCAAATTCGCCACCATCAAAAAAGTCAGGGAAATCACCTTTTCCGGTTTTTTCGATCATCCCGTTATTCACAATGATCCAACCCGTAAACTGTTGCCCTTCATTAACAATAGAAGCATTTTTAATGACAAATTTCCGATCCATGCCGAGTATTCTGATTTGTACAAAGGTATTTAATTGTGCATTCGTATCTTTGCTGTATCTTATTAAGATTAATTCTAAAGACTGTGATGATACGAAATCTGCTCATTATCATGGGGTTTAGTCTGATTGTCTTGAATGTTAACGGACAAATCGGGGGATTATCAGGATCAAAACTCAATTCTTTGTGTGTTGATCTGGTTGATAAAAACCAGCTTGAATTTGAGCCGGGTTTTTACCATCTTACAAGCAGGAAATACTGGAATGATGAAGGCAGGATCAGAAATTCGTTTACTACTGCTGACAGTATTTACGTGGAATCGGCCTTGCGGTTCAGATTCACATACGGTGTCACCGGGAAGATGGAAATCGGGGTAAATATTCCAGGAGATATGTCGGTCGGGAACTGGGGATTTAAATATGAGTTGTATAACGATCAGACGTCAGCGTTTGCATTAATGGGCGGCTTGAATACTCCATTTGGAAATGGTACAAGGAACAGGAAGTCGGATGATAATTCCATACAGACTGGCCTGGGTGCAATATATTCCTGGTCGCCAACGGAGGATTTCTCCACTGACTTTTCGATACAGGGAATGCAGTCATTTCCAATACCTGAGCAAGAAGCGGCGAAATACATTTCAGTGTCGGCTGATGCTGGTTACTATCTGTTCAACGGTAAACTACAGCCTGCAATTGGCCTGGGTTTTCAGAGATTTTTCTGTGACAATACCCGGCAGTATCTGCTCACACTCTATCCCGGTTTGACCATCGAAACCGGTAAGGATTTCGTTATTACAATCATACATTCGGTCGATCTTGCCGGACGGAATATTGAAAGACACCATATTACCGACCTTTCGTTTACCTTTACAATCCATTAATCAGTCTGCCGGGTTTCATTGAAAGTTCTATTCAGCCACAACCATGAACCAACTTCTTCTGTTTGCTTTGCTCAGCATTCCGTTAATTGTTATATCCCGTAAACCTCTGATGAAACCTGCGAGCCATGGTTTTTACCGTTTTTTCGGATGGGAAGGAATGGCATGGTTATTTTCAAGCAATTACAGGTATTGGTTTACTGAACCTTTGAGTATCAGTCAAATGATATCATGGGTTCTTCTGGCCGTTTCAATATACTATGTAGCTGCCGGATCAGTCCTGCTGATTGGCAGAGGGAAGCCCGGGAAACACAGGAACGACGAAGCTCTTTACCAGTTTGAAAAGACATCGGAACTTGTAGACACGGGTTTGTACAAATACATAAGGCATCCGCTTTATGGTTCCCTGATTTTTCTTTCCTGGGGTATATCTCTGAAAAACATCACCTGGACAGGAATTCTCATTACACTGGCTTCTACATTATTCTTTTATCTTACGGCACGTCGCGACGAGAAAGAGTGTACTGCCCATTTTGGTGCAGAGTATACTCAGTACATGAAAAGATCAGCAATGTTTGTACCTTTCGTGTTCTGAAATCCTTGCAGCAGACTAACATGACTGACCAAAAGAACCACATTTTTAGTCACCCTTATTTCATTGCCGGAATTCTGGCAATTATAGTTATTGCCATTTCAGCCCAGAGACTTTTACTTGAACCAAAAGCCTTTGAACCGAACGGAATAGTGTACACCAATTACAATAACTACAAGATATTCAAGCAATCATACTTTCACCTTACTGAAGGCAAAGATCTGTATGAAGCTTATCCGGCCGAACATTGGGACTATTATAAGTACAGTCCCGCTTTCGCATTGTTCATGGCTCCGCTGGCGGTTCTGCCTGACAGCCTCGGACTTATACTCTGGAATCTGCTGAATGCATTGGTACTCTTTTTCGCCTTGTGGTCTCTTGGTAAACCTGATACAACAAAAAGGCTGTTCATTTTCGCCCTTGTCATTATAGAACTGATTACCTCGCTTCAGAATTCACAAAGCAACGGGCTCATCGCCGGGCTCATCATATTTGCTTTTAATGAAATGGAGAAAGGGCGTGCCTACACTGCTTCGCTTTTTATTATTACAACGGTATTCATTAAAATCTTCGGGATAGTTGCCCTGCTGCTTTTTGTTTTTTATCCCCGAAAGCTTCAATCGGTATTGTATACTGCCGGATGGATTGGTGTTTTCTTCTTTCTGCCAATGCTGGTTACTTCCTGGCCGGAGCTTAAAATGCAATACGCGAGTTGGTTACACCTGTTGCAAAACGATCACAGTTCATCCATAGGCTTGTCAGTTGCCGGGTGGCTGTCGGCCTGGTTCGGTGTCGGGAATAAAAACCTGCCACTGGCAGCAGGGGCGGTACTTCTGCTACTTCCTTTGATCCGGCTGAAATCATACAAATATGACCTTTTCAGGCTGCTATACCTCTCTTCAGTAATGGTTTGGATGGTCATTTTTAATCACAAAGCAGAATCACCAACCTTTGTTATAGCCGTCTCGGGGGTAGCTATCTGGTTTTTTATGCAGAAATTTAAAATCGAAAACCTGGCATTACTGATTCTTGTTATCGTCTTTACCATACTTTCGCCAACCGATATCTTCCCTGCATCCTTTCGCTCGGGATTCATTCAACCTTATGTGCTAAAGGCTGTCCCATGTATCCTGGTATGGATAAAGATCACATTCGACCTGTTATTTTTCAGGCCAGAGGAAATGAAAGAAACAAAATTGGCTTTGAAATAAATACTATGCTTACCGGGTTCTGGCTTGTATAGTCTTGAATCTGAGGCTTATAACGCCAAAAAAAGCTTCCTTGAAAATCCTGGAACTCATTTTCGAGGTTCCTTCCGTACGATCGGTAAAAATGATGGGCACTTCCACCAGGTTGAACCCCAATCGCCATGCCGTGTATTTCATTTCTATCTGGAAGGCATATCCCATAAATTTTATCGCATCCAGATCAATGGTTTCCAATACTTTACGTGTATAGCACTTGAATCCTGCCGTAGTATCATAAATGGGCATCCTTGTAACTATCCTTACATATTTTGAAGCGAAATACGACATAAGGACCCGTCCCATCGGCCAGTTTACAACGTTCACGCCTTTTACATATCTTGAACCTATCGACATATCGGCGCCATAAGAAGCGCAGGCATCATAAAGTCTGATCAGATCGTCAGGATTATGCGAAAAATCGCAATCCATCTCGAAAATGTAGTTGTATCCGTTTTCGAGAGCCCATTTAAAACCAGCGATATAAGCAGTACCGAGTCCCATTTTGCCTTTACGCTCAAGTATAAAAAGCCTGCCTTCAAATTCAGGAATCATACTGTGAACGATCCTGCCGGTGCCATCAGGTGAATTATCCTCAACAATAAGCAGATGAAAACCTTTAGGCAACGAAAGAACTTTACGGATCATCTTCGCAATGTTCTCTTTCTCGTTGTAAGTGGGAATGATTACGAGACTGTCGGACACGGTTGTGGGAATTTGAGAACGAAAGTATGGAATAATTTCAAAAATTAAACAATCCGGGTCAATTTCTGAAAAATGTTCTTAATGACTTTTTATCAGTTTTAGCACCGAAACTGCTTTTGGTGTTTTCACGCGGACCAGGTAGATACCGTCAGGTATTTGCTCAATGTTTAAGTCAACGGACGCTGTTCTTTCTGCCGGGTCTTCAACGAGAATAGTCTTGCCTGTAATCTCAATAATTCTTATTTCGTCAATGTAATTCGCAGGATCATCGGTCCCGATAGTAATAAATTGAGAAGACGGATTAGGATAGCAGAACAGTTGCATGTCAGCCTGCCCGATTTCCCTGATGGCCAGTAATCCTCCGTTCACCCTGAAACGGGAAGCGAATTCCTGGAAGTACAGGTTTACCATCTGTGGGTCATGGACAACCAGCGTGTTTTCATCGTTACGGGTATCGGCACTTGTGCTCCAATTGTGTGACCCGGTGAGTACCAGGGGATCTGATGAAGAATCCTTCCTGTCGATCAGCACATATTTGTTGTGCTCAAGGCCGGTTGTGTATTTGTCGGAAGTGAAATGCGTGCCAAGTCCCAGCAGCACCTCCTTAACCGAAGGGTAAGAATTCAGGTCGCTTTCGCTGTCGATGATAACATTCACTTCAACTCCGGCATTTACGCGGTCCTGGATGGCATTGGCGATATCAGTACGGGTAATGATGAAAACCGCAGCATCTGCATTGACCGATGCCGAATTGATGGCTTCGATGATCCTGCTGTTGACCCCGTCGGAAGGGCTGAAATAACATTCAACGCGCTTACCCCCGATGATAAATTCATGTGGTGTATTGTCGGTTTTGTAAGGCCCGAAACGTGCTTTGGATGCTGAAGGAGTTGTTCCCGTTGATCCCCACATTTCTTCAAATTCGAGAGTATAAGCTTTTGCCAGGCTCTGATCATTGATGATGATTACATTGTTAGCATCGCTGTTGAGTTGCTGGCTTGTAAGATTGGTTGATCCTGTCCACACAATGGCATCGTCGGGATTAGATGATCCGACATCAAAAACGAAGAATTTATTGTGCATGATGCCATAATCGCTTCCATCGGGGCTGGGGATTTTAGGAATTGACGGCACCCATTGCATTGATGTATTGGATGTATTGCTATTATAGACAATCCGTACAGTTACGCCTCTCTGTACCGCTTGATTCAGAGCATAGGGAATGCGGTCGAGAGTGAAGTTGTACATGGCCATATCAATGGTATATTTTGCCCTGTTGATATAAGCTATGAGGGTATCTTCAACGTTGGCCCCGAGTGAAATAGCCGCAGGCCCTGTAGCAAATGAGGCGTCGACATCGCTGGTGAAGTAAGCTTTCATCCATCCTGATGACAGCGATTGTGTGATAAAAACCTTTACCGGAGCAAATACTGTATCTGTTCCGCTGACGCTGAAAACTTCGGCATAAAACAGCTCCGAAGGCTGAGCACCTGTAATGCTGATTGAGTGATTAACAGAACTTCCTGATACAGCAAGCCTGCCAAGTTCAAGCTGCGGGGTATTGCCATAGTACATCTCGGTTGTTGCTGCCTTGTCGGTGGCCCAGGCGATGGTCAATCCTGTAGTTGTAATATTCTCAGCATGAGGTTGTTCTGTAATGGCAAGCCCGCCACCTATGATGTCGGCTGATCCCCGGGGTAAAAGCTGGTAGTCGCTTTGGTATTGAGAACAAATTCCCACAAGACTCACAGTTCCGCCTGGAATTGATGACCCGATAAGCGGATGCCCTGTGCGTAAATAAATAATTCCCTGCTGCCCGGCAGAGTGAAAAGTGTAAGTTCCGCTACTGAAGGTGTTTCCCTGCCCAGGGTCAAAGGTCACGTTTATAATTTTTACCAACTGGGATTCAATATTTTCTGCAAGTTGAGATGGTGTAACCATTAACGGATATGGCAGTGGATTGGAAGAAGAATTGACTGTATACGAGCTTACAGGACTTATTTCCAGCAGGTTGTAATAATCTTTGAGTGTGCCGGTTACTGTAATGTTCTGGCCTGGTTGTGTGCTGCCTAACGAACTGCTGTAAACGGCAATACCTGCTGTGCTGTCCTCTATATAACGTATTGTGCCGAATTCATCACCGCTGGTAACTATTCCACTTACAGTAACTGTAGCGCCTGCTCCAGATTGCCTGGCATCATAAATTGAAGTTTGTCCTGTCGCCAACAGGTTCAGTAATACTGAAATTATTACGAGCACTTTTTTCATAAAGTCCATACCAAGTTCAGGGAAAGTGATTAGAAGTAAAAGTTTGGCAGGTTACTATCGGGGGCGGAAGCGCTTTACTTGGATTCTTTGACAATTACCGTATAAACAGGAAGATGATCGCTGTATCCACCTGCATATGCACCACCGGCAAACGTACGGAACGGGTAACCGGAATACTGTCCTTCACGGCTGATAAGGAATGGCTGATTGTAAACCTTGGTTTTGTACCAATGCCATGATCCTTCCTTACCATGTAAGAGGGGCTCGGAAATGATAGTCTGGTCGAACAAGTTCCATGAATCGCGGTATGCAAGCGAGCCGATTCCGTCTCTGAACATTTTCCACATAGGGTTGAAAAGCATTCCCGGTTTCACCTTCTGCTCCTGGCCCTGGGCTCCCAGGATCACATTTACGCTTTCATCCACCGGATCATCGTTGAGGTCACCCATGATCACAATTTTGGCATTGCTGCTTGCCCTGTAAAGCGAATCGGCCAGGCTGCGGGTCAGGCTTGCTGCTGCTGCCCGGTATGGAGGAAGATTCCCCCTTGAAGGCCAGTGATTGACAATCACACTTATGGTGTCACCATCAAGCAGCCCGGTTACAACCAATTGGTCACGCGACTTCCAGTTTGGTTCACCCGGCATATTCAGCCGTGCCGATACGGTATTAATTACAGTAAAATCGCGTTTCCGGTATATCAAACCAACATCAACACCACGACTGTCGGGCGAATCGTAATGCACTATTCCGTAACCAGAATTGACCAGTGCAGGAGTTTTTATCAGGTCTTCGAGTACCAGCCTGTTTTCAATTTCAGAAACGCCAAGCAATGTTGGACCTCCTTTGGTGAACTCGTTGCCAACCTGCGAAATTACCTGCGACATATTGGCAAGTTTCTTCAGGTAACGCTCAGATGTCCAGTGATTAGCTCCGCCGGGAAGAAATTCTTCGTCGTTTTTATCAGGATCATCGATGGTATCGAACAGGTTTTCGAGGTTGTAAAAAGCGATGGTGGCAGCTTTGACTTTCTTTTGCTGGGCGCTGGCCGGAGATGCTGTAAGAATGAAGCAAATTCCTGTGATCAGGAGTAAAATGGCAGATTTAGCAGGCATAGTAAGGTTAAAATTCACCGGCAAATTTACCTATTATTTTGATAGGCCGGTAATCGATAATTGTTGACTCAATTTTGGAATAAACCCTGATATGTCGGTTTTTTTTTGTTCTTTTGCACCCCCTCCCTTCAATGTAAAAACAAACAAACAATATCATACTAAATATTTACCGTTAAAATCAACCTATGAAGGTACTTTTTGCATTTGTCGTCCTGTTTATCTCTGTTACGACGGCAATAGCTCAGACATTCAGCATTTCGGGAACAGTAAATGAAGGCCTCACTGGTAATCCGCTGATACATGCAACAGTGGAAGCCGGAACAGTGAGTGGCTACACACACAACGACGGTTCGTTTATTCTCGAAGGACTCAGTAACGGAGACTACACTCTTACAATAACGATGCTTGGCTTCGAGCCGCTGTCGATGCCTGTAAAAGTTGCCAATGGCCCGGTTAATGTTGGCAAGTTGCAGATGCAGCCATCGCAGACTCAGACTGAGTCAGGCATTGCTGAAATTACCCTCGGGGGTGAAAGTGATGATAAGGACCAGGCTGTTTCAAGCCTGCTGCACTCATCGGGAGATGTTTTTGTCAATACGGCTTCATACACTTTCAGCTCTATGTTTTTCCGGTCAAGGGGTTACGACTCGGAATACGAGACGGTGCTTATCGAAGGAATTCCTTTTAACGATGCCGAAACAGGCCGCGCTGTTTGGGGTGAATGGGGAGGACTCAACGATGTGATGCGTAACCGTGAGTATATCAACGGATTGCAGCCGGGTAAGTTCTCGTTTGGCAGCCTTGGAGGCTCGTCGTATATTACAACCCGGGCTTCGAAACAGCGTAAGCAAACCAAATTATCCTATTCGCTTTCGAACAGGTCGTACACAAACCGGCTTATGTTCACATACTCAACTGGTATGATGAAGAATAACTGGGCTGTTTCGGCAAGTGTTTCACGCCGCTGGAGCGAAGAAGGCTATGTGCCCGGTACATTTTACGATGCTTATGCCTACTTCCTTGGCGTTGAGAAAAAGATCAACTCAAAACACAGCATTGCACTCACAGGTTTTGCTTCACCTACACGTCGTGGTATGAATTCAGCCTCCGTACAGGAAGTCTATGACCTGGTGGGTTCAAATTATTACAATGCCAACTGGGGATACCAGGATGGTGTTAAACGTAATGCCCGTGTGAGAACTCTCAATGAACCCAAGCTCATCCTTAGCGAATACTGGACTATTGATGACAAAACAACCGTAACAACCTCCCTGGCATACAGTTTTGGCAAAACCGGCACTACCGGACTCAACTGGTATAATTCAAGCGATCCGCGCCCTGATTATTACCGCAACCTGCCTAACTATCATCAGGACCCGGCTGTCGCGGTTGATCCATATGTTCAGGCAGCTATTATCGATGCATGGAAGAACAATCCGTCAGTCAGCCAGATTAACTGGGACAAGCTTTACCAGATTAATTACCTTGCCAATATTGAAGGGGAACAGGCACGTTACATTCTCGAGAACAACATTACCGCTCAAAACCAATGGTACTTTACATCGCGTATCAATAGGATAACAGGTGAACACAGCAATTTAAGCGGAGGAATTGAACTGAATCATTACAATGGATCGCATTATAAAACACTGGAAGACCTGCTTGGAGGTGAATACTGGATTGATATCGACCAGTTTTCAGAACGCGATTTCAAAGCCGACAAGGAAAAACTGCAGAATGACCTGAACAATCCCGATCGCGTTATTAAAGTCGGTGACCGTTTTGGTTACGATTACGACCTTCTGAGTAATACCGGGAACCTATGGGGCTTACTTGAACTCAATTACCCGCATTTCGATTACTATGCCGCAGCAACTTTCGGAGGAACTCAATACTGGCGTGAAGGCTTTATGCTTAATGGCCGGAATCCAGATAATTCGTTCGGAGTATCAGAAAAACAATCTTCGTTAATATATAATCTGAAAGCCGGGGCTACCTGGAAAGTTACAGGTCGTCATTTTGTTACAGCCAACGGAGCTTACCTCATGCGCCCGCCATTGTTGCGTGATGCATACATTTCACCCCGAACAGGTGCCGACCTTGTGCCAGGTATGGCCAATGAGAAGATTCTGGCAGGTGATATTTCCTATGTTGTACGCTATCCCGGTTTCAATGCCCGTTTCACTGTTTACGAGACTTCATTTAAAGATCATACTGAAATACTTCGTTTCTATGCCGATGACCTCGAAACTTTCGTGAATATGGCCATGACCGGTGTTAACCGTATCCACCAGGGAATTGAATTCGGTGCCGAAACCAAATTGCTCAGCAGCCTGAAACTTGTTACCGTCGCTTCTTATGGTAACTACAGGTACACCAACAGGCCAACCGGAACAATTAACTATGATAACGGCTCCGAACCTGATACAACTGAAACCATTTATGCTAAGAACTTCTATCTCGGAGGTACGCCGCAGTTTGCCGGAAGCGTTGGTCTGAAGTTCAGCAAGAACTACTGGTTTGTCGACCTGAATGTAAATTACTACGACGGTATGTGGCTCGATTTTAACCCAATGCGTCGTACACAGGCTGCTATTGCTAATCTTGGCCCCGGCGACCCGCTTATAGAAGTAATTACAAAGCAGCAACAGCTTGACGGAGGTTATACAATTGATGCATCCATCGGTAAATCCATCCGCATTAAATACAAGTATTTCATTAACCTCAATTTCTCCGTTAACAACATACTTGATAATACAAGCCTGATTTCCGGCGGATACGAACAAAACCGCTTTGACTACACCCATGAGTATCTGCAGAACGGAATTGATAAGTTTCCCGGCAAATACTACTATTCCTACGGAAGGACATATTTTTTCAATGTAGGATTCAGGTTTTGATCCAATAATACCAAAGAACAATTAATAACTGAAAAAAAAACACCAACATAATCATGAGTAAATCTGCTATAAGGACTACACTTCTTAGCCTGCTGGCTGTTGTACTTTCCATTACTGCCTGTGTAAAAGGCGACTTTGATGAACCACCCATCAACATCCCGACTGTTGATTTTTCATCCAATACGACCATTGCTGCTTTAAAAGCGCTATACCAGGGTTCACTCGACTCAATCAGCGATGACCTAATAATTAAAGGAAAGGTTGTTGCCAACGATGAGTCTGGTAACCTTTACAAAAAACTGGTGATCCAGGACGAAACAGCAGGTATCGAAATCCTGTTGAATAAAACCAGCCTTTATAACGAATACAAATTAGGTCAGGAAGTTTATGTAAAATGTAAAGGGATGTATCTTGGCGACTATGGCGGACTCATCCAGTTAGGTTATACATATGAAAACAAGATTGGCCAGTTGCCTGAAATATTAATTCCTGACCATATGTTTCGCGACAGTCTTCCGGGAGGTATTCCGGAACCTGTTCAGATTGACCTGGGAGCCGATAATTCAGCATACCTGAGTATGCTGGTCTCAATCGATAATGCCACTTTTGCTGACGGAGGCAAAGACACCTGGGCTACTGCTGACGCTACGACCAACCGGACACTCACTGCAAGTGGTAAGTCAATTGTAGTCCGTACAAGCAATTATGCAAATTTTGCCCTTGATACCATTCCTTCGGGCTACGGAAAAGTTTTAGGCATCCTGAGTTCCTATAATGGTACATTACAGCTGACTGTTCGCGACACCAGCGATGCGAAGAACTTCTCAGGCGTAATCCCTGTTTCTCCTGAATTTGTTTACCCGGCAACAGGTATCACAGCGGTAACGGGGATAGATGAGAAATTTGACAATGCGACTGCAAGCTCTGATATAGCAATTGAGGGTTGGACAAACCAGGCAGCAGCAGGTTCGCGTAACTGGCAGGGCAAAACTTTCCAAAGCGAGATTTATGCCCAGGCCACTTCATACAACACAACCGATGCAGAAAACAAACCCTGGCTGGTTACACCTCCTATCGTTTATTCATCATCACTGAAACTTTCATTCAAATCTGAAAAAGCGTACTATGTCACCGACCAGCTTTCGGTTTGGATACTCTACAATTACACAGGTGATGCTTCAGCAGCTACCTGGACAAAAATAAACGCCACACTGGCCGGAGCCAGCGACCCTGATTATACCTGGGTAGCTTCAGGCAATATTAACCTTTCGGATTATGTACCGTCAGGATATACCGGCAATGTTTACATCGGATTCAAATACGAAGGTGATGCTACCAACACATCAACTTTCTGTATTGATGATATTTATGTAGGAACAGGCGGAGGTGGTACCGGAGCAACTACATTTCTTGATGAATCGTTTGCTGCCGGCCAGGGAGCTTTCACAACACAAAGTGTTATTGGCGACCAGGTTTGGACATGGGATACATATAAATACATGAAGGTGTCAGGTTACTACAATAGTGCAAGCCACCAGAATGAAGACTGGCTGATCTCACCAGCAATGGATCTCAGTTCGGCAACTAACGCTTCAGTCACCTTTGATCATACTATCAATAAAGGCCTCCTGGATAATCTGCAGACCAATCACACCCTCTGGGTATCAAAGAATTATAATGACGGAGCCCCCAGTACTGCTACCTGGGAACAGGTTACTATAACTACTTATCCGGCCGGTAATAACTGGACTTTTGTGAATTCAGGTTCGTGTCCGCTCCCGGCTTCAATGATGGGTCAGTCGAATGTGCGCATCGCATTCAAGTATCTTTGCTCCGATAGTGAGTCGGCAAGTTGGGAAATAAAGAATGTTAAAGTTGCCAGCGAATAGAGCAGGCTGCATTTCTTATTAAAATGCTAAGAGCGGGATGCCAATTGGTGTCCCGCTTTTTTTATTATCATACACTTGACTGATAGCTTCAGGTATAAGCAGATTAGCAAATGCTTAAGGAAAGGTGATTCTGCGCTTAATATGTCAATGATTGAAAATCTTAGATTACTATTTCATCAGCACTTTTTTCAGACTCACAATTAAGGAAACGGAATATTATTGTTATGATAAACTGGAATTAGGTTAGACTTGAATAAAGTCAATGGTTAATAAGTATGTGCATCAGGATGAATATGAGAGAATGATGGAATGATGATAACCAGGATATTATAAGGGTTGCATAAAAAAAAGGATACCCAACCGGCATCCTTTTCTCAGAATTTTCTTTTGAATGCTAGAACGGGCAGCACTCCATTTCACGGAACTTGGTGCCACGATAGCTGGGAGAGAATCCTCCTCCTCCGTCGCCAAACAGGCTGAAGTTATCGAATTCGAAGATGAGCGAAACTTCATGTGAAGCCTTGGCTGCAGTACGAAGCTCGGTGATGATATAATCGTATGTGTACATGATCTTCAGGCGGGTTTCACGGTTGAAGGGTGCGTTAACACCAACCGAAAACATGGCATCATTTGCTTTGAAGAGATCGAAAGTCTGATTGCGGAACCATACGCCAAAATAGATGGATGATTTAAGCACGTTCACACCAACCGAGTAGGTGGAGAACTCCGATTGTTTCTCATAGATAAAGCCGGGGTTAAACTTGAATGAACCTGTATTACGATAGTTACGGTATGATGAGCCGCGTCCCTGTTCCATTTCAAGTACCAGGTCGCCATTGATCACAAGTTTACGGGGAATTTGAGCCGTGAGTCCGAGGAACGATTCATTGGGTGTAAATGCATGATGCAGTGCAGCACCAATGGTTCCCTGGATGGCTGAAAAGCTCCATCCTGTTTCGGCAAAACGATATACACCACCGATCGAAAAATCGGGATACGTCACATTGTTTTTGTCGGGAGCTTCGAAATTTGTCGGGTATATGTTGCCATACCTTGCACTGAGCTGATCTGTAAATACAAGGTGATCCCAGTCAATAGTTTTCTGGACGAAAGATACCAGAAAACCCACCTGGGCGACCATATTTTCCTGCAGCGGAACACGTGCAGCAGTACCAATCCCAACATTATTGGTCTTGATCATCCCTGTTCCTGCTTTATCAGAAAGTACGAGCATTCCCAAACCACCTGAACCGGGGATTCCGCGTTCAGCTACATCCATAGAAAAGCTGTACGTTTTGAAATCGGTTGGAAGGCCGGTCCACTGGTCACGGTAATTAAACCGTGCCCTGTAACCCGGATTCAGTCCGATATATCCCGGATTGTAGTAGATGGGATTATTGTAAAACTGGGTAAAATGCGGGTCCTGCGCTTTAAGGTCCACAGCCGGCATGAGCGAAAGCAAAATCAGCAATGCCGGAGCTAGAATGTTGCAGGTTAAGTAAAATCTTTTCATCGCAAGGTTTTTTATTGTCGTACCGTGGCTTCTATCATATTAATTGCCCGAAACGCCATTGGTAACAGTGCGTTGCACGGATAAAAGTGGATAAAAGTACAACATTTTTTTACTTTTCAAATTTTTATCTGATTAATGTTACTGTTCCGGTGTCAGTCTGCGGTAAAGTAGTATTATCGCCTACATTGATGCCGTCCCATTTTGTTCCATCGGTAAATATGGCGCTGGCTTTCCACATGTAAACTCCTGACTGTACCGGTATGCTGTTTATAGTTCCATCCCAGCCTTCAACCGGAGCCCCGTTCTTATCAAGTTTTTCTGACGACCAGATGATATTGCCCCAGCGGTCGAATACTTCGATGTGATATGCTTTCAGGTTCATGCCAACCGGCTTGAAGAGCCTTACACTTTCTTGTGGATCATCTGGCGAAAACGCATTAGGAATATACAATCCCTTGAAGGTGAGTTCATAATTGATCTCTGCCGTATCGGCGCAGTTCTGGCCATTCCAGGTAATGAGCCTGATGGTATATGAACCGCCTTTGTCAAAGGTAGTTACAGGATTCTCAGCATAGGAGGTCTTGCCGTCGCCAAAGTCCCACAGGTAATTTGACCCGTTGATGGTGCCATTCTGTATCTGAATCTGGCCCTGTGTATTGTCGTAATGATCTTTAATGGTAAATGCTGCAACCGGGCTGCTGTTAACAGCAACTTGTTTCCCCGTCTTATTTTCGCATCCGTGCCTGTCGGTCACACTGAGTTCGGTATAGAATAAGCCGGGATTTGCGAAATCAAAAGCTGGATTTTGCGAAGTAGCAGCTCCTATTACCGCACCTTCATCATCATGGAAGTACCAGTTCCACGATTTGAGCGGTGCCGAGGCGGTGTCTGATTTATCAACAAACTGAACAGGATCGCCGTCGCAGGAGCTTTGCCAGTTGAATTCGGCTTTCGGGCTGTCAAAAACATTCACTGTGTGAACGATTGTATCGGTACAGCCCATGGTGTTGCAGGCAACCATCTTCACATCATAGCCTCCTGCTTCGGTATACAGATAGCTTGGATTCATTGCAGAAGTTGTGTCCTGGCCTGAAGCAAAATCACCAAAATCCCATGAATAATCTCTTACCTGCAATCCGTTCTGGTTCGTCGTGTTCTTGAATTCAGATGAGGTGCTCAGGCAAACGTCATTCCATACAAACTGTGCTCTTGGTGCAGGATGTACCCTTACAGCTTTGGCACTGGTATCGGCAGCTGTAATTCCGCCTACGAGCTGGGTATTTACTACCAGTCGCACAGTATATGTTCCGGATGATGTAAATGTATGTTCAACCAGATCCTGTGGCGATGAATAGGCCTGGGTGGTGCCATCACCAAAGTCCCACATCCAGTTGGCAATGGGGCCGGCACAGGTGCTCATATCACTGAAATGCATTGTGCGGTTCTGGCAGGCTGTGGTATCATTGATATTGAAATTACTGGCTATACAGGGCAGCCTTTTCACAGAATCAGTAACCGAGCTTACACATCCGTGTGCGTTAGTTACGGTGAGTGATGTCAGATAGAGTCCTGCATTTGGATAAGAATGGCTGACATTTGGATTAGCCGGGGCATTGACTGTAACAGTGTTACCATCGCCAAATTCCCAAACCCATTGCGAAAGGTTCGTGCCTGAAGTCTGATCTTTCAATTCAACAATGTCATTGCAATCGCCACCGGTATAGCTGAATTTCGGTTTGGGAAGATCAACTATCTCTACCTGGCGGTTAATGGTTGTAGTGCAAAGCGAAGGTGTTGTAGCTGTTAACGTTACAACATAGGTGCCAGCCTTGGAGAACCGGTGGGCAGGATTCCTGAGGGTTGACTGATTGTAGACACCGGTATTCAGGTCACCGAAATTCCAACTGTAGAAAGCGATTGAATCAGTTGCCGGCGGAAGGAGTTGTGGTGTGAACTGCGTGGTGTCGCCAAAACAGGTTTCTGTTGCGGTAAATGTCATATTGAGACCTGAAGGCACATACACCGGCTTTATAATGGTATCGGTACAGCCTTGTGCATTGGTAACGGTGAGCTTGACATTATACCAGGTGTCCGTATTTACAAATACGTAAGTCGGGTTTCTGAGCGTTGAGTAACTGCCGGGTTCAAATTCCCAGTACCATGAGGTAATCACCGATTGCTGCGAATAGGAAGAATCGCTAAATGATACCGACCCGTGGTGACAAGGCTCAGCAATATAAGTGAAGCCTGCTTCCGGTTTCGGCAGAATGGTAACGGTTGATGTTACCGTTCCTGTGCAACCTCCAAGCGTTGTGACTTCCAGCGATACCTGGTAGCTACTGCCAGTGGCATACATCCAAACGGGGTTTTGCATTGACGAAGTATCATTTGTGCTTCCATTGACACCAAAATCCCATGACCATGATATAATGGGATCTCCATCAGGAACGAAGCTCTGATCGGTGAAACTGGTGTAAAGGTTTACACAACTGTTGTCGCTTGAGAATTGAGCAACCGGGCTGGTGTGAACAGTAATCGGCTGGTCATCAGTATTGTTGCATCCGTTGAGGTCGGTGATTGTCAGGATGACGGTGTAATTGCCGGGTGCATTGTAGGTATGACTTGGGTTTGCCAATGTAGAGTGAGGTGTACCATCGCCAAAATCCCAGTCATATGATGCGATTTCGGCTGGGTTGGTGATGGCAGAATCAATTCCCAAAATGACAGGTGTGCCGAAGCATGCTGGTATATCACTGGAAATGGCTATAGCGGTAGGAGGTGTTACGGTAATATCCTGGCTGATGCCGGCACTGCAGCCGTTCATATTTTCAACCTGTAACGTCACAGTGTAAGTACCGGGTTGATTATAAATATGCTGGGGATTCTGCATATAGGAAGTATTGCTTCCTGAAGCGGGATCGCCGAAGTTCCATGACCATGATACTATGGTTGATCCTCCTGAGGCTTGTGATTCGTCGGTGAACAAAGCTGGCTGGCCGGGGCAGTTGCCCTGAACTTCAAACGAGGCTACCGGGGCAAAATTGACGGTTACGGCAAGAGTCACATCATCTTCGCAACCTGCAGTTGTTGTAATCGAAAGGGATACATTGTAGGTCCCGGCCACGGCAAATACATGCTCAATGTCGGGATTGGCAGGTGCGTATATGGTTGTATCGGTTCCGTCATCAAAATTCCAGTGCCACGAACTGATTGACCCGTTTGATGTTGATGACATATCGTTGAATGCCACCGGCATTCCGCTGCACATGAGCGATGAAGTAGCAAAGGATGCCACAGGAGCCTGGGTGACCGGAACTATGCGTGTTTTTGTATTATCACAACCGCTCGTATCAGTAATGGTGAGGCTTACATTGTAAAATCCGGGTGCTGCATATACATGGAACGGGTCACTATCGGTTGAAGTGCTTCCATCACCAAATTGCCACAGCCATGAAACGGTGGTTGTCATGTTCACCGAAGCTGAGCTTACAAAATGAACTGTATCGTTGGCACAGCCGGCATTGAAAGTAAAATCGACAATGGGAGCCGGGCTGATGACCACATTTTTAACAATAGTATCGAAGCATCCATTCACATTTCCTGTGATTAGTCTGACAGGATAAGTTCCTGGCATTGAATAGGTGTGTTGCGGGTTCTGCAGTATTGATGAATTGCTGCCACCGGCATAAATGTCACCAAAATTCCAGTTCCAACTGGTGATCACACCTCCCTGGGAGAGATCGCTGAAATGGACAGGATCTGCAACACAAGATCCTTCAAAGCTGAAATTGGCCAGCGGGCTTTGCAGTACATTTACAGGAATAGTCCTGCTTGCCGAGCAACTGTCGTTGGTTACAACTGTGAGGGTAACTGGGAATTGCCCGTATGTAGCATATGCATGTGTTATGTTCGGGTTTTCAGGGAATGCGATTGTCTGACTTGAACCGTCACCAAAATCCCAGGTCCATTCAACAATATATCCTATCTGAACTGAAGCAAGGCTGGTGAAAGTTATTGCATTGCCGGAACATGAGGGCTGACTGCTGGTGAAGTTCGATACAGGTGAAGGAACAATAGTAACTGTATGCATGATGCTGTTTGAGCAGCCTGCAGTGTCAGTAATGGTAAATGTTACCTGGTAGTTTCCGATTGTAGCATACTGATGTGCAGGTTGTTGAAGGCTCGATGTCGATCCGTCGCCAAAATCCCAGAACCAGGTGTCAATGCCAGCTGCAGGAATTGTAGCTGCGGGAGTGAACAGGGTAGAAGTACCGGCACAGTTCTGCTGGAAAGTGAATTCAGCTGCCGGGGCGGGGATTATCGTCACGGGGATGATGACTTCATTCGAGCATCCGTTTGCAGTGGTGACGGTAAGAGAGACATTATAGGTGCCTGTCGCAGCATATTTGTGTGAAGGATTCTGGAGAGTAGAAGTATTGGCAATACCCGAAGCCGGGTCACCAAAATTCCATATCCAGCCGGTAACACTGCCACCTCCGGCCAACTGTGAAAGATCACTGAACTGTGTGAAGTTGTTCTGGCAATTATAGTCAAATGTAAAATTGGCAACAGGTGCTGGGTTTATGGTTATGCTATTGGTAACCTCAGCAGTGCAACTATCGGTAACAGTGATTTTTAACGTTACGAAGTAAGTACCTGCTGCAGCATAATTGTGCTCAACATTTGGATTGTCAGGATGGTTTACAATAAGGGTATCGCCATCACCAAATATCCATTCCCAACGGTGTATGTAACCGGCAACGGCCAGACTCTGATCGGTGAACTGAACCGGAGAATCTTCGCAAAGCCAGGGTTCAGTGCTGAAATTGGCGACAGGCTTTGGATTGACAACCAGTAGCTGGGAGCCGTAATCCACACAATCGCTGGTATCAGTTATAGTAAGTGTTACCTGGTAGGTTCCCGGCAAAGTATAAGCGTGTGATGCATACATATCGTTGCTGGTGAGTCCATCGCCAAAATCCCAGAGCCAGGTTGCAACAGCGCCGGCATTAATTGAGGTAGTGTCGGGGACAAAATGTGTTAATTCATCAATGCAGGTATAGCTATGAGTGAATTGAACGTTTTGGGGAGGCAGTATTACAACCGGTTTCACAATGGTATCAGTGCAGTTGTTGAAATTACGAACCACATGTGTCACCATGTACGTACCCGGTTTGCTGAATGTATGCGTCGGGTCTTCAAGTTCTGAGGTATTGTTGATTCCTGAAATTGGGTCGTCAAAATTCCACCACCATTGAACCACATTGCCGGCACCGCTAGCGAAGGAAGCATCAAAGAAATTCACTACAGTGGAATCGCACTCTCCGTTGTAATAGAAGTTGGCGACCGGAGCAGGAATTACCGTGACGGGCATAATGATGGAATTCTCGCATCCGAAAGAATTGCGGATGGTGAGCACCACGTTGAATACACCGGAAGTGTCGAACAGATGCCTTACATTGGGATCGTCAGGGAAATTGATGGTATCGTTGGGTAAACCGTCATTGTAATGCCATACCCATTGTTCGATATAACCATAAAGCGTGTGCGAAAGGTCTTTAAACTGGACTTCTTCGTTGGAACAGTTCGGGTCGCTTGTTGCAAATAGGGCTGCAGGAGGCTGTGAAACATACACTTCATGTGTTACAATCCTTACATATCCTGTAGTATCAACTGCAGTTAAACGCACGAAATAAGGTCCCCACCCAGGGAATATATGCGAAGGGTTCATCAGTAATGATGAGCCGCCATCACCGAAATCCCAGTGCCATGAAGCAACAGCAGCTATGTTGGTAGCAACCGGATCTACAAAGAAATCGACTGATTCATGTTCGCACGATGCTCCCCAGGTGAAATCCACACCTGGATTGGGGTCAAAACTCAGGATCATGTGGTCGTTATCTTCACCGCAAGGAGAAATACCATTGCCTGTAAGCGTGAGTACAACAGAACCAAGGGCATAATCAGTTGTGCTGGGGTAATAGAATGGATGAAGATCGGTTGAATTGCTGAAAGTTCCGGTTCCTGAAGTGATCCAGTAAACAGATGTTGTATTGCTGGCTGTTGAATTGATAATCTGGTAGTTGCAGGCATTGCATACAACAGCATCGGGTCCGGCATCAACCACAGGGTAAGGAATGATTGTGAGCAACAGATCATCGGATACTGAACCGCATAAGGTGTTATAAGCTGTAAGGGTTAGAGTTACATGGCCGAGAATATTATCGTTTGATCCAGGCACATATCCGGCATAGAGCGATCCGGGGTTGATGAATGTACCGTCACCCGAAGTTGTCCATTCTACAGTGGTGTACATGAAAGCATTTCCTGAGAGGGTAGCAGTGCCGTTTTCACAGATTGTGGCATCAGAGCCTGCTACAGCTATAGGAAGTTCATTGATGGTGATCATTCCGTTCATCGTCGACTGGCAGCCAGTAAAGGTATTGATTGCCACTACAGTGTAATTGCCCGGATATTGAGTGCCGAAAGAAACAGGTCCGCCTGTTCCGGAAACAATGCTGCTGGTAATCATACCATTATAATAAAGGGTATAATTTACCCCTGCCTCTGAACCATCAAGGCCAAGATTGGCTGTTCCGCAATTGGTGCCGGCAGGTGTTACATTGAAAACCAGCGGATTGGTGACCATAACTGCCGATCCTGTCATTGTTGACTGGCACGAGAAAGTAGTGGCGCTTGCTATAACGGTGTAAGTGCCTGCCAGGTAATGTATTCCAAAATCCAGCACGCCGCCGGTACCTGCAAGGGTGTCAACCGGAATGACGCTGTTTAGCATCAGGGTGTAGTTAATTCCCGGGTCGGAGCCATTTAATGAGATTGGGCTGCCCGAACATATAATCCCCTGGGGATAAATAGCATATGAAGGCGGAAGCGGTTGATAGACAGTAGAATCATTCATTAATGCTGTGCAACCGGTAGTATTGTTGGTTGCTATTACAGTATATACTCCTGCAAGCCATTGCGGGCCGAAATTAAGCACACTGCCTGTACCGGTAACGGGTGCGCCAATGGCCATGGTGCCGTTATAAAGCTGGTAAGTTACACCGGATTCTGAGCCTGAAAGGCTGACGGACTGGCCCACACATAACGTTCCTGAAGGAGTGAGGTTGTATTTGAAAGGTTCTGGATTTATTACAAAAGTTCCGTTCATGAGCGTCTGGCAGTAATTGCTCTGGCTGATTGCAAGAATCGTATATGTTCCGGCAGTGGTCTGCGGTCCGAAATCAATAGGGTTTCCGCTTCCTGAAATGGTGTCTATATGAATGATGCCATCGAGCAATAGTACATAATCGATGAGCAGTTGTGAACTTGTTAATCCGATTGATGTTCCGGGGCATCCTGACCCGACAGGTACCACGGAGTATATGGTTGGCTGCGGGTAAATAGTTGCGCTGTCGGCCATCAGGGCATAACATCCGGTGACAGGGTTAGTGGCGATTACAGTATAGATACCAGGGAATATCTGGGTGCCAAAACTTATTGGTCCGCCTGTTCCGTTCACCGGGGCTCCGATGTTGATCATATGGTTCCAGCGTAACTGGTATGAAATGCCTGTCTCAGAACCGGTAAGCCCTATGTCTGCACCCGGGCAAAGAATTCCTGCCGGGATTACTGAGAATATACCGGGAGTGGGGTTCATGAGAACTGTCCCTAACATTGGAGCCTGGCATCCTGTAACCGGATTCATGGCTATAATGTCGTAAGTTCCGGTTGCATATTGTGGTCCGAAATCAAGGAATCCTACAAGCCCATTTCCAGTGAGTGTATCAATATTGTTGCCGTTCAAGCGCAGAATATAAATTAGGCCGCTTTCAGATCCGTTGAGCCTTAAAATTGTACCGGCACACTGCGGACCTGTTGGTGCCATGGTGAAAAGCACCGGGTCAGGATTCACTGTTACAACATAACTTGACGAAACGCCGGCACATCCGTTGGCAGTGGGGGTTACAAAATAGGTAACATTTCCGGGAGTATTGTTGGCATTGATCAGGGTTTGGTTAATTACATTTCCGCTGCCTGAACCATAACCGCTGATTCCGGGATCTCCAGTGGCATTCCAGCTGAATGTTGAGCCGGTCACATTTGAAGTAAGAGGAATCCATGTGCTGAATCCGGTACAAACTGACTGGAACAAAGGGCCGCTGGTGATATAAACCAGTGGATTTACTGTAACGACATAATTCACCGTATTGCCAGTACAACCGTTAGCTGTCGGCGTAATCGAATATGTTACTGTCCCCGTGGTGTTTCCTGTATTGCTAAGCACCTGGTTTATAGTATTTCCGCTGCCCGCAGAGTATCCTGAAGTACTTGGAGTTCCTGAAGCGAACCAGCTGAAGGATGTTCCGGCAACAGCTGAGGTAAGCGAAATTGATGTTGAAGAACCTGAACAGATCACAGCTGACAAAGGGAAGTTGGTGACTGCCGGAATCGGATTTACGGTTACGGTGTAAGTATAAGGATTGCCGTTGCATCCGTTGGCTGATGGAGTAATGGTGTATGTAACTGTTCCCTGGGTAGCCGATACTGTACTGATAGTCTGGGCAATAGTGTTTCCACTCCCTGCTGAAAATCCGCTAACGCCCACTGTACCCGTGGCTGTCCAAGTAAAAGTGGTGCCGGGCATGCTTGAAGCCAGGCTCAGATTAATGCCTGTGCCTGAACAGATAACAGTAGTTGCCGGAAAAACAATCACATCTGGAATGGGGTTAACCGTTACAGTATAAGTGTAAGGATCGGTGGTGCATCCGTAATTCGAGACCTGGATGTCATAATAAACGAAGTTGATACTTGGATCGCTGTTAATCAGGGTCTGGTTAATGTTTTTACCAGTACCTGATGTGGGAATGATTCCTGAAATATTACCTGTATTGGTTGCATTCCAGTTAACAGTTGCAGCAACCGGTGAGGTAGTTAGGGTAATATTGGTATTGCCGCCTGAGCAGATAGTCGATGCAAGCGAAGGATTGGTTAGTGTAACCGGCGGTGTAACTTCAACCTGGGCTGAGACTACCGGACCGGCTATTCCATTGTACCAAGGAGTTATCCAGTAAGTGATAATGTGGTTTGCCATACTTGAATTTACAAGTACCTGAGATATCAGGTTACCTGAACCCGGCGCCTGTCCTGAAATGGATGCAGGGCCGGTAACAGTCCATGTAAATGTTGCACCCGGAACACTTGAACTCAGATGAATGATTGCCGTATCACCGGAGCAAATAATCTGGTATGCAGGAACAGCTACGCCATCAGGGCCTACTGTGATAATAATACTGGCCTGGTTCGACAGGTTCGACAGCACATCCATAATTGTATAAGGCACCGAAACCGTTCCAATGAATGCAACATTGGGAGTGAATGTAAGTAATCCCGATGAATTAACTGATAATGTACCGATACCTGGAAGAGTCAGCGTTTGCTGTATGCCTGCTAATGCAGGATTCAGATCCACAGTAGCAGGATTGATTGTAAAATCTCCTGGCTGATCATTGAGTATGACATTGATGATGCCAGGGGTTGTGTTTGATGTATAAATAGTATCGTTAATGGCAATTGGAGCACAGGTGTCACATAATATATGTACTGCCAGTGAAGCAGGGCTGAAACAGCCTGTTGTATTGTTAATGGCGAACAGGTAATATACACCTGCTGGTGCTGCTGTCGGGCTGGGTACGAGTGTTGCAGGTGATGGGCTGGTTGCCGAAGTGTACCAAGTTAGTGTGGTTCCGGGTTGTGCAGCCGGTTGAACGGAGGTAAGGTCACCGGTTTTAAACGGGCAGGGCCTGATGATAAGGGGTGAAGGAACAGGAGTCTGCGTTACGGTAATATTTAGAGGTGCTGATGCTATGCCATTGCCGCAATTGATATTATAAAGTACCACGGCTATTGTTCCGGAGGTTGCAGTTGAATCAATATCAAAGGTGACGGAAGGGACCAGAGTTGTGTCGACAGTGCCGTCGGGAAGGTACCAAATGTAGCGGTCAGTCGAAAGCTGTGCCGGGATTGAATAGGTCACGCTTGTTTGTCCCTGGCATACCTGCGAAGGCCCTGAGGGTACAGGCGCGGCAGGAGGGGTGCGATGAACAGCCACCGTTAAACCGGCAGGTCCATTCTTAAGATAATACCACCACGAATTGTGTGTGAGTGTATCCTGTGATCCGGTATATCGCCATGGATGGCATCCTGTAACAGTGCCTCCGGTAGGATACATGCAACCGGTAAGATTGGTAGAACCACCAACATTAACATCGTCCCAATAAATAGGTAAAATTGATGGCCCGGATATTGACGGCCTGATTAGGTCAACTTTTATTCCAAAACGGTTGTCTTCAACATCATACAGAGGTAAGTTGGTCAGTCCGTTAAGGTAGGTTATATCCATGTTGTAAACAGCACCGTTCTGAACAATTACGCCTAATCCGTTTATACCATTCCAGTGAATGGTATCCCACACATTGCAACTGTCGTTCCCAATCACAGGCAGTGTAATTGTCACATCTTCAGGCCCGGTTCCCGCAGGTAATACATCGATAGTCACGGTCATGGTACCAGGCCTTGTCACTTTTACAAGGATATCAACAGTGCCATCACAATAAGGCTGTGATACAACATCGCATATACGCCCCAGTACACCTGATTTGTAAACATTGGTATCGGGGTCATTTAAAAAGAGTTTGTATTGAGGTATTACAGTGCCGTTTCCTGTGATTGACCTGCGATCAACGGCCCAGGTACCGGTATTGGCTGTTCCATACTGGTTACAGTATACTGTAAAGACACCACCGGCGAATCCGTTGCAATTGAAGCGGGTAACGATGCTGTCGGTAGTGAAAGAGTAAAATGAGGAGTAGCTCTTTCCACCGGCTGCTGCCGAAGTCGTTGAAGAACTCATCTGCCAGGCTTTGCTCCATAAACGTCCGTCAATTGGTGTAGTACCACTGGCAACAGTTAGGTCAAAATAACGCAGAGCGCGGCCGTCAATATCAATGGGTAAATTGTTTTTTGAAAATTCAATGTAGTAATTACCAGCCATAGCAGGGGTAAAGGAGAGTGGAGTATATCCTGTCGGTACTGTTCCACCAATATTTGGTCCGGCCTGAGCCTGCACATTTGTGGCAATATATCCTGCTCCGGCAGTAGGAAGTGCTGCCATGGTAAATCCAGGCACAATATTGTTATTTGGGTCCTTGATTTGGAACTGCAGATCGTTGAGAACAGTATTGCCATAATTTATTGCTGAACCAAAACCGAAATAAACCACTTCAGTACCCGGATTGTCAATATAGAAATACAGGCGGTAGTCAGCTGAACAACCTAACTGTGCAAATGGTACACGAAACTGGGTGAGATCATTATCAAAATATAGCTTGCAGTACTGCGTACCAGGACCCACAGAAGGTTCCAGTTGCCTTGTACCTTCGGCCGATAAATGCTGTACCTGAAAGAGGGCTGCAATTATTAGCAACACTTTTAATGTCAATCGTTTGCAAATTTTTGATATTACGTTTTTATTACCGGAATTCCTTTTCGTGTCATGCTGAGAAATGGCCATATCCCCGCAATAATTTAAAGGTGATGTAAAGTGTACAAGTGATCTCATAGTACCTGCGATTAGTTCTCAAAACTGGTTTTCGTAAAGTGTTCAGTCTCCGAATACCTATAAATTCTTATCTATTAATAGCTTGCTGCCATATAGGTAATACCTTTTGGATAAAAAAATACCTGTGTGAGATGTTGGCAATTCATCCGGGAAATAAATCCTCCTGAAAATGTTTATAAATCATATTTTGAGTTCTTAATTTTTAGCCACCTGAAGTCTTTCGGCCTGAAATAGGTATTTTTGCAGAATCAGATGTTTAAAACATCATTTATTAGTTGCAATTACTGACTATGGACAATTACTTCGAAGAATTGACAGTGCCTTTCAAAGACAGTAAATTACGTCAGGAAGCCCTTGGAAGAATACTTAGTTTCCTGGATCTCACTACTCTTGAAGGCACTGATAATCAGCAACGCGTGAATGCCCTCTGCGATAAGGCGCTGAGCTATAAGGCATTGAACCTGCCATCACCTGCGGCTGTGTGTGTTTATCCACCATTTGCAGGACTTGTTTCAGAAAGATTGATAGGTTCGGGGATTAAAACAGCAGTTGTTGCAGGAGCTTTTCCTTCAGGGCAGTTGCCAATCCGTCTAAAGGTCGCAGAAGTTGAATACGCAGTGTCAGAAGGTGCTGATGAAATAGATATGGTGATTTCGCGGGGTACTTTTCTAGCCGGTGATTATGATACGATCAGGAATGAAGTGGCTGAAATGAAGAAAGCCTGTGGCGATGCCCATCTGAAAGTCATTCTTGAAACCGGCGAACTGGTTTCTTCTGAAAATGTACGCAAGGCTTCAGAACTGGCAATAGCCGGTGGTGCCGATTTCATCAAAACGAGTACAGGTAAAATTCAGCCGGCAGCAACTCCTGAAGCCATGGCCGTTATGCTTGATGTGATATCAACCCATTACAAATCATCAGGGTTTAAAATTGGTATTAAACCCGCTGGAGGGATTTCTTCACCTGATCAGGCATTGGTGTATTATGCCTTGGTTCACAACAAATTAGGAGATAACTGGTTAAATAATGGCCTTTTCCGCATTGGTGCCAGCCGGCTGGCTGACGCTATTGTTAAGGAACTTACTGAAGGTGTTTAAACGAATTATTCCAAGTAAAATCATCTCAATATATTGAAAAAGAAGATATTGACCATCGTTTTTATTGCTCTTTCAGCATTTGCAGGAGCACAAACTACCCTTGATACAGCAGTGAATTTCACTGTTAAAGACACTGAAGGGGTAACGCACAGGCTGGATGAGTACCTAAGCCAGGGGAAAATGGTTTTGGTCGATTTTTTCACCATCACGTGTGGTCCCTGTATTACATATGCACCTGAAATAAATGCAGCTTATGAAGACTATGGTTGCAACCATGGTGATATTGTTTTCCTGGGAATTAACTGGGGAGCTAATAACCAGCAGATGATTGATTTTGGAGAAACATATGGTGCCTATTATCCGAAAGTGAGCGGACTCGAAGGAAATGGCAATCACGTAGTTGCTGATTACCAGGTAATCTCATATCCTACACTTATTCTGATTGAGCCTGACGGACTCATTTCCGAGCAATATATATGGCCGCCATCACGTCAGCACATTGATAGTGTACTGGCCACTCGCGGAATTGCTCAGATGCCCTGTAATACCGGGATGGGAGAGAGCCGGAAGAATTTGGCAAATAGCCTCATTGCCAGTGTTTATCCAAACCCTGCAACCGGTTTTTTTACAATTCAAACATCCTCAAATTTCGATGGCGAGTTGCTCATGATAAATATGATGGGTCAAACCGTTCATCAGCAGGCAATTGCTGCTGTTGCAAGTAAAGCGGTCGTGATTTCGGTCACCGGTTTGCCCGCAGGTTATTACCGGGTTATTTTAAAGCGCAATGGCATGATAGTTGGATCTGATTCAATGGTAATTTGCGGGAACAATTGACGATTCAGTAAAATACCTGGGCCGATCATCACATTTATTACCAAGTTATTTTAAATCACACTATATGAAAGCCAGCAATCTATACATTCTCCTGATACTTTCAGTAACTATGCTTTTTGCCGTATCGTGCGAAGATATTGATAATCCTGATGATACAGGAGATCCCCGCGACAAGATGACCGGCACATGGCAATTTATCGAAAATTCAGTGAAGAGTACACGTTCGCTCAGCTATGTTGTTACCATTACAAAAGATCCTGATAACAGCAGTCAGGTGATTCTTGAAAATTTCGGGAACCCGGGCACATCTGATATTCAGTCAGTTGGTATTACAACATCAAGCCAGATAGTTGTTACTGAGCAGACATTATCGAACGGTTGGGTGATAGAAGGATCAGGTAAACTCGATGGCACCGAAACCATGAACTGGACTTATTCAATCATTGTTGGCGGTGACCTTGAGCAGTATACGGCTGTTGCTACAAAGCTTTGAGAAGTAATCCGGGTATGAGTCTACTTTCCTGATGGTGTTTTCAGGACGTTCTTATCTTCAGGTTTTTGATACTGGCTCGGAGTAATCTTCTTTTCGGGAGGTTTGTTGTCACTACCCTGCAGTTCGCTTTGCATCTCGGTAAGGCGGTTGATCACACCGGTATAAATATCATCCAGGTCGTTAACCTTTAGCAGGTAGTAATCAAGGCTTTTCCTGAAATCTTCAGGTTTCACATGGTGCTTGGCAAAAACTTTCAGGTACTGAGTACGTGAATAATTCCGCATTTCATCCTTCACAAACTGCTGGTTCCCTGCCCGCAGGCTGGCCTCTTCCAGGTGAATGTCGACCATAAGGCTGATCATCTCCTGTTTCGACAGTACCCCATCGGGCTGGGAAGAAAAAATTCCACCATCCTCATCACATGCCTGGAAGAGAAAAATCAGGGGTAAAAGCACCCGAAACAACCTTATATTCAGTGAGATCACTTTGCTTGCGGTTCCTTTATTTGGCCGGGGTTGCTATACGATATTGGTTGTTAAGCTCCTTGATCACATCGTTTGTGATATCGAGTGTATCGTTGGCATACAGTATGTTCCCGCCTTTGGTAAACCCGAGTATGTAGTCGAATTTGTATTTATCGTTATACCTTTTAAGGAAATTCATCACCGAGTCGAGGACAACTACATTCATATCGAGTTGGTTTTGCTGAAGTTCCATGGCATATTTGTCGCGTAGATCAATTATACTCTGCTGATTCTGCTGCAGTTGGGCATATATTTCCTGGGCACTTTGATCGGAAAGGGCCTTTTTCTGAACCTGTTCCTGGAAATAGGATGCATCTTTTTCAAAAGCTTTCTGTTTTGATGCAATCTCACCCTCCAGGCGCTTTGTCTTTCCGGCAAGTTCGTCGGATAGCTTTGTAACGAGGTCGTAATGAGCGAGAACGCTGTCGTTATTGATAAAAGCCACTTTCATGGTTCCGCTACCGGCTTTTTGCAGCGTTTGGGCTATTTTACCGGAGGCATTGTTCCCATTTTTGCTGAAGAACAACACATACAAAACAGCCAATGCAAGGAACAATATAATGTTGATTGCCAGCAGCATCTGGTATTTGTCAGTTTTCCTGGGATGAGCAACAGGTTCTTCCGGGGTAACCGGCTGAATGTTTTCAGTAGCGGGTTCAACGGGGTTGACAGCTTCGTTGGCGATGTTTTCTGAAGTGGTCTCTTCGGTCATGATGATTGATTTGTTATGCGTTAGAAAAATGCAAAAACCTGATCTGTTGCCGATCAGGTTGCGAAAGTAATAAAATTTCGGGCAGGCTTAGTTGCCGACTTCCGACATAAACTTGATGCGCACCAGCCTGATTTCCTCTTCCGAAAATTCATTCTCACCCAGCTCAACCAGAGCATCTTCAATTGAATCAGTTTCAGCATCGTGGAAGTAATCAAGGATTTCTTCCTGGTGGTAAGGATCAATATTCTCGTTGATGTAGTAATTGAGGTCGATCTTGGTTCCTGAAGCCACAATACTTTCTATTTCGGAAAGAAGTTCGTCGGATGTGAGGTTCTTGGCGATAGCGATATCCTCCAGCGAGATTTTGCGGTCAATGTTCTGAATGATATAAACTTTCAATCCCGATTTGTTCACCACCGATTTCACCACCATATCCATCGGGCGGATGATCTCGTTTTCCTCAACATAATTTGCAATGAGTTCGAGGAACGGCTTTCCGTATTTCTGTGCTTTTCCTGCGCCAACCCCTGTGATGCGCTGCAGTTCATCCATATTTATCGGATACTGTATAGCCATATCTTCCAGCGACGGGTCCTGGAAAATTACAAACGGCGGCAGGTTTTCTTTCCTGGCGATTTCCTTGCGCAGGTCTTTAAGCAGTGAGAAAAGCGTTTTGTCAGTGGTGCTTGTGCGTGCACCGCCTGCAGCCAGCAGTTCATCATCTTCGGCTTCTTCCGGGTCGGCATCCTGGGCGACCAGGATGGAATAGGGTTTCTTCAGGAATTTGTTGCCTTCGGCTGTGACCTTGAGTATTCCGTAGTTTTCAATGTCTTTAACAACAAGGCGTTCAATGAGCATCTGCCGGATAACACCATCCCAGAAACGCTCGCTTCCTTCCATGCCCTTGCCGAAAAATTCGAGTTCGTTATGCTTGTATTGCTTGATCTGGGCAGTTACTTTCCCGATAAGGATATTAACAATATGCTTGGCCTTGGTTTGCTGCTTGGTAGCCAGGATGGTTTCAAGAACTATCTCAACATGCTCGCGCCCGTCGATCTTTGTTTTGGGATGCAGGCAGTTGTCGCAGTTTCCGCAGTTCTCCTCAGGGTAAACCTCGCCAAAATAGTGTAGCAATTGCTTGCGCCTGCACATCGACGATTCGGCATACGAAACAACCTCCATGAGCAACTGGTTGGCAATTTCCTGTTCGGCAACGCCTTTATTCTTGCTGAATTTTTCCAGTTTTTCAATATCGTCGTAGCTGTAAAATGCAAGGCAGTTGCCTTCGCCGTCATCACGACCTGAGCGGCCGGTTTCCTGGTAGTAGCCTTCGAGGCTTTTGGGCATATCGTAGTGGATCACAAACCTGACATCGGGTTTGTCGATTCCCATACCAAAAGCAATGGTGGCAACTATTACATCAACCTCTTCCATCAGGAATTTATCCTGGTTGGTAACCCTGGTTTGTGAATCAAGCCCTGCATGGTATGGCAATGCCTTAATACCGTTAACCTGTAAAGTTTCCGAGAGTTCTTCAACCTGCCTGCGACTCAGGCAGTAAATAATGCCTGATTTGCCCTGGTTCATTTTGATGAACTTGATGACCTCTTTATTTACGTCGTCGTTTTTCTGACGTACTTCATAATAGAGATTCGGGCGGTTAAAGCTCGATTTGTAAAGCGAGGCTTCCTGCATACCCAGGTTTTTGAGAATATCCTGCTGTACTTTGGGTGTTGCAGTGGCTGTGAGAGCCATCACCGGCACTTCCTGTCCTATGCTCTCGATGATCGGCCTCAGCCGGCGGTATTCAGGCCTGAAGTCGTGGCCNCATTCCGAAATACAATGGGCTTCGTCAATAGCGTAGAATGAGATGTTTATGTCTTTGAAGAAAGCGATATTTTCTTCTTTGGTCAGCGATTCGGGGGCTACATACAACAGTTTGGTGTTGCCTTTGATGAGGTCATCCTTTACTTCCGCAATTTCATTTTTCGAAAGCGAGGAATTCAGGAAATGGGCTATTCCCCTGTCGGTGCCAAACTGCCTGATGGCATCCACCTGGTTTTTCATCAGTGAAATCAGCGGTGAAATGATGATTGCAGTGCCCGGCATAATGATGGCTGGCAACTGATAGCACATTGACTTGCCACCGCCTGTAGGCATGATCACAAAAGTATCATTTCCTTTCAGGACATTCCGGATAATACTTTCCTGGTTTCCTTTAAAACTCTCAAAACCAAATATTTTCTTTAACAGGTCATGGAGAGGATAGTCGGTGTAGTCTTCAATAATTCTCTTTACACTCATTGTCATTCATATTAGCAATTGCTTGCTTCATCGTATTTATAACATACAGTCAGGTCCGATCTTTCCGGGAGAATATATGCAGGCATTCATGCAAATATAATCCGAACACGATCAAAAATCCACCATTTTTAGCTTTCCTACAAACGTTTTCTCACCTGAACCATCAGGTAGCTTGAAAATAGCCGGGTAAGAACCACATTTTCCATGTGCAATGCAGTTATTTTCATGTACCGTTTAGTAAGTTAAAGATAATATATAATGGCACTTTTTCGACGAAGTCTTCAATTTCTTTTCAGCATTTATGGGAGTAAATAGTTCCACATAAGATTGAATAAGCTGAAAATCAATCGGTCATGTTTCTAAAAATTTTTGAAAACATGGCTTTGTTTCTCAAAAAGTGTGCAAAAGTATAATGAATTGTTCAAATAACACTTATTAATATTCGATTAATATTAAAAATCGTATATTATTGATTACCAATAAAACAACATGAACAGCTCAAATTACTGACATTACTGACTTTTGTCGAAATATGCACCCGGTAATTTTATTATTACCTTTGACCCCTGGGTTTAAAAAACATCCTAGTGAAATCACCCGAAGAAATCCGTCAAATTGCTTTGCGAACCCTCAAGGAAGAGGCGCTGGCTATCGAGAACCTTACTCATCTTGTTGACGGTGATTTCATTAAGTGTGTCGAACTGATTTATCAGTCAGAAGGCAGGGTGATCGTTACAGGTATAGGCAAAAGCGCCAACATTGCGGCTAAACTGGTTTCAACCCTCAATTCCACAGGAACACAGGCAATTTTTATGCACGCTGCCGATGCTATTCACGGCGACTTGGGCATGATTGGCAAAGATGATATTATTCTTTGTCTTTCAAAAAGCGGCAACACTCCTGAAATAAAAGTACTTGCGCCTTTTCTCAAACTCATGGGCAATGTGCTCATCGCCATGGTAGGAAACCGTGAATCGTATCTTGCCAAAGAAGCTGATTATATTATCGATACCACAGTGGAGCGCGAAGCCTGTCCCAATAACCTTGCACCAACAAGCAGCACCACAGCCCAGCTTGCAATGGGCGATGCACTTGCCACAGCGCTGCTCGAATGCCGGGGGTTCACAGCAGGCGATTTTGCCCGCTATCATCCCGGGGGAGCACTGGGTAAAAAACTCTACCTCAGGGTTTCGGATGTTTATATTTACAATGAAAAGCCCGAGGTTAAGCCCGATGATGATATAAAAACCGTGATACTCGAGATTTCTTCGAAACGACTGGGTGTTGCAGCTGTGATTGAAGCAGAAAAGATCGCCGGCATTATTACCGACGGTGACCTGAGGCGAATGCTTCATACTCACGATTCATTCGTAAACCTGAAAGCACGGGATGTCATGTCGGCGAATCCAAAAACCATAGCCCAGGATGCAATGGTATCAGATGCTCTTGATATTATGCGTGCCAATAACATCACGCAGCTCCTTGTTGTGAACAACGGCTCCTATGCCGGTGTTATACATCTGCACGATATCCTGAAAGAGGGTATTATCTGATTTTTCCTTTCAATACGATAATTACTGTTTTGAAAACCATGTTTCATGGGACAGAAAGCCGACGATTTTAATGAATACAGGCAGAGGATGAATGAACGCATCCTGGCAACAGACGATAAAGTAGTGAAGCGTATCTTTAATGTAGATACCAATGCTTATATGCCCGGGGCCCTTGATGTCAAAACAAAAGAGATGCTTGGGCTGGTTTCTTCGCTGGTTCTCCGATGTGATGATTGCATAAAATACCACATCCAAAAATGTGTGGAAAATGGTGTCACTGAGGAGGAGTTTTTCGAAATTTTAGGCATCGGCACACTGGTTGGCGGCACAATTGTGGTACCCCATATGCGCAGGGCAGTGGAATTTTGGGACGATTTGAAACATTAAGGCACATTGTTTGATTAATATCCTGTGATGAACCAATTTTACAACAGAACAGCAATTTTGTCAGTGAGAAGGATGGCGGTTATCCTGGCCATCCTGCTGCAGGGTGTGCTGTTGTTTTCACAGGAGGTTACTAAAATCACAGGCACGGTGACGGATGCTTCTTCAAACCAGCCGATGCCTTTCGTTAATGTTTATTTTAAAGGTTCAACCATCGGCGTAACCACAGGTTTTGACGGGAGGTATTCACTTGAATCACGCAAACCGGTTGACAGCCTGCTTGCATCCTATATTGGCTATCGCACAGCGGGCTTCAGAGTTAAACTCAATCAGTACCAGGTGGTTGATTTTAAACTTGAACCAGTCAATATTGACTTGCCCGAAGTTGTCATTCACCCGGGGGTGAATCCAGCCGAAGTTATCCTGAAGAAAATCATCGCCAACAAGCCTCAGAACGATCCATACAAGGTTGATGAATTCCGGTGTGAAGCTTACACCAAGATGCAGTTCGATGTGAATAACATCTCGGGGCGATTCCAGTCGAGCCGGGTGATGAAACCTTTCCGGTTCATATTTGAACACATGGATACCAGCGTGGTTAACGGCAAAGCATACCTGCCGGTTATGCTGTCAGAGGCTATGTCGGAACTGTATTACCGCAATTCCCCGCACAGCCGTAAGGAGATAATAAAGGCATCAAAAATATCGGGCATCGATAATTCAAGTGTTTCGCAGTTTGTCGGGTCCATGTCGCAGGATGTGAATATCTATGACAATTTCATCACGCTTTTTCAGAAAAACTTCCCAAGCCCGATTAATTCTGCCGGGTTATTGTACTACCGGTATTACCTGGTCGACTCTGCCGTAATCGATAACCATTGGTGCTACAACCTCATGTTCAAGCCCAGGAGTAAGCAGGCCACGGCTTTTACGGGTAATTTCTGGGTAAATGACACCTCATTTGCCATAAAGAAGGTTGATATGCGCATAGTAAGCGATGCCAATGTGAATTTCGTCAACGACATGATCGTTTCACAGGAGTTTGAAGAAACAGTCAATAACCGCTGGATGCTGTCGAGGGGAAAACTCATGGCCGATTTCAACATTTTTGAAGATGCCAAAAAGACCATGGGTTTTTATGGAACACGCACCGCGATATATAGCGATTACAATTTCGATCCGCCGGCCGATCCCAAGATTTACAACATTCCCAGCGATATTGTTGTGCTGAAGGATGCATCCCTGCAGGAAGATAATTACTGGGAGAACCATCGCCCCGAGTTATTGTCGCATCGAGAAGCTTCAGTGTACAAACTTGCCGATACGCTGCTGAAAATGCCGGTCTTTAACACGTATTATGACATCATCAGCATGGTGATGACAGGATATTATGTAAAAGGCAATTTTGAATGGGGGCCTTATGCTTCGATGATCAGTGCTAATGCTTCGGAAGGGCTCAGACTTAGGGTTGGCGGCCGGACGAGTAACGATTTCAGTAAAAAGCTGATGCTCGAAGGTTACATGGCTTACGGAACGCTTGATGAAAGGCTCAAGTACAAAGCAGGTTTTACCTATATGCTTCAGAAGGCGCCCGACAGGGTAATTTCAGCCTCTTACAGGTATGACACTGAACAACTCGGCATGGGGCAGGATGCCTTACGGGAGGATTTTTTCCTCAGCTCCATTTTCAGGCGTAACCCGCAGGATAAGCTGTCGCTGGTGGAGGAATTGAAAGGTTCATACAAACATGAATGGTTCACCGGGTTTTCAAATACAGTCACTTTTTCAAACCGCAAACTTTATAACATCGGCAAAACCGGTTTCAGCCTCTACGACCCGCAGGGCGGGGGCTACGAACCACACTTCAGCCTGATAACTTCCGAATTGCAGCTCGATATCCATTATGGCTACCGCGAGAAAGTAATTGCCGGCGAATTTGAACGAATGACGGTAAGTTCACAATATCCTGTGCTTGATTTTCAGTACACATATGGCATCAAAGGGCTGTTCAGCGGAGACTATGAATATCACCGTGCCCAGTTGAGAGTGACCCAGTGGTTTAACTTTTTATCAGCCGGATGGTCGAAGTACACGCTGGAAGCCGGGAAAATATGGGGCAAACTGCCTTACCCGCTGCTGAAAATACACTCAGGCAACGAAACATTCTGGCTCGACGAATATTCCTATAACCTGATGAACTATTACGAGTTTGTGAGTGATGAGTATGTCAACGCCATGTATACACACCATTTCGAAGGATTTTTCCTTAACCACATACCGGCGATCAGGCAGCTGAAATGGCGCGAAGTGGTTCATGCGCGTGTTGCCATGGGTAATACATCATCCACCAATTTGCAGTATAACGCCTTGCCCACGGGTACCTACTCGCTCTCAAAACCCTATATTGAGATGGGTGCAGGGATTGAGAACATATTCAGGTTCATCAGGGTTGATGGCATATGGCGGCTCACATGCAATGATCACCCCAACACCAGCCCGTTCGGGGTAATGGTTTCGATGAACTTTATTTTCTGACATATCGACTGTTTGACTAATTTTGCCGCATACTCATCTTCCTGAAAATGTTGCTCAGAACCGACAATATCGTGAAAAAATACCGTCAGCGTACGGTAGTGAACAACGTAAGCGTGCATGTTGAACAGGGGGAGATTGTTGGACTGCTGGGCCCAAACGGGGCCGGTAAAACCACGTCGTTTTACATTATCGTTGGCCTGATCAAACCTCTGTCTGGACGTGTTTACCTTGATAACCGCGACATTACCGCCGAACCCATGTACCGCAGGGCCCAGCTTGGCATCGGGTACCTGGCTCAGGAAGCTTCGGTATTCCGTACATTGAGTGTTGAAGACAATATAAAAGCGGTACTGGAGTTTACAAAGCTCTCCAAATCAGCACAGAAAGAAAAACTGGAGACACTTATTGCCGAGTTCGGCTTACAAAATGTGCGTAAAAGCAAAGGGATTCAACTCTCGGGTGGTGAACGCCGGCGTACCGAAATAGCCCGCGCCCTGGCAACTGATCCGAAATTCATACTGCTTGATGAGCCTTTTGCCGGCATCGACCCGATTGCCGTGGAAGATATTCAGCATATTGTTTCGAATCTCAAGACCAGGAATATCGGCATACTCATCACCGACCACAATGTGCACGAAACGTTGTCAATCACCGACAGGGCCTACCTGCTTTTCGAAGGATCGGTGATGAAATCAGGAACATCCGTCGACCTTGCCAATGACGAAGAAGTCCGCAAGGTTTACCTTGGCCAGAATTTCGAACTGAGGAGATAATTCTATTCTCGCCTTTCAACAGTTGAGAAATCGTTATAGTTTTTTAGAATTACATTTTCTTTTTAAAGAGAGGAATTCAGAATTCAGAATAATCCATTCTTACTCCTGATCCCATACTCCTGCCTCCTGTCTCCTGACTTCTGACTTCTGACTTCAAAAAAGCAAATAACAATAAATTTACCGGTTACTAAATTCTCAAAACTTCTCCGGAGATCAATCGGGCTTTGTTTGCTTTGGCCTTGCAGCCAGCGAGATAAGAATGTAAAGGATAATGACGAAAGGTATGGCGGCAAACCGCAGCACGGCGAGCAGCACGATTGATGATGTGATGATGATGTAACGGATATAGTTCTGCCGCAACGCCAGGTTCCTGAATTTAAAAGAGTACAGCGGAATTTCGGAAACCAGCAACCCGCTGAAAACAATGACCAGCACGGCCAGTGTCCACCAGTTCGAAAGAAAGGCAGCCAGCGGAGCATAAGCCGGATGATTCATGCTTTGCATGATGATGAGCGGAAACGAGCCAAAGAAAATGGCATTGGCGGGTGTGGGAACTCCCAGGAACGATTCAGTCTGGCGGGTATCAATGTTGAATTTGGCCAGCCTCAGGGCTGAAAACACCGGTATAATGAGCGCCAGATAAGGGCAAAGGTTCGTATTTCCGGCAAAGCAGGCGGGCAGGTTGCTGCTTTGCTCCATGAGTTTCATCACGATAAATCCTGGTAAAACGCCAAACGAAACCACGTCGGAAAGTGAATCGAGTTGCAGCCCGATCTCCGATTTAGCATGAAGCAGCCGGGCCATCATGCCGTCGGAATAATCAAAAACCAGGGCAATGGCCATAAACAGCGCCGCCAGTTGGCTGTTGCCGTTGAATACACATACAATGCCGATGCTGCCTGCGAAAAGGTTCATGCAGGTAAGGAAATTGGGAATATGCTTCTTTACTGTCATGAGGCTGATGATAAGTAAACGGTAAAGGTACAATTTTCAGGTATCAGGAGTTACTTCCGGGCGACAGTTAAAAACGGCCGGGGACAGTCAGCGGCTGTTTCGTAGTTAAGACTAACCGGCAGATTTGCAGTCAGCGGTTTTGGATACCGAACTTTCAAGGTTCACAATTGTTTCAATATCTTGCTTTTAGCTGCAAAATGCAATATCTTTGTTTACAGTCAACCAATTATTCATCAAAAAACCGGATACATATGGATCAGCTTAGACCTTTAGAATCACTGGGATATATTCTTAAAAAAGAGAAACTGGCAAACCTTGCATCGGAGATAAATTTCAGGGAACTCATACTCGAAGACCTTGATCAGTACCCCGGGTTTTACGACCAGTACTTTATTCCGGCCAACGAAAATGAGAAGCGTCCCAGGTCTGTATTTCTGATCCTGAAAGAATTTGACATTTGCCATGAAGACCAGTTCATCCGTATGACCACGGAAATCAAGCATAAACACAAGATAGGCTTTGATGCTGCGCTGGGAAACCTGCAACTGTTTAACCAGCAGGCTCCCTGCATTAGGGTATACATGGACGACTATTCGCAGATCCCTGAATTGCTGGAACATTACAGGCATATGGGCATCCATTTTCAGCCGCATACTAAGGTGGCTCCATACCTGAGCCTCATCAAGCTCAAGAAATTCTTCCTGATGGAGCCCATGGCCGAAGGCATATACAAGTCGATTGACCAGGAGGATATTTATTATTTTGTGGTTCCCGCTTACCTTGAGTGGAACGATTTTGAGAAAATCACCGTGCAGATACGCAACAACTGGACGAACAAGATTTATGATGCCGCGCAGGTTTCGCTGTACGATAAAAGCGGCATGATTGAAATGGTGAGAATTTTTGACCTCAAAGCCGACCTTGAGAAGCTTACCTATCTCAGGCAGAAATATACCCTTGAAATTGCACGGCTGTAAACAGCAAAAACTCCTTTAATACCAGGCATGAACCAGGACCAATTCAGGAGGCTGCGGCGTATTGATCAAATGCAGATGCTTTTTGATGAAGGCGAGGAGCTGGCCGGCAGGATCTATCTTTTTTTCAGTGTGCGGCTGTACTCGCTTCACGATTTTTTTGTGGAGGTGTGGTACCATCAAACCACCAACCGCATCGACCGCATTATCGTTATCAACTCCGACGATGTGCTGAAACTCTACGAGAACCAGATAAATATAGGGGAGATGTAGGTGGTAATTTCTGAGCAGTTTTTTTTGTATCCTTAGTTGCAGACTACGGATAGTTTTTTCTGACAGATTAAGTTCAAGGATAGTTCGGACAACGGAGGCAAATGTGTTTGAACATTAAGAATGCTTTCATCATCTCATTCTTTTAGTTACAAGTTTTTTTCTTATTTGTTGAATCTTCCTAATTTCAGTTTCTGACAGGCTAAGAACCTTGCTAAATATTTCACCGTCATTAACAAGTAAAACTTCATCGATATTCTTTTTATTCTTAAACCTAGTTACAAATTTCTCAAATTCTTTATTGCTAATGGATAAATAAGGTATTGGTAAATTTTTAAATTCATTTGGAGTAAGCTCTAATACTCCACCACCATAATATCTGCCATCAATTTCCGTGAATGCTAAAGTTAGTGAATTATAAAAGGAAAAAATAAAACTATTCAAATCAAATCCAGATTTCATACTTACTTTATAGGCAGAATCTGTTACAAACGCATTAGTATTATTTTTTAATAATTTAGGAAAGTTATGACTTCTTTTAAAGATAAAGGCATCTGGTTTTGTAGAAATATTGGGTATTACAAACCACTTAGTTCTTTTTTTGCATTTATACCTTTCATGAATTGCTTGTTCAATACCTAATGAAAGGTATTCATTTAAATTTGTACTAATAACATCATTATTGTTTACTTGAAGTAGTCTGGATGGGTACTTCTTTTCTAATAGTTTAAATTCTTTCTCTTTAAAGACCACACTTCCATTCACATAAAATCCTTTCTGAACAATTGGCTTTGTATAACTAGCAAGATTATATTTTTCTTCAACCTCCCTATTAATTATAAAGAACTTATTAGCTGCAGTCACAATACCCGGTTTCGACTCACAAAATTTATTTATTTTTGAAAGTGAATCTTTCAATTTATTTAAAAAGGCAATTTCCTCATTTGATAGAAAATGATGAGTCCATTTTACGTTCGACTCTACCAATAAGTCATTATTTTTCAATTCAAAATTCTCATTTACTAGAACATCCTTACTAACAATACTAGTAAAAAACTCTCCTTTTTCTGTATGTACCTTATAAGCAAAAAGCACAATGGTGTCTTGTCCTTTGCATTCAAACATTAATTCATTGAAAGTAAATATCTCAATTCTTTGAAATTGGTTTTTTAGATATTCTCTTATTTCTTCAGCAAATTTTACCTGTAAGAGTTCTGAGGGTAATACAAATGCTAAAACGCCATTTGAAGCAATTAGTTTATTTGATTTAACAACGAATGTTGTCCATATATTTTTTGTAGATTTATCAGATAACCCCTCGCTAGTATGAATTTCTTTTGATATTTCAATTTGTTCTTTAGTTAAGAGACCTTTTTTAAGATATGGAGGATTGCCAATAATAGCTGAAAATTTCTTTGATGTATCAAATAAGAGAAAATCAGTATTTACAAATGATGAGTTTATGCCTTTCCATTTCTTTTGAGCAAAGTTTAACTCTACAGCATCAATATCAACGCCTGTTATATGGATTGAAATATCACTATTATTTAGTTCTTCAATAAATGAACCATCACCAACACTAGGTTCAAGTATAGATATGCGCTGCCGCCCACCAAAATAAGCAAGAACTCTCTTTGAGATAAATCTCGCCAAATAATCGGGTGTATAATATGAACCTGTATGTTTTTTATTATTCATTTATTATAAACTACTATAATAATCTATTAACTCATGATGATTCAAGAAATATACAAGACTCAATTTTTCTGCTTCTCTTTTTATAAAATTATATTCTTCCGAATTGACCTCTCTTGAATTCATTTCCACAACTAGAGCCTCAATAAGCTTTCTACATTGGTCTAATTCCCAAAGTAGTTTTATCGAAACATCTCTTTCATCAAATTTAAATGCCTCTTTTACAAGCCATTCACCAAGATTTGTATGCCAAAGAATACCCCCTTCAAGCGTTCTGTATATATGATTATCATATTCAAAATCACAAGGATCTATAAAGCCTTTGTCATCAACAATATTAACATTTTCATCTCCTGATGGCCATTTCGAAGATTTATTATTATTGCAAAACTTACATGAATATACAAGATTGTTATATTGGCAATAGCTTATATTGTTATTAGTTTCAAATAAACTCTTAGGTATGAAGTGATCTACTTCAAAATATGTATGTCTAAAACCATCATAAGAGCCACAATATCCGCAATGATGAAAGAAGTCTTCTTGCAAATCTGGTTTATGCTGAGACCAATTCTTGCCGGTTGGATTTTCAGTAGGTACTGCTCTTCTTACTGGAAGTCTATCTCTAACTTTCATTCTAACACTTCTTTTCTGTTAAAGACTTCAGAAACTGCTCGGCATCTTTTCTTGCTTTTGATAAATCCTCTACTCTCTGATAGGAGGCCATTTGCTCAGGTACCTCTTTAACTATTGTTTTATCAAGATTTTGCAAATCACGTTGAATACTAAGAAGTCTATCCTTTTCTGACGCATTTAGACCAGATTTATTTCCCTTTTCAAGCAACTCGGATATAGCTGCTTTTTTCTTCTGAATGTGACTTTTATACTGTTCTATACTTTTAATTAAAGTATTCACAAAATGACCATTTTTAATCGTATCATCTGAAAAAAGCTCTTGTTTATCATATATTGATTTCCAATCCTCGATATAATCTTCAGCTTGAGGTGGATAACTTGTAAAAATGATATATGGAAATAAAGGCTTATTCTCATAAATGTCGTTTTCAATCTCTTCTCCGTTAAAAGTAACCATCTGCCCTTTTAATTTATAGTCAATCAATAAGAGGTCAATATTGGAGGAATACACTTGAGCCAATAGTTCTTCTTTGGTCATCCCTTGAGTAAATTCATACCCAACAACTTCAATTTGGTAATCCCGAAGTTTTCGTTGAAATGTTTTAACTTCTGAGTCATTTTCATCTATATATCCAATTCTGTACCTTGCCATTATATTAGTTTTTTCTTGTAGGTAATAAAATCTTTAATGCGAAACCCTCGTCAACATCTAGTATTTCAATATCACCGGCATAATCTGTTATGACCTCTTTTACAAGATACATCCCCAAACCAGTTCCAATATCATTCCCTTTTCTATCTTTCTTTGAGGTTGTAAATGGCAAAAATATATCATCCTTTTCTGAAAAAATTTCATCAAGACCGACTCCATTATCAGAATATACTATTTCAATTCCTTGTTCAATGTGTTTAACCTGTATAAATATTTCGCGGTCATTAATTATTTTTTGGCGCTCAAAAGAATCAATTGAATTATTAATGAGGTTAGAAAAAATTGTAATCATATCCATTTCAAATGCCCTAAAATCATATTCAACATCAATTGTTTTATCCTCAACATTCAACACTATTCCTTTTTCTTTAAATACATTTTTCCATGTTTTATTTAAAGATACAAAAAAATCATTGACATTGAGTTTTCCTCTTTTTCTTTTATCTTTCCTGATAGTCGTTAACGTATAATCGATCCAATGTATTATTCGTTCTGTATTATCACTTAATAAATCAAAAATGTCAATACTATCATTATACAATTGTGGATATTTCTTTCTGGTCTCCTCGGTTACTAATTGATAAAATATTTTTTTCAAAGAATAAATCTCACTAGACTTATTTTTTATTGACTTTAATTCATGTGCAAAAGAAGACATGACAAGTCCTAAACTTGCAAGTGCTCTTACCATTACAACATCCTCATTTTCTTTTTGAGCATGCTGTTCTTCTATTGCAACAAAAGTGTCTTTAAATGTTTTTTGATAAGACTTCTTTTCTTCCTCTTCTTGCTTCTGGTGGAACAAGTCAACTTCAAACCTTTTACCATAAATCTGTTCTTCGACTTTTTTACGGTTGGCTACTATTTCTTCAGCAAGTATCTCAGCCCGCTTTTGAATCTCTTGTTCTCTTGCTTTTTCTTTTAGTTCTTTATTGAAAAGATAAAATGGATTTAGTATTTTACTTCTGTCAAATTCAAATTCATGAATAACTCCAATAATTATCTTTTTTAAAGTTTCAAATGCATCATTTTCTTGTAATGCACCACGGTCTGATTTGTCAATAAGAAGAGGGTTTTCCTTTCGAGAAATGGTAATAATACCTGCTGTTTGTTCAGGTCTAACTCGCCAATCACCAATCCTTTGTCCCGCACTAGCAGGACTTTGTGCTACCCTAGCACCAAGCTTTAACCAATCATTATTAGGATCTCCATAAGGCCTAACTCTAAAAGAGTCTCTATAGATTTTAACTCCCCCAAATCTATCCAAAATTGAACGTCTCTCGGTTGTATTAATTTTCTTATACGGATACCCTTCTTTGAGCGAGTTTGTAAGTTTTAAATAATAAAACGTCAGTTCAAAAGACCCAACATCCTTTAATGATTTCCTATTTGAAGCATTTAGATTCCATTTTAAAATTTTATCAATTGATTTAGTGTATTTGAATGTTTTATTTTCAATAGTAACTAAATCAAAAGGTTTTTTTGTATTTAGAAAAACTTGATCAAACTTCTTTTTCACCTCTTTGATATCAAGCTCATTACGAGTTAACTCAAAATCAACATTTAAAGTTTTTGCATTATATTTTGCATCTATTTTATAGTCGTAGTCATTAAAAAATGCTGTTTCAACAATACCATATTCTTTAGGCCTTTGAGAATGAAATAAAAATACTTCAAAAGGAATATTTAATTCCTTTGGAGGAATTAATGCGCTTAAATTCTTAAATACGTTAGTTATATCTTGGTCGAACCATTCGTCTTTTAGATTTGAAATTTTCAGAATAGTACCCTTATCAAATTCTAATGAATTTATAAGTTTATTAAAACTTTCATTCTCAGATATTAAACCAATTTGTTTTCTTATATTAATTTCTTTTATCTCTAAATCAGCTAAAACTTGAGTAATCGGTTTATCGGAATTATCAAATTGTTGCCAATCCATTTTCCAGAAAGCACCAACATTTCCTTTAGCTTTTTTGGACAATGTCCACATTTCTGTTTCAAATCCAAGTCTATCTAAGGCAAAACGTCCGATTCCTTTTGCTCCTGTTTTTACTCGGTTTTCATCAGATAGATATTCCTTCTCCTTAATACCTGTTCCGATTTTCATCCAATGGTCTTCAATAACCTTCTTAGTCATTCCTTCACCATTGTCAATTATATAAATTATACTTTCTTTTTTAATAGGTGAAAAATGCTCAATTTCATCGATTTTAGATTTACAATATGTCGGGATATCAAAAACTACAATACACTGTTTAGCATCTGCATCATATGAGTTTTTAACTAATTCAATGATCGCCCCATCAGGATTGGAAAAGTTCTCCCGACCCATCAATTTCCCAGCTCTTGCAGAAACTATAAAAGGTATCTTTGACATTATTTCTCTTTCCTAATTCAACATTTTTACAAACCTCATTAACAAAACTGTAGGTTCAATATCCATAGCCTATTCAATTAAATCAACTTCCTCAGCAGTCAGTCTTACTTTACAGTTTTAACTTAGTTCACTAAGTCTCGATGGATTAATCCCTATCCTCCTTGAGACTTATGCCTTATTAACAGATTTTTTTCAATAACTCTCCTAATTCTGTCATTATTTAGAATTTGTTGAGCAAATATATTATAAATGAATAATCATTGAGATTTTCTGAATATCTATTTAGCGTTTGCAAAGGAATGCTATTTTAACTTATGAAGGCTCATAATAAATTACATGAACTTTTCGTGTTTAGGGTGTTAAGCTTGCGTACAAACTAATGTATACTCCCAACTTCCTATCTCCACTTAAAATTATTATAAAAGGCCGATCCTTAAACACAAAACAAATATAACGTTTTTAGATTTTCTTAATGCTTTACCGCTATCCCAACTCGCTGATCCTTTGCAGCCTCGGTATATCGGTAAGGTGTATGGTTTTGCCTGTGATGCTGATAAGCCCGTCGTCGCGGAATTCCTTCATCAGCCGTATCACACTTTCGGTGGCCATGCTGGTGAGTTCGCCCAGGTCGCTGCGGGTAAGCGGCAGGTTAAAAGTATCACTCTTAAAAATGCGGTTCGACAGGCACAGCAATATATCGGCCAGCCTGCCGTGCAACTGTTTGCGCGTGAGGCTGTAAAACCGGCCGTAAGTCTGGGCGGTACTTTCGTTCAGGTTGTTGATGATCCTGTTGGCAAACCCGGCATTTTGCCCGAGCAATTGTTTGAACACGGCGATATCAACTGTTTTCACCACCGTTTCGGAATAGCAGCTCACCGAGTACGGGTAAGTGTTGTTGCCTTCGAATACGGCCTGCAACCCCAGCAGGTTGTCGGGCGGCGTAATATTCAGGATCAGGTTTTTCGAATTTCCTTCAAGAAACACTTTCACAAGTCCTGCTTCAAGGTAGAAGATAGTTGAGGCGAAAGTTCCCTGTTTGATCAGCGTTTCGCCTTTGCGGTAGGTGAGCACTCTCGACTGGCTTTCAATCAGTTCGCGCTCAGCGGCATCAAGCAGTTCAAAATAACCGGTTTCGTATATATGCGTATCGCAAAACCTGGCAGTCTGCAGTTCAGGCATTCATCACAGTATTTGTTATAAAAGTACAAATTTCTTCTTCAAATGTTAATCGGGGCCTAAGTTTTCACGGCCGCCGTTATCATTGACAGGCATTATGCAACACTTCAATCATTGCCGAAAGCGCGGATTCAGGCTGGTTATTCAGTCGCTTCAAAACAATGGAAGCTGAAAAGCATTATTGCCGTACTTTTGGAAACCGTTAATTTCACGCATTGGAAGAGATAAAGAATTTGGATATCAGCGGGTTTGATTACCGCCTGCCCGAATCGAGGATCGCGCTATTCCCGGTTGCTCAGCGGGATCAGTCGAAACTGTTGGTCATGAAACAGGGCAGGTTGTCGGAAGATGTGTTTGCAAACCTGCCGGAGCATCTGCCTGCCGGTAGTCTTATGATCTTTAATGAAACCCGCGTGATACATGCCCGACTGGTGTTTCATAAGCCGTCGGGGTCACGTATCGAGATTTTCTGCCTGGAGCCTGTCGCTCCGGTAAGCGATGTGCAGCTTGCTTTTCAGCAAAAGGATCACTGTACCTGGAAATGCCTCGTTGGCAATGCAAAACGATGGAAATCGGGTAAACTTATCCTGAAGGCAGAAGTTGCAGGGCGCGATACCGAACTTGTTGCAGAGATGAAGGAAAGGCTGGGCGATTCTTTCCTGGTGGAATTCTCCTGGGCACCCGGCGAAACAGCGTTTGCCGATATTCTTGAAACGTTCGGCAAAATTCCTTTGCCACCCTACATCGGGCGCGAGGTCATAGATAATGATAATGTCACGTATCAAACCGTTTATGCCCGCAACGACGGTTCGGTGGCGGCGCCCACCGCGGGGCTCCATTTCACGCCGGCAGTTTTCGAATCGCTTTCGGCAAAAAACATAACGAAGAATAACATCACGCTTCATGTCGGCGCAGGCACATTCAGACCGGTGAGCACCGGTACGCTGCTCGGTCACGTGATGCATTCCGAACAGGTGATCATCCCGGTAGCGGTGATTAAGAACATTCTTCAGTACAAGGCCAGCCATATCACAGTCGTTGGCACCACAACCGTGCGTTCACTCGAAAGCCTTTACTGGCAGGGTGTTAAATGGCTGCGCGGAGCAAGCGCCGGCCCGCATCTTAAAGTAGAACAATGGGACCCTTATAAACCCGAATACCAGGGTGTTACACTGCAGGAATCACTCCAAAAAGTGCTTGAAGTGCTTGAAAAGCATAGCCTCGGCGAAATCACAGGATACACATCGCTGCTCATAGCGCCGGGTTATGCGTATCATATACCGGATGCCATTGTTACGAATTTTCACCAGCCAAAGAGTACGCTGCTGCTGCTGGTTTCGGCCTTTGTCGGCGATGCCTGGAAAGAAGCGTATGATTACGCGCTGAAGCATGATTTCCGGTTCCTGAGCTACGGCGACAGCTGCTTGTTTTATCCGAAAACCANNGGTGATATGCAAGTTACCGGAATCATACTGGCAGGTGGTAAAAGCTCACGCATGGGCCAGGATAAAGGCCTGCTTGAACTTGGCGGAAGAAAGCTGGTGGAGATAGCTGTTACTAACCTTAAACAAGTCTGCACAGAAATCATAATCAGTGCCAACAGTCCCGTTTATCAGCAGTTTGGCTATCGTGTCGTTCCCGATGTCCATCAGGATATTGGCCCGATGGGAGGGCTCCACAGTGCGCTTTCGGCCAGCAAAACGCGCTTTAATATTGCCCTATCGGTTGATCTGCCCTTCGTGAACAAAGAATTGCTGGGTTACCTGCTTGGACAAGCGAAGGGTTACAAGGCGGTGGTGCCGGTATCGGCAACCGGGTTTTACGAGCCTTTGTGCGCCTTATATGACCGGTCATTGCTTCCGGTTATTGAAAAGTGCATTGAGAACCGGGAGTATAAACTGCAGCATTTTCTTGAGAAAGTGCATCTTAACAAGATATTGATTTCGAATAACCTTCCGTTTTTTACTCCTCATCTGTTTACAAACCTTAACACAGCCGGTGATCTCTCGCAGCAGCCCGTCTTTTGGGAATTGCCTGATGCCGCTCATAACGAAATTCTGCTTATCATTGCACCGATTCTCCGAGCATTGTGATCTAAGGGTGCAAACCTATGAATTCAATGCCGCGGGTAAAGCGGGAAACCGTTTTGCCTTCCGATAGCAACTTTGAATTGAAAAGGAGAAATGAAAAAGTGTTTTCTCATCACGGGCATCCCGTGCAATTTTTCTTTTCGGTTTCTGTCCGGAGGCTCTGAATTACAGGGTAATGAAGACGTATTACCTCGTATAAAAAGGAAGTGATAGACTAACAGGTAAAGAAACTGAAACCGGCATGGAACTAATCAGGGCAAAGGCTCCCGATCACCGTTGGCTCAAAGCGGCTGTAATTGGCAGCTATTGGGCAGCTATTGAAATTGTTATCGGCAGCTTTCTTCATAACCTGAAGGTGCCGTTTTCAGGAACCATCCTTTCTTCGACCAGCGTGTTTCTGCTGGTGCTTTTTGTGTCGGAGTGGCGGCAAAAAGGACTGGTGATACGGGCAGGTCTTATCAGTGCTCTTCTTAAATCCATTTCGCCAAGCGCCATCATTCTCGGCCCTATGATCGGGATACTTTCCGAAGCTATCCTGCTGGAGCTGGCCATGCTGCTTTTGGGCAGAAACCTGCTCGGCTACATCACCGGCGGGGCGCTGGCAGTTTTTAGCACCCTGCTGCATAAGGTTGTAAGCCTGCTCATCGTATACGGGTTCAACCTTGTGAAAATACTTGAGGCGTTGTACTACTTCATCGTAAAGCAGGTGGGAATCAAGAACCTTGAACCTGAAAAGCTGCTGGTGCTTATCACGGTAATATATCTTGCAGCAGGGGCGCTGGCAGCGTTGGCAGGTTACCTCACTGCAGTCAGGATGAGAAATAGCCAGGGAAGCGAAACTGCCAATAAAGACATTTTGCTCCGTTCCGAAAGCTCCCTTTTCGACAAGAAAAACGAGCACGGCTATTCTCTCTGGCTGCTGTTGCTGAACATCAGCGCTGTAATTGGATCGCTATATCTTGTAAATGTTGCAGCGCCCTGGATCTCGGTGCCTGCAGTCATTCTGTATTTCGGATTTGTACTTTACCGTTACCCGAATTCAACACGCCACCTGAAGAAAACAGGTTTCTGGGTGCAGTTCTTCCTCATCACGCTCATTGCAGCCTTCTTGCTCAACGGTCTCACCAAAGGTCAGTATTTCAGTCTGGAAGGACTGAAAATCGGGTTGTATATGAACCTGAGGGCGGCAATAATCCTTGTCGGGTTTTCGGCCATCAGCACCGAACTCAAAAACCCGGTGATAAAAGCGGTGACTATGCAGCGGGGCATGGCGGAGCTTTATCATTCGGTGAATCTAGCATTCTCGGCACTGCCGGCTGTTTTCAATATGTTCCCCGGTACGCGGGAGTTTTTCCGCAGGCCTGCAAAAGCGTTCTCGGGATTGTTTTACCATTCATCTGAACTATTGGCCACTTTTGAGCGACAGATCGAAAACCGCCCCGATATCATCATCATCACCGGTGATTTGCAGCAAGGCAAAACCACGTTTGTACGAAAAATTATTGATAGGTTGAGAGCTGATAATCTCCAAATAACGGGCTTTCTTGCAGAGGGTATAAATGAAGACGGGAATCGCATAGGGTTTGACCTTCTCGACCTCCGGACCGGGGCTAAAACGCTGCTTTGCAGGAGCAGGGGATTGCAAGGGGTTAAATTCGGCAGGTTTACCTTCAGCGAGGAAGGACTGAAAACCGGGGCCGATATCATCTCTCCCGAACAGGTATCAGGGTCACAGGTGGTTATTATTGATGAAATCGGCCCGTTGGAACTAAACCGGCAGGGATGGTGGCAGGCGGTTACAAAACTTGTTGAATCAGCCGGAATCCCGCAATTATGGGTCGTGAGAAAAAACCTGGTAAAAGCCGTTATTTCAAACTGGAAAGTTGGTGATGTATACGTTTTTGATATTCAGCAGGATCAGCCGGCTGATGTTGCCGTTGTTATCCATGACCTGATTAAAAACGAAACTGCCTGATCAAAAAAAGAACCCTCTGGTTACCAAACCGGCAACACACATTTTCTGCTCCTGGCTTTCAGAAGTTCACTGAAATCGGACAGGCTCCGGGTCATTATATCTGAATTTTCATCATGGCAGGTCAGGCAGGCTCCAGCCGTGAGAATTTTCTTCTGCTCATCAATATTAAAAGGCCTTATTCCTTTCCGGGTTGATACAACACCGGACTGGCTCTTCAGAAAACCTGTCCAGGCATCTTCGGGNAGGCCGTCATGAGTATTCTTCTCAAACTTTGGTACGAACGTCCATCTACCAGCAGGTGAAAAGGTCAGTGTACCCCTACCGTAACCAATCGCCAGCGGGTCATTGTGACATGATTTGCAGGAACGGCTTTCACGGCGCGTGGTGTGTGCTGATGCCGGAGCATACAGCCGGTGAAACGAATCACCCTCGCCTTTTTTAATTGACGATCTGTCAATCGTCATAATCATTCCCGGGATCATCGTTTGCACCTTTCCGCCCCTGGCGGCATTTTCGTCGATTCCCAGTACCGGTGCATCAGCATAATACTCTCCTGCATATTCTACCCAGGTGCCTCGGGTTTTAATGTTCCTCAGCATGTCAAAACCTTCGGTTTGCTTTTCGTAACTGTTATGACAACCAATGCATTGTGGCGCCCAGGCTGTGTGGCAGGCATTGCACGACAGCCGCTGATGTACATTGCCGCGGCTGCAGGCATCCGACCTGAACTTCGAGATCATTTGAGTACCTTTTAGTTTCAGGGTCATTTTCACCTGACCTTCATCATCAACGGAAGTGTTCGATAAAGGCAGGCCTCCATTATCAGTTTTGATGATCCGGGTATTCTTGGTATCATACTTCCTGAGCCAGGCAATAAGCTGTGTTTCCCGGTCGGTTTTGTCAAATGTGGTAGTTGAACCTGGTGTTCCGGCCGGGTGGCAATCTTCACACCTGACTTTAACCGCCTTTTCCTTATGGGCATAATGGTGGCCATCGCCCATGAGTTCATAAGAGCCGTGGCAATCGATGCAGGAGAGGCCTTTTTCGTGGTGAACATCGGCGCTCACAAACGTGAAAATCCTTTCGTCAGGCAGCTTCCTGAATTTAGTAGCGTCCTTGCCAGGAATGTCTTTCAGCGTTGTTTCGTGCCAGCCTTCATAGTTCATCGAGATCCGTCCTGAACGACTATGACAGCTCAGGCATTTGTCATTGCTGATGTTCAGGTCAATGGCCGGGTGAAGGCGGGGAAGCGTGGTATCACCATCTCCGCGTTTTTGCCTTGAAAGAAGTTCTTTCTGCGACTTATCGTCATAGGTAAGATGACAGGCATTGCAGCCGCCGCCGCGTTCGAGCCATGAAGCGGCTCCTTTGTTTATTTTTTCGTTACCCAGGTGACAGCCAACACACAGATTCCTGAGATGTATTCCTGCGGCTGAATGAACCAGATCATTCACCGAAGATATCTTATCAAGGTCGTGTGTTTCGCCAAAAATAAACCGGTCAACAGTGATAATTCCTGATAAAGTTGACATCAGGCTGTTGTTGACTCGCGGAATTATTTGCGGATGACAATTAGCAGTACCACAGGTTTTTGACGCATTGCTGAGATTGCCGGGCACTGGCACCATGTTCCGGTGAGCAGTTGCTTTGTCTGCAGCAAAAGGATCACCGAGATGGCAGGAATAGCAACCGGCTGCCTGTTCTGAATGTGATTCACTCAGTCCCTGCATTCCGCTGTGGCAGCGCAGGCATGATTCCGTTTTGTCTTTTTTAGATGTGAGGGCAGAAATGTCTGAAAAATCAGCCTGGGCTAATGGATTGTAAGGTCGGGCGAATGGTATTGAGGCATCTTTCTGCCAGGGCCATTGCCACTTCCAGTTCTCTCCCCTGAAGAAAAACCCTGTTGCAGTCAGTAAACCATAAGCAATGAGAACTGTCAACAGGAATCTTTTCAGATAGAGCCGCCAGGATGGTTTTAGGACGGGAATAAAGTATATGAAAATCAGCAGGATAAGAGAGCCAATCATAATGATCCAGGGGAACGACAGCCAATGCAAAATTTCCTGCAGCCCGACAAAATACCAGGGGCCTTTCATGACATTCTCGTTCAACCCGTTAAATGGTGCACGAAGAAAAGTGCTCAATAATGCAGTAGCTGCCAATATGATCACGAAAGTCTTCATCTTCACCCACACCGTCCTGGCATGTTCAAATACCGACAGGAACAAAATGATGGTAGCAGTCGCAACATGCTGAATATAAATAATCTGCCAGCTGTTTTCAGGGCCGATGAAGGTTTGTTGCAATGGTTTCCCGAGCAAAGGAACCGATTCAAGCAATGTCGACAAGATTCTCCTTGCCTGCTGGCTGTCACTGTCAGCTTTGAGGATAAACCCCGAAATCATCACGTACACGATAAAAGCGATGGAAAGTGTAAGCCTGAACCATGTACCGCGCCGGATAATGTTATTCTCGGTTGATCTTTTGAAATGATCATACACATGGAGAACAGAGAAAATGAGGAACAGCTGGGCGCTCCAGTAGTGCAGGTTGCGCACAAATGATGCAGGTGCGTTTGCAATCAGCATTTTAGCTATCGAAGTGTACGGAGAAGTTATATCGTAAGGAATGGCCAGGAAAACACCTGTAACGGCACAGATGAGCAGGCTGGCAACAGCGATCCAGCCATAGGTGTCGAGGTAAAGTAGTTTCCTGATTTTCTGAAAGCCGGCCACGGAGACAGTATTATTGTCCAAAGGTATTATTTAGCCGCATAAAAACTTTTTCAGGCTTAAATTTTCAGATCCTGCTTGTGATTCAGCCCCGGCCATGGTGCTGAGTACTTTGGTGCGGAACTTCCAACAGGTCATCTGGCGTAAGGAGAGCCTCCGGGCATATTCGTAAGTCGAGAGATTATCGTTGCCCCTGCACAGATTGAAAGCTATGTAAAAGGCTTTGCTCACCGGAAATTTGCAGTTGTGAAAGATGGTTCCCGTAGTTGCCGACTCTTCAGTTTTACAGCGTGTGCACCGGCGCGAAAAAGGAGTTTTCCCGTGGCAGTAATTGGTGTTCCCGCATTTTTTACAGGTATAACCGTCTGCCCATTTCAGCGATGCAAGAAATGACAGGCACGCCTCGTCATCATGAAAAAATTTTTCCAGCATTTCAGGTGAAATATCAATATCCGGCTTTGCCATCGCTGCTTAATAATTATGCAAAAGTATAAAAAGTGATAATATTGCGATTCAGGTGATACTAAAGCGATTTATATTTGAAAATATTGTACTTTTGCAGCCGAAACAAAACTTCTGTTGATATGCAGCAAACCCTGAAAACCGAATGGAAAGGCGACATGAAATTTGAAGCCGATGTGAACGGCCATCGCCTCACAATTGATGCATTGCCTGAAGCCGGCGGACATGACGAAGGCCCCCGCCCTAAAAACCTGATGTTGCTTGCCCTGGCCGGATGCACAGGCATGGATGTGGTTTCAATACTAAAAAAAATGCGCGTTGAACTCGATAGTTTTGATGTTGACGTGATAGCCGACATTACGGAAGAGCACCCTAAGCATTACACAAAGATGCACATCAAATATATTTTTAGCGGCAAGGACTTGCCAATGGACAAGCTCCAAAAGGCCATTGACCTTTCACAGGAGCGCTATTGCGGAGTTTCATTCATGTATCGTCAAGCCATGGAACTCACCCACGAAATCGTAATCAAAGATTAATTTAACCGGTAATTAAAACATCCGGATCAACTGTTCAACATAACCTCATATGACTACAACCATTCTTCTTATAGTTTTCGGTGTAATTGGTGCCGGAATTATTTACCTGTTTTTGACGGCGCGCAGACTTAAAAATATGCCTGAAACAGCAGAAAGCTCAAAGATTGTCACCCTGAATCCGGTAAATTTCCAGCAGCAAACAAAAAGCGGCCTAGTGCTGATCGATTTCTGGGCGTCGTGGTGCATGCCCTGTAAAATGATGGCTCCCATTCTGAATGAGATAGCCGAGGAAGTAGGTGAAAAAGCAAAAATTGCTAAGGTAAATGTTGAAGAATTTCAGCAGCTTTCGGCAAAATTCTCTGTGAGAAATATTCCCACGCTCATCCTGATGAAAAACGGGAAAGAAATTGACCGCTATGTCGGGGTTAAACCAAAGGACTTCCTGTTAAAACAATTGGCTAAAAATCAGTAATTTACATATGGAAAATAATTCACAAGCAGGCGACACGAACGGGGCACCGGAAATGAAAACGAAACGTTCGTTCAGTGAAATCATAAGATCGGCATCTTTCTGGAAGACTTTTGCCGGAATAACCGGTGGCGTAGTGCTCGGGTATCTTTATTTCCGTTTTGTCGGTTGTAAAAGCGGCTCATGTGCAATCACAAGCAATCCATATATGAGCATGCTCTTTGGCGGAATCCTGGGATTGTATGTCACCAACAGCCCTTGCAGTAAGGGCAAATGCTAAATTTCAATGTTTTATTTCTGAGTAATTATCCAGCTTCCTGATTTGGTATCAAATCTACTGGCAAGTTGTTCAAGATTCCTGTAAGCCGGGCCTTTCAGCGGGCGCCCGCTCCATCCGTCGAATTCTGAACCATGACAGGGGCATTTCAGAATATCTCCCTCAACACGGGTAATCATGCACCCGGCATGTGTGCATTGAGCAGAAAAGACCTTAACTGACTTTTCATTCTTAGCAATTATACAGCCTTCCATAATTGTAATTCCAGTAGCGATATCACCTGGAATTAAAATCTCTTTGTTGTTGCCGTTTACAACCTTGTTCCTCGCCGAAATACTGTACCATAATACTGCCAATGCCGCTATTGACAAGGATCCCATCATGCTGAAGAAGCTTTTGCGTGATATCTTATTGGGAGTATTCATTCACATTTGATAATTCGGGTATCAAAGCTAAATGATAATATCAAATGACGGTCAAGATGCATTATGATAAAACATGATATAGATCAGGAAATATAATGTCGTGGATCAGTATATAATATGAGCTTTTCGATTATGAACATGTTAGTTGATAATCAGCATGATAGAAGCCGGGAATGTAATTTGAAACGATTCTTTCTTATGTTATAAGACATAGTAAATCAATTGATTACGATATATATATAAAATCCGAAATATATGGTTATTTATAACTGACAGGAAAACAGGTATTTGCAAATACATTTCTTTTTGGATGTATATATTGAGGATATATAGATTTTTCTATTTTTGCTTGATTTGTTTCAACAAACATCTTGAATCCGGCAAATCCTTAAGGTTAAATGCCTGTTTAAAATAACTTAATCATCAATAATTCTCCAATGAAGACCAGGAGAGATTTTATTAAAATCAGCGCCCTTGGCTTGGGTGCGACAGCCGCAATTGGCGGGACAGCCAAATGGGTTTTTGGCGATCCTGTAGCTGATTTTCTTGGCGATACCGGTGATGAACCAGCGCCATTGAAGCGGTTCCCTACATACTGTGAAGTCTGTTTCTGGAAATGTGCCGGATGGGCGCATGTAAATGAAAAAGGCTCAATTCAAAAAATCACCGGCAACAACGATGATCCGCAGTGTAACGGCAGGCTCTGTCCGCGTGGAACAGGCGGTGTTGGCATGTTCACCGATCCCGACAGGTTGAAAAAGCCACTCATGCGTGTGATCAAAGATGGCAAGCAAACCTATCGTGAAGCCAGTTGGGAAGAAGCGCTTGGCTTTGTGGCGTCGAAAATGAAAGATATCAAAGCAAAATATGGCCCCGAGAGCATGGCACTGTTTTTTCATGGCTCATCAGGTAACCATTTTTCGCACCTGATGAAGGCCTATGGAACACCAAACCTTGCTGCGCCCTCATTTGCCCAATGCCGTGGTCCACGCGATGTTGGCTTCGATATGACGTTTGGGGAATCAGTAAGCAGTCCTGAGGTTACCGACATCCGTGATACTAAGTGCCTGGTTCTCATTGGTTCCCATATCGGGGAAAATATGCATAACGGTCAGGTACAGGAAATGAGTGCAGCCATTGATAACGGAGCAGTTATCATCACCGTTGATCCGCGTTTTTCAACAGCAGCTTCAAAATCAAAATTCTGGTTGCCTATCAAACCTTCAACCGACCTGGCACTGCTGCTTTCCTGGATACATGTGCTCATTTACGACGAACTTTACAACAAGGAATATGTAACGCAGTATTGCGAAGGATTTGCCGAGTTGAAAGAGCATGTGAAGAATTTCACTCCTGAATGGGCTTACCCTATTACCACCATAAAACCCGACCTTATCCGTTCCGCAGCACGTGAAATGGCCAATGCAGCACCTTCGGCCATCGTTCACCCGGGCCGTCATGCTGCCTGGTATGGCGATGATGTGCAACGTACACGGGCGATCGCGATTCTCAACGCATTGCTTGGAAGTTGGGGTAACCGTGGCGGAATATTCTTCAAAGAAGGCATCAAATTACCAGAATTTCCGCATCCTGCATATCCCACACCTGCCTGGTCATGGCACGAACTCAACGATGGCAAGTACCCTCTTGCCAACGAAGCAGTTACCAATTCGGTGGTCGAGTCCTCCATACCTGCGGATGGCAAAGAGGCAAAAATCAAGGGATGGTTCATTTCAGGGACCAACCTGATAGCCTCTATACCTATGAAAGAAAAATTGGTTAAGGCTATGGATTCCCTGGAGCTTATGGTAGTAGTTGATACCATGCCCATGGAGATTACCGGTTATGCCGATGTTGTATTTCCGGAATGCACTTATCTTGAGCGGTACGACGACATTCGGGCTACCGCTCACCGCGAGCCTACACTTGCCCTTCGTATGCCGGCAGTTGAGCCACAGTACGATTCAAAACCGGCATGGTGGATTGCCAAACAGATTGGTGAAAGACTGGGCCTCGGCGATTATTTTAATTATAATGACTACTCCGAAGTCCTTGACTGGCAACTGAAACAAGTTGGATCTTCGCTTGAAGAAATGAAACGTATCGGGGTTAAGAAAGGTACCCGGAAAACATCTCCGTATATAGAACCCGGTACAGTGCATGCTTTCAATACTGAATCAGGTAAAATCCAACTGTATTCGCATGAACTGGCCGATGCCGGTTTCGATGCGATGCCTGTTTATACGCCGCATCCCGGGCCTGATGAAGGTTTTTACAGGCTGATATACGGCCGCGCACCAATGCATACTTTTAGCCGCACTGCCAACAACCCTAACCTGGTTGCACTTATGCCCGAAAATTCAGTATGGGTCAATCCGCAGGTCGCAGCTATTTGGGGATTTAAGAAAAATCAGTATGTATGGTTGAAAAACCAGGATGGAGCGGTATCAAGGTTTCCTGTGAAAGTGCGATTGACAGAAAGGATCCGCTGGGATTCGGTTTATATCGTTCATGGTTTCGGACACCATCATAAGCCCCTTCATCTGGCTTATGGTCGTGGTGTTAATGACACTGAGCTGATTACCAATATTATGACTGACCCGATTATGGGTGGTACCGGAATGAGAGGCAATTTTGTGACATTTATAACTGAAGATCCCGGAAAGGAGGCTGAAGCATGAGATACGCGATGGCCATTGATACCAAAAAGTGTGTAGGCTGCAGCGACTGTGTTGTTGCCTGTCAAACCGAAAACAATGTTCCGATAGGTTTTTGCCGTGACTGGGTAACTGAAACAGTTGACGGTACCTATCCGAATGTCACAATTGAGCTCCGTTCGGAACGGTGCAACCATTGCGACAATGCTCCCTGTGTGCGTTGCTGTCCGACCGGCGCCAGCCACTTCGAAGATGGCGGAATAGTATTGGTGACGCATGAGAAATGTATAGGATGCGGCGCCTGCATTGAGTCATGCCCTTACGAGGCAAGATATTCTCACCCTGATGGCTATGTCGATAAATGTACTTTTTGTATCCACAGGGTACGAAAAGGCGAAGATCCTGCCTGCGTGAGCGTTTGTCCTACCCATTGTATGTACTTCGGTGACCTTGACGATCCCAATTCGGAAATTGTCAATGTGCTTAAAAACAGGAAGTTCAAATCGCTTGCTCCCGAAGCAGGTACCAGTCCGCAGATATTTTACCTTGTTTAACAATTCCCGCAATTCATCAAAATCATGAGAGAAGAAATATTTGTCAGCGGGCGCAATATTCCCAACATCGACCCCTATCTCAATATCTGGCATTGGCAGATTCCCACTTACCTTTTTCTGGGTGGACTTGCAGCCGGAATACTTTTCTTTGCAGGGCTGTTTTTTATCATGGGAAAGGAAAAGCAGATGCCTGCAACAGTTAAATGGGCACCTTTTATTGTGCCTTTTGCCCTGGTGCTGGGGCTTTTTGCCCTTTTCCTTGACCTGAAACATAAGCTCTATTTCTGGCAGTTGTATACAACAGTCAGATTCACTTCTCCAATGTCTTGGGGTGCCTGGGTTCTGATGGCTATCACACCGGTGTCTTTCGTCTGGGCTGCCAGCTACCTGAGAGAAGCACTACCCAGGTGGGACTGGAAACTGAAAATTCTGAAAGATTTTGAAAAATGGGTGATCAGCAACCGTATAATATTTGCCTGGGCTATGGTTATCCTTGCAGTCATATTGGGCATTTATACAGGAATCCTGCTCTCAGCCTTCAATGCCCGCCCGTTGTGGAACACATCCATCCTGGGGCCATTATTCCTTGTTTCGGGTATGTCGACAGGCGCGGCAGCGATAATTCTAACGAGTAAGAACCATGAGGAAATGCGGATAATTGGCAGGATTGACCTGCTTCTTATCGTGATAGAGTTGTTCTTCATTACCCACATGATTATGGGATTCCTGGCCGGATCGGAGGTGCAACTTGCAGCAGCACACCTGTTTCTGGGTGGGCAATTCACCGTATCCTTCTGGGTGTTTGTGATCATTCTTGGTCTCCTTTTCCCTGCACTGCTCGAAATACTCGAACTCTTCGGGATGAAAGTACCTATCGTACTTCCGGCAATTCTTATCCTGCTGGGCGGGTTTATTTTCAGGTTCATCATGGTTGAGGCCGGACAAATCACCCGATATCTCTATTAGAATCGGGTTAAACCATTGAAAAAGAAAGGATTAATTATGGAAAAGAATAAAAAATCGGGTACATTTTACCTAAATCCATACCTGAGCGGTTTCATTTTCGGAATGGTGCTGCTGATTACTTTTATTATAACAGGAAGGGGTATGGGCGCCAGCGGAGCTGTGAAAAGTACAGTTGTGGAAGCTGTTAATACAGTGGCGCCAGCTCATGCTGAAAAATCGGATTATTACAGCAAATTCATCAGCGACGATGCGCACCCTATGAATACCTGGCTCGTTTTCGAAGTGATTGGGATACTGGGAGGCGCATTTCTCTCAGGGTTGATTTTCAACAGGTTAAAGTTTAAGGTTGAACATTCACCCAAAATCACTTCACGAAGGAGGCTCATTTTTGCATTGCTCGGCGGAACTTTATTCGGAATAGGTTCACAACTGGCCAAAGGATGTACCAGTGGCGCTGCCCTTAGCGGTATGGCTGTTCTTTCTCTGGGCGGGTTCATCACCATGATGGCTATCTTTGGCACTGCCTTTGTCTTCGCATGGATATTTAAAAAGAACTGGATTTAACAACTTAATAAGTAAAAACATGGTTGCTCCTTTAATTCCAATGGGTGTTATTCCAGAATCGTGGAACAATGTCTTTGCAGTGATCCTTGGATTTGGCTTTGGCTTCGCTCTCGAATCAGCCGGCTTTTCTTCCTCACGTAAAATCATAGGCACTTTTTTCGGATACGATTTCGTTGTGCTGAAAGTGTTCTTTACAGCTGCTATAACTGCGATGATCGGGTTGTTATACCTGTCGTATATCGGGTGGCTCGACTTTTCGTTGCTGTATATTCATCCTACCTTTCTAGCTTCGGCTATTATCGGGGGAATCGTCATGGGTATCGGTTTTTCGATGGGCGGCTATTGTCCCGGAACCAGTTTCTGCGGTATAGCAATCGGCAAAATTGATGCTATGATTTTCATGGTTGGGATGGCCATAGGAGTTCTCATTTTTTCCGAAGCATTCCCGCTTCTTGAAAAACTTTATAACAGCGGTAACCTGGGTGGAAAACTGGTCTCCGATTCGCTTGGAATGTCAAAATCGTTATTTGCTTTCCTTCTTACGGTAGTTGCTGTTGGTATGTTCTTCGGCGCCACATGGGTTGAGAAAAAAGTCAGGAAAGTTGAATACTAAATCCTCTTGAAAATGGACAGACGTTATACCTTACTTGCAATACTGGTTGTGTTACTGGCTGCAGGATTACTGATCATTCCGAACAAGGGTGAGAAAAAAGAGATAAAACCGGACAAATTGCTTTTAGCAATCAATGACCAGGCCCGATTCTTAAGTACTGATGCGATTACCGAAAGGATTATCGGAGGTGATCCCACACTGCAACTTATTGATGTGAGGCCCGCTAAACAATTCAACACGTATGCCCTTCCCAACGCTGTGAATATTCCGCTGGATTCTATTCTAAGCCCTTCATGGACCGAGTTGCTTCACCAGCCGGGAAAAGATAAAGTGTTTTACAGTAACGGAGATATCGAATCTGATGCAGCATGGCAGGTATGCACCCGCAATGGCATTCCCGGAGTTTTTGTAATGAAAGGCGGACTGAATCATTGGTATAATACTATAATCAAAGGTGCTGAGCCGTCAAACACTGCTTCTGGCACTGACCTGGATCTATATAGTTTCAGGCAGTCAGCCCGACAGTATTTTACTGGTAGTGGTGATCAGGAAACTGCCCAATCAGGCAATGACGCAAGTACTCAGAAACCTGCTAAGGTGAGTGTTGAAAGAAAACCGGCGGAAAAATCATCTGGAGGAGGTTGTTAATCTGAAAAATTATCAATGATGAAGAAGTTCATAAAGAAAAACTGGATACTGTTATCAGCTTTGCTGGTAGTGATCATCGTGTTGATCATACTGATGGCCGGAGGCAAACCTGATCTCAAATATAAACTTAGCCCGCAACAGGCTGTCAGCACGCTTGCAGATACCGGCAGTATGATTTCACCGCTAGTGGTGTATGAGAAAGTACAGAAGGGTGACAAAGGACTGCTCCTGGTAGACGTACGCAATACCGACGAGTTTGCCAAAGGGCATATTGGGAATGCACTCAATATCCCGGTGCTGGAGCTGTTTAGTAAAAGGTCACTCGATTTTTTCGATGAGCTAGCCGATGCAAAAGAACCGGTCGTACTGTATGGTCAGGATCAGGTGCAGGCCAGCGGCCCCTGGCTTTTGTTACAGCAGGTTGGATTCACAAATGTTGAGGTAATGCAGGGGGGATACGATTTCTACAGGCAATTACCTCTAAACGATTCATTGGCTAGAGTTCAGCACATCTGCTGGAAAGCCGAATTGCCCCTGCTGGATACAGCTGAATTTGGAAAGAAAACTATAGTAGCTCCAAAGGTTGCTGAGTCAGAGAATAAGCCTGCAAAAGTAGTGCCGGTGAAGAAAAAAACAAGCTCGGGTGGTGGCTGTTAGAAACGTTTGGTTCTTACTGTCCATCCTGTTAATCTTACTAATGAGGATTTTTTTCATTCTCTCAACAAAATAACCGGTTTCTCAACCGGTTTTTTTATTCCGGTACAGGTTGACTTTTACCGTGTTTAGCTCCACCTTCTGAAAACCCGGAGGCATGGATAGATTACTTTGTTTGGGTGCAATATAATACTCCAGTGTTCCGGTGTTGGTGGGTTCGGTGCTGATATCAAAGTACCTGAGCAGATACAATTGGAAGGGCCAGTTATTATAAAGTGAAATATCGGCACCAATTGTTGTGTGTGGCTTAATTATCCCGCCAATCAGGTATACATCATGCAATATTTCTTTGTCGCGGCTAGTTTTCTCAGCCTGTGCGAACGAGAAAACAAGTGATATGAATAACAATACTATTGTCAGATTCCTGAACCATTTGAAAAATGAAGATTCTATATTAAGTTTCTGAATTGATTTTACCAGTGCAGGAGCTGCCATTGACGCGAGTCCAATAGCAAACAGCGGGAATCCTGGCAAAAGATAGAACCCTTTCTGCACCATGGTAAAAACCATTGGCAAGGTCGCTGATAGGCCCAACAGTATGAATAAGAGCGCATTCTTTCCAATAACTGCAAGGTTGTTTCTTAGTTTTGCCCTGTCAGTAAAAATAATCCCCAACGTTAATATGACAGGGAGCAAAAGTTCTGTGAAAATCCTCCAGAAAATGTCGAGCCTGTTTGTGGTTGTAATCTCCTCCGAAATACGTGATAAAACCCTCTGATGAAGCCAGAAACTCATGCTTTCATGAGCAACAGGGTTTGTAAAAACAATGAGGAATATACATGAAGCTGTAATGAACAGAACTTCAGTGGTATATAACAATGTTATTTTTATACCTGGTTGCTTATTGACGGCAAAATAAAGTGGCACCAGTGTCAACGGAAATAATCCCGGGAAACCTTTGGAGAAGAATGCCAGAGAAATGAAAATTCCTGATAATATCAGGTTGAATTGTATGAGACGTCGCCTTATCAGTGCTTTAAGCCCAAAATATATTGCTCCTGTGGTAAAGCTTCCCATTGTATTTTCCTGCATGTTGTTCTGATATGACCAGAAACATACAGGAATTATTATCCAGAAAATAACAGGCAACCAATCTGCTTCTTTTAAATTCTTATTATTCAGGTAAATAAGCCTCCAAATGCCGGCAATAATAAGGGCGGTAAAAATAGCTGTTAGAAAGCTGTATATTCGTTCAACATATCGGTTGTCGCCCAGAACTTTGAAGAACATTGCCTGGATCCCGAAAACAAGCGGCGGATGTTCCAGGAATGCCTGGTTGCCTGCTTTATTCCAGGTATTGCTCAGGTGAGGTTGCCAGAATGTTCCTTCGCCATGGGCAAGGTTCTTCGAAACTACGGCATATTGCAGACCGTCCATGAACATGCCGTCCTTAATGAGAACCGGCAGGATAAGTGAGATTAACAGTGTGAGAGCTAGCAGCCTGAATGGCAGATGGCGGTTATTCAATGTGTTACGATATATTGATCAGACAAATTGCTCCAATAGTTCAATACGTTTTTGGATTGGCGGGTGGGTTGCAAAGATGTTATCCCACGAAAAACCATGAGCCGATGGTTTTGGATTATCGATGAACAACTGGGCTACATCCCGGCTTTCAACTGCTTCGATGGCTGGATCGGCCGAAATCTTTCGGAGCGCAGAAGCAAGTGCATAAGGTTTGTGGGTCATATTCGCGGATCCTGCATCAGCCATGTACTCCCGTGACCGTGAAATTCCAAAACGCAGAAGAACGGAAATGAGATAGCACACCGCAGATACCACTACTGCGATCAAAATGATCATTCCCTGGCTTTTGCCGTTTCCGCGCTTTCCCCCACCGGCAAATCTCAGGCTTCGGAAAGCCATTTCTGCAATGAACGAAAAGATTCCTACAAAAATGATGGAAATGATCAGTACTCGTACATCACGGCTTCTTATGTGGCTGAGCTCATGAGCAATAACACCTTCCAGTTCATCATCATCGAGCTTGTCGATTATACCCCGCGACAACGAAATGGAATAGCTGGCTTCGCTTAATCCGCTGGCAAAAGCATTGAGCGAATCATCTTCTATAATGAAAAGCTTCGGCATTTTCATGCCATTGGCAATGCATAGGTTCTCCAAAAGGTTATAAACGCGCTTGTTTTCGGTTCGTTCAAGAGGATGTGAACCTGTAGCCAGTCTGATGAGTGATGACTGCATGAACCATGCTATGGTGAACCATGCGGCAGTCCCGATTATTACATAGGGCGCGGCGGACACGAACATCGAATTGGTAAACTCAATGTTATTGTTGTTGGTAAAGAACAGAAAAGCATATACCATTGCCAGCAGCAAAATTGGAAATGCGGCCAGCAGTATGGCGGAATTCAGGTTGTTCTTCCTTATCTGGCTGTGGATGCCGACGTATTCCATGTGAATCAGAACTTGATAACCGGAGGTTCTTCAAGTGTTTCGCGCTTTTCCGGGCCAAGGTCAAACATAGTTTCGCGTTTGAACCCGAAATTGGAAGCGATAAGATTTGCAGGGAAGGTTTCGATGCCTGTATTGTACTCGGTGGTTGCAGCATTGAAGAACCTTCTGGCTGCTGCCAGCTTATTTTCTATATCGCTGAGTTCCTCCTGCAACTGAAGGAAGTTCTGGTTTGCTTTGAGGTCCGGATAGTTTTCAACAGCTATTTTAAGCCCTTGCAAGGCGCCGGCAAGGTTGGTTTCAGCCTTTATCTTTTCATCAATTGTGTTCGCTTGTATTGCGGCGCTGCGTGCTTCGGTAATTCGGGTGAGCAGTTCCCTTTCGTGGGTGGCGTAGCCTTTCACGGTTTCCACCAGTTGCGGAACCAGGTCATGGCGTTGCCTTAACTGTACATCGATATCGGCAAATGCATTTTCGCGCCGGTTACGGAGTCGGATTATTCGGTTATAGATGCTGATAAACCATAAGATCAGGATACCGGCAACTACCAGGATAATTACTGTGGCCATAGTTTTTCAGGTTTAGGTTTGACACAAATGTAACAATATTATCCCTCATCAGGATGTGGAATTATAATGCAGGTAAGTTTAAATCCCAGCCTCTTTATCCCAGTTTTCAGAACCAGGATCTTCGTTGTTAAGCCTGAATAACTGCAGGCACTTTTCTTTCGACATGAGTTTGATTTCAGGGGTAACATGATCAGCTACTTTTTTCAGTGCAAAAAGTAATACGCCCAGGTCGTCGGTGAAACCCAGAATGGGTAAAAGGTCAGGAACAATGTCGGTTGGCAGGATGAAATATCCCAGTGCAGCTGCAATGGAAAGCCTTGCACTTACAGGGGTTGACTTGTTGTTCATCACATTGTAAAGCAGTAACACATAATAGGTTACTTTGCTTCCGGCCTTCTTCGCGAACTTCCTGATTTTGGTTGTAAGCGCTTCGGGGGTGTAATATCTCGAATAATCTGAAGTCATCTTTACGTACAGAAATTTTGCTGGTGAACTGTTAAATTGTAATCAAACCAAGTGCCAGAATCAATACCTGATTCATTCCGGAGATTCTATAAAAGTAGTTGTTCTTATTAAGAAACAGTTTTGTTGGATTAATAAATTACAGGAATTCAATAGATTACCGATAACCATTTTCCGGACTTTGAACTGCAAACATAGTTGTAACCTGGTAAAGGCGGTTGAAATGACAGATGAGGCTCATTTATTCAATTAGATTTCTTATTTTTGATAGAGAAACAGGCGTGACGTTTTGCAAAAAAAGTGATTAACTATTACCTGTATGACAGAGAATCGCCTGTTTTATGCTGCCTGCAACCAATTATTTGATTTTGAGTTTTAGGTTTACATTAGATTTGTATCAATCTGCACTTGATGATTAAGTTGTTATGACTACTATTCACGACATACACGATATACGGGAGGCGGCTGTTTTTCAGGCAATCGATCATCCCTCTTTCGTCGCTTATTTTTTTCTGGATCCTCATGGAAATGTGGTGGATTTTGATGAACAACTTGCCAGGATTCTGAATATTCAGGAATCAGTTCTCAGGGGAATGAACCTTGTTGAAGTTGCAGGTGATGAAAGTTTTGCGGCCTCACTCAGAGAAGCATTATCGGGTAAGGCAGTTTATCATCGCGGGCAGGTGTCAGTTAAAGATAAGATGCCTATCAGAAATTTTGCAACATTTCTGCGGCCTGTCAGAAGGCAGTCGGAAGAAATACTTGGCATTGCAGGATTCATTCATTACGCCGATCAGGGAGTATCATCTCCATATGCTTTTGCACAACAATCAGAATACCTGGACCTTATAGTCAGAAATTCACATGAAGTAATATCACTTCATTCATTCGAAGGCAGAATATTATTCCTTTCGCCGTCATTTGAACAGTTGACCGGTGTCCCTAAAGAAAAGGTACTGGTTAGTAATGATCATTGGCCGATCCACCCGGATGACACTCACATTGTGACGGATGCCATGAATACTGTAATTAATAACCACAGGTCTGTGGTCATCGAATACAGATTGATGAAAGGCGATAAGAGCATCGTTTGGGTCGAAAGTACATTCCAGATCATTAAAAGTGGCAATCTTAGCGAAAGTATTGCCGGTATTACCCGCGATATTACAGCCCGTAAAAAGGCTGAACTTGCCTTGCAACGCAGCGAAACAAAATACCGTAACCTTATTGTAAACCTTCCAACCGGCATAGTGCTGTTAAATCTTTCGGGGAAAATCGTTGAAGCGAACCATGCCTTCTTCGAAATAGTTGGACGATCACCAGAAGATCTGAATGCATTGCTTCCTGTTCATGAAATAGATGAAAAATACAATTGTGATGTAAGTTCACAGTTCAATGAATGTATTAGGGAGAAAAAAACTATTGATGGGCAGTTGACATTCATGATCAACTCCGGGCTAAGCAAAAGCATAAGTTACAGCCTTGTGCCTCTGAATGAAGAAATGGGCAAGGTAACAGCAGTGATGGCAAACATCCGGGACCTTACCGATCTGATAAAAGCGGAAGCCGAAAGCCGTCAGCAATATGACTTTCTGAATATGGTCATCAATTCACTGCAGGAACCTTTCTTCGTTAAAGATGAAAACCATCGATGGATCATGCTAAACGATGCCTGCATAAGTATGATGGGACACTCACGTGAAGATGTTATTGGGAAATCGGATTTCGATATTTATCCCAAGGAGCAGGCCGAGGTTTTCTGGGAAAAGGATAACATCGTTCTTAAGGAAGGTTCAAACATTAATGAAGAAAAAATAACCTGGAGCAGTGGAGAAGTAAGGACAATCGTAACTTCAAAATACCTTTATACCGATAAATTTAACAGCAAAAAATATATTGTAGGAAGTATTCATGATATCACACGACTGAAGCAGATACAGGAAACGCTTAAAGAAAGCGAGAAGAAGTTCCATGACTTGTTCCAGAATGCAAACGACCTTATTTTCACTACTGATCTGAAAGGAAACTTCACTGATGCCAACCAGCGCGTTGTTGAAAGCCTGGGAATACCACTCAGAAAATTACTAAGGAGCTCGGTTTTTGATATTGTGAAGAATTTCGGTCGAAGCAAGCTCAAGGAGATATTTGTTCAACTCCGTGATCACCAGTCGGTTTCGGCATTGGAAGTTGAAACAATTGCAGCTGATGGCTCATCAATCATACTTGAAGTACATGGCCGCCTGATGTTTAAAAACAATGTTCCTGTGGGGATACAGGGAATCGCACGCGATATTTCGGAGAAAATACGCTATAACCAGCAATTAAACCAGTATAACGAGGAGCTGAAAGAACTCAACAAGAGCAAGGACAAAATGTTTTCAATCATTGCTCATGACCTGAAAGATCCTTTCAACAGCCTGCTGGGATTTTCCGAGATACTGCTCGACGATTTCGAGACCCTTGAAAAGGAAGAAATGCGTGACTACATCCGGATCATAAACAGCACGGCAAAACATTCGCTAAATCTTTTGGAGAACCTGCTTACCTGGTCAAGGCTGCTAACAGGCAGGCTGCCATTCACACCTATGAAACTTCTCCTGGCTTCAGAGGTCGAAACCGCCATGACAATCGTCAGCAGTCTTGCCTACCGGAAAAGAATTACGGTTGATAACCTGATTCCCATTGAGATTGCTGTGAATGCCGACCAGAATATGCTTCAGTCGATATTTCATAATTTTATTATGAATGCTATAAAATTCACCAACCCAGGAGGCCTGATTGAAATAGATGCCGGGTTAGTTGAAGAAGAATCACCTGAAACAACCTCGAAAGTGAGAATAAGTATCAGGGACAATGGGATAGGTATGAGTGATGCAGAAATGGAAAAATTGTTCCAGATCAAGGCATTGTATTCAACTTCAGGCACTCAGAACGAAAAAGGAACCGGGCTGGGATTGCTCCTGACCCGCGAAATGATTGAACGTCATGGTGGTACGATTACAGTGAGCAGTAAACCCGATGAAGGATCAACCTTTACATTCACCCTTCCGGCTGCAACATAACTTCCTGATATAGCGCAATCTTTCCTAACCTTAGTTAATCAGGGTTTTCAAAATAAAAATCCGGTGTACCAAAATGGAATAATAAAAATGCTGACAACTTAAGCTATAGAAATCAATAATGACGATTAAGTTGTAAACATCGCTGATTAACAGCTAGTTGCAATGAGGATATTTTCTATAACCGAATATAATTGTGCTCATGGCATACTTTTTGACTAAAGTAACGCACACAAACGTTTAACAACAAATTACCTGCTTATAAGTTCAAAATCTACCACAAGTTCTTTTGATTATTTCATAGGTAATACGAGTTTAACTATTTTATTCGGGGGAATTTAAATAGTTAACAAAAGCTCAAATGTTGTTAACAGTTTACTGGCAACTGCTACTACAATGACTACATTTATCTCATCGACTCGCTATGCACATTTTGGGGAATTTAAACTCGGGGGAGTTTAACAGCCAGGGATCAGAAAAGATCGAAAATAACCGCTCGGGAGTAGTTTCAGACTATTTCTGGGAGCGGTTTTACGATACTGCTGATGATTACGTGGCTGTTATTGACACCGACTGCCGCTTTCAACGGGTAAACAGCCTGCTGGTTGAAAAACTTGGGCTGGCACTCGGAATGGATGCCGGTCGGATGTGTGAGAAATGTGCTCACGTTAATGGCGAAAGCCAGCCCGATTGCCCTGTTTGGCGTGCATTAAAGACCGGTAAAGACCAAACAGGTACAATACATGATTCCAGATTAGGAAATTTACAAGCCATAACACAGCCTTTCTTTAAATCCGACGGGCAAATTTCAGGTATATTGCTGGTAGCAAAAGATCAATCAGAAACAAAACCTTACAACGTCGCTGCCAATATCTTTAGCCGGAAATCTCAGGCAATTCTCAATTCGATGCCCGAAGCCATTCTTATTTGTGATGGCAGCGGCAACATACTTACTACTTCAAACAAGTTCCGCGAACTCTTCTTCCTTCCCCCGAATAATTCCCCCGACGGCAGCAATCTTCTGTCGTTTCTCATGCCCGGCTATATCGAAACATCATTGTCCGATTTCCTTTCGGTTTCAAATGGTGCCAAAACATTTGCCAAAGGGCAGTATAAAATGCGCCGCTCAAACAGCGAGAGTTTCTGGCCGAAGTCTCATTCTCCCCCCTAAATGACTTTGGAAACAGTCAATCATATATCCTTGTTGAGATCCGTGACATTTCTGTGACATTGCAGGCTGAAGAGTCGCTCAACAAGAACTATATCAGGTTAACCAGGCTGCACCGAACATTTACAAGTTTCAGCCCCGATCCTGTTTCAAACATTCACCAGATGATTGCATTGTTTGGTGAATTGCTTGGCGCTTCAGTATGCTCATATTACCGCATTGCCAACGGGAATTCAATGCCTGTGGCTGTCTGGAATTCGCCACTGATAACCGGCTCAATGCCCGAATCGGGATACACCGATATTGTTAAGCAATACAAATATCAGCAGCAGGATTTTCTTGTGATAAATAAGCCTTTTGCTTTCAGCGATGCAAGTTTAGGTCAGTTTATCGACCAGAACGGCATAACGATGATTGGCGTTCAAACGGTAAAAAGCAACAATAAACTGGTCGGGTTGATTACTGCATTCTTTACGCATAACTACCTGATTCACAAAGAAGATATCGAGTTCTGTAACATTATTTCAGCAGCCACAGCCGTTGAAGAATCACGCATATCTACTCAAAAAGCCAGGGAAGAAAGTGAACTGAACTACCGTGAGCTATTCGACTTTATTACCGATGCTATATATATCTTAAATCCTGAGGGTGTCTTTCTCGATGTTAACCTTGGGGCGACACGTATGTATGGATACTCCCGCAACGAACTGATAGGTGCAACACCCGAAATGCTGTCAGCAGAAGGCCGTAACGACCTGGAAATGAATCGCCGGTATATTGAGAAAGCTTTTATGGGTGAATCTCAGAATTTCGAATGGTTCGGCAAACGCAAGAATGGTGAAGTATTTGCAAAGGATGTCGTTCTCAACCGCGGTCGCTATTTCGGTAAAGATGTTGTGATTGCAATTGGCCGTGATATCACCGAACGAAAACAGGCTGAAGATACGCTTCAGGAATACAATGCCGAATTAAAGGCAACCAATGCAAGCAAGGATAAATTCTTCAGTATTCTGGCTCATGACCTTAAAAATCCTTTCCAGGGACTTCTTGGTTTTATTGACTTGCTGGTCGAAGATATTGATGAGCTTGAAAAACAACAGGTTAAGGATTATCTTCAGAATATTCGCTCAGCATCGTATCAAACTTACTCACTCCTTGAAAACCTGCTGGAATGGTCGAGGATACAAACGGGCAGAACACCTTTCCAGCCAACTGTTTTTGAGCTGACCGGTGAAATCGAAGAGGTTTTTTCGCTGCTTGGCAGCAATGCTTTACGCAAAGGCATAAAACTGAGCAGCAAAGTTGCTAAGGGATTCTATGTTGAAGCTGACCGAAACATGGCTCACTCAATCGTTCAGAACCTTGTTTCCAATGCTATCAAGTTCTCAAATTCATATGGTACGGTTACCGTTGACGCTTCACAGATTGATTCTCCAAAACCCGGAACAGAACCATCAGGCAACCGTAATTGGCTCAAGATAGATGTATTGGATAACGGGGTTGGAATACCCGATGATGTTATGGCTCAGCTTTTCAAACTCGACGGACAAGTATCAATGGTTGGTACTGCCAATGAACCCGGCACCGGCCTGGGGCTGATCCTGTGCAAAGAAATGGTTGAGAAAAACGGCGGGAAGATTTGGGTAACCAGCGAACAGGGAAGAGGATCCACATTTTCATTCACCTTGCCGTTACGCGACCAATGATTTTCAACTTCTGTATTCACTAAATGATGCGGCTATAAATTGTCGCGGAAGTCTTTTTTCTTGGTGAGCTTCAGGTCTTTAAGCATTGCCGATCGTGCATTGATGGCAAAACTCCAGCTCTTCTGCGCCCCATAAGGTATCCAGTTGAAACTCATCTCCCAGCAATGTAAATTGCGGTATATAGAAACCTGTGTCAGCGAGAAGTCCTTATTCTTGAAATCATAGCCACTGCGCAGCGTAAATTTCCATTTGGAAGTAATACTTATATCTCCGTTAAAATCAAGCGTTTGCACAAGGGTCTTCTTTTTTTCTCCTGTGTAGCGGTCCGAAATGGCTCCGGTATATCGGAAAGTGTAATTTACCCTGAGATTCCAGGGATTATCCCAATCCAGATACTCGTTCGGATTGTTCCTGATGTATTCTAGTTCTCCTGAATCATCCTGTATTGGTTGCTGAGCAGGCTTGCCTTTCTTCTTTTTATCGGTCGATTTGAAATCATATCCGACACTCAGCGCCCATGAGGTATTTTCAAACCTGAATAATTTATGGTTAACTTCCCATTCAAATTTGTTGTAAGCAATTCCTGAGGTGTCTACAGCGTATGGACTCCACGAACTGCCATAATTGACCTGTATCTTTTTGAAAAGTGTGGTACGGCCCGAAATATTCAGGTTCGACCATCGCAGCGAGTCTCTTGCCAGGTCGTAGCTCGTGCTAAAATTCAGGTTGTCTATGAGCATTACTTTGCTGGTCCCGGTAATGGTATCTTTTTTCGACCTGATCTTCATTTCAAGGTTATTGCCCAGCGAAAAGTTCACTGCCCCCGATTTCCCCTTAGGCGGTGTACCGAAAGGGCTAAAACTACTCGTGCCAAATATCGAATACAACTCTTGTTTCCCGGCAGCATTCGTTTGTACCAAACGATAATACCCAAGTTTTTCGGTGGTGAAGTCAGGGACGTAACCAAACCCGATGGAAGGTCGCACAACATGCCTGATCGCACGAATGGGTGATTTTTTTCCAAATTGAACCATCCCGTAAAGCGTGGTACTTAACGATGAATTAAAACTGTAATCACGGGCTGCCCTGAACCCTGAAATGGTATCGGTTTCAACATGAGGAGCCAGCGTATCTTCACCAACAACGGTAGTATCACCGATCCATGTTTTTTGAATCGTTTTGGCATACCAGCGCTCGGTATAGCTGATGCCGTTTGACCAGGTAAAATACTTTAACACCTTAAAAGAACCCTGTACCGGAATGGAGTGTTTCATCCCCATCATGAAATTGTCGAGCGATTTCTTTGTGAAAAGCAGCGAATCGACAGTATTCAGGTCGTTACGGGCATTCATGCTGTAAGTCACTGTAATGCTTTCGTACCATTTGGCTGGGCCGGTGGCTTGTTTTCTTTTGAAAGGATAAAAACGGTTAAGACTCAGGGAAACTTCCGGCAACGAGAGTGTTACAGTATTCTGGCTGGTGTTCTGGCTATGCCTGGCGCTTGCTGTCATGTTGCCAATGGTCCCGAGTTTACGGGTATATGATACACTTGAGGCAAATGTATTTGTGAGATAGTCGTTTACAGTGCCGGGGTTGAATTTATTGTACTTGCTTGAACCGGCACGCACGCTGGCGGAAAATACACCGTTTGGATTGGCTTTCGAGTCCTGGTTGTGTGTCCATGTAACAAAGAAGTCGTTGTTTTTCGAGTAATCGCTGGCTCCTTTCACACCGAGTTTGTTAATAGCGTAATTCAGGTTGAAACTGCCGCTGAACTTATAACGCTTTTTGTAGTTGAGGGTTGGTTTTACTGCCCAGCTGCCGCGGGAATATATATCACCGACAAGTTTCAGGTCGAAATAATCGTTCAGCCCGAAATAATACCCGCCGTTCTCCAGGAAGAATCCCCTGTTAGCCGATTCTCCGTACTTTGGTATCAATATACCTGAACTGCGCCCCTTTTTACTTGGGAATATCCCGAAAGGCAGGGCAATAGGCAACGGCACATCTTCTATTGTCAGGTAGGCCGGGCCTGTAACTATTTTATCATCGGGAATTATGCGGGCTTTGGAGTATTTTATGGCAAAGTGGGGATGCTCCGTGTTATCACAAGTGGTGTACCATCCGCTTTTTGAATTGGTTGATCCGTCGGCAAGTTTTTTCACCGTATTACTCTGGAGATAACCTTCTCCTTCACGTGTTACGATGTTCTGGATAATCCCTTTCTTCGATTCGAAATTGTAATTCAGTGTTTTAGAGGTAAAATTCAGATTGCCCTGCTTAAATACGGGTATACCTTTTTCCTTTNNTCCTGTCGAGTCGGTGATTCCTTCGGCAAAAATTGAGCTGTTGCTAAAGTTGATGATAAACCTGTAAGCATCAATTTTGATATCGCCGTATTCGATGTGGGCATCACCGGTAAGGTAAGCGAGCTTTTCCTTTATATCGAAAGTAATGCTGTCGGCAGAAGCATACTTAATGATATCTTCAATCACCGATTTCTGTTCTTTGCCGGCACCTGGCATTGTGATGGTATCAGTCCTGAGGGAGAGAAGGCTGTCGCGGCGTGCAAGAACTGAATCGGGGACACCAGCAGATTGAGAAAATCCAGTTTCAGGAGCCGCTGCTATCATGATTAAGCACATGATTATCAACGCTGCTGTGAACCGATGCTTTTTTGTAATTTAGGCACGTACTGGATGTGATAAACTATAATGGCATTATACTTGCAATGAAGCATCAGAATTGTTTGACCCGGGTGACTGTTTATGTACATTTTTCAAATGGAATGTATGATTTTCCCCTTTCAAACGTTGATACATATTGATGTATGTTGCATTGATTCCGCAAAACTAATCAAAATCTGCTGATGACAGGAAAACGTAATTCTCGGGTATTTCGTATAGTGATACTGCTGTTACTGTTGAGCGTAACGGTTTGGGGTCAAAAGGTGAATACCGTAGTGATTGATGCGGGTCACGGAGGGCATGATACCGGCGCATTAGGCAAGAATTCCCGCGAGAAAGATGTAGCCTTATCGATTGCTTTGCAGATAAGGGATTACATCAAGCAAAACCTCCCTGATGTGAAAGTTGTGATGACCCGTGACCAGGATGTTTTTGTCGAGTTATACCGTCGTGCGAAGATTGCCAACGAGAGCAACGCCGACCTGTTTATTTCGATTCATTGCAACTCTACCAAATCAGCCATTGTTATGGGCACCGAGACTTTTGTGATGGGGCTGCATAAATCCGATGCGAACCTGTCGGTTGCCAAAGCCGAAAACGCGGCCATTTTGCTCGAAGATGATTATGTTTCGCGTTACGATGGTTTTGATCCTAATTCACCTGAAGGAAATATTTTTTTCAGCATGATGCAAAACACATTCCTGAATAAAAGCCTCGATTTTGCAGGAAGAGTTCAGGCCAATTTCCGTGACAGGGTAAAAATGTACGACCGCGGAGTTAAACAGGCAGGGTTCCTGGTATTATATAAAACTGCTATGCCCGGCGTTCTGATCGAATGCGGCTTCCTGAGCAATGCAGCTGACGAGAAGTTCCTGTTATCACCCAAAGGCCAGGCACAAATTGCCTATGGTATCTACAGGTCACTTCTTGAATACAAAACCAGTGTTGAAAAGAAAGATTATTCGCTGGCACTCAACAAAGATTCGCTCCCTGAACAAAGCGTGGCTGATAACAAGCCTGCAAACAGTGTAAATGAACCTAAACAGGCACCGGAAATGCCTGTGGCTGCAAAGACCGGGAAAACCACCGTTCCCGAGCAAAAACCACAGGGAGTGAGGTACCGAGTACAATTTGCCTTGTATCCTGATGAAAAACCGGTTGATTCGCCTGAGTTTAAGGGTATTGACAAGGTGAAATATTACAAGCATAACAACATGTTTAAGTACACAACCGGCGATGAACCAAACCTTGAAAGTGCTATGAAGCTCAGGCAGGATATGGTTGCCAAAGGGTATAAAGATGCTTTTGTCGTACCGTTTTTAAACGAAAAGCGAATTACCATTGAGGAGGCAAAGCGATTAACAGGTAATTAGTGTAATTTTGTATTTCATTCTAAAAGTGACTGATGAAGATTCGGCGTGAATTAAAAGTTGGAGCATTTGTAGGAATTGTGGTGTTGCTGTTTTTCCTTGGACTGAATTTTATAAAAGGAAAGGAGCTATTCCGCAGCCACCGTACTTTCTATGCCAGGTATGAACACGTTGCAGGGCTTGTTTCAGCCGCGTCGGTATCGGTCAACGGGCTGAATATCGGCAAAGTAAGTGATGTGCGGTTTGCCGGTGACAATACCAATGATATCATCGTTGAGATGAACATTTATGATAAGATCAAAATCCCGCACAATTCGATAGCACGAATATTTACTCCCGATATCCTTGGCACCAAATCTATTGAAATTGTACTGGGTGATTCACCGGTACTGGCTATGAGCGGCGACACGCTTACTTCTGAAATGCAGGCTTCGTTATCGGAGGAAGTTAGTCAGCAGGTGGCTCCTCTGAAGCGCAAAGCCGAAGACCTGATGGGATCCATCGATACGATGATCACCGTTGTAAGAAGCGTGTTTAACAAAAATACCCGTGAAAACCTGAATGCTTCGTTTGAACACATCAGGCAAACTATTTTTGCCCTGGAGCATACCACTTATAACATTGATACTCTTGTTTACGGGCAGCGCACCAGGCTCGAAAGGATATTTTTCAATATCGAATCAATATCAGAGAACCTTCGCCAGAATAATGAAAAGATCACCAACATTATTGACAACTTCTCAGCCATAAGCGATACGGTTGCCAAGGCAAATCTTTCAAAAACCCTGGCTGATCTGCAGACCTCAGTCACAGGCGTTTCAATGGCCATGGATAAGATCAATAATGGTGAAGGATCAATGGGCTTGCTGCTGAATGATAAGAAGCTATACACTGACCTGGAATCGGCAAGCAGTGAGCTGAATAAGCTGGTTACCGATATGAAACTTAATCCGCATCGCTATCTCAACTTCTCGGTTTTCCCTCCCGGTGCAAAGCGCATGCAGTATAAAGAACCGCAGGCTAAATAAATTTCCGCGACTTATTTCCTGAAGATATCATTTCGGTCGACAGGCCGTAAATCCCCGAACCATTTAAATCCTTTCAGGATCTGGTCGGTTTCTGAAATATTCTTCTCAGGGAAGAGATTCCCGTCGGGTTTATCAAAGTAAGTGATACGCTCAATCTTGTTGTCCTTGTCCATGTATATGCGCATCCGGCTTCCAGCAGCTTTGTTTATCCCGATCAGCGACTCATCATCCTCCCGCACATAATACACGGTTTCGGCATTCCCGTCCACGTCAATCCTGTATAACTTATTGTCAATCAGGTATCCTGTCATTGTTTTGCCTTTCACCTGGTTAAATTTCAGACTCGAATCCTGCGATATTATGAAGGCTGAAATATTCATGTGGACAGTTTTTACAGTGTTTTTTCCTGTAACAATGAAAATGGTATCGGCCGTGATCTGGTTCTTTTCTGACCAGAGGATAGGCACGCGGTACATGGTTATGAGTGAGTCGGGGAAGCTGAAATGCAAGGAGTCGCAAACACCCTGAAGGTCAGTGCGATAGAATCGGGTGTTGTGGAAAGCCATCAATTCGCGTGATTCCTGTTTCACGGTATCAAAAATTGCCCTGAGGGTGTCGGCATGCAGGAAAAGAGTGTCCTTGGTGTCGCCAAGCAAGGCAACAGCGCTGTCGGTGATCATGGCAAAACCTTTTTTCTTGAAGTATTCAGCAAAGTTGCCTTTAATCATGAGGTCCTGCGCGGTATCAGTAAATATAATGTTTTTGACTGCTTTCCCGCTGTATGTCAATTCGTTATAATACAGGCTGTCGCCGGTAAGGCGCCGGCCTTCATCCACAAGCAACGCATGCTCGCTGAAAGCCGATTGTCCTGAAATACTGTTGTATTCTCCGTTTTCGCAATACAGGTAACTTTTTTTCCCCTGGATGATCGTCGGCCCCTCGAAATATGACACGCGGTTTTGCGTGTTATACTTCATCGTATCGCAGTTGATCGTGTAGTCAGGGTTTTTCATCACCACATCTTCTTTAAAGTACATGATTTTCTTATCGGTGTGGTAATCGCCTTTTTTACTTGTGAGGGTATTGTTTTTGTTCACAACTTTTCCGCCAGTATTGTAATAGGCAATTTGCGTATTGCGATCGAATATGAGGTAATTGGTTGTGAGAGTAGTCTGGTTATCAACAAGCCGCACATTATCCGATATTCTGGCGATTTTCGTATTTCCCTCATAATGAAGGAATTTTCCGTAGAGATTGAGCGTGTCGCTTGATTTAATGCGAACATTCCCATAACAGTCGAGGTTATTGGTCACTTCGTCAAGCCAGGCGCTGTCGCAGTAAAGGTAAGCCCCGGCATGTTCAAACACGGGGTTTCCGATGGCCCTGACGATATTCTCACCAATGTATTTATTGTGAGCCATTGCCCCGGCACGCACAATCTGTATGCGATATGTTTCCTGCGCCAGCAAGGGAAGCATAGTCACCCAGGTGAAGGCAAACAGCAATAATATTTTCAGTCGGGCAGGCTTCATCGAAAGATGCTAATGGCTTTAAGGAGTGCAAAGGTAAATTTTCTTGACGAATCTGAAGGTTGATGACTTTAGTCAAGCACCTGAATATGAAATTGACAGATAACAGGTGTTGATAAAATGATAACGAAGGTTCTTTTCTTTTCATATTCAACTCCAATAAATACCGGCAATTCCATACTTTTGAGCCACTCAAACAAAAGGACTTTTAATGAATCATTCTTTCGACGCTCGCGGCAATTATGAAGCAACCCGCGAAAAAATCGGATACGTCTCCCGGCAGCAGGCAACCCAGTCAGACTACGACCGGATAGGTTTTATGTCGGGCCTCGAAGTACACCAGCAACTGCTAACAAGCAAGAAATTGTTCTGCAGATGCCCTGCAGGAATCTACCAGAAACCAAACCAATTCGATGCCGAGGTGATCAGGCATATGCGCCCCACGCTCAGCGAACTGGGAGAGTACGATGGCACTGCGCTCATGGAGTTTAAAACCAGGAAAGAGATCATCTACAGGCTGAGAAGCGTTACTACCTGCACTTACGAAGTGGATGACACTCCGCCATTCCCGCTCGACCGCGAAGCCCTTGAAATTGCCATTCAGATTTCACTGGTGTCAAAACTGAACATTGTAGGGGAGGTTCATATCACCCGTAAGCAGTACCTCGATGGCAGTATTCCAACCGGATTCCAGAGGACTGCCATTATCGGTGTTGAAGGTGAAATTCCGTTGAAAAACANNAAAAAAGTCAGGCTCATACAGCTTTCGCTTGAGGAAGATTCCTGCCGCGAAGTTTCCGACATTGGCCACACCCGTGTTTACCGCACCGACAGGCTTGGCATGCCGCTCATCGAAACGGTGACTTATCCTGATATGGTAAACCCCGACGAAGTAAAAGAGGCTTGCAACTATATCCGTTTCCTCAACCGCAGTACAGGCAAGGTTCGCACCGGTATAGGTGCCGGACGTCAGGATGTTAACGTAAGCTGCCGTGGTGGGTCGCGTGTCGAAATAAAGGGTGTGGCTCACACACGTTGGATTCCCGAACTCACACACAACGAAAGTTTCAGGCAGTGGGCCTTACTGGCTATTCGCGATGAATTGCTCACCCGCTTTGCTGATGTGGCTTCATGGAAAGTAAGGTTTGAAAAGCTTGATTATGACTCGATAAAAACCAATTACGACCCTATTGCAAAGGCTCGTTATTATAAGCACAGACTGGTGGCTATAAACCTGCCGCAGTTCAAAGGCATTCTTTCGCACTTTACTCAACCCGGGAAAATGTTCGCCGATGAGTTGAGCGAAAGATTAAAAGTGATCGCCTGTATCGAAAAGCCTCACATGACGCATACCGAGGAATTTGACCCAATACTCGCCGATGGTGAATGGGCAAAAATCGCCCAATTACTCGAAGCCGGTGAAAACGATGCACAGCTTATTATCTGGGGACCTGAGGCCGATATCGCCACAGCCATCGAAACCATTGAAGAACGCTGCCAGATGGCACTTAGAGGTGTTCCCAACGAAACACGCAAATCATTTGAGGACGGGACAACCATTTTCGAACGTGTACTTCCGGGCGCCGACCGCATGTACCCCGATACCGATTCAGCGCCCATACCGTTGACTGATGAGTATATCACGTCGCTGAGCAAGAATCTTCCGGAGGAAGTAATAGCCAGGTATTACCGGTTGAAAGAGTGGAAGGTTCCCGAAGATACTTATACCTACATTTTTAAGAAAAACCTTTTCCCGCTTATCGAACGGATTGTCAACGAGTTGAAAGTTGATCCGGCTTTCGTGGGTAAATTGTTCGGACATACACTCAAATGGGTTGAAGGCCATTACAAGCCTTCAGCTGAATTTGATTATAAGGTGGTTTTTGCGCTGTTACGTTTTCTTAAGAAGGAGAAAATCGATTTCGCCATCGCAGCTAAGATGTTGCCGCTGGTTTATCAATACCCGAAAATGGACTTCGATTCAGTGCTGACAAGTATAAAATTCAAACGAATACCCAAAGAACAGATCCTGTCACAAATCCCTTTTCTGCAGAAAAAGTTTGCGGAGATTCAGCATTCAAAAGGTGAAAGAGTTGAAAAAGACTGGATTATGGGACAGGTCAGGAAGGTTTCGGAAGGGAATGTGAATTTGACGGAATTATCGGATGAAGTAGTAAAACTGATCAAATGATCGGATTGAACCAGAAACATGAAACTTTAAACTTGAAACTACAAAAATGAGTGAAGAAATATTTCAGGGATACAAGGGCTCAGCACTCGAAGTTCTGAAAAAATACAACGTCAGGGTATGGGGACAAGCCACGGTGATGACGACCAGGGGTAAGTTTGTGGGGACAGTGCTTCCGCGTGCCGAAAACGATGACGACAAACATATCGTGATGAAAATTCCCACAGGCTACAATGTTGGGATTGATATTGCCACCATCACCGATATGAAGGAAACCGGCTACAAGAAAGCGAATTACAAGATTCCCGAAAAAGAGTTTCCTTATACCCAGGGATTGCCAAAGGTGAAACTTATCGGTACCGGCGGCACCATTGCCTCGCGCCTCGACTATCGGACAGGGGCTGTAATCCCGGCATTTTCGCCCGGTGAATTGTATGGCGCCGTTCCCGAACTGGCTACCATCTGCAACCTTACTACCGAAAAGATTTTTGCTGTGTTCAGCGAAAACATGGCGCCGGATAATTATAAAAAGCTGGCTATAGCTATTGGTAAAGAGATCGAAGCCGGTGTCGAAGGCATCGTGATAGGCCACGGAACTGATACATTGCACCATACCGCTGCCGCGCTTACTTTCATGGTGCAAAATTCGCCGGTGCCAATTGTTCTTGTAGGTTCGCAGCGCTCGAGCGACAGGCCCAGCAGCGACGCCGCACTTAACCTGATGCATGCCTGCACTGCCGCCGGACATGGCGATATTGCCGAAGTCATGATCTGCATGTTTGGCCCTACCAGCGACGAGTATGGATTTCTGCACCGCGGCACACGGGTACGTAAAATGCACTCCTCGTACCGCAGCACTTTCCGCACAATCGGCGACACCCCGCTTGCCACTGTCACCAGGCAGGGTGTAACACCGATCAAAACGGATTACAACCATCGCCGTAAGGACCGGAATGTAACCATACTGCCGTATTTCGAGGAAAAGGTCTCGATTGTTTATTACTATCCCAATATGCAGCCCGACATCATCGACTCGCTCGTTGCGAATGGTTACCGGGGCATTGTGATTGCCGGAACAGGGCTGGGGCATGTGAACAAACCGCTGTACCCGGCTATCGAAAGAGCAGCCAAAGCCGGGGTGGCCATCTACATGACAGTACAGACACTTTGGGGATATGTCCATATGTTTGTTTATGATACCGGTCGCGACCTGATGGCAAAAGGCATTGTTCCAGCTGAAAACATGCTCCCCGAAGTCGCTTACATTAAGTTGGGATGGGCACTTGGGCAAACCAATGACCTTGAGGAAGTGAAACGCATTATGTTAACTCCCATAAACGACGAAATCACTCCCCGTGAACCGTACAACGGCTACCTTGTTTACCAGGGAGGAGTGAGGGAAGTGGAAGAGTTTGTCAGGAAGGTGCATAAGTAGGTTTGAAGTTTGAAGTTTCAAGTTTAATGCTGTGTTTCAGGTTTAAAGTCTAAAGTTATGACGCTGATAAAGTTAGTTGAACAGGATGAGGCTACGGGTAAAGTAGCCGAGGTTTATGAATCCATGATCAATACCATGGGGTTTATACCCAATGCATTTAAGGTTTTCAGCCCGAGCGCCCATTTGCTGGAAACGCAGGTGAATAACCTGAAGTATTTCATCAGGCATAAAACGCTGGGCGGCAAGTTGCTGGCACTTATACGCCTGCTGGTTTCGGAAGAGGAGGTTTGTGAGTACTGTGTGGGAATGAATTCGGGCATTCTGCTTCAGTATGGAATTTTGCCCGATCAGTTGGCCGAAATAAAGAAAGATCCTTCCAAAGCCCCGCTGGAAGAAAAGGAACTGGCTTTGCTGTTGTTTGTCCTCAAGGTGGTGAAAGCTTCAAACTCGACGGAGCAGAAGGATATTGATGCCCTGAAGGCGCTTGGCTGGACCGATGGTGACATCCTCGATGCAACCTATCATGCCGCATCGCAGGTTGGCATCGATAAGATTTTCAATGCTTTTAAGCTGGAAAGTGACCGCTAAGCGGTGGCTAATCACCTGATTTCAATCTTTTCTCCCTTGAATTCCACCCTGTCGCCGCTGTGCAGTTTATTGCGGCGGCGGAATTCCGTTTCACTGTTTACTTTTACTTCGCCTGCATCAATGCATTGGTGCGCTTCGCCGCCGCTTTCCACCAGTCCGGTGATTTTCAGCAGTTTGTCCAAGGGGATGAATTCGTGATTGTGGAGGAGGAATTCGGGCATAAGGATTATAGGATTATTCTATAACAGGCTTTTCGAAAGATGAATTCAAGATTGCTAAACATTTAAGTCCAGGATGATTGCCATATTTTCTTTTACTTCAGTCGCGAGACTTTCCGGTAATTCGCCTATCTTTTTGATTAGCCGTTTATTGTCAATTGCCCTTACCTGATCAATCATTATATCGCAATTCTCGTTAAGATTCGCAGTGCCTTTTTTAATGTGCACTCTTAATATCTCAGCTTCTTTCTGAATATTTGTCGTAACTGGGCAGATAATCGTTGAAGGGTGCGGTATCTTATTCAGAAGATTTGTTTGTACTACCAGCACAGGTCTTGTTTTTCCCGGTTCTGTTCCTATTTGAGGGTTTAAATCTGCCAGCCAGATTTCAAATCTTTTAACCTGCATAATCTATCTCCTCAAATTCATTAAGTACGGAAAGAGATTCGTCTTTTACTAAGGCAGATTCTTTCTTAAGCTTTGATTCTAAGATTTTACGCTTCTGAATTTTGTTATAGTATTCAAGAGCCTCGTTTATATATCTGTTTCGGGGCTTCTTGATCTTGGAGAGAATATTTTCGGTTTCTCCAAAGACAGAGTCATCAATTTTTAGTGAAACTGTTTTCATGGTATAAAATATTATACAAAGGTATATAATATTAGTATATACTCCCGGTATGTCGAATTAATATTTATTGGGAGTGTTTGCGTTGAGCAAAACGGTTCCGCAGTTACCCGCTGCCAGGCTTTATTCAACAGGTTTCCCGAGATGCGAAGAGGTCGAATTTAGTAAATGATTTAAAAGAATGTTTTTTTGTTAAGCCGGGTGGCGGGTAGGTGCTGTTGTGCACAGGCCCATTTTCTGACATCCATAATGGGTAGTATTTGTCAACAATCCACTTCTGATCAATTCTTATTAATAAGTCAAAATGTCCTTCTGCTGCTAGGGGACCAGAGTACTCAGTATGATAGACAAGTGCTATACTTTTTTCTTTATTTAGAAAAATGGGAATAGAAAGGTAAACGGAAGCCCGATTCTTTATCACTATTTTAATGGAGAAATCTTTTCTTTTCCAAAGGATCTTATTATTGGTTTTCAATTGATCAACCATATATGCTGAATCCACTATTGATCTAATATTGAAAAATTCTATGGCTGAAAAAATATCTTGTAGGCCACTTTCTTTGAACTTAAGATTGGCTATTGACCCCGATCTCTTAGAGAGTTCTGATATTTGATAATGATTAATAATAGATGATATTACAGGATTACATTCCTCCTTTATATTTTGATAAAAAGTATTTGATTTAATTAATAAACAGACAACAATGACTAAAGTAGGTGCTTTTTGTAAATAATAACGAATCATAATGTTCCCTTCTTATCTAATTAATTCTGGAAAGCTTGTGCACAACTTGTGTATAACCTCACGTTCCATTTATAAGTACTTATAAATATTTTCAAACGTTTATAAATACATGTAAGTTAAAATACCTGCCCGCCGTTGGCTTCGGCAGGCAGGTATTAATATCAATAAACGGTAAACCTAGAGTTCCTTGATCTTTATATTGCGGAACCAAACATCATCGCCATGATCCTGAAGTACGATGTAGCCTTCGGGGGCGGTGTCGAGGAACCACTTGTAATCCTTGAACTTGGAGTTTAGCACCATTTTCTTCCAGTCGTCGGTCCAGAGGTGGTATTCCAAAACCTGCTGTCCGTTAACCCAATGCACCACGGTACCTTTGTAAACCATCACCTTCACTGAGTTCCATTCACCGGCAGGTTTCACAGCATTTACCGAGCAGGGGATGAGATCGTAAAGGGCACCGGCTTTGCGGTTGCCATTAACGCCAAGTTTTGCATCAGGATGCAGGCTGTCGTCGAGTATCTGCATTTCGGGAGCGCTTTTCCACACGGGTTCATTGGGAACTTCCTGTGCCAGGTAAAAAATGCCGCTGTTGCCTCCCGGGGCTATCTTCCAGTCGAGGGTCAGCTCAAAATTGCCGAATTTCTTGTCGAAAAGGATGTCGCCACCGCCTCCGGCTTCGCCTTTGGCAGAGCTGATACAATGAAGTGTTCCGTCAACCACTTCCCAGCCTTTTTCGGGGAAGGCCGTTTTTTCGTACCCGCGCCAGCCTGTTGTGGTTTTACCGTCGAACATAAGCTGTACCTTATCAGCTATTTCCTTGTCCGACAATGTATTGGGAGCCTGCTGCTCAACAATGGAGTCGGTTTTTGCAGTTGCATCTGTTGTTGGTTTTTGCTTGCAGGCTGTAACTGCTATCAATCCTGCAGCAATCAGTAAAATGTGAAGTTTCATAGGTTGTTTTATTTGTGGAGAGTTCTATTATTGATTTGTTTGTGAAAGGTTAAGAGTTAATGGTTAATGGTTAATAGTTAATAGTCAGGTTGTTACATAGATATGGATTCAATCGAAATCTACCATTTCACCATTAACCAATTCACCATTAACTAATTTTCATTTTCAATTTTCAATTGTCCATTGTCAATTATAAGTTCCATCCATTCCTGTATTTATGCCTGATATACTCTTCGGCAGCAGGCTTGGCTTTAATGGTTTCGTACTGGGTGTCGAAATGCGGGTGTCCGTTGATTACCGTGAACTTATCCGTTGAAACCACGCGGATCTCTTCATCGGGGCCTATGTTGGGGATCTCCATTTTATCGGCATCCCACTGTAGCTTGCGTTTCAGGTCCTGGAGGCGGATGGCGAGGTTACCCATCACCACCACTTCGTTCATCGGTCCTGAATAGCCAAAGTATGAGCTGGCTTCAGTACGGTTTTCAGGCGATTCTTTGCAGGCGCGAATCCAATCCTGTTCATGTCCGCCGCCCATGGCATTCTCAATGCGGCGCAGCGTAGGAGCGGGACGTTTGTATTCCTTATCAAGTTCTTCCGGCAGCAGGCGTGGGTTCTGTCCGTATGCGTCGCAAATCAGTTTGCCTTTGGTTCCCACAAACAGGCAGCCGCCGTTCCAGTCACCCATAGGTTTGTTGTCAGCCAGTTCTGCCGGGCGCGGAGGCATCAAACCGCCGTCGTACCAGGTAACTTTCACCGGAACGAGTTTTACTTTCTGATATTTGCCCCGATCGGGGAATTCGTAATGGACCATCGAAGCAATGGGAGCGCTCTCGGTGTTCACCTGTGATGATGAAGCATAGATAAGGCTTGGATTTCCTAATCGCAGGGCTTTGAAGACAGGATCAAAAATATGGCAGCCCATATCGCCGAGTGCGCCGGTACCGAAGTCCCAGAATGCACGCCAGTTCCATGGATGATAAGCATGGTTGAAAGGGCGTTCGGGAGCCGGTCCGAGGAAAAGATCCCAGTCGAGGGTAGAAGGTACAGGGTGAACTTCAGTGGGGCGTTCGAGTCCCTGCGGCCATATCGGGCGGTTAGTCCAGGCATGTGCTTCATAAACCTTTCCGATGGCTCCGTCCCAAATCCATTCACAAATCTGACGGATGCCTTCACCGGAGTTGCCCTGGTTGCCCATTTGAGTCGCAACCTTGTATTTGGCAGCCATTTCGGCCATCATGCGCGATTCGTAGACGGTGTGGGTGAGCGGTTTCTGCAGGTACACGTGGTATCCGCGGCGCATGGCTTCGGCAGCAATGATTGCATGGGTGTGGTCGGGAGTGGCAATGATCACTGCATCGATCTGTTTTCCCATTTCATCGAACATCTTGCGATAATCGCGGAACCTTTTAGCATTGGGATAGGTTTCGAAAGTGCCTTTTGCGTATACATCATCGACATCGCACAGTGCTACGATGTTTTCGGTATTGCAGTTTTGCAGGTTGGTGGCGCCTATGCCGCCGATACCGATACCTGCTATGTTCAGCTTGTCGCTCGGGGCGAGGATTCCGTTGCGGCCAAAAACTAAATTCGGGAGAATGGTGATGCCTGCTGTAACGGCTGCCGTTGTTCCCAGGAATTTCCGCCGGCTGATCTCATTGTTTTCCATAGTGATGGTTTGATTTAACGTTCGGTAAATGGTATGATTGATTTTGTTTTTTCACTCTCAAAGGCCAGTTCGATGATCCGTATCACCATGCGCGCTTCTTCAGGCTTAACTGCCTGTTTAGCATTACCGGCCAGCACATCAGCGACATTTTTATAGAAACCGGCATAATTACCGGCTTCAGTTTCCACGGTTTCGCGGGATTCCTTTTCACCGCTGATAATATTCAGGATTCCGTGGTATTCAGGATATTCCTTACCCCAATGTTCACCAACAGGCAGATGGCCCTTGCGAAGAAGTTCTTCCTGCGGATCAATCCCTTTTTTTACAAATGAGCCTTTATCGCCATGAAGAAAATATCGCGGCCCCGGTTCCTTCACAAATACGCCTGCTTTCAGGATTGCCTTGTGATGAGGATAATACAAATGCAGGTGGAAGTAATCATCTACTTTGCTGCCAGGTCGTTGCACGCAGATATCAGCGAAAACCGCTTCCGGTTTACCGAAAAGTACCAGCGCCTGGTCGATGAGGTGTGAGCCAAGGTCGTACAGAACTCCTGAAGCCGGAAGAGGCTCATCTCGCCAGGCTGCGCGTTTACGCTCAGGCGAAAAACGGTCAAAGTGGGCTTCATATTCGAGAAGCTTACCAAGAAAGCCCTGGCTTAAAATATCGCGTACCGTCATGAAATCGCCGTCCCAGCGACGGTTGTGGTAAACAAAGATCTTCCTGTTTACCTTTTGTGAAAGGGCAATCAATTCATCGGCCTCAGCGATAGTTGGCACGAAAGGTTTTTCGATAACTATGTGTTTCCCTGCCAGCAGGCAGTCTTTTGCCATAGCGAAGTGGAAGATGTTCGGAGCTGTGATTACCGCCAGTTCGATGGTTGGATCATCAGCAATTTTCCGGTAATCATCAACTATTTCGGCCGAAGGGAACAATTCCAGTGCCGATTGCGAATGCCTCTCAACGAGTTTAGTGACTGTGAAACCCGGATTTACCTTGAGGAAAGGGGCGTGAAAGTACCTGCCCGAAAGGCCGTATCCAATAATGCCGGTATTGATGACCTTTGGCATGACACCGGTTATTTTGTCAGGATGTTGTAAAGATTTCGGTAACTGATGGCTACACTTTCCAGCGAATTGCCATGCGGATTGTCGTTCTCGATGTAGAAATTCTTCATTCCCGACAACTTCTTGTATTTAAAGAGCTCAGTAAAATTGATTATACCGGTTCCTATTTCGGTATCTTCTTTGCCGGGAGTATCAGCCATGTCTTTTACATGCCAAAGTTGGAAACGGCCCGGGAACCGGTTGAAATAATCAACAGGGTTATAACCTGCTTTTCTCATCCAGAACAGGTCCACTTCGAAAAGTACCTTTTCAGGGTCGGTATTGGTGAGCAGAATATCGTAACCAAGTCCGCGGTCGGTTGTTTTGAATTCAAAATCATGGTTATGATAACCGAATTTTAATCCGGCTTTATCACACATTTCCCCAAGCCTGTTAAACCGCTCGGCTGCTTTCATAAAAATACCGGCATCCGGCCTTTCAACCTGCATCCAGGGCAGGACAAGGTATTTCGCTCCGAGTTCGGCATGAGCATCAACGGCCTGCTGTGCCACACTGTCGTCGAAACCGGCATGGGAGCTGTTGAGTTTCATCCCGAAACTTTCCACCAGTTTTTTCAATTCTTTTGGTGCCATGCCATAAAATTTCCCATCGCTATAACTGGCGGCTTCCAGGAAATTATACCCTGTTTCAGAAAGCGATTTCAGTGTGGCTGCAAGGTCTTTCTCCGTATGATCGCGCACTGTATAGAGTTGAAGCCCGATGCTTTTCTTGTCAGGACGGGCCTGCGATTCCTTGCTGAGTCCGGCGATAGCAAAAGCGCCCAATGAAGCTGTTTTTAAGAAATTTCGGCGGGTGGACATATTGTGAAGTTTGAAAGTTTGAAAGTTTGAGTCCCGATAGCTATCGGGATTGAAAGTTTGAGAGTTTGAGAGTTTGAGAGTTTGAGAGTTTGAGAGTTTGAAAGATTGAGTCCCGATAGCTATCGGGTTTGAAAGTTTGAGAGTTTGAGTCCCGATAGTTATAGGGATTGAAAGTTTAGGGGTTTGAGAGTTTGAGTCTCGTGATCTAACGGCTCATTATTCGTTATTCGTTATTCGTTATTCACTATTCACTATTCACTGCGTTCTCACACTATCATCTCTTTCACCGGATCCCAGTAGACATGGCGATTTTCCTTATAGGCTTTTGTTCCCATATGGGCGGTCATGGCTTCCTGGAAAGCAACGTCGATGTTACAGCTCGTTTTGGTACCATAGCGTATGGCATCCAGCCATTCACGGATGTGGAGGTGTGTGGTATCAATCCGTCGTCCGCTCCGGTATGAGTACATGAGTCCGCGGCCTGCAAAATACTGCGAGGTGGGTGAAGTGATGGCATCAACGTTCTTTATGCCTGGTGTGTAGGTATAAATGGGCAGTTCCGGGTCGATGATACCATTATCCATTTTCTCTTTATAACGGGTTGAACCGCGGTCAGCATAAACAGTCACCGAGTTGTCGAGTTCCATGTAGGCGTCATGTCCCATGATTTTCCTGCCGCGTGAAAGGTTGCTGGCAAGAGTGGCGCTGTATACCAGTGACAGGTCCTGGTCGGGGTACTCAAACACCGTTTGCAGCACATCGGGAACAGTGCGGCCATCTTTAAAGTAGTAAATGCCGCCACTGGATGCTGCCGAGTGTGGAATTCCTAACCCGAATATCTGGTTCATGGCATCATACTCATGCGTCAGCAGATCGCCGGAGAGTCCGGTGCTGTAATCCCACCAGCAGCGCCAGCGAAAGAAGCGTTCGAGGCTGAATTCGTGAGGCGGAGCCTGGCCGATAAACTGGTTCCAGTCGATGGTCTGCGGTGAGGCATCGGGATGGATGGGATACACCCAGGCACCGTTCGGGTCGTTCCGGTTGGTGGTGACTTCGATGAGGTTTACCTTGCCGAGCACTCCCTTGGCTATGATCTCTTTGGCTTTAAGGTAGCTTTCGTTTTGTCGTCCCTGGTGGCCAAGCTGGAAAACTACATTGTTTTCCTTAACGGCTTTGCGGACTTCGTAGGTTTCCTCCACGGTCCAGGTCATGGGCTTTTCGCAATACACATGCTTGCCGGCTTTGGCGGCAGCAATTGAAATAGGACCGTGCCAGTGGTCGGGGGCAGCGATGATAACGGCATCAATATCAGGAGATGCCAGCAATTCCTGGTGTGTGAGATATCGCTTCGGCAACTGGTTAAGCTTGCCGTCGGTTCCCTGTCGCAGGGCATTTGCCCCGGCTTCCTGCGCCATGCGGCTGTAAGTATCGAAGATGTCGCAAACACCGGTGATCTGAATGTTCAGCGAATCCTGCTCCAGGAAATCCTGAAAACGCTTGTCGTCTTTGTTTTCAAGCGCTCCTTTTTTCCAGTCGTCGATCATGGTTGGATGGGCAAAACCGGCAGCTTTCGCAAGGTCTTTGCCCCGTATACCATAACCGATCAGTCCAATCCTGATCAGTTTGTCGTCTTTCGAAACAGGCTTGTATTCAGGTGTTTCGGTCGAAATATTGAGTTCGTTCCTGATGTTTTCGGTAAGGTATTGCTCATGATGGCGTTTACGGAACCATTCAAATCCAAACGCACCGACAATGGGCAGTGATACGAGCGATTTCAGCAAATCTCTTCTTTCCATAATTGCTTCTGCTTTTGCTATTTTTTTATTTTGGCCGGCCCGAAAATAAAACGGTCGAGGCCGAATTCACGGTTTGTAGGGAAGACAAACACAACGGCCAGGGCGATCATTTCGATCAGCATTTTATTGACAACCAGGTAGCTGCCTTCACTGGGAACAGCATATTTGAGCTCTACAAAAGGCGGGTGCGACAGGTAATAGAGCGCGAGCAGCAGGATGCCGCTTATGGTGGCAATCCTTTCGAATGAACCCAGTATGAGGCCTAATCCGATGAGGATCAGTCCCCAGATGTTGAGGAAGTCGATCACCTGGAGCATATTTGGATTGCCTGCTAAGGTGTTGACGAAGAAGTCTTTAAGGAATCCTTCGGAATCGAGCAGGTAGCCAACGCTCGACCAGTTGGCATTGGTAACTTTTGCAAGTCCTTCATACAGGAAATGCCACCCTATGGCAATCCGCAGCGCTACTAGCCAGAACTTTTGAGAAAATGAGTAATTCATTAATTTATATGAAGTTATGATTTGTTTCAGGGTAATTCCATGATTCGGATGTTTCGCCAGTTCACGGCAACATCGCCACCGCTGTGAACCTGCAGGGCGATTTTCCCGGAGCCTTTGCCAATGGCTTCATCGGTGAGGTCGGTCATCAGTTCTCCGTTGAGCCATGTCCTCACCCTGCTGCCAATAAGTTCAACTTTCAGTTTGTTCCATTTACCGGCTTTGAGGATGCCTTCTTTATTGTCAGGGATTTCAAAAAGCCAGCCTCTGCCACCTGATTCATAGATGCCTCCCGTGTTTTCACCCGGTGCAGCAACTTCAACCTGCCAGCCCGTGATATCTGTCCCCACCAGGTTTGATCGGAAGAAAACGCCGCTGTTGCCATCGGCTTCCAGTTTGAAGTGCAGTTCGAGTATGAAGTTATAATAATTTTTTTCGGTAGCCAGGTATCCATAGCCTTTGTCGGGTCCGCTCGAAGCAATGAGCAATCCGTTAACCACATCCCATCGTTCAGTCCCGTGAATCTCCCAACCTTTGAGTGACTTCCCGTCGAATAGTGTTTGCCAGCCGCTCTCATCCGTGGTTTTTTGGTGTGTTGCCTCCTGGCAATAAGCCCTGGCAGACATGGCAATAATAGCTGTGACAGTGAGCAGTAGTGAGGCTGTTTTCTTCATGTTGCCGGGGTTTGATTCAGGTTATCAGTTATTTGGAAATCGTTGCAGGCACTCAGGTTTCGACGGAGCAAGTTAGTAAAAAATGGATATGCGGATATTACTTTCTTAAAGAAATCTCCCATCGATTTTACTGCAGCCGTTATTTATATATTATCAATAAGGAATTAGTTATAAAACTTATAGAAAGATAACCGTAAAGAACAGTATTTCAATGATTTAATTACTTTCTTTTGTCTTAACACAAAAGAAAGTAACAAAGAAAAAGTCAAGACTTTATGAAAATTTCTTGTTTTCTACAGATCGGCTCTCCTGCGTGACGCAAGCCGCGCTACCCTCAAGCCTGCGCTTGCTTCTGCATCACTTGCGAGAGGCCACCGCAACGAGCCTTCCCTTGAAAACTGGCGAAATTTTCATAATGTCGGTCATCCTAACCTCAACCGTAATAAAAGTGGAGGTAAGAATTCTTTAATAATCAGAAAAGACATCATTGTAATTACTTAAAAAACAGAAGAATGCAAAATTTCTGATATGATGGAATTAATTTATGAAGTATTACCGTAAATTGCAGCATCAATTATTAATCAATCATATTTCAATGGCAAAAGTTGTAGTATTGGGTGCCGGAATTTCGGGACATACCGCGGCGGCATTTCTCAAGAAGAAGCTGGGTAAAAAGCATGATGTTGTGGTGATAAGCCCGGCGTCATATTACCAGTGGATTCCTTCGAACATTTGGGTGGGCGTTGGTAAGATGACCATCGACCAGGTGCGTTTTAAACTGAAACCTGTTTACGACCGCTGGAAGATCGATTTCAGGCAGGCAAAGGCCACCACCATTTACCCTGAAGGGAATGCTGAACTGACAAGGCCATTTGTGGAGATTGAATATACTGACGATGCCAAAAGAGGCCAGACAGACAAAATTGACTACGATTACCTGGTGAATGCCACCGGCCCGAAACTCAATTTTGGCGCTACTGAAGGCCTTGGCCCGGGCAAATTCACCGAATCGGTTTGCTCATACGACCATGCTGCCGCTGCCTGGGAATCGCTGAAGAAATGCATGGACCGCATGCAAAAGGGGGAGAAGCTGAAGTTCCTTATCGGAACCGGCCACGCCACCGCCACCTGCCAGGGAGCAGCCTTTGAATATGCGCTCAATGTCGCACACCAGATCAGGGAACGGGGCTTGTCAGACAAGGCTGAAATCACCTGGATATCGAACGAATACGAGATCGGCGACTTCGGCATGGGCGGCGCTTTTGTGAAACGCGGCGGCTATATTACGCCCACCAAGGTTTTCAGCGAATCAATATTTGCCGAATACGGCATAAAATGGATCAAACGTGCCGGCGTAAACAAAATCGAAAACGGTGTGGCACATTATGAAACCCTCGATGGTGAGTTAAAATCGGAAGCTTTCGATTTTGCCATGCTCATTCCGCCTTTTTCCGGGGCAGGGTTGAAAGCCTTCGACAAAGCCGGCAACGACATCAGCGCCGCATTATTCCTGCCCAGCGGTTTCATGAAAGTGGATGCCGATTATTCGGGCAAGCCTTTCGAAGACTGGGATGTTGAAGACTGGCCATCAACTTACCAGAGTCCGGCCTATAAAAACATCTTTGCCACCGGTATAGCCTTTGCCCCGCCTCACCAGATATCAAAACCGATGAAGAGCCCCAACGGCACACTCATCACACCGGCACCTCCGCGCACGGGTATGCCTTCGGGCGTTATCGGCAAGATTGTGGCGCTCAATATCGTTGACCAGGTAAAACATGGCGCCACCGACTTTAAGCACAAAGCCTCGATGGGCAAAATGGGAGCTGCCTGCGTGGTTTCGGCAGGCTATGGGATGCTGAAAGGCAATGCCGCCACCATGACGGTTTACCCAATAGTTCCCAACTGGCAGAAATACCCGCAATGGGGACGCGATATCTCATACACCGTTGGTGAAGCCGGGCTTGCAGGGCATTGGATCAAGTTGTTGCTGCATTATATGTTCATTCACAAGGCAAAAGGTTATCCGTTCTGGTGGTTGCTTCCGGAATAGGAAGAATGTTTGAAGTTTGAGGTTTAAAGTTTAATGTTTCAATTTATGGCAAAAAATATAGTCCGCGGTTATTATGATGAGTCGTACCCGCCGCTCCCGACAAAAAGAACAAAGTTCTGGCGCCGAAACCTGTTTTGGCAGTTCTGGCGCTTTATCGTGCTCAACCTTAAGATTATGCGTATTGTGGTAGGCGGGCATTCGTAAAACCGAAGCCCCTGATATTGCATTTGCAGTCTTAATCTTTAAGGCAGATGAACCTGTTTCCGTTTCATCCTGCTTCGGCGAAAGTCTTTGATATTCAAAATGGTGGAAATCAGCAAGGCTGTGAGGTACGACAGCAAGGTGGCCGTGTCGACCAGCCGGCTGCCGAGATGCAGCCCGAAAACCCTGCTGAACAGGTATTGCATGTATGAATTCTCAGAGGGCATGCCTCCCAGCCTGTCAAGCACCTGCCAGTGCCAGTCGGTAAAGGGGCAGTAGCCGAAGCCGTAAAAGATACCCAGCCCAAACCACGAAAAANNGCCTGTAAGCAGCAGCAGTACAAGGTTTGCCTTCCGGGTTTTCTTCCATATCCAGCCAAAGAGGTTAAAGATCACAATAGCCAGGTGGAAGGCCAGGAAGAAATAATCGAGGAAATGGTACCAGAACATTGTTGTTGCAGTGCTTTCGAAAGCTAAAGTTACATATATAAAAATGAATTCTGATTTTTGCCGGGAACATAAAATTTTAAGTGCTCCGAAAGCCGGCTCTATTGCTTAAACAAAACAGGGACTTCTTTATCAAAATTAGTAATGATCTATTACCACGCTATAGGATTCGCGCGGTAGCGGGGCCTGCTCGGTGCCATTGTTGCTGTAAATGATTTTCTGCAACAACTTTACTTTTAACACTTTTACTTCAGCATCAACCATCAGTTTCATTCATAGATTTCTCAAATTAATTGTTAAAACTTCACATAATATTTTAACTTAAGGATGATTAAATTTTGCAGAAATAGAGTCTCTTATAAAATCTAATAATTCTTTATTATATTGTCTTATTTTATGAATCCGTGCAAATAGTTGAATTATTATTCCTATACCAAACAAATATATTATTGGCTCAGTAAATGTCCCTAAAACACCTGCTATGATAGTTATTGCAATATCAATCCAAATTGAAATATATACAATATAATCAATCGACATATTTGATGGATTAGAAGTCACGACAAAATACCCTTCATCCGCAGAAAAACCCGCTTTTGCATTTGATCCCCATTCCCATTGGTTTTTATTAAATGAAATCAATTTGTCGTTTTGTTTAATATTGTTAATTCCTCTTTCATGCAATATTTTTACTATCTCATTCATTGCTTGTTCATGAGAGCATTCAACAATCTCTGTAGTATATGTAATTTTCATGCTTACAAGTACCTAATAACCATTAGTGTGCATATACCAATTCGTAAAGAAATCCCCCCCCCCGCTACCGCGCGAATCCTTTCGCGTGGTGAGGTTAATACAAATCTACATCGTTACCGCGCGAACTTTTCTAACCGAAGGTAATCCATTCGCATGTTGAGATTAAAACAAATCTACAATAATTACATTATCCGGCAAGCCTTGTTCCCCGCTACCGCGCGAATCCTTCCCCCCCCCCCGCTACCGCGCGAATCCTTTCGCGTGGTGAGGTTAAAACAAATCTACAACAATTACATTATCCAGCAAGCCTTGTTCCCCGCTACCGCGCGAATCCTTTCGCGTGGTGAGGTTAAAACAAATCTACAACAATTACATTATCCGGCAAGCCTTGTTCACCGCTATAATCCCTGGCACTGCTATAGACATAATTTTCCGGCTTAAAGACTAACCCTTCCTAACCCCCTCTGCCGCGCGAACTTTTCTCACCGAAGGTAATCCTTTTCTGTGCTCCTCGTCGTACTCCTTGCCCTGGTATAGGTCACGACAAAAATGATTGCTTATACCTATGATTAATCAAGTTTACATTTTTCTTTCATTATTGATTTCATCAAATCTTCATTGCTGAGTCTAATCTTTTTCATAAGAAACAGGTTAAATAGTAAAAATAACAACGCTACAAAAGCAAGAATCCAATGCAGAAAATAACCTAACACGGCAAGCAATATCGTAAATAGCAGATCCTCAGTTAGATTAATATAACTTATGTATTGAACTCGCAATGATTGACAATTTTCTTTATGTATTGTAAAGTTCCCTCCGTCAGGGTATCCTAATTGCGAATTATATTGTCCCCATGTTTTCTTCGGCCTCTTGAATTCTATATTTAAATCTGTATCTGTAATAATTTCAGCATTTTGTTGTATCAGTAAAACGACTATTCTTTGGTGAACCTCTTGTAAATTATCACATTCAAGAGTACAAAGGTTCTGAAAACTTATCTTTATCATATTGTTATCGTATGGCGTCCTAATGTACCAATAAGTATAAAATGGATCAATAATATAATTTCAAAGTTTTAGAGGAGTTGGATTGCCAATAAAATATGTTTCCCCGCTACCGCGCGAATCCTTTCGCGTGGTGAGGTTAAAACAAATTTACACGGCTGTGATACCCAATCCCACCATTTCCTGATTATCAAAACCATCATTGGATAAAGACTCCTCGCTAGGAAATAAACTCGGAGTACCTCCATATTTGTCAGAAGGAATATTGGGACCATTTACCCAGATACATGTTGCTTCTGATGCTGCAATCCTGACAGTTCTACCATTGACTGTAATAATGTAAAATGTACCAGATATTTGTACCCATGCACCCCTTTCACCCCTTACAGAATTATAACCAATCGCAGTATTCTCTTTAATACTTCCATCTTCCCCAAATTTGGTAGCTGTTGCTCCATCAGAGACTGTAACCGTTTCATTCCCTGCCTCATATGTGAACGACGATCTCAATCCTTGCCCTAAACCTCTGGTTGGCCCTCCCATTCCACCAAAAGTATAGTCGGTTGAATATCTGTCAAAATAGATACCCCTGCCATATTCCTGGTCCAACTCAAGCGAATTCCTCCAACTCGCCTCACTTACGACGGCGTCCATTTGTGCTAACCTTCCATACAAGAAATCATATCCCATCATCCCGCTCGGGTCAACCACACTCACAGGGTTATCTCCCATAGCCACATAACCGCTCGCATACTGGTGCATGGGATCGGCACATGCCAGCAGCCCAGCGCAGGATCGTACATATGTGCATGGAAGTCGTACATATTTACACCAAACTCTTCATCATACTCCTTGCCCTGGTAAAGGTACTCGTTGGGAAGGCAGGTGATGTAAAGGGCCGATAATCCTTTGATATACATGCAGCAAGGGTAGTATGAAATTACTTTAAAACAGTTTATGGTTTACCAATCACCAGGCCTTTTTATATAAACGGTACTTATTCCATCTCTTACAACTACCAGCGTGTCGTTATTGGCTTTTTTAAAAATTGAATCTCCTACTTTTAGCTTTGATGGATATCTATCATCATCTCTTGACAGAAATTCGGATTTAACGAAATACCTATTACCATCGTTCAATACTATGCCCAATCCTCGATTGTAATTCAATTTAAGAATTCTTCCTCCCATTCCTGTTTGAGAAGTAATTGGAATATAACCTTGGCTAGTTCTACCTTGGTAATCCCAGTGCAGCTTGAACAGAATAATAAAACTAATTATTACGAAAATCACGTAAGCTATAAAGAAACGGGTTTGTTTTTTACCACTCATATTATATCATTTATTTACCATGTTCTAAGTACAAAACTTTCACCACCGCCCAATACAATGCCCAAAGGTCCATAACTAAAACCTGCACTAACACCAGCGCCCACTGTTATTCCAAGTAGCACCCCACCATCTACTTCACCTCTAGAAGCTGTCAAAGTCAACGATGCGCCAAACCCTACCCCGGGTGTAGATGCCCCGCTACCGCCCACGCTACCGCGCGAATCCTTTCGCGTGGTGAGGTTAAAACAAATCTACAACAATTACATTATCCCCGCTACCTCGCGAACTTTTCTCACCGAAGGTAATCCTTTCGCGTGGTGAGGTTAAAACAAATCTACAACAATTACATTATCCAGCAAGCCTTGTTCACCGCTATAATCCCTGGCACTGCTATAGACATAATTTTCCGGCTTAAAGACTAAACCTTCCTCAACCGGATTATTATGAATATACCTGATCTTTTCAACCAGTACTTTATTACTCCATATTTCTATCGGCTTATTATCATGCCTCCAGAATTGATGATGTTTTACATTTGAACTTTGAGTTGCTGCCTTTTTAAATTGCTCTAGTAGCCAGTTCCTGCGGCTTTCTTTTGGATTATCCATTATTGCCTGAACAATAGCTCTGCTGGTAAACCTTTTAAAATCTCCTAATAAATCTTCTGGCTTATTATCCCCGGCACTCCTGAATACAAGGTGCATATGATTTGGCATGATACACCAGGCAAAAACTTCCAAACCTTTATTCTTTTGGCAGAAAGCAAGACTCTCTAACAGAATGTCTTTGTATTCATTTCTGGTAAACACATCAATCCATTCCACAACAGCGAAACTGACAAAATAGACTCCTTCAGGATTATGGAATTTATAATTGCGACTCATTTGTCAAAATTAGTAATGATCTATTACCACGCGAAAGGATTCGCGCGGTAGCGGGGGGGGGTATTTTTCATTTCTACGGTTTATTACTTCTATGTGATTTGCCATCCTGCAATTGCAACAATTAATAATCCAATTATTGAAAATATAGAATATAAAGTAAAAAAGACGATTCCGATATACCTGATCCGCGCAGAAATTAGCTTACATTCATCAATAATTCGTAAATATCTGTTTTTATAATCAAAAATTAAATAATTGAACATTAACGAACTAAATAGAAATATCAGGAAACAAATCGATAACTCTTTCATTTTGGTGATAGAGTCCCCATAAAGCAACAAAGCAAATGTCATCAAATTCATGAAAAACATCAGTGAAGGCCATGTAAAACCGTGTACTGGTGAATTTTTCATCGAACGATCTGCAATAATATCCATTATCCTGTAATTGCAGTAATAGATGAAGTAATATGCTTTCTTAATTATTTTAAATATTCTCATAAGCATTTTAATGGCTTAAAGTTTAGTGTTATTTCCATGCTGACATTATGATAGCTATAAGAATTTGCGACGGCCATGCTGACATTTCGAAAGTAAATGGAACTGCGCCAGCAATGGGGCTTAACTTTGTTCACACCAAAAAATATCCTCATATATTGACCTTTTCAATATCCAATAACTGTTTAACCACTAAAATCAAATATGTTTAGAATAATCGGCATGTAGATCAAAGGTATTATAATAAACAGGGCGATTATAATACCATGCATCGTTCGCTCATTTTCACTCTCATTTTTCCATTTCTGATCATATTTATCATATTTATTCCTAAAAATAAAATCATTTATAAAAGCGACAATTATCAAAAACGTAATATAGAAAGGCAAGTATTTATTAAACAACACCATTCGCTCTGATCTAATGTAATTTAGTAGAAATATTGTTCCCCCAATATCTAATAATATTAATATCTGCGATAAAGAAACCAGCCCACTTGCCCCATATGAGATATTACTCTTTTTCTCATATTTGAAGTACCAGGTTGCCAACCTGTAGTACATATAGGGGTATAAGTCTTTTATTTTCATACTATCATAGACCAGGTACATGCCAGCAACCTACCGCCGGGTACTACATACGCCATAACAATTAGTGAATTTCAATCTTATCTATTGTTCCGTCCTCATTCCAATATGTCCATTTTCCTGTCATTTTGCCTTGGCTAAAGTATTGTTGAGAAAGCCTATTGCCGTTTGGATACCATTCTTCCAGTTTACCATCTAACTTGTAGGCTCTATACTCCCCGCTACCGTGCGAATCCTTTCGCGTGGTGAGGTTAAAACAAATCTACATCGCTACCGCTCGAACTTTTCTCACTGAAACCAATCCTTTCGCATGGTGAGGTTAAAACAAATCTACAACAATTACATTATCCAGCATGCCTTGTTCACCGCTATAATCCCTGGCACTGCTATAGACATAATTTTCCGGCTTAAAGACTAAACCTTCCTCAACCGGATTATTATGAATATACCTGATCTTTTCAAGCAGTACTTTATTACTCCATGTTTCTATCGGCTTATTATCATGCCTCCAGAATTGATGATGTTTTACATTTGAACTTTGAGTTGCTGCCTTTTTAAATTGCTCAAGTAGCCAGTTCCTGCGGCTTTCTTTTGGATTATCCATTATTGCCTGAACAATTGCTCTGCTGGTAAATCTTTTAAAATCTCCTAATAAATCTTCTGGCTTATTATCACCGGCACTCCTGAATACAAGGTGCATATGATTTGGCATGATGCACCAGGCAAAAACTTCCAAACCTTTGTTCTTTTGGCAGTAAGCAAGACTCTCCAACAGAATGTCTTTGTATTCATTTCTAGTAAACACATCAATCCATTCCACGACAGCGAAACTGACAAAATAGACTCCTTCAGGATTATGGAATTTATAATTGCGACTCATTTATCAAAATTAGTAATGATCTATTACCACGCGAAAGGATTCGCGCGGTAGCGGGGAGCGAAAGGATTCGCGCGGTAGCGGAGACTCATTTATAAAATTAATAATGATCCATTACCACGCGAAAGGATTACCTTCGGTGAGAAAAGTTCGCGCGGTAGCGGGGTGGGTTACCTTTTATCGCGCCCTGCTAGCATAGGGTCACAGTTCATATAAGTAATCTTTTTATAACAAGTATACCATTTTTCATTATAAAAATAATATGTTTTAAAATTTGTGATAATAGCCGGCATTTCAATATTATTGAATATAGTGGAAACTGATTTATTGTCTTTATCAACAATATAAAATAATCCATTAAGGTTAACATATTGATTAATAAAAACACGATTGATAGCATCATAATGAAGTAAAATTGTATCTACTTCGAAATCATTGAATTGATTATATTTTGATTTATTACTATAGTATTCAATGAGCAGTAAACCGGCTTCAATACTATCTTCCTTAACAGGTTTGATATTATTGGAGATTAATCCATGCTCATTATAAAGATTAAAATCATCTACTTCCTTATCATACATTCTCTCTACATCCCATGATTCATAAGATTCTATGAATAAAGGACAATAAAAATTATTAGAATCAGTAGATATTAAAATCATATTCCTTCGTGCAATTCCAGAACCACCAGGCACTCTATAATTGATCTGAATAATTCTTCCATTAAATATTAGGGAAATGCTATCTATTTGCTTACACATTTCTATCACCAATTTTTCTGGTGCTCTAGAAAGTAATTCTATTTCAAGAATGCTCTCTGGGAGTATTTCCCTGATAATACAATATAAACTATCATTGCTGCTACTAACAAAACTTATTTTTTGCTGTCGGACAAATTGTGCTGAAATATTCAATCCACAAAATATCAATAATAAAGTAATCTTTGTTCTTATGGCCATGTTTTTTTGTCAGAGTATCCCTTCCCCCCGCTACCGCGCGAATCCTTTCGCGTGGTGAGGTTAATACAAATCTACATCGTTACCGCGCGAATTTTTCTAACCGAAGGTAATCCTTTCGCGTGGTGAGGTTAAAACAAATCTACAACAATTACATTATCATCGCTACCGCTCGAACTTTTCTCACTGAAGCCAATCCTTTCGCGTGGTGAGGTTATAACAAATCTACAACAATTATATTATTCGGCATGCTTGCTTACTTGCTGGCACGGATTACTAATCTTTACCATATGATAATCACGCCCTTCTTTCCATCAACCTAAAGAAAGAATATCATCCGAAACCCTTCACAGTTCCGGCATTAGTCCTGCCGTGTTTTACCCGGAAACATCCCCGGGATTACCTTTTGTCACACTTAGGGATAATATTAATAGGGGGTGTTGTATTGCTGTCACCGGAAAACTACCCTTAAAACTACCGCTTGTCATGAATTTGGGTCTTTATATATAGGGCTGTATTGAATTAAGCATGAAAATCCTGATGAACTGCCACTCTGTATCCGTTAAAAGCGCCGCTGTTTACCATGCAGCAGTTTCTGCCGGCTATGCAACCGTCATTATTCAGGATGCAGAGGCTTTTGTTGCCTGCGGCGACACCTTTGTCACCGGTGTTGATCCCATTGTTTACTGCGCAAGCAGGGCTGATGCGGCAGCAGGCACAATTTTCTGTCATGCCGCACCGATTTTTTTGGTGCAACGACCTCTTTGTGTGCCTGCACGACATCTTTGTTAACGAAACACGCAGCCACTTCGTGCTGTGTAACGCTTCTGTTAACGCAACGCGCGTTTACTTCATCGGAAGAAGTAAGCTTGCGGGGCCGTACGACACAATTTATTACTGCAAAAGCATCCATGTTAACGCAACACGCGTTTACTTCAGCGTGAGAAGCAACTGCAGTAATGCAACCGGCGTTTACTTCAGGGGTGGAAGTGAAGCCTGCAGCACAACCGGCGTGTTCAACAAGGGCAGAAGTGTTCAAGTTAAGGCAACACGCGTTTACTTCAGCATGAAACGCATCCCCGACAACGATGCCGGCGTCTTCGACAAGGGAAAACATGAGACCGGTAAGGCAACACGCGTTTACTTCACGATGAAGAGCCCCTTAGGCAGCAATTCAGGTGCGTCCGGCAGAGTCACCGGCAATAAAAAGCTGCAAATCCGGCGGGCAGGTTCCGGCAACAGCCGGCATCGTGATGCAGGGAAGCAGTTCCGGCAGGCTATCAGCCGCAATCCTCCGGCAAGTTGTTGTAATCGCCTGCAATGCAGACGCTTTTGTGCCGGATGCCGACACCCCTGGCAGGGGCCGGAAAACGCAAATTCAATTGTCCTTTACTTCTGCAACCGCCCATTATATCTTTAGAGGCAGTTGCAGCGAGCTTGTATTAAACGACAGCAACAAAAGTTGTTCACCAATCCCTAACACTTAAATGATAAACAGTAAAAATCAGAAAATATGAAAAGGAATCTCAACAGGCTATACCATTACAACTCGCTGCTGCGGGTTATGGACAGCCACCCCGAAGTATTCAGCGGCCGGACAGTTCTTCTGGAATCGAAAGCAGAACTTGAAAAGCGTACCGGACGCCTGTCGGAGATCATCTCCGAACTTTCCTCCCCGCTGTGCCTGGTTTACAGCAGGAAGAAGGTTGCCGAGTGCGAACTCAACGAGGCGATGATAAAAATGACAAACCTCGGCTGCCTTGATGCGCATCTGCGCAACGATGCAACCATGCTTGCGGTGATGAAAACCTACCGTTCGCAGTTGCGCAAGGTGTCATGCAGCACGCTTTACTATAATGCCAGGCACACGGCAAAGATGCTCCGGGGAGTATCAACCTCTGTCACCGACAAGAATTTTCATTCGGTAGCATTACCAGCATTCAGCATACAGGTAGCTGAGTTTGGCAGGGTGCTGGAGGAGGAAGCCGCTGCATTACAGAAGCGTAAAGTGCTGCGTAGCGAGATGGCAGCACTCATTGCAACCACAAACAAGTTCCTGCACGAGCAATTCGACACTCTTGCTTTTGTGATGGCTGGAAAACATTCTGAGTATTACAGGGAGTGGGTGGTGCTGCGCGGCGACGGAAGCCGGAAACGCAGAAAAATAACCCGTGCAAAGGAGGAAAATGTTAGAGAAAGTGCTCCTGCAATCCTCCAAACAAAAAAGGCACCAGCCGGAAAAGCGCAAGAAATTAAAACCGTTGAAACTACAACAGAAGTTGTCACTGATCAGCCTGACAACAAACAATCATGCGATCAGCCTGTTTTTATCTCTGATGAACTGAGAAAAACGCTCCCTGATTTTATTGAAAAAGCAGTTGAAGAGAGGCGCTTTGTTCCGGCTGCAGGATTGCGGTTGATTAATCCGGGAATGATTCCATTCACACCAACAGAAACAATTGATCAATTACGAGGATTTTCCTGATACTCCCGCCCGTTCGCGTTACCTGACGTGCGCGCAAATTCACCAACCGTGCTTGTTATTTAATTGCCAACCGTGTGTTAAAGGCAGCCAACTTTTTGTCGCATTGTAAAATCTGGAACATCTGCGCCTTGCTAGCTAATCCGTTATTGCAAACCCTAGGGCAAAGCTTGTGCCACTAGTAAACATGTAGAGGTCTTCAGGCATCATGGCATGGTTAATAACGTGAGATTAATAAACTTCCTGTTTTCCCTTCCGAAGGTTAACCTGCATTGTGCCGTGTTTCATCTTTTCTATTTCCTCAGGTGTTTTCTTTATTATCGGTTGGTTAAAAAAGCATTCACAATTACATATTGACCAAGGCGGTTTATTTTCAGTGCAGAATAATCGATAAAATATTTAGACTCAGCCTCCTGGTATTCAAGCGGCCAATCTTCTTTAGGCATGGAAATTAAAGGATAATATACCTTGTAATTTATGCATCCTCTATTCGATTTTAACAGATCTTTATTAAATGTAAAAAGGTAAATAGTAGGGGAAATTGTTTCTTTTTTATTTTTATATTTAAACTTAGCCAAGGTATCTATCAAAATCTCAAGTTTTTGCGAATTTCTTTCTATTTTTTTTCCTGTTTCTATCAAAATGCCATCCGTAATGATAAAAATTGGTCTACCCTTCCAGGAATAATACCATATATCCTCTCAACAGGTAGTAGATCTTTCTTATTCCATGCTTCTCCAATAATAATCTTGATACTATCATTGCATCCTACATCCCTTTTAATCTTAACAACATATGCATAAATATAATTCTTATATCTCGGAGGAGCACATGTCAGGTTAATTTGATCCGCTTTTTCTACACAAATATCAAGCAGCTTTTTTATCAATTTACTGTCAATTACAATATTGTTATTACCCGGCTGAGCGTAACCGGATAATGATGCAGATAAAAATATTATCAAGCTGATTGTTTTGATATGAATAATCAGTTTTTGCATAGTATTGATTTAAATCTGATTATGTCTTTAATAACCATGTCCGGTTGTCCTGACACATAAGTCAAATATCTCCATCCATCAACCGTTCTGCTTTTTTGATAGCCAACCATGTGTTAAAGGTAGCCAACTTTTTCGTAGCATTGTAAAATCCGAAACATCAGTGCCCAGCCAGCTATCCTACTGCTTTAACCAGCAGGCCGGCGTTGCCCATTAACTATTAACTATTAGCCAATAACCAATAACCGTTCCCTCCATGCCCAACCGCCTCATCCGTGAAACCAGTCCGTACCTGCTGCAGCATGCCCATAATCCTGTGGATTGGTACGCATACGGCGAAGAGGCATTTGCCGAAGCGCAGCGGCGGAATGTGCCCATGCTGTTCAGTATCGGGTATTCGGCATGTCACTGGTGCCATGTGATGGAGCATGAATCATTTGAGGATAAAGAGATTGCCGCTTTGATGAACGAAAGCTTCGTATGCGTGAAAGTGGACCGCGAAGAGCGGCCCGATGTGGATCACCTATACATGGATGCCGTTCAGCTCATGCAGGGGCGGGGAGGCTGGCCGCTCAATTGCTTTGCCCTGCCCGACGGCAGGCCATTCTGGGGCGGGACATACTTCAGGCCGGAGCAATGGAAGGAAATACTTGTACAGATTGCTGAACTTTACAGGACAAGACATACCGATGTGGAGGCGCAGGCATCTGAAATTGTCAACGGGATTGCCGGACAATCACTCTTTGAGCCGCAAAACCAGTATCCGGGCTTTACTATAACGGCGCTTGAACACGCTTTCGCGAAGTTGCAAAGCCAGTTTGATACTGAGAATGGCGGCTTCGGACATGCGCCAAAATTTCCCATGCCGGTAGTGCCGGATTTCCTGCTGCGTTATCATTCACATTCCGGTAACAGCGAAGCGCTGCAAATGGTGCTGAAAACACTGCGAAACATGGCTGCCGGCGGCATTTACGACCAGGTTGGAGGCGGGTTTGCCCGCTACTCGGTGGATGCGATCTGGAAAGTGCCGCACTTTGAGAAGATGCTGTACGATAATGCCCAACTGGTAAGCCTGTATTGCGATACCTTCAAAATTGCAGGGGAGCAGCAATTTAAAAGAACGGCGGATGAAACACTGGCGTTCGTCAGTCGGGAGCTTACATCGCCTGAAGGAGTTTTTTATTCGGCGCTTGATGCTGACAGCGAAGGCGAAGAAGGGCTTTACTATACCTGGACGGAGTCCGGATTCAACCATGCGTTGGGGCCTTACAGCAAACTGATGGGGGAATATTTTGGTGTCGGCAGCGAAGGCCTGTGGGAAAACGGCAGGAACATACTCGTAAAGCCTTTTGATGATGCACTGTTTGCGCAGCAGCATTATCTGTCGCTCGAAGAACTCATGGCATTGGCCGGTAAAGCAAGGAAAGACCTTCTGAAAGTGCGGGAAACCCGTCCCCGTCCCGGCCTCGACGACAAAGTGCTTACTTCGTGGAACGCTATGATGATAAAGGCTTTTGCCGATGCTGGGGCAGCTTTTCATAACGAAGACTATATAAACAATGCCGTAGAAGCAGCATCGTTCATTCTTAACAATTTCAGCAAGCCCGATGGCAGCCTTTACCACACCTGGAAAAACGGGAAGGCCCGTATCGACGGGTTTTTGGACGATCACACCTTTTTGGCCGGTGCATTGCTGCGCCTTTACGAGGTAACTGCCAATGAAATATGGCTGAACGAAAGCATTAAGATCACGGACTATATTCTCAAAACCTTCCCTGACCGGGCATCGGGATTGTTTTTCTTCAGTCAGGCGGGCAGCGAAGCCATCGCGCGAAAAATTGAGATCCACGACGGGGTGATCCCTTCGTCAAATTCAGCACTGGCAAGGCATTTGTTCCGCCTAGGCAGCCTCACCGGTCAACGGGAACTGCTGAACAAAGCAGTAGAAATGGGGGCGATGCTTGCCGGTAAGTCACCAGTCTATCCTATGGCCTATGCTAACTGGTGTTCGCTCGGGATTGAAACGACTTCACCCTATTATGTGATCGCCGTTGCCGGGCAAGATGCCATGGAGAGATTGCAGGAACTTGACAGGCACTATCTTCCGAATTCCATAATTGCCTGCAGAAAAACACCCACCGGCCTCCCGCTGTGGCAGGGTAAGTTCGTTGAAGGAAAAACCTTGATTTATATCTGTTATGGTGAAGCCTGCCTGGCGCCGGTTGAAACCGTGGACGAAGCGCTAAGTCTGATCAGGGGCCGTCAGTCTTCCGAAAATTCCTTCACCAGTTTGCGGTAAGCCGAAAAAACATTGGCCCGCGAAACGAAACCGACATATTTTCCCTTATCGAGTACCGGGATATTATAGTGTGCGCTGTCATGAAATTTCTGTGCGACATCTTCCATGGTTGCATCATGGTTAACATACACATCGGGCATAAACATCAGGTTACCCACGAAAACATTGTCATAAAGTTCGTGGTTGAAAATGATGTGGCGGATATCATTGATAAATACCACGCCCATAAAATTATTTTCGGCATCCACCACCGGGAATACATTGCGCTGTGATTGTGACACGATTTTCACAAGGTCGCCGAGCGTTGCTTCGGGGCTCACTTTCAGGAAGTTCCTCTCAACAAGTTTTTCAATGGTCATTCGGGAAAGTGTTGCTTTATCCTTGTCGTGGGTAATAAGTTCGCCAAGGGCGGCAAGCCTTTTGGTATAAATGCTGTGCGGCTCAAAATACATGATGGTTAGATACGAAGCTATAGCGGTGAAAATTAACGGTATAAAAAACTGGTAACCGCCAGTGATCTCTGCTATAAGGAAGATTGCTGTAAGAGGTGCGTGCATAACTCCCGACATAACGCCGGCCATTCCGGCAAGGACAAAATTCGCCATCGGTATTTTCCCGGGGAAGAAGATATCAATAATCAATGCTAGCATATATCCGGCAACACCACCTACAAAGAGTGAAGGTGCAAAAATTCCACCAACTCCTCCGCCACCATTGGTTGCTGTCATGGCAATGACTTTGAAAACCACAAGCAAAAGCAGAAATCCGGCAAAGAGCATTGTGTTGCCGTTGAGTGCATAGAACAGGCTCCCTTCAAGTATGCTGCTGCCTTGCCCTGTAAGCAATGCATTCAGTGTGGCATAACCTTCGCCGTAGAGCGGAGGAAACAGGAAAATCAGCAGGCTGGTGATCATTCCTCCTGCAATCATGCGAAGGGTTTTGCTGCCGATTTTGGCAAATCGTGTCTCAAGTGAAAAATTTGCCTTCGTGAAATATACTGAAACCAGTCCTGTGAAAGCACCTAATACCAGGTAAAAGGGCAGATTCCCGAGTTTAAAAGGATCGGTAACTGTGAAACTGAACAGGAACCCACGGCCCATAAGGAAGTAGGAGAGTGTAGTGCCGGTTGCGGCCGAAAGCAGCAGTGGAATGAGACTGGCCATGGTAAGGTCGAGCATCAGCACTTCGAGCCCGAACAATACCGCAGCAATGGGAGCGTTGAAGATGCCTGCAATTGCGCCTGCGGCACCGCAGCCAACAAGCAGCGTAACTGTTTTGTAATCGAGCCTCAGAAAACGCCCGAGGTTTGAGCCTATGGCAGAGCCCGTAAGCACAATGGGCGCTTCAAGCCCCACCGAACCGCCAAAACCCACCGTAATCGTACTGGCTATGATGGAAGTATACATGTTATGCGGCTTCAGTATCGACTGCTCTTTGGAGATTGACCGCAGTATTTTGCTGATGCCGTGCGAAATGCTGTCCTTAACGAGATATTTTACGAAAAGATAAGTCAGCAGTATGCCTATCATGGGATAAGCAAGGTATAACAGGTTGAAATTCTTCGTGTTAAAACCTGAAATAAGCCAGTGGTGAAGGTAATAAACAGCGTTTTTCAGCACGATAGCTGACAGGCCGCCAAATGCACCGGTTATCACGCTCAGAAAGATCAGGAATGCCCTGGGTGAAATATACCTGAGCCTGAAACTGTGTATTTTTTGGTAGAACCGCGTGCTGTTCATCATATGCCAAAATTAGGAAATAGTCAGAATAATCCGCTTTTGTTTGTTTATAATGAATATGAATTTTCAGCTTTCCTCTTGTTGTCATAACAAAAACGGTTATAATTTCAACGAAGTCATTAAATTTGTCCTATACACGAAAACAGGCATTGCTGCCTTATTCAACCCGGAAAAATTATCGTCATGAAATCTGCATTACGCAAACGGCAGGTCGCAAGACTTTCCGTATTGTCAAATTCGTTGCTCGTTGTTTTCAAACTTGTTGTCGGACTGATGATAGGGGCCGTTTCGGTGATCTCTGAAGCCATCCATTCAGGTGTCGATCTGATAGCAGCACTTATAGCGCTGTTTGCAGTGAAAGCCTCGGGCAAACCGGCCGATGAGAAGCACACCTTCGGACACGGAAAGTTTGAAAACCTCTCGGCAGCCATCGAAGGATTGCTCATTTTTGTTGCTGCTGGCTGGATCATTTATGAAGCCATCAAGAAACTTATCTTCCCCGAACCGGTCGAGACGGCCTATTGGGGTATTATTGTAATGGCGGTTTCGGCCATTGCCAATTTCTTTATTTCACGGCAATTGTTCAAAGTCGGGCGCGAAACCGACTCCATGGCGCTGTTGGCTGACGGGTGGCATCTTCGTACCGATGTGTGGACCTCGGCAGGTGTTNTCAGTGGACTCCTGCTTTACACGCTTGGCAGGTTGTTCTTTCCTGAACTCAACCTTCACTGGGTTGACCCTGTCATTGCTCTTGGGGTTGCTGGTCTTATCCTTAAAGCAGCCTGGGAACTCACTTCCGAAAGTGTGATGGGGTTGCTCGATGCAAGCCTTCCACTCGATGAGGAAAACCTTATCAGGGAAATTATTGATGCAATGGGGCCGAAAGTGCTAAGCTTTCATAAACTAAAAACACGGAAAGCCGGATCTGACCGCTTTATTGAATTTCATTTGGTAGTAAAGGCAGATATGAGTGTGAAAGATTCGCACGACATCTGCGACGAAATTACAGCCGGCATAAAAGCCAAACTGCCGAATGCTATCGTGATGATCCATACTGAACCGTGCCTGGGCGTCTGTAGCGGAAGTTGCAACGGAATGTGTGAAATCTTTGACGAGTAGTTCTTTCGGAAGATTTTCGAACCAATTTCAGGTTGAAACCCGATGAACCTTACCGGTGTTGATTTCTTTTGATAACTTGTTCCACACGCGGGACTTCCTGCTTTTTAATTCACAGTATATTTGCCATTACTCAAAGTCAGGCGATGAAGATAATCACATACAACGTGAACGGAATCCGTGCGGCCATCGAAAAAGGCCTTCTCAAATGGATTCAGGATACTTCGCCCGACATCGTCTGCTTTCAGGAAATCAAAGCGCTGGAAGAAAATATTCCGGTAAAGGAGATAGAGAATCTGGGGTTTCATCATTACTGGCATCCGGCACAAAAGAAAGGATACAGCGGTGTTGGAATTCTTACAAAAATAAAGCCCGATAACATAGTTTACGGTATCGGTAACCAGTTGTACGACGACGAAGGACGTTTTCTCAGAATTGACCTTGATGGTCTTTCGGTGATTTCGGTCTATCATCCGTCAGGGACTACCGGCCAGGAACGGCAGGACTTTAAAATGCAGTGGCTTGATTACTTCAGAAAGTACATCATGGAACTGAAGAAGAAGCGCCCATACCTGGTGATGTCAGGCGATTACAATATCTGCCACAAGCCTATTGATATCCACGACCCGGTGCGCAATGCCACAAGCAGCGGTTTCCTTCCCGAAGAACGGGAATGGATGAGCAACTTCCTCAGTGATGGCTACATCGATACTTTCCGTCATTTCAATCGGGAGCCGCACCAATATACCTGGTGGAGCTACCGTGCCAGTGCAAGGGCGCGTAATCTCGGCTGGCGGATTGATTACCACATGGTTACACAATCGCTTGAAAAACAGTTGAAAAGGGCTGCAATACTTCCGCTGGCCAAACACTCTGACCACTGCCCTGTTCTTTTGGAAATTGACACACCTGATTAATAGAGCTATTTGACAAACTAACCGACCATTTTTTACAACCAATATTAAAGATATGTACAGGAAAAGCCTGATAATCATTGTGGGGACACTCGTTATCGCGGGATTCACTTCCTGTGTTTCCACGAAAAAGTACAATTCTCTGGCGACACGGTGTAAGGATGAAAACGACCGCCTTACCGCAAGAGTCGATGAACTGACCACCAGCGTTAACGAACTGACGGCACTGAACCAGAAACTGAAGAATGAAAATGCTGATCTGAAAACGGATACAGCACAACTGGGATCGGCATACCGGGTGCTGCAGGGCGACTACAGCGACCTTGACCAGTCATTTGCCATGTTGAAAGCCCAGAACGAAGGTAATCTTGAAGAAACCGAGCGGATAATGGCCGATCTGAAAAGCGCCCAGGATGATCTGCTTACACGCGAAGACAACCTGAAACAATTGCAGGCAGAACTCGATGCCAAAAGCCATAGCCTTATGGAACTGCAGGCAGCGCTCAATCGAAACGACTCCATCACCAAAGCCATGCGCAAGGCTGTGGCCGATGCACTGCTGGGTTTCGAAGGGAAGGGCTTAAGCGTTTACACGAAGAATGGTAAAGTGTATGTATCAATGGACGAAAAGCTGCTTTTTGCTTCCGGCAAATGGGATGTCAGCCCCGATGGTGTGGCTGCACTTAAAAACCTTGCCGGAGTGCTGGAGAAAAACCCTGACATAACAGTGAACATCGAAGGCCACACCGATAATGTACCTTACAATGGCACAGGGCAGGTGAAGGATAACTGGGATTTGAGTGTTATGCGCGCCACAGCAATTGTGAAGATTTTGACATCGAACAGCAAGATCAATCCGAAACGACTGATATCTTCAGGCCGCAGCGAATATCTGCCGGTTGAACCCAATACTACCGCAGCCAATAAAGCAAAGAACCGTCGTACCGAAATCATTCTCACCCCGAAACTGGATGAACTGTTGCAGATCATCGGGAATGATTAACCGGAAATTCCGGTTGCTGCGGGGTTCAATTCCTGCTATTGTATTTTATTGGCTTTGAAACTTTTATAAGGGATTGTTGTTCAGTGGATGACAATCCCGAATTGTATACAGACATGCGTGTAAGCGGATTTTAATAAAATGTACTGATCAATAATGCAATGATGAATAACGAAAAAACCGCCCGCCTGATACTCGAAGATGGTACTGTCTTTACCGGAAAATCGTTTGGTTATGAGAAAGCCGTTGCCGGCGAAGTGGTTTTCAACACTTCCATGACCGGCTACCCTGAAAGCCTTACCGACCCGTCGTATGCAGGGCAAATTCTGGTGGCTACTTATCCGCTCATCGGTAATTACGGCGTTCCCGGGCTCACAACAACCAGCGGATTGCCCGATTTCTTCGAATCGGAGAAAATACAGGTCACTGCGCTCATCGTTTCTGATTATTCTGAGAAATATAGCCACTGGAGCGCCGCACAGAGCCTTGGCGACTGGCTGAAAGAATTCGAAATTCCGGGACTCTACGGTATCGATACCAGGGCTTTGACGAAAATAATCCGTGAGAAAGGCGCCATGCTCGGCAAAATCGTCTTTGAAAGTGATGATATCAGTTTTGTTAATCCCAACGAGATGAACCTTGTTGACCAGGTGAGCTGCAAACAACCGGTGACATACGGTGATGGGACAACACGCGTCCTGCTGATCGATTGCGGAGTGAAGTATAACATTATCAGACACTTTGTAAAACGTGGGACTACGGTTATTAGGGTTCCCTGGAATTACGACTACTCGAAAGAGCAGTTTGACGGGCTATTCATAAGCAATGGCCCCGGCAATCCGAAAATGTGCGACACAACCATTAATAACCTTGCAACTTCGCTTAAGCAGGATATCCCAATTTTTGGCATATGCCTTGGCAACCAGTTGCTTGCACTAGCTTCCGGGGCAGATACTTATAAATTGAAATACGGGCACCGAAGCCATAATCAACCCGTTTTACAATTTGGCACCGACAAAGCTTTCATCACTTCGCAAAATCATGGTTTTGCTATTGATTCCAAATCACTCTCTAATGAGTGGGAGCCATTCTTTGTAAACCTAAACGACGGGACCAATGAAGGACTGAGAAACAGGAAAAAGAACATTTTTTCAGTACAGTTTCATCCCGAAGCATCCAGCGGGCCGACCGACACAGAGTATTTGTTTGATGATTTTCTGGCAATGATAAGCGGGAAGAAAAAAACCACTTAGATACTCAGTGGCACTAAGGAGAAAATTTTTTAGAAATAAAGCGATGAAGATCACGAAGAAATTAGTTAATGAGCTTTCATACGAAATCGTAGGATGTGCCATTGAAATTAGTTACCGAAAGATTTGCACTGCTCCCTGATAAATAGCACTAAGTGTATCTCAGTGTGCTTGGTGTCTTAGTGGTTTTTATTGATTAAACGACATAACATGAATAAAGTCCTCTTACTAGGTTCGGGAGCCCTAAAAATAGGTGAAGCCGGCGAATTTGACTACAGTGGTTCCCAGGCGCTGAAGGCATTGCGCGAAGAAGGCATTGAAACAGTGCTGATCAATCCCAACATCGCCACTGTCCAAACCAGCGAAGGTGTTGCCGATCATATTTACTTCCTCCCGGTGACTCCTTTTTTCATTGAGAAGGTGATAGAAAAAGAAAAGCCCGACGGAATATTGCTTTCATTTGGCGGACAAACAGCCCTCAATTGCGGCATCGAACTCTATAAAACCGGCGTCCTGGAAAAATACAATGTGAAAGTCCTTGGCACACCAGTCCAGGCGATCATTGATACTGAAGACCGCGAAATATTTGCCGAGAACCTGAGGAGGATCAATATAAGGACTCCCCGCAGCATTGCAGTCACCACCATTGATGATGCGCTGAAAGCTTCCGAAACGCTTGGTTTCCCTATCATTGTGAGGGCGGCGTTTACACTTGGCGGACAAGGTTCCGGTTTTTGCAACAATGAAGATGAGTTGCTGAAACTGGCAACAAAGGCTTTTTCCTATTCATCGCAGATATTGGTTGAAGAATCTCTCAAAGGGTGGAAAGAGGTTGAATATGAAGTAGTTCGCGACCGGTTCGACAACTGCATCACGGTGTGCAACATGGAAAACTTTGACCCGCTTGGAATTCATACCGGTGAAAGCATCGTGGTGGCGCCGTCGCAAACACTTACAAACCGCGAATACCATAAATTACGGCAGCTTTCGATTGAAATTGTAAGAAATGTCGGGATTGTTGGAGAGTGCAATGTTCAGTATGCCCTCGATCCCGAAAGCGAGGATTACCGTGTAATAGAAGTGAATGCACGCCTTTCCAGGTCTTCAGCACTTGCTTCAAAAGCCACCGGCTATCCGCTGGCATTCGTGGCAGCCAAACTGGCCCTGGGTTATGGCCTTCACGAACTGAAGAATGCTGTAACACGCACAACCACTGCTTTTTTTGAACCTGCTTTGGACTATGTAGTGGTGAAGATTCCCCGCTGGGACCTGAATAAATTTATCGGCGTTTCGAAACAGATAGGTTCAAGCATGAAAAGCGTAGGCGAGGTGATGGCCATCGGCCGCACCTTCGAAGAAGCCATTCAAAAAGGATTGCGCATGGTAGGGCAGGGGACACACGGTTTTGTCGGCAACAGCGATATTGAATTTCCTGATATCCGTAAGGCACTCTCCGAACCTACCGACATGCGTATCTACTCCATAGCCAGCGCTTTTGCCGCCGGGCTCACCGTGGAGGAGATTCATGAGCTTACCAAGATTGACCTCTGGTTCCTGGTTAAACTCAAATCAGTATGCGACGTAATGACTGATTTAATGACGTTTGACAGGATTGAAGACGTTCCCGAGAAACTGTTACAGCTTGCCAAACAAAAGGGTTTTTCCGATTTCCAGCTTGCCCGCTTCGTGCTGAAACACAAAGGCAATCTCCACCAGGAAATGCTTGAAGTGCGACGTCAGCGAAAAGTGCTTGGGATAATGCCTTACATAAAGCAGATTGATACGCTTGCCGCCGAATACCCGGCCCAGACAAACTACCTCTACCTTACTTACAATGCATCAGCCCACGATATAATTCCTGAAGACGATCAGCGATCGGTAATTGTTTTAGGTTCAGGAGCATACAGGATTGGCAGTTCAGTGGAATTCGACTGGTGTTCGGTAAACGCGCTTACTACAGCACGAAACGAAGGATACCGGGGCATTATGATCAACTTTAATCCCGAAACTGTAAGTACCGACTATGATACCTGCGACCGCCTTTATTTCGACGAGTTATCGTTTGAGCGAACGATGGACATCATCGAACTGGAGCAACCTAAGGGAGTCGTGGTAAGTACCGGTGGGCAGATAGCTAATAATCTGGCCATGAGATTGTTCCGGCAGGGAGTGCCCATTCTTGGTACTTCGCCCGAAAGCATCGACAATGCCGAAAACAGGCATAAGTTCTCGTCGCTGCTCGATGAACTTGATATTGACCAGCCTCGCTGGCGCGAGTTGAGTGAGATCGAACACATCTACAAATTTGTGGACGAAGTCGGTTTCCCGGTTTTGATTCGCCCCTCATATGTTCTTTCCGGTGCGGCCATGAACGTGGTGAGCAACCGACAGGAACTCGATTATTTCCTCAAACTGGCAGCCAGGGTTTCGAAGGAATTCCCCGTAGTGGTCTCAGAGTTTCTACAGCGTGCCAAAGAGATTGAGATTGACGCCGTTGCCGACAAAGGAGAGATTGTTGCGTATGCCATCTCGGAACACATTGAATTTGCGGGTGTACATTCAGGAGATGCCACCATAGTGTTCCCGGCACAGAAAATGTATTTCGAAACAGCACGGCGTATCAAGCGCATATCGCGCGACATTGCCCGGGCGCTGAACATCAGCGGGCCTTTCAACATGCAGTTCCTGGCAAAGGATAATGACATCAAAGTGATTGAATGTAACCTCAGGGCTTCGCGCAGTTTCCCGTTTGTATCGAAAGTGCTAAAAATCAATTTTATAGAACTGGCAACACAGATCATGTTGGGCAAAACAGTGGAGAAACCGCACAAATCGGCTTTCGACCTCGATTACGTCGGTATCAAGGCTTCGCAGTTTTCCTTCTCCCGCCTGCAGGCTGCCGACCCCGTGCTGGGAGTAGAAATGGCAAGTACCGGCGAGGTAGGCTGCATAGGTGAAAACTATTATGAAGCGTTGCTCAAGGCCATGCTGTCAGTTGGTTACAGGATACCACAAAAGAACATTTTACTCTCGACCGGTGACGCCCGTTCGAAAGTTGAGTTGCTCGAAAGTGCCAGGATGCTGACAGAGAAAGGTTACAACCTTTTTGCAACCCCCGGTTCGGCTAAATTCCTGAATGAGAACGGACTGGAAACCACTACGTTGTATTGGCCGGACGATCCTTCGCAGCCCAACACACTGGATTATCTGCGCGACCGCAAGATCGACCTGGTAATCAACATCCCGAAAAACCTTTCGAAAACAGAGCTAAACAATGATTATGAAATACGACGATCGGCTGTGGATTTCAACATTCCGCTCATCACCAATGCCCGGCTGGCCAGCGCATTTATTTATGCTGTCTGCAACCTGAAACCGGAAGAAATTGCTGTTGAAAGCTGGGAAGAATACTGAGACCCCGGCTATTCTCCTGGTGGTGTGATGTGTGAGAATGCACTGATCACGGTTGCTACATAAGTTTTTGTAACAGGCAGGTCCATCGTTGTCGGCGCATCGAGTTCAAGCCTCACCCCGTCTTTTTCGCGGCGTATCACTTTNACCTTTTCGCAGTTCACCATATACGAACGGTGGCATCTTACAATATCGGTTCCTTTGAAGGCATCTTCCATGGCTTTCAGCGAGTTACGCAGCATAAAGCGCGATACCTTTTCCCCGTTCAGGTAGTGAATGTTTACATAATTGTCCGATGCTTCTATATAAAGCAGGTTTTCCTGTTTTACCGAGAAACGCAGCACTCCTTTTTCGTCGCTGAAGGGAACCATTTGTTTCGAAGTATCGGTAACAGGCTGTCCCTGCGAAAGTTCAGCGAGTTTCATCTTCTTTTCAGTATATGAAAAATAAAGCCAGGTAACAGAATAAGGCAGAAGAAGTATCAGGGCCGTGTTTTGTATTGAAACCTTCCAGAGATCAGGAAAATAGCGCACATCATGAAGGATGAGTTTCACGTAAAGTGCGTAAAACAGCGACATAAAGACTATTTCGGCAAGCACCCAAACAAAATACAATCCGTAGCTGATTTTCCGCTTTTTGCCAACATGGTACATGATAATCCGGCTCAATACGATCACCAGCACACCGGTGAGTATCACCAGGCTTGAATAAAAAAGCAACTGCCATTTGGTAACGTGAAACCAAAAATCCACCCCGAAAGGAGCGTAAACGTTGATAAATACCAATGCAAATGCAGCCGTGAAGATCACGAGGGTGACAATGTTCCTCTTGTTGATGAGGTATCGTGGTATCTGGCTGCCTATTTCCATACATCAAAATTCATTTCAAAGTTATGACTTTCCAACGATAAAGTGGTTTTTCTGAATAATCAGAGGTTCAGAACCAGAAATTTCACCCCGCAATGGTAAATTTCACCCCTGAATATGCCGTTTTGTCCCATAGCATCCGGCTGTAACCCTTTTCCCGGCTAGGCTCCCCGCGTTGAAGTTACTTTGCAGCTTCAATTGCCTTATAAAATGGAATATACATCAACATATCAAAGCCTGAGAACACAGTTCGACTTGTCAGCGGATGAAGTCATGTTCACAGGCAGCAACATCTCCTGCCGGACATTTTCTTTTACTTCGGAAGTCAATAGCGGGATGCTTTCTGCTATTCGCGGGAATTCGGCTTACGACGATCTTTTTCTGCTTCCCGACGAAAGAATCTTTGAAAATCAGTCGTTTACCTACCCGGTTTTCCTTCCGGGAACGAAAGCCCGGTATTCAAGGGCAATTATTCTGTTGCACGGATTGAACGAACGCAACTGGACGAAATATCTTACATGGGCTTACTACCTGGCGGAACAAACGGGCAGCCCTGTGATTTTGTTTCCAATAGCTTTTCATATAAACCGTTCGCCCCAGTCCTGGAGCAACCCGAGGCTGATGTCCACAATGCTTACACAACGATCCGGTTATCTTGGCGAGGTTCCCGGGGCGTCGTTTGCTAACCTGGCTCTCAGTAACCGGCTGACTGACAATCCTCAACGTTTTGCCACTTCAGGCCGGCAGAGTGCGGAGGATCTAGAAAAACTCGTCAGGCAGATTGTAACAGGCAATCATCCTCTGTTTGAGAAAGGAACTAACATTGACCTCTTTGCATACTCCATCGGGGCTTTCCTGGCTCAGATCATCATGCTTTCGAACCCGGGCGAGTATTTCACCGATTCAAGGCTTTTCATGTTTTGCGGAGGCGCCTTTTTCGACCAGATGGATGGCACCTCGAAGCTTATCATGGACAAAAAAGCTTTCGACAGCTTGCGCAAATATTATATCCACGATCTGGGAACCAAAGCCGATCCCCATCCGGGTCTGGCCGATTACCTGAAAAGTACCCGCCTGGGAATGGCATTCACCGCCATGCTTGCTTCGGGGAAATTAAAGTCGTTCAGGGATAGCGTTTTTGAGAAACTGAAAAGCCAGATATCGGCTATTGTGCTGAAAAATGACAGGGTGATTCCGGCTTACGGCACATTTGAAGCCATTAAAAGCAACATTGAAGTCATCGATTTTCCATTCGATTATTCACATGAAATTCCATTCCCGGTGGGTGAACAGGGAATTGCCGATAAAGTGGATGCTGCATTCAGCGAAGTCTTTAGCAAAGCAGCCTGTTTTTTGCATTAACATTCATCAGAACCTGCAATAAAATCCCAGGTCAGCATCATATTTTAAAAATGAATGCTCCGGACTTTTAATCCTTTGTTTTTCAGGCATTTCTTCCGTCCAATAATAAACTGTTCGTGTATAATCAATTGCCTGTCTGGTAAAAAACAGGTTAGCCTTAAATTGGGCACCGAACATAGCGTTTCCTAATTTAAAACAATCAAAACCCGCTTCAATTTCGGGATTAAAAAATAGAGCCCTCGAAAAGTGGGTGGCATACCTGAATTCTCTGCGAAGGTTTGCGTTGTTCTTTTTCTGAGCGATACTTTCATTGAACCGACTAAAGGAAGTCATACCAACATTTGCATTCAACAACCCATGAAACCGCTTTTGGTCCAGTTTGAATGAAGCACCAGATTTTATGCCCCATTCATGGATGATGCGTTGCCTGAAATTCGAATTGATATCGCCGATATATCCGGTAGTATTGTTAATGTGGTAGAAATTGTAATTCTCAATGTATACAGGATAGGTAAAAAGACCGAGATTAAGGCCCAGATATTTTGAAAATAAAAGAGTCGAATTCAGGTCGAAATGACTTGGCACAAGATCCGATAAAACAGAGACTTTCACCTCGAACTCCCATTGACGGTTGAGTTTGAATTGCATGCCAATTCCTGCGTACTGTTCGTCAAAAGAGCCACTGCCGGTATGTATATAATTCATGAAATCGATATTGTTTTTATCAGGCATACTGTCTTTCGCTATTTCACGTACACCAAAATAAAAAGAGGTTCTAAAGCGCTCATTTTCCTGTGCCATAATGATAGCAGGAAAGAGGATAAATAAAAATATTTGAATTTGTGACAGTGTGTTATTCATTATTGTAAGCTATTTACCGGTCTTGATATAGATTGTGTTTGTGGTATCACTGATGATGCTGTCATTATCTAACCTCATAGAAATGATAAACCTGGCTTTATCGTTTAATACTTTGGATTTGAGATAGATGTTAAACGCTTCTTCAGAAATATCAGAATATGTTTTGTCCTTTATATCCTCAATCAGCGAAGTGAGAGATTGATAAAGATTTCCGTAAGAAGCATCTGAAGCTACAAACAGGTTGCTGACATGGCTGTTTGCCGGAGTAGCGCTATCTATCGGGAAAAGCGTGGTTATGTTTATTGCTGTAAGCTGATGAAGAGGCTTAAGTATCTCAGGGCATTCGCTGCCGAATGCATAACATGAAGAAAAGCCGCTGCTATTTAGTAATGATGACTTAAATCTTTCGGGCCCAATATAACCAGTGATGCTTATACCGAAGGCTACAGCTTCGTTAAACATTGTATCAGAGGTAGCAACCTGACTCCAGGCGCCAGAATTATCAAGATTTGATATTGAAAGACCGTCGAATTCAAAATACACCGGATCATCAGGACAATCGCCGCAGCCAGAGATAATCCTTAAGATAGAAACTGCTACAATAAGAACGAGGACTTTTTTTACCATAGGAATTACAATTTGAACAATAACCTGCAGATCTGGAATAAATCAGTATTAAAGGGATTTTAGATGATTGATAGGTTGTAAACAAGATTAATTATTTTCAAATGCATGGTAAAATCAATCATTAAATCCTTCTAATCAACGAGATGATGATTTTTTCATTTATGATGTTTGATATGTGTTATTTGAAAAGTAGCCTGAAAACTTCTTCCACCTTGCCAACTGTAACCACTTTGATATTCTTTCCGGCAGGTTTCGAAGTTTTGGAGTTGTATTTCGAAATCACAATGGTTTCATAACCAAGCTTTTCAGCTTCAGCGATGCGCTGTTCTATGCGGCTTACCGGCCGTATTTCGCCTGAAAGGCCCACTTCGCCGGCAAAGCATGTCTTGGAATCGACGGGGATATCACCGTTTGACGAAAGCACAGCAGCAATCACTGCCAGGTCAATCGCGGGGTCATCAACACGGATGCCGCCGGCGATATTCAGGAAAACATCTTTGGCTCCGAGCCTGAATCCACTGCGTTTTTCAAGGACCGCCAGCAGCATATTCAGTCTCCTGATGTCGAAACCTGTTGCCGAGCGTTGCGGGGTTCCATAGGCTGCCGTGCTCACAAGTGCCTGGGTTTCAATAAGAATTGGCCGCAATCCTTCGATAGTGGAAGCAATGGCTACGCCGCTTACTTCTTCGTCGCGCTGCGAAAGCAGGATTTCGGAAGGGTTGGAAACTTCGCGCAGGCCGGTGTCGCGCATTTCGAAAATGCCCAGTTCGGAGGCCGAGCCAAAACGGTTTTTCACGGCACGGAGTATACGGTAGCCGTAATTGCGGTCGCCCTCGAACTGCAATACCGTATCCACCATGTGCTCCAGTATTTTTGGTCCCGCCAGGTTCCCGTCTTTGGTGATATGACCGACCAGAAAAACAGGGACTCCCGTGGTTTTGGCAAAACGCTGCATTTCGGCGGCAGTTTCACGGATTTGCGATATACTGCCTGCCGTTGATTCGATGATGTTGGTTTGCAGAGTCTGAATGGAATCGATGATCACCAGTCCGGGCTGCAATGCTTCGAGGTGCTGAAATATCGATTGGGTATTTGTTTCGGTAAGGATGTAGCAATCAGGTTCTTTGTAGCCAATCCGTTCGGCCCTCATGCGTATTTGCTGCTCACTCTCCTCGCCCGAAATGTAGAGCACTTTCCTGCCTTTGATTTGCAGGGCAACTTGAAGCATGAGTGTTGATTTGCCGATACCCGGCTCGCCACCGACCAGGATCAGTGAACCGTCGACAAGGCCGCCGCCCAGTACGCGGTCCAGTTCGCCGTTTCCGGTTACCGTGCGTTCTTCATTGCCCTGGGCGATTTCATGGAGTTGTTTTGGCTTATTTTCGGTTATCTTGAAGTTACCGCTGCTTTTGGCACCGCCATCGCCATGCTGAATCACCTCTTCCACCATCGTGTTCCACTCGCCGCATGAGCTGCAGCGGCCCATCCATTTTGGCGACTGGGCTCCGCAGTTTTGGCAGAAAAAGGTTGTTTTAATCTTTGCCATGGGGTAAAAGTAGAAAATCACCGGGAATGGCAATTTCGGAGATAAAAATAAAGTAGAGTCCTGTAAAAAGAACGGTTCCGGAATGAAAAATCAAAGTTAATCGGAGCCTAGAATCTTCTTCTCAATTGCCGTTGTAGAAAACCCTTCGAGATAATCGATCGTCACCACTTTTCCTTTGCGGGCTTTTACAATATCATAGCCCACTATTTCCTCAGGCTTGTAGTCGGCGCCTTTTACCAGCACATGAGGCTGGATTGTTTTGATGAGTTCGTAAGGGGTGTCCTCACCGAAGAAGACCACAAAATCAACAAACCGCAACGAGGCGAGTATCATGGCCCGTGATATTTCGTCCTGTATCGGACGGTTACCGCCCTTGATCCTGCGAACCGATTCGTCGGTGTTAAGCCCCACAATCAGGATATCACCCTGTCCTGCGGCTTTGGCCAGGTAATCAATATGTCCCAGGTGCAGGATATCGAAACAACCGTTCGTGAAAACGATCTTTTTGCTTTTGAAGCGCATGATCGCGAGTCTGCGGGCAAATTCAACGCTGTCGCGCGAATAGATTTTCGATTTAATTAACTCCAGCTTTTTCATAACTCTTCTTTTTATTGTAAATGGGAAGAAGAATAAACGAAAGCACTCCAAGCAATATGATGGTGAGTGTTTGTGAGCTCCAGATAAGCCAGCCGAGGGCATAACCTTTTGTACTCGTGATTCCGTAAAGCAGCAGTGTTTCGGCAACTATGGCAGGATAAATGCCGATGCCACCCTGTACCAGCATGATGCCGATGGTTCCGAATACCAGGGTTGCAAGGCCGGCATCGGGTCCCAGGTGGCTGGTTTCAGGCAGGCTGAAATACACAAGGTAAGCCATCAGCCAGTATAAACCCCAGATCACGACCGAATAAAACACAAATAACCAGGGCTTTTCCATGTGAATGATTGACTTCATGCCTTCCAGGAATCCCCTGGCAATATTCCACAGTTTATTTATAATCTTGATCTTGAGCAGTTTCTTACGAAAAACAAAGAACAGGATGGCAAGTATGACCAACGCGAGCAGGAGAATGTTTGTAAACGATCCTGCCAGGCTGAATGAGAGATGGAACTTTGCTTCGAGCGGCTGATAAATCTTCTGGTCGATGTAAGAATAGAGTTTGTCGAACTGCAGGGCGAGGTTCACAAAAAAGAGAATCAGGAATACAAGCAGGTCAATTCCGCGCTCTGTAACAACTGTGCCGAATGACTTATTGAAAGGCACATTCTCATAACGGCTCAGGATGGTACAACGGCTCACTTCACCCAGTCGTGGAAGTGCCAGGTTGGCAATATAACCGATCATTACTGCAAAAAAGGTATTGCGGTTGCCGGTTTCATAACCCATAGGCTTCAGGAGCATTTTCCACCGGATTGCCCTTGTAAAATGAGATAACAAACCCAAAATAATGGCAAATCCGATAATCCAGTAATTGGCGTCGCCAAACGAAAGGAATATCTCCTTTTTTTGCTGGGATGTTAAGTTGTGGAGGAAAAGCCAGATAAAGAAAATACCAATGCCCAGAAAAAGCATGAACCGGGCAACGTTTTTTATTTTATTGTTCAAGATAGTTTAATGGATTTGATTGTTGGCATCGGGAAAAACTATTGAAGGCCTGAACTTTTTAGCTTCTTCAAAGTCCATACGGGCAAATGCAGCTATAATAACCAGGTCGCCAATGGCTGCTTTACGTGCCGCAGCGCCATTGAGTGAAATTACTCCTGAACCACGCTCACCTTTTATCACATATGTTTCGAGGCGTTCGCCATTATTGATGTTTACAACCTGCACTTTCTCAAACTCAATGAGATTGGCTGCATCCATAAGGTTTTCGTCAATACTGATTGACCCGATATAATTCAGGTTGGCCTGGGTGATTGTTGCCCGGTGTATTTTTGATTTTAAAATTTCGATATTCATCATGCTGCAAAATTACAAAGAAATAGTGCTTTCGCGTGAAGTGTCATAAGTATCATGATATCAGTATCATATCCTGTTATGAAGAGAACAGTGCGGTCTGAATACTGATTAAAACAGCCTTATTCCGGGAATGGCTTTCAATACAGGATGATATTGTCAATGAGCCTGACATTTCCTGCAAAAACAGCAACGCAAAGAACAGCATGTTCAGTGTCCATCCAGTCTTCAAATGGCTGAAGTGTTACAGAATCAGCTACTGTTGCATATTCAACCTTCAATCCCGGGTTTTGTTCGATTTCTGTGGTGACCAGTTTCTCAAGCCCCGAAGGGATAAACCAGCTATAATTTTCTTTTGCCCTGAGCAATGCTTTATAAATTTCAGGAGCCATAGCGCGATGTTCAGGTGTGAGGCGCATATTGCGCGAACTCATGGCTAATCCGTCGGCTTCGCGAACAATGGGGCACGGAATAATTTCCACCGGAATCGACAGGTTTTTCACCATGTATTTGATAATGGCAAGCTGCTGGTAATCTTTTTCCCCGAAATAAGCCCGGTCGGGGGTTGTGATCTCGAAAAGCCTCTTTACCACAATTCCTACACCGCGGAAATGACCCGGGCGGAAGCGGCCTTCCATCACTTTTTCCAACCCGCCGAATTCCATCCCGGTATTATCAGGCTCAGGGTACATTTCATTCTCCGATGGAGAAAACACAATATCGCAACCTGCTCCGGCTAGTTTATCTACATCGGCTTCAAGGGTACGCGGATATTTAGCCAGATCCTCCGGATTGTTAAACTGGATGGGATTCACAAATATGCTGACAACGGTGATGTCGTTTTTCGATACACTCGTTTTAACAAGCTGAAGATGACCATCATGCAATGCTCCCATCGTGGGGACAAAACCGATTGACTTACCTTCGGCTTTAAGAGCAGCCAGGTACGGCTGAATATCTTTTATTTTTTCAAAAACCTTCATAAACAGTGTATTGTGTAGGATGGCGCTGCGGATTTATTTTCCGCTGAGTATCTTCAGCATATCCTTTTCAATGAGATCATAAGGAACCTCAATTATTCGTCCGAGTTCTTTCTTCTTTTTGTAGAAAATGAACGTCGGGACCCGTTCAATTTTAAGCCCAGCAATGTCGAGAGTACCTGCTTTTTTATCCCTGTCAACTGCTATCAGCTTCAAATTCTTGTAGTTAAATCCGGCCTGGTCCATTACTTTGTAAAACCGTGGCACCCACTCTTTGCTGTCACCACACCAGGTTCCCATCACGAGCTTAATAGTGACACCTTTCAGCGCTGGTTTAAGTTGCTGTAACACTGACTCATCAGGTTTATAAATCAGATATTCAGCACGATAAGCCGAATCGAAGTTGCTGTTGATGGTACTGAAACCTTCACGGTTACAATATCCCAGCAGAATCTCATTGTGTTTTTTGGGGTCAGTTCCTTTTTTATTCAGATGCTGGGCGCTTGTCACAAAAGGAAGGAGAAGACAAAGGATTATCAGCGCTTTTTCATGGCCTGGAATACTAAAGGGTGATAATGTGAGATTTACAGTGTAACCAAATTATTGCGAATGGCAAACTTTATCAGGTCGACCGTGGTTTTGAGTTCGAGCCGCTGCATTATATGATTTTTATGTGACTCAACGGTGCGAATGCTGATAAAGAGTTTATCGGCAATTTCCTGGTTAGTAAGTCCTTGTGCAAAAAGCCTGAGCACTTCGAGTTCGCGTTTTGATAACAGGCTCTCATCACGGAGTTGCTCAAGGTTACCTGATTTTGCCTTTTTTATGTAGCTTTTTAAGATGGTGTTGCTGATTGATTCAGCAAAGTACTCCTCACCTTTTGCAACAGCCCTGATGGCTTCCAGCAGTTCCGACCGGGATGTGTTCTTTGGCAGGTAGCCTTTTGCACCGGAATTAATGGCATTAAATACAAACTCCTCGGAGGTGTACATTGACAGGAATACCACTTTTACCCTGGGAAATTCCTTGGCCATCTGCCGCGCAAGTTCAATTCCCGACATGTCGGGCAAGGCGATGTCAAGTACAGCCAGATCAGGTTCCTGCTGTTTCAGCAGGTCAATCATTTCGCCTGCATTTGAGGCTTCACCAATGATTTCAAGGTCAGATTCACCGGCAAGCAGGTTGGCAATACCTGTTCGCACCAGGTGGTGATCGTCAACCAGCAGAATTTTTATTTTCTCCTTCATTTCGCTTATAGGGTATTGTGACAATTATTCTGGTTCCTGTTTTTGGAACCGATTCAATAGTAAATGTTCCGGCCAGCAGCGATGCTCTTTCACGCATATTCTGAATACCATTGCGATGAGCAAAGCTGATGGGGTCAATGACAAATCCTTTACCGTTATCTGAAATCCTCAAGGTTACATTTTGGTCGATGCGGTTAAGTTCCACCTCCATTTTAGTAGCCCTGGCATGTTTGATAATATTTGTAATAGCTTCCTGTGCGATCCGGTAGAGGTATATTTTGGATTTTTTTTCAAGCCTTTCAACACTTCCGTTGCAGGTGAATGAAGAATCGATCCCGGCAATGGCAGCCATTTCAACAACCCTGGTTCTCAAGGCAGTTTCGAGTCCGAACTCATCTAAAGCTGCCGGTTGCAAGGCATTGCTTATACGACGGACTTCGTCGATCGCCTGGTCAATCATACCTTTCGACATATCCACGGCTGCCCTTACCTGTGATATCCCGGGTTTGTCAGCCGACTCAAGCTGAAGCCTTACAGCAATGAGCGATTGGCCGAGACTGTCGTGCAATTCACGTGCCAGGCGGTGCCGCTCCTGATCCTGGCCATCAATTACCGAACGGAGTCGTCGCAGCTTTTCTTCCTGCAATTTCTTCTCCTGAATCTCTATTTTTTTTGAAATCCGGCCAAGCGACATTAAAATCGGCTCTTCTTTTAAGGGAGCCGATTCTGATATCAAATTCTGGTTACCGTTTTCGAGCGAATCAACCGCCTTCTCTACAAGGCTCACCGGGCTTAAAACTTTTGGAATCAGTATCAATCCGGCAAGAAATAACACCAATGCGGCCAAAATTAAGGCAATACCGGCAATACCCAGATCGAAGAAAACAAGGAACACAACACCAGCGATTATAAATAAAATACATGTCGGCAGAACAAACTGGTTAAATAACTGTTTCTTAAGTTTCAGTAACATAAACCGACTGTATTTTCAGTTCAAAATTAGGCAGAAAATTGTTAGTTAGTTCATTTCTCTTCTGATAAGCCTAATTTTGTGTTGTGAAAATTAACTTAATGGCTTGATATGGCACAAATTGGAATTTTTTTCGGAGGCAGGGACAATGGGCGAACTGCTAAAGTAGCCCGACAGATAATGGAAGAATTTGGGAAAAATAACGCTGATATTCATAATGTTAATTCCTCCACTACCGAAGATGTTGCTAAATATGATTTTTTGGTACTGGGCACGGCTGCCTGGGGCATTGGTGAAATGCATTCTGACTGGGAGAATTTTATCGACCAGTTGACCGAAGCACCGCTTGAAAATAAAAAGATTGCAATTTTTGGCCTGGGCGACCAGGTTGAATACCCCGAAAGTTTTGTTGATGGTATGGGCATTATTTTCTGCCGCCTTCCTTTCAAACAAAATGTTGTAGGTTATACTTCCACACAAGGGTATAAATTCTATTACTCAAATGCCGAAAAGGACGGAAAGTTTATTGGACTGGCAATTGACGAGGACACCCAGCCTGAACTCACGACCAGGCGAGTGAAAGAATGGGTTTCCGATTTGAAAAAGGAATTCAAATAGATAACAATGTCATTTCCTTTAATAAAGCACAAAACCCCGACGTGGCATGCGGGGTTTTGAATTTTTGGGCAGGGCAAGGCCGGTTGTTTAGACTGGCAGAAATTTGTGACACACAAGAATGGTCAGTTTGGCCTGCATATATATTGTCGCTGCAAATGTCTGATAATCATGAGTCGTTGTTTCAGAGGTATAATATAAATTATTAACATATTAGTTTATATAACACTATTGAAAATCAATAAGATAGAATAAAAATAGTTAATATTCTGCCAGGAAGGCTTGCACTCATGAGGATGATTTCAACTCTTGAACCTGTGTTAATTATCAGAAGGTTAGCAGCCGGGTTTAATTATTTCAGGCTAAAAAACTACTTTTGCGGTGTCGAATAGCTTAACGAATTCATAATGATCAGACTAAAACTCACATTACTGGCCTTAATTGCTTTATTTGCGGTTCAGGCTTATTCCCAATCAAATTCTGAGATAACAGCCGATGACCTTCGTTATCATATAGGTTTGCTTGCATCCGATTCTCTGGCCGGGCGCTATCCCGGCACACCGGGAGGCAAACAGGCAGAAGACTATATAGCCGGGAAGTTTTCGGAAGCAGGATTAAAAATGCTGTATAACAATGGGCATCAGGAATTTAAAGTGGTGACTGATGTTCGTCCGGGTAAAAATAACAGGCTGCAGTTTGATGACTTTACTGCTGGTATGGGAAAGGATTTTACGCCGTTATCATTTACAACCAACGGAAACTTGAAAGCACCTGTGGTTTTTGCAGGTTACGGCTTTGACATCAACCTCGACTCACTCAGGTGGAATGATTATGCCGGCATCGATGTCAATGGTAAATGGGTCATGGTACTTCGTGGCGATCCTGAACCTGACAATTCCCAAAGCCTTTTTATTGATTTTGAAAGCGAACGTGTTAAAGCGCTTACCGCGAAAGATAAAGGTGCCCGCGGTGTGATATTTGTCACACCCGAAGATCTTGAGAAACAGGACATTCTAATGCATGTTCAGTACGACAGGACACCCTCCAATGCTGGTATCCTTGTGCTCAACATCACCCGCGGTGTGGCCGACCGCATGCTTTCCTCAATGAATGATAGTATCGGTTCAATGGTTGACCGCATCAAATCCAATCACAAACCTTCGCCAATGTATATGCCAGTGATACTTGATGCAACTGCCGAAATAGAGATGCTTGAGGTCACTACAGCAAACATCGTGGGTATGATACCGGGCACTGATCCGCTTCTGGCCGGAGAATATATAGTTATCGGTGCTCACCATGACCATCTTGGCATGGGCGGCCCCGGGTCGGGTTCAAGGCAGCCTGATACCATTGCAGTTCACAACGGTGCCGACGATAATGCCTCAGGAACTGCTGGTATTATTGAACTGGCGCAGAAGCTTTCAGCCAACAGGCAATTGCTTAGGCGGCCGGTCATCCTGGTAGCGTTTGCAGGTGAAGAGATGGGCTTGCTCGGATCAAAAGAGTTTGTGAAAAATCCCCCTGTACCCTTGAACCAGATCAAAGCCATGATCAACCTCGATATGATAGGAAGGTTTAATACTGAAACAAATACGATAAGTATCGGAGGAACAGGCACTTCGGTTGAAACGGATACGATCATTAGCTTGTTGGGACAGCACAGGCCATTTAAAATCGGGCGATCTCCCGATGGCTATGGCCCTTCGGATCATGCTTCATTCTATTCTGAAAATATTCCTGTGTTCTATTTTACATCGGGAGCACATGAAGATTATCATACACCCTCTGATGACGCCTGGAAAATTAACTACCCGGGAACCGTCGAAATTCTCGAAATGGTTTATGACCTTGCTCTGGAACTTTCGGGCCGTAAAGAGGCATTGACATTCCGCGAAGCCGGATCAAAACAGGGTGTCAGGTATGGCAGAAATCTTAAGGTTACTCTTGGTATCGTACCCGACATGGTTTCATCGGAAAACGAAGGACTGGGAGTGGATGGAGTGCGAAAAGGAGGACCAGCTGAGAAAGCAGGCCTTAAAAAGGGTGACAAAATTGTTTCCCTCGACGGGCAATCCGTTACCAACATTTATGATTATATGGCTCGCCTCAGCAAATTGAAGCCGGGCCAGGTAACGTCAGTCGAAATTATTCGTGAAGGTAAAAAACAAGTTATCATAGTCCAGTTATAGTAGGGGGAAATCAGATGGTTAGTTTCTTCAACCGTGCATTATTGCTGAAATTTCTCAAATTTGGTGTTGTAGGGTTTTCGGGCGTTTTTGTCGATTTTAGCTTTACATGGTTATTTAAGGAAGTTGTCAAAGTCCAGAAATATGTGGCCAATGCTATCGGATTTACTGTGGCAGCCACAAGCAATTATTTTCTCAACCGTTACTGGACTTTCCACAGCCACAACCCGCAGGTATTCACCGAATATGGCAAATTTCTTTTTATTTCAGTACTGGGTCTGGGAATCAGCACTTTTGTCATTTGGGTTTTCAATGGTAGGCTTAAATGGAACTTTTACGTTGCCAAGCTGTTTGCAATTGGCATTGTAACGGTCTGGAATTTTTTCGCCAACCTTTTCTTCACTTTTGGATCCTGATTTACAGTTAATATTTGAAGTACCAATAATACGCTTTACTGCAAAAAAAAAGGATCCGGGTTAACCCGGATCCTTTTTTTGCAATATAAGACCGTAATTAATTATTTCACAACGAGTTTCAGCGTCTGGCTGATTTCCTGATTACTTACATGTACATAATAAATACCGGGAAGTAACTTCGCGATATTCAGTTTGTAACCATTACCGAGAGAAACTTTGCTGAGCTTGATTTCCTGTTTGCCAACAGAATTTATGATCGTAACATCGGCGACCAAACTGTGCGAAGAAATAATTGTTACAACATCGTTGGCAGGGTTGGGATTCAACCAAATGGGTTTTGATTCTTTCGGGTCATCTACACCAACACCCTGGTAAACAGTTACAGGGAATTCACTTGAGAATGAACCTCCACCACAGGAATTTATTCCCTGAACTTTAACAGTATAATTGCCTGGTTTCGATAAGTCCCATGTAACTGTGCAAGTCTGGCCGTTTCCGGAAATGCTTCCGCCATTGTCGGGAGTAAGCTCCCAAGAGTAGGTAGTTGCATATGTTCCTCCGCTAGTGCTGTAGTCGCTGGTAGGAGTGGAAGTGATATAAACCACCGAAGGGCCTGAGGGATCAGCAGGTGCAAGCGGCTCCTGCGGATCAGTTGTAACTGTTGCAACCCCCTGCATATTAATCGAACAACCGGAGGATGTATTTTCTGCAGTTATAGTATATGAACCTGCAGCGGTTACATTACCGAAATTCAGAGCTGCCCCGGTGCCCGAAAGTTGTGTTACCAGGGTTCCGTCTGCAAAAAGTGTATATGTGGCATCGGTTTGCGAACCATCAAGACCAACAGGAACGCCGGACCCTCCCTGGGCACAGTATGTTCCGCCGCCAGTGGTGTTAAAGACAACCGGATTTGCAGTAACTGTAACTGTAAGAATATCAGAATAATCACCTTCACATGTTCCGTTTATTCCTTTAGCTTTAATAGAAGCCTGGCCTGTAAAGGTATCATTCCAGAATACTGTGGCTGAAAGCCCGTCAGGCATAATAACCCCTGCATCATTAGGCTGAAGGCTCCAGACATAGTAAGTAGCATTTGAAGCACCAGCTGTTGTATACTGTGTATCATCAGCATTCATGCATAGCGAGAGAGGTCCGGAAGGTGTTGCGCATTGCCCGGGTTTTTCGCTCAGTAACACGTTCTTAACAGCTGACCAGGGTCCGGGNCCACAGTCGTTCGATGCCTGAACCTTTAGTTGTGCAGTCCCTGTCCATGTATCAGTCCAATCAACAGTGCAGGAAGTACCGTTGGGTGTCAGAACACCTGATTCAGGAGGAGTGAGATCCCATGTGTAAGATGTTGCATTGGCAACGCTCCCGGTGGAATAGGTTTGAACAGGTGATGTATTGCACAGGCTTCCTTCTCCTTGTGGTAAACCGGGGGCTACAGGTGCACTAGTTATGTTAATGAAGGAGGTTTTGGTTGTATTAACTGCACATGAACCGTCAGATCCAATGAGAGTTACATCGAAAGTACCAGCCGCATTGTAAGTTACTACCGGATTAGGCAAGGTAGAAGTAGCCGGAGTGCCACCGGGGAATGACCAGTAGTATTGTGTTGCCCCAACCGATTGGTTGGTAAATGTTACAGTCACCGGAGAACATCCTGATGTAACATCGGCAGTAAAGTCAACTGAGCCAATAGGATTTACCGGGATATTTGTCAGTGGAACCTTATTGGCATTCAATATTTCTTTTGTGGCATTGTCCTGGACAAATGCTACCAGTTCACAGTTTGCTGCTACCCATGAGGCATCTTTAGCAAAATTAAGTGTATAGGTCTGGAGATTACCCGAATTAAAACTAACAGTTGTACCATTTTGATCTGGAACCATAAGTCTGGTCACAAAATCAATGTCGGTCATACAGAACCAGCTAACCGGGATATCAGATTCTGTAAGTACAAGATGCAGTTTCAAATCATTGGATGAAATTGTGCCTACTTTATTCAGCGCAACATTTACAGTGTAGTTGTTACCAACATTAGTGCCTGTAATGCACACCGTCAATGGACTGGTTACTGCCATCCGCTGGTTGTATAGTGGCAGGTAACTGGAATAAACATTTGCTGTCGGGCATGCCATTCCTCCGCCATAAGTCAATGTGCCATCAAACTTGGCTGTAGGAAAACTGTTAATTCCATAATATGAGTTACGTCCATTTGAATAAGTATTCGCATAGCTGTCACCATTATGATTTTCGATGACTGCAACCGATTTCCCTTCGTTAACTAGCTGGTCAGCACCTCCGGCTGCTCCCGGACAGTAAACACACCATGTACCGGTTCCTATCTCAATTACTACATAACTTCTTTGAACATTCTGTGCTTTAGCAGGCAACAAAAGTGCCATTATAAAAGCCATAACTAGAAGAGTAAAATTTCTCATGTTTGCTCCTTGGTTTGATTAGGTGCAGTAAAAGTAAATTTTTTTTCAAAGTTTCTGACAAAAATGAATATTTTCATTTAGTTGAATCAACTGATTCGTAATTTAATAGCATGCTGCTATAGCAAAATCAACACAGCAACTGGATGATAGAGAAATGTGGTGTTTTTGGTAAGCGAATTACCTGTTTTTCAATCTGTCGGCGTGAAACATCAGGGGCAGGAGATCTTCAACGCCGTCAACGACCCATATTTTTTTAGTCATCCCCTTCATAATCACACGGATAGGCTTACCTGACAGGTTTTGATATTCAGCCATTACCTGCCTGCATGAGCCGCATGGAGTCACAGGGTTGAGCAATTCGAAGCTGTCGGTTTGTGCTGCGATGGCAATTGCTTCAATTGCTTCGCCGGGTTGCTGCGAAGAGGCGGCGAAAATCGCTACCCGTTCGGCACAAATGCCCGATGGGTAAGCTGAATTTTCCTGGTTACTGCCGGTGAATATTTTACCTCCTGCCAGTCTTACCGCGGCTCCAACATTGAAAGTGGAATAAGGTGCATAGGCAGTGGCCGTGGCGTCAACAGCTTTGTCAAGCAAATCCCTGTCATTTTCAGGCATTTCTGATTTGTCACTGTATTCTTTAACTTTTATCTCAAACTGAAGCAAGTTCATATCCGGCAATTTTGAGTTTATAAAGATAGCAGGAAATCAGTAACAATATGCATGCTGCTTTCAGGATGCAACAGAACTGCTTCCTGTTTCCTGAATCTCGGCCCGTTTGTCATTGTTCTGTTTACCATCATGCCATGCCAGCAGGAACAAGCATGTGAAAAATACAAAGAATGTCACTCCTTCCTGGCTTTCAATTGTATCTTCAGTGACCATCGATATCATGGAAATCAAATAGAAGACGACAAAATAGTAATGCCTGAAGGCCCTGAGTTTTACCGGCGGATATATCAGAGAAAACATAAACCAGGCAAATCCCAGAATGCCGAAAGCCACAAGTGTCGAAAGGTACTGGTTATGCGAACGCTTCCGGTATTCCGGTTTCAGAGGTGATTTCATTTCATCATACTGTTGATCAAAAGCTGCAGGCAGATCGCCGGTACCCACTCCGATTACCGGATGTTTGCTAAAAATGAGCAGCGACGTCCGCCAGTACTCCAGTCGCTGAACCAGAGTACCAGCATTGGGGTCCCCGAGCAAACGGTAATTACGGTAAGCAATCAAATAATTGTAAATCTGCGTTTTAATATTGAAACCACTTGTGCTTTTGCAGTTGGCAATACCTGATTCAATAGCATCAATATCTTTCGAATTCAAAGCACATAGCCCAATGGAATCCTTTCTGAGGCCCTTTGACGCCATATAGCGAATAAGTGTGCTACGCAATAACTGTTTTTTATTATCAAGGCTGTCGAAAGGTATGCTGCTCCTCTTATTCCACCCACTGCGCAACTCTTTATCACATATATACAGCCCCGGATATTTGCCGTTTTCAACCACAAAATTGGTAGTATCATGTGTATAAAGATTGCCATTCTGAGTGTGTTGGTCCAGTTGGAGGAAATAGACTGGTTTTACTGATTTGAATTCATGAATTACACTTAGAACATATATAACCGGAACAAGCAAAATGATGAGTGAAGCAACGATCAACAGGATGCGTGAACGAAGACCCGATTGCCTGAATGCGCTTATAAAGGCTATGAAAATGGTCACAATGATTGTAATCACAACGCCGGTGTCGTATTGCATATAAACCATGAAAGCAAGTAGCCATGCGGCAATCAGTACAAGAAGAAAGTTGATCCAGTTTTTGTGAAAGAATCGATTACGGGCAATGTAAATAAGGGAAAAAATACCTAACACCACGTTGAGGCTAAACCTGATATGCGAAACATGTGCGGATATATTTCGTGAATCAGCAACAGGCAGGCTTAAAAGCAGAATTAGCCTGTAGATGGTGCCTCCCAGCAGTGCCAGCCCGAAACCCGTGAGCATCCAGTTGAGGGTACGGGAATTGACTTCGGGACCGGTACAAAGAAACAGGGGAAGTATAAGCAGCGGTAATTTTGTACGAAGATCCTTCAATGCATAATGCATGTCGGTAGTCCAAAGAAGGCCGGCAATAAGCATAAGGTACATTGATGCAATGACCAGTGCAGGTTTATTGCTGAAGAATGTTCTCAGTTTCCTGACAAATGCTATCCATATCTCTTTAAGGGTGGTACCCATGAATTTAACCAGTTTCACCGGGTTCAGAAGATTTTTAAGGCTAATGCCTTGAAGATAATCAGTATCTACTCCATGCCACAGCCAAAGGGCGGCAAGGCCCATCTGCGACATGCTGGTAGTGTATTTTGAAAGAGGAATTGACCCCATCAGCAGAAACAGGGACAGATGGTAGAGCGTATTAAAATTCAGGGGTATCTGCTGTTTGAGTATTCTAATCATGACCAGTCCTGGTATCAGATCTTTTTCCCGGAAGGTTGCCTGGCCTGTTTAACATAACTGCCATCAAGAATGGCGGTATAGGTCGGCTGATCATTAATCACTTTGATTGATTGCAGAACATCCTTGTCGATATTAAGCGAAGATTCAATTCGGCCTTTTTGGTAATAATAGCGGCTGACAATCTCGAGTTTGAGCAATTGAGAAATTTCATTACGGTTGTTGTCGATATCTTCCGCTTTGTGCTTATCAATTTTTGCCTTCAAATCATCAAAGTCAGGTTTGATATCCTCCCAACAGCCTTCTGCTTCAGCCGATGTTTTAAGGTCGGCAAGGTTTTTATCAGCAACAGTAGTGAATTCAAATCCTTTTTGCGACACGAACTTTTTGAAATCATTATAGATATCATCTGTGATTTCGAATTTTGCTGCAGGTGAGATTTGTGAATTTTCGGAGGCAAATTTCGTTGCAAAATCAAAGATCAGATATTTGGCAAACAGGTTATAAGCTATTGCGCTGAAACGCGTTGTGTCAAGATCAATATCAGGGGCAATGCCTTTGCCATCATACACTATTCGACCATGCTGTGTTTTGTAAGCGGTAATGAGCGAATCAGGGATATGCCCGGCAATACCGTTACCGTCCTTATGAGCATAATCAATTGCCTGTATACATCTTCCGCTGGGTATATAGTATTTGGCAACCGTTATTTTTACCTGCGTGTTATAAGTGAGAGGGAAAATATTCTGAACCAGCCCTTTACCATAAGTATTACGGCCTACAATCACAGCCCGGTCAAGGTCCTGAAGCGCCCCGCTCACAATTTCTGAGGCTGATGCAGTGGCACCATTCACCATGACCACCAGCGGGATATTTGCATCCACAGGGTCAAGCGTGGTGCGGTAGGTTTTGTTTTTGTCCATTTGCTTGCCCTTGGTACTGACAACGAGTTCGCCTTTATTTACGAAAAGGTTCACAATATTCACAGCTTCGGTGAGCAGCCCGCCGCCATTGTCGCGCAGGTCGAGCACGAGGCCCTTCATTCCGGAGTTCTGTTTGAGACTGAGCAAGGCTTTTTTAACTTCGGCAGAAGCAGTTTGAGTAAAGCTGGTAAGTTTTATATAACCAATCTGGTCGTTGAGCATACCATAATAGGGAACTGCATCGAGCACAATCTTTTCGCGTGTAATATTAAATATCAGCGGTTTGTCGTTGCCTGACCTCTCGATTTCCAGCTTGAGGGGAGTTCCGGGCTGGCCTTTAAGGATGCTGCTGACTTCATCAACTGATTTGCCATCGGTCGTTTTGTCATTGACCTTCAGAATGCGGTCACCGGCGCGAAGCCCGGCTTTTTGTGCGGGAGAATTTTCGTAGGGTTCAGATATAACCACCTTACCGTTCTGCTGATGAATAAGGGAACCGATCCCTCCGTATTCGCCAGTCGTCATAAAGCGGTAATCCTCTATTTCAGCTTCAGGGATATAAACGGTGTAAGGGTCGAGGTCATCAAGCATCGCATCGATGCCGGTCTGCATCAACTCCGAAGCATTGATGTCATCAACATAGTTGGTGTTCAGTTCTTTATAAAGTGTAACAAAAATGTCAAGATTTTTGGAAATCTCAAATTCCTGTGATTGCTGGGCTTTTATGCCGGTGAACGGAGCAACAGTAATCAGCAGGATAAAGAGTGAAATTATTCTTTGGGTTAATTTTTTCATCAAGTTGAAATTTAAGGTCAATGATTTTAGGGTACCGGATCGTAACCGCTTCCACCCCAGGGGTGGCATGATGCCAGCCTTTTCAGGGTGAGCCAGCCGCCTTTTAATGCGCCGTATTTCCTTATGGCTTCAACACCGTAAGCCGAACAGGTAGGTGTATAACGGCACGAAGGCGGCAGGTACGGAGATATAGCATACTGGTAGAATTTAATCNNAGCCCTATCAGTATTTTTGCCGGCAATTTTTTCATGTTCAAGTTGTAAACGCTGCAAAATTAGGATTATTATCCGCTCAATTTCATTAAAATCGGGGATGGATCTACCCGTCATTACCAGTGCAATCGAGCATTGTGATCCTTGTTTTTCTAAGGTTGTGTACAGCTTATGTTTATTCAGCCTGTAAGCTTCTCTCATTAAACGCCTGATCCTGTTTCGGTCGACGGCCCTTTTAAATAAACGGCGAGGCACAGAGATAAGAAGTTGTACAGGAGCCGATCCGTCATGAGCAGTATCAAGCCAAAGTACTCTGACCGGCGGAACGAAGAAGGAATTTCCCTCAGCAAACAATTGCGCGGTAAGATTCCTGCCGGTCAGTTTCTCCTTTTTTCCGAACGAATATTTTGTTTCAGCGTTCATATTTTGTGGGGCAAAGGTAATGAACAAATGATAAGTGGATTTTGCGATCATTCTGGGTTCTCATATTCAGTCCATCATAAAAGAAAACAGCCGGAAGTTAACCGGCTGCTTCAATATTTTCGAATAATCAGGGTTTACTTTTTGCAATTTTTGGCAAGGTACTGGTCGATGGCCATAGCCATTGACGGGGCTGATGCTGTAGGTGCAGGAATGTTAACAACCAGGCCAACTTCGATTGCTGCAGTAGTAGTGGTAGTCCCGAAAGTGCCGATAATCTTTTCCCCCTGGCTAAATTCAGGCCAGTTAAAGAATAATGATTTAATTCCCTGTGGGCTGAAGAAAACCATCATATCAAACTTCGAAGGATCGACTTCATTTCTCAATTCGTCGGGAACAGTGCGATAGAGTACAGCTGTTTTGTATTCCATTTTTGCTGAGTCGAGCAGCGCTGTGAGTTCCGGATTATATGTGTTTGAGCAAGGGATCAGGTACTTCTCAGTTTTGTGTTTCTTGATCAGGTCGAGCAATTGAGAAATGTCCTGGTCAGCATGAAATATTTTCCGTTTACGGAACTGCACATACTTTTGCAGGTAGAATGCTATAGATTCCGACATGCAGAAATATTTCATGGTTTCAGGCACGTCGATGCGAACCTCTTTAGCAATCCTGAAAAAGTGGTCAACAGCATGTTTGCTGTTGAAAATCACTGCGGTATGCTCGTTGATGTAAACTTTCTCATCACGGAACTCGCGGGCACTAACACCTTCAATCTTGAAAAACTTCCGAAATTCGATGTTAACGTTGTACTTCCGGATAATATCGGCATACGGGGATTTTTCCAGGTCAACCGGTACTGGTTGCGAAACAAGTATATTTTTTACTTTCAATTCGCAGCTGTTTTTTAAGTTGATACTAAATAACTAACAGTAGATCAGTAACTTCTAGAGTTGTTGAACAGTCTTGAGTAGTAGTAGGAGCGGTAAAATTTCGAGGGTGCAAAGGTATAAAAATAAATAGAATATTGAATAGCGCGTATTAGATAATCCTATCATGAAACTTCTTATAAATCTGTAAACCAATAATATAACTACAATAAATCCTGCTATCCAGAGATAGACAGGCTCATCAATATAAATACAGAAAATTACTGCCGGAAACAACAATAAACCTGTTACTATGTTGAATATCATGTTATTAACCAGATAATCGTGTGCGCTCCTGGTAGTTTTAAATACATTTCCAATGAATGTCACAACCACTGCTTTAATCAGTGATAACACAATGAAGATTGCAAAAATGCCCAGAAACAGAAAGAATCCATGCACATTGATAAGCAAACCAGGCGAATAAATAATTGCCAGTTTATAAAGCAGCAATGCCAATGACGAATTATAAACAAAAAGTAGTGCCAGGCTCATCCTTTCGCTGAGCAGGTCACCTTCACGCTCAAGCTGATTTACATAGTAAGGCAACGCCACTGACCTGAAAACCTGCTGAAGCCTTCGTGGAACCGATGCTTGGATGATAGCAATCAGCATAAGGCAAAGTATTAAAAGCCCGACTATCCAGTCAGATGATACCTCATTTCTGAGGACAGGTTTATTATTGATTGCCTGGAGTTGGTGCGGCCTGAAAATTGAAACAGTTTCACGTACAAAGAGACTATCATTCAGCATTGTATTGTTCCCCGGCGCTTTCAGTGAGTTATTTGGGACTGAATATGTATCCGGTTATACAGAACATACGTATTATAAAATCCGGATGTGTCGGCAATATGCGGATCTGTTAAATATCGTACCGGGTAATCTGACATTCGTGTAATTGTTGATGCAAAAATACAAAGAATAGCGAGTTATGGCCGAAGAGTCAGCAGGTCTTCAATTCCGGGGCTGTTAAAAAATTAACAAAGACATGCTTCTTTCCCTGAATAAATTCTACCTTTGCAAGAAATTCGAACATCTAGGTTAAATAATTGATAATCAGCTAATAGTATAACCGGAGAAATGATTTTTGAGATCTCCGGATAATTCAAACTCATTACAAATGGCAGAGATAATTGCAAAGCTTGAAGATTTTACCCTAAGCCGCCAGGAGCAGCCTACCGGAACTATTCAGAAGGTGGGTGTCATCGGTTGTGGTTCCATGGGCCAACAGATTGCAAAAACGATAAGCCAGCATGGTTTCGACGTAGTATGCATTGATGTTGATGACAATCATGTGGCTGATGCCTTAGCCGGCATTACGGCTATGCTTGATGACGAAATCAGGCGCTGGGGCATGACAAACAGCGAAAAGCGACTTATACTTTCACGTATAAAAGGCTCAAGTGAATACCGTGAACTCAGCGACTGTGATATCGTTATCGAAACCATCAACTCCAAGAAACCCGGTACCAGCCTCGAACTCCGGAAAGATGTTTTCAAAAAAATTGAAGAACATGTTGGCCGTGACACCATCATTACGTCCAATACAGCGGTTCTCATGATCTCTGACCTGGCCGAAGGATTGCATTATCCTGAAAGGGCAGTAGGCCTTCATTTCATGGCGCCTACAGATAAAGTGAAAGTTCTTGAAGTAGTGCGCAGTGCCAAAACTTCTGAAACAGCCTATGATACCGTCTGCCGTTTTGTGCGGATGCTCGAAAAGAAACCTATACGCCTGCAGGAATCTCCGGGCAACATCACCACCCGCATGATCGTAGTCATGATCAACGAGGCTTGCGAAATGCTCATGGAAGGTATTGCTTCGATTCACGATATTGACGAAACTATGAAATCAAACCTTGGATTCATGTTCGGCCCTTTCGAACTTGCTGACAGAGTAGGCCTCGATAAAGTAATGAAATGGATGGATGGCCTCTACAACGAATTTGGTGAGCACAATTACAAAACATCACCAATAATCAAGAGGCTTGTGCGTGCCAATCACCTCGGCAAATCAACCGGGCAGGGTTTTTACAAGTATGATGCCTCAGGCAAAACGGTTGGGTTCTCAGTTACCTGTCCTGAATTTAAATAAGAGATTATCAGACATTTAATAGAAAATACGATGAAAATAATAGTGTTGAACTGTGGTAGTTCATCCATAAAATACCAGCTTTTTGATATGCCGTCGGCCGATGTGGCGGCAAAAGGTCTTGTGGACAAAATAGGACTCAAAGGGGCATCAATCAAACATACACGTAATGACGGAACAGTACTTAAACTCGAAGGCGAAATACTTGACCACCAGGCAGGTATCGAGCATGTGCTGGCAATACTCACCCATAAAGAGTACGGAAGTATAGCTGACCTTGCAGAAATAGGTGCAGTGGGTCACAGGGTAGTTCATGCCGGTGAAAAATACAACGGTTCAGTTGCTATTTCACCAGAAGTGATCCAAGCCCTCGAAGAATGTATTGATCTGGCTCCGCTTCACAATCCACCAAACCTTGAAGGTATTTATGCCATAACAAACCTGTTGCCGCAGGTTCCGCAGGTAGGAGTATTTGATACTGCTTTCCACCAGACAATGCCTGAATATGCTTTTCTTTATGGCATCCCTTATTCACTTTATGAAAAATACAAGGTTCGCCGTTATGGTTTCCATGGTTCAAGTCACCGTTTTGTTTCGAAACGCGCCGCCGAAATCCTTGGGAAGGATATCAAAGACCTGAAGATCATCAGTTGCCACCTTGGCAATGGCGCTTCAATCGCCGCTATTGATGGTGGTAAATCAGTGGATACCAGTATGGGGATGACTCCAGTTGAAGGCCTTGTGATGGGAACACGTTGCGGCGATATTGATGCCGGAGCTGTGCTCTACATTGCTGATAAAGAGGAGACAAGCATTCCATTCACAAATACTTTACTGAATAAACATAGCGGTATACTTGGACTGTCAGGAGTTTCGAGCGATATGCGCGATGTTGAAAAAGCCGCAGAGGAAGGAAACCAGCGGGCAAAAACTGCTCTGGATATTTATCATTACCACATCAGGAAATATGTTGGTTCCTATGCAGCAGCCATGGGCGGAGTAGATGTGGTGATTTTTACCGGCGGGGTTGGTGAAAACGGTTGGGAAACCAGGGAGGCATGCCTCAAAGGATTTGAGTTCATGGGACTGCATCTCAGCAAGGAGCGCAACACCAAAGTTCGTGGTAAAGAAACCATCCTCTCAACAGATGATTCTAAGGTGATTGCAATGGTTGTACCTACTAACGAAGAACTTGTGATTGCCCAGGATACTTTCGAAATAGTTACTAAATAACCCATTATTTGCCTGATACGAAAGAGTCTGCCTGTGAAAACAGGCAGACTCTTTCGTTGTCATCGGATATTTTTATTCGATCAGGAACTTATTGGTCAAGGGCTTCCATAAGTTCATCAGTGATTGTCATGTTGTGGTATACGGCTTGTATATCGTCATCTTCTTCAAAAATTTCGACAAGACGCATCACTTTCTTAGCTGATTCGAGATCAAGTGTGGTGGTGTCTTTGGGGATTCTCTGCAACTCAGCACTTTCAGGTTCCACATGCATCTCTTCAAGCTTTCTCATTACCGGGCCAAAATCTTCCATCGCCGTAGTTATCGTAAGAATACCATCTTCGAGTTGTATATCCTCGGCGCCAGCGTCGATCATCTCCATTTCAAAGTCGTCGAGATTGAGCGTGCCAAGTGGAACGGTGAAAATACCTTTCCGGTCGAAAATAAAGCTGAGAGAACCATTGGTGCCAAGATTTCCGCCGTACTTATTAAAATATGAGCGAACATTGGAAATGGTGCGTTGTGTATTATCAGTTGTAGCTTCGAGGAAAATGGCGATTCCGCCGTTAGCATAACCTTCGTAGGTGGTTTCGACAAATGATGCAGCGTCTTTGTCGGAGCCTTTGCTGATAGCACGCTGAATGTTATCTTTCGGCATACTAGCGCCTTTGGCATTGGCAATGGCAAGCCGCAGGCGCGGATTGCTGTTGGGATCAGGGCCGCTTTCTTTCACAGCAACTGTAATTTCTTTGATAATCTTTGAGAAGATCTTTGAACGCTTGGCATCCAAAGCACCCTTCTTACGCTTGATGGTCGACCATTTATTGTGTCCTGACATATGTTATGATGTTTTTCTGTTTCAGATTGGCCTATTTATCTAAATAATAGACATTTAGATTATGTAGATTGCAAAAATACTACAAAGCAATGAAACAAAAAAACCGCCGGGAATTGAACCCGGCGGCCAGTCAAACACAAACCAGTTACGAGAAAGTTAATTGAAATTTACTGCATAATGTGAAATTTGAGGGTTATTTATATTAGAGGTCAGTAAGGTCGGTAATGCAGATGCCAATACTGAAGGGATACAGTTCAGGGCCTTTTCCTGAGCGGAAGAGTGGTGAAAACGAGTATGTTCCGTATAGATTTATTACACCCCAGCCAACTTTCACAATACCATCAACCTTGAATGGATTTAGATAGAAGTCGCCGGGATTTTTATCTTTCTGTTTGCCTCCGTCATCATAAACGTACTTGGTATGTGAGCCGATGCGAAGACCTCCGACTACACCTGCTCCCAGGTGAAAACTGTTGGATTTCGAACGCGGATTGGTCTGGTATTCAAGCATCAGGGGTACCGTGAGGTAGTTTACGACCAGTTTGCTTTTTATATACCTGATATCGGTGTTTTGGTCAGGATAAACAGCTATCATTCCATCGCGTTTTTCCATCCTGGTTTCGGTGGCATCAAAGCGATAATTGTTCCATGTAAAACCAACACCTGTAACAAGCCCGAGTTTATTATTAATCAGGTTGAAGTTCTGTTCAAGAAGGTTCAGATTTACATTGGTTGATTTCACATAGTTTTGTTCAAGGCCCGAATAGGCTGAAGGGTAATTGAAGTCCATATCAGGGGTGAGGTAACCATTAAGACCGAGTTCAAGTCCTGTCCAGTGGCCATTGAATTTGTTCTTCTTTTTATCTCGTTTTACTTTCACATCACCTTCATCATTCACAACTACTTCATTGTTACCAAGTTTCACCCTCACAGTATCATCGGTGATTACAACAACCTTGTTTGGTCCTACTCTCACACTCACTGTGTCTTCACCTTCCTTTGCCTCGAAAAGCACCTGTTTTTCACCGTTTTCATCCTCAATAATTACACTCTTAATATTTTCCATACCTGAGAGTGACCTGATTTTTTCATCGGGGGCGCTTATCTCTCTCATTTGGCCGTTGTCGAAATATGAAAGGTGGCCGGCTCCTGAGACATCCGTTTTGAGTTGCTGTTTGGCCATCACCTTTGCATTACCGGCTCCCGAAACCTCGGCATTCGTAACGTCGGTAACAAGTTCCATTGCCTTAACATTGCCGGCGCCGCTCACTTCAAGATCGTGATTTGCTGCCGAGCCTGTAAGTGTCAGGCCACCAGCGCCGCTTACTTCGGTTGTTAATGTATTTACGCCGGCATTTATATTGGCTTTTGCTGCGCCGCTCAGGTTAATTGAAAAATCGCCGGCTTTAATCTCGAAGGTTGCATTAGATGCACCTGTTCCTTCATAAGTAAAGTTATCCGAAGCCAGGGGAGTTTGCCCGTTTATATTTGCCGCACCATTGGCTTCAATTCTTTTCAATGTTACTGCAGTAACATAGACATTCATTTTAGTAGCGTTTTTCACGCCATTGACATTAATAGTAAGGACGCCGTTTTTGACATCTGTTTCGAAACGATCCAGCAGGTTTTCATCAATTTCAACTTTAACTGATTGAGATGAGCCTTGCGATAATTGCAGGTTAACAGCCGATCCGGCTTCAATAGCGCTGAACGGGGCGACCTGACGTTCCTGAGTTACTACGTTGCCATTTCCTTTTTGCGCAAGAAGCATCATTGGGTGGCTCAACAGGACAATGCAGCTTAACAAGAGGCTGATTTTCAGAGTTTTCATAACAAGATATGTATTATGTTTTGTTGATTTGTTGTTAATTTCCGATTGTCAGACGGACTCATTAATTGATTTGTTACAGCCGGAGTATCTTTTTTTTAAAAATTTTGAACAATACTTTATGGACTAAGGGGAATGTTGTTTTGCGTTACTGAACTTTTTCAGGGTCGTCAGGATGTTCAACTTTTACAAGTCATTTTATTAAAGACTGCGAATTGTCTTAAAACGCAATTGTAATCATCAGAAATTCAACGTATTGATATATTGTTAATTTTAAAATCAGTATTCCTTGCTTTTTTGTTTTTTAAGGTTATTTTTGCAAAAAATTACAACCTAACAACCTTACCATATAATGTATTGGACACTTGAATTAGCTTCGAAACTTGAAGATGCTCCCTGGCCGGCTACCAAGGATGAACTTCTCGACTACTGTGTTCGCTCCGGGGCGCCAATGGAGGTAGTTGAAAACCTGCAGGAGCTGGAAGACGAAGGCGAGATATACGAAAGCATCGAAGATTTGTGGCCCGATTATCCCTCGAAAGAAGATTTCTTCTTTCATGAAGACGAGTATTAAACGATATTAAGGGGCGGTCAGATGAACCGCCCCTGTTATTATTAAGCATTTGTACTTAACGTTATTCTAAGATATTGTTTTGCGTGCTTCTCATGATAACAATCTAAGCCATTCTGTCAGAAAAACACGCCAATAGAATTTCTGCTTTTTTTGTCATTAAATCCGCTTCAATCCTTTGCTGATAGTTGTTTTAAGCCTTTATGTCAGCATAAATCCGATAAATTGAGTTACTTTTGCTACATCGTTGTACGGTATTTGTTCGGTACACCGTCATATATATACAGCCATGCTCAATTATATTTTCAAGATGTTTGCCGGAGGTACCAAAAGTGACCGCGATATCAAAGCGATCCTGCCTCTCGTTCAAAAAGCAAACCAGGAATACGAAAAAATCGTAAAACTCAGCAACGACGAACTCAGGCATAAGACTGTAGAATTCAGGGAATATATTACCAAAGCCATTGAACAGGAAGAGAGTGAAATAGCTGTTTTGCGGCTTCGTATCGACAGTGAATACGAAATGGACATCGAGGAGAAGGAAGAACTTTATAAAAAGATCGATAACCTCGAGAAAGAATCGTATAGCAAAACCCAGGATGCACTTTTGGAGATTCTTCCAACTGCTTTTGCTGTTGTAAAGGATACTGCCAGGCGTTTTAAGGAAAACGAGACTGTTGAAGTCACGGCCCAGCAATTCGACCGTGACCTGGCTGCACGCCGCGACAGCATAAACATAGCAGGTGACAAAGCTTACTGGGACAATCGGTGGATGGCAGGTGCANACATAATTGCCTGGGACATGGTGCACTACGATGTGCAGCTTATCGGTGGTATTGTGCTTCACCAGGGTAAAATTTCCGAAATGGCCACAGGAGAAGGTAAAACACTGGTGGCTACTCTTCCCGTTTACCTGAATGCCCTTTNNCCGGGTAAAGGCGTGCATGTGGTCACAGTAAATGATTACCTTGCCAAACGCGACTCCGAGTGGATGGGAATGCTCTTTGAATTCCACGGTCTTACAGTCGACTGCATCGATAAGCATGAACCCAACTCCGAGGATCGTCGTAAAGCATATCTTGCTGATATCACTTACGGAACCAACAATGAATTCGGCTTCGACTACCTGCGTGACAATATGGCCCGAAATCCGGATGAACTGGTGCAACGGCCACATAACTATGCGATCGTAGATGAAGTTGACTCCGTTTTGATTGATGACGCCCGTACTCCCCTTATTATTTNNTCAGGGCCCACGCCACGCGGAGAAAACCAGGAATTTGAAGCGCTGAAACCAGAAATTTNNTCAAAACTCTACAATGAGCAGCGGTCGCTGGTAAACAAACTCCTGGCCGAGTCAAAAAAACTGCTTGAACAGGGTACTGACGGGAAAATAAATTCTGAAAATGAAAAGCGCGGTGGCGAACAGCTTTTGCGTGCTCACAGGGNNGGCTTACCCAAATACAATCCGCTGATTAAATTCCTGAGTGAACCCGGGATCAAAGCCATACTGCTGAAAACAGAGAACTTTTACATGCAGGAGCAGTCGAAGAACATGCACATCATTGATGATGAGCTGTTCTTTACCATTGACGAAAAAAATAACCAGATAGAGCTTACCGATAAAGGTATTGACCTGATTACCAAGTCATACCAGGATCCAAAGTTTTATATTCTGCCGNATGTGGGTGCCGAACTGGCTGACCTGGAAAGATCTTCTTTACCGGAAAAGGAACGTATGGAGAAAAAGGCTTCCATACTAGCCGATTATTCAGTCAAATCCGATCGTATTCACACTGTAAACCAGTTGCTTAAAGCCTATGCCCTTTTCGAAAAGGATGTTGAATATGTGCTTATTGACAACAAAGTAAAGATTGTTGATGAGCAAACCGGGCGCATCATGGAAGGACGCCGTTACAGCGATGGATTGCATCAGGCTATCGAAGCCAAGGAAAACGTGAAAGTGGAAGCTGCCACGCAAACCTATGCTACCATAACGTTGCAGAACTATTTCAGGATGTACAAAAAGCTAGCCGGCATGACAGGTACTGCTGAAACAGAGGCCGGGNAGTTCTGGGACATATACAAACTTGATGTGGTGGTAATACCGACCAATCGGCCTGTAGTGCGCGATGACCGTGAAGATCTGGTTTATAAAACCAAACGTGAGAAGTTCAATGCTGTGATTAACGAAATAAAGGATTTGGTTAGCAAAGGACGCCCGGTTGNNCTGGTTGGTACAACATCGGTTGAAACCTCGGAGTTGCTTAGCCNNCGCATGCTCACCCGCGACCGAATCCCGCATAACGTATTGAATGCCAAACTTCACCAGAAAGAAGCCCAGATTGTTGCAGAAGCCGGGCAAGCCGGTACGGTGACCATCGCCACCAACATGGCTGGCCGTGGTACGGACATCAAACTCGGTCCGGGAGTGAAGGATGCTGGTGGTTTAGCTATTATTGGTACCGAAAGGCACGAATCACGTCGCGTTGACCGCCAGTTGCGCGGACGTTCAGGCCGCCAGGGTGACCCGGGAAGTTCACAATTCTTTGTTTCGCTTGAAGACGACCTTATGCGAATGTTCGGTTCCGAGCGTATTGCAGGTATAATGGACCGGCTTGGATTGAAAGAAGGCGAAGAGATACAGCATTCAATGATTACCAAGAGCATTGAAAGGGCACAGAAGAAGGTTGAAGAAAACAACTTCGGAATCCGCAAGCGTTTGCTCGAGTATGACGATGTGATGAACTCACAGCGCGAAGTAATATACCGCAAGCGCCGCCATGCCCTCTATGGAGAACGGTTAGCCGTGGATATCAGCAATATGATGTACGACCTGGCAGAATCGGTTGTGGTTGATAATCAGGATCAGGGAGATTTCGAAAACTTTAAACTCGATTTACTAACCACGTTCTCGGCTGAGNTGCCTTTCAATGAGAAGGAGTTCTTGGGTGAAAACAAGGATAAACTCTCCCACCTGTTGTTCGATTCTGTGTATAAATCATATCGGGAAAAATCAGCCCGGATCGCTGAGCAGACCTACCCGGTAATCAGGGACATTTATGAAAATAATCCTCGCTACCTGTATGTTGCCATCCCGATTACTGATGGTATCAAAACCATGCAGGTGGCTCCAAGCCTGAAAAAAGCATATGAGGATAAAGGCAAGGAGGTGATACTGGCCATCGAAAAAGGAATAACGCTTGCTGTGATTGATGATGCCTGGAAAGAGCAACTCCGCGAAATGGACGACCTGAGGCAGAGTGTGCAATCAGCAACGTATGAACAAAAAGACNCGTTGCTGATTTACAAATTTGAATCGTTCAACCTGTTTAAAACCATGCTGCAGAAGGTGAACAAGGATATAATCTCGTTTATTCTGCGTGCCAGCATTCCTATCCAGCAACCCGAACAGGTTCGTGAAGCCCAGATGCCTTCACGCCGAAGCGACTCACGACTGCGTGAAGAACGCACCGACGTTATCAACCAGAGAACCAGTGAAAATTCCGTTACCGGCCCGGTTAAAGTGGAAAAGAAAGTCGGACGAAACGACCCCTGCCCCTGCGGCAGTGGCAAGAAATACAAGAATTGTCACGGTCAGGAGGATTAATGCTTTAATTGATGTTTCATATTATCCTGAGCTCTTAAGGCAAACTGAAAGCAAACAAATAAAAAAGATAATGATAAAACAATTAGGAACTGCTTTTTCTTTATTTCTGTTTTCAACGTTTTGTTGTTCAGGACTTAAAGCTCAGATTGCCTACAGCCCGGTTATCGATTCTCTTATTTATTTATCAACTCCTTCATCAGTAAGCCTTACGGTAAGGCAACTATCAGGAGATACAGCGGTAACGCTTGACGGTGCGCCACAAACAATTACAACCCGCAACTACCAATTCAACGATATACAAAACAAGGCTACCCAATTCATCAGGGAGCAGTTCGAAAGTTTCGGGCTTGAAACGCGTTACCAGGATTATAGCTCTACCGGCAGAAATGTTCTTGGCTGGAAAACAGGCACCAAATACCCGGATAAAAAGTTTATTATCTGTGCCCATTATGATGATATGCCTTCCAATGCAATTGCCCCCGGTGCTGACGACAATGCTTCCGGAGTGGTTGCAGTGATGGAGGCGNCCCGCATCTTATCTCCTTACCCAAGCGAGTATACACTCGTTTTTGCTGCCTGGGACGAAGAAGAGACAGGTCTTGTAGGAAGCCATGCTTACTCAGACAGTGCCAAATTCAATAATGAACAAATACTTGGCGTCCTCAATTATGACATGATTGCCTGGGATTCGAACGGTGATTATAAAATGACCATCGGTACCAATTCGCTCTCCTCTGTTCTTACCAGTCAGTACCAGGATGTCATGAGAATTTATACGCCTGAAATTAACTGGAATTACACCTCTATTGAAGCCAGTGACCATGCTTCGTTTTGGTACAATGGTTACCCGGCCATCCTTGGTATTGAGGAATATCCCGGCGATTTCAATGCATATTACCACACACAGCAGGATATATTTTCGAATCTTAATATTGCATTCTTTAACAGGATGGTTCAGGCGGCTGTTGCAGGTTTGGCTACACTTGGCTGGGGTTGCAAGCTTTCGTTTGAATACGATCCGGTGACTTCAGGCAGCGATACAGCAGCTAAATTAACCACGATCATTATCAACACACCGCGATCGATTGCCGATGGTGAAAATAGTCCCAGGCTGTATTTTAAAACTGGCAACAGTGATTTCCAGTACCTTATGCCGGTATTGCATATTGGGAACCAATTTACTTTCGAGCTGCCGGGCCAGCAACCCGGAACGGTAGTATCTTATTATTTTGCCATGCAGGATTCAGCGGGTGTCATCATGGGAACATATCCTGACGGAGGCCGGGGCATGAATCCCNCCGGAACACAGGCTCCTTCAACAGTGTTCAATTACTTTGTTGCCCCTGTAAAAACAGAGGAATTCTGCTCCGGTTCGACACCTAAATCCATTCCTGATCTGGGTTATGTACTTGATACAATACCGGTTACGATTTACGGAGGTGTGCAGGATATTGATGTGACAGTGAACATTTCGCATACCATGGACAAAACCCTGAATATTTNNTTTCTGGTCGGACCTAATGGTAACCAGGTTGAACTAAGTTCCGGCAACGGTGGGAACAATTCTAATTATACTGGTACAATTTTCGACGATGAGGCTTCGATTTCAATCAAGATGGGGACAGCGCCTTTTACCGGGAGATTCAAACCGGAACAGCCACTTAGCAATTTTGATAACCTGCTTTGCAGCGGCAACTGGATACTTAAGGTTCAGGACAGCGTCATCAGCCATACAGGGACACTCGATAGCTGGTGTATGACTCTTGGTTACTTTGACCTGGCGGTGGATGTGCCACAGCCGGCAAAATCAGTTGATTTAANNAGCCTCGGGCAAAACTTCCCTAACCCTGTGGCAGATGCAACCACTATTCCTTTCACCCTTGCAAATGATGCGAAGATAGATCTTGAACTTTATGATCTTTACGGAAGGAAGCTCAGTACAATTGCAACTGGTATTTACCTCAAAGGAACACATTTCGTTAACCTGAACCTGGAGCAGTTTACACCCGGCACATATTTCTACAGGCTGCAAAACGGGTCTGTAACAGAAACAAAGGCATTACTTTTGACTCGTTGATAGGAATAACTCTCATTCAATAACATATTGATTATGAAGTATAAAAGAATTTTGCTCAAGCTCAGTGGCGAATCGCTTGCCGGAAACTCAGGCTATGGATTTGATACAGCCATGCTCGAAATGTATGCCGGTGAGATCAAAGCAGCTATGGAAATTGGAGCTCAGGTTGCTGTGGTTCTTGGTGGCGGGAATATTTTCCGCGGCCTGAAAGGCAACAACACCGGCATTGACCGTACACAGGGCGATTACATGGGCATGCTGGCCACGGTGATCAACAGCCTGGCATTGCAGGGTTTTTTGCAAAACTCCGGAATTAAAGCCAGGGTGCTATCAGGTGTTGCTGTTGACCCTGTTGCCGAAAGGGTGAGTGCTCCCAGGGCAATAAAAAGTCTGGAGGATGGTGAAGTATGCATCATAGCGGGAGGAACGGGGAATCCGTTTTTCACTACAGACACTGCTGCTGCACTTCGTGCAGTTGAAATTCATGCCGACGTTCTGCTCAAAGGAACACGCGTCGACGGAGTTTATACAGCAGATCCCGAGAAAGACCCATCCGCAGTGAAGTTCGAGTCTGTTTCATTTTCCGATGCCTATGATAAGGGGCTTTCGATCATGGATCTCACGGCTTTCACACTTTGCAGCGAAAACAACATGCCTGTGATTGTATTTGACGTAAATAAACCGGGAAACCTTCTTAAAATAATCCGGGGAGAGCATATAGGTNACTCTTGTTAATAACTGAATTGCGCGAATAAATCTGTAACTTCCTTTCGGAACACATTTTGCATAGTTGAAAAAGGAAATTATTTTTGCATTGCAATAATCTAAAGACTTATGACAGAAGAATCGAAATTCATCCTTGAAGCGATGAGCGAAAGCATGATGAACGCGCTTCAGCATCTCGAAAAGGAATTTCATAAATACCGCACGGGTAAAGCCAGCCCGCAAATGCTTGAAGGAGTGAGAGTTGACTATTATGGTACTATGACACCCATCGAGCAGGTTTCGAATATCAATACCCCCGATGCACGCCTCATCGTGGTGCAGCCCTGGGAGAAAAATATGCTCTCACCCCTTGCGAAAGCTATTATGGATGCCAACCTGGGTTTCAATCCGCAGAATAACGGCGAGGTGTTACGCATTGCCGTGCCGCCGCTCACCGAAGAAAGGCGGCGCGAACTGGTGAAAAAAGCAAAAAATGAAGCTGAAAATGCAAAGGTTTCAGTTCGAAACATGCGCCGTTCAGCAGTGGAAGATGCCAAGAAACTTGAAAAAGAAGGAGTTCCCGAAGATGAGATAAAAGTGCTGGAGAAAGAAATCCAGAATGTTACCGATCTTTATATCAGCAAGATAGACAAAGCACTAGAATCAAAGGAAAAGGATATTATGACCGTTTAAAAAGATTCACCGCATACCTTCGGTGCAATTTGTACAGATTGCGATTTCTTTCCTTGCCGAAAAAACTTTTTTCCTGAAAGCCCGGTATTCCGGGCTTTCCCATATCTGCCGGAAAGGCTTTTCCAGCAGGTTACCCAATACATGCTCAGCATCTTTATCGAAACAACATGGAACCATGTTCCCGTCCCAGGTAATGACCGGAGCCCGCCAAAGCCTGTGGCAACGGTTCGGCAAGCTGCTTTTTATCTGCCAGGTACCATTGGGTATTCGCCTGTATCTTGAGTACTTCTCGGCAGAAGGAATCAGCGGGTTACCATCAGCAAATGAATACAGCTGTGCGCTTTTAATTTTGAGTTTATCGGCTTTCACCTCACAGGCAAAGGCTTTTATTTCAGGTATTTGATGTTCGTTATAACCGGTCACCAGGAACTGAAGTTCCACTTCCGGATACTTTTTACCCGCTTTATTCCTGGCAGCGATGATGTTCAGAATTCCCTGCTTAACAGTATTGAGATTGCCTCCCCTTCTGTACTGCTCATATATCTTTTGGTCGGTACCGTCGATGGATATGATTAGCCTGTCGAGGCCTGAATTAACAAGAGACAACGCCGTTTCTTCGTCCAGGAAATGGCTGTTTGTTGAGGTGACAACATAGATTTTATGCTTTTTCGCGTACTTCACCATTTCAGCAAATAGCCTGTTAATGAGCGGTTCTCCCTGGAAATAGAGTGTAAGATAAACCAGGTGCGGGCTCAGTTCGTCGATCATTTTGCTGAAGTTCTCCATTGACAGGTTTCCGGTGGGGCGGGTAAAATTCCGCAACCCCGACGGGCATTCCGGGCAACGGAGGTTGCAGGCAGTGGTAGGCTCAATGGATGCCGACCAAGGCAACCCAGACATTACCGGCCGTTTCAGCAAAATGCTCAGCAGGTAGCTGCCTTCGTTTAAAAGCAGGTTGAACCACCTGCCGCGGCGAAACAGGGAACGGGAGAGGGAAGATATGGTGGAAAAGGAGGGCAAAGGATGAAACTGGAGATTAAGGTTAACGGCGGTTTGTAGATATGTTGCGTGCCGCTTTCGTACCTTTATGTTTATTGATGTTCACGATGTTCAAATATACGATTTCTTGTCTTGATTACCTGGATGTGCGGCATGCTATATAAGTGCTGCTAGGCACGGCAATTCTTCTATGACATTCCTTTTGGGTCATGTCCAATATAAATCCATTTTCCATCTTTTAATAAATATATGTCAATTTCCCAGGATGCTGATAAAGGTCCAGAATATGTAGATGAGTAAACCAAAGCAAGATTATGATTCTTGTTAAATACGGGTGCTGAATAACCAATCAGCATTTTAAAAGAAAAATCATTTACTTCTGATTTTCCTTCCCAATGTTTCATAGCATTTCTAGAGTATTTTTTGACTTCACTTTTCGTTATAAGCTTTAAGTCTTTTTTGACTCTGTCTTTTTCCCATTTAAACTTTTTTAATTCATGTATTTGAGAAATCATATATTCTTTGTCTTCTTGATTTAAATTTTCATTCCAAAATATTGTATCAGAGTAAAAACTACCATCAAGAAACATACAATGTCTGTGATCAAAATCCAATGCATCTTTTCCTTTTAATAAATATTTTGGGGAACCATTTTCTTTTAGATATGTTTCTGCTTTTGTCTCGATTCGGTCAATACTATTTATGAAATCATAAATTCTATAAATGGTACTATCTATTTGAGAAAATGTTGTCAGGGTGAAACTGAAAACTATTATTGTTAAGTATAATGCTTTCATGTTGTTTATGGTTGTGCTTACATGTTTATATGTTCACGTTTATTATGGTTATCTGCCCATTTTGGGAAGATAAACCTGCTTTTTACAAAAGTTACTCCTCATCACCCTTTCTTCTCAGTATCCAGTTTTTCCGTCAATTTTTTCACCACCCTGAAATTGTTGAAAAATTCGCGGGCGATCACACGCAGTACCGTGTAAGTGGGTACAGCAATCAGCATCCCGATGATGCCGCCAAGTGTTCCGCCAATGATGATGGCAAAAAATATCTCCAGCGGGTGCGCTTTTACACTGCTTGAATACACCCAGGGCTGGAATAGAGAGGTGTCGAGTTCATGTACTACAATGAAAACACCGGCAATCTTTAGCAGCAGCGGTAGCAATGAGGTGAAGTCGCCGCTGGCCATGGCGGCTGTGAGTCCCAGGATAAGCCCGAACGCCGTTCCCAGTATAGGGCCAACATATGGAATAATATTCATCAGCCCGCCAAAGAAGCCCAGCAGCAAGGCATTGGGCACACCCAGTATCAGCAGCCCGAGAGTTATGAGCGCCATGCCTCCGAAAATCTCAATCGTTACACCGATAAAATACCTGTGCAGCAGCATCTTGGAGTCTTTCAGCACCTTCTCGGTTGCTTTCAGGTGCTTTTCCGGCGGAACCGCCATCACCATATTACCGAATAGTTTTTCGTCCTTAATGAAAAAGAACGCGATGAAAAGAATGGAGAAAATATCAACAAACAGTGAGCCGGCTACTCCCAGCACCCCGTTTAGGAGGTTACCAAGGCTTGTAATGTCGACAAGTGATTTAGCTTTTTCGGTAAGGAAACCGGCAATGGTTTCGCCTTCAGGGATAATGCCCAGCGAAGTAAGCTGCGTTTGCAGATTTGCTAACGGTCCTTCGAGCTGGCTCCTGAGCTGGTTGATGTCGATACGCGAAATGGTGTCAGCCTGCTGAAGGATGAGCGGTACGAACACCACAAATAACGAAGAAAAACATGCCAGCAGGAAAACCAGGGCTATGACCGTATTTATGCTGTGCGGTATTTTGAATTTCCGGATATGAAACTTGTCGAGAAAGCGCACAATAGGTTGCCCGATGAATGAAATTGCTGCAGCCACAAGGATGTAAACTATGAGAAATGAGAATCGCCATAGCATATAAAAAAGCCCTGCGATAATCAATAAACCTATGATTATCTGTATAATACGCCGGGTGATGGAAGCAGTTGAATCATTATTATCATTCATGGCAAATGGTAACTTTATTGTGTTAACAAATTTCCTTTACAGCAGTCATAAAACAAAAATACGTAAATGTTCACGAAAATGCCTCCTGTCTCTCCAGGTTCTGAAATAAAGGCTTGCTGAAGAAATAAGGCAACGGGGACTTTTTTAACTTTACGAATCAAATCTTCATGTTATGGAAACTGCTGAATTCAGAAAATGGGCTCACAGGGTTGCCGACTGGATGGCCGATTACTATGAAAACATTGAGTCATTTCCCGTTAAATCGCAGGTTCAGCCGGGTGAGATTATCGCCAGACTGCCGCTGTTACCGCCTGGAGAAAGTGAGAGCATGGATAGCATTTTCAATGATTTTCGTGACATCATCCTTCCAGGCATCACACACTGGCAAAGCCCTGATTTTTATGCCTATTTTCCGGCCAACGGCAGTTACCCGTCAATTCTGGGTGAAATGCTCACTGCTGCGCTTGGGGCGCAATGCATGATTTGGGAGACGTCACCTGCAGCAGCCGAACTCGAAGAAAGAGTGATGGACTGGCTGAAGCAAATGACCGGCCTTCCGGCAACCTGGAGCGGAGTGATTCAGGACACAGCCAGCACTTCAACCCTTGCCGCTATCCTCAGCGCCCGCGAAAGATATTTCGATTTCAGGATTAACGAAGCGGGTTTTGCAGGACACGAAGGATTACGCGTTTATTGCAGCACCGAAACGCACTCTTCTATCGAAAAAGCTGTGAAAATTGCCGGAATTGGCCGGCAACACCTGGTAAAAGTCAGGGTTGATGAGCAATTCCGAATGGATGCGGATGCTTTGCGCAAAGCCGTCATCAATGATCTCGAAATTGGACTTAAGCCCTGCTGCGTAATAGCGACCCTTGGAACTACCGGCACTACATCCATCGACCCTCTGGCTGAAATTGCAGAAATCTGTCGTGAATTTAACATCTGGCTGCACATTGACGCCGCCTATGGCGGAACTGCGCTTCTATTGCCCGAATACCGATGGATGATAACTCTCAGACGCGTCTCGCACGAGCTCTTTCAGCTTCCTTGCTTATCGTACTTCTAAAT